>CAVRXD010000027.1:0-127287 GCA_963725065.1 uncultured Alphaproteobacteria bacterium
AGAATATCCCAGACCACCATGAACATCGCCGCGATCAACGGCCCCAGCACAATTCCGTTCATGCCGAAGATCTCGATGCCGCCGAGCGTGGACAGCAGCACCACGTAGTCGGGCATCTTGATGTCGGTGCCGACCAGCATCGGGCGCAGCAGGTTGTCCACCAGGCCGATGACGAGGACGCCGAAGGCGATGAGAACGAGCCCCTGCCAGACGGCGCCGGTCGCCAGGAGATAGAGCGCGACGGGGAACCAGACCAGCGCGGCGCCGACCGCGGGCAGCAGCGACAGCAGCGCCATCAGCGCGGCCCATAACAGCGCCGCGCGGATGCCCAGGAACCAGAACATCAGGCCGCCGAGCGCTCCCTGCAGGATGGCCACGACGATGGTGCCTTTGACCGTGGCGCGCACGACGGTGGCGAACTTGCTGAAGATCACGCGCTGCTGTTCGGCCCGGAGCGGCACCGCATCCTTGATGATCCTGAACAGCTGGTCTCCATCACGAATCAGGAAGAACAGCAGGTAGAGCATGACGAACAGTCTGACCACGAGCTCGAACGTGGCCTGACCGACATTGAGGGCCTGGGTGGCGATGAGCTGGCTGGCCCTCCCCAGAACGGCCGACAACACCTCCTGTATCCCGGCCAGGTCGGTCAGTCCGAAGCGGTCCAGCAGGCCGACTGCCCATGCCGGCAAGGCATCCAGCACGTGCTGAAAGCTGCCGGCGAGATTCACTTCTCCGGACTTGAACATCGCGTAGACGCTGGAGGCTTCCCGCACCAGGGAGGCCATGACCAGCGTCGACGGCAGGATCACGATGAGCACGATAACCGCCACCGTGGCGAGGGCGGCCAAGGTCGGCCGCATCGAGGCGCAGAATCGCCGGTACAGCGGCGCGAACACGATCGCCAGAACCGTTCCCCACAACACCGCGCCGTAGAACGGCCAGAGGATCCACGCGAACGCCAGCGATATCGCGATGACCAGCCATATGAAGGTTTTGTCTTCGAGCGTGCTCAAGTCGATCCTCACCCCGGCAAGCCGCAGCCTGTGCGCCCCACGGTATAACGTGTGTGGCGACGACAAGTTGTGCTCAAGGGGGATTCATCCACGCGGATCTGCGGGCAGGTGCGACCGTTTGCAGCGGGCCGCCCGCTGCGCGGGGAAGGCGCCCTGCCGGCCGTCAGCCAATCCTTGGGAAGACAAATGGGCGCAAGACCTCTCTCCCGGCTTGACCGGGAGGAAGCAGCGTGCCGGCGGATGTGCGTTGGCCGGCCCTCACCTCAACCGGTCACGCGACCCATCGAGAAAATAGTGCTGGAGCTGCTGGCGATCGCCGAGCCGGCCCCCGACGTCGAAGGGCGCGGCGTTGTACCCGCTGACCAAGCCATCCTGCGCCAAGGCCGGCGTACGTTGCGGCGCCTGCGCGACGGCGCCGCCGATCGCACCCACGCCGACCGCCGACAAGGCGACCGCGACCGCCACTCCGGTGATCAACTGCCTGACGGTGCTTCGCATGTTCGTCTCCCATCCATCATGACGAGACCGTAGAAGCCAAAGCCGGTGGCATCTGTGACGCGGGTCACTCCTGGTCGCTCGCACGCGGCACGTCGCGGTGGGCCGGACAGACCAACCGCCCCGGAAACCGGCTGAAAACCCGGAGGAAAGCGCAAAACTGTGATGGCCATCACAGTTTTTGCTCGAACCGGGACGCCACAACATGCGTGGTCGAGGTCAACGGCGGAGCTTGCGCCCGAGGGAGACTGTCATGATCAAGATTCGCACCGCACCGTTCGCCGCGCTCGCCCTGCTTCTATGCACGCTTCCGACCGCGGCGCCTGCCAGCGTCAGCAAGCCCACCGCGGAGGAACGCGGCGCCTGCATGGGCGACGCGATCAGCCTGTGCCTCGCGGCGATCCCGAACAAGGCGCGTATCGCATCCTGCCTGGCGTCCAAGATGTCCCAACTCAGCCCGCGCTGCCGGTCGCAGTTCGAAAAAGCGGCCATCAGCCGGCAATAACCGAGCCGGAACGAACGGATTTGGCTGTCCGGAGCTGCGCCGCGCAACGCTTCTGCCCTTGAACGGCCTGGGTCGCGCTTCGGGCCTTCTGATCCCGCCCTTTTCGACCCGTTCTCGCGCGTTCTTTGACTTGTCGCTGTCGGTCAGGCAGCGCTGCGGCGCCGCTGGCAGACAGGCCGTTCCTGCCATAACCTTCCAGCGCTTGAACCAAATCACCGCTCGATTGTTGAACGATGGAACCAGTACAGAGGACATGTCCATGAATGAAGATCGCGTGGTCGGCACCGCCAGGAATGTCGGCGGGCAGCTGGAAGAAGGCTTTGGACGCGTGACCGGCGACGTCAAAAGCCAGGTGGAAGGCAAGATCAAGCAGGCCACGGGCGCGGCCCAGGACCTCTACGGTCAGGCGCGGGATGCGGCCGGCGATGCGGCCAAGGCCGTGCAGGAGCGCGCCGCACCGCTGGAAGAAGCGCTGCGCAACACGATCGAAAACCGGCCCTACACCGCAGTTGCGGTCGCGCTGGCGATCGGCTGGTTCGTCGGCCGCATGAGCCGCATGGACTGACGGGCGGACGAGGCCCGGCGTTTACGAGACGGCCGCAAGCTGACGGCCCAGCGCGCGGCCCTCCTCGTTTGCCCACCGCAAAATGATTCCAGTTGATCGGGCAAAGCGCTAGCCGCCGCTGCGGACGTAAGCCCACAACAGCTTTAGATCGTCGTCGCTGATCTTGTCCCGCCACGGCGGCATGGCCGGCGGCTTGCCATTGAGCACGGCGTTCTGGAAGCGCTCGAAATCGTCCTTGGGAAACTTGCGCAGGTCGAAAGTGACCCCGCCCGGATTGACCATGTCGCGGCCGTGACAGCTCACGCAGAAATCACCGTAGACGTCGCGCCCGAGGTCGGCGTCGTCCGCCTGCGCGCCGGCGCAGAGAGCGGCCCAAATGGCGAGCACCGGGAAGACCCGGCGCAGCACACCATTGCGATCCTGCACGCGCGGCGCAGATCGCACGCTAGTGTGGCGCATTTGACGTTCCTATCAGTACTTGCTGCAAATCATTCATAGGAACGTCAAATGCAAAGCCACACTAAAATCATAGACTTGCTAGTGTCCCTTTGTTTCCGACGTTCGTAAATGTGCGTCCTGCGAGATGATACGAACGTCGGAAACGGGACACTTAGACCTTCTTCTGCCGCAGCGACGCCACCTGGATCGGCGGGACCCAGGGCTTGTCGGCCCAGGCCACGCCTTTGCGGGCCACCTGCGCGTCGATGAGATAGGGCTTGCCCTCGACCGTGTGCTTGCGCGCACGTGCCAGCGCCTCGCGCAACTGCCCCGGGCTCTCGACCACCTCGCCGTCGACACCGAAGCCTTTGGCGATCGCCGCCATGTTCATGTCGGGCTGGCCCAGATAGTCGTGGACGAACTGCCCGGTCTGCATCATGCGCCCGCCCGGCACGTTGGCGATCACGCGCGAGTGCGGCCCGCCATAAGCGTGGTTGTTGTAGACGACGGTGATCACGGGCAGTTCAAGCCGCGCCATGTTCCACAGCGCGGTCGGGCCGAAGATGAACGAGCCGTCGCCGACGAGACAGATCACCTGCTGGTTGGGACGCGCGAGCTTCACGCCCGCGGCGGTGCCGACGCCGGAGCCTAGATGGGCGCCGTAATAGAAGAACAGCTCGCGTCCGCCGATCGGATTGAAATCGAACGAGTGCAGCGCGACCGAGCCCGCCTCGTGCACGATGATGGCGTCGGGATCGGCAAACTGCGCGATCTCCCAGGTGAGGCGGTCGGCGATGATCGGGCTCTGGTCCCAGTCCGGATTGTTCACCACCTGGGCACGCGCGGACTTCGCCCATTCGCTGAACTTGCGCACATCGCCGGTGCGCTCGACCGCTTTCTGCCGCAGCGCCGGCGTGAGCAACTGCTCCACCGCCGCCATCAGGTCGTCGAGCCCATAGCCGACGTCGCAGACCAGCGGCACCTCGGTGAGCATCACGTTGCCCATGCTGCCGTGATCGATGCGCATGTCGATGAATTTCGGCCCGCGCGGCACGATCGGGGTCGGACCATTGTGCTGGAACTTGTTGCCGACATTGATGATCACGTCGGCGCTCTTCGGGTAGTTGAGCGAGTTGAGGCTGTTGCCGGCGAGACTCCCCACCCAGAGCGGATGCGTCTCCGGGAAGTTGGCATAGAGCTGGCGCACCTGCGTCACCGGCATGCCGAGCATCTCGGCAAGCTTCACCGCCTTGGCTACCGCCTTCGCCTTGTAGATCTCGTCACCGACGACCATGAGCGGCATCCGCGCCTCGACCAGGAGCTTGGCGGCGCGCTGCACTTCGTCGGGATTGGGCCGCACCCGCATGCGCGGATCCATCAGCTCCTGCGCGATGATCTCGGTGCGAACGCGCTCGTCGTTGAAATCGGAGTGCCACGAGATGTAGGCGGGGCCGTAGGGCGGCGTCCATGCCGCCTTGAAGCCGCGGCGGATGGTTTCCGGAATCATGTCGGCTCTGCGCGCGAGCCAGCTGTACTTGGTGATCGGCTGGACGATCTGTTCCTGGTTGGGCACCTCCTCGAACCCGTCGCGGCCCGCGCGCCGGGTCTGGTCGGTGCGGTAGGAGTAGACGACCAGCGGCGTCTGCTCCTTGAAGGCGTTGAACATCTGCCCGATGGCGTTGGCCATGCCGACGACCGCGGCCTGCATGACGATGGCGGGCTCGCCCGACGCCTTGATGTAGCCGGCCGCCATCGCGGCGCCGGGTCCTTCATGCGGCGTGAGGATGTATTTGAGCTGCGGCCGGTCGACGAGCGCTTCGTAGAACTGCGCATCCTCGCTGGCAGAATTGCCGAACACATATTTGACGCCGCAGGCGATGAGCTGATCGGCGAAGGCGGCGCCGCCGGGACCCTGAAACGGCTTCACGCCGGCGACGACCGATGCGGCGGGAGCGCTCGCTGCCGGCGCGGCCGCGGGAGCCGCCGCCGCCGGAGGCGGGTTGGGTTGCGGACCGGCGCCCTGCGCGTAGCTGACCGACGTCACCGCGGTCAGGACCGACTGAGCGGCGGTTGCCGTCAGGCCGGCCTTGGTCAGGCCGCCGACGAAACGACGCCGCGATATCGAATGCGACAGGTATTGCGCGACCAGCTCTCTCATCGTTCGCTCCCTCAGCTCTCAGCTTCGCTTGACGCGCGCCTGATCATCTCGTCTGGGTGGCAGGCTTGGCGTTCGGCCCGAAATCGGTGCCGAGGTAGTCGGCCATCAGCATGATCTCTTCCTTCGTCCACAACCCGCCGCGCCCGATCATGCGGTAGATCGCCGCCTCCCATCCGCGGCGATCCTGCCGCTGATCGCGGAACATCGCGTCGGTATGGCACTGGAAGCACTTGCTCATCACCACGCTGCGCCCGGGATGTTGCGGGCCCGGGGTGCTCTCCTGCGCCTGCGCGGGCGCGACCAGCCACGACAGCGCGCAAGCAAGCGCACAAGCGAGATTTCGCCAGACGATCATCGCGTTTCTCTCCGAACGTTTTTTCTCGAGCGCAATCGCTTCAGATCGAATCGCGATCTCGCGCCAAGCGTTTGTTAGGTCCGTTTGTCAGGTCGATGCAGATGGGCTGCGTCGGCCGCTGTGCGGAACCGAATCTTATTCCACGGTGCGCCCCGGCGCCAGTGCGAGCGGCAGCGGTCACGCCCACACGGATTTCGATGCGGGCCGGCGGTCGCCATCCCGCGCTTGAAAGCGTCAGGCCTGCTGCGCCAACGCCGCGTCGAGGAGCCGGCGGCACTCCGTCAGGTCGTGGAGCGCAGCCTGCAGTTTCTGCGCGTCGGCCCGGGTGAGGCCGGCCACAGGCGCCGGCGCAACCGGCGGGGCGGGTTCGGATCCGTGCGCGCGCGTCCCGTCAACGGGCGCACGCAACGGCGGCGGCGCCGCTTCGGCGCGCTCATCGGCGACCTCCTGCTCGGGCGGCTCATCCTCCTCGGCCGGCCGGTGGACCGGCTGCGGCGCGCCCGGCTGCCAGACGTTCTGCACGAAGCGCACGCCCTGCTCGCGCAGGAGCCGCTGGACTCCGCGAATGGTGTAGCCCTCGCCGTAGAGCAGGTGGCGGATGCCGCGCAGCAGGTCGAGGTCGTCCGGCCGATAGTACCGGCGCCCGCCCCCGCGTTTCATCGGCTTGATCTCGCGGAAGCGGCTCTCCCAGAACCGCAGCACGTGCTGCGGAACGTCGAGTTCCTGCGCCACTTCGCTGATGGTCCGAAATGCGTCGGGCGCCTTTTCCACCGCCGCCCTACTCCCTCAGCCCCTGGGTCAAACCGCTATTTCCCCTCGGGATCGCCGTTGATGCGCTGCTTGAGAATCGCCGACGGCTTGAACACCATCACCCGGCGCGGCGAAATCGGTACTTCCTTGCCGGTCTTGGGGTTACGCCCGACCCGCTGGCCCTTCTTGCGCACCACGAACGAACCGAACGAAGACAATTTCACCGTCTCGCCACGCTCGAGGCAGTCGGTGATTTCCTTCAGAACCAGCTCGACGAGCGTGGCCGATTCGGTGCGCGACAATCCTACCTTCTGGTAGACTGCCTCGCACAAATCCGCGCGTGTGACTGTTTTTCCCGTCATCGCCAGCCCCGCCTTCGGCGATCAAGATATCTCTCTGAATTATCTGACGATATTCGGTCGGACCGGGGCGGTCAACGGGGCCTGATGGGAAGATTTGAGCGGCACCGCTCACCACCGCAGCAGGGTCGATCCCCAGGTGAAGCCGCCGCCCATGGCTTCCAACATGACCAGATCGCCGCGTTTGATCCGCCCGTCCGCGACCGCGGCCGTGAGCGCCAGTGGAATCGAGGCCGCCGACGTATTGCCGTGCTTGTCCACGGTGGTCACCACCTTCTCCGGCGCAATTCCGAGCTTTCGCGCGCTGTCGTCGATGATGCGCTTGTTGGCCTGGTGCGGCACGAACCAGTCAACGTCGTCAGCGGTATAGCCGGTTGTCTTAAAGGCTTGCTCGATCACGTCGGTGATCATCGCCACAGCGTGCTTGAAGACCGCGCGGCCTTCCATCCGCAGATGCCCGACGGTCTGGGTCGAGGACGGTCCGCCGTCGACGTAGAGCTTGGCCTTGTGGCGGCCATCCGAGCGCAGGTGCGAGGTGAGGATGCCGCGATCCTCGCGCGTGCCAGGCATCTGCTGCGCGTCCAGCACGACGGCGCCGGCGCCATCGCCGAACAGCACGCAGGTGGTACGGTCGTTCCAGTCGAGGATGCGCGAGAACGTCTCCGCGCCGATCACCAGCGCCCGCTTGAAGGCGCCGGTCTTGAGCAGCCCGTCGGCGGTCGCGAGGCCGAACACGAAGCCCGAGCACACCGCCTGCAGGTCGAAGGCGGCGCCGTGGTTGATGCCGAGGCCGGCCTGGACCGAAACGGCGGCGGCCGGAAAAGTATTGTCGGGCGTGGACGTCGCGAGCACGATCAGGTCGATCGATTGCGCGTCGACCCCGGCAGCGGCCAGCGCCTCGCGCGCCGCGGCGATCGCCATGTCGGAGGTGTTCTCGCCTTCCGCCGCGATATGGCGCTCGCGGATGCCGGTGCGCTGGATGATCCATTCGTCGGAGGTATCCACCATCCGCGACAGTTCGGAGTTGGGGAGGACGCGGCGCGGCAGATAACTGCCGCAGCCCAGGACCACCGACCGCAGCATGGTCACGAGGCTGCTCCCCCGACGGCGCGGGGTGGAACCGCCTCGCGCTGGTGGCGCGTGAGGCTGCGGCCGATCTTGGCGAGCAATTCGCGTCGCACCATGTCGTAGCCCAGGTCGACGGCGCAGGCGAAACCTTCCGCATCCGTGTCGCCGTGGCTCTTGATGACGATGCCGTTGAGACCGAGGAAAACGCCGCCGTTCGACTTGCGCGGATCCATCTTCTGGTTGAGCGCGCGGAACGCGCCGCGCGCCAGCAGGTAGCCGAGCTTCCTGATCGGCGAGCGGTTCAGCTCGTGCTTGAGCAATTGGCCGAGCTGCCGTGCGGTGCCCTCCGCCGCCTTGAGCGCGATATTTCCGGAAAACCCCTCGGTCACCACCACGTCCACCGTCCCCTTGCCGATATCGCTGCCCTCGACGAAGCCGAGATACTCGAACTGCGGCCATTGTCCGGCGCGCAGGATTTGCCCGGCCTCGCGGACCTCCTCGAGCCCCTTCACCTCCTCCACGCCGATATTGAGGAGCCCGACCGTCGGCCGGTCGAGACCGAATAGCACTCCCGCCATGGCGCTGCCCATAGCGGCCATGTCGACCAGATTCCCGGCATCGGCGCCAATCGAGGCGCCGAGGTCGAGCACGATCGAGCGCCCCCTCAGTGTCGGCCAGATGGCCGCAATGGCCGGCCGTTCGATCCCTGCCATGGTCCGCAGGTCGATCTTGGCCATCGCCATCAACGCACCGGTATTGCCGGCGGAGACCGCCACGTCCGCTTCGCCCTTCTTCACGGCATCGACGGCGAGCCACATGGAGGATCTTCGTCGTCCCTTGCGCAGTGCCTGGCTGGGCTTGTCATGCATCTGCACCACGACATCGGTGTGCACCAGGTCCGAAGCGGCCTTGAGATTCGGGCGGGCAGCGAGCAACGGCTCGAGTTCGGCGCGGTCGCCGAACAGCAAAAACTCGATGTCGGGATGACGCTGGAGGGACAGTTCCGCTCCGGGAACCACAACCGCTGCCCCATGGTCACCCCCCATGGCGTCGAGCGCGATACGGACTTTATGGGGCATGGCGCGACCATACCGTGTCGGTGGGAGACGCAACAGGGGGCCGGATACTCACGCTATTTGCCGCCCCGCCCCTTCTTGAGCTCCGCCAGTGCCGCGAACGGATGCGCCGCCTCCTCGCTGGAGGGCGGCAGTTCCAAGACCGCATCCGGCTTGCGCGGATACGGGTCGAGGCCCAGCACCAGGAATTCGGTCGCAATCGCGCCTAGGTCGATCGCGCCGCCGATCAGCGGCTCCGGCGCATCCTCGAGCGGCACCTCGACCTCTCCGACGTGTTCGTCGAAGGACGACGCGGCGGCGGGGACGAAGGCGATGTCGATGTCTTCGTCCACCTCGTTCTCGAGCGGTTCGAGCGTGACCACGCAGGTCTGGACCACGGTTGCCGACACGCGGCCGACCACGTGCAGACCGCTGCGGCCGCGACGGGTCACGTCGAAGCCGGCCTCGAGGCGCGGCAAGCCGGCAAGCCCGGCGAGCGTCGCGACCGCTGCCCGCGTCTGCGCATCGGCGACGAGATCGACACGGCGTCCGGCTTCGGAGACCTCGCTGACTGCGAGCGGCACGCTCCAGGCGCGCGCGGGTACGCTTTCATCGCCCGCAGCCCTTGCACCACTGATACCCCTAGCACCCCTTGGCATGGTTGCGTCCTCGGCCATCACGCGCGCGACGGCACCTGCTCCGGATCGGGAAAGGCGAGTTGCGCACGCTCAAATCCATTCTGCGCGGCGAGCCCGCGCACGACCTCCCGCACATATGCCGCGAGCCGGTCCGCGCCAACGCCGTCCGATCCGTCGGCAAATACATTGCGCCGCAGGGCGGCGGCAAGCGGTTGTTCATCGGCCGCAACAAGCGCCTGACGGTAGGTCTCCTGCCGGCCGTAGAAGGCTTCCCCGATCCGGCGCATTTTGCGCGGGACCGCGAGATCCCCCACACCCATTTCGCGCATGCTTTCGTCCATGTCGCGACAGAATTGATCAAAAATTCCCTGGCCCAGCGCGCGCACCGTCGCCGGCTCGCGCTCGAGACGCTGCAGAATGAGCACCGCGTGGAGCATGATCATTTCCAGGCGGCCGTTGACTGTATCCGGGACCCCGTAGACTTGGTAAAAGGCGCGCGTTCGCGCCTGTGCCACGATCGTGCCATAGAGGCACGCGATGGTGTCGACCGGCGGGGTGCGGCGAAATAGGCGCAATATCATCGGGTTAGTGGCGGCGCAGGGCCGTATGCTAAAGGATCGATTGGCACGTGTGGCTCGCCGCGTAAGTCAAGACGCCAGCGAATGCAACCGTGATATGGGGATCGCGTATCGCATGACCAGACCGACTCGCCGGCCTCGCAGGGCTGCCGCCGGTATTGCGGCAACGGTGGCGCTTGGCCTGTTGCTCGGGGGCTGCTTCTCGGAAACCTACCAGCGCGGCTACATCGTCCCGGACGGGGCGCTGGAACAGATTCCGATCGGCTCGACTCAGGAGCAGGTCCTGATCGTGCTCGGGACGCCGTCGACGGTCGCGACCGTGAGCGGCGAGGCGTTCTACTACATTTCCCAGCGCTCGGAACGGCCGATCGGATTCATGCCGCAGCAGGTGGTCGACCAGCGGGTCGTCGCCATCTATTTCGACAAAGGCCGCCGCGTGGAGCGGCTCGCCAATTACGGCTTGAAGGATGGCAAGGTGTTCGACTTCGTGAGCCGCACCACGCCGACCGGCGGCAAGGACTACGCCTACGTCAACGCCATGTTCAAGCTGTTCTAGGCCAGCCTCACCGCGATCCTTCATCGTACGCGACAAAAAATCCCCGCGGCGTCGCCGCGGGGATTTTTTTGCCGTCAAGCGGATCAGCGCCAGTGCGAGAGCACCGCGAGCAGCAGCAGCGCCACGATATTGGTGATCTTGATCATCGGATTGACCGCCGGACCGGCCGTGTCCTTGTACGGATCGCCGACGGTGTCGCCGGTGACCGCCGCCTTGTGCGGCTCCGAGCCCTTGCCGCCGTAATGCCCGTCTTCGATGTATTTCTTGGCGTTGTCCCAGGCGCCGCCGCCTGAGGTCATCGAGATCGCGACGAACAGGCCGGTGACGATCACGCCGAGCAGCATGGCGCCCACCGCGGAAAACGCCGCCGACTTGCCGGCGAGCCCGCCGCCGGCGATCCAGTAAATCAGGAAGTAGACCACGATCGGCGAAAGCACCGGCAGCAGCGAGGGAATGATCATCTCCTTGATCGCGGCGCGGGTCAGCAGATCGACGGCGCGGCCGTAATCGGGCTTGTCAGTGCCCTGCATGATCCCCGGCTTTTCGCGAAACTGCCGGCGCACCTCCTCCACGATCGCAGACGCCGCGCGGCCGACCGCGGTCATGCCCATGGCGCCGAACAGATAGGGCAGCAGCCCTCCGAACAGGAGGCCAGCCACCACGTACGGATTGTTCAGCGAGAAATCGAGCTGCACATTTTGGAAGTACGGATACTTGGCCGCGTTCGCGATGAAGAATTTCAGGTCTTCGTTGTAGGCCGCGAACAAGACCAGCGCGCCCAGGCCGGCCGAGCCGATGGCGTAGCCCTTGGTCACCGCCTTGGTGGTGTTGCCGACCGCGTCGAGCGCGTCGGTCGATTTGCGCACCTCCTTGGGTAGGCCCGCCATCTCGGCAATGCCACCGGCATTGTCGGTCACCGGACCAAACGCGTCGAGCGCCACGATCATGCCGGCGAGCGCCAGCATTGTGGTCACCGCGATGGCGATGCCGAACAGGCCGGCAAGCTTGTAGGTGGCAAGGATGCCGACGATGATCACGATGGCGGGAAGCGCCGTCGCTTCGAGCGAAATGGCCAAGCCTTGAATCACATTGGTGCCGTGGCCGGTGACTGAGGCTTTGGCGATCGACTGCACCGGACGGAAATTGGTGCCGGTGTAGTACTCGGTGATCCAGATGATCAGCCCGGTCACGAGCAGGCCGACGACACCGCAGAGAAACAGATTGGTGCCGCTGTACGATTGGCCAGGCACGGTGGCAAAACCGACCAGAAGATACGTGACCAGCGCCACGCCGGCGAGCGAAAGTAGGCCGGTCACGATCAGGCCGCGGTATAGCGCGCCCATGATCGACTGATCGGACCCGAGCTTGACGAAAAACGTGCCGATGATGGAGGTGATGATGCAGATGCCGCCGATGGCGAGCGGATAAGTCATCATCTTGAGCAACACGTCGGGGCCAACGCTGCGAAAGAAGATCGCTGCCAGCACCATGGTGGCGACCGACGTCACCGCATAGGTCTCGAACAGGTCGGCCGCCATGCCGGCGCAATCGCCGACGTTATCGCCCACATTGTCGGCGATGGTCGCGGGATTGCGCGGATCATCCTCAGGGATGCCGGCCTCGACCTTGCCGACGAGGTCTCCGCCCACATCGGCGCCTTTGGTGAAGATGCCGCCGCCAAGGCGGGCGAAGATCGAGATCAGCGATGCCCCGAATCCCAGCGCCACGAGCGCGTCGATGACGGTGCGGTCATCGGGGGCCAAATGCCGCGGACCGATGAGATACCAGAAATAGAGGGTGACCCCGAGAAGCGCCAGGCCGGCGACCAAAAGACCGGTAATGGCGCCCGCCTTGAACGCGAGCTCGAGGCCGTCGGCGAGCGAGCGGATCGCGGCCTGGGCGGTGCGGACATTGGCGCGCACTGAGACGTTCATGCCGATGAAGCCGGCGGCACCCGAGAGAACCGCGCCGATCAGGAATCCGAACGCCACCAGCCAGCCGAGGAAGTACGCAAGGATGAAAAAGATGACCACGCCGACGATGCCGATCGTGGTGTATTGGCGCTTGAGATAGGCCTGCGCGCCTTCGCGTACCGCCGCCGCGATCTCCTGCATCCGCGCGTTGCCCGGATCCGCCTCGAGCACGGAACGAGCCGCCCACGCGGCGTAGATGATGGCGAGCACGCCGCAAAGGACGATCAGCCAGAGAGCCGTCATTGTAGAAACCCCAGTTTTGTGAAGCGTACCGGGCAAGAAGACCATTGCACGGTCGCCGCTACGCCGAGCCAACTGGTCGCCCAAAGCCCCGGCCGAAAGTGGCGCGGACATTGCCAAAAACAGCCCTGCGACGCAACGCTCGAAAACGCCCGGATTTGTTGAATTCTGCGGAGCTCAGCGTACCAAACGGCAGGGAAACCGCCGGGCGAGACGTGGCCCCGCGACCCAGCTCACCAGTTGAGGGCCGGGCGCACCTTCGGCAGCGTCGTGGTTGACGGCCTGCTGGGTCCGCCCACCTGCATCTTGCGAACGTCTCTCTCCATCTCGAGGCAGGTGAGCCACTCCACATAGCTCGGGAGGTAGACGTCCGACCGCATGCAGCGCGATTTGTCGACCGCCGAATACGTTGCCCGGTCCTTGATGATCTGCTCTCGGGCCTTTTGCTCCGAGTTCAGGCACCCCTTCACGTCCTGATCGGTGGTGCTTCCGCCCAGCAGGCTCACCATCACGCCGGCGGCGGCCTGGCAGGTTTTTTGAATGTCGACAGTCGGCACCTCTCTTCGTCCCTGCGCATCGATCGTGGCGACGCGCTGACGCGCTTCGGCCGCATACGCGCCGGTGCCGAAATTCTGCAGATACGTACTGTAGGCCGAAGAGGTGCCGGCCTTCTGGGCATCCGCCCAGGCCTTGTCGTCCGCGGCCTTGCGTGCCTCCGCCTCGAGCGTGGTCGCGCGCTGGCGCGCCTCGGCCACGTGCGCGCCGGAAGCGAAATTCTGGATATAGCCGTTGAAGGCCGCGGCGGTGTTCGTGCGCTGGGCGTCGGTCCAAGCCTTCTCGTCCGCGTCCTTGCGCGCCTGCTCATCGAGCGCTGCAATGCGCGCACGCGCCTCGGCCGCATGCCCGCCGGACGCGTAGCTCTGCAGATAGGTATTGAACGCCGCCACCGTGCCGGCGCGGTCGGCGTCCGCCCAAGCCTTGTCGTCCAGGGCCTTGCGGGCCTGTTCGTTGAGTGCGGTGATGCGCTGGCGCGCCTCCGCCACGTGCGCACCGGAAGCGAAATTCTGGATGTAGCTGTTGAAGGCCGAAACGGTCCCGGCGCGCTGGGCATCGGCCCAGGCCTTCTCGTCCGCCTGCTTGCGGGCCTGCTCGTTGAGGGCGGCGACCCGTTCGCGCGCCTCCGCCACGTGCGCGCCGGAAGCGAAATTCTGGATGTAGCCGTTGAAGGCCGCGGCGGTACCGGCGCTGACCGCTTCCGTCCAGGCCTTCTCGTCGGCGTCCTTGCGCGACTGCTCGTCCGAGGCGGATTGCTGCTGCCCGGGAGGCTGTTGGGACTCCGACTGCTGGCCGCACGCGGAAAGAAGAGCGGCGCCGGCAATGGCCACAACCGCCAGTCTCAGACATGCCATGCGGGCAACGGATCCGGGCGCGGGAGGCAGATCACCGTTCATGGCCGCACTGTTGTCCGGTTTGCACGCTCGCCTCGGGCTGTGTTGCGAATTCAATATGTCCCGAAATATCGGTACCGTCAAAGATAGGTGGCTATGCGCAGTTTCCAAGCGTCGTGGGCCGCGGCACTTCGCGCCAGGAGCAGCGACTCACCGGTGCGGAATTGAAAGTGCGTGCCCGCGCCAAGCAAAAGGGCGAAGCAAAGGTCCAAGCAAAAGGGCCAAGCACCTGCCGCTACGCGCGGTGTTTGGCCCCCTTTAGCTTGGAGCAGGACGACTGGCTCTGCAGCGGACCGTGGTTGGCCCGCCTCGCCGCAATATCAGCGGCGACGGCGACGGGGCGGCGGAGCGGGCGGCGGCTCCGGTGCGCGCTTCCATATGGTCCCGTTGTCAAATTGAATGACCATGCCATCCGGGGAGTAGATCGCGCCGAGATTGGCCCTCGCGATCCAGATGCGCCCCGGGTAGTCCACCCAGGCGCGGGACGCTTGGCCGGCCTCGTTGACCATGTTGAGTTCCCAGCCGTTCTGGGTGACGAAGGCGAAGTCGCCCGGGCGGACGGTCACGCAGCCCTGAATGCACTGATATGGGCCGGTCAGATTCACGCCTTGCGCAGACGCCTCGGTTGCGACCAACGCTGCCGACATGGCAATCGCACCTAGTACAATTCTCATCGCCTTCTCCTGAGTCACTGTTGACCAACGGCTCGCATCGGAGCTCGCGGCAAACTGGTGCGGCGTAAGCTTCACATGCCAGCCTCCGGCCGCCAACGGGTGGGACCGTTTGCGCCGTTCTCTAGCCTCTTTCTGGAACGTTTCCCCCGAGGCGACAAGATCGCTCACGGGTGCAAGCGCAGCTTTGATGAGCTGTGATTAACGGCTGTGGGCTGGCGCGTTGAAGCCGCGCGAGCCCATGGGAAACTGAGGCTCTTCATCGGATTCGGATGAATCGGATAAGCGGCCGTCGGTCAGATGATACCGCCGAGACCACACGTCGGCCTCAGATCCGCCGTGGCGCTGGGCCTCGCAGTGCGCCCCAAAGCAGCAAGGCGATGGCCGCCAGCACGACCGGGAACACAACCTCGTTCACGGTGGCCCAGCCGAAGCTCGCCAGCAGCTGACCGGACGAGAACGAGCCGATGGCCATTGAGCCGAAGACGAGGAAATCATTGAACGCCTGCACCTTGTTGCGCTCGTTCGGCCGGTGACAGTGTGTGACCATGGTGGTGGCGCCGATAAAGGCGAAATTCCACCCCACTCCCAGCAGGGCGAGCCCTATCCAGAAATGCCAGAGCGAAATCCCGGCGATCCCGATTCCGGCGGCGACGAGGATCAACGCAAACCCCAAGCCGGCGATCCGCTCGAGCCCGAAGCGGCTGATGAGCGAGCCAGTGATGAAGCTCGGCGCATACATGCCGAGCACATGCCACTGCAGCCCGAGCGTCGCGTCCGTAATTGAATGATTGCACATGACCATGGCGAGCGGAGCCGAGGTCATCACCATGTTCATCATCGAATAGGCCGCGACGCCGCAGGCCACCGCCACGATGAAGCGCGGCTCTCTGGCGATCTCGGAGAGTGGGCGGCCGTCACCGACGGCCGAGCGCGGCGGTGGCTTGGGTATGTTCACGAACATCAACACGCCGCCCGCGATCAGGGCGAGCGCTGACTGCCCGATATAGGTCGCGGCGAATAGATAGGGCGGCCAGGAATTCTGCGTCGCGATGACGAGTTGTGCTCCGACCACGCCAGCGAACACGCCACCGATCAGAACCCACGAAATCGCCTTTGGCCGGAACCCCTCGCTCGCGGTGTCGGCGGCCGCAAACCGATAGGACTGATGAGCCGACGCGTAGAAGCCGCTGAACACCGCGCCGACATTGAACAGGAGGAACGAGCCCTGCAGCACGGCAACGCAGCAGATCAACCCGGTCAGGACGCCGCAGACGGTACCGATCTGCAATGCGCTGCGCCGGCCCAGTCGCCGCGCCAGCGCGCCCATCGGCAAGGTCCCCATCCACATCCCAAGCACGAAGACGCTGATCGGGAGAGTTGCCAGTCCTTTGTCCGGAGCCAGCATGGTGCCGACGATGGCCGCTGTCGCAACCAGCACCGTATTGTTGCCGCCGGCCAATGCCTGCGCGATCGCCAGCACCAGCGAATTGCGCCGGGCGAGGCGGTCACCCGCAAGGGCATCTGCAACGGGTTCGGCAACAGCCGACATTTACGTCCTCCGTAACCGGATGAGCGTAGAACAGTTTTGTTTTTTAGCGGGACGTCTGAGAAGAAACCAATACCCCGCGCGCAGGTCAGAAGTGCATGGCGCCCGGATGGCGGATCACCACCGAACGCGCCTGCGCCGGCCGCAACGCGCCGACCTGGCCCGCCGCCGCCATCAGCTCGCCTGGAAGGTTATTTCTGGGAGAGCGCGGCGTGCGCTTCGACCCATATGTTAGGCCGGGCGGTCGTCCGTTCCTCGCTAGGCTGATCAACGACTTTGCCCGACGCATCGGCCTGCGGTGTCTCTTCGCGCATCTCTGCCATCAGGCCCTCAAGCGCAGCGAGCATCTCTTCGTATTTGAGAGTGACGCCGCTTTTCTCGGCCGTCGTTTCGGCGTCCGGCTGGCGTTGGAAATCGGTTGCGGCCTCCACAGTGGCACGCATCAGCTGGTCACCTCCCGGAGCGGGAGGGCTCCCTAGTGGCGGCGGTGACCGTGAACGTGCTCGGGAGGTCACCACGCGGACAGCAATGGTGCCGCGCGACGGTTTACGCTTCGTTAACTTTCGTGATCGGCGGCCCCCAGGGGGTCACCGTGGTGCGGCAGGCTCGTCTCAGAACGTTTCAGGTCTGCCCCAAGTGGCGGACCCCTGCCCGGCAGGCTCCTGATGTGTCAAAACCGCCTGCGCCCGGCGGTTCCTACATGCTATGATCGGCGGCGGCACCCGTGGGAGGGGGCCCTCCATGTTAGGCATGAGGCGGCGACAATTCATCACGCTGGCCGGTGGCGCAGTGATGGCGTGGCCGCTCACGGCACGCGCGCAGCAACGGGGTAAGGTGCCGCGCTTAGGAGTACTGCTGTTCAGTAATCCACAGACTGATCCGCAGATGGAAGTGCTGCGCAGTGGCCTGCGTGATCTGGGTTACGACGATCAAAGTCTTTTTATTTTCTACCGTTACGCCGAGGGCAAACCCGAACGCTTGGCCGATTTGGCCGCTGCTCTCTTGCGCGAAAAGCCAGATTTGGTGCTCGCGTTAGGCGGCGACGTGGCTCCTTACGCGGTCAAAGCGACGTCGACAATACCGATCGTGTTCGTCAGCAGCGCCGATCCCGTCCAACTTGGGCTCACCGCGAGCCTTGCTCGGCCTGCCGGCAACGCCACCGGCGTCACGCTCCTTCTGGACGATACTGCTTCGAAACGTTTGGAGTTCCTCAAGGAGGCGGTGCCGCGCGTACGACACCCCGCGTTCTTATGGAATCCGGATCATCCCGACGATGAGCTGGCGCGAAACTCAACGCGCGGCGCAAAGTCTCAATATGCAACTGCAACTCGTGGAGATGCGCGGCTCCGGCGATCTCAATAATGCGTTCCGCGCCGTAATCGATGGGGGCTGCGACGCTCTGTATGTCGTGTCGTCGCGGCACACGGTGCTGAATATTCCGCCAATTGTCGACTTTGCGACGAGAAATAAAATTCCGCTCGCCGGCGGCTGGGGAGCTTGGGCGCGCGCCGGCGGACTACTCTCCTACGGTCCGAACATCAACGACATGACGCGGCCCATCGTCAACTATGTGGACAAAATACTAAAGGGGGCAAAACCTGCCGATCTGCCTGTTCAGCAGCCAACCAAATTCGAATTTGTCGTCAACACCAAGGCGGCAAAGGCGATTGGGGTCGAAGTGCCGCCGACGCTGCTCGCCCGCGCCGACGAGGTGATTGAGTGAAGCGGCGCGAGTTCATCACGCTGCTCGGCGGCGCGGCCGCCGCATGGCCTCTGGCGGCGCGGGGCCAGCAACGAGCGCCGGCCGTCGTCGGTTTGCTGAGCAGCGTTCCTTTTGAAACACGGCCTGAACAGGTAGCTGCGTTTCACAGAGGCTTGCAGGAAGCTGGTTACGTCGAGGGTCACAACGTCGGGATTGAGTACCGCTCGGCGGACAACCAAGTTAGCCGCCTGCCGGCGTTGGCACGTGATCTGGTCAGCCGCTCAGTAACTGTCATCGTAACCATTGGGGGCGATATTACGGCTCGAGCTGCGAAAGGGGCGACCGCGACCATTCCGGTCGTCTTCGTGATCGGCGGCGACCCAGTGCAGCTTGGCCTCATCGCCACCCTTAACCGACCGGGGGGCAATGTTACCGGCATAAGTTTTTTGGTCGTCCTGACGATAGCAAAGCGGCTGGACCTACTCACCAAGATGGCGCCCATGGCTAACCCGATCGGCGTCCTGGTGAATCCAAATAACCCGAGCGCGGAATCCAACCCAAAGGACGCTCAGACTGCAGCTGAGACGCTTGGAAGGAAACTCATTGTTGTTAAAGCTGGGACAGAAGATGAGATCGACACGGCTTTTGCAACTCTTGTTCGAGAGAAAGTCGGAGCTGTCTTGGTTGATGCCGATCCGTTTTTTCTGGCGCGACGAGAGCAAGTTCTCGCATGGACAGAGGCGCAGGCACTGCCGGCCATCTACTCGTTTCGCGAGTTCGCGGCCGGCGGCGGTCTTATGAGCTACGGAACGAGTTTGGCCAATGCCTATCACCAAGCAGGTGTCTATGCCGGCCGAATTCTCAATGGTGAAAAGCCAGCCGATGTGCCGGTCGTACAGCCTACGAAATTCGAGTTCGTTATTAATTTGACGGCCGCTAAGATGCTACGGCTCGACATTCCGCCGTCGCTGCTCGCTCTCGCCGACGAGGTGATTGAATGAAGCGGCGCGAGTTCATCACGCTGGCCGGCGGCGCGATTGTAGCTTGGCCGCTCGTGGCGGGGGCACAGCAGGCTGGGAAGATACCGCGCATCGGCTGGATCATTCTTGGTTCGCCCGCTGGAAGCGATGCGGACGTCTTTTCATACTACGACAGTTTCCGCGCGGGCCTTGGTGACGTCGGATACGTCGAGGGCAGCAATATTGTCCTGGTCGCGCGATCGGCGGAAGGCGTGCCGGAGCGGCTGCCAAGTCTTGTCGATGAGCTGTTGCGCGAAAACGTCTCCGTCATCGTCTCGCCGGGGCCAGCGATCCGCATCGTCAGAGAAAAAATAAAATCCATTCCGGTCGTCTTCGCTTTTAGCGGCGACCCTGTTGCCGCAGGCTTTGTCGACACGCTATCGCATGGGAAGGAGAATCTAACCGGATTGTCCTATATGGCGGTCGAGCTAAATGGCAAACGCCTTGACCTCATGAAGACACTGCTCCCGACCGTGTCACGGGTGACGCTTCTTACGAACCCGATCCATCCTGGCGAACATTTGGAGGTGGCAGAATCCCAGCGAGTTGCGGGGGCACTCGGCATCTCGCTTCAGTACCTTCAAGTGCGCACACATGCAGAGTTTGATTCGGCGTTTCGCGCGATGGGCGAGAGCAAAACGCAAGGCATCGTTGCCGTCCCCGATAACCTCATCATGTTGGAGCGGGCGCGTCTGGCAGAGTTTGCGAAGGATAAGAGGATACCGGTGATCTCCGGATGGAGCGAGTTTGCGCAGAGTGGTGGGCTGATGACCTATGGGCCCAATTCAAGCAAATTCTTTCGCCGCTTGGCGGTTTACGTAAAGAAGATCATCACTGGCGCGAAGCCCAGCGAAATCCCGATCGAGCAACCCACTACATTCGAGCTGGTGATCAACCTCAAAACCGCCAAGACGATCGGCCTCGAAATTCCCCCGACGCTGCTCGCCCGCGCCGACGAGGTGATCGAGTGAAGCGTCGCGACTTCATCACGCTGCTCGGCGGTGCGGCGATGGCGTGGCCGCTCGCGGCGCGCGCACAGCAGACCGTGAAGCACATTCGCCGGGTCGGCCTGCTATCGAACTTTTCCGAGCGCGACCCGGAAGTGCAAACCCGCATCACAGCATTTCGGAATGCCTTGCAGGAAACCGGCTGGGTGGAGGGAGTGACTCTGCGGTTGGATTACCGACACAGCGAAGGTGACGTTGATCGTTTGCGGAAGTTTGCCCTAGAGCTGACAGCTCTAGCACCGGACGTGCTGCACGGTATCGGTTCACCCCCCACTACCGCACTAAAGGATGCGACCCGCACTATACCAATCGTCTTCGCTCAAGTAGCTGACCCGGTGGGCAGCGGTTTAATCGACAACATGGCGCGCCCGAGTGAAAATATTACAGGCTTTACCAATTACGAATATTCGCTCGGAGGAAAATGGTTGGAAGTGCTCAAGGAGATAGCGCCGTCCGTCGCGCGCGTCCTAGTCTTATACAACCCCGCGAACATTTCTGCACCCGGCCTGGTGCGAGCAATCCAGGCTGCGGCGGCACCGTTGGATGTACAGGTCGGCACGCTCGATGTTCGACAAGCCACCGAGTTAGCACGGTTGGTCGACAAGTTCGCGCGCGAGCCTGCGGGCGGACTCATCGTACTCCCAGACGGCACCAGTGCGACGTATCGCGAAGACATCATTTCCCATGCGACCAGGCAACGCCTTCCTGCGGTCTATCCCCATCGCGCCTATATAGCGAGCGGAGGCCTGATATCATATGGCATCAGTACTTCTTACCAATCCCGACAAGCGGCGACCTACGTTGATCGCATCCTGCGGGGAGCCCAGCCCCGAGACTTACCCGTTCAGGCGCCCACCAAGTACGAACTGGCCATCAATCTCAAGACTGCTCGCGCTCTCGGCTTCGACATTCCTCCTATGCTGCTCGCCCGCGCCGACGAGGTCATCGAATGAATCTGTGGGAACCGGAGGGGCGACAATGAAACTTCCCCACCGGAGGCAATTTCTGCAGCTGGCCGCGGGTGCTGCCGCGCTGCCGCCGGTTTCGCGCATTGCATGGGCGCAAGCCTATCCAAGCCGATACGTGCGCTTTGTGGTGCCATTTCCGCCTGGCGGGGGCGGCGACGCGATTGCCCGCCCGCTGGCGAACAGGCTGTCCGAAATCTGGGGCCAGCAGGTCGTGATTGAAAACAAGGGCGGCGCCGGCGGCAACATCGGGTCTCAGGCCGTCGCGCAGTCCGCGCCAGATGGCTACACGATCCTGCTGTATGGTCCTGGTCTTGCGATAAATCCGTGGCTCTATCCGACGGGTTACAATGCAGCCAATGACCTTGCGCCGATCACGCTTGTCACCGTCATTC
The DNA here is from genome assembly GCA_963725065.1 of uncultured Alphaproteobacteria bacterium. Taxonomy (GTDB): domain Bacteria; phylum Pseudomonadota; class Alphaproteobacteria; order Rhizobiales; family Xanthobacteraceae; genus VAZQ01. The sequence goes on from CAVRXD010000027.1 coordinate 21,506, forward strand.
CAAACCTCATGATGGTACCGAATTCCTCGCCCGCGAAGTCGGTCAAAGAGTTCATCGACTACGCGAAAGCGAACCGCGGCAAGGTCACGTTCGCCTCCACCGGTATTGGCGCTTCGCCCCATCTCAGCGGTGAACTGTTCAAGCGCAAGGCCGGCATTGAAATGACCCACGTGCCCTATCGCGGCGCTAGCCTTGCCATGAACGACCTCATCCCCGGCCGCGTCGATGCAATGTTCAGCAACCTGCCGGGTGTCATCTCTCAGCACCAGAGTAGGACAATTCGCGGACTTGCCGTGACTTCAGCGAAACGCTCGCCCGCGGCTCCCGAGTTACCAACAATCGGCGAAACAGTGCCGGGATATGAAGTATCAGGCTGGTGGGCTTTGTTCGTCCAGGCAAAAACGCCGAATGATATTGTGAACAAAATTCATTCTGATGCGATAGCGGCGTTGGGGCACCCGTCGGTGAGAGAAAGGTACGAAGCGATAGGTGCTCCGGTCACTACCTCCACGCCAGCGGAGCTCGCCGCACTACTTGCATCGGAGACCGAGAAGTGGGGTCCGATTGTCAAAGAGGCCGGGATCAAACCGGAATGACAGGGCCACACTGACATTCCATAAAGCCCGTTCCGCAAATAGAGGGCGCTCGCTGCGACGAGATGATCGTAATGTCCGCTTCTCTAATCGGCCGTTTGGAGTCAAGCGCTTTCAGACTATCCACCAGCACAGTGTCGATGTCGCTCACGGGCTCGTGCTTCTCTTCGGAATCGGCGCCAAGGCCCTTCCATCATGGGATTCGAAGACGAGGCGGAACAATCTTTGGGACGGCCTTGCCGTCAGTGTGACGGCAGGTCCAAGCGGACATACGATCTCACCTCATCCATCGTCCCGCGAGGGACATCATTCCACCGCTCAGTGGAATTCGAGTTTCCTCCTATTGGATTAGATGCTGCACGGTTTTCATGCTGCTGCTGTGGCCCGTTCTCGGGTCCAGCGGAACTCGGTGCCGTCAACCCATATGCGGTGCATGATCACAGCCAACCGGCGCGCCAGGGCCACGATCGCCTTTTTCATCCCACGGCGCCTGGCGACCTGCATCGCCCAGGCCTTGAGCCAGGACCATTTCTTCGAATGCAGCATGCTCTGAGCTGCCTCGTAGAGCATCACCCGCATCATCTCATCTCCGCAGCGTGATATTCTGCCGTTCCGATCGACCTCGCCCGATTGATACTTGGCGCACGTCAGCCCAAACACGGCCCCGACTGCCTTGGATTTTCGGAAGCGAGCGGGCACGTCGACGGTGGCGCGATAGGTCAACGCCACAACGGGGCCGACACCGGGGGTCGTCATCAGGCGCCGGCACACCTCATCATCCCGGACGATGGCCAGCAAGCGGCGATGCAGGATGACGATCTGTTCGCGAAGCGTCCGCCGGACAATGAGCATCGGCTCGACCAGCGCCGCCAGGTCGGGGAGGTTCTCAACAAGCTCCTTGATACGGGCCTCAAACTTCACCTTCCCAACCATGCCAACCTTGAGACCGAAGTTGCGCAAAGTGCCGCGCAGGTCATTCTCGATTGCGATCGCCTTCGACTGCAGTAGTTTGCGATGTGTCAGCAGCATCCGCAGTTTCTGACTGCGTATCGTCTTCACATGCACCGGACGGTAAAGCCCAGCCCGCATCATCTGCGCAATACCGCGCGCATCGTTGCGGTCCGTCTTGTTGATCTGCGCCTTCAACACCGCTTGCATGTGCCGCGTCTCAACGCAGATCACAGGCAATCCTGCATCGGCGAGAGCGCTGAACAGCCATTGCGACAACGGTCCAGCCTCCAACCCAATTCGCTTGAAGTGGTAGGCGGGGTTCTTCAGCACCGCCAACAACGCTTCAGGTTCGCTCGCCACCTTTACTTCCCGAACGATCTTGCCTGCGTCATCCACAATGCAGATGCTCGTCTCCTTGACCGAAACGTCCAGTCCCGCAAAATGGTCCATGCTGCGCTTCTCCTTCTGATGCTTGAGGCCGCGTTCACGGACCTCGTTTCACCATCAGCCTGAAGCGCAGCACCCAAAATCTTCAGCTATCCACAAGCTGCCGGCCGATTACCCCATCTTTGCGGGTCGCTATCGGGTGATAAGCGGAGGACATATGCTCAATGCGAGTTCTTCGCATTTTGACGCATTTTCGGCAACGGTTACGCGGCGTTTTTGCAATGCATCAGATGCATCGATACGAGCGAAAACATTAATTCTTCGCCGCTCGGGGCGCTGTCTGCAGCAGCTCCTGAACCGGCTGCTTCCAGAACTTCGCCAACAAAGTAGTAGCGTGGCCCAGCGTCTCTTCACTGCCCGGAATTAGAAGCAGTCGCGCGTCTTTAATTCGCTTGAGTTCACGCTCCATAATTCCAGTTTCTGGAGGATTGCGCTCGTCGTCCGCCGAATTGATTGCAAGGACGGCAGCCTGAATGCGTTCCAATCCCGGCGCTGGATTGTAATCGCGCGAAGCGTCGTACATGTAGAGAAGATCGTTGGCGTCGAGCGGGAACGGCGCAGCCAGTCGCGCATCCAGCAGCTTGTCAGCGGCTTCGCGTGTGGACGCCGCCTTCTGGAGCGCAAGCGTGCCGCCAGCAGTGGCTAGGCTGTAGAACACACTGGCGAAGCGCGCCGAGCGGGGTTGGGAGGAGTAGTTGCCGTTATTCCATTCAGGGTCATTTCGGACGGAGTCTATTATTAGGCGTCGCATCATCCAATTGCGGCTAGACACTTCAACGGGCTGTGACGCCATAGGCACAAGCGTGTCCATGAAGTCCGGGTATTTCACGCCCCATATCCAGGCATTCATGCCACCCATTGAAAAGCCAAGCACCATGCGCAGATGGCGCAGCCTCAATCCTTCGGTCACTAGCCGATATTGCGCTACGACCATGTCGTCGTAATTGTAACGAGGGAACTTAGCGCGCAGACCGTCCGACGGCTTGGCTGATTTGCCGTGGCCCATAGAGTCCGGCAAGATGATGAAAAACTTGTTCGCATCCAGGGGCTGACCTGGACCAAACAATTCACCGGCGAAAGCAGTTGAAAGCATGCTTGCGCCGGATTGGGTCGTTCCGTGCAGGATCAGGATCGGCTCTCCGGAGGGTTCGCCCACCGTCCTGTAGTGCAGTGGCAATTCGGGGATCACCTCCCCAGTATGGAAGCGGAAGTCGCGTGCAATCCAAATTCCCTCCTTCGGAGCCGGGAAGTTCTGTGCCTCGGCGCCAGCCGCGCTCACCACCATTGCGGCAACCGCGAATGCAAGAAGCAGCTTTCTCATATTTTCCCATCCTGGACGCTGACCCTTGAACGAGTGATGGCGTCGCCGCCTCTTAATGTTGCCGCCCATCGTGAATCCGCATCGGCCCGCCTGCTGGCCTCGGAAAGAATCTGCTCATGCGGCGCCGATTGCGCGCGCCCCCAGACGGCCGCGGTCCACGCCCCCAGTAGCCGCAACTCGGCGACCCGGAGCGCCCGCAACGCCGTAGCGAGTTCAGTGTCCGATCGTGTTGCGGCGCGGGGCTCGTCACGACGTTCAATCATGCCGTGCCCGCCGGACCAGACAACCAGACCGCGCCGCCATCCCGAGCGTCGATCACCTGCGCCGCGAAGTCACGCAACGTCCTCGCCGCCACAGGATTGATGTTGCGCATCACGAAACGTGAGGTGCTGGTCTCCAGCTCTATCGATGCAGCCTTGGACGCCTCCGTTTCCTTGCGCAGCTGCGAAATGCTGTAATCGCCAAGTGCTTGATCGACCCGCAATCTACCAACTTTTTTCGTTGTCGCCTCTAGCTCGCGCTGCAGGCGCGCTTGCTCCGCCTTGAGGCCGCTCTGCTCCGCATCGAATCGCGCCACAATAGCCGGCACCGTGGGAACCTGCTTCTGTGCGTCCGCAACGTCATCCTGAAGTTTGCGGAGCCCGCGCTCGACCTCAACTTCTTTCTGCAACACCGCGAACTCGCGCCGCGTGAGCTCGAGCTCGCGTTTGACGATGCCGACCTCGCGCTCGCAGTGCTCGCGCGCCTGCGCGCGGAACTCACCGAGAACTTGCCCGATCGCATCGCGCATGACGCTGTGGCGATACTCACAATACTTTTCGACCCACGTCCGCCAGGGTTCTCCCGCAGCGGTTTTGGACGTGGCGTAGGCCGACGCCGACGCCGATAAAACAGCGTCATCGTCATCATAAGTCTCGTGGACATCAGGCTTGGGGACGGCCCTGGGCCGCGGGCGCTCGTCATTTGTAACACGGGTCTTGTAAACGAGTTCGGACCCCGATGTATGCGGCGAGATGGCCTCACGCTGGGCAGCAGGAGCAGTCTCTGCGAGGATTGCACGCGCATTCGCCATTATCGCGGCCCGCTCGTCCAGGGTATATTGCGACATGAGCCGTTCTCCCTCCGCTCGACCAGGCTCTCGAACTTGGTCACCACTTCGACAAGTCGCTCTATGCGCCAGCGCCAGTATAAATTTCTTCCGCCATCTTGGCGACGCCTCTGTCGAATTCGCCCACCACCGCGTCGACACGCGCACGATCTTGCTGCTCCGCCCGCTCACGCTTCTCGCGCGCCTGTGCCGCCCGCCCGACCACGGCGCCCCCGTCCCGTGACGATCGATCGAAACGACGGCGGCTAGTTCTGCTCCTGGCCGCCGAGCGACGCCGCTCTGCCCGGCCTGGTGAAGCTCCTCCTGCAATGAACACGCGCCTGGGCTTCAGGACGGTCTCGGGCGTCGTGTTGCCCCGCCACCCTCAACCCCCAACGGCCAGGACCATGCGCCAGGCTACGGGTGCGAGGGTGGTGGGCGCACCCATCCTGCCGCCCGAGCCAGCCCGCCCCGTGGCCACCCGTTGCGTAAACCGAGGCGAGGGCCGCCAAGGGACTGGGGCCCACCCGAATGGCCGCGCCCACGGCTCGCGCTGCCCCACGTCGGGGGGTATAGGCCGCCGTCCTTGCCCTCGATTTTCATGGGCGGGTGGGGGAGGATTAAAAAACGGGATCGTCCGCCGGATTAGACCGCCCCGTAGCTTCACGCGAGCGGCCGCGAAATTGGCCACCCCCCTATTTTGGGCGGCCCCAGCACCCCTTAGCCCCATGTGTCGGCGCCAGAGGGTTAGCGGCGATCGAGCCGGATTTATCGGGAAAAAGACGGCCGTTTCGGCCGGGTTTCATGGGGTTGGCAGCCGATCTGGGCTACTTCCCATTGCCCACTTTTTTCGTGCATGTTGCGATTGGGCAGCCCAAAAGTATGTCCGGTTTCGACGGCGGGGGCGGTCTAAAGCTCGGCAGCTCTTGCTTTTTGGCCTATCCCCCTCGGCCCCGCTTGGATGTTGCATCGCGTCTGAAAAGAAAAGCCCCCGGCCGGGCGGCGAGGGGCGCAAGTCGCATACGAAAGGATGGCGTCAAACTCGCACGCCTGCTTGCGATTCGCAACGGGACGCCAGCCCATGCTCAAACTTTCCGACGTCGAAATGACTGCCATCCTGGACGCCGCCGCGCCCTTGCCGGTCGAGCGCCGCGACGGTTTCCTACAGGCGGTTGCCGCCAGCCTGCAGTCCTACGGCGAGATCGGGCCTGGCGCTATTCATCGGGTTTGTGCCGAGGCACAGCGGGCGTTTTTCGATCCGCCCGACCTCTCGCGCAGCCGGGACGTCAGCCGCTGGCGGCGCTGAGGCTTTCGTCGAAGGTCGGGGGCGACAGGACGCGGCCGCGCCCCTTGCGCGCGCCGAACCCCGGCTGCCCGTTCCGTTGCCGGAGCCAAAGCCGCAAGCAGATGCCCCGCCTGCGACGTCCGGCGGCGGCTACGGCTATCTGACATGCTCCATCGCGATGTATTGCTTGGACCACGGCGGCAAGTGGACGCCGGATCCCGCCGCGGCCGAACCCATGCCCGAGCCGAAGCCGCCGGGCCCTCGGGGATAAATCCCGATTTGCAGCTGAACTTACCGACGCGGCGGCAGGCAATCGCGCCACGCCTGGTCGCCCTCGAATTTTGGGGCTGGCGGTTTGGCCGGCAAGTCTAGCTGCGGCGCCGGCGGCAAATGTTGCACATGTGCAACCGGCTGCGGTGGCGCCGGTGCCGGCGGCTTTGCCTTCGGAAACCCGTCCGTTTCGGACGGGTTTAGCGTCGACGCGGGTGGCTTGGGCGCCGCTTCCTCTCTCGCCGCTGCCTTGCTCAAGAACTCCGCCACGATCTGGCGCGCACGCTGTGGGCTCTGTCCGGCGACGGCAAGCGTGAGGTCCGCGAGTTCTGCCGGTGTGAGCCGCAGCGCACCGGCGCAGAGGTCACCGCACGCGCCGCGATAGGCGTTCGGGTCTCTCAGCATGTCCGGGAGGTTGGACATGGGGGCGAACTTAGCACAGCGCGACCCATGGCGAGCTGGGCGGCCTTACGTCCAAGGTAGGGTTCGACGTGGCGCGCCGGGTCCGCTACGTCACCCCTATGCGCACCCTGTTGATCCTCGTCGTTCTGGCCCTGCCGGCCGGAGCGGCTGCCGCCGAGTCCACGACCACCCGTTCGTTCTATGACAGCCACGGTTCATTCGCCGGCCAGTCGTTCACGCGCGGCAATTCCACCTCGTTCTCCGACGGGCAAGGCCGCTTTTCCGGCAGCGCGATCCGCAACAGCAATGGCACGACGTCGTTCTATGACGGTCGCGGTCGCTTCACCGGGTCGAGCATCGACACCGGCCCGCGGCGATGAGCAACGAGAGGATATTCGCCTATTCGCTGATCGCTCCGATTGTGCTGTTTGCCGTGTACGTCACGGTACTGCACCGGGTGATCCCGAGCCGGGTGCCGCACCTAGAGGAGACGCAGCGTTGACCACCATCTCCTCCGGGTTGAAGGCGGAGACGTCGGGCCGCCAACGGATTGCCAATCAAATGAGCTTGATTCGCATCGCGTTGACTGGGCTCAGTTTATTGGTTGCGGCACCATGTATGGCGCAGGGAGTGCCCGACGCTGCTCAGGGCGAAATCCCAACATGCGAAGGCTTCGCTTGCCTCGATTGGGACCGGATAATTTTGGAGTGGATACGCACTCCTGGGGCCATCGCGAATCTAGGCTCGATCGATATTCAGAAGGATTTGGGTGGGCGGCTGGATATTTTCGTGGAGATGTCCAAGGTCGTCGCCAAGGCCGGAAACCAAGTTTCAATTCTAGGACCATGCGTCTCGGCTTGTACGATGGCGGTGGCCTTCATCCAGCAAGATCATCTGTGCTTCGGGCGGAACGCGTCACTTGGATTCCATCTGGCGCGAGACAAGGACACCAATGTGCCCAATCTACAGTGGTCGCAATGGATGATCGACCGGTATCCCATCAAAATCCGGCAATGGATCGAGGCTCAGGGCGGCGTCAAGCAGATGTCGGTCGAGAAGGTTTGGTATCTGTACGCTCCCGATCTGTGGAAAATGGGCTATCGGCGCTGCGCAGCCGAGGCAAAAAACTCCAGGCCACCATGAAGGTCACCCCTTCGTGCGCAGCCAGCGCCACGATTTCAATGTGCACCACTCAACGTTGGCGGCATCAGATCGGCGACTTCAGGCATGAGCAGGTAGCCGATCATCACGATGGCGGCCGCCAGGAGGACCGCGAATGCTAACGCGAGGGTGTCGAGGCTGTAGGTTGGGCTGGCCATCGCTTGGGCTCCAATCCCCCAAGTGGTTAGTAGGGCGCGGACCGGATTCCTTGGCCGCTCGGCTAGCGAGAACATGGAAGTGACGTTGCGCCCGTATGGTTGATGACCGGTTAACGATTCGACTCGCCCTCCCCGCATCCCTATTTTGGGCACATGCCGCCCCGCCGCCGTACCTCCAAGAAAGACACCCCTGCGAAGCTCGCCAAGCGCATGAGCCGCCGCTGGCGCGTAGTCCTATTGCGCGCCAAGGGTGAAATTCTCGGGTCGAGGCATCCGACCGGGAAGAGGCTAAAGCGGTCGCCGCGGTCCAGTTCGAACTGGACGAGATTCAGCGCAACCGGATCATGGTGCAGGAGTTGGCGTGAGCCGGGCGCCGGGGTCGCCGCCTTGACCAAACGGTGAGCCTCGCTGGCGTGAGCGCCCTATTCTTTGACTAAAAGCTTAATCATGTCTTTGTCGAGCAATTGCTCAGAAAAACCTCTCATGACGACGTAAGGTCGCATCATCGGGCTATTAAATCGGTACCTCAAGCGGCGTTTCTCGCCTGTTCGGTTGAGCATGTCTCCGCGGCCAGACTCGCTGAGTTCCTTCAAATGCCGAGCAAAGTTTGGGATATCGTACGATTTGCCGGTGATTGCGCGGAGCGGGCCCCGCACATCTGCGGCCGCAAAATATCCAAGATCATCTGCCTCCGCGAGCGCACAGGCCAGAAGCACTTCTTTGTAGATGTGCCCCGGCTGCTGACTTTTTGTGGCGTGGTAATATGCGGACTTGATCGACTGGTGCCACTGATCAACAGCGGCTTTGATTCCACGGTCGACATCGCCGCTCGTGATTTGCCGTCGCTGATCTGCGATCGTGGTCTTCGAGCTATTCAGCGCCAACAGGTGGGTAATGTATGGGAGACCTTGAGACAATCGCGCGATTTCGTCGAGCGCATCGCCATCGATCGTCATCTGTAGTCGAACAAGACCATTTTGCACAATTTGCTCTGTCTCACTGCGAGACATTCTAGGCATCGGAACTTGGATTAGCGCGCGCTCAATGGACTGATGCTCGCCGATGAGTTCGTTTTACTGAATCAGCAACGCCAATAATCACCACCGTTGCCGGGATCGCATAGTCTGACAACGTCTTAATCGTGTCCGCCATCAGCGTACAGACGTGCCCGTCGCGTATGCGGTCAAATTCATCGAAGACAGGAACCAAAATCAGTCCCTTGGCGAGTTGCGCGAGGGTCCGCCTCACATGGTCCGGGGTTATAGTCTCGGGGAGATGATCAACCGCGGTTTTGTTGAACTCGATCTGGTCCGCGTTGAACCCCATGCCGGGCGCGTCTCGCTGATGATTATGTCCTGGAATAATTTACGCCAAAGCGACGAATAATTGTCGCTCGCATCGCAGTTGATGCGCGGGAGCAAGAAACGGCTCGTTGAGTCACGCAGGAACGCCGACAACACGTTAGACAAGGACGTTTTGCCGACGCCGCGCTCACCGTACAGGATTGCGTGGTAACCGCGCTGCGAGATCGCGTTTATGATCGCGTGCGCTTGCTCGGTTCGCCCGGCAAACAGGTCCCCCTAGTGATTTGGCAAACCTGTCAAGTCAAACCGCCGCCGAACCCTACGAGATGTTGCCATAAATGTTGCCACGGCAGCTATTTGGAGACCTCTCGCGCCTCGAAATCGAAGGCGTTTTTGTGCCGAATATCCAGTGATCTCAATTCGTTAAGCCGAAACGCACCCATCTGTCCGACGGAGGAACGCATCTCGTCGATCATGAGATCGATCACGTGGCCGGGACCTTCAGCGCCGAGCGCGCCCAGGCCCCACAGGAAGGCCTTGCCGGCAAATGCCGCATCGGCGCCGAGTGCCACGGCGCGCACGACGTCGAGGCCCGAGCGCACACCGCTATCCAGCATCACTGTTGCCCGGCCGCCGACAGCACGGGCGATGGCAGGGAGCACGTCGATCGGCGCGGGGAGGCCTTCGACCTGGCGCCCCCCATGGTTGGAGACGACGATGCCATCGACCCCGAGCGCGACGCATTTTTCAGCATCGGCGGGATGGAGAATTCCTTTCACCACCAGGGGACGCTTCCAGCGCTCGCGATAGCGTGCAACCTCGTCCCAGGTGAAGGCGCCGCCCATTTCACGTCGGACGAATGCGGCGACCTCGTTCACGTCGGCGGTGTCGGACGTGTAGGGCTTAAGATTGCCGAAGCGCGGCTGCCCGTGCATCCATAACGATTTGAGATAGCCGGGCGAGCTCAGGATTCCGGCGATCATGCGCAGGTCCGGTCGGAACGGCGAGGTAATGCCGACGGCGACCTCGCGCGGCCGTGTGGTGCGCACCGGAACGTCGAGGGTGAGAACCAGGGCATGCACGCCGACCGTCTCCGCGCGGCGGAGGAGATCGAAGCCAATCGCGTGGTCGTTGCGCGAACAACGATAGAGCTGAAACCAGAGCACATCGGGGGCGATCTCGGCCGCGCGTTCGACCGTCATCCCGCCGACGAGCCCGAGCGTGTAAGGCACGCGCGCGCGTTGCGCCGCGGCCGCGAGATATTGATCGGCGCCGGGCCATACGAGCGAAGGGCCGCCCATGGGCGCGACACCGATCGGCGCGGAGTAGCGCTTGCCGAACAATTCGACGTCGACGGGCGGCAAGGTGGTGGTGATCCCGTAACGCGGCACCAGCTCGACGGCATCGAGGGCGTGCGAATTGCGGGCGATGCCGCCGTCGGCGCCCGCACCGCCGTCCATGTACTCGAAGGCAAATTTCGGCACCTGCCGGCGGGCATGACGGCGCAGATAGGCAACGGTCGGAAAGCGCCGATGCAGCGCGGAGAAGCGCGGATTGTCGGCGGGGTTATAGGGGCTCGCCGGCCGCGCCAAAGCAGTCGTGTCGTGCATGGGATGCTCTTCCCTGTTCCTCAGCTACCGATCATCGATCTCGCCGACGGAAGCCGGCAGGAGCGCCCACCGCAGAGCAGGCGGCGATCAGATGCGATTGACGTCGCCCGCACTCGATCCTGCGACAAGGCCTGCTACTTGGCCGGACAGAGCGGCTGCTGCGGACTGCAGCGGTAGAGCTCGTATTCCACGAATTGCTGATTTTCCACCTTCCAATGCACCAGCGGTGGAAACATGTCGCCGGCAGCGTCCCAGTCGCCTGAATCATAAGCGCCTTCATAGTTGATCGGCTTGCCCTTTGCGATCAACCTGATCGCCGAACTGAAACCCTCGACCGTCGGGCGGACCTTCTGTCCGCGCTCGTTGTTGATCTTCACCAGCCCGTCCCTGATGTCCGCCGGAGCCACGTCGCGCGGCCGCTTGGCGTCGCCCGCGGCCACCAGCGCCGCGAGCATGAGCGTGGCCGTCGCATCGTAGGCGCCCGAAGAGGTCATTTCCGGAGATTGCCCCGTGGCGGCCCGGAATGCCTTGACGAAGGCCTCGCCTGACCCGCTCTTGTCGGCAAGCGTCACGGAACTTCCCTCCAGTCCGTTCGCGGCCGCGCCCACCTGCTTGAGAATATAATTCCGCCGGAAACTGTTGTTCGACAAGATCGGGATGCCGTGGCCACCCTGCCGATACGTCTTGATCGCCTCCGATGCCGCTTCCGGCAGCATCGCGACGATGACGACATCGGGCACACCGTCCGTCCTTCCCGTGGCCTCATTGGCAGTGTCGACCACCTTGGCCCAGTCCGCCCCGAGCTTGTCGAGCGCCGACATGTAGACGATCTCGGTGGACGACGGGTCCTTGTAGAACGACGGCAGGACCGCGGCGATGCCGGTGGCCAGCGCGCGATGGCCGCCGTCGGCAAGAATTCCGATCTTGAAGGTGCCGTCGCCATTTCCCTTGCCACCGCTCGTCTTGTTCAGGGCGATTTGCACCAGGACGGCGGCTTCGTACTTGGCGACGTAAAATACGCGGAACAGCCAGTTGTCGACATCGCGTTCCGCCGCCTGCGTCACCGGATCGGATTCAGTCACGTTGGCATCGTTGATGAAGCTGGACGAGCACTGAAAGCACGTGATCGGCAATTTCTGTTTCGCGGACGTCGCCGGATCATAATTGAGCCTGTTGATCGCGATGGTGACGCCGCTGCTGTCGGTGACCAACGCCTTCACCTGCTCGTGATTGATCAGTCTGAGCGCCTCGGATTGCGCAAACGCAGGGTTGCTCTTGGAATCCCCGAAGATCACCTCGAACTTCACCCGGCGGCCGCTGCGAACGAGCGCTGCATTCATCTGGCCGGCCGCCAGTTCCACCGCGGCACGGTAAAGCGGCGATGTGCTGCCGCCGGTCTGGTCCACGACCGCGCCAATTCGAATGATCGTCGGCTCCGAGGCGGCGGTGGCAGGCGGGACGGTAAGTGCAACAAAACCGCACACCAATGCGAGAGTCGATAGCGCTGCCAACTCAGAACGTGGAAATGACATGACCTTGCCTCCCCAAGCTTCTTGGCGGGCAACTCACGACCTGGTCGGGTTGCCCTGATCTGTCGACACTAGCAGCCCGAAGGTTTGACCGTCATCCCGGCGCGGTGAGCGCCCTTCAGAAATGGCTGAACGAGGGGTGCGCCAGCGCAAGCGGCTGTCCACACGCATCGACAAAACGCGCCTGCCCCTGCCCGGCCGCGACCGCGCCGATGTCGGTGATCGCAACGCCGACGGCGGTCGCCTGGCGGCGCAGTGCCTCGAGGTTGTCCGGCGGTACGCATGCCAAGACTTCGTAGTCGTCGCCGCCGGCCACGATCGTTTCGATCAGTGCAGGCTCCTTGGCGAGCGCAGCGCGCGCGGCGTCGGAAAGCGGCACGCGCCTCACCTCGATATCAGTCGCAACCCCGGACACGCGGCAGAGCTTGGCGAGATCGCCGGCAAGGCCATCCGAGACATCCATGGCGGCCGACGCATGCGCGCGCAGAGCTTCCGCGATGGCGATGCGCGGCTCGGGCACGAGATAGCGGCGCATCAGGTGTTCCTGCTGATCTTGGGCAAGGCCCCAACGCGCGGCGGCGGCTGAGCCCTCCCGCCGCAGGATCAGACCGAGTGCGGCATCGCCGATCGTGCCGGTCACCACCACGCGGTCGCCGGGGCGAGCACCGGCGCGACGCACCATCTTGCCATGCGGCACCGCGCCGAGCATCGCAATCGATATGGTGATCGGCCCAGTCGTGCGGTCGGTATCACCGCCGAACAGCGGGCACGCGAAGTGAGCCGCATCGCTGCCGAGCCCGCGCGCGAACGGCGCAAGCCAGGCGTCACCGATCTCCGGCGGCAGCACCAAGGTGAGCAAGAATCCGAGCGGACTTGCACCCTTGGCCGCGAGATCGGACAGGTTCACCCGCAGCGCCTTCCGGGCGACCGTATCGGGCGGATCATCGGGAAAGAAATGCATCCCGGCGACGACGCCGTCGGTCTTGAGCACGAGGTCGCAACCGGGCGGCGGCGCGATTGCCGCGGCATCATCGAGCAAGCCGAAGGCTCCGGGATGGGTGGCGAGCGGTTTGAAGTAGCGCGCGATGAGCCGGTCCTCGCCGGACTCCGCCGCCTGCGGTTCCTTCATGCGAATCCGCCGCTCAAGTGACTGGTGTCAGGCCTCATGATAGCCTCGGCCAACTAGAATAAGCGTGATTTGCGGGCCGCCCGATGGACGCATTCGATCTCTACTCGCCTGCCATCGATGCCGATCCCTTTCCGTACTACGAAATCCTGCGCGAGCAATATCCCTGTTACTGGAGCGAGAGCGGCAAGCTCTGGATCCTCTCCCGCTACGACGACATCGTGCAAGCGGCGCGCGACTGGGAAACGTTCTCTTCCTCGCAAGGAAATATGATCGACGAGCTTCCGGGTCGTGCCGGCGCGACGCTCGGAACGACCGATCCGCCGCGTCACGACCGCCTGCGGGCGTTGAGCCAGGCCGCTTTCGCCCGCAAGAACATCGAGCACATCATTGCCCCGACGATTGAGATTGCCGACCGCGCGCTCGACCGCATCTGCGAGGCGAAAGCGTTCGAGTTCGTCAACGATTTTTCGAGCCAGATCACGGTCGGCCTGCTCTTCAGAACCATGGGTCTGCCCGAGCGCGATCATGCCGACATCAGGCGCAAGGTCATCCTCGCAGTCTCCACCGACAAGACCGTGAAGGGCCGCAACCCGGAACATGTCGCCGCGTTCAAGGAACTCAGCGACTTCCTCACCGCCGAGGTGGCGGTTCGGCGAGCGAACCCCAGGGACGACCTCATCACCCACCTCGCCGAAGCCGAGATCGACGGCGACCGGCTCAGCGAGCGCGAGATCGTGCTCACGACCGCCACGTTCGTGATGGCCGGGGTCGAGTCGCTATCGAGCTTCATGAGCATGTTCGCGCTCAACCTGCATGACCATCCCGATGCACGGCGTCGCGTCGTCGCAAACGCGGCCTTGGCCGAGCAGGCGATCGAGGAGTCGCTGCGCTTCAACACCTCCGCGCAGCGCTTCAAGCGCGTCGTCATGCGCGAGGCTACCTTCCATGGCCAAACGATGCGGGTCGGCGACAAGGTTGCGCTCGCCTTTGGCTCCGGCAACCGCGACTGGCGGAAATTCCGCGACCCGGACGTGTACGACATCGATCGCAGACCCCAGGGCCATCTCGGTTTCGGCATAGGCAAACACTTCTGCCTCGGCAGTCAGATGGCTCGGCTAGTCACTGGGATGTCGATGAAGCGCTTCCTCGCGCGAGTGCCGGATTACCATTTGGCCGATGCCAACCTGTCCTGGAATTCGTCGTCTAACTTTCGCAGTCCGGTTGCGCTTCCCTTCTCAACGCATTGATCAAGCTGCACTTATTCAAATCACGGACTCGTAATAGGCCCTGCCAGCTCGCTCACGTTCTTGTGCGTTGCAGCATAGCATTGTGCACCGCATTTAAGGGGCATCGAAACGTCAATATGGAGCTGTGAGATGAAGACCCTTATCGTTTTTGCAGCGCTCGCGACCGCGATTGCCTCGCCCGCGCTGGCCCGTCCCGCCCATCACCCCGCTCACCAGACCGACGGCGTCACGAGCGGCAGCCAATATCTCGGCGCCGATCCGGATGCCCAAGTCCGGTTTGACCTGCAGCGTGAATCCGGCACCCGGAACGGCAGCTTCTAATCTCGCGTTCTGCCGGTCCGTTTGAAAGCCCCGGGCCATGGCCCGGGGCTTCTTCGTCCGCCCAACTACGCCACTCAAATGTGACGAAGCTCACATACCGTCTCCGACGCTCGCTCTACATTGGGCATCGGGGAACAAGAACATGAGGCCCACTATGACGAAGTTTGCACTCGCGCTCGGGATTGCTTTTGCAATCACCACGCCCCCAGTCACTGCTTGGGCTGGCTTCGATCCCCCCAATCAGCTGGCCGCACCGTTCTCGCCGAATGTGACGATCTATCGACCGGATTGCTCCATCAAGGAGGATCCCTCGCACTGCGATGTCTCCGGCGGACGCATGAGAAACTGAGCCGGGACGGCCGAACGTCACCTGGCGGCGAACTCGCCGCCGCGAAATCGCCGCGCAATCTGATCAAGCACGGCATTGACCATTCCAGTTTCATCCTTGTCGACGAAGGCGTTGGCGACGTCGACGTATTCGGACACGACGACGCGTGCCGGCACGTCGTTGCGATGACCAAGCTCATAGGCGCCGGCGCGCAATACCGCGCGCAAGATCGCCTCGATGCGTTTGAGTGGCCAGCCTTCCGCCAGTGCCTTATCGACCAGCGGATCGAGGCTGCGCTGCTCCCGCACCACGCCCGATACCACGTCGCGGAAGAATGCCGCCTCCGCCGGCAGGTACTGGGCGCCTTCGACCTCCCGCCCGATCCAATGGCTCTCGAACTCGGCAAGGATATCGTTGAGGCCTGTGCCCGCGATATCCATCTGGTAGAGGGCCTGCACCGCCGCGAGACGGGCGGCGCCGCGGCGATTGGCCTTGCGATCGTCTTTCGGGGCGCCGGGACGGCTCATGGTTGACCCGCGGCAAGGCGGCGCGCGAGCCGAACGAGCGAAAGCGCCGCACGCGCAGCGTCGCCGCCCTTATCGGCCTCGTCCGGGCGGGCGCGCGACCAAGCCTGGGCGTCGGTGTCGACGGTGAGGATGCCGTTCCCGATCGGGAAGCGGCGCGTGACCGCCAAGTCCAGCAGAGCGCGCGCCAATTCCTGCGAGACAATCTCGAAATGCAGGGTCTCCCCGCGGATCACACAGCCGAGCGCGACCGCACCTTCATAGGGCGTGCCCGAGCGCTGGGCGGCATCGACCGCGATTGCGATGGCGGGCGCTATCTCGAGTGCGCCCGGCACGCTCACGCGCTCCGAGGTCACGCCGGCTTCTTTCAGCGCGCGCGTGGCACCCGCGAGCAGTGCGTCGGCGATATCCTCGTAGAAGCGCGCCTCCACGATGAGAATGCGCACGCCCTCGAGATCACTCGTAGCGCGACCACTCGCATCATTGGCGCTGGTTCTGCGCGGCTCGGCCATGAACCCCGTCTCCTGTCGAAAGTGGTGGTACCAAGCGAAGCGGGGCGGAAGCAAGGGAGCGGCCCGATCGAACTCGACATGCCATCGTGAAGAACCCGACGCGCTATGGCACAATCCGGGCATGTCCTTCGCTGAATATTCAACGCTGCGCCGCGCCGTCCTCGTGGTTGCATTGCTCAATCTCGCCTATTTCGGCGTGGAATTCGCGGTCGCGCTTGCGATCGGTTCGGTTTCGCTGTTCGCCGACAGCGTCGACTTCCTCGAAGACGCGTCGATCAATCTGCTCATCTTCGTCGCCCTGACGTGGAGCGCGCCGCGCCGCGCCCTCCTCGGCATGGTGCTGGCTGGCATTCTGCTCGTTCCCGGTTTCGCCACGCTGTGGACGGCCTGGGACAAGTTCTGGCTGCCACTGCCGCCGGCTCCCATCCCGCTCACGCTCGCCGGCACCGGTGCGCTGGCGGTGAACCTCACTTGCGCGGTCATCCTCGCGCGTTATCGCGGCCATGCCGGCAGTCTGACCCGCGCGGCATTTCTGTCTGCCCGCAACGACGCATTCGCCAATGTCGCGATCATTGCGGCGGGCTTCGTGACCGCCGCGACGCTTTCGGGCTGGCCCGACCTCGTGGTCGGCCTCGCCATTGCGGCCATCAATGCCGACGCAGCGCGTGAAGTCTACGCCGCCGCGCGGGAGGAGCGACGCGCCGCAGTCGAGGAAGCCGCGCCGTGACTGCCTTCGCTTGGGCGGCTCAATAAGCACTTGGGTAGCTCAATAAGCGCGACCGCCGTCGCCGTGCTAGCGGCGCGCCATCAACCTTGCCGCGTAGCGCGCCATCAGATCGACCTCCAGATTGACGTGATCACCGGCGGCCAGCGCGCCAAGTGTCGTGACCTTGAGCGTGTGCGGTATGATCAGCACCGAGAAGGTGTCGTCAGTCACCTCATTGACCGTGAGCGACACTCCGTCGAGCGCGACCGAGCCCTTGGGCGCGATGAAACGGGCAAGCTCTGCAGGCGCGTAGAAGGAGAACCGCGCCATGTCGGTCAAATCCTCGCGCGCCACCACTGTGGCAAGTCCGTCGGCATGGCCGGCGACGATGTGCCCGCCGAGTTCGTCACCCACCTTGAGCGCGCGCTCGAGGTTGAGGCGCGCGCCTCGCTGCCAGGCCCCAACCGTGGTCACGCGCAGCGTCTCCGCGGCGGCATCGACGGCGAACCAGGCGCGGTTGCCGTCCCTTCCGCGCCCCACCACCGTCAAGCAGACGCCGCTGCAGGCGATCGATGCGCCGATGGCAATCGTTTCCGGATCGTAGCTGCAAGCGATCTTGAGCCGGGCCAGACCCTCGGCGCGCGGCTCGACGGCAACCATCTCGCCGATATCGGTGACGATACCAGTGAACATCTCACATCCGCTCGAACGTCTCGATCATGTCCGCCCCGACCGCTTCGCTACCAAGGGATTTGAGCCGCGGCGACTGAGTTAATGCGTAAAGCGGCAGTCCGTCGAGGGCATCAATCCCATCCGCTCCAACGGCCGAAGGCGAGCGCAGGAGCGTAGCCTCGTCGACTAGGTCGGCGCGCAGGAAAGCCGCTGCAACAATCGGTCCGGCCTCGACCATCAGCCGGGTGATGCCGCGTTCGCCCAACAGCTTCAGCACGGCGGCAAGGTCGAGCCTGTCGCCTGTCCCAGGCACTCGCAGGACCACAATGCCCGCCGCTATCAGCGCCTGTTCGCGCTCGCGCGGGGCCCCCTCGCCCGCCATGACCCAGAGCGGCGCCTGCCGCGCGCTGTGTGCCAGTCTGCCTCCGAGCGGCAGCCGCAGCATGGTGTCGAGTACGACGCGCACCGGGGAACGCTCTCCCATTCCCGGCAAGCGACAGGTGAGCAGCGGATCATCCGAGAGGACGGTGCCGATGCCGGTGAGCACGGCATCGTTCATCGCCCGCATGAGATGCACGTGCGCGGCGGCAGCTTCGCCGGTTATCCTTGCCGGCTTGCGTCCCGCCAGCGCGACCTTCTCATCTGCTGAGACGGCAAGCTTGAGCGTGACGTGGGGGCGGCCATCCTGAACGCGCCGGATGTGCCCGGCATGCGCCCGTCTCGCCTCCTCCGCGCCGATGCCGACTTCGACCACGACACCGGCTTCCGCCATGCGCCAATGGCCGGCACCCGCGACCTCGGGATTGGGGTCGACCAGCGCCGAAACCACGCGCGCGACGCTGGCCGTGATGATCGCGTCGGCGCACGGGGGCGTCTTGCCGTGATGCGAGCAGGGTTCGAGCGTCACGTACAGCGTGGCGCCGCGGGCTGCGTCGCCGGCATGCGCGAGCGCCTCAGTCTCGGCGTGGGGGCGCCCACCCGGCTGTGTCCAGCCGCGCCCGATGATGACACCGTCCTTGACGACCACCGCACCGACCGCGGGATTGGGCCAGGTACGCCCCCGCCCACGCCGGCCAAGCGCAAGGGCGAGCCGCATGAAGCGGCTGTCCTCCGCGTTGTCAGTTGGTTCGGCGATGTCCAACGTGTTCAACTCCCCGCTACTCTCAGGCGACCGGACACCGGTTATACCAAGGTGCGCAACCCCACGGAGCGTCAATGCTGATCAGCGGAAAAGAAAAGCTCGAACGCATGCGCGACGGACGGGCCATCTATATCGGGGCCGAACGGGTTGACGACGTCACCCGGCATCCCGCGTTCAAGAACGCCGCACAGACCATCGCTGGCCTCTACGATCTCAAAGCCGATCCCCAGCAGCGCGAGCTGTTCTCCTTCGAGGAGAACGGCGAGCGTTACGGCCTGCACTGGCTGCGCTGCCGCAGCCGCGAGGATCTGGCTCGGCGGATGCGCGCGATGAAGGCGATCGCCGACGCCACCTACGGTCTGATCGGGCGCTCGCCCGACCATGTCGCGGGCCTGATCACCGGGCTGGCGATGAACCCCGCGCTGCTCGATCAGCTCACTCCCGGATTCGGCGAGAACCTCACGCGCTATTACGAATTTGCGCGCAGGAACGACCTCTATATTTCGTTCGCGGTAACCCCGCCCTCGGGCATCCGCAGCCGGGAGATATTCACCGGCGACGCGCGCGACGACCCGACCCTGCAGGTGATCACGGAAGACGACGGCGGGGTCACCATTTCCGGGATGAAGATGCTGGCCACCGGCGCGGTGTTCGCCGACGAGGTGTGGATCGGCAACCTCACCGCCATCGACGACAAGCGCCAGAGCGAGAGCATCACTTGCGCGCTGCCGATCAACACCCCCGGTGTCTCATTCTGGGCGCGCGAGCCGTACGAGCGCCACGCCCGCCACGAGGCCGACTATCCGCTCAGCTTCCGGTTCGACGAGACCGACACGGTGCTGGTCTGCGACCGCGTCAAGGTGCCGTGGGACCGTGTCTTCCTCCACAACAATGGAGCGATGTCGCGGCGCATCTATATCGAGACGCCGGCGAACTGTTACCAGAACCAGCAATCGAACGTGCGGTTCTGGGCCAAGATGGGACTGATCGTCGGGCTCGCGAGCCGGATGTGCCAGGCGAATGGCGTGGACAAGATCCCGGCCGTGCGTGAGACCCTGGGACGGCTTGCCGCCCTCGAAGCGACCATCGGCGGTCTCGTAAACGGGCAGATCGAGGCCTGCGAGCAATGGCCCGACGGCTATGCAACGCCCAACCGTCGGATCATGTATGCGACCCTCAACTGGTGCCAGGAGCACCACACCGAAATCATCGATGCGCTGCGCACGCTTGCGGGCGCGGCGCCGCTGCAGATGCCGGCGAGCATCGACCTTGTCGCAAACCCCGAGCTCAAGGAACGCTTCGAGCGCTGGTGGTCGACGCCCGCGCTCCACGCCGTCGATCGTCTCAAGCTCTACAAGCTCGCCTGGGACTTGATCGGTTCGGAATTCGCCGGCCGCCACATGCTGTACGAGCGATTCTACGCCGGCAATTCCATCATCGTGCGCAATCAGAGCGACCGCGAGGCGCCATGGGAGAAATTCCATGCCATCGTGGATGGCTTGCTGCAGCGGATCGAAGCCCCCGGCTGACATTTTCCACCGGGTGCGCGAGGCCGCGTGCCCGGATTCATTGCGCCTTGATGTCGGCCGCCTTGATGATCGGCCACCACTTCTCGATCTCGGCCTTCTGGAAGGCGGCGAGCGCCTCCGGCGTCTGCTGCTCGCGCGGAAAGATCTCCTGCGAGAGATCGACGAGCTTCTGTCGGATCCCTGGATCGGCCAGGCTGCTCACGACAGCGCCATTGAGCTTGTCGATAATCTCCTTCGGCGTGCCTTTGGGCACCCACAGGGCGTGCCAGAAGGAGAAATAGAATCCCGGCAGGCCGGCTTCGTCGGTGGTCGGTAGTTCCGGCGCGGCAGCCAAGCGGTTTTTGGCAGTGACCGCGTAGGCTTTGATATTGCCCGAGCGAACCTGCGAGAGCGAGACCGCCGGGGTATCGAGCATCACGTCGATCTGCCCGGCCACCAGGTCCTGCATGGACAGGCCGGCGCTGCGATACGGCACCATCTGGAAGCGAGCACCGATGGCATTCTGAAAGAGGATGCCGCCGACGTGGCTGGGGGTACCCACGCCGGAGTTGCCCTGCGAGACCTTGTCCGCGTTCGCCTTCAACCAGGCGATCAGTCCGATGAGATCGTTCGCCGGCACCGTTTTCTTGGCCACGATCAGGAACGGCTGGGTCGCGATCAGCGCAATGGGTTCGAAATCCTTCAACAGGTCGAACTGGAGGGGATAGATCGCGCCGCTCGCGACATTGGTCCCCCACTGACCGATGCCGATGGTGTAACCGTCGGGCGCCGAGCGCGCGACACGGCCGACACCGATGGAGCCGCCCGCGCCGGTAACGTTCTCGACGATGATGGGCTGGCCGAGGGCGGCGCGCATGCCCTCGGCCATGATGCGCGCGATCACGTCCGTCGAGCCGCCGCTGGCGAGCGGCACGATCATGGTGATGGGCCGCGAAGGATAGGACTGCGCCGCTGCGCCGGCGGCGAGCGTAAGGCTCACGGCGAGCACGGCCGGGGCAGCGACGAACCGTCTCATCACACTCCTCCCGCGACGATTGTTGTTTTCGGCAGCCTAGCCCAACGCATGAGGGGCCGGAAGGCGCGGAACAGTGCCCGTCTCCGCCCGGGCGAGAGCGTTGTCCGCGCCAGCTACTCCGGCGACTTGATATTGGCGGCGCGCACGAGCTCACTCCACCGCCGAGTTTCACCTTGCAGGAAATGGGTGAACTCTTCCGGCGTGCTGCCGCGCGCCTGCGACCCGAGCGCCGCGAGCTGATCGATCGCGCTTTGCTTCTCGAGCGCCGCGCGGATCACTCCGCTCAACCGTTCGACCACCGGCCTGGGCGTCGCCTTGGGCGCAAAGATGCCGTTGAAAGTGACCCCGTCCACCTCGGGATATCCCGCGTCCGCCATCGTCGGCACGTCCGGGAGGGTGGCAGCGCGCGCCTTGCCCGGCACCGCCAAAGCGCGCAGCTTGCCGCTCTGCAGATGTTGCGCGGCGTCGACAAGCTGCTGGAAGCCGACGTCGACATGGCCTGCGATCAGGTCATTGATGGCAAGCGCGTTGCCACGATAATGCACCTCGGTCCAGGTGATGCCGGCCTTGAGCTTGAACAGCTCGCCGAGGAAATGATTGATGCTCGCGACGCTGCTGGTGGCAAGCGTCAGCTTGTTGGGATTGTTTTTCGCGTAATCGACGAGCTCCTTGACCGATTTGACCGGCAGCGACGGACGCACCAGCAACAGGTTGGTGGCGACCGCGAGCGAGCTCACGGGCGCGAATGCCTGCTCCCACTGGTAGGCCGGCTTGGCCATGGTGAGCGGGCCGAGAATGACCGGCCCGTTCGATCCGACCAACAGCGTGTGGCCATCGGGATCGGCGCGCGCGACATAATCGCCGGCAATCAGGCCCGCGCCGCCGGGACGATTCTCGATCACGACCGGCTGACCGAGCGCATCACCGATCGCGGCCTGCAAGACGCGCGCGGTGACATCCACGTTTCCGCCCGGCGCATACGGCACCACCATGGTGATGGGCTTGGCTGGGAATCGCTGCGCGACGGATGGCTGCGTCAGGACAGCCAGGAAGAAGAAGCTGCTCAGGATAGAGCGCAAGCCACCCATTGTGTCCCTCCTCGATTTTCTTTTCGCTGCCGTGCGCCCGGGTGAGGCGTCGAGCGGCGATTGTCGTTCGCGGATGTCCCTTCACTGCATCGATCAACGACGCCATCGGCACGGCGCGCCGCCGCTGCCGTCACTCTGCTCATCCCCGCGCCGCCCGCGCGGGCGTGCCGCTCTGCTGTGCCAGGATGTACTTCACCGCCTCGGAGCGGGTGCCGATCCAGATGTCGTCGGCTTGCTTGGCGACGTCGATCATGCGCTGAAATACCGACATGCCCACGGGACGGCCGAATACGTGCGAATGGATGGTCGGATCGATCCGGGACGCGCCTTGTTCATATTTGCGCGCGTAATCGAGCCAGTCCTGGAATATCTCCAGCATGACGCGCGGCGGATTGCCGTGGCGCATATAGAGCGGCAGGTCGTTGCACTCCATGTTGCTCGAGAACGACACCACCGTGCCGGCCTTGAAGTGCACGAAGTACGGCAGGTCGTCGTTCAAGGAATCCCCGTGCCACTCGAACCCCTCCTCCGCCAGCAGGCGGCCGGTGCGCGGGCTCGGCGTGCCGCGCGGGCTGATCCATCCGGTCGGGCGCTTGCTGGTCGCGCGCACGATCAGGTCGACGGTGCGCCGGATATTGGCCCGCTCCTCGTCCTCGTTGAGATAGATCGGGATCACGTCCATGGCGTAGGAATGCGCAACGATGTCGTGTCCCGCCTCCGAGATTCGGCGAACGATCTCGCCATGGCGCTCCGCCATGATGCCGGAGACGATCATGGTCGCCTTGACGTTCTCGCGCGCGAGCGTATCGAGCACGCGGAAGATCCCGCGCCGATGGCCGTACTCCGCAAAGCCGATGGCATTGAGGTCGGGCACGCCGGGCTTGAGCGGATTTCCCATCGGGCCGACGCCGGGCCAATGGCCGTCCGACCAGCCCTCGAACGCGCAACGGAAGAACACCGCCAGTCGCTTGCCGCCGGGCCACCGAAAATCCGCCGGCAAGGGTGTCTCCGTGGCGCCGGCATGTACGCTGAGCTCACTCATCTGACCATCCTGTCTGTCGATCACCGACGTTTAACGAACTCTGACATTTTTTGTTAGATAGGCAACGTGGCCGCGGCTGCGCCCATCGGTCGGCGGCCAGAGGCGGTGGCCGCGAGTTGGACGAGAGGCGCCCGGCGCGGTAGCGAAGGTGGCAAGTGGCCAGGTCGTCAGCTTGCAGAAAGGACTCGATGAGGATGAACCGGTTGCCGGCTGTTGTCGTTCTGCTGACGCTCGCGCTGACTTGCCTCCCCGCGCAGGCGCAACCGGCGGCTCCGACCAACGCTCCCCTGCCCGATCGAGAACTGGTGATCGCAACCCGGGAAGTACCCCCGTTCGTGATGAAGCGGAAGGACGGGACCTGGCATGGCATCAGCATCGCTCTCTGGCATCGCATCGCCGAGCGCCTGCATGTGCGCTACCGGTTTGCGGAACAAACGACAAATCAGGAGATCCTGGACGGGGTCGTCAAGGGCACGTTCGATGCCGGGATCGCCGCGATCACCATCACGGCACAGCGCGAGCGGGCCGTGGATTTCACCCTGCCCTATTACACCGCAGGCCTTGGCGTCGCGGTATCGACCGGCGAGCCGCGCTGGCGGGCCATCTTCCGTACTCTCTTTTCTCTCGGCTTTCTGCAGGCGGTATCGATCCTGCTCGGCCTCGCAATGTGCGTGGGATTTCTGATCTGGCTGCTGGAAAGGCGCAAGACCGAACATTTCAGCGGCGGCGCGCGGGGCCTGGGCACCGGCGTCTGGTGGTCCGCGACCGCGATGACGCAGGCCGGCGCGGGCGAACAGGCGCCGGCGACGCTGCCGGGCCGTCTCGTCGCGATCGGCTGGATGATCGCTTCGGTGATCGCAGTGGCGGTGTTCACGGCCGGTGTGACCTCGGCTTTGACGCAGCGTGAGATGCAAGGGATCGTGCACGACACCAATGACCTGCGGCACGTTCGCGTCGGCGCGGTGGCGAATTCCCCGACGGTCAGTTACCTCGACCGCGAGCGCATCTCGCACCAGACGTTTCCCACCGCGGTCGACGCCCTGAAGGCATTGGAAGCCAACGATCTCGACGCATTCGTCTACGACAAGCCGTTGCTGACCTGGCTCGTGCTGCGCGACTTCGCTCCGAAGCTGCGCGTGCTGGAGATCGTCCTGGAGCGCGAGCATTACGCCATCGCCTTGCCCAAGCTCAGCACGCCCTTGCACCGGCTAATCAATGGCGCGCTGCTGGAGGAAACCGAGACCGATTGGTGGGACCAGACGATCTTCCAGTATCTGGGCAAGAAGCAGCCGGATTAGAACGCGGCTGGAACGCAATCATCGAAGTCTCTCTCCAATTTGCAACGCGGTCTCACGGCGGCGGGCAGTCGCCGCCGGCGGCGGCCCAGGCCCGCACCAGCGCGCCGAACTCCGCCTGCGTGCCGGGCGCGGGTGCGCGGCCGACACCGGGCGACCACGCCCAGCCGACGAGCGAGTCCTCGGCCATATGCCGGACCAGGGCCGCCAGGTCGCGGCCGCCGTTGCGCGCGCGATCCTTGATCTGCTCGCAGATCTGCGGCAGCGAGCGTCCCTGCCATCCCATCGACTGCGGCGCGAGATGCCAATCCGCGTGTCCGGGCACGCCGGCAACATCGTAATTGGCGCCGTGATGGCAGGTGGCGCACGGCATCCCCGGCGCGCCGTGCCCATCGGCGCCGCGCACCACCAGCGGCAGGTGCGGCTGCATGCGCTCGGTCTGGGTCGGGCTGTCGCCAGCGGGGTGACAGTTCATGCAGCGCGGATGCGCGATCACCTTGCCGGCCTCCTGGAACAGCGCGATCGCGCGAGCGCGATCATCCGCGATCGCGGCGAACGCGGCCACCGGCCGGAGCGCGTTGGCAGCGACGACGGACGGCGAAGCCTGTTGCCCCTTGGTGTCCTCGAGCACCGGCAGCAGCGCGCACGCGACGCCGAGGGCAAGCGCGGCGGCTGCCGCGCGGGTCCATCGTCCGCGCGTCATGTGCCGCCCCGCAGACCCACGGCTCAGC
Source organism: uncultured Alphaproteobacteria bacterium (assembly GCA_963725065.1). GTDB lineage: Bacteria > Pseudomonadota > Alphaproteobacteria > Rhizobiales > Xanthobacteraceae > VAZQ01. Next base: position 46,904 of record CAVRXD010000027.1, read on the forward strand.
CCTCCAATGCCCGCGCCGCATCGTGGATGGCGGCCCGGATGCGGACATAGGTGGCGCAGCGACAGAGATTGCCGTTCATGGCGAGATCGATGTCGCGGTCGCTCGGCTTCCTGATCGCCTTCAGCAGCGCCACCGCGCTCATCACCTGCCCCGATTGGCAGTAGCCACACTGCGGAACGTCGCGCGCGACCCAGGCGCGCTGCACCGCCTCGCTCTCGCGTCCGGAAATACCCTCGATGGTCGTTATCTCGGCCCCGCCGACCGCCGCCACCGGAAGCGAGCAGGAGCGCAGCGGCTTGCCGTCAAGAAAGACGGTGCAGGCACCGCACTGGGCAATCCCGCATCCGAACTTGGTGCCGGTGAGGCCGAGATTTTCGCGCAGGACCCACAGCAACGGCGTGTCGTCGGCCGCGTCCACGGCACGGGCCTGACCGTTGACCTTGAGCTGGAATGCCATCGGCGGGATATCCTTGTCCTCGACCCCCGACGCCCGCCCCCAAAGCCGTTCATTTCCTCGCCGTTGTCGACGCATCCTCCTCGCCCGACAACTCGTCGAGTACGGCCTCGAAATCCTTGGCCTCGCGAAAATTGCGATACACCGAGGCGAAGCGGACATAGGCGACATCGTCGAGCGCGCGCAGCGTCTCCATCACCATCTCGCCGACGGTCTCCGACGAGACCTCGCTTTCGCCCTGGCTTTCCAGTTCGCGCACCATCTTGGAGACGACCTGGTCGATGCGCTCGGGCTCGACCGGACGCTTGCGCAGCGCGATCTGCACCGAGCGCAACAGCTTGTCGCGATCGAACGGCACGCGGCGGCCATTGCGCTTGATCACGACGAGCTCGCGCAACTGCACGCGCTCGAACGTGGTGAAGCGGAAATTGCAGCTGAGGCACACGCGCCGCCGGCGGATCACGGACAAGTCTTCGGTCGGCCGCGAGTCCTTCACCTGCGTATCGAGGCTCGCGCAATTCGGACAGCGCATGGAATTCTCCTACCGCCGCGCCGTCATCGCCGGGGCTCTGGGGTGCCGCGCCGTCACCCGTTGTAGATCGGGAAGCGCGCGACCAGTCGCTTCACCTTTTCACGCACCGCAGCCTCGGTCAGCGAATCCTCCTCGACCTGCTTCTGCGAGAGCACGTCGAGCACCTCCACGATCAGGTCGCCCACCTCCTGGAACTCGGCGATGCCGAAGCCGCGGGTGGTGCCGGCCGGCGTCCCCAGCCGGATGCCCGACGTGATCGCCGGCTTCTCCGGGTCGAACGGGATGCCGTTCTTGTTGCAGGTGATGTAGGCGCGGCCGAGCGCCAGCTCCGCGACCTTTCCGGTGAGCCGCTTGGGCCGCAGATCCACCAGCATGAGATGGGTATCGGTGCCGCCGGAGACGATGTCGAGGCCCTTCGACTTGAGCGTTTCCGCCAGCGCCTTGGCGTTCTCCACCACGTTGCGGGCGTAGAGCTTGAATGCCGGCCGCAGCGCCTCGCCGAAGGCCACCGCCTTGGCCGCGATCACGTGCATCAGCGGGCCGCCCTGCAGGCCCGGGAACACCGCCGAATTGATCTTCTTCGCCAGCTCCTCGTCGTTGCTGAGGATGAAACCCGAGCGCGGGCCGCGCAGCGTCTTGTGCGCGGTCGAGGTCACGACATGGGCGTGCGGGAACGGACTGGGATGCGCGCCGCCGGCCACGAGGCCGGCGAAGTGCGCCATGTCGACCAGGAGCTTGGCGCCGACTTCGTCGGCGATCTCGCGGAAGCGGCGGAAGTCGAACACGCGCGGATAAGCCGAGCCGCCGGCGATGATGACCTTCGGCCGGTGCTCCTGCGCGAGCTTCTGGACCTCGTCCATGTCGATGCGGTGGTCGTCGCGGCGCACGCTGTACGGCACCGGCTTGAACCAGCGGCCCGACATGTTCACGGGCGATCCGTGGGTCAGGTGCCCGCCGGCGGCGAGGTTGAGACCCATGAAGGTGTCGCCCGGCGCCATCAGCGCCATGAACGCCGCGATGTTGGCGGAGGCGCCCGAGTGCGGCTGGACGTTTGCGAATTTACATCCGAAAAGCTTTGTAACCCGTTCAATTGCCAGATTTTCCGCCACATCGACGTACTGGCAGCCGCCGTAATAGCGCCGGCCCGGCAGACCCTCGGCATACTTGTTGGTGAGGACCGAACCCTGGGCTTCCAGCACCGCCTTGCTGACGATGTTCTCCGAGGCGATCAGCTCGATCTCATCGCGCTGGCGCGAGAGCTCGGACTTTACCGCTTCGGCCACTTCGGGATCGGTTTCCGCCAGTGACGCGGTGAACATGTTCGCCACCGGGGCGTGGGCTCGCGACGCATCAGTCATTGCATTCACACACTGCTTGTCAGGGATCAGGCCTCCAGCGCACGGAGGCTCCCTTCGGCGATAGCATACCCGCCCGGGAGCGCCAAGCTATGGGCGCTGCCGGCGAATGTTTGCCCACATCTAGGGGCTGAGCCGCGATTTCGGCTCGCCTTTGCGGATGGCGGCGACGGTGGAGGGCCGCCGCCCAAGTTTCCGGCCGACCGGACGTCCTACCCACAACGCGCATTGTTAATAACAACAAATAACAATGCGCCTCACCGTATCTGGCACCGCCCGGGCCGGTCATTGGGCAACCGCCCGCGACGCGCCGGAGACGCGATCAGCGGCCTGCAAAGACCACCGGCGGGCTACCCAGATACATGTTTGGATGATGCAGAACCGTACAAGATTCGCGTTACAAAGTCGATCAAAATCGATGCGCCGGACGGAGCCCGATCGTGGTGCGGCCAGAGCGATTGCCGGTCCGGCAATCCCCTCGCCGACTCTTACGCCTCCACCACCACATAGTCGTTCTCGACGCTGACCGGTACGGTCTCGGCCACGTAGGGCCCGGCCACCAGTCGCGTGCCCGGCTGCACCGAGACCGTATAGGGACGCGCCCGCACGCGGGTGGGGTCGCACCAGGACTGGCCGGTGCGGATGTCGAACTCCCAGCCGTGCCAGGGGCAGCGGATGATCTCGCCCGGGCGGGAGTAGCGGTAGTTGCCCGGCCCGTCCGATTCCACGAGACCGGTCTGCTTGCCCTGGCACAGGCTGCCGCCGCGATGCGGACAGCGGTTGTTGAGCGCGAAGAACTCGCCGCCGAGATTGAACACCACGATGGCGCGCCCGTTCACCTGCGCGAGCCGGCGGGTGCCGGGCGGAATGTCGCCGACCGCGGCGACCACATGCTTGGCCATGGTTCTAGCCGGCTTTGGCCATCAATCGAACCGGTAGAGCGCCTTGGCGTTGCCGCTGTAGATCTTGTTGCGGCGCTCCTCGCTCAGGCTCGGCGGCAGCGCGAGAAACGGATCGTCGAAATCCCAGTGCGGATAATCGCTGGCGAACAGGATCTTGTCCCAGCCGATCCACTCCATCACGTCGATCACGTGGTCGGGGTCCTCGGCCTCCTCCATCGGCTGGGTCGACACCCAGAAGTGCTCGCGCAGGTATTCCGACGGCGCGCGCTTGAGATGCGGGACCTCGTCCTTCATCCGCTTCCAGTTCTGGTCGAGGCGCCAGCCGAGCGCGGGGATCCAGGCAAAGCCCGCTTCGATCAGCACGATCTTGAGCTCGGGAAAGCGCTCGAACACCCCCTCCACGATCAGGCTCGCGACCGACGCCTGCAGCGAGGCCGAGTGCTCGGTGATCTCCTCGATGTAGAACGACGGCCAGCCGGTGCTGCTCATCGGGCGGCCGCTGGAGCCGAAGACGTGCACGCCGATGGGCAGCCCGGCCTCGACCGCCGCCTCGAAGATCGGCCAGTAGCGGCGCTTGCCGAGCAGCTCGCTGGTGCGGCTCAGGAACAGCACATGAGCGAAGCGGCGATCGCCCGCGCGCTTGCGAATTTCCGCGCAGGACATTTCGCTGTTCTCATAGGGAATGACGACGGAGGCCTTGAGCCTCGGATCGCGCCGGTTCCAGCCTTCGAGCTGGTACTCGTTGGCGGCAAACGCCATGGCGGCGCTGAGCTCGTCGTTCTGCTCGCCCTGCCCGGTCGGCGAAAGCGGATTCATGACGCCCCATTCGATCCCGTAGAAGTCGAGATGCTGCTGGCGCATGAAGTCGAGATCGCTTGCCGGCAATCCGCCGCCGGGCGGCCACGAGTCGCGCCGCGACGCCAGCGGCTGGCTCTTGGGATAGGGAAAGCCCTTGACGTAGCCGTGACGCTGACGCTGCCCGTAGGTCTGCAGATAGTCCCACCAGCGATTGCTGAGATAGGGACGCAGGTCCTCGAGCGAGCTCTTGGGATGGATGTCGCAGTCGAAGATTCCGACGCGCGCCTTGGCCCCGAGTTGTGGCTGCCTCACCTCGATGTTCATTGCGGGTGCTCCTTCAAAGCGTGCGCCGGCGAAAGCCCGCTCCAGCCGGCATGTCCCGGCACTCGAAAGCGCATGAACTCCCTGGAACTAACTGCTCCGGAGGCGATCATAGGTCGCCAGCGGATTCTCCACCAGGATTTTGCGATGGAGCGCGGCGGGAATTCCCGCCGGCACAGTCTCATCGCCGTCGAACTGCCAGTGCGGATAGTCCGACGCGTAGAGCAGTATAGCATCGGAACGCAGATGTTCGATCACCCGTTCCACCTGATCGGGATCGGCCGGCCCATCGAACGGCTGGATGGTGAGGCGGACATGGTCGCGCACGATCTCGGCGGGCGAGCGGTCGACCCACGGAACCTCGGAGCGCACCCCGCGCCAGAACTTGGAGAACCGCCAGAGAAAGCCCGGAAGCCAGGTCACGCCGGATTCCAGCAGCACCACCTTGAGGCCGGGATACTTGGCGAACACGCCTTCGCAGACCAGGCTCGCCACCTGCGACTGAAACGCCTGGCTGTGACTGGCGTAATCCTCGATGTAGTAGCTCGGCCACCCCAGCGACGTGATGGAATGGCGGTAGCTCGAGCCGGCATGGATGCCGAGCGGCAGGCCGTGGCGCTCGGCGGCGGCGTAGATCGGCCACAGGTGGCGGCGGCCGAGCGGCGTCTCCTGCATGGCGAGGACGAGGATCTGCACGAAGCGCCGGTCCTTGGCGCAACGCTCGATCTCATCGACCGCATACTCGGTGTTCTGCATCGGCACCACGATCGACGCCCGCAGGCGCGGATCGCGATCGAGCCATTCCTTGACCACCCAGTCGTTGAGCGCACGCGTGAAGGCCGCGGCCATGTCCTCGCTGAACAGCAAGCCCACCCCGTAGAGGCAATTGCAGATGGCGATGCCGGCCTGCCAGCGGTCGCAGACCTGCGCGGTGAGCGCCGAGGCCGCGGTGGCGGCCCGGCCGTGCTGGTCGCGCCATTGCGCGCGCGCGGTGAGCGGCGCGTTGGGCGGATAGGTGACGGTCTCGAGCGAGTTGATGCCGCGCTCCTCCACGGTCTCGCGCCAGAAGTCGTCGAGATAGGGCAACAGCGCCTTCATGTCGGGCACGGTCGGATGCACGTCGCAGTCGATGGCGTGAAGCGGGCCGGTCATGGATGCGGTCTTTGGATTTGAAAGTTCCCAGACGAGCGCGTGGCGACAATCATAGGAACTTCAAATCCACTGCACTAGTAGGGCGTGGAGCCATCGACGCGCGGCGGCTGCGTCATGCGCGGCAGCCGGTTTCGTCCACAATCGCGCGCCAGGGCGCTCCGCGCCTATCACGCTGCAGCCGATGCTTCTCGAGGGAACCCTGCAAGAAAGCGCAACAGAAAATCCGGCAAGAACAAGCAAACGCAGCAATTGCGGGCGAGCAAAAGGACGTGATGCCGGGTTACGCCAAAATCGTATCGGCGCATGAATAGTGAGGGGGTTGCGATGCTCCTGACCACCGCAAGCGATCGCTTGCCGTCTCCCAGCCTGGAACCTTCAACCGAGCCGGCGATGGTACAGCTCAAGCACAAGCGAGCGAGCGTGAATGGAGTGAACCTCCACTACGTGACCGTAGGCAGTGGCCCCGCCATTCTTTGTCTTCACGGCTGGCCGCAGAACCACCGCGAGTTCCTGCCATTCTTCGAGACCTGCTCGAACAGCTACCAATTCATCGCACCGGACCTGCGGGGATACGCCGACAGCGACAAGCCCTATACCGACTACCTGCCTGCGATGATCGCGCAGGACATGCTCGAGCTCGCGGACGTCGAGGGCGCCGGTCGTTTTCACATTCTCAGCCACGACCTTGGCGGCCCGCCCTCGGTCGCCCTCGCCTACATGGCCGGCGAACGTGCGCTGTCACTGGCAACCATCGAGACGCCGTTCTTCGGGCTCGACTATCCCGGTTATAACGACCCGAGGGTCGCCTATTGGCATCTCGCCATGCACGCCAACATGGATATCGCCCGCTTCCTCATTGAAGGGCGCGAGGAGCAGTATCTTCGGCATTTCTTCCGGGATTTCGCCTACAACCCGAGCGCAATTCCCGAGGAGGACGTTCAGCAGTACGCCATGCAAATGAAGCAGCCTGGCAACCTGCGGGCGAGCCTCAACCACTACGGCTTCATCCCTGAGAAGTCGGCGCAACTTGCGGAGTTCGCGAAGAATAAGCTGACCATCCCGGTCATGGCTTGGGGCGGACGATCGTCCTTCGCATCGCACTGCATCGACAGCGCAAGATCGATGGCGGCTCACGCCGAAGGTGGAGTCATCGAGGAATGCGGGCATTGGGTCTTTGAGGAAAAGACCGACTTCATCGTGGAGCAGCTCCGCCGCTTCTGGGCCAAGGCCCACGCGTCATGAACGCGGTCATACGGTCAGGGACGGCTGCAAGCGGGCAGGCGTTCAGGATCAAGCGCGTCGACCATACCGGCTTCACGGTGTCGTCGCTGGAGACCTCGTTGGCCTTCTGGGTCGATGTCCTGGGCTTCAGGCACCTGTACACCTGGGCCTTCGAAACGACGCCGTTCATCGAGGAGCTGGTCGGCGTGCCAGGTGCGGCCCTGCGGATCGCGATGGTCGAGGGGCCGGGCCACATGATCGAACTGCTCGAATATACCTCACCTGGCGACCGGCAGACTTACAAGCCACGGTCCTGCGACGTGGGGTCTGTCCATCTAGGCTTCTATGTCGAGAACATGGACGCGCTGCTTGCACGTGTCGCACGCGCCGGCTGGCGGCCGGTCGGCAATGCCCAGACCGTTGAGTCCGGCGAGCGCGAAGGGCTTCGCCTGATCTACCTGCGAGACCCCGACGGGATCACGATTGAGTTCCTCCAGCTTCCTGAGGACGCGCCGAAGCAGACGACTTAGCACGGTGTCGTGCAGGCCGACGTGACGGCGCAGCTCCGCCCGATTCAAGACCAGACCAGAAAGGATGAGCGATTACCATCTCCCGATTGTTGGCCGGCCTGACTGTTGCACTTGCCACAACGGCCGCCTCGGCGCAGGACGCCAGCCCCAAGCTTCCGGATTACGCGAAGACACTCACCGAACTGTCCGCCGTCCAGCCGACCGGTGGTGCGGGCGGATCCGGCTATGCCAAAGTCCAAGTGGTCACGATCCTTGGCGATGCGTCCAAGCCCGGACCTTATGCCCAGCTGCTCAAGGTCGGTCCGAATGCGCAGATCGCAGCACATCATCACGGCGGTGACCGGGTCGGAACCGTGCTCAAGGGCACTTGGCACTTCGGCTATGGCACGCAGTTCGACAAGGCCAAGCTGAAGACGCTTCCCGTCGGTTCAGTTTACACCGAACCCTCGCATGGGGCGCACTTCGCGATGACTGGTAACGAGCCCGTGATCGTCCTGATCACCGGTAACGGTCCCACCGACACGGTGTACGAAAATCCGGCCGACGATCCGACGACAGGACAAGGCCGGAAGTAGGCTGGGGCGGCGGAATCATCATCGCCGTTGGTCGGCGACTTATGTTGGAGACCCGTCATGATCGACCTCAAGGGCAAGGCAGCGATCGTGACGGGTGCGAGTTCCGGTATCGGACGGGCGGCCGCAAAGCTGTTTGCTCGCGCCGGCGCCAAGGTCGTCGTCGCCGCTCGTCGCAAGGCGGAATTGGACTCCCTTGTCCGTGAAATTGCCGACCAGGGAGGCAGTGCCCTCGCCGTCGCGGGTGACGTCAGCGACGAGGCGTTTGCCAAAGAGCTGGTGGAGCGTGCGGAGGAGAGTTACGGCCACCTCGATGTCGCCTTCAACAACGCCGGCATACTCGGCGAGAAGGGACCGACCACGGGCATTTCGCTCGAAGGCTGGAACGAGGCGCTCAAGGTCAATCTGACGAGCGCGTTCCTCGCCGCCAAGCATCAGATCCCGGCCATGCTGAAGCAAGGCAAAGGCTCGATCATCTTCACCAGCACGTTTGTCGGCTACACCGTTGGTTTCCCCAATGTCGCGGCCTATGCGGCGAGCAAATCCGGGCTGATCGGTCTGACGCAGGTCCTCGCCGCGGAATACGGGCCGCAGAACATCCGGGTCAACGCGATTCTTCCCGGCGCCGTCGAGACGGCCATGTATCAGGTCGCGAACGAGACCGCCGAAGAGAAAGCCTATCTCACGAACCTGCATGCGTTGAAGCGCATTGCGTCACCGGATGAGCTGGCGCAAGCGGCGCTCTATCTCGCCTCCGATGCGTCGAGTTTCCAATCGGGGACCGCCATGCTGGTGGACGGCGGTCTGTCTATCACGCGAACCTGAGAGGTCGTCGCGGGAGACAACGCATGCGAACTGCAAGTTGGGCAGGTCGGTTTTTCGCGTTAAGCAGTGGTTTTTGAACGTCCGCTTTCCCCGCGCTTCTGGCGGGCAAGCGGTCATGATTGGTTTTCGAGCACAGACCTGACCTAATCCGCCTTGATGTTGGCGGCCTTGGCGATCTCCGCCCAGCGCGCGATCTCCTTGCGCATCCAGGCATCGAGCTCCTGCGGCGTGTTCCCAAGCGGGAAGATGCCGAGATTGCGGACCTTGTCGGCGAACTCCAGCGAATTCACCACCGCGCGAATATCGGCCGACAACTTGTCGAGCACCGGCGCGGGCACGCCCGCGGGGGCGACAAGGGCGTTGAACGCAATGACGTCGAAGCCTGGAGTAGGTCTCGGCGATCGTCGGCACGTCAGGCGCATCGCCGAGACGCTGCGCGCCGGCGCCGGCGATCAGCTTGAGATCGCCGGACGCGACGTAGCGCTTGGCCGAGTGCCAGATGTCGAACATCAGCGGCACGCGCCCCGCGATCACGTCGGTCAAGGCCGGCGCGCTGCCGTTGTAGTTGATGTGGGTCATGTTGATGCCGGCGCGCTGCTTGAGCATCTCGCCGGCGAGGTGCCCCACGCCGCGCGGTCCCGGCGAGGTGAAATTGAGCGGCTCGGGGCTTTTCTTCGCGACCTCGACCAGTTGCGGAACGGTCTCGGCGGGAAACGCTTTGTTAGCCACGAGCGCCACCGGCTGGGTGGCCACCATGCTCACGGCGGCGAAATCCTTTTCGGTGTCGTAAGGCAGCTTTTGCCCGATCGCCGGATTGATCAGCAGGGAATTGGTGGCGACGAGCATGGTGTAGCCGTCGGCCGGCGACTTGGCGACGGCCGCGGTCGCCACGATCGTGCCGGCGCCCGGGCGGTTCTCGATCACCACCGACTGGCCGTTCCAGCGCGCCGTTAGGAAATCGGCAAGGATGCGCGCCACCACGTCGGTCGGGCCGCCGGCCGCAAACGGCACCAGCAGCTTTACCGGTCGGGTGGGAAACTCGGCCGTCGTCTGCGCGGAGGCGGCGCCGACCGCGGTCCCGAGCAACAAGAGCGCCAGCGTGATGATCTTCATTGCTTTCACTGCATGCCATGCGTGCCGGCAAACTGTAGCAGCGGCCATGAGGCGGGCAAGGCCACGAAGCGTCCGCCGCGGCGCCAATATCGCCAGCACTTGCCAACGTACTGAGGAGCGCGCCGTTCGGTGACGACTGGGCGGCGCCGGCCAAAAAAAAGCCCCGGCACGAGCCGGGGCGGAGGGGGGTCGAGACTCTAACGGGCAATTACATGCGATAGAGGATCTGGTCGGTCCAGAAGCGCTCGAGGCGCTGCAGCGACTTGTTGAGGGTGGCGAACTCGTCGGAATTGATGCCGCCGACCTGGGTCACCGTGCCGATGTGCTTCTGGTAAAGCATATCCACGATGTCGCGCACTTCGCGGCCCTTGTCGGTGAGCTTGATGCGCACCGAGCGGCGGTCGACGCGCGAGCGCTGGTGATCGAGATACCCCATCTCCACGAGCTTCTTGAGATTGTAGGAGACGTTGGAGCCGAGGTAGTAGCCGCGCGTGCGCAGCTCACCCGCGGTGAGATCCTTCTCACCGATATTGTAGAGGAGCAGCGCCTGCACCGAATTGATATCGGCGCGCCCGCGGCGATCGAATTCGTCCTTGATGACTTCGAGCAGGCGGCGATGCAGCCGCTCAACCAGAGTCAAGGTTTCGAGATAGAGCGAACGGGTGGGATCGAAGCGCCCTGCACGCTCGGTGGGCTCCATCACTTTTGCGACTGCTTGGATCATGACGCTTTCCTATCGGTTGTCGTTCTTATGATCGCGAGGCCCTGTGCCCCCGCTCGACGTCCAACCTACGCCCGGGGGTCTAAAATCGGCTTAAGTAACACGATAAAGAGAAGGTTTATTTGGAACGGTGAACGATCGATTGACGCCGTAACGACGGGCACTTCTCGCACTTCCGTAACGTCTCGTTCACGATGCCGAGCATCGGACCTGCGGTGCCCGGCAGGTTTTTCAGGGCCCGCGCAGGTAGCGAATGATGCCGGAAAAATCGACGCTGCCGTCTTCGCTATCGACGAAGCGCTCGTACACCGCGGCCGCGCCGGCGCCGAGCGGCGTCGTGGCGCGGGTGGCGCGCGCGGCGGCTTGCGCCAGCTTCAAGTCCTTGAGCATCATCGCCGCTGAGAAGCCCGCCTGATAGTCGCGGTTCGCGGGCGAGGTCGGCACCGGCCCGGGCACCGGGCAATAGCTCGTCAGCGACCAGCATTGGCCCGACGACTTCGACGCGATGTCGAACAGCCGCTGCGCATCGAGGCCGAGCTTCTCCGCCAGCAGGAACGCTTCCGAAACCACGATCATCGATGCGCCGAGGATCATGTTGTTGCAGATCTTCGCCGCCTGACCGGTGCCGGGACCGCCGGCATGGACGATGGTCTTGCCCATGTTCTCCAGCACCGGGCTTGCGCGCCCGAAGGCTTCATCGGCGCCGCCGACCATGAAGGTCAGCGTTGCCGCCTCGGCGCCGGCCACGCCGCCGGACACCGGCGCATCGACCATGGGAAGTCCCCTGCCCTCGGCGGCCTGCGCCACCGCGCGGGTGGTTTCCACGTCGATGGTCGAGGAATCGATGAGGAGCGTCCCCGGCGCCACATGGGCAAGCACGCCGCCGTCGCCGAGATAGACGTCGCGGACGTGCTCGCCCGCCGGCAGCATCGTGATCACGACCTCGGCGTCCTTGCACGCCTCCTCCACCGAATTCGACCGGGTGCCGCCGCTCGCCGTCAATCGCTCGCTTGCCTCCACGTTCAGGTCGAAGCCCGCGACCGCGTGCCCGGCCTTGAGCAGATTCTGTGCCATCGGAAGGCCCATATTGCCGAGCCCGATGAAGCCGATCCTTGCCATGACGCTCTCCACCCCGGTTGCTTTTCCGGAAAATGCTCCGGCGCTCACGCTGGCTGTTCGCGTGCGGCCATCAGCGCGAGCCACAGATACACGCCGAGCAGCACCGTTTCTATCGCGACCACCCACATGTTGCCGCCGTAGATCTGGGGAAACAGGATCTCGACCGCGGCCATGGAAATGATGGAGGTGAGCCAAACCACCGCGCCCCACGGCGCCGCCAACCACAATCCCACGCCCGCAACCGGATCGATCACAGCAAAGAACACTGTCGCGGCCTGATACGGGCTCGCATAGGAATCGAAACCGGACGGAAACGGCGCCCCGATCCCGCACACGATCGCCCAGTGATAGAGGCCCTTGGCGAGCGACAGTGCGGCCATGGCGCGCAGGAACAGGACGAACCGCCGCGACCATTGCCTGGCCTCACCTTCGTCGTCGCCGGCATGGACGGGCTCGAGCGTCTGCGGCTGATCGGCATTCGTCATGGCAGCTCGAGTTCCCGCGCCAGCGGCGCAAAATAGCGTTCCACGTCGGCCGCGGCCACGTCCGCCAGCGTCGATGGTCTCCAGCGCGGCGCCTGGTCCTTGTCGATCAGCAAAGCCCGGACTCCCTTCGTAGAAGTCGTGTCCACGCACGACGCGCGACACTATGCGGAACTCGGTGCGCATGCATTCGGCAAAATCGAGCGTCGCGCCGCGCCGCATCTGCTCAAGCACGAGTTTGAGGCTCGTGGGGGATTTTGTGCGCATCAAGGCGGCGGCGGCCGCTGCGAACGCCGCATGCGCCCCATTCCGGCCTGCCTCGGCGTCGAGGACGGCGAGAATGTGTTCGACCTCGGCGCCGATGAACAGCCGATCGATCGCGGCCTGGTGGGCCACCACCGCGACGCCCTCCGCCGGCTGTTCGAAGGCGCCGAGGATCGCATCGACCGACACCGCACCACACAAGGCGTCGACCAGGTCGGCGAACCGGGACGAGGCGATGCGGTGGGTGGCTATCCCAGCCTCGACCCCGTCCGCGGCATTGAGCCGCTCGCCGGTGAGGGCACAATAGGTGCCGAGCTCTCCCGGCAACCGCGGCAGGAACCAGGTTCCTCCGACGTCGGGAAAGAAGCCGATGCTCACCTCCGGCATGGCGAAGGTGAACGTGTCGCCGGCGACCCGGTGGGAGCCGTGGACCGAGACGCCGACGCCGCCGCCCATGACGATGCCGTCGATGAGCGCGACATAAGGTTTGCGGTAGCGTTTGATGCGGGCGTTGAGCGCGTATTCCTCGCGGAAATATTCGAGCGCGTCGTCATAGCGCCCGGCCTTCCCGGAATCGTAGAGCGCCCGCAGATCTCCGCCGGCCGAGAACGCGCGCCCGCCGCTGGCGGTGACGATCACCCGCGTGATCGCGGGATCGTCCTCCCATTGCGCGAGCTGCTGCGTGAGCGCGCGCACCATCGCGAGCGAGACCGCATTGAGCGCCTGCGGCCGATTGAGCGTGACGAGGCCCGCCGCGCCGCGGCGCTCGAACAGGATGTCGGCACCGTCTGCGCGCTCTGCCGTCACGCGGCCACCCACAGATAGACCAGCGTAGCCGCAATGCCGAATGCGCTGCGCCCGGCATGCAGGCGTCCCCAGTGCTCGACCGATGCGCGCGTGTCGCTCTGCGCGGCGTCGGGCGCCGTCGCCTTCAGCCGCCGATTGACCGGCATGATGACGAAGATGGTCCATGGCCACGGCGCGAGGATGAGGAGCGCGCCCAGAAGCCACCGCCAGTCATGGCTCAAGAAGAACGCGATGACGCCAAGGGCGCACGCCACCAGCGCAAGACCCGCCTGCATGACCGAGGCGTTGTCGTAGCTGCGCTTCCACTGGGCGAGCATCGCCCGATCGTCGAGCACGAGCCGCGCCGGCTGCTCGGCGACGTTGACATAGATTGCAGCGCCGGCAAACGCGGCGGCCGCGATCAAAGCAAGCTGGCCGACGATCATGTCCGGTGCCCGCTCAATTTCCCAACATGTCCCGGCTGACGATCACCCGCATCACCTCGTTGGTGCCTTCGAGGATCTGGTGCACGCGCAGGTCCCGCAGAACGCGCTCGATGGGATGATCGCGCAGATAGCCGTAGCCGCCGTGGAGCTGCAGGCAGCCATTGACCACGTCGAAGCCGGTATCGGTCGCCAGCCGCTTGGCCATGGCCGCCAGCCTGGTGGCGTTGGGATCACCCAGATCGAGCGCCGAGGCCGCGCGATGCAGCATCAGCCGCGCCGCCTCGATCGCGGTCGCATAGTCGGCGATGCGGAAACCGAGCGCCTGAAAATCCGCCAGCCGCGTGCCGAACTGCTTTCTTTCCTTCATATAGGTGACGGTGCGGTCGAGACAGAATTGCGCGCCCCCAAGCGAGCAGGCCGCGATGTTGAGACGGCCGCCGTCGAGCGCGCGCATGGCAATCTTGAAGCCCTGCCCCTCGGCGCCGATGCGGTTCGCAACCGGGATGCGGCAGCCCTCCAATATGACCATCGCGGTCGGCTGCGAGTGCCATCCGAGCTTTTTCTCCTTGGCGCCGAAGGAGAGCCCGGGCGTGCCATTCTCGACCAGGAAACAGGAGATGCCACGGGGGCCGCCTTCGCCCGTCCGCGCCATGACGATATAGACGTCGGAACGGCCGCCGCCCGAGATGAACGCCTTGTTGCCGTCGAGCACGTAGTGGTCGCTCTCGCGCACCGCGCGGGTTTTCAGGCTCGCGGCGTCCGACCCGGAGTCGGGCTCGGTCAGGCAGTAGCTGGCGAACTTCGCCATGCTGCAAAGATCGGGCAGCAGGCGCTCTCGCAGCTCGCCTGCGCCATAGGCGTCGATCATCCATGCGACCATGTTGTGGATGGAGATGTACGCGGCGGTCGAGGGACAGCCCTGCGCCAGCTCCTCGAAGATCAGCGCCGCGTCGAGCCGTGAGAGCGCCGAGCCGCCGAGATCGGCGGAGACGTAGATGCCGCCGAAGCCGAGCGCCGCGGCCTGGCGCAGCGTGTCCGCCGGGAACACTTCCTCCTCGTCCCACTGGCGGGCCAACGGCATCATCTCGCCATGGGCAAAGGCGCGGGCGGTGTCCTTGATGGCGCGCTGCTGCTCGCTGAGCTCGAAATCCATGGGGGCGACCGATAGTGCGGGCATCTGCGGCCGTCAATCGCGCGGTAATGCGCTCGGACCCGGCCCCGTTGCGCAATTCACGGCTCCTCGCGCCGGTTCTCGATCTGGGCCTCGCGCAGATCGAGCTCACGCTCGATCCGTCGCCGCGCCTCGTCCTTGAGCTTGCCGCTGCGGAAGAGATCGTTGACGTGCTGCCGCTCGGTCTCGATCAGCAGGAGCTCGATATCGCAGTGCAGCTCGATGAGCTTCTTGTGCGCGGCGTCGCCATCGCTGCTGTGCTCGGCATGCCTGAGCCGCTCCCGCTGATGCGCATGCAACGATCGCACGAGCTCCTCGGGTAGATCGCGCTCCAACGCGAGCTGCTCCAGCCGCGCAATCCCGGCCTCGATCGCCTGCTGCCGCGCATGCTCCTCCTCGACCCGTTGGGCGTGGCGCTCGCGGCGGCCGGCATGGGCGAGGCCGAGCGGTCGGATGACGAAGGGAAGCATCAGGCCCTGCACCACCAGCGTCACCACGATCACGGAAAAAGTCAGGAACAGGATGAGGTCGCGGGCCGGGAACGGGGATCCCTCGGCAGTTGCGAACGGGATCGCGAGTGCGGCGGCGAGCGAGACGATCCCGCGCACGCCGGTGAAGGCAAGCACGAACGGCCACTGCCATGGCGGCGATGGATCCCTGCGCCGCAACGAGGCGGAGAGCCAGCGCGGGACATAGATGGCGGGAAACATCCACACGAACCGGGCGACGATCACGACGGCGCTGACGATGGCGGCGGAGGCGACGAGCTCGGACACCGGATAGTGTTCGATGCGGGCCATCAGCGTGCGCGCCTGCAGGCCGGTGGCGAGGAACACCAGGCCCTCGACCAGGTAGAGGAAGAAGCTCCAGAAGAAAATTCCTTGCAGCCTGGTGGCGGCGCTGATCAGGCGAAGGCCGTTCCAGCTGATGTAGAGTCCGGCAGTGACGGTTGCGAGCACGCCGGAGCCGCCGAGATGCTCGGGCGGCCAATAGGCGAGAAACGGCGTCAGCACAGAGAGCGTGATCTCGACCGGCGGATTGTGCACCCAGCGCCGCAGGCGCAGCATCAGCCAGCCGACGCCGATACCCCAGAGGATTTCGCCAACGACAATGGCGACGAACGTTCCCGCGGCCTGACCGAACGAGAACACGCCGGCGCTCACCGCGGCGACCGCGAACCGATAGAGGATGAGCGCGGTGGCGTCGTTGGCCAATCCCTCCCCTTCGAGAACGACCAGGATGCGCCGGGGAAGCTGCATCCTGCGCAGGATCGACAGCGGCGCCACGGCGTCCGGCGGCGAGACGATCGCGCCCAGCACGAAACCCACCGGCCACGGCAGGCCGAGGAGCCAATGGGTTGCCGCCGCAACCGCCACGGTGGTGAACACGACGCATCCCACCGCCAGGAGAGAGATCGGACGCAGATTGAAGCGGAACTCGTTCCAGCTCATCGACACCGCGGCCGAATAGATGACCGGCGGCAGCACCAAGAGCAGCACCAGCTCGGGCGCAAGCTCGACCGACGGCAGCCCGGGGATGAGCGCCAGGATCACCCCGGCGATGACCAGGAGAATGGCCGGCGGGATTTCGAGGCGGGCGGCCACCACCGCAACCGCGGCAACCACGGCCAGCAGCAGGACCAGGATTTGGACAGTCTCAACCATGGGCGTACCGGGGCACGATCATGGCGCGGCACGAGCCGAAGTCCAGGGCACCCGGCTGCGGATCCCGCGCAGCCCAAGCGCGTTCGCCGCCCTTCACCCGGGTCCGTCCTGCTTCCCCAGCCGGCCGCGCGTGAAGATGACGAGCAGCAGCGCGAACAAGCCGAAGCCGAGCGCCAGCCCCCAATACATCGACAGCACGCCTGCGCTCGTCATCTCGGCGGCGCCGGGCAAGTGCGCCAGCAGGAACGCATTGGGAAAGACGTCCATGGTCCCGTGGAGCAGGATCGCCATGAACACGCTGCCCCGGGTGTTGTTGAAGACCCAGGTGAAGATGAACGTCACCGCCACGATCCAGAACACGTACACGGCGATGTTGGGAACGCTGGGTGTGGACCATTGCCCGCTGAACCAGATCGGCGCGTGCCAGAACGCCCACAGGACACCCAGGATCAGGCTTGCCTTCACGGGCCCGTGGAGCTGTTGCAAGCGCGGAAGCGCAACGCCCCGCCAGCCGATCTCCTCGCCCAGCGGTCCCGCCAGGAGCGCGGGGTAGACGAAAAAGACCGCGGCCGACATCAGTTCCGGCAGCACGATCAATCGGGGTGACCGACGCCAGGGCGCCCGGGATCGCGATCGTGCCGAGCGTTTCGATCGCCGGAAGGCCGACGAACGCGAACAGGTACCAGGCGAGGCCCACGCGCCACTGCACAATTCGCCGAAGCAGGCGGACAATGCCCGCCCGGCCCTCGGTGACGGCGGTGACGACAACCGCGCTCACGGTCGGCCCTGAAAACGTGCCGATCCCGACCAACACCATGAAGCTCGCTGGAGCGTGGAACGGCAGAAGCCCGCTTCCCTCCAGCGAGAGCACGAAAAGCGCCCACACCACCCACGAGCCGGCATACGCGATGGCGAAATAGGAGATCAGCGGATAACGACGGATCACATCACTCACGATGCCCGTTCCTTCGCGCGCGAATCACGCCGACAAGACGGCGCAGAGAAATGCGCCGATCCGCGCGTAGCCGTTGCGGACGTGTCGTCTAGCCGAACATCCACGAAGCCGGATTGGCAATCGGCTTGTTGTCGTTCAAGGCGAGCGTGCCCTTCACGTTGCGCACGAGCGACCAGACGAACCACCAGAGCAGGATGGCGATGCCGACGATCACGACGGTGAGGATGGTTCCGATCACCAGATACAGGATGCCGATCCAGAAGGTGCGAATCTGAAATCGATAATGCGTCGCCAACAACGGATCGGCGGAGGCGACCTGCACATGCGCGATGATCACGCCGATCAACGCGGTGATGCCGGTGAAGTAGGCGACGAAATAGAGGATGTAGACGATCAGGGCGAGTTGCTTGTTGGAGATCGCCGGCGGCGGCGACTGATCGGGGCCGAAGGTCGACATGCAGGGGCTCTGTGATGATGAATGCCTGCCGCATCCTGCCCGAGGCCGGCGCGACCGGCAAATCCACGCGTTCCTTCCGGCTCCCGCCCACGCTGCGCCGCGGCGCGAGCCCGGGAGATGGCAGCCCGCCGCCGATCGACAATGCGGCCGGCGCCACCTGCCCCGCAGCCGCGGCGCTGGCGGGCCTTTCGTGGAACGGTTAAAAAGGGCCGACCAAGACTTAGGGCCGATAAGACATGGAGCGCCGCAATGGCCATCAAGTACGGCCGTCCGATCGAAGCCCGTCTCGCCCCGGTCGAAACCAGGCCGGTCAAGCGGCTCGACCTCACCACCCGCCCGCGCCGCAACCGGAAGGCCGAGTGGGCGCGGCGCATGGTGCGCGAGAACGTCCTGACCACGGACGATCTGATCTGGCCGTTGTTCCTGGTCGACGGGACGAAGGCGCGGATCCCGGTGCCTTCGATGCCTGGCGTCGAGCGGCTCTCGATCGATCAGGCGGTGCGGGACGCCGAGCGGGCCGCCAAGCTTGCCATCCCCTGCATCGCGCTGTTTCCCTATACCGATCCCAAGCGGCGCGACGAGGACGGCAGCGAAGCGCTCAATCCGGACAACCTGGTCTGCCGCGCCATCCGCGCGATCAAGAAGGAGGTGCCGGAGATCGGCATCCTCTGCGACGTCGCGCTCGATCCCTATACCAGCCACGGCCATGACGGCCTGCTGCGCGACGGCGCGATCATCAACGACGAGACGGTCGAGGTGCTGGTGAAGCAGGCGCTGGTGGAGGCCGAGGCCGGCTGCGACATCATCGCGCCATCGGACATGATGGATGGCCGCGTCGCGGCGATCCGCGCGGCACTCGACCAGGCCGACTTTGCCGACGTGTCGATCATGGCCTACGCGGCGAAATATGCCTCGGCGTTCTACGGCCCGTTCCGCGACGCCGTGGGCTCGGCCACGACACTCACCGGCGACAAGCGCACCTATCAAATGGATCCGGCCAACACCGACGAGGCGCTGCGCGAGGTCGAGCTCGACATCTCCGAGGGCGCCGACATGGTCATGGTCAAGCCGGGCATGCCCTATCTCGACATCTTGTGCCGCGTGAAAGACGCGTTCGGCGTGCCGACATTCGCCTACCAGGTGTCGGGCGAGTACTCGATGATCATGGCGGCGGCGCAGAACGGATGGCTCGACGGCGAGAAGGCCATGATGGAAAGCCTGATCGCGTTCAAGCGCGCGGGTGCGTGCGGCGTGCTCAGCTATTTCGCGCCGCGTGTCGCTGAAAAGTTGAAGAAGGCAGGCTAGTGTCCCGATTCCGAAGTTCGCATCATTGCGCGGCACACTCGTTTGCGAACTTCGGAATCAAAGGGACACTAGCAATTTATGGTTCTAGTGCGGTTTTTGGATTTGAAGTTCCTACACAAACGCGCGGCTATAATGATAGGAACTTCAAATCCACCGCACTAGCGGTCCGATTCCGAGGTCGCCGCGCTCGCGGGCGGATTACCTGCGATGGCCGCAGCCGGCGTGACCGGCGTTGACTCCTGTCGTCGCGTTGCAACGCGCGACGCAACGAGCCGACGACGGGCAAAGCAAGAATGCAGAGCACGGCCATGACCCAGAAGCCGCTGGGTCCGAAGCGCGCGAACAGCCATCCCGACACGACCGTCAGGACGGCGGTGGCGCCGCCAACCCCGACGAGGCCATAGACGGCCTGCGCCGTTCCCGCCAAATCGCGCGGCACGGTGTCCGCGATGATGCGCATGCAGGCGAGGTGGAGCAGCGCAAAGGTGAATCCGTGCAGGGGCTGCACCAGCGCGAGCGCCGTCACATCGGCGGTCTGCGCCATGACGCCGAAACGCACGAAGCCGGAAACCGCCGAAAGCGCCAGCGCACCGGCCGGGTTGAGCAGTCCGAGGAGGCGCGGACCCAGGAACAGAAAGACCAGCACTTCGGCCGCAACCGACTCCGACCAGAGCACGGCCGTCGTGGCGGGAGCGATGCCGACATCGGTCCAGCGGATCACCGCAAAGGAATCGTACATGGCATGACTGCCGTGAACGAGTGCGGCAATGACGACGACGCGTACGAATGCCCGCCGGCGAAACAGCACGCGCCAAGGGACGCGCGCGCTGCCGGCATCGGCAGCGCGTGGCGGACCCGCGGGGAACGCGGGCACCAGGATCGTGGCCATCGAGGCCGCAAGCAGGCAGACCGCGCCCAGCCAGATCACCGTGGAGAGCCCATAGATACCCGCGACCTGTCCGGCCAGCAGCGTGCCCAGGACGAATGCCGCAGAGCCCGCGCCGCGCACCCATCCGTACTCAAACCCGCCGGGTTTGCCGTCTCGTGCCCGTCGCGCGTGGGCGAGCGACAACGCGTCGGCGAGCGGCACGAGCGGCGCGAGGGCAGCGGCCTGGAACAGGCTGACGACCACGACCATCCAGACGGCGCCGACCGCGAAATACGACAGCGCGGCCATCGCCGCGAGAATGGCGAACATCGCAAGCTCGGCACGAAAAGCGTGGAAGCGGTCAGCGAGGCGTCCGGCGAACGGACCGAAGACAAGCCTCACCGCGGTTCCTGCGCCCAGGACCAGCCCGAGGTCTTCGGGCGGAAGACCGCGCGAGGCCAGGAACGCCGGCAGGAACGGCGAGACCAGTCCGAACGCACTGAAGAGTCCGGCATAGAGAAGCACGAACCGGGTGAGCGCGCCGTGCTGAAAGGTCATGGCCATCCCGGCGCACGGGCGCGCTCAGCGGTCCGCCGCGTGAGTTGAAACCTCGAACTTGCAACGAAGTGCGGGCCTGCCCGTTCCGGACTTTATCGCGTACGCGTCACCGCGCACACGTCAATCGCGCACGCATGTAGGCGGCCGACGACGATGTTCAGTGCCGGCAGCAGGACCACCGCGTGATCCCGCCGGCTCACGCCTCAATGCGTGCGCCGCCGGAGTCGTCTAGGTGCCGACCGCGTCGCCCACGCACTTCTTCATGTGGCTGGTCTTCGCGGCGCCAGCGAGCTTCTTGTCCTTGGAGTCGGTCTCGCAGGTGGTGGTCGCATCCCGCTCGCACTTGGTCATGAAGCTCTTGAGCGCAGCGCCGGCAAGCTTCTTGTCCGCGGCGTCGGACTTGCAGGTCGCGAAGGCGGGGCCGGACATGATGCAGAGGGCGAGCACCAGCGTCAGTTTTTTCATGGACTCCTCCCACGGTGGATTCGCAGTATTGTAGTCTGCAACCCACCGACAAACCAGCCGGCTCACCAACGCCGTCGAGGCGACGCGGAGTTTCGGCGACCCTTCCAAAACGCGCGTGTCAACGACGAGCGCTATCCTCATGAGGGGAGCGGCGCTGGTATGCGATGCCGACGGCGGCGGCGACGGCAAGCGCGGCGGCGCCCAGCAGATAGGTATCTCGATCCTCCTTGTCCGGGAGAGCCTCATAGATTCGATGAGACGCCTGCTGTCCCAGGACCGCAGCCTTGTCTGCCATGTGGGCGACGGTCTCGCGCACGGTGTCGGACGCATCCTGTACGGCCTGCGACGCCTGTCCCGCCACCGCCGCCGCCTTGTCGCCTACACCGGCCGCGGTGATGCGGGCCGTGTTCTTCGCGTCATGCAAGCCATCGGACGCCCGCTCAGCCATCGTCGCAGCGCGGTCTCCGACATTCTCGGCAGTGTCGCGCGCGACATCGCGTACGTCGCGCAAAGCCCGCGAAGCCCGCTCCGCCACGGCGGTCGTCGTTTCGGCAACTTGCGTTGCGGTTGCGCGTGCGGCATCCCCTGCTTCGGCGCTCCAATCCTGAACCTTGTCCTTGACGACATCGGCCAATTCGCCGGCACGCGCTGCCAGCCCCGGCTCGCGCGCGCCGTATCGGTGGAGCAAACGGGGGTCCTCGTCGTGCAAGCCCATATAGGGTTCGGAGTTGCGCGCGGGCGACGTCCGCAGCAGGCCGACGACGCCCATGCCCACCAGCAGCGTCGCAATCGGAGGCCGATGCACGAGCCGCCACGCCAAGCCGGCGCCGATCGCCAAGGCCGCCACCGGATTGGCGGCAGCGCGCTCCTTCAATTCGGTGAAAAGCCGCTGAGCACCGTCTTTGGCGGCCTCCTTGGTCTTGCCGACCAATTCGTCCTTGGTGTCGCGCGCCTCGGCCCACGCATCGTCCTTGAAACGCGCCAGGGTGCTTGGCGAACGCAGGCGCGCCAGGTCATCAGCAAATCGGGCTCTTGCCTGCTCGACGTCGCGTTCGAGCGCGTTCAATTCAGCGTCACTCATCGGTTGCCCCGTCCGGGCTCGTTGTTCGCCCGCGAAATGTCAGGGCTACGAGTCGTGTCGCGTTTCGCGCCGACTCCCGAGAGGCTCTGGTTGGCACCGTAACCACCTTGGGTGGAGGCGGAGGATGCCGAGCTCTTCGGAACGGTGGGAGGGCTGTCGGACTTGCCGGCGACCGCACCGGTGAAGGTCTCGGCAACCTCGCCGGCCAGCCCTTGAAGACCTGCCGCGCTGAATCCGCGTTCCTCGGCTGCGCTCTGCAGACGCTCTTTGGCTTTTTCCGCCGCGTCCATGACCATTTCGCCGGCCTTGCCGGCCGCGCCCGTCAGGGCCTCGCGAGCGCCGCCCAACGTGCGGCCCTCCACCTCGGTCGACGGGAAGAGGGCAGCGACCGCCGCACCGGCGGCGAGCCCGGCAACCGCCACCGCCAGCGGCTGGTCGCGCAGCACGCGCTCCACGCCGTCCTGCAGCGTGGACTGCGCCTGACGGCCCAATCGGCTCGAGCGCTCGGACACAGCGCGAGTGGTGTCCTGGGCGAACTCCGATATGGAGTCGGCATAGGCGCTCGCGGTGTCGGACACCCGCTCCTTGATGTCGGATGCGTAGTCGGCCGCGCTGTCAGCGGCGCGGGAAATGCCCTCCCGCAAATTGGATGCCGTCCGTCCCGCACTCGAGGATGTGCGACCCGAACCTGCTTGCTGGCCGTGATCGATGTCACGGTATTGGCTCCGCGCGGGCGATCGCGACGACGAGCTTCCGCGGCTGCGCATCAGGAGGCAGGCTCCAGCTGCCAGCAGCAGCAGCGCTTCGGGATTGCGGCGAGCCGCGCCCGCAAGCCAATCACCGGCTTGGAACGAGGTATCAGTGGGATAGCGGCTCATGTCAGTTGCTCCTTGGCTGTCTTGATATCTTGTGTGATTTGTCTGACCGATCGGGTGGGGAGCAACTCGGTCTCCGCCACGGAACGGCCGTGATAAAACGCTGCGGCACCAGCGGCGGCGAGCACCGCGGCCACCAGCAAGCACGCCCAATGCAGCTCAAGCCCCAGGCTCGCGAGGGCAAAGACGGCCGCTTCCACGACCAGCAGCGCCGCGATCAATCCGAGAAACCCGGCGGCGACCATCCAGACGCTGGCGCGCAGGCGTGAGGTGATCTTCTCCGTGATCTCGGCCTTGGCGAGCTGGATCTCCTTCTGAACGAGATCGCCGAGATCGGCGAAAAGGTCGCTCAATGCCTGGGTCAGGCCGGAGTTCCGCAACCGTTCATACGCCATGGAATTGTCCCGACCCTTCAAACCGCTCACTGCCACGACCGCGACGGCTGTTGCGGGAACTGCCCGCATCAGGATTGCTCTTGAGCACGCGCAGGAGAACGAAGCCCGCAAGCGAGGCCAAGCCAAACACCAGGGCGGGCTGTCGGCGGGTGAAGTCGGATGCGGTCCGCATCAGTTCGTCGACCGACTTTCCGCGCATGTCTTCGGAGAACTCCTCCACCCGCTCCGCCGCGCTGCGTACAAAATTGGCGAGTTGCGGGGCGCTGTGGTCAAGGCTGTCGGCCGCCGAACGGACGGAGTCGGCGACGTGACCCGCCAGGTCCGCGCCGGACGCCACCTGCTGCGTCAAGAAGCCCTTTGCCCTGTCATTGGCGTCGGACGCGAGCGACGAGGCGGCCTCCTTCGCCTGGGTGCCGGCCTGCTGCGCGACATCGGCGAGCTTCGAGACAGCTTCGCCTGCTTTTGCCCGGACGCCTTGCTCCGATCCCGGCTGGCTGGATCGCGCTGACTGGGATGAGGAGATGTTGGTGCCGGAAGGTTGTTGACTATTCATTGGTTGCCTCCATTCGGGGGACCAACCTCCCTCGCAATCAAATGTTCCGAAGCTGTCGCCTGTATGCGTCGACCGGCGCCCGCGCGGCCGTGTGGGACGCATGCCGGCGCCAAGCTTCAGTGGACCACTTCGGCTTTCGCACCCATATTGGGGTCATGCGCCCCTGCACCGCCGGTTAACGCCATGGCCCCTCCCGTTGCTCGCTTCGCCACCCGTATCGCCTATGGAGCAACGCAGTTGCCGCGCGTTGCCTGGTACATGGGCCATGGCGTGGTGATGCGCCGGCTGTCCGCGGCCGTGCGGGAGCGCAGCGGGCAGAGCCCGCGCCGGCCGGCTCGCACCGATGCCCCTGTGCCCGGACGCAATCGTCTCTATGCGGATATGGCTGCCTTATTCCGGCAGGATCTCGCCAATGTGGAAGCCGGCATCTATCCCCTGCCCGCGGACCACGACGGTTCGTGGCCGGCGCTGCTCTACCGCTCGCGCCTGTTCTTCGAAGACCTGCCGGACGTCCATCGCCGGCGCGAAAACCGCGAGCATCGGCAGGTGCTGACCGAGGAGACGCGGGGCAAGCGGCCCGGCTACTACCTGCAGAATTTCCACTTCCAGTCAGGCGGCTGGCTGACCGACGACTCGGCGCAGCGCTACGACACCCAGGTGGAGGTGCTGTTCAACGGCACGGCCAATGCGACCCGCAGGCAGGCACTGCCGCCGCTGCATGAGGTGTTCGCCGGGCGCGACCAGCGCCGCCTCCGGTTGCTCGACGTCGGTTGCGGCACCGGGCGTTTTCTCGACTTCTGCAAGCAGGCATGGCCGCGCCTGCCGGCGCTGGGGATCGACATGTCGGAAGCTTACGCCGCGGAGGCGAAGCGGCATTTGAAACGCCGGTGCTGGATCGAGCTCATGGTCGCGAACGGCGAAGCCATTCCGCTGCAGAACGAAAGCCAGGACGCGGTGACGAGCATTTTCATGTTTCATGAGCTGCCGCCCAAAGTCCGTCGCACCGTGTTTCGCGAGTTCGCGCGCGTGCTCAAGCCGGGCGGTCGCCTCGTGGTCGTCGATTCGCTGCAGATCGGTGACGAGCCGGACTATGACGGGATGCTGGAGCTGTTCCCGCAGAACTACCATGAGCCGTATTACACCGGGTATCTGCGGGAGGACTTTCGCGCCATCGCCGCGGGTTGCGGCCTCAAGCATGTGCGCGACGTCAATGCCTTCGTTTCCAAAGTCATGGTCTTCGACAAGCCATCGCGCCAGGGCGCGCCACGACGGAGAGCGACAGCATGAGCCGCCTTGTTATTTTGATCTCGATTGCATCCGCCCTCGCGGCCGGTATGCCGGCACACGCGCAGCAGCCTTACACGGGCCTCGAGGCGCGGCCCATCAAGGCGCTTTCCGAGCAGCAGATGGCCGACCTGCGGGCGGGCCGCGGCATGGGTCTGGCGCTGGCCGCCGAGCTCAACGGATATCCCGGCCCCATGCACGTGCTGGAGCTGGCCGAGCCCTTGGCGCTGTCCGATCAACAGCGCGCGAAGGTTCAGGAATTATTCGCGGCCATGAAGGCGGAGGCCGTTCCACTCGGGGAGACGCTGATCGCGCAAGAAGCCGACCTGGACAAGCAGTTCGCCGGCAAGACCATTACGCCGACGGGCCTGGCGGCTTCCTTGAATGCGATCGGCGCCACACAGGCAGCACTCCGTGGCGCGCATCTCAAGTACCACCTGCTCACGCTCGACGTGCTCACGCCGGCGCAAGGGGCGCGCTATGGCGAGCTGCGTGGCTACCACGCGGGGACGCAGCACGGGCACGGTCGGCATTGACGGAATGATCACGCGTGCCGGCCGGCAGGACCGCCGGAGATCACCTTCAACGTCCACTCGACAAAGATATCGAGCATCTCGCTTCTGATATCGGCATCCTTTCGCCCGCTGCGGGCCGGCACGTGGAAGGAATGATCGGCCTCCTGGAACAGATGCAACGATGCGCCCTCCCCCAGGCGCTGCGTGACCGGAACAAGCAACTCCACGTCGGCCAGCTGGTCGCGCGTACCTTGAAGAAACAGCATCGGGACGTGCACGTCGGACAGATGCATCGCGCGTTCATCCGACGGACGCTTGGCCGGATGCAGGGGAAAGCCGAGGAAGGCCAGACCTCGGACGCCGGGCAGCGGCGATCCCGCCTGCGCCTGCGACGTCATGCGGCCGCCGAAGGACTTGCCGCCTGCAATCAGTGGAAGTCCGGGCATGAGCCGCCCCGCTTCGGCCGCGGCAGCGCGAACGGTCGCGTGCGCCAGCTTGGGAGGGTCGGGCCGCTTGGCGCGTTGCTCCATGTAGGGGAACTGGTAGCGCAAGGTGGCGATGTCACGATCCTCGAGTCCCGCCGCCACGGCAGCCATGAATGGATGCGTCATGCCGGCCCCGGCCCCATGCGCGAAGAGGTAGCAGGCGCGCGCCCGGGGTGGCGCCAACAGCAAGCCCGAGACCTTGCGCGCATCGTCTACGACGATGGTCACCGGCGTTGCATCTGAAGAGGTCACCGGCTGTCCACGCTCTTGGTTGGGGTAGGCACGCTGCGTGCGGGGCGATGGCGACGGTCCCTCCCCGGACGGGCGAACGCGAACATGACGCGGCGAAACCCGAGCATCACTCTGCTTTCGCACCCGAGAACTTGATCACCTTGGCCCACTTCTCCGTTTCGGCGACGATGAGCGTTGACAGCTCCCGCGGAGACATCGGAAGCGGCACGCTGCTCAGATCCGCGATCCGCGTCCGCAGCCGGGGATCGGCGAGCGCGGTGCTGATGTCGCCGGAGAGCTTGTCCACGATATCGGCGGGCGTGCTCGCGGGCGCGCCAATGCCGAACCACGAACTCACCTCGTAGCCGGGCACGAACTCGCTCACCGTCGGCAGATCCGGAAGCATGTCCGAGCGCGCCGCCGTCGTCACCGCCAAGGCCTGCAGCTTTCCAGCCCTGATGTACTCGATCGAGGTCGGAAGATTGTCGAACATGACCTGGACTTGTCCGGCCAAGAGATCGGTGAGCGCCGGCGCACCGCCGCGGTAGGGTACGTGCACCAGGTCCAATCCCGTCATCATCCGGAACAGCTCGCCCGACATGTGGCCGGGCGTGCCATTGCCCGCCGACCCCATATTGATCATTCCCGGGCGAGCTTTGGCATAGGCGATGAACTCCGGCACCGTTCTGGCCGGAACCGATGGATGCACCTCCATCACCAGGGGACCTCGAATCAGTCCGGCGACGGGGGCGATGTCGCGAATGAAATTGAAGTTGAGCCGCTCATACAGCGTCGCGTTGATGGTGTTCGCCGCGCTGATCAGCAGCAGCGTGTAGCCGTCCGGGGCCGCTTTCACCACCGCTTCGGTGCCGATGTTGGTCCCCGCGCCCGGCCGGTTCTCGACGACGACGGGCTGGCCGAGCCGCTCCGACAGCCACTGGCCGATCAGGCGCGCGGTGATGTCGGCCGCGCCGCCGGCCGGGAATCCGACGATCAATCGCACCGGCCGCGCCGGATACCCCTGCGATCGCGCAATCCGCACTGCGGCAAGCGGGGCGGCAGCGGCGCCGGCGAGAATTGCAAATCGACGTCGTGTGATCGTCATGTGGTTGCAAACTCCACGCGGTAGCGGGCTGCGTCATGACCAAGCTGCACAAGCCCCAGCTCGCGGCTCGCATCGATAACCGTCCCCGGCACCCCGCTGCAAGTCCAGCCCCAGCCACCGAGTCTCAAACCTTGCGATTGCATGCCTGGCGCACCGGTGCTCGCCCGTCGCGAGCGCTTGACATCTCGCCGGGCCTCCTCTAGTTAACCGCCCGGTTATTTAACCTGATGGTTTCATGATGCCGACGGACCGCCTCAGCACCACGTTCGCGGCCCTCGCCGATCCGACGCGGCGCGCCATTCTCGCGCGGCTCGCGTCGGGCGAAACGTCGGTGACGGAGCTCGCCGAGCCGTTCGCCATGAGCCTTCCCGCCGTCTCCAAGCACCTCAAGGTGCTGGAGCGCGCCGGTCTCATCGCGCGCGGCCGCGAGGCGCAATGGAGGCCGTGCCGGATCGAGCCCGGCGCCCTCAAGCAGGTGGACGACTGGCTCGAACGCTATCGCCGGTTCTGGGACCAGAGCCTCGATCGCCTCGACACTTATCTCATCGAACTACAAGCGAAGGAGAAGAAGCGCGGACGGAAGAAATAGAGCCGCGTGGACGGACGCCCCGTCATAGAGCGGACAGATGACCGGACTACGTCATGTCGGGATGCGCCGTGAGGTGGTCTGCACCGAGCGCCCGCACCTTGCAATCAACAGCAGCATCAGGAGCAGAGCATGCAAATGAACCCCTATCTGACGTTCAAGGGCCAATGCGAGGCGGCGTTCAAATTCTACGAGAAGGTCCTCGGCGGTAAAATCGTGGCGATGATACCGCACGAGGGCACGCCGGCCGCCGATCACGTGCCGGCCGAATGGCGCAGCAAGATCATGCATGCCCGCCTGGTCCTGGACGACAAAGTGCTGATGGGGTCCGACGCTCCTCCCGGCATGTCCGAAGAGATGAAAGGCTTCTCGGTGACGCTCGGCATCGACAAGCCGGCCGAAGCCGAACGGATATTTCACGCCTTGGCGGAAGACGGCACGGTGCGGATGCCGATCCAGGAGACCTTCTGGGCCACCCGCTTCGGCATGCTGACGGATCGCTTCGGTACGCCGTGGATGATCAATTGCGAGAAGGCGGTGGCCTGACGCTTCGCTTGATGGAAGACGCCGGCCGGGCGTGTCGTGCTCGGCCGGCGCTCATCCCGCGACTTTCGACACGCACGGAGAGATCAATGATCAAGACCATCGCCATCGTCGTCGTGGTTCTGCTGGTCGTTTCGGTGGCCGGGGTGCTGCTGCTCGCCGTTTCCAAACCCGACACGTTCCGGGTCCAGCGCACGACCAGCGTCAAGGCATCCGCCGGACAGGATCTTTCCGCTCATCGCCGATTTCCACGGCTGGAGCGCCTGGTCGCCCTACGAGAAACTGGATCCCGCGATGAAGCGAACGTTCGGCGGCGCCGACAAGGGCAAGGGCGCCGTGTACGAGTGGGACAGCGACGGCAAGGCGGGCAAGGGCCGCATGGAGATCACCGACGCCCCCGCGCCGTCCAAGGTCACGATCAAGCTGGATTTTTTCAAGCCGTTCGAGAGCCACAACACCGCGGAGTTCAAGCTCGAGCCGAGAGGCGACACCACCGAGCTGACCTGGGCCATGTACGGTCCCAACCTGTTCATCGGCAAGGTCATGAGCATCTTCTTCGACATGGACAAGATGATCGGCAAGGACTTCGAGACCGGGCTCGCCAACCTCAAGACACTCGCCGAGCAGAAGCCGGCGGACGCGACGACATCACGGCGCTGAGCCTCCTCCCGTCAGACCAACCATGGCCACAGCGATGACCGACGGGACTCACGGGAATCAAGCGGCTCACCGGCCGCGATCGCGGCGACGCTCACAGCTTGAACAGATACAGCACGAAGGGCTCGGCAGCGGCGCCGCGGGATTCATACAGGCCTCGCGCCGGTCCGTTGTCGGTCTCGGTGCCGACCCAGGCCTCCTCGCATCCCAGCGCTTTGCCGAGCGCGAGCATCCGCTCGAGCATCGCACGGGCGATCCCCTGCCGCTGCAGCGCGGGCGTCACGCCGACCTCGTCGATGTAGAGCTCGGTCGGCTTGTCCGGATGCCGGTGAATGACCGCCGCGACCTGCGCCACCACCTCGCCGGCACGCAGCGCCACGAGCATATGATGGCCGGGCTCCGCCAGGTAGGCGGCGAGACGGCCCGGATCGACGGGCTCATCGAAGACCGCGTCCGCAACCCGGTCGAACAGCGCGACATCGCCGGGTTTGACTTGCCTGATCTCGAGTTCCATCGGCGGCACCTGCGAGCGCGCTCATCCCCGAGCGCGCGAAGGCGACGTCATCATCCCGTCTGCCGTCCACGTCAACGGCGCCGCGCCGGCACCTTGCAGCACGATAGCGCAACCAGAGGGGACCAAGATGCGCAGACATAACGCCCACCACGCCTGACGCGCTCCCGACCGCCATCGAAGTCCTCAGCAACGCGGGATATCCGCGACACCCGACAGCGAGCGTCTTCCCATGTCTCTCAAGCTCTATTTCCACCCCCTGTCCTCGTTCTGCCAGAAGGCCCTGGTGGCCCTCTACGAGAACGACACGCCGTTCGAACCCCTGATCGTGGACCTGTTCGACGCGAAATCCAGCGCCGCACTCAAGGCGATCTGGCCGATCGGCCGGTTCCCGGTGCTGCGCGACGAGGCGAACGACCGCACCGTGCCGGAGTTGAGCATCATCATCGAGTATCTGGACCAGCACTATCCCGGCAGGACGCAGCTTGTGCCCGCGGACGCCGAGCTCGCGCGCCAGATGCGCCTGCAGGATCGCTTCTACGATCTCTATGTGAACGTGCCGATGCAGAAGGTGGTGACCGACAAGCTGCGCCCGCCGGGAAAAAACGATCCGCATGGAGTGGAGGCGGCGAGAGCGCTGCTGCACACCGCCTGCGACATGATCGAACGGGAGATGGCGGCGAAGACGTGGGCCATGGGCGACGCCTTCAGCATGGCCGACTGCGCCGCGGCGCCGGCGCTGTTCTACGCCAACATGGTGACGCCACTCGGCGACACCTACCCAAACGCCTCGGCGTATCTCGGCCGCTTGATGGATCGTCCGTCCTTCGCCCGCGCCATCAAGGAAGCGCAGCCCTACTTCGCAATGGTCCCGAAATAGCCGCCCGCATCGCCTCGATGACCAAGCCGGGTCACGGCGGCAACCCACCGCATTTGGGCAGCCCATCCGGATCCGACCTAACCTGTTGTTCTCCGAGACGTTGCGGCTTCGGTGGCGGCCTGCTATCGGTTTTGCGATATTCGCACATCTCCTCCCGGACGGCGGGGCGCAGCTGGTCTGGATACAGGGTGGGAAGGTCTGCAGCATGCCGCGCTATTATTTCGATCTCGTGGACGACGAGACCGTCTACGACAAGAAGGGCGTCTCGCTGCCGAACATCAAGGCAGCCGAACAATACGCCGCAACATTTGCGCGCGAGCTCATGGAGACCAAGCCGACCCTGATGGGTGAGGCGTGGAAAGCGTGGTCGGTCCAGATCTGCAACGGGAAGTTCGAGCGGATACTCAAGATCCCGTTCGCGCAGATCAAGGACCTGGACCGAAGCGCCAGCGATGACGCGCCACAATCGGCCTAGGATGTGCCGCCGCAGAGCGCGATGCGCGTTGCGGGCGGCAGGAGATCGGCAACCGCAGCCTGCGGTCGCCTGCGTTTCGCCCCCTGCCCGTTCAGGACTCTAAAGCGCCGCGCCGATCGCGGCATGCGGACCGCGGCACGCCCGGATTCGGTGCCGACCAATGAGAAGCCATCACGCGCGCAGGCCGCAGACATCAACCGTTCGAGGAACGCACGCCATGGAAAGGCGCAAAATATTTGGGCGCAAAATGTTCGGGCACAGAGTGTTTGATGCGGGCGCAGCCACCGCCGCCATGCTCGCTCTGCTGCTGGCCCTGTCGGGCCAGACGAGCCAGGCGCGCGACCTGCCCGGCGATGTGCAGCGCGTAAAAATGATCGGCTTCACGGTCGCCGATGTCGAGCGCCAGACAGACTTCTTCACGAAGGTCCTGCAGTTCGAGAAAATCTCGGACTTTCGCGTCGTCGGCGGCGAATACGACCAGATGCAAGGCGTGTTCAACACCAACATGCGAATCGTGCATTTGAAACTGGGCGAGCAGACCGTCGAGCTGACCCAATACGTCTCACCTCCCACCGGACGGCCGATCCCGGTGCCTTCCTACAGCAATGACGAGTGGTTTCAGCATCTGGCCATCGTCGTCAGCGATATGGATGCTGCGTACAAGGTGCTGCAGGACAACAATGTGCGGCAGGTTTCGGCCCAGCCGATCACCATTCCACAGTCGAACCCCGGTGCTGCCGGCATCAAGGCGATCAAGTTCCGCGATCCCGAGGGTCATGACCTCGAGCTGATCTATTTTCCGCGCGGCAAGGGCAACGCCTCATGGCAGAAGCCGACCAACAGGCTGTTTGTCGGCATTGACCACACCGCGATGACCGTGGACAGTACGGAACGGGGCGTGACGTTCTACCGCGATTTGCTCGGGTTCGAGGTCGGCGGAGTCACCTTCAACACCGGACCGACCCAGGAAGTGCTGGACGGCTTGTTCAACGACACATGCCTGGTCACGGCGATGATGCCGGCTTCGGCCCCTCCCCACATCGAGTTCCTCGAATACAAGACGCCACCCGGCGGCCGGCCGATGCCCCGCGACACCAGGGCCAGCGATCTCTGGCATTGGCAGACGACGCTGGTCACCAAGGACATCGGGGCGGCCACCGAGCGCTTGCGCAGGACCGGCGCGCAATTCATCAGCCCCGACGTGGTGCTCATTCCACAAGACGCGCAGGCCAAACTGGGCTTCAAGAAGGCGGTGATGATCCGCGATCCCAATGGCCACGCCATCCGGCTGATCGAAGAATAGCTAGTGGAGTGGATTTGACATTCGCTACCCACCTCGCCGCAAGTCCGCGAAGCGAATGTCAAATCCAAAACTCCACTAGCACCTTATATTTGCTAGTGGTCCTTTGATTCTAACATTCGCAAATGAGCCCGCCGAAACGGATGCGAATGTTAGAATCGGACCACTAGCGACCCGCCCTGGTTTCCGGGGTTGGCTGCTCGAAGTCTGCTGCTGCAACGGAACGAGCCATGACCCAGGACCCTTTCCTCGCTTTCATCGCCCGGCTTTGTCTGGTCGTCATATTTCCGTTCAGCGCGCTCAGTAAGATCTTCGACTTCCAGGCGGCAATGACCCAGGCCGCGAATGGATGGATCCCGCTGCCGCCCACGCTCGCAGCTTTGTTGCTCGTGCTCGGCGGCCTGCTCGAAATCTTCGGCCCGATCTGCATCCTGACCGGTTTCTATCGCCGCCAGGCGGCGCTGCTGTTCATATTCTACGTGATCGCCACCGCGGTGCTGTTCCACAATTTCTGGAGCTTTCCATTCAACGGGGACGCATGGAATCAGAACTTCTGGCCCTTCCTGAAGAATTTCGGTCTGGCGGGCGGTTTCCTCTACATTGCCGCCGACGCAAAGATGCAGTCGCTGCGCGATGCCTTTTCACTGAACCCGCGATAGGACCGATCGGTTTTTCCGGAGGCGGCTCCGATGCAGGGCTCCAACGCGAATGAGGCTGCCACTATGCGGGCGCCGCCGGCCGCGCAAGGGACCGTGAACGTGCGCGCGGCGCCGAGCCCGATCCGATTCAGTCGCGCCATCTGCGGTGATCTCGGCCAAGCGGAGCGGCGCGAATGGTGGCTCGCCAACGGCCGCGGCGGTTATGCCGGCGGGACCATCGCCGGCAGCCTGACCAGGCGCTATCACGGCCTGCTGATCGCGCCGATCGGCTCGCCGCTCGGGCGGCGGCTGATCCTCGCCAAAGCGGACGCAACTGTTTTCGCGGGCGATCAGTCCTGGCCGCTGTTCACCAACCGCTGGAGCAGCGGCGCCATCGCGCCGGCGGGCCATGTCCGTATCGGCAGTTTTCATCTCGACTATTCCGTCCCGGTATGGAGCTACGAGGTCGGGGACCATCGGATCGAGGCGCGGATCTGGATGGAGCCCGGCGCCCACACCACCTATGCCGCGTGGCTGTTGCGGCCGGGGGCGGATACTCCCGCGAGCGGCCTGTCCTTGCGGCTGACGCTGCTCGCCAACGATCGCGACCAGCACGGCACGACCTCGGTCGGCGGTTTTGCGCCCGACGTCCGCGTGGAAGGAGAACGTCTCCTGCTCACCGATGGGGGACTTTTCTCGCTGACCATTCAAGCGCCCGGCGGCACCATCGTCGCCAAGCACGACTGGTATCGGGATTTCGAGCTGCCGATGGAGGCCGAGCGCGGCCTGAACTCGACCGACAGCCATCTTTGCATCGGCGAGGCGACGATACCGCTGGTGCCTGGAAAGTGGCGCGGCATCGTTGCCGGGCTCGAACCGGAGCCGTCGGCCGACCTCGCGGCCGCGTTGCGCCGACGCCTCGATCACGACCGCGCGACGATATCCACCACGGCGAGCAGCAGTCCGGCCCTGCGATGGGCGCCCGGCTGGATCACACGGCTCGCCCTCGCCGCCGACTCCTTTGTGTTTGCACGACCGCTTCCGAGCGTTCCCGACGGCCAGTCGATCATCGCGGGCTATCCGTGGTTCGGCGATTGGGGCCGAGACACCATGATCAGCCTGCCGGGGCTGACCCTGGCGACCGGTCGTGCGGACATCGCGCGCCGCATCCTCAAGACATTCGCCAGCTTCGTCAGCGAGGGAATGCTGCCCAATGTTTTCCCCGGCGCCGGCGATCACCCGGCGTACAACACCGCCGATGCATCATTGTGGTTTTTCGAGGCGTGGCGCGCCTACGTCGATGCGACCGGAGACATCGACAGCCTGCGCGAGGTGTACCCCGATATTGTCCGACATGATCGGATGGCATCAGCGGGGCACCCGCTACGGGATCGGCGTGGATGCCGCGGACGGTCTGCTAAAGGCCGGCGTGGCGGGCGTGCAGGTGACCTGGATGGACGCCAAGGTCGGCGATTGGGTGGTCACGCCCCGCATCGGCAAGCCCGTCGAGATCAACGCGCTCTGGTACAACGCCTTGCGGGTGATGAGCGCGTTCGCGGCCCGATTGGGAGAGCCGGACCGCTTCAGCGCGCCGGCGGAAGCCGCAAAGCGCAGCTTCGCGCGTTTCGTACGCGCGGACGGCGAGGGTCTGTTCGACGTGATCGACGGACCGCACGGCGACGACGCCAGCATCAGGCCCAACCAGATCTTTGCCGTGAGCTTGCCGCACAGTCCGCTGGATCCGGACGATCAGGCGAGAACCGTGCAGGTCTGCAGGCGCCATCTGCTCACCGCGTTCGGCTTGCGCTCGCTGGCGCCCGGCAGCCCCGCTTACCACCCCGCCTATGGGGGCGGCGTGCTGCAGCGCGACGGCGGCTATCACCAGGGGCCGGTCTGGGGCTGGCTGCTGGGACCGTTCTGCCTCGCGGCGTATCGCGTCAGCAAGGACGCGACTGCGGCGCGCGCCGTGCTCGAAGCGATGAGCGACGCCCTGGAGGACCAGGGCGTCGGCACCATCGGAGAGATTTTCGACGGTGACCCGCCGCACCACCCACGCGGCGCACCTGCGCAAGCCTGGTCGGTCGCCTGCACGCTGGACGCCTGGCGCTTGCTCACACAGGCCATACAGTCCAAGCACACCTGAACGGGGCGAGACGCAACGCCAGACCGGAGCCGACGATCCATGCCGCAAGTCGACGAAGCCGAAAAGCGACGCATCGAAGAAAGCCGCACCGGCGCGAAGGATTGGCGTCGCTGGGGTCCTTATCTCAGCGAGCGGCAATGGGGCACTGTGCGCGAGGACTACAGCCCCTACGGCACGGCATGGGACTATTTCAGCCACGACCAGTCGCGCAGCCGCGCCTACCGCTGGGGCGAGGACGGCCTCGCCGGCTTTTCCGATGACCGGCAGCTCCTGTGCCTGTCGCTCGCGTTGTGGAACGGGCACGACCCCATCCTGAAAGAGCGGCTGTTCGGCCTGACCAACGAGGAAGGCAACCACGGCGAGGACGTCAAGGAGATCTACTACTATCTCGATGCCGTCCCGAGCTACGCTTACGCGCGCCAGCTCTACAAGCTGCCGCAAGCGCATACCCCTACGAATGGCTGCTCGAGGAGAACGCACGTCGCAAAGGCTCGGCGGCGATGGAGTTCGAACTGATCGATACCGGCATCTTCGATGACGACCGCTACTTCGACGTCGATGTCGAGTATGCCAAGGCCGATGCGGACGATGTGCTCATGCGGGTCACGGTCCACAACCGCGGGCCTGACCCGGCTCCCATTCATATCCTGCCGCAGGTCTGGTTCCGCAACACGTGGAGCTGGTCTCCCGGCGTCCCGAAACCTTCGCTGCAGGATCGGGGCGCCGGACTGGCGCTGGCGCAGCACGAGGAACTCGGCACCTACAGCATCGAATTCGAAGCAGCGGATCGGCTGCTGTTCTGCGACAACGAGTCAAATTTCGCGCGTGTGTTCGGCACCACCTCGGCGCCCGGCCACTTCAAGGATGCGTTCCACGACTACGTCGTCCACGGCCGGACCGAGGCGGTGAACGCAGCCGGCAACGGCACCAAGGCCGCCGGGCTTTACCTGCGGACGGTACCGGCCCGCAGCAGCGTGACGGTCCGGGTCCGGCTGCGCGCCGGCGATCAACGCAGCGGCGCATTCATCGATTTTGATGACATCTTCAGCCGGCGCATCGCCGAGGCCGACCTCTTCTACGCCGCCCGACAGAAAGGCATTGACGACGAGGACATGTGCCGCATTCAGCGCCAGGCCTTCGCCGGGATGCTGTGGAACAAGCAGTTCTACGATTTCAACGTGCGGCAATGGCTGAACGGCGATCCGCTGCAGCCGCCGCCGCCCGAAAGCCGCAAGCACGGCCGCAACTCCGATTGGCGTCACCTGGTGGCTGCCGACATCATGTCCATGCCGGACAAATGGGAATATCCCTGGTTCGCGGCCTGGGACCTCGCCTTCCATTGCGTCACGCTGTCCTTGATCGATCCCGAGTTCGCCAAGGGGCAGCTCGAGCTGCTGTGCCGCGTATGGCTGATGAATCCGAACGGCGAGCTACCGGCCTACGAATGGGCGTTCGGTGACGTCAACCCGCCCGTGCACGCCTGGGCGGCCATGCGGGTGTTCGAGAACGACCGCGATCAGAACGGCGGCCCCGGCGACCTCGATTTCCTGGAGCGCATCTTCCACAAGCTGCTGCTGAACTTCACCTGGTGGGTGAACCGCAAGGATCCGCAGGGCTTGAACATCTTCGAGGGCGGATTCCTCGGCCTCGACAATATCGGCGTGTTCGACCGCTCGCGGCCGCTGCCCACCGGCGGGCACATCGAGCAATCCGACGGCACCGCCTGGATGGCGATGTTCAGCATCAACATGCTGCGCATGTCGATCGAGCTCAGCGAGCGCGATGCGGTCTACGAGGACATGACCATCAAGTTCCTGGAGCACTTCCTCTATATCGCCGAAGCCATGACCGACATGGGCAGCGAGGGCATCGGACTCTGGGACGATCAGGACAATTTCTTCTACGACGTGCTTTCCATGCCGTCCGGACAGAAGATTCCCATGCGGCTGCGCTCGATGGTCGGCCTTATTCCGCTGTTCGCCGTCGGGATCGTCGAGCAGGAGGTGATCAACAAGCGGCCCGAGCTCTGGCGCAAGATCGAGATGTATCGGGAGCGCCGGCCGGATTTGACGAAGCTCGTTTCGCGCTGGAACGAGGTTGGCGACAAGGGACGGCGTCTGTTCTCGCTCGCGCGCGCCTTCCGCATGACGAAGCTGTTGCGGCGCATGCTCGACGAAAGCGAATTTCTCTCGCCCTACGGCGTGCGCGCTCTCTCGCGCACCTACCTCGATCACCCCTACGATTTCGCATACGACGGCGTGCATTATCGCGTGAAATACCAACCCGGAGAATCCGACAGCGGATTGTTCGGCGGCAACTCGAATTGGCGCGGACCGATCTGGATGCAGGTGAACTATCTCCTGGTCGAAAATCTGCGCCGCTTCCATCAGTACTACGGCGATAGACTCACCGTCGAATGCCCAACTGGCTCCGGCGTCATGTTGACGCTCGAGGAGGTCGCCGACGAGCTGTGCAGCCGCCTGCTCAAGCTCTTCCGGCGCGGCCCGGACGGGCGGCGCCCCGTCTTCGGCAGCTACGAAAAATTTCAGACGGATCCCCACTTCAAGGACTATCTTCTGTTCTACGAGTACTTCCACGGCGACAATGGCCGCGGCTGTGGCGCTTCGCATCAGACCGGCTGGACCGGGCTCATCGCCAATCTGATCAGCCAGCTGGTTCCGGCCGAACAGGCCACGGAGGCCGGCCCGGCCGTTCCGGAGCCACCCAAACCGAAGCCGCTTTCATCCCCGCTGGTGCATGCCTGAGGGGCTCTCCGAACGATCCGACATCGATTATCGAGGAACAGCTATGGCGTTGAAGAACAAAGTTGCGATCGTCACCGGCGGCAACAGCGGCATCGGTCAGGCGATCGTTCTCGAACTGGCGCGGCAGGGCGCC
Organism: uncultured Alphaproteobacteria bacterium; assembly: GCA_963725065.1. GTDB lineage: Bacteria > Pseudomonadota > Alphaproteobacteria > Rhizobiales > Xanthobacteraceae > VAZQ01. The sequence goes on from CAVRXD010000027.1 coordinate 85,095, forward strand.
GCGATCGTCATCGACTACGTGGCCCATCCGGAGGCGACGGCGACGCTCGAACAGCAGATTGCCAAGCTGGGTGATCAGTCCATCGGCGTCGACGCCGACGTCAGCAAACCCGCCGATCTGCAGAAGCTCGTGGACGCGGCAGTGAAGCGGTTCGGCCGGCTCGATATCATGGTCAACAACGCCGGTATCGAAACCCGCACGTCGGTGCTCGACACCACCGAATCCCAATACGACAAGGTGATGAACGTCAATCTCAAGAGCGCGTTCTTCGGCACGCAAATCGCCGCCACCCAGATGATCAAGCAAGGCGGCGGCGGTCGCATCATCAACATCACATCGGTGCACGAGGACTGGCCGATGCCGGGCAATACCGCCTATTGCCTCGCCAAGGGCGGGATGCGCATGCTCACGCGCACCGCGGGTCTCGAGCTCGCCCGTCATAACATCCTCGTTGTCGGGGTCGGGCCGGGCGCGGTGGCGACGCCGATCAATCTCAGCACGATGAACGATCCGGCCAAGCTCGCCCAGCTCGACGCCGCGATCCCGCTCGGCCGCATGGCGCGTCCCGAGGAGATTGCCAGCGTCGTCGGCTTCCTCGCCGGAGACGGCGCGAGCTACCTCACCGCCACCACCATCTTCGCCGATGGCGGCATCATGCACAGCAGCGTCGGGCTGTAACCGGGAGCAGGCATGGACAAGCGCTTCGACGTCATCATCGTCGGCAGCGGCGCGGGCGGAGGCACGCTCGCCAGACAGCTCGCGCCCTCGGGAAAGAGCATCCTCATTCTCGAGCGCGGCGACTGGCTCAAGCGCGAGGCGGAGAATTGGGATGCGACCGCCGTGTTCGTGCAGAACCGCTACATATCGCCCGAGACCTGGTACGACCGAGATGGCCGGCCGTTTCAGCCCCAGGTGCATTATTTCGTCGGCGGCGCGACCAAAATGTTCGGCGCGGCGCTCTATCGTCTGCGCAAGGAGGATTTCGGCGAGTTGCGCCATCACGACGGCATCTCGCCGGCGTGGCCGATCTCCTACGACGAGCTCGAGCCGTATTACGCGCGGGCCGAGCGGATGTATCACGTCCACGGGCTGCGCGGCCGGGATCCGACCGAGCCGCCCGCCAGCGGCCCCTATCCGTGCCCGCCGGTTTCCAATGAGCCGCGTATTCAGCAGCTGTCCGATAATCTGACGGCGGCGGGCTATCACCCCTTCCCTGCTCCCTGCGCGGTGATGCTGGACGAGCAGAACATGGCGTACAGCACCTGCATCCGCTGCCAGACCTGCGACGGCTTTCCGTGCCTGGTGCACGCCAAGTCCGACGCGGAAACCGTGGCTGTGCGCCCCGCGCTCGAATTTCCCAACGTGACGCTGCTCCGCAACGCCAAGGCGCTCAAGCTGCAGACGAACGCAAGCGGCACCACGGTCACGGAGGTCGTTGCCGACGTCGCGGGGCAGCGCGAGGTCTTCCGGGGCGACATTGTCGTCGTGTCATGCGGAGCGGCGAATTCGGCCAAGCTGCTGCTGATGTCGGCCAACGACAAGCATCCCCGCGGCCTCGCCAATGGTTCGGATCAGGTCGGGCGCAATTACATGTTCCACAACAGCCAGGCCGTGCTCGCGGTCTCGCTGGAACCCAACCCGACCATCTTCCAGAAGACGATCGCGCTGAATGATTTCTATTTCGGCATGGACGGGTTCGAGTACCCGATGGGCAATATCCAGATGATCGGCAAATCTCTCGGGCCGATGTACCGGGGCGAGAAGCCGATTGAGACGGCGCTGCTGCCGATGGGGCTGCTCGACAACCTGGCGCGCCACGCGGTGGATTTCTGGCTTACGACGGAGGACTTGCCCGACCCGGAGAACCGCGTGACAGTGAACCAGGACGGCGATCTGACCTTGAGTTACACACCGAACAACCAGGTGGCCCGACAGAAGCTGTACGACAAGCTCAAATCGATGCTGGGCCAGCTGGGCATGCACCCGCATCATCTGATTCCGCGCGACATCTACATGAAGACCGAGATTCCCCTCGCCGGTTGCGCCCATCAGGTTGGAACCTGCCGGTTCGGAGCCGATCCCAAGACTTCGGTCCTGGATGTGAACTGCAAGGCGCATGAGCTCGACAATCTGTACGTCGTGGACACGAGCTTCTTCGTCAGCATCGGCGCAGTGAATCCGTCCCTGACCGCCATCGCCAATTCCATCCGCGTCAGCGAGCATCTGTTGCAGAGGCTGGCGTGAGACGGCGGTCGTACGGATGAGAGACCACCACAATACCCGTTGCGTGCTTGTGCTTGTGCTTGTGCTTGCGCTTGCCGCGCCGAGAGACCCGCTCGCGTGAGCGCGTCCGCAACGGCAAGCCGCACCGAGATCGGCCTGGTCTACGTCGCCGCCGTCGTGCAGGGCCTGGCGCTGGTGACGTTTCCGGCGGCAAGCTCGATCTTCACCAGCCCCGACGGCTTCGGCTTCGACAGCACGCGCTACGGCGCCTTGTTCCTGCCGCAGGTCCTGCTCGCCATCCTCGCGTCCGCCTTCGCCCCGCGCCTGGCACGTCGATGGAGTCTGCGCCGGGTGCTGCTGGCAGGATTGGCTGGCGATATCGTCTCGATGACCCTGCTGGCCCTGAGCCGGCTGCTGCTCGGCATGCCCGACATGGCCTTCGGCGTGCTGCTGCTCGCCACCGGCGCGCTGGGTCTCGGCTTTGGGGCGACGGTCATGGCGCTGAATACCTACGCCGAGGCATTCTTTCCAAAGCGCGCCGACCGCGCGGTGCTGGCGCTGAACGCGCTGCTCGGGCTGGGAACCGCGCTGGCGCCGGTTCTGGTGGCGATCGTGGTCGCGCTGGGCGCATGGTGGCTCCTTCCCGTGGTGGTGGCATGCATTGCCGTGCTGCTGTTCGGTGTCGCCTACGCGCAACCGCTGCGACTCCACGTCGGCAATGCCGACGCCGACCGGCCGACCTCGCTCAATTGGATCGATCTGCCGCGCCGCTTCTGGCTCTATGCCGCCGCCGTATTTGTCTACGGGATCGTGGAAACCTTGAACGGCAACTGGGCGATGCTCTATCTCAGCAGCGAGCGGGGCGTATCGACCCAGGGAGCCTCGTTCGCGCTCGCCGCCTTCTGGGTGATGGTGACGGTTGGACGCGTCCTCATCGCGCTGATCTCTCAGCTGGTGCCGCCGCGCTGGATCTATGTCGCGCTCCCCGCGCTGTCGCTGGTGGTGTTTCAACTGGCCTCGCAGGTCCAGAGCGAAGCTGGTGGGATCATCGTTTTCGGCCTCGCCGGCCTGGCGTGCTCGGGATTTCTGCCGTTGAGCATCAGCTTCGCGGGCGGGGAGTTTCCCCAACTCTCGGCCGTGATGGCGGGCGGGCTCATCGCGTTCTATCAGCTGGGATACGGAGTCGCCGCGTTCGGGATCGGACCGCTGCAAGGTCTGTTTGGGCTCTCGTTCTCGACTGTATTCGCAGCCGGCAGCGTCGTCGCGGCGCCGATCATCGTCATCGCGTGGCTGATCATCCGACCGACCCGCAACACGCAGGCGGCTCCGGGAAGGTGAAGAGCATGTGCGGCCCCCCCGAGTTGATCCCCGAGGGAACAAATGACGTTGAATTGCGTTGATTCCAGTGATCACCATGATTTCGACGGCATCAGTCGGAGAGGCGCTCGCTTCTTCCGCACAATAGGAGTTGCAAGGTTGCGCATGACCTCTCATCAGCCCAACGTGGAGCGCGCCGAAGCGCTGCTCAAAAAGAAGCAGGAACGCTTGCGGGAAGGCCAGTTAGCGATGGCCGAATATCAAGCGGATGGTCGCGCGGTACGTGAAAAGACTGCGAGATTGCGCGCGCTTCGACTAGCCCGCGATGCAGCCCCCTATCGGCCAGGCGAAGTCACTGAGAAGCCGCCAGCCGTGCCGACGAAGGCGACGAAGGCAAAGAAACGGCCGGCGAAACGGCTGGTATCGTCTGCGGCGTAACGGCGAGCTGACTGCGCCGGGGTGAAACCCACCACTGCCGCTCCGCTCAATGCGACGTGGCCCCGTGACTGGTGAGCGCCGTTTCCAGCGCTTCGGCCAGCTCCTCCTGAGTATAAGGCTTTCCCACGCGCGGAAAGTCGAGCGTAGCGTGGGGGGGTAATTCGGCATACCCGGTCGCGAGGACCACGGGCAGCTTCGGCTTGATCCCCCAAATCTTGGTTGCGAGATCGAGCCCGTTCATGCCGGGCATGGCGAAGTCGGTCACCACGATGTCGAACTGAGCGTCGGTCTCCAACAATTGCAGCGCGTGTGCGGCCGAGGGTGCTTCCAGCACACTGTGCCCGAGATCCATGAGCATGTAGGCCGTGTTCATGCTCACAAGCGAATCGTCGTCTACCAGTAGAACGCGCAACTTGCGGCTGGCGGCTTCCGCCGCCGCCGGCATTTGGCTTGCAACCGATTGAGGCACGTCTTCCTGTCGTGCGCGCGGCAGCCACAACGTCACCACCGTTCCCTTCCCCAGCTGACTGGAAATGTGCATGGCGCCACCGGATTGCGCCGTCAAACCGTGGACCATGGAAAGACCCAGGCCCGTGCCCTTGCCAATCCCTTTGGTCGTAAAGAACGGCTCCATGGCCTTCGCAAGCGTGGTTTCATTCATCCCCTCGCCGGTATCGGCGACGCTGATGCGAACATATTCCCCGCGCGGCAACGCCTTCGGCAGATCATGCAGGCCATTCGCCGTCTCGTCACGGCATGTAATCGTCAATGCGCCTCCCTTGGGCATGGCATCGCGGGCGTTCACTGCAAGGTTCATGAGCGCGAGCTCAAGCTGGTTGGCGTCGATTTTCACAGGGTGAACGTCGGGCAGAATATCGACGACGATCGAAATGCTCGGCCCGACCGATTGCCGCAAGAAGTCCAGCATGTCGGGAATGAGTTTCTGAACCTCGACGGCTTCGAGTTTGAGTTCCTGGCGTCGCGCAAAGGCCAATAGCCGCTTGGTCAGGGTCGCTCCGCGCTCCGCCCCCTGGATGGCGCCCTCCAGCAATCGCGAGGTTCGCGGGTCCTCCGGAAGGCCCTTCTTCAACAGCGTCAGGCTGCCCAATATGACCGCCAGCAGATTGTTGAAGTCATGCGCCACGCCGCCCGTCAGTTGCCCGATGCTCTCCATCTTTTGCGACTCGTGTAATTGTCCGAGCACCACCTCACGTTCACGCGTGCGTTCCACGACGCGTGCTTCCAGTTCTTCGTTACTCCGGCGCAGCGAATCGCGGGCTTCGACAAGGTCGGTGATGTCGGTCGCCGTTCCGAACCAGCGCGTAATTTTTCCGTCAGGCGCCCGCACCGGTATCGAACGCATCTTGAACCAGCGGAACGAGCGATCCGCACGATGAAGCCGCGCATCGACATCGAAAACGCTGCCGTTCGCCAGCGAGTGCTTCCAGGCACTTACCAGACCATCGCGATCCGCTTCATGGATCACCTTTTGCCAACCCGATCCGAGATGCTCTTCCGCCGGGGCGCCGGTGTACGCCTGCCATTGCGGATTGAAGTAGTCGCACCCGCCGTCGGCGCCGCATGTCCATACCAGTTGCGGCAATGCTTCCAGCAGCGCGCGATGGCGCCCTTCGCTCTCCCTCAGCGCGGCTTCCGCAGCCATCCGCTCCGTCACGTCCCGCCAGATCGTGGTCACGAACGCCCGCTCATCCGCTCGCCAGCGCGCGAACGAAACATCGAAGTAGGCCGACTGACCCTGCTTGCGGCGGCCGATCACTTGGAGGAGGCTTTCTGCGTCCTTGACGCTGACGCCGTCGCCGACAAAGGCGCCAGCGAGATCGCCGTCCCGTTCAAGGAGAATGTCGATCTTCTGGCCCAGCAGCTCGGCCGGGGCGTAGCCGAAGACATGTTCCGCGGCTCCGTTGAGCCACTGAATTGTCCGGTCGAGACCGGTCGTGATGATCGCGTCGGGCGCGGTATCGACGATGGCGTGATAGCGCGCGTTCTGCCGTTCGCGCAGGACGCGTTCCCGTGTCAGCGATACGGTGACGTCATTGACCTGCAGGAGGCAGTGAGTAGCCCTCCCCGGCGCGAGCGGCCGGACCACGATGTTGTGCAGCAGCTGTTGCCCGGCTTCATCCCGCAACGGCAGCAGCGTGTTGAGTGAATGCGTCAGGATGCTCGAGCTTCCGACCTGGATCGATTCCTCCAGCGCGGCAGGAAGCCGGGTTTCGCGCAATTTCGGAAAGATATCGAAGAGATTTTTTCCGAGCACAGACTGCTCTGAATGCCGGCTGGCGCGAGCTATCCAGTCATTCCAGCCGACGATGCAACCCTGCCCGTCGAGCACCACGATGCCGACGTCGAGCGCGTCAAAAACTGACCCGAATTCGAGCTCCGACACGTCATCCAACATGGCCAGCAGCAGTTTGCCGTCCGATGCCGTCGATAAAGTCGCGCACAATGTCCTTCAGTGCGGCTATCGAGGGCAAGCCCATGAGCAAGGCGATAAAGCCGCGAACATCACGATTCTTGATCGTGAAGTCGATGTAAAGGAACAGCACCAGTCCGTCTCTGCTCCCCTCGCGAACATCGAACAGCGTATCGCCGTCTCCTCGAACGATCGAGGGAAGCGACATCCGCATCGTACGACGCAACACGTTCGCGATCGTGGCCAGGCACGCGTTAAGGATAATATTTCCCGTCTCCGCCAGCGCCTCCTGCTCCAGATCGATCACATCTTCCAGGGAATGCTCCTCTCCCACGATCGACCGGACGAGTTCCAGGCTCTGCGCTTCCGGGAAGATCAGAAGGGCGCGACCCGAGAACGGCCCTTCGAACGATTGCTGCACAGCAACCAGCTTCGGCGAATGACCTTTTTCCACCATTCGCGAGGCGACACGTCGGCTCACGATATTGACCGCAGGGACCGACAACAACACCTGTTCGCCGACCATCCGGCGCAAGCTGGCGGCGGCACGGCTGACGCCCATGTTCGCTATTTCCGCAAGCGCATCCTGTTCGATCTCGGAGAGCTCGCTTGCGTCGATCTTCATTGCGCCGCTTTCTTGAGACGGAGAACCGCACCGGACAAAAACGCTCCAAGAGCCTCATCCGTCAGGGGCTTAGTCACAAAAGCGGCATTAAGTTCCCTGGCTCGGCCAATAATCTCGTCCTGGACGTTTGCGGACACCACCGCCACGGGCATTTTGGGGTGAGTTTTCCGAATCCTCGCCACCAGTTCCAACCCGTCGGTTCCGGGCATGTTGAAATCAATGAGCGCGATATCAACGGCGTGGGCTGCAAGGACGTTGATCGCATCGTCGGCGTTGGTCGCCTCGATCAGTTCCCATTCCGGCCCGAGGCGCCGGAAGGCACTCGCCATCACCATGCGCGCAAGCTTGCTGTCATCCACAATCAAAGCTTTGTATTGCATCTCTCGCCTTTTGCGGAGCTGGCGCCGCCGCCGTAGGCGGGGCCGTCAACTCGTTCTGAATGTCTTATAGGGCAGATTGCAGAAATGTGAACCGCTTCGAGGGATGGAACCCGCTCTCTGAGCCGCGCAGATCTTGCAAAATCATTCAAATCTCACAGAACGTTAGACGCCACCCAGCGTTGGACCCAGGCGTCACCGCAGGGGCCGATCAGTTGCGGCCGCGCCGCCAGGATCACCTGCAAGACTGCGGTATGAAGGTGGGTGCATTGCCGCCAGTCCAGACAAGCGGCAGGGCTCGCCTGCAGGAACTGCAGCAAAGGCTCGGCCTCTTCCACCGGGCAGTGGCCGTCCAGTACGATCGTCGTCCCATCGTCTTCTCGGCGCACGCTCACGGCAGAATCTCCTTCAAATCCAGAACCAGCAGCACCCGGCCATCGCCCAGCAGGGTCGTGCCGGCATATCCGCGGGCGTTGGACAACAAGCCCTGCAGTGGCTTGAGCACCACTTCGAGCCGATCCTCGATGGCGTCGATTTCCAGCGCGATCACCTTCCCGCTGATGTCGGTGACGATTACGAGCCTCGCATCGAATCCGGGCGGCCGCGCCTGCGGTAACTTCATCAACTCGGCGAGAGAACAGATCGGCACGATGCGGTCCCGCAAGACGAACCCATCGTTGTTCTTGATCCGACTGACCCTATCGGGCGTCAGGCGCACGGTTTCCGTCACCGCGTCCATGGGAATGCCGAAAATCTGCCCGCCGGCCGAGACCACCATGATGCGCGACATCGCGATGTTCATGGGCAGATCGAGCCGCACAGTGGTGCCGGCGCCGACGCGGCTGATGACGGAAGCCCGGCCGCCGATCCGCTCGACCGTCGCCCGCACCACATCCATGCCCACGCCGCGCCCGGAAATATCCGAGACCTCGGCCGCGGTCGAAAATCCCGCCGAGAAGATCAGATCGATGACCTGATCATCGGGCAGCACAGCGAGTTCGTCGTCTCCGATGACTCCGCGCTCTCGCGCCCGGCGCCTGACGATCGCCGGATCGATGCCGCGGCCATCGTCAATGACCTCGATGATAAATCGGTCGCCCGCGCGCGACGCCCGCATCGTGACGGTCGCGCCTTCGGCCTTTCCCGCGGTGCGGCGCTGCTCCGGACTTTCAATGCCGTGATCGAGCGCATTGCGCACAAGATGCAGCAGCGGCTCGAACAAGCGATCGACAATGGCCTTATCGGCCTCCGTCGTCTCTCCGTTGGTCACGAGCCTGACTTTCTTCCCGAGCCGTTGCGACATGTCGCGCACGAGCCGGGGAAACGACCGAAAGACCTGTGCGAGTGGCACCATCCGGAGCTGCAGGACCGCGGCGTGCATTTCACCCGCGAGCCGTTCGATCGCATCGTGTTCACGCCTGACTGCTCGAGCAAGTTCGCGGTCCTCGAGCTCGTCTTGCAGTCGCCTCGCGAGATGCGAGATGCCGTTCTTGGCGACTATCAACTCCCCCGCCAGATTGACCAGTGCATCGATCTTCCCCTCGTCCACGCGAAGGGCGCGGCTCGCCGGGCGCTCTGCCTCCTCCAGTTGCGCATCCGCAGATCCTGAAACCACGGCAGCATCGGGAGCGACGGCCGACGAATCTCTGGGCAACAAAGCCTGCGTCTGATCGAGAGCAGACAGCAGATGTCCTGCGTTTCGCTCGGACAGAGCCGCCACGTTCGCCCGTTCGATCGCGTCGGCGAGGTCCTGTAGCCCGCCATAACGCAATGCGTTGGCGGCTGCACGTGATACGGCCCCGATGCGGCCGATCATGTCGTCGCCCTGATCAGCAGCCCGGAGAACTTGGCGTTGCTCTTCGATCACAACCCGGATCAGTCCAGCCCTGTCGTCATCACCGGCGCCGCGAGCCTGATCCAGCCGCAAAGCCCCCAAAGGTACCTCGACGAGGCGCACCTGGTCCGGCACGAGGCGGAAGATGTCTGCAAGCTCGGCATGGCCTGCCGCTGAAATACCCTGCAGTCGCAGATTGCAGGCAAACGGATCCAAGCCCGCAACCGGCGGCCAGGTCTCACGTGCTTCCGCATGAAAGGCCAGAAGGCGCGGAACTTTCCGCATGAGGTTGAGCGGGTCGTCACCGTTGAAGAAGCACTGGCTGTCCGGCTCATAGGAAAACGCAAACAGTTCCGCCGGAGACTCCCGCGCCTCACCGACGATTCGCCCCTGCTGGCTTTCGATCAGCCAGGATGCCCACTTTGGCAATCGCCCCTCGGCCGCGGTCGCGGACGACCTCTGAGCGGACTTTTTCGCCGTTTCAGTGACGCCGCTCTCGGACAACAAACTCCGGAGCGTCGCGGCCATCGATCGCGCGTCTTCGCCGGCGGAAGGTGGCAGCGCACCACCGGCTTCGAAGTCGTCCACCCACCGCGCCACCTGGTCGAGACAGGCCAGAGCCTGGTCAACGATGGCCGAGCTGGCATCGAGCTTCCCGGCATGGATCGCGGCGAGCAGGTCTTCCGCCGCGTGAAGCGTCAGACCCATCGCCGGGAGGGCGACCACACCCGCGGAACCCTTGAGGGTATGGAAGGCACGAAAGACGCGATCGATCCGCTCGAGCGCAAATCCCTCACGCTCCATCGCGATCAGGTCGTCGGTGGCCTGATGAATCAGCTCGCGCGCTTCGGCGATGAATTGCTCGTGCAGGGCGTTCACGCCGGCGCTCCCGAGAGAACGGCGGCATGGCGCAGCAGGTCCTGTTGCGATACTGGCTTGATCAGGTAGAAATTCGCGCCCGCAGCTCTGGCAGCGTCGAGATCCTGTTCACCGGCTTCAGTCGTGATCACCAGTGCGGGCAGGGTCGCGACATCTGCAGCGGCGCGCCTGAGCGTGCGAAGAAACGAAAAGCCATCCATCCTCGGCATGTTGACATCGACGATGACCAGGTCGAAGGGCTGCGCCAGCACTTTCTCCATTGCCTCGATGCCGTTGATGGCCTGCTCGACCTCGAAGCCGGCCCTTTCGAGCGTGTCGCGGTAGTAGAGACGCACAAGGGCGGAGTCGTCGACGACCAAAATCCGTCTTCGCGATGAGGTGGCGGCCCGTTCAACGTCCGTCATGGTCCGCCTCCGGCCTCTGATAGACGATCGCGTCGGAAAACCGGCAGACGCGGAACAGTGGGGAAATCCGGCTCATCGTTTCCGAGTGCCCGAGGCAAATGTAGCCACCCGCCGCAAGGCAGTCATAGAGGTTTTCCGCCGCTATCCGGCGTGACGAATCGTCGAAGTAGATCAGCACGTTGCGACAAAAGACGATGTCGAAGCCGCGGTAGCGCGCCATTTCCGACGGGTCGATCAGGTTCGCCCGAGTGAATTGGATGGACTCTCTCAGGCCCGGATCGATCTGATGCTCGCCATCCGCCACCGGCCGGAAATAGCGGCCAATCACATCCCGCGAGAGCCGCATGAGGGCACGTACGCCGTAGATGCCCTCGGCGGCGGCCTTGAGCGCGCGCGTGTCGATGTCCGAGCCGACGATCTCGATATTGTAGCTGTCGACGAGCCGCCAGTTCTCCATCAGCCAGATCGCAATCGAATACGGTTCCTCCCCGGTCGAGCAGGGTATCGACCAGATGCGGATCGATTCCCCCGGTCTCTTCCCGCGGATAATGTTGCCGAGGAGATCCGAGGTCATGCAGCGCAGTTGATGTTCCTCACGATTGAAGTAGGTCTCATTCACCGTGAAGGCATTGATAAGCTGTTCGATCTCGTGGTCGGCGTCCGACCGCAGGACAGCGAAATACGCCTGGAACGACTCGGATTTGGTGGCACCAATTCGCTCGACCAGGCGACGATCGATGTAATAGCGCTTGTTGTCGTCGAACAACATTCCGGTGCGGCGATAGAGAAATTCGCACAGACGCCGAACGTCCTCAGGAGTAACGCGGACGGCGCGGGGTCCGTGGGCCTCTGAGCCTGCCATTCCAACCCTAGCGGTCCGTGTCTGAAATCCGGGCGATGGCTATCGACACCGCGAATGGCAGAAACGGCATTCCGGCAAATCGCTCGGCACAGGCCTGAAGCGCGGGGACAGCATCGCGCGTCCCAACCTCCGCCAGCACATCGATCGCCGCCGCACAGACATTTGGATGCTGCTCGTGCTCCAGCAGACGGCACAGCAGTTGGGTGGCATTTTCCGCCGGCATGTTGCGCGCCAGTTCGGTGGCCAACAGGCGCACGTCGGAATCGCCATCGGCGAGGAGCGGCGCCATGAACGGCAGGATCGCTTCCGGCAGGGCCTGCAGCGCCTCGATGCTCGCCCCGCGCTCGGCAGCATCCTGGGACCGAAGATAGGGCAGCAGCGCCATGACACTGGCCTCGTCGCCCACCCGCATGAGCGCAGTCATGATCGCCTCTCGGACGCGGGCGACCTGCTCCACGCCCAGCGCCGTCGCAAGCGCCGGGACCGCATCGGCACGACCGCCAAGCGCCCGCGCCGCTTTCCATCTGACCTCGATATCGGGACTGCCCAATGCCGCAATATGCGGCTCCAGACCGTCGTTGTGCGGCGCAACGTCATCGCCGGCCCGCCGGCCGGCCGGCGATGGAGCGGTGACGTCGCGCTTAACGAAGGGCATGTGCCCCCACCAATTCGACGATCGCATCGGCAATCTCTTCGACCGGCCGCACCTGCTCGGCTCCTCCATTTCTTACGAGTTCGCCGGGCATGCCCCAGACAATGGCGCTCGCCTCTGCCTCTGCGATGGTTCGCCCGCCCTGCTCGCGCAACCGCGTCATCGCATCTGCTCCGTCGCGCCCCATTCCGGTCATCAGCACTCCGATCAATTGCGTGGCGTCGTAATGCTCAAGCGCGCTGGTTACCATTCGTTCCACGCTTGGATGCCACGGATAGTCGCGCTGCGACGGCACGGACATGGCGATCATGCCCGTCGATCGCGGCGCCACGATCAGGTCGGCGTCGCCGCGCCCGATATAGATCGTGCCTGCCTGCAAAGGCATCGGACGGCTCACTTCGACCACCTGAAGCTCGCATTGACGATCGAGCCGTTTGGCAAAAGGACCGGTGAAGCCCGCCGGCATATGCTGCGCAACCAGCACGGGGCAGGGAAACCCAAGCGGCAACTGCGGCAGCACGACGTCGAGCGCGGCCGGGCCGCCGGTCGAGGTCCCGATCAGCACCAGTCCCAGCGCCGGGTCGGCCTTGCTTGCCGCCGCCAACGCGCGCTGTGGTGGCAGCGGGCGCGGCAGAACACCCGCGCCCCTGAATTGATGACGGATGCGCTCGGCCAACCGCAACGTTCGACGGATTCGCACCTTGGCGGCGCCTCGCACCTTCTCTACGAGCAGCGGCCGTAGCCGGTCGATCTCCAGCGAAACTGTCCCGCTCGGCTTGGCGATGAAATCGACCGCCCCCAGTTCGACGGCTTCCAGCGTCGCCTCGGCGCCCTCCTCGGTCAGGGCTGAGATCATCACGACCGGACGCGGCGACTCGATCATGATCCGACCGAGGCAGGCCAGCCCGTCCATGCCGGGCATCTGAACGTCCAGCGTCACCACCGCGGGGTCGAACGATCGGACCAGTTCAAGTGCCTCAGCGCCGTTTCGGGCCAGCCGGATGTCGAAGTCGCCTTCCTCGCGGAAAATTCCTTCGAGCAATTTCCGCATGAGCGCGGAATCGTCGGCGATGAGCAGCTTGATCACGAAACCTTCGATGCGTGGTCGAGACCGGCCCGGTCGAACTTGGCCAGAACGTCGGCCTCGACTTGATCCAGCAGTTGCGCCGGATCGACCAGCAGAATCATTCGACCTTCCGCGTCCAGGTTCGCGACGCGGCTGATCAGGCGCATCTGCTCCGGCGACAGCTCGGGCGCGGGACGAATCGCGTCGAGCGGCACCCGCATGACTTCCGATACACCGTCGACCATGAAACCCGTCTTTCCGCCTCCGAGCGCCAAGACGAGAATGCGCCGCGCGTTACCAAGTTCCTTCGGCGCGACCTCGAACCGCCGCCGAAGGTCGACGATCGGAACAACGCTGCCGCGGAGATTCATCACTCCATCGATGAACGCCGGCGCTCTTGGGAGACGGCTGACGTGATCCGGCGGGCGGGCGATCTCGTCCACCGCCGCGACAGGCAATCCGTACTCCTGATCGCCAAGCCTGAAGATGACGAACTGCTCCTCGGCCATCGCGCTTCCATCGGTTGGTAGCTCCAGATCACCGCTCCCGTCACCCTGCTCCGAAAGGACGCGGCGCACCAGATCGGACCGGAACAGCCGGTCGGGTGAAAGCACGGCGACGAGGCGCTTGCCGTGGTCGAGGCGGCAAATCGACGTGATCTCGGCGTCCCCGGCGCCGCGCGTGAGCAGCGCGGGGGCCGGGTCGATCAAGCCGGGGGCTATGCGGATGATTTCGCGGGTCCTATCCGCCACCATGCCGACGGCGCCGCTTCCCATCGACAGCACCACGACCTTGCCACGCTCTTCGCGATGAGGATCGCTCGGCAGTCCGAGCAGCGCACGCAACGATACCAGCGGCAGCAAGCGGTCGCGCAGCGTCACCACGCCCAGCACCGCGGTCTCGGAGCGCGGGATCTCCGACACCTGATCCGGCAGCGGAATGATCTCTCGCACGCGGTCGAGCGGCAGGGCGTATTCCTGCGCTCCCAGTTCGAAGCTCACCAACGACACGTGATCCGCTTCGGCAGCCGCCGGGGCCAATGTTGCAGCCGGAACCGAAAGCTGGGTCGCGGCGCGTGGACCGGAGGCGCCCAGCCGGGCGAACGTGTCGCCAAGCAGCCGCTGCGGATTCAATATCTTGATCGTGCTTTCGCCTTCGGCGCCTTTGACCACGCCATCCAGAAGGTGCGGGTCGATGGCCCCCGCGCCGGCATCGTCGTCCTCGACCCGGCCCGCCGGAAGCGTGACCAGATCGTCGATGCGATCGACGACAAACCCGACGGCCGCCGCGCGCTCGATCACGATCACTCGCGTCCCCTCATCCGGCGGCGCATCCGGGAGGTCAAGCAGGCGTCTCAGGCTGACGATCGGCAGCACCGCGCCGCGCAGGTTGGCCAATCCCAGAAGGCTTCGCGGAGCCAGCGGCATATGGGCAATCCCTGGCATCCGCACGATCTCGCCGATGTCGTCGAGCCGGAAGCCGAGCAAGTCGTCCGCTATCCGAAAGACGACCAGATGCTCGTGCTCGGCCTCCCCCATGTTCGAGGCCGCCGCAGGCACCGCGGCCTCGGCACCCGTTGCGTCGATCTGTGCCGACCGTCGGCTTCGCTTAGCCATTGCGGCGCTGGATGTCTTCAGCGAGCGAAGCGATCTCTTCGATCGCCGCCGCGAGATCCTCGGCACCGCGCGCCTGCTGCCTGGCGGCGGCCGCCGCCTGTGCTGACGCGCTTCCCGCTTCCTCGGCCACTGCTGAAACTTGCTGGGCGCCGCGAACCGCCTCCTTCATCGACGAGAGAATAGCCTCGGCACCGGCGAGGATCTGCTGGTTGCCCACCGCGATCTCGTTCATATCGGCCTCGACGACACCAAGGCTGGACAGCACCACCCCGTTCTTTTGATTTTCGACCTCGGCAGCCGAAATGATCTGCTCCAGATCGCGCCGCACCGCCGCGATCTGATCCTGGATGGCCCGTACGGTATCCTTGATGCGTCCGGCATTTTCCCCGGAGTCCCGCGCCAGGCTGCGGATGTCCTTGGACACGACGGCGAAGCCCTTGCCGAAGTCGCCTGCGCGCGCCGCCTCGATCGAACCGCTTACGGCCAACATGTTGGTCTGGATGGAAACCATACCGATCCCGTCGACGATCTTGTCGATGTTGCGGCTGACGCCTTCGAGCCCGGCGATGAAAGCCAGGCTTTGCCGCGTCGTTTCCAGCGATCGCGCGACGCCCGCCGATAGACCGCCGATCGTCAATCGAATTTCAGCCAGCATTTCCCCCATCCGCCGGGCGCGATCGAGCGAATTCGTGGCGTTCTCCGTGGCGGCCCGCGCCGTCTTTTCGATTTGATCCAGCGCGGCGCTGGCTTCCTGCGTCGCCGAAGCCTGCTGCTGCCCACCCCGGCTGATCTGCTCCACGGCCGCCATGATCTGCGCGGCCGAGCCGGATATTTCCTGCACCGCCGTCGACAACTCCTCGGCTGCCGATGCAAGCTGATCCGCACCTCCTTCGGCTTTCGAAACATTGCCGAGGTTGCCGGCCATCGCTGCCAACGATTGCGTGGCGATCTGGCTTTCCTCGAGCGCCGTGCTCTGCTGCTCCACGCTGCGGAGAGCTTCCGCCGCAGCGGCTGCCTGCTCCTCGGCCGCGGCCGCAATGATTTCGGCGCCCTTTTGCGCCTCCCGCGCTGCGGCTTCCGCTTCCAGCGCCGCCACCGCAATCGATTGGCCACTCTCGGTCAGGAATCCCACTTCCTTGCGAAGCTCGCCCAGCGCCAGGATGACGGTCTGGCTCTTCTGCGCCTCCGCGGCAGCGCCGTCCGCTGCCGCTTTGATCATCGCGGCGACGGAGGTCACCTGTTCCTGGATACTGCCCGCCAGATTTTGTGCTTCGCGGGCACTCTTCTCCGACGCCTCGGCCAAGGCGCGTACCTCGTCGGCAACGACCGCGAAGCCGCGGCCGTGATCGCCGGCACGCGCCGCCTCGATGGCGGCATTGAGAGCGAGCAGATTGGTCTGGTCCGAGACATGTCCGACGGTTTTCGTGACGTCTCCGATGCTTGCCGCTTGCTTGCTGAGCTGTTCGATGATGGAGACCGAACCTGCCTGGCGCTCGCCGTTATGCTTGATGTTGTTCGCCCATGCCCCGATCTGGTTCGACGTCTCCACAAGTTGGCCTTGCAAGGTCTCGGTCCGCCGACGGGCCGAGTCGGCCCGATCACGGGCTTGGGCAAGCGTCGCGGCCGTCGTGGTGGCGACCGCGACGGTCTCTTGCGCGGCGCTGGCAGCTTCCTCGGCACCGCTGGCGATCTGTTCCATGGCCCGTCGCAGCTCTTCTGCCGCCGACGCCGATTGGGTAATTCCGCTTGCGAGTTCCTCGGTCGCCGCGGCGATCCGCTCTTCGATCTTCTGCTGGCGACCGGCCGAGCTGGCAGACGGCGACGGTTTCCGCTGTCGTCCGTTGGCACTCGCCGCCGAAGATGCCGGAGCCACGTCCGAGCGGCCCGACGCCATTCCTCTGGTGGCGAGGTTGGTCGTTTTCATGAGCGACTTCGGTCCGCGGCTCGCAAAATGCTCAGCCGCATGCGGCGTGCCCGACAACCTTTGGGGTCCCAATTGCGTTTGCGGCAGCGATCGATCTCGTTCGACGTTGGACCGAGCGCCTTTCTGTCCGGCCCGCTCCACGCCATACGGTTTCTTGCGCACAGAACACCTGTTCAAAAATGACGCGCTAATGGGCGCTTCAAATAGGAATAATTGGTCGCGTCAACTATGCGCTATCCATGAGGCGACACAAGCGGCAAAAAAGCAGGTTCCAATGCGACGGTAAATGTACGAAAGTCGGGATCGTGCGCCTGACTGCTACCTCAGGCCGCACACTGCGTCGACCCAACCGAAAAGTTCCAACAACCGTCTCGTGGCACCGGGGACGTGCGTGCCGATCGAGGCGCATTGGCCGCCAAGTCAGGACAAATGCGAGCAGAGATTGGCTTGAGGTTGAGCATCTCCCGACCCACCTTTCCGGCCATGTCTTTCCGGCGATGTCTGGCGACTCCAAGGATCACGCGCCCATGACGATCGGGCATCTCACCCCGCTGACCGAGCTGGAGCGCGACGCCCTCGGCGAAGTGTCGAACATCGCGATGGCGCGCGCCGCCAATAGCCTGCGTCAGATGGTAGAGCACGAGGTTCTGCTCTCCGTTCCCGCTGTCGAGATTTTGTCCCAGGATCAGGCAACCCAGCTCGTGGCCAAGCCGGATAACCCGAACCTCGTGGCGGTGCGCCAAGACTTCAGCGGAGCCTTCGCCGGCCGCGCGCTGCTGATCTTTCCGGAGGCCAATAGTCTCGAACTGGTGCGGGCGGTCGTAGGTCGGCAACTGCCGCTGGAAGACATCGTCGATCTCGAAGATGAAGCCTTGGCCGAAACCGGCAACATCCTTCTCAATAGCTGGGTGGCGACGATTGCAAACCTGCTCAAGCGCGGGCTCAGGATGTCGCTGCCGGTCGTCGTTCGCGGCGACAGCCGGCACATGTTTGAAACCGGCGAGACCCCGGAACGCCTGGTTCTGTTTCTCCACATCAGGTTCGAAATCAGCAAGAAGGAGATTCGGGGTTATGTTGCCCTGCTGATGGACATCCCCTCGATGGACGAATTGCGGCTGCTCATCGCCGATTTCGTCTCGAGCGTCACCCAGAGCCGCCTGGATCCGGGTCCTCTCGAATCTCCGACCTGAGCGTATTGCCGCCAGAAGTTCCACGAACCCGGCGAGCGCAATCAACAGCCGACGGCACATCGATGGAACCAATCCTCACAAGCCGCGGATGAGAGCAATCCGCGCGCTTCCGGGACAAGATTATCGGCCGAGCAGAGTCACGGGCGAAATCACCATCCAAAGTGACGATTTCGCGCTAATCGCCGAGCTTGTAGCTCTTGATGGTTTCCGTATGGCACGCCGTACAGGCAAACTTGACGTCCTCACGTGTGTCGATGACGCCGATGGTACGGATACGCATCGGCGCGGCACAGCTCGGACACAACGGAAGAAGCGAACGTGCTTCAGAAGCTATCGATTGAGGCTGCATGTCCCCTCCCAGCAGCGGTAACCGGAGGCTCAATAGGACGCCATGCAAGGCGAAATTATGGAGGTCCCGGAATAAGGAGAGGCCACCGGGACGGCCGCGGCGGCCCAGTCATCGGGTGCCGGCGGACGAAAGCGCGGCGCCGCGAAGAGGCGATCAGTCGCCGCTGTGGGGCGGCTCTGGAGGCGAAGACGGACGAACGAGCGGCTGCAGCGGGCGGGCGCTCTTCGGATTGAGCTGCTCGGCTTCGAGCGCCAGTCTGGTCCAGGTCCAGGCCATGTCGGTCAGGATTGAGCGCACCCTCAGGGTCGGCGCGCGTTCAGCCATCTGCCGGCATTCGACGGCGCGTTGCCTGCACTCGACAGGAGTAATCATCGACACCCAGCCGAACGCTCACAAACCTTCATCGCCACCATACAGCAACTACAGCCGGTTTTCTCACGTTGGTCGCCAGCGCGGCGGAATTATTTCAAACGTTGAGTTGCCTACCCGACAAACGGACGCGGTCGGGCCGAAAGTTCCATAATCGAAGGCGGCGCCACGACGGTTGCACACTTGAAGGCGAAGAGCCCGCCTATCTGTGAGATGGGCGGGCTCTCGGCTCGTGGTTAAGCTCTCGCGCATTTCAGCGCGATCGCGGGCCGCTTATCGCTGCATATAGAGTTCGCGCTCTTTGCGAACTTGATCCGCGGTGTACGGGGTTTCCTTGACGTTGAATGCCTGCCATCCGCCTTGCCGATACACCCCGGCGCGTTCGCGTACGTTCACGGCGGACCGGTCCATGATGGCTTGCAGCCGCGTCGCATCCGCGTCCGGCACGCGTGCGCTCACAACGGCACCGCCGCGGCGCAGTCCTTCCGCATAGATATCGGCATCCTCTTTGCTGACACCGGCCTGTGTGAGCGCGCCGACGACACTGCCCGCAACGCCTCCCGCTGCAGCGCCGGCAAGCGTGGCAACCAGCCATCCGGCAGCGACCACGGGACCAACTCCTGGAATGGCCATCAGCCCGAGCCCCGCGAGCAGACCTGCGGTTCCGCCCACCGCCGCGCCAACTCCGGCGCCGGCGCCGGCGGCCTCGGCACGATCATCCTTGCCGTCGAGATCGCGGTCCGGGAACGTATCCTTGCCCGCCTTGCGATCGGATGAATACCAGTTGTCCGCGTTGCTCGCGATGATGTTGATATCGCTGTGTGCGACGCCAGCGGCCTCAAGATTACGAACTGCGTCTCGGGCATCCGCGTAGTTGTTGTAAAGTCGTGAAATGATAGCGGTCATCAAGTTCCTCCTGAAACCCCTGTTCGGGGATGTGGTTTGTAGGACGCAGCGGCCGAGCGCTAACGCGCGGTCACGTTGCCCTGGAAGTCGAGGCTTACCGTTACGGTCTTGCCGTCCTTGACGGCCTTCCCGCGCCAGACGCCCTGCTCGTCCTTGCGTAGTTCGCTCACGCTCGCGAACCCGTTCAACTCGATGCGCGACTTCGCCTGGCCTTCGGTGAAGCTGTTCGATCCGGCGACCGGCGCTCCCGGGTTGGGCGGAGTGTTGGGACTATTGACGGCAGGCGTATTGGCATCACGATTGGCCGGTTGGGCCATCGCGTTGCTGGTCAACATCGCGGCGGCTGCCGCGATCACAAGATAAGTTCTCATTTTTGTTTTCCTCTGAAGGTTGTAGACGCTCCCCAACTCTCATGATTCCGAAATGTTCCGGTGCACACTCCAAGTTGATTGCCTTCCTGTGTGACCGAAGCCGAAGCAGAATGGCGATGTAGCGAGCGTACAAAATGCCCCGAGCGGGAATGATTACGAGATGTACAGGGCCGGATTGTGCTTCTCCGACACATCGCGATCGTTTGCTCCGCGCCATCGTTGGGACCGGCTTCATTTCTGGAGACGAGATGCCGGGGGATTGCGCGGGCAGCGACCCTTGCGATGAGGCCGACGGCACAATAGCGGTCGGGCACGCACTACACCCGCGCCGCTCGGACCTGCGACTGAGCGAGCTACTGACTTGCGCTATGCGCGATCTGGTGCGTCCGGCGAGGCGAAAGCGACGAGCTCTTTACGTGCAAAGGTTCGTCGACGCTTTTTGCGCTATGCCGTTCGATGCGAGGCGCCGCCAGTTGCGCGTGCGGTCGCCGCCGCTGCATCGGACGGCTCGTGGTCGCCGGTCGTGCGCAGCACTCGCGCGCATCACTGAATCGAACCGCGCCTGTCCAGGCGACGAGCCTCGCAGGGCGCCATTCGCCACAACCGGACGCGCGCGCTGACACGCTTGCGCTATTGCGCCCTGCGGCCCTTGCGCAGATGGCGCGATCTCAGCCATTTCGGGGCATCGCCGAATTCCCCGACGAGCCACAAGACAAAGCCCCCGATCGCCAGAATGATGATCTCCCCCGCCATAAGAAACAGGAGGATCACCCAGGTAGATTGATGCATGACGCCGCCCCTTGTTGTCGTTGAGAGACATCGCAACAGAAAATCAGTGCCGGACTGTGACGCGTTTCAAAAAAACGCGGAGCGTTGCAAAAATCTCACATGTTTCGCGTTGCGCGGCACGAAGGCGGCACCGCCGTACCGGTCAGATGCACTGGCGTACCGCTCGGGGAGCGCCGCGTCCGCCGCACGGTCCTGCCCCCGACCAAACGAGGGGCAAAGCCGAGATATTTTCGCTTCGCTGATTCGCGCTTTTCAGTCGCGAAGACGTCCAAGATGTTTGCGGCTTTCTCTGTCAACGTTGTTCGTGCGCTCGGACGTCAATGTCACGCATGCGCGCAAAAAAAGCCCCCGACCAAGGTCGGGGGCGCAGGACTAACATCCAAGCTTACCGTTGATCTGGTTTGCCGCCCTGGCCTGGGCCGCCCTGCTGGCCACCTTGCCCGGGCTTCTGTTCCTGCTGACCCGGCTTCTGCTGGCCGCCGCCGCCCTGCTGGCCGCCCGGGCCACCCTGACCGCCTTGACCGCCGCCCTGGTTTTGCTGGCCACCTTGATTCTGCTGGCCAGGCTTCTGTTCGTTGGCGTTCATATATCTGCTCCTTCAGTTCCCTCCGTGACGTGACAACAAGAGCGTTGAGGCTAAGTTCCTGTCTGAAGCTGCGCCTGGGCTCGTTCCGGATCGCCCTTCCGTCGGGCCGCCTGCTCGCTCTACCGGAACTTAATTTCCTGCGGGAACGTTTGTGTGCAGAGCCGCTGAACGAGCGATGACGGCAGGTCCCTCTTTGCGGGTGGAGGTGCGCTCAGCGTTGAACGGAAGCCGGCAGGAGCGTCGTATGCAGGTATGGATCGGGTTCAAGCAGAACGAAGAGTATGTGCACGAGTGGACCGGAGAGGTCGCCGGAGAGGGTGATGTGGGGAAGGCTATCGGAAATGCCCTCGCGGATTATCGGAGCAAGAGCGGCAAGGCCATTTGGGGAATGTCCATCATGGTCGACAAAGCCCGACCACAGTGAGACGCTGTGCCCCCCGGAGCAGTGCCCGGGCGGTGCGTTTTTTCACCGAACTCAACGAGTGATGCGTTTCGCCGTCAACGGGTTCATCTCGTCGACAACACACGCGCACGTATCAGCGTGGTTGGTGGCGAATCATAAAATATATTCTCGATCGCGCTACTCGACCCACTTGCGCTCTATTGCATCGCAACAAACATGCCACTGCGTCCGCCGCAGTGTCCACGCTACTCGGGTGTCTCGAACAGCCCCGGGCTGATTGCTCCCCCGCTTCCAAGTTTGGTAGCGGTCTCCCTCGTCTGCCGGCTCGTTGTTTGCGCCGTGTCACGGCGCCAGTCGTCCTTAACCGTGCGAAAGGTCTCTCAGTGCCTGGTCTTGGAAAAACAACCGCCAGCCTGCTGCACGACCGGCAAAAGTGGCAGACGCTCATGCGAGGCGGCGCCAAGATCGGTCTGAGAACGTCCGACTTCAACGAGGCATCGAGCCGCTTGCGGGAAATTCGCGGTTTCGGATCCAATCCCGGCGCCTTGCGTATGTTCACGTATCTGCCCGCCGGCCTTGCGGACCAATCCGCCCTGGTCGTCGTTCTTCACGGATGCGCGCAGACGGCGGCAAGTTATGAGTACGGCGCCGGATGGTCGACACTCGCCGAGCGGTATGGCTTCGCGCTGCTTCTTCCTGAGCAACAGCACGCAAACAACCCGAACGGCTGCTTCAACTGGTTTCAGCCCGGCGACTCGCAGCGGGGACAGGGTGAGGCTCTCTCGATCCGGCAGATGGTCGACAAGATGGTGCTCGATCACGGTATCGACGCCCGTCGCGTCTACATCACCGGGCTGTCGGCCGGAGGTGCCATGGCCTCGGTCATGCTCGCAACCTATCCTGACATCTTCGCCGGTGGGGCCATCATCGCGGGCCTGCCGTACGGCGCCGCCACGAATGTCCAGGAAGCATTCCAAAGCATGTTTCAGAGTCCCGCCCGCCCTGCTGACGTATGGGGAGACTTGGTGCGACGTGCATCCTCACACCGGGGACCGTGGCCGCGGATCTCGGTCTGGCACGGCGGCATGGACACAACGGTGGTACCGTCCAACGCGGCTGAGATCGTCAAGCAATGGACCGATGTGCATGGGCTCCCGATGGCCCCGACCTTTCAGGACACGGTGGACGGTTATCCGCGTCAGGTCTGGCGCAATACGCAGGGCGAGGATCTGATCGAATCCTTTGCCATCTCCGGCATGGCCCATGGCACCCCGCTCTCCGTCGGAACTGCCGACGACCAGTGCGGTGCCGCCGGAGCTTTTCTGCTCGAGGTCGGAATTTCCTCCTCCTATCGCATCGCAAAATTCTGGGGCCTGGCACAAGCCACCCATAAGGCCGCGGCGAAGGACAGCAAGCCCGTCCGGAAGCGCCCGCCGACCGCCCTCGCAATCGACCAGAGGCCGGTGAGGCCGCCCATTCCACCAGGCGCACCGCCGTCCTCCGCCGTCGACATACGCGGTGTCATCACCCAGGCCTTGAGAGCTGCGGGGCTGATGAAGACGGACTGACGGGCCGCCTGCGACACTGCCCGAAACCTGCCTGTGTCGAATACAAACAACTCAGCTATCGGCCGCCATCGGGTTGAATGAGCACGCTCGTCACGTACCCGCAGCTCGGGCACTCGTACGCGATTAAGCCCGGTTCCCCTGCAAGGGGAGCGATGCGGAGAACTTCGTCCATCCCAGCTCCACATCTGGTGCAAGCGAGAGCATGACGGCGTTTGCTTCTTGAGAGGTCCGACACGATACCGGCGCCTTGTTCAGGGCTCTTCTGAGCTGCGTTTCTCCATCGTTGCCAACGCACGATTCGCCGGTTGGTTGCGAGCGACAAAAAACCGACTTGCACCGCGTCAGGCCGGAAAGTCCGGCGGCCGCCCTAAGGGCCGCCCCAAGGAGAGCCTGGATCGGCAATCGGGCGCTGGACCGCCCCCCCCGGGCATCTTCGAACAGCGCACGCAGCGACCGCAGTTGCCGCGCCTTCTTGTCCCGACCTGCCATTGAGTTTTTCCTTCGTCACCCCACATATCGGAACAGGCGGCGATCTGTCCGGGAGCCCAAGTCGGTCATTGTGCGATCGTGGAAAAACTTCCGAAGACCAAGGACGATATCCAACGGTTGATTATCGCCGAGCTTCGCACCTGCGCGGATTGCGAGAAGGCCTGGGGCATCATCGTCGTCCCGGTCGTCGACGACTTTGCCATCGCCACATGGACGGTGTCTCGCTTCCATCGCGGACAGTCCGACGCTTATGCTTGCGATCGGGCCTTGCAACGCATTGTGCCGCATTATCAGCGCCTCTACGATTTGGCCGAGATACACTAGTGATTGCCGGGCATTGCCGGGACCGCGACGAAATGGAGTTACGACGTTGAGCACGAACTCTCCCGAGACTTCTGAACGTGGCTCAACCGCCTTGCAAAAAAAGGAAGAGCGGTTGCGTGAGGGCCAGCAGGCCATGGCCGAATATCTGGCAGACAAGCACGCCATGCGCGAAAGGACCGCGAAGTTGCGGGCGCTCCGATTAGCCCGCGACGCGGCCAACCATCACGCGTCCATCACGCCGGCGGCAAAGAAGCGCTCTGCCTGAGTAGCTCGCCTTCCTGGCGATCTATCATGTCCAGCGACGCGGGCTGGTCTTGTCGGTTCGGCCCGATGCAATAGCGCCCCCGTTCGAAATCGACCCGTGCTGTGCAGCGATCGGCGTGGAGCGCGTGCGTCCGGCATCGCGCCAGAAGCCATGCGACAGCGCTGTGGCAGCGCTGCAACGCACAGGCAAAATCGCGGCTGATATCCCGTCGGGCCCGGGTCAAGCCGAACCTGCCGTATTATAAAGATCTCAGTTTTTCTTGACCGTATCCGTGTCCGGCCGCTTCTGCATCGCGTCGGCGGTTGAGCACGCATTCCTTGCGGCGCCTCTGGGAGCGGAGTGACAGATGCGTGGTGGAGCGCGCGCGAGGCGTGTCGGCGCGATCCTGGCCGGCGTCGTCGCGTTGGTGGCGGGCGTCGCAGGAGAAGCCCGACCCCAATCCGGCCTCCCCTTGCCGCCGGGAGTGGTGTTGACGGGGCCCGTGTTCAAGCAGCCCGGACAATGTCCTCCAGGCTCGGTGCCCTCGATCACCACTGGCGCGGACGCCAACGCCTATATCTGCAGCGTGCCGCCCACGGCGTCGTTCGTTCCTACCGCGCCGGCCGCCATGGTGGTGACCTCCGCGCCGACCCAGTACGTACGGGTTTATTGTCCGGAGTGTTCGCCGGCGAGCTTTCCCAACCGCTCGTTCATGGCGGATCCCAGCACCATCCGCGGACTGACGCCGGCGCAGATCAAGGACGTGTTGGCTCTGCCTTCCACGCCGACCATGATCACGATCGTGACCGTTCCGTCCGGCTCGTGCGTGCTGGTGGCGCAAGGGGCGGCGATCCCGGGCTTCGGCAGTGGTGGCACGGCACAGGCGTACGCAGCCGGCACGCCGAGTGGTCCGAACTGTCAAGGTTTGCAGTTCCTGCCTGCGTCGGACTACATCAACCAACAGGCCATCGGCGCTTTTGCGCTCGCCTACCAGCCGCGCGCCGGCGGCGGCAATGCTGGCGCCGTTGCGGCGGCGCTCGATCGGGGCCCGTACGCCGCGCCGTTCACCGACATGGACGGCATCTATAAGAGCCTCGACCTCCTCAATTTCGGCGATAGCACGCCGCTGCGCGCAGCCCTCGTGCAACTCGACGGCGAGGTCTATGCGGATGTCTCAACCGTGGCGATGGGCGCGGGACAGCTCTTCCTCGGGGCCGTGCGCGAACGAGCGCGCGCCGCCACCAAGGTCACGGGTCAAGTGCAGCAATGGCTCAGCGTGTTCGGCGGCGCCGGCGACCTCTCCGGCAACGGCGACAGCCACAACGTCCGTTCACGCACCGCGGGTTTTGCCGGCGGCCTTGAGCATCAGTTCGACCCCTCGCTGCAGGCCGGCATCGCATTCGGATATGCGGGTACCGGCTTTAACACGAGCGGCGTCTCCGGCAGCGGAACCGTCAATACGCTCGCGGTTACACCTTACGCTCGCTACGCGCCTGGACGCTGGTACGTCGAAGGCGCGATCGGCGCAGCCTACAGCGACGCATCGATCACCCGCGATATCGTTTTTCCCGGCGTCGCGCGCTCGGCCACCGGCAAATTCGGCGGCACAACGTTCCTCTCGCAGGTCGAAACCGGCTACCGTTTGGATCTGGACGCGCGCACGGTGGTGAAACCCTTCGTGGCGGTACAAGGCATCGCGATCAGGCAAGGCGCATTCACTGAGGTCGGCGCTGGCGCGGCGAACCTGAACGTGGCTGGCAATACCACCGGCTCGGCGCTTGGTATTCTGGGCGCCGAGGTCGTGTACGGCCTGCCCGTGGGGCTCGCGGCGCCGGCGCGGCTGAACGGCCGGCTCGGCTGGGCACGCGAACTCGCCGGTACGCAGCGTATCGCCACCGCCTTTCTCGACGGTACGCCCGGCGCTTCCTTCACGGTCAATGGCGCGAACGCTCCGCGCGACGCTGCCGTGTTCGGGCTCGGCATGACGTTGGCGCTGCGTTCGTTCGACCTGTTCGTCCGCTACGAAGGAACTGCCGGCAGCGGCGCGACGATGCAAGGCGGGACCGGCGGACTGCGCTTCCTGTTCTGACCCGTTCGATGTCGCACGTCGCGCGACGCGGTCTCGACGCGCATCCAGCGAGACGATGCACCGCGACATCGACATGCCAGCTAGTCGTATAAGATCACGTTCAACAATGCGCTATGAACTTCCAGGCCTTCGCCGTTGTAGTCGACGAACCCCAAACGCCGAAACTTGTTCATGAAGAAGCTCACCCGCGAGCGCGTCGTGCCGATCATCTCTGCCAGTGTTTCTTGGCTGATCTTGGCGATGAGCGGCTCCGGCCGCCCTTCTTTGCCGAAATTTGCGAGCAGTAGAAGAAGCCGCGCAAGACGCTTTTCGCTCGAGTTGAAGAGCTGGTCCACGAGGTCCTCTTCGACTCGCATGGTGCGAGCCAGGAGATGAGACATGAAGACCTCCGAGAACGCCGGCTCGTCATAGAGCACGCGCATGATGGTCGTTTTCTCGAGCCGCATGATCGTGCATTCCGTCATCGCCCTGACGGTCGCGATCCGCCGCGGTTGTCCGGCCAGGCAGCCCTCACCGCAGAACTCCTCCGGTCCAAGGATTGCGACGACCGCCTCTTTCCCTTGCCCGGAAACGACAGTGACTTTGAGCTTGCCCTTTTGGATGTAGAACACGGCGTCCGCGGGATCGCCCTGCTGGAAGACAGCCTGATCCTTGCGATACTTGGATATGGTTCTGCCCTCGCCGACCTGGGCGAGAAAGGACTTGGGATCGAACGCCGATCTTCGTCTGGTGGCCATAACAGGGCGTCCCGGCGCGCCGCACCCAATCCGTCGACTGGGGCGCTTGGCTTGCCTCTGGCGCGGCGGGATTAACCGTCGCGGCCGGCCCTGCGCACTTTACATTTATTGCGGGGCCTTCTCCAGTACACCCGCCGCTCTCCGCTCGTCCAATGTTGCGCGGAGAAAGCGGCAGAGGCGTGCTCAGGGGATGTGGTCGTCCGCAACCTGGCGACTTGCGCCAGCGCCGGTACGACGAGGGCCGGAACGGCCCTCGTCGGCAGACATCTGCGTTGCACAACCGGGGACGGTCACGCGGCCAGGCTAGAGTTTGGTGACGCTTCCTCTGCCCACACACGGAAGCCCGGCAACGTGCCGGGACCGAAAATATGCGTCAGAGGCACGTCGGCGGCGTCGCGGCCATGGGCGATGAGAATGCGCCCGATCCGGGGGGCGTTGTTGCGCGGATCGAAGGTGTGCCAGCGGCCGCCGAGATAGACTTCCATCCATGCCGCAAAATCCATCGGCCCGTAGGGCGGCGGGAGTGCCGATATCGGTGATGTAGCCGGTGCAATAGCGAGCGGGGATGTTGAGGCAGCGGCAGAATGTAACTGCCAGATGCGCAAAGTCGCGGCAAACGCCATGGCGCTCGGTGTAGGCCTCCCACGCCGTTCGCGTGGGGCGAGAGTGCTCGTAACC
The DNA here is from genome assembly GCA_963725065.1 of uncultured Alphaproteobacteria bacterium. Taxonomy (GTDB): domain Bacteria; phylum Pseudomonadota; class Alphaproteobacteria; order Rhizobiales; family Xanthobacteraceae; genus VAZQ01. Next base: position 112,835 of record CAVRXD010000027.1, read on the forward strand.
GAAGGTCATGTGGGTGTGTACGAAGTCGCAGATCGCTTGCACCCGCGGCCAGCCAAGCGGCGTAGGTCCGAACAGGCGCCACGCCTCGTCGGAAAGCCGATCCGTCTCACAGTAGCGGCTTCCAAGCAGGAACAGCAGGGTGTCCGCCGGCAGGTGCTGGACTTGGTGCTGCAAGGCGTCCAGCTCGGCCGGCTCCGGCGCGCCCGCATCACGAACGACCGCATCCGTGCCGAGACTGAAGCGGCCGGCGGGTGCAACGAGGCGGCTGCACCAGTTTCCGAAACTATCGCGATAGCCCTCGACCGGAACCGAGGGCGTGGTCATCAGGTAGTCCGGACGCTCCAGGTCGGAGAAGCGCGAAAAATGCACGTTCAGTGTCACGATCATAGGTGTGGTCTGTGGAAACTCGAAGCTGAGCTCACAGCCGACATGGATACGCATGCGGGCTCCCTTTCGTCGGATCAGGTCGCTGCTTCGATGCAACGGGCGTGCCGGCAGCCATTCGGTTCATCAAGCACCGCGAGGACTTATTTGTTCATTGGGTGGTCAATTTTATACAGATTTAATTGCGAAAGGGGCGCATGTTTGTTTCGACCGAAACGCCTGCTCAAAGCGGCCGGCACTTTAAGACAGCTTTTTGACCGGAATCCCGTTCGGGTCTCCGTTGCTCATTGCTGCAAAATTTGTCGAAGGAAATCACCATGGAAATGCCTTCAATCCTGCAAGGGGATTCGCTCACGCGTCTGTTGCAGGGCGCGTTCGCCGGCTTCGTCGCGACAGTGGTCATCGGCTTCGGCTGGGGCGGATGGACATTGGGCAGTACTGCGAAACAGTTGGCGGACAAGAATGCCGGCGCCGCCGTGGTGGCGGTGCTTGCCCCGATGTGCGCTGACAAGTTCAGGCACGGCGCCGATGCTACGGCGAACATGGCCGAACTGAAAAAGGTCAGTTCATGGATGCAGGATTCCTACATCGAGAAAGGCGGCTGGGCGACATTTCCCGGAAACGCCTCGCCCGACCGTAGCGTCGCCCAGGCCTGCGCCAACCTGCTCACCGCCATGCAGTAGGCAGCGATCGAACCCTGGCGTTCAGAAGCGCGCCGCGCGGCAATGACGCCGAGCGGCAGGGTTGCGCCATCGGCCAGCCGACACATTGACGCCCGACGCCAGGTTCACTGGAACAAGGAAACATCCGCTTGACCTCTGCTGCGCTCGATGCCCGCCGCTTGACCCAGACCCTGGTGCGCTATCGCGCTCCGAACCCCACACGCAGCATTGTCGAACTCGTCATCACAGCCGGGCCGCTGGTCGCGCTCTGGTTTCTGATGTGGGTAACCCTCGATCTTGGCTATTGGCCCGGCCTGTTGCTCGCGGTGCCTGCCGCGGGCTTTCTCGTACGCCTGTTCATGATCCAGCACGACTGCGGTCACGGTGCCTTCTTCCATCGCCGCGGCACCAACGACTGGGTGGGTCGCGTGATCGGGGTGCTGACGCTGACGCCGTACGATTTTTGGCGACGCACCCACGCCGTTCACCATTCGACATCCGGAAATCTTGATCGTCGCGGGATCGGCGACATCGACACGCTGACCGTACAGGAGTATCTCGCCCGTTCGCCGCTGGGTCGGCTGCGTTACCGCATCTACCGACATCCCGCCGTCATGTTCGGCGTAGGGCCGGCCTATTTGTTCATTCTGCAGCACCGGCTGCCGGTCGGTCTCATGCGACACGGCTGGCAGCCCTGGCTCAGCACGATGGCAACCAATCTCGCGATCGCCGCCATCGTCGCCACCATGATATGGCTGATCGGCGTTGGTCCTTTCCTGCTGGTGCATCTACCGATCATGCTGCTGGCAGCCTCGGTCGGCGTCTGGCTGTTCTATGTCCAGCATCAATTCGAGAACACCGTCTGGGCCCACGACGACGCCTGGAATATGCAGGAGGTCGCGCTTCACGGCAGCTCGCACTACGCCCTCCCCGGCATCCTGCGCTGGTTTACCGCCAACATCGGCGTTCACCACATCCACCATCTTTGCAGTCGAATTCCCTGTTACCGGCTGCCGCTCGTACTGCGTGACCACCCGAGCCTCGAGGGCATCGGGCGGCTGACCCTGCTGCAGAGTTTCAGCTGTGTGCGACTGGTCCTGTGGGACGAAGGGCAGCAGCGTCTCGTCTCCTTCCGCGACGCCCACCGGAATTGCCGATCAATCTGAAGGCTGCTTGGCGCGGCTCAAGCGGATGGCGGGTGGCTCGCAAGCGCTCGGACTATAAGACTGAAGGAGCGACCAGCGACTTGCGGTCCCCTGATCGCGGTCCACGCCCCGACCACGCCTCCTCTGTCGACGGAGCTCGCGCCCAACAATTCCGGATGAAAGGCAATCATGTGGCTAGCCGGGACACGCCACCAGAACCACCTTCGTCCACGTGCCCGGAGTGCGGGACAGAAATGGTCGTTGCGCGTGTCAAGCCGCTTCTGTTCGGCGGCAAATTTGAAGACCTCACGCTGGCATGTAAGGCGTGCGGGTTCACCAAGGACATCAGGATCGAGCGAAGTTGAAACCCAATCGCCTGCCACGCTGATCCGCATGCTACAGGGAGCCTGCTCGCCTGCTCCGCGCAGATCATTGGCAGTGGCGGGTGGCAATTCGTCCGGGAAGCGCGCGTCCGCCTTGTCGCGGCGACGATCCGAGCCGGCATCAGGTCCTCAGGCCGGCGCCCGATGGGTGACGCTCGGCTCAGGACTGGCGACAGTCACCAAGGCCGCAACGAGGGATCGCACGTCCCTCACGTTGAAATCCTTGCGAACGAAAATCCCAACCATGAAATCGCCCAGCGGCGGGAGCGTGTCCTCTTCGATCACGAGATTCGGCGGGACCAGTCGTCGTGTCAGCGGCAAATATCCGAGACCGGCCGCAACTGCAGCAAAACGCGCTCCGAAGTCTACCGCGGAGAACACGATTTGATAACGCCGCTTGCTGCGCTTGAGCGCATCGGTGGCGATCTGATCTACCCGCAGTACGTTGGGGGAGCTGATCAGCGGCACCGGAGCGTCAGGCGAGGCAGTGAAACTGCTCGCCCTCACCCATCCGATTTCCTCCACCCAGCTACCCTTTGCATCTGCCATGTCGCTTGCCTCTCCGTAGGCAAACGCGATGTCCAGATATCCCATATGCAGCATGCGCAAGACGTTCGGCGAGTTGTCGCAGCAGACCTGCAGCTGAGCTTTCGGAGCCCATGCCCGTATTTCCTCGACGATCTTCGGCAGCACGCTTTTCGCGAACAAGTTCGGAATACCGAGCCGGACGATTTGCAGGCCGGCCTGGTCTCCCGATTCAAAAATGATCTTGTCGTTGATCGACAACAACTGCTGGGCCGATCTCAAAATCTCGGACCCGGTCTCGGTAAGATTTACGCCGGCCAATTGACGGTCGATGATTTCGCTGCCGATGATGATTTCCAGCTTTTTGATCTGCTGAAGTACGGCCGGCTGTGTCAGCTGCAGTAATTGCGCCGCCTTCGTCACGCTGCGAAATTCGCAGACCGTGACCAGCGTCCGCAGCAGTTCGGTCGGAAGATTGGTCTTGATACTTTCGGCAAACATTGCTCGCCTCAGGCCTTGGGACCGACAATGCTCCGGAGCACCAACAATTCGCGCGCTGTGGCAACCTGCGCTTTCACTGCGTCGTCTTCAGATCGAGACCTTTGACCAGAGCAGAATCCTTTTCCTGCTGCGTCCTGACGATCTTGGCAAATTCCTCGGGCGTGTCGAGGACAGGCTCCATCCCGAGCCCCAGGAAGCGCGCTCGGACGCCTTCGTCCTTCTGTGCCGACGCCAGCGCCGACCGCAGCCGGTCGATGATCGGACGAGGGGTTTGTGCCGGGGCAAACAGGCCATGCCAGAGCGCGACATCGTATCCCGGTACGCCCTGCTCCGCGATCGTAGCGATATCCGGCGCCAGCACCGAGCGCGTGCCGTCGGAGACGCCGAGGATACGCAAGCCGCCGTCGTTGCGCCGCGACAACGCGTCCGGCGCCGCAAGCAAGCCGAACTGGAGTTCGCCGCTGATCGTATCCTGAATCTGTCCGGCGGAACCGCGATAGGGAATGCCGACGAAATTGGTTCCGGCCATCTTGTTCAACAGCTCGGTCGCAAGGTGCGTCGCCGTCCCCGGTCCGGGATGCCCATATCGAATGACCTGCGTCCGATCCTTGCCCGCCGCGATCAGGTCGGCGACCGACTTCAATTTGGACTTTTCAGGCACCACCAGGAAAAACGGTGAGTTCATCACCCGGGAGATCGGCTGGAACGCGGTCGCGGCATCGTAAGACACCGGCGCATTGAGCGCGTTCGTCACCGGGCCCGAGGTGCTGATCAGCACGGTGGACCCGTCGGGAGACGAATGAGCCACAAACCCGGCACCGATGGATTGGTTCGCCCCCGGCCGATTGTCGACGATGATCTTCTGGCCGAGGCTCTGCGACATCACCGGCTCGATCAGACGAGCGACGATGTCGATACCGCCGCCCGCCGGCGCTCCAACGACCAGCTTGACGATTCGGGACGCCAATTCCTCGCAGATCGCGAAGCCATGTGCAGCCACGAGTATCGTCGCCGCCAGCAATGTTTTCGTCACGGCACGCGTCATGCGATAGCACCTCTCTATACGAGCTTGACCGATCAGCGGTCCTGCCGCTAACCAAGTTGGTTAGACACTATAACAACATCCACCGGCTTCTTCACGTGTATTTTCAGCCTCCAGCACGCATTATTACTGATTTTCCAACCATTGATTGAATGGGCACAACGGCAATGCCGCCTCAGGACACCGCAAAGCCCATTCGAATCGGGACCGGCGAACGCGGCGGAACTTTTTACACGCAGGGGTTGGCGCTGAAGGCGGCGCTCGAGCGAATTCCGCACGCGCCCGACATCGAAGTGCTGGAATCGTCTGCGGGGGTGAGTATCGAGAACGCCAATCGCCTCGAAGCCGGCGAGATCGACTTCGGCTTCATATCGGCCCCGTGGGTTGTCGCCGCAAAGCAGGGCACGGCGCCCTTCATGCGCGCCATCGACATACGCGTGGCGGCACCGATGAACTTCGGCCCGAATTTTTTCATTGCTCGCGCCGACTCCGGACTTCGGAAGGTCGCCGATCTGCGCGGCCGGAGGGTGGCCGTGGGGTTGAAGGACGGCGGCATGGCCCCCCATGCCGAGGGGGTTTTCGCCGCACTCGGCATCGGTCCGGGCGATCTGGACCGGGTCTATGTCGATTTTGCCGAAGGCGCCGAGATGCTGGCCACTCGAGAGGTGGATGCGCAATTCCAATGCCCGATTCCCAACCGCGTGATGAGTGAACTGAGCGAGCGCATTCTCGTGCGCGTCCTGACCTACGATCCGCCGCACCTCGATGCGGCGCTGAAAGTCATCCCGCATGATCGGCGCATCATCATGCGAAAAGGCGCAGTGCGCGGCCTCGATCAGGATGTTCCCCAGCTTGGCGTGCTCAATCTGCTGGTAACGCACGCGCGTCTCGATGCCGCCACGGTGCAGCGTGTCGTCGGCGCCATCATGCTGGCGGCGGCCGACCTGGGGCGGCTCGACCCGCTATTTGCAGGTCTTGCCGAACTCATCGAGACGTTCAGGGGCGAACGGCAAGCCGCGGACTTCGGCGGCGCAGGCCTGCATCCGGGCGCGCTCCGCGCTTACCAGGGCTAGCTCACGCTCCGGCGGGAGCGAAAGCCCGCGACTGTCGATGGATTCCGGAGTGCACTTCGGCTTCCACGCACCGACGCATTCGGATCAAATCGCGCCGACTGCGAACGAGTTGACATAGCGATCGGCCATCCCGGGCGGCCTGAACCGCTCTTTCACCCAGAAAGTCGGAGCTTGTCGAGGCCACCGAGCGAGCCATCGCCGGGCGCTGACGCGGGCGTGTTATGCTCATCTCTGGCGACAGGGAAAGCGACGCGATGCGAAAAATTCTCATCATCGGCATCGGTGCCGGCGATCCGGAATACGTCACCGTTCAGGCCGTCAATGCACTCAACCGGGTGGACGCGTTCTTCATCCCCGACAAGGGCACGGAGAAGGAAGACCTTGCGCGCCTGCGGCTGGAGATATGCGAGCGATACATCAGGGACAGGACCTATCGTCTCGTCGACTTCAAGACGCCAGCGCGCTCCCACGACTGTCCCGACTATAAATTGAGCGTGCAGGACTGGCATTCCCGCATCGAGCAACGCTACGAGACCTTGCTGGCGGAGGAGCTGGGCGAGGGAGAATGCGGTGCGTTCCTGGTCTGGGGCGACCCAACGCTGTACGACAGCACCCTGCGGATCATCGAGAAGATCAAATCCAAGGGTAACATTGCGATCGAATATGACGTGATTCCCGGCATCAGCAGCGTCCAGGCGCTGGCGGCGAAGCACCGGATCGCGCTCAACCGCATCGGCGAACCGGTCCACATCACGACCGGCCGGAAGCTGGCGGAAGGATTTCCCGACAACGCCGATACCGTTGTCGTCATGCTCGACGGAGAGCAGGCCTTCAAGACGATCGAGGGCACCGGCGTCGACATCTATTGGGGCGCCTACATCGGCACGAAGGATGAGATTCTCGTATCCGGACGGTTGTCGGATGTCGGGGACCACATCGAAGCCGTTCGCGCGCAAGCGCGACGCCAAAAGGGCTGGATCATGGACACTTATCTTCTTCGCAAGCCCGCGGAGAAGTAGCGTCGACGGGATACGTCTCGAGCCCGGGACAGCGGGCATCGCAATATCCCCGGGGCGCTCCAATGATCATCAGCCCGTTTGAGTTTCCGCCGCCTGGCCGCGCTTTTTTACTCCCGGACTAATTTTATTCCGGCCGCGCCATGTGTCAGTATTATTGCGGTCGCGTGGGGGTTTTGTGACAAGCGCGAGTGACATATGAACCTCGATTGGTTGGCCGCCTCAAACCCGGTTGCGATCTGGTGGTGTTTTCTGCTGATCGTCAGCACCGCCAACATTGCCCTGTGGATGTTGCTCCATCGCCGCTACCGGCAGATGACGCCCAGTGCGCAACGCGGGATTTTCCGCGTCGAGATCCTGGTGCTCCTGTGCGCCGCCTACGTCTTCGGCTGCGCCTTTCGATCCGTGCTGCCCCGCGCCGACGTTCAGAGGATCTCTCTGTTCGATACTTGGCTGTCGAGCGTCTTCGTCGGGCGATCGGTCGCAACCGTCGCCGAGATTTGCTTCGTCCTCCAATGGGCCATCGTGCTGTACCAACTCGCCAAGCTGGCAAAGGCGGATACGGCACGAAACATCGCGACCGTGATCGTTCCGCTGATCCTGCTCGCGGAGACCTTCTCTTGGTACGCCGTGATCACGACGAACTACCTCGGCAATACGCTCGAGAACTCGTTGTGGGCGGTGACCTTCCTGCTCATAGCGGTTGCCCTGCTGCGGCTGCTCAATGACTTCCGCGGCGCCGCCCGCCTTGCGATCGGACTGGCAGTCGTGGGTATCACCGCCTACCTGGTCTTCCTCGTGGTCATCGACGTGCCGATGTATTTCGACCGCTGGCGACAGGATATGGCGAGCGGCAAGGAGCTGTTCGGACTGCTTGCGGGCCTGCATGACCTGACCACGCGCTGGATCGTCACGCATGACATCGCTCAATGGCAGGACGAGATCGCCTGGATGTCGCTCTATTTCAGCGTGGCGGTGTGGTCGAGCCTTGCTCTCGGCAGCTTCCCGCTCCTGCAAGACCGCTTGCTGCAATATCGCGTGGGGGCTGGAGGTGCGAGCGTGGCGGGCCGCCACCGCGGTTCGCCCGTAGCGCGGCCGCGAGGTCTCGCGCCGGCATCCAAGAGTGTGCGTTGATCCGCGGGTTCGCCGCGGTGGGGGACGCACGAGCTGCGGACCCGATCAGGCGCGCTTGCGCTTTCCGCTTTCCAGCACGGGCAGATCCCGGGCGGTCGCGAACGTGCGCACCACGAGGCGCTCGACGCGTCCGCGGATCTCGATCTCATGCCGCGGGGCCGCACCGAGATCGATGCCGGCGCGGAGCATGACCGCCTCGGAGATCACGAGCTCGCAGGCGTAGGTCTTGGTGAGGCTTTCGATGCGGCTCGCGGTGTTGACGGAATCGCCGACCGCGGTGACCGAGACCGCCGTGCCGTACCCCATCTCGCCCACAATGGCGGCGCCGGTATGAATGCCGATGCCGATCCGCAGCGGCTCGGATATGTCATGGACCAGCGCGAGATTGAGATCCTGCATGCGCTCGGCCATGCCTTTGGCCGCGGCCAGCGCCTCGCGGCAGCCGGCCTCGACGCCGCTGTCGAGGCCGAACAGGGCCATCACGCCGTCGCCGATGAACTTGTCGATGCGGCCGCCGGCCGCTTCCACCGCATGGCCCATCTCGGCAAAGTACCGGTTCAGGAGAAACACCAGGTCATAGGGAAGTTTCTGTTCGGAGAGCTGGGTGAAGGAGCGCAGATCGGCGAACAGGATCGCGATCTCCCGCTCGGCGCCCTGCAGGTAGCCCGGACGGCGAAACCCGTCCCGGGCCTGGGCGGTCGCGGGCAACAGCGGGGTCACGCGCAGATCGCCGTGCGGGCGGAGCTGGCAGGCAAGCCGCACGTCGGGCGCCGCGCCCACGCGACGCAGGACTTTCACCTCCTCGGGCGCGGCCGGCGGAATCTCTTCCTTCAGGCCGTCGATCTTGATGCGGCAGGTGGAGCAGCGCCCGCGTCCGCCGCACACGGAGGCATGCGGAATGCCGGCCATCCGGCTCGCCTCCAATACCGACACGCCGCGCACGATCTGCACCACGCGGCCGCTCGGATAGGTCATGCGCAGAACACCACGCCGACGCTCCCAGCGCCAACGCGCGGCCCGCGCGGCCAGCACGGCGAGGAGTGCGGCCAGGAAACCGTAGCGCACCCACACCACCATCTGATCGAGGAACGCCAGGTCCGCCGGCGCTGGCCGCGGGTGGTCCTTCACGAGCTGGTCGACCCAGGCCGGATCCTCGGCCATCGTCATGATGTCGCTGCCGCCCTCGAGAAACCCGAGGATCGCAAAGGTCGGCATCAACAACGCGAAGGCGTAGAGGATCGGCTGCCAGCGCTCGTACCACGGCTTCAGGCGCAGCCAGAACCGCAGCCCGATCATGGCGTGGACCCAGGCGATCACCAGCACCGTGAACTGAAGCCCGCCGCGCAGCGGATCGGCGACGAAATATAAATAGAGCACACTCACGTAATAGCCGTAGTGCGCGCCATAGAACGTGTCGGCGACGCGCGTCTGGAGGACGTGTTCCACGAGCAGGAAGGGAATCGAAAAACCGAGCACGAGCTGGGCCGCCTCGGCGAACGGCATCTTGAGCGAGCGGCGCAGCCAAAGCGCCCACAGCGCCAGGCAGTAATGGATCGCGAAAGCGCCGTAGAGGATGACGCCGCCGAGCGGGCTTGCCCAATAGTGGTAGATGACCTGGAGCGCGCGATCCATCAACTGGACCGAGACGAGGCCCAGGCTGTGGTTGACGAAGTGGGTCGTCACGTAGGCCAGCATGACGAGCCCCGACGTCAGCCGGAGCCTCCGGATCACGCCATCCATGAGCGCTCGTCTCTCACCGCCCAACCTCCGCTCGTCATCCGCAAATCGAGCTTAGGCGTTTTGCGACGTTCTGTGGATAGCCGTCGGGCTGCGCCCCGTCTTCGATAGCTGGTGGTTCAAAACCGAGCGTCAGGTTGACGGTTCCTCAAATCCGGAACTCCACACCCCGCTTGCGGCCCTGCGACATATCAATGAACAGCTGGTCGAGCGGAAGCTTGCGTCGCGTCAGCCCCTGCTCATGGGCGTAGGTGGAAATCGTTTCGAGGGTATGCCGGTTTCTGTCGGTCAGACCGTATTCCCAGGGATCCGGACCCATGAGTTCTTCCTGCTCCTCCCACGCTTCGCGATAGAACGCGAGCGGCACGACCCGCGGATTCGCCATGCGCTTCATGGCGAGGCTCTTCGCTTCGTTGAACGCGCGGAATACGTTGATCGCGACCCAGGAGTGCTCCTCCGCGATCTCGCGCTTGATGCCGAGCACATGCATGATCGGAAAGATGCCGGTCTTGCGAAAGAAGGCGATTTCCTCCCGCCGATAGTCGGGAAACAGACGGGCGACCCGCGGATCCCTTTCGACCAGCGGACGGATCAGATCGGGGTGCAGGACCGCATCGATCTCTCCGTTCGTCAGCATCTGCTCGACCGAGCCCTCGGGCGGCAAGCGCACGATCTTCAGGTTCGGGGGCGGCTCGAATTCGATGGTTTCGTCGAGTTCGCAAACCCATTCGATCGACTGCAGCGGCACGCCGTATTCATGCTGGAGGATGCCGCGCAGCCAGACGATCGCCGTGTTCTGGAACTGCTTGACGCCGATCTTGCAGCCCACCAGATCGGCCGGCGTCCGGATGCCCTTGGCCGTGTTAATGAAGATGAAGCCGTGGCGGAACCTGCGGTGCAGGAAGACAGGAATGGCGTCGATGGGAACGCCCTGATCGCGCGCGACCAGATACGAGGAGCACGACACCTCGGCCATGTCGAACTCGCGATTGCGCAGGAAGCGCCAATGCCGCGTGCTCGAATCCATTCTCGTGAGCACATTGAGGTCGACACCATCGGGCTTGACCGTCCCGTCCATGAGTGCGCGCACGATCTCGTACTCGCCGCAGGCTAGTGTCAGCGCCAGCTTGGACAATGGCTTCTCCTTGTAGGGCAATTGAAAAACGTCATCGGCGAGGACCGCCGAGCGGTGCTTGGCCGTTCGATCGGGTGATGGAGGACCGCGGCCGCGCGAAGGCAGCCGCTCGTGATACTAGCCTTCGAGGACGACGCGCTAGTTGCACATTTGAAAAAATAGTTGGGCGGATCGCGATGCCTGCGTCTGCGCGCCACCCGCTCGCTCCGCGGCGGGAGTTGCGGTCCGATCGCATTCCGCCCGAATGCCTCGTTCAACGGCATGACGCCGACGCAATGCCGTCCCGCGGCGATTGCGGCGCGTTCGGCACCATCCCGATGCTAACGTCCCTTGACGTGCCGGGTCCTTCCGTTTAGATATGTCTAAAGATACATCTTAGTACTATTGTAAGCGATTGTTTTCGCGTGTGAAAGGCATGAGTTGACCGCAGCCGATACCGAATCGCACCAGCCTGCGCAGCGCTCCTTCGCTGCCCTGCGAGACCCCGGTTTCCGTCCCTATTTTCTCTACTCGGCGCTGGCGATGATGGCCGACAGCGTCGAGCACGTGATCAGCTACTGGGTGGTGTTCCAGAAATTCCAGTCGCCCGCCTTGGGCGGCTACGCCGTCCTGTCGCACTGGCTGCCGATGCTGTTCTTCGGCGTGTTCATGGGGGCGCTCGCGGACCGCTACGATTCCCGCCGCCTGATTCAGATCGGCATGCTGCTGTTCATGGCGTGCTCGCTCGCCTGGGGCATCTTATTCTACACCGACACCCTGGAAGCTTGGCACTCCGCGGTCATTCTCACCGTGCACGGCATCGCCAGCGTATTCTGGGGACCACCGGGCCAGGTGCTGCTGCACGACATCGTCGGCCCGCAAGAATTACCGAGCGCCATACGGCTCAACGCAACCTCGCGCTACCTTGGATTGGTGGCGGGCCCCGCGGTCGGCGCGGCGTTCCTGCTCGCGCTCGGACCCACCTATGGCATCCTGCTCAACGCGGTGATCTACCTTCCACTGATCCTGTTCCTGCGGAAGGCGCCTTACGGCCCGCGTTTCCAGAAGGTCCGCGCACCGGCACGGCCGGTGCGCGGCTTCTCCGACATCGTCACGACCATCGCCAGCATCCGCGGCAGCAGGATCATCGTCTCGATGATCCTGCTCTCGGGCTGCGCGTCGCTGATCATCAGCAACGCCTATCAGGCGCAGATGCCGGGCTATGCCCAGGATCTGGGTCATGGCGACGCCGGCCTTCTTTATGGCCTGCTGCTCGCGGCGGATGCCGCCGGCGCACTCACCGGCGGCATCGTGCTCGAAGGCAGCGGCTGGCTGCAGCCGCGGCCGCGCACGGCCTTCATGCTGGTGATGATCTGGTGCTGCGTTCTTGCCGCCTTTGCCATGACGACGATCTATCCCCTGGCGCTCGCGCTGTTGTTCGCCGCCGGTTTCGTCGAGCTGTCCTACAATTCGATGACGCAGGCGCTGGTGCAGCTCAACGCGCCCGCCGCGATCCGCGGGCGGGTGCTGGGGCTCTACAGCATGGCGGGCCTGGGCTTGCGCGCCTTCAGCGGCATCACGGTCGGACTCGGCGGCAGCCTGATCGGCATCCACTGGTCGCTGGCGCTGAGCGCCATGCTGCTGCTCGCGATAACGCTGCTGCTGCAGCTGTGGATGCGGTCTGCGGTCTTTGACCCCGGCACGTGACCCCACGCGCGCGGCTCTCGGCGCACCGTTGCATCCGGCGAGCCACTGTCATTTGCCAGTTCCGGGCCTTCATATTGTTGCCTGATCAAGTATGATGGCCGGGGCAAAAGATCATACCCAGGACCGAGGTTCGGTGATTCATGCGACCGATCGTGACGATGGTTGTCTTCGCTGCGTTGATGAGCGGCGGCACGGCGGCGGCGCGCGCCGAAACGCCCGAGGAGTGGATCGCGCTCGGCGCCCGTGTGCATGGCGGCTACGGCGCATTCATTCCGCTGGGCATCAAGATCGGTCTCGACGCCGTCGACCGTCTGAAAGCGAAGCCGCGCGAACTCTCGGTGACCTACTACGATAGCGAAAAGGCGCCCTGCGCATGCTTCGCCGATGGGGTCGCGATTGCGACCTCGGCGTCGGTGGGTCAGCGTTCCTTAAAGATCGATCCTGAAAAAGCCCCGGACGGCGCAGCGGCCGTCATCGTGATCAGGCCGCGGCAGGGAGGCCCGGGCTTCAAATACACGATCCCGTTGTCGGCGTTGCCGCGCCTTGGAAAGATGAACACGGAGCTCGATCCGCTCGGCCGCCACGACGCCGTGATGAAGGCCGACGCGCTGTTCGAGGTCGCGCCGGTGAATTGACGGCCGTCGGGAGAAATCCTGCTTCGACGTGCACGATCGGGTTGCGGAAACGATCGTCGCCGTCAGGAGCGACCGCTCATCGCCACAGCGTCTGACTGGCGAGGCGCGCGCCCTCGGCGAGGCTCGTGAATTTGGCCCAGACGATCTCGGGCTCGATCTCGGGCGGCTCGTTCAGCGACAGCGTCGAGGCGAAGCCGCAGTCGGCGCTTGCCATCACCCGTTCGCGCCCGACAATCCCGGCTAGGCGCAGCAAGCGCTCGGCCACGAGCTCGGGATGCTCGACGATGACCGAGGCATGCGTGATGCAGCCCGGCATCAGCACCTTGCCGTCGGGCAGCTTGACCGTCTCCCACACCCGCCATTCATGTTCATGGCGCGGGTTCGCCAGCTCGAACGAATAGTATCCGGCCTTGATGGTGACGATCAGATCGGCCAGATGCTTGAGCTCGAGGTCGCTCGTGCGCGGGCCCTGATTGATGCCGTAGCAGGTATGGTGGCGCACGCGGTCCTCCGGCAGACCGCGCAGCGCGTGATTGAGCGCTTCGATGCGCTGCTGCGCCCAGGTGCGCTGCTGCTCGATCGTCATCGCGGGATTGAGCATGTAGTTCATCGCCAGGCGCGGGTCGTCGATCTGCACGATGAATCCCGCCGCGACGATCGATTGGTATTCCTCCCGCAGCGCCTCCGCCACGGCGTAGAGATGTTCCTCGTCGCTCCGATAGTGCCGGTTCTCCATCAGCCCGACGCAGCTCGACGGCGATACCGACGGCATGAACTTGTCGACGGGGTTCGTGCCGCCAAGGCCTGCTTTGAGATTGTCGATGTCCTGCTGGAGCTGCTTCTGTCCGACATACTTTATGGGACCGGTGCAGGCATAGCGGGTGGGCTGCGTGCCCGAGTGCGATCCGTCCTTGTAGAACGCCGGGAAGGCCTGGTTCTCGCGCGTGGTGCGCACGCCCGGTTTCGGCTGGAACGGTTCGAGCCCGGAGAGCCGGTCGGTGACATAATATTGGAAGCTCGTTTTGGACAGCTCGCCATCGCTGACGACGTCCACCCCCAGCTCCGCCTGCTTCGTCACGATGTCCTTCACCGAGCTGTGCAGCTCGGCCGCCAGCGCGTCGGCGTCGTAGGTCCGGCCGCTCATTCGCGCCAGGAGTTGCGCGGACAGCGACATGGGCCGCGGCAAGCTGCCAACGTGGGTCGTGACGATGCGGCGCTGGCGCTCGGTGCTGAGAGACATGAAGAGACCTCTGAACGCTTCTCGGTTGCGGCTTGCCCCTCCCCTATGCCACGCGCGCCTGCCGGTCCAGTCCCCTGGCGGCGGTGCAGCTGATGGTCTGCCGCATGCGGCGACAAACTCATGCGCGGGAGATAAGAGGGAGCCGCGGCTCCTCC
>CAVRXD010000028.1:0-16834 GCA_963725065.1 uncultured Alphaproteobacteria bacterium
CGTAGACGCGATGGCTTGGGGCGTTCTCGTTGGAGCCGTTCGTCTCCGGGACCATGCGGACGTTCTTGGCTTGGAAGCTGAGCGTGACGATTTCGCCGACGTAGCCCTGCTCGGTCTTCGTGAAGGTGCCGATGTTCGCCATGACAGTTCTCCTTGCTCTCTGTTTCCGAGCCGCGACCATCGCGGTCTCGATGGCGACCGGCAGGCCGGAGACGATCGACGCCGCATCCTTAAGGACCGAAGCGCAGCGGAGGATGCCAGGCTGGCAACTTTCTTGTCTCGCGAGGAATGGCGGCGCAGCCGCCAGGGGAAGAAAGTTGAACGCCGGCATTGCGGCTAGTCGAGCGAGGCGCAGTCGGTGTCCGGCCAGGTCAGGCCATCTATAGAGACCCGAATGGACGCGCTGCTCGAAACAGGAACAACGCAAGGAGAAGTCAGCGAACGTCACCGCCGCGCACCGCGCACGCGCCGCTATTGAAATCGTCCTCTGGAATTCCTGGCGACGTCCCGCATCCCCGAAGACAAGCGGCAAGGAAACGCCCTGACATCGCAGCTTCAGTCGGCGCGGCGCGCCTCGCCGCCACAAACGATCCATAGGCCCAGCATCTGCTGTGAGGTCACGCCTGAAGAGTCCGAGCTTCGGTCTTGCTCCGCTTCAGAACCCACGGCGTACGGGACGGCGTCGAACTCGTCTCATCAGGTCGCGGCGTCGCCGGGCTTACGACATTGTCGGTCTTCCGGGCGCGCCCGATCCGCCGGGCGGGGATGCTGCAAGCCGCGCCCAGGCCGTTACCCCGATCACGACCGCGCCGATCACGGCGAAGACCTGCCGCCAGGGAACAGACGTGATGGTTAGGCCGGAGAGACGGAAGGTCGCGTAATAGCCGGCAAGCGCGGCCGGCACCGCGGACATCAGCGCGACCGCGATCCGCAGGACCGGCGTGCGCACGAGCGAGAAGATCGTCTGGCCGATGACAAGTGTGAAAGCAGCCGCAAGTAGGCCGAGAACGATCGCGCCAAACGGTCCAGCGCCTGCGCCGTGTGCGTAAAGGCCAGCGGTCATGCCGACGAAGAACGGCAGCGCGTAGATCGCGAGCGTAAGCAGCACCCAGCAGAAGAAGCCGACCGATGATGTTGAGGACGATGCCGAGTGCGAGCGAAACCGTCACGATCGAGCCACAGGTCCGGTGCGCGCCGGTGATGCGGCCGCCCAGGTCGGTCACGGCGGCGATCATCGCCGGCCAGCTCTCGGTCGGCATGTCGCGATCGGGGCGATAATAGCAGTGCGGTGGAAACGCAGATTTCCGGTTCCGCGTAAAGCCGTGATGCCACGATTGCGTAAGTACGGTTCCACGAGTGTGCGCGGAATCGGCTGCGACATGGCGAACAGACGGCGTGCCGATTCCGGCGAGCCTGTGGGTGCGGATGCTGGTCGGATTTTGGGCCGGTCGCGAGCTTCGGCCGGTCGGGAAGGTCGAAGGGGCACGTGAGGTCCGCCGCCGGCGGATTGGCTATCGGCACGGGTTAGACTTCGCGCAGCTTTGGGAACGCGTCGAGGACCCGCTGGGAACCTGTGCTCGGAGTGCATCTGGGAGATCGAGCAGGCAACGCTTGCCAAGACGACGATCGACGCGATGCTTTCCTTCTCCGCTGACGCCTTCATCTCATTAGTCGTCCAGTCCAGCAGTTAAAGTTGCACTGGCCGCTTTATTTTCGGTCTTCGTTGCCCGGCAGACATCGCCAAATTGCGTGTCCGAGAGACGACGCGTAATGTCGCGGCACCGCGATGAAATTGCCGAAATGCGTCCGCCGCAGATGGATCGAGAAAGCTCGTTGTTGTCTGTGCATCTGCTGGCGGGGTGAGAACACCGACGGGAACGCCATGTTGCCATCCGCGCGCCGCGCGGACGAAATTCGCCGGGCTGTCACCTCCGATGGCCCCTCGGCCTTGCGCGACGACGCGTTGGGCCGAAGAGCCCGGTGCAAATCGAAGTGATCCATCAGCCGTGCGCCGAGCGTGCGCATGCCGCCCTTGAACGAAGCGGCACTCTTGGCGCGCTGCGCCGCCTCATCGAGAGAGGCTTCGCCGGCGAGCGCCGCGCGAAACCTCAGTAGGGCGAACCACTTTCTCTGCAACCACCGCTGCCGCATCTCGACAGAAGGGAGAGGCCGAGATCCTCCGCATGACAAAGGCGGATTGCATCCTCCGCTCCGCGGCCCGACCAGTGCAAGAAATCTTTCGAGAATTCCGCAGACTAAATCGCAGACTAATTGGATCTTCTAGTCTGCGGTGAGTTCGCGATGATCTGAAAAGTGATGGTCTGCCAGTAACGTAGATGGCGCGCCCGGAAGGATTCGAACCTCCGACCCCCAGATTCGTAGTCTGGTGCTCTATCCAGCTGAGCTACGGGCGCTTCTTTTGCATCGCGCGGGAAATGCTCCCGGATCAGCCAAGGCCGGCGGGAACGGGCCTTTCCCTATAGGCTTCCCTCCCCATTGGCAAGTTGACCTCGCTACACCCGGTCCGTCGCGGTCACGCGCGGACGCTCGCCGCGGCGCGCGTTGATGTCGACGGCGCGGTCGGGGATGGAGACGCGGAAGGTGGCGCCGATGGTGCCTTCCACCAGGCGGATGTCGCCGCCATGGGCGCGCACCAGCTCGGCCACGATGGCGAGGCCCAGCCCCACGCTGCCGGTGCGGGTCGAGCCCTGGAAGGCCTCGAACAGATGCGCGCGGGCGCGCTCGGAGAGTCCCGGGCCGGTGTCAGAGACCTCGATCATCGCCACCGCGCCCTCGCGCCGGCCGGTGATGCGAATCTGGTCGCGGCCGGGATCGCGGGCGTCCCGGCTCTCGAGCGCCTGCAGCGCATTGCGCACGAGGTTGAGCATGATGCGGAAGAGCTGTTCGGGATCGGCATCCACCACCAGCCCGCGCTCGACCGCGCTGATCCAGCGCACCGGCGCGCCGCCGGGATCGAGACCCAGTGTCTCCCGCACGTCCTCGACCAGGGGCTCGAGCGCGATCGGGCGGCGGTCGGGCGGCGGCTCCTGCACGCGGCCGTAGGACAGTGTCGACTGGCAGAACGCGATGGCGCGCTCGAGCGAGCGCATCAGCTTGGGTGCGAAGCGCTGCACATGCGGATCGGAGATCTTCGCCAGCCGCTCGGAGAACAGCTGCGCCGAGGACAGCAGGTTGCGCAGGTCGTGGTTGATCTTCGACACCGCCAGCCCGAGCGCGGCGAGATGGTTCTTCTGCTGCAGCATCGTGGCGATGTTGAGCTGCATGGCGGCCAGCTCACGCTCGGCGGTGCCGATCTCGTCGAGGCGGTCAGACGCCGCGATAATGCGCGCTGGATTCTCCGGGTCGGCGCGGAACGCCACCATATTGGCGGTCATGCGCCGCATCGGCCGCACCAGCAGCACGTGCAGCGCCAGGTAGACGAGCGCGGCGGTGATCGCGGAAATGAGCAGCGACAGCAGCAGGATCCGGATCGAGAATTCCACCATCGCCTTGCGTAAGGGCGCCTCGTCGAGCACGATCTCGACGAACTCGCCCATGGGCGCCGGTCCGACCACCCGCATGACGTCGCTGTCGACGCAGATCAGCGTCTCGAACGCATCGATGATGGCGCGATGCCACGGCATGTCGCGCATGTCGACGACGTGGCTGATGGCGGGCGGCACCTCCGAGGCCGCCAGCAGGCGGCGCTGCTGGCCCATCTTCACCGCCACGGCGCGGGCGCGGATGCTGTCCAGAATCTGACGCGCGACCGTGTCCGTGACCATGCCGTTGGGCGCAGTCTCGAACACCAGCGTCGCGGTATAGGCGGCGGAGAGGCGGTCGTTGAGCCAGTTCAGGCGGAAGTTGGCGACCGAGGGGACATAGATCAGCACTTCCGCGATCATCACGAACAGCAACGTGAGGACGAGGAGCTTGCCGGATAGTCCGAGATGCGGGCGCGTGCGGCTCGGTTGTTCCGCCGCCGCGGGTCCCTCAGTCATGTGTCCATTGATCCTTGCGCCCCGGCTCAGCCGAAGCGGCGCAGCAACGCGATGATGCGCCGCACCCATAAGCTGGTCAAACCGGGTGAGAAATATGTCATGGCAGCGCGTTTTCCAATCTCGGCCAGAGTCGGATAAGGTATTATGATACCGATAAATGTACTCATATTGCTGCGTTTAGCGATCGCCAGCGCCCAAGTCGTGATCAACTCCCCCGCCCCGGCCCCCACGATGGTGGCGCCCAGGACCTTTCCCCGCCGGTCCGTGACCACCTTGATGTGCCCGATGGTTGTGCCTTCGACCTGGGCACGGTCGTTCTCGTGATAGGGCCACCGCAGCACCCGGAGGGCGGACCCGCGCGCCCTCGCCTGCGCCTCGGTCAGGCCGACCTGAGCGAGTTCGGGATCGGTGAAGGTCACCCGCGGGACGGCGTACGCGTTCATCGCCGCCGGCAGACGGAACAGCGCGTTGCGGATGACGAGCCCGGCCTGGTGGTTGGCGAGGTGGGTGAACTGCCCATGGCCGGCAACGTCGCCGATGGCATAAACGCGCCGGTTCGTGGTCTTGAGCCCCTTGTCGACCACAATCCCACGGGCGTCGCAGGCGATGCCGGCCTGCTCGAGCCCGAGCCCGTCGGTGTTGGCGGTGCGGCCGGCCGCGACCAGCAAATGGCTGCCCGCGATGGTGCGCTCGCCATCGCCGTCGCGAATGACGACGCTCAGCTTCGCGCCCTCACGCTCCACGCGCACGATCGCGACATGGCTACGGATGTCGACGCCGTCGCGCGTGAGCGCGTCGAGCACGACATCGGCGCATTCCGGATCTTCGCGCGCGAGCGGCTCCGCTGCTTCCAGCACGGTGACCGCGGCCCCGAGACGGCGAAACGCCTGCGCAAGCTCGAGACCGATCGGCCCGCCGCCGATGATGATGAGGTGCTCCGGCAAGGTGGCGAGATCGAATATCGTCTCGTTTGTCAGGTACGGCACCGCGTGAAGTCCGGGGATGGGCGGCAGCGACGGCGACGATCCAGTCGCAATCACGAAGCGGCGCGCTTTGATCTCGGTGCCGTCGCCGGCCACGACGGTCGCGCGGTCCTTGAAGCGCGCGGCCGCTTCGATCACCCGCACCCCGAGGCCGGTGAAGCGCTCCTTGGAATCGTTCGGCGCAATGGCCGCGATGACGTCGTGCACACGCCGGCGAACCTTGGCGAAATCAATGGTGGCCGGCCCCGCCGACACGCCGAACGCTTCAGCTTCGGCGATGCCGTGCGCGCGCTTGGCGGCGGCGATCAGCGCCTTCGAGGGCACGCAGCCGGTGTAGAGACACTCACCGCCCAGCCTCCCTTTTTCGATCAGCACCACCGGCACGCCGAACACCGCCGCGGCGGCGGCGACCGACAGCCCGCCGGCGCCGGCGCCGATGACGCAGATATCGGGGGTCAGGATTTCCATGGAGTCACACGCCCGCGCCCGCGCAGCCGTTTCACCACCACGGGCACCAGCGCGAGCACACCCAGGGCCCCGAGCGCGGCGATGAGCTCCGGCGTGATCGCGGCATGCAGATGGAATTGCAGCCGGCAGTCGGGACGTCCGGCGGCGACACAGGCGCTGTAGGCGGCTTGCTGCGCGGTGATGACGCTGTCGAGACCGGCACCGAAGAAGGCAAAGATGAACGTCGGCGGGATAATGCCGAGCACAGTCGCCGCGGCAAAAGTCGCCAGCCGCGCGCCAGCCAGCGCCGCCACCAGGTTCACCACCCAGAACGGAAAGATCGGCACCAGCCGCAGAAACAGCAGATAGCTGAACGCGTCGGCGCGAAATCCCTGCGCCAGCTTCTCCGCCAGCGGACCTGCCCGGCGCACGAAGTATTCGCCGACCGCACTCCGGGCGATCAGGAAGATGCAGATCGCGCCCGTGGTCGCGCCCACCAGGGCCGCCGCCCCGCCGAGAATGGCGCCGAACAGGATGCCGCCGATGACCGTGAGGTAGAATCCGGCCGGGATCGAGAGCGCGGCCGCGACGATATACACCGCGATGTAGGCCGCTACCGCCTGGAGCTCGTGCATCGCGATGAACGCGCTCAGTGCCTCATGATGGCGTGCCACCTGCTCGAACGAGATCTGCCGATGCCAGCCGAACGCGATCACGCCGACTGACACCACGATCACCACGATCAGCGGAGCCAGCCGCCGCAGCGAGAGTCGCGGGCAAGCGGCGCCGGCGGCCGGAGATGGCGGGCCGTTCGGTGCGGTCATGGCTGATTTGACGGCATAATCCGGGCTGGTCCACGTGCGGTGGCAACCGGAATAAAGGCCGGTCGCGGGAACAGGGTGATCCTAGCGGGCCATTGCCGGCAAAAGCGCGGTTTCACCGTCTTGTGACGCCCCCTCACGCGCTTGTGCCACCGGGCCGGCCTCGCATTGACGACCCCGGCCGCCCTCCCGTATAAGCCGCGAGATTTTGTGCGCGGCGATCCCGGAAGTCGAGGGCCGAGAAACCGGCCCCTTGCATCGTCCGAGCGAGCCAATCATCGACATCTGGTCGGTGGATTTGACGTTCCTATCGGCCTTGCGGCGACTTCGTGTAGGAACTTCCAATCCAAAACCGCACTAGAACCTTAAATTTGCTAGCGTCCTTTGATTCCGAAGTTCGCATCTGGGCGTGCCGAGATACTGGCGAACTTCGGAATCGGGACACTGGCGGCCAGCGGAGAACGACCCGTGAAGCGGACCTATCAACCTAGCAAGCTGGTGCGCAAACGCCGTCACGGTTTTCGCGCACGCATGGCGACAACGGGCGGGCGCAAGGTGGTGGCCGCGCGCCGCGCGCGAGGACGCAAGCGGCTCAGCGCCTGACGTCGCCGCCGCGGGGCTGGCGTCATCCATGGAGCGGCTGAGGAAACGATCCGATTTCCTGGCCGCCGCGACCGGAGGCAAGGTGCCAACCGCGGGTTTCGTCTTGCAGGCGCGGGCACGCGCCGAAAGTGGCCCGGTCCGGATCGGCTTTACGGTATCGCGGAAGGTCGGAAACGCCGTCGAGCGCAACCGGGTGCGCCGACGCCTCAAGGAAATCGTGAGGCTATCGGCCGCAACTGGCCTTTCCTCCGGGCATGACTATGTGCTGATCGGACGGCGCGCCGCCTTGTCGCTGCCATTTGACCAGATCACCGAGGATTTCAAGCGCGCGCTGCGGCGGCTGCGGGTTCCAAAATGACCGATCAGAAGAACACAATCCTGGCCATCGTGCTGTCCGCGCTCGTGCTGATCGGGTGGCAGATCTACTTCGGCATCCCGCAGATGGAGAAGCAGAAGCAGATCCAGCAGCAACAGCAGCAAGCGCAGGAACGCGCGCAACCGTCCGGTGCTCCAGCGCAGCAGCCCGGCGCGACGCAGCAGCCCGGGGCGCCCCCGCAGGCGGTACCGGGAGCGACGCCGCAGGCGCCGGGCCTGCCGGGCAGCTTGCCCGGCCAGATCCTGACCCGGGAAGCCGCGCTGGCGGCATCGCCGCGGGTGCAAATCGAGACGCCGAGCGTCGCCGGCTCGATCGCGCTCAAGGGTGCCAGGATCGACGACCTCGCGCTTATCAAGTACCGCGAGACCGTCGACCCCAAGTCGCCCCCGATCGTGCTGCTGGCGCCGTCGGGCAGCCCGCAGCCGTTCTATTCCGAATTCGGCTGGGTCGTGGCGGCCGGAACGGCGGCAAAGGTGCCGACCGCCGATACGCTGTGGCGGCAGGAAGGCTCGGGCACGCTCGCCGTCGAACGCCCCGTGACGCTGGTTTACGACAACGGCGAAGGCCTCGAGTTTCGCCGCACCATCACGGTCGACAACAAATATCTCTTCACGCTCAAGGACGAGGTCGTGAACAAGAGCGCCGCTCCGGTGACGCTCTACCCCTACGCGCTGATCTCGCGCCACGGCATACCGCCGACGCTGGGCTACTACATCATGCACGAGGGCCTGATCGGGGTTTTCGGCGAAAAGGGTCTGCAGGAAGAGACCTACTCCAAGATGGAGGAGGTGAAGGCGCTGAACTTCGATGTCGTGAATGCCTGGCTCGGCTTCACCGACAAGTATTGGGCCGCCACGCTTCTCCCCGATATCGCGGCCAAGGTCCGTGCCCGCT
Organism: uncultured Alphaproteobacteria bacterium; assembly: GCA_963725065.1. Taxonomy (GTDB): domain Bacteria; phylum Pseudomonadota; class Alphaproteobacteria; order Rhizobiales; family Xanthobacteraceae; genus VAZQ01. The sequence continues at coordinate 8,126 of CAVRXD010000028.1, forward strand.
TCTCCTTCGAGCTTTCCAACAACATCAAGAAATTCCAGACCGACTATCTGCTCGACCCGCAGACGATCGCACCCGGCGCCACCGGTACCGCCAGCGCCCGGCTGTTCGCCGGCGCCAAGGAGGTGGAGGTCGTCGACACCTACGACACCGACCTCAAGCTCAATCGCTTCGAGCTGCTGATCGACTGGGGCTATTTCCGTTTCATCACCAAGCCGATGTTCCTGGCGCTCGACTGGATCTATCGCCAGGTCGGAAATTTCGGCGTTGCCATCCTGATCATCACCGTCCTGATCAAGTTCATCTTCTTCCCGCTCGCCAACAAGTCCTACGCCTCGATGGCGAAGATGAAGGCGGTGCAGCCGGAGATGGTCGCTATTCGCGAACGCTACGGCGACGACAAGATGAAGCAGCAGCAGGCGATGATGGAGTTGTACAAGAAGGAGAAGATCAACCCGATCGCCGGCTGCCTGCCGATCCTCATCCAGATTCCGGTCTTCTTCGCGCTCTACAAGGTCCTGTTCATCACCATCGAGATGCGGCATGCGCCGTTCTTCGGCTGGATCAGGGACCTCTCGGCGCCAGACCCGCTCACGGTGTTCAACCTGTTCGGGCTCATCCCCTGGGATCCGACGGTAGTTCCGGTCATCGGCCCGTTCCTCCACCTCGGCCCGTGGCCGCTCATCATGGGCGTGACCATGTGGTTCCAGATGAAGCTCAATCCGCCGCCGCCGGATCCGACCCAGAAGATGATCTTCGATTACATGCCGATCATCTTCACTTTCATGCTGGCGAGTTTCTCCGCCGGGCTGGTGATCTACTGGGCCTGGAACAACACGCTCTCGGTGCTGCAGCAGAGTGCGATCATGCACAAGCACGGCGCCAAGATCGAGCTCGGGAGCAATCTCAAGGGGGTTTGGGACGGCTTGAAGAATTTATTCAAGAAAAAAGTGACCCCGGCGTGAGCGGTGCTTCGTCATGAGCGTCACATCGTCATGAGCGTCACGTCGTCATGAATGACGAGGCGCCGGCCGCCGGCTCCTCCTTCACGCGCGCGGAAACCGAAGCAGGCCGCAAGCTGTTCGCGGGCGACTGGCAGTTTGCCTGGGCCGCAGGATCGATCGAGGTGCTGCCCCCGATGCGCGGCGTGGAGATCGCCTTTGCCGGGCGCTCCAATGTCGGCAAGTCGAGCCTCATCAACGCGCTCACCGGACGGCGCGCGCTCGCGCGCACCTCGAACACGCCCGGCCGCACCCAGGAGCTGATCTTCTTCACCGGGCCCTCGAAGCTCACCCTGGTCGACATGCCGGGCTATGGCTATGCCGCCGCCGCCAAGACCAAGATCAAGGCCTGGACCACGTTGATCCACGCCTTTCTCCTGGGGCGCGCCAATCTCGCGCGGGTCTATCTTCTCATCGACGCCCGCCACGGCCTCAAGCCCGTCGACGACACCGTGCTCGAGACCCTCGACAAGGCGGCGGTCAACTACCAGGTCGTGTTGACCAAGACCGACGAGGTGAAGAATGCCGACCTCGCGGGCCTGGTCGCCGCGACCAAGGCGGCGCTCGCCAAGCATCCAGCCGCCTATCCCGAGGTGGTGCTGACCTCCTCGCGCACCGACGCCGGCATCGGCGAGCTGCGCGCGGCGATCGCGCGGTTGCTCCGGGAGCGCGGCGCCGCATAGGGCTCCGTACCCCGGGGCTGCGCAGCATGGAGCGCGCAAGCGCGGAATGCGCTGCCGACACCCCACGCTCCAGGTTCTCCGATCTTGCGCGTGTTGAATTCGCAAAACCGGTTCCCACTTTTCCGGAACATGCGCTAAAAGGCGCAGCGACCCTGGTGCCGCGGCGCTCTGCCGACTGTTCGAAAGATCCCCTCGATGAACGTTTCGCCCCACGACATCGCGCGCGTCCTGTCGGAGGCGCTCCCGCACATGCAGCGCTACGACGAGGAGATCGTCGTGGTGAAATACGGCGGCCACGCCATGGGCGAAGAGGACCTCGCGCGGAGCTTCGCACGCGACATCGTGCTGATGGAGCAGACCGCCATCAACCCGGTGGTGGTGCACGGCGGCGGACCGCAGATCGGCGAAATGCTCAAGCGGCTCGGCATCGAGTCGCAGTTCGCGGCCGGCCTGCGCGTCACCGACGCGGCGACCATCGAGATCGTCGAAATGGTACTGGGCGGCTCGATCAACAAGCAGATCGTCGGCTTTATCAACGCGGCCGGCGGCAAGGCCGTCGGGCTGTGCGGCAAGGACGGCAACATGGTGGTCGCCCGCAAGGCCAGCCGCCGCGTGGTCGACCCCGATTCGAACATCGAGAAGATCGTCGATCTCGGTTTCGTGGGCGAGCCCGACAAGGTCGACGTCACCGTGCTCAATCAGATCCTCGGCCGCGACCTGATCCCGGTGCTGGCGCCGCTCGCGACCTCGACGGAAGGCCTCACCTACAACGTCAATGCCGACACCTTCGCCGGCGCGATCGCCGGCGCGCTCAAAGCCAAGCGGCTCCTGCTCCTCACCGACGTGCCGGGCGTGCTCGACAAATCCAAGAGCCTGATCAAGCAGCTCTCCACCGACGACGCGCGCCGGCTGATCGCCGACGGCACCATCTCGGGCGGCATGATCCCCAAGGTCGAGACCTGCATCTACGCGCTCGAAGCGGGCGTCGAGGGCGTGGTGATCCTCGACGGCAAAGTTCCGCACGCGGTGCTGCTTGAGCTCCTCACCGACCATGGCGCCGGCACGCTGATGATGCGGTAAAAATTCTCTCCGCCCTCGTTCCGAGAAGGTGCGCAGCACCCGTCGCGAAGGGTGGGGCAGCCCGCGTAGCTGCCTAGTCAAACATACAGGAATCAGATCGGAGCTGGCTCGCTGTCCATATGCGCGAGCCCGCCTGGAATAAACGCATATCGATCTGTTCGTTCTCACACGCCGCAATTCTGAACGTATGGTCATCGCATTGCCCGCGCGCAATCAGCCCGCGGCAGCGGCGCACGCGCAACCACCAGCCGGTTCCGACGTTGACTCTGAAGTTGACTCGGAAAGACGACGCAGGAGCCGGTATCATGTTGCAATCAAGCATACGCAGCGCAGCGCTTCTTGTCCTTGCCGCCGGCATGGCGGCCACTTCAGCGACAGCAAAGCCGCCCGGCGCGCCGCCCGCCGCACATCCGGCACCAGCGCCGCACCCGGCGGCTGCACCGCGGGCGGCTCCTGCACCGCGGGCGGCTCCTGCGCCGCACGCGGCACCTGCCGCTCGCGCCGCCGCCCCGCACGTCGCCGCGCCGCGTGTGGCGCCGCAGGCACCGCGCGCAGCAGCGCCCCGGGTCACCACCGCACCGAGGGCGGCGCCACCGGCACACCGCGTCGCGCCGCAGCAACTCGCGCGTCCTTCCGGCGCCCCCGCACCGGCCGCCGCCGCAGGACGTGGGCCGGCAGGACATGGGCCAAAGGAGCGGACGGTCGTCGCTCCGACGCCAGAGAAACGGGTGGGAGGTCGAGGCGGGCCAGGTCTTGCCCAGCCCGCGTTGCGCGAACGTCCGGGACGACAGCCCCAAGAGTCCGCGCAACAGTCCGCGCAACCGCCGGCCGCGCAGCCGCCGGCGGCATCCGCTCGTATCGCGCCGGGCCAGGGCAGATCGGGCCAGCCGGCCCAGGCAATGCAACCGGCAACCTCTAACCGAACCGCTGCAGGCCGCATCTTGCGCAATGAGGCTTTAGCCACTCGAGCCGGCGGCCCAGGGCGTAACGCCTCCGCGCTCGCAGGTTCGACGTTCCAAGGACGCTTCTTCGATCCTGGATGGCGACGGCATAGGCCGCACCCGGTCGTCATCGGCTGGGTCGGACCGATGTTCTGGCCGTATGCCTATGATGACTTCGTCGATTACACCTTCTACCCCCATGCGTACGACACGTTCTGGCCGTACGCCTACGACGACCTCTACGAGGGCGCGTTCGGCCGCTATGCACAGGGTTATGGCGGCACCTACGCCGCGGTCGGGCGATCGTCGAAGTCCGGGGGCGCACGCGCCATCGGCACCGACCTCTGCAGTGGGCAGACCGCGGGATTGACGGACTGGCCGATCGAGCGGATCGCGCAAGTGGTCGAGCCCGACGATGCGCAGCGCGCCGCGCTCGACGATCTCAAAGGCGCGACGGCGAAGGCACTTGAAGTCCTTGAGGCGGCATGTCCGACCGCGCTGTCCAGTACGCCGACAGGGCGGATCGAGGCCATGGGCCTGCGGCTGGACGCCATGCTGCAGGCGGTGCAGATCCTCCGACCCGCGATCGAGAAGTTCTACCTATCACTCAATGACGAGCAGAAGGCGCGCTTCAATGCGCTCGGTCCGGACGACGATCAGGATCAAAAGCAATCCCGGCGTGACCTGACGCAAGCATGCGGCGAGCGCGCGTCGGGCATCGCCAACGTGCCGCTCGACCAAATCGAACGTGCGGTGCGGCCCAACGAGGCGCAACGCGGCGCGCTCAAGGAACTCCAGGATGCCACCGCCGAAGCGACCAATCTCTTGAAGGCGGACTGCCCGAGCTATCGGGCGCTGACCCCGGTTGTTCGCCTGGAGGCGATGGAGCAGCGGCTCGATGCGATGTCGCGCGCGGTGCATACGGTGCAACCCGCGCTCGCGAGGTTCTATGGTTCCTTGGGCGACGAGCAGAAGGAACTATTCAACAGGCTGAGTCCTTCGCGCGGCTGATGCCGAAAGCTCGGGCGCACAAAAACCAAGGGCGACCGTGAGGTCGCCCTGCGGAGTACCCGCGCGCGTGCTGGCTACTCCGCCGCGATGCGCACCTCCGGAGCGGCCGAGCGCACGTCGGCATCGACGTGCTTTTCGTACTTGACGAAGTTCTCCTGGAACATGCGCACCAGCTTGCGCGCGGTCTTATCGAACTCCGCTTTGTCCTTCCAGGTCTTCATCGGGTAGAGCAGGTGCGGCTCGATCCCCGGCACCGAGGTCGGAACCGAGAAGCCGAAATAGGGATCGGTGTGGAAGCTCACGTTCTTGAGCGAGCCGTCGAGGGCGCCGGTCACGAGCGCACGCGTGGCCTTGATCGGCATGCGCCGGCCGACGCCATAGATGCCCCCGGTCCAGCCTGAGTTCACCAGCCAGCAGTCGACCTTGTGCCTGGAAATGTAGTCCCGCAGCATGTTGCCGTATTCCGCCGGCGGCCGCGGCAGGAACGGCGCCGCGAAGCAGGTGGAGAATTCGGGCTCGACCCCGACCAGGCCTTTCTCGGTGCCCGCGACCTTGGCGGTATAGCCGGAAAGGAAGTGATACATCGCCTGCGCCGGCGTGAGCTTGGCGATCGGCGGCATCACGCCGTAGGCATCGGCGGTCAGGAAGATGATGTTCTTCGGATGCCCGGCACGGCCGGTGCGCGACGCGCCCGGCATGAAATCGAGCGGATAGGCCGAGCGGGTATTCTCGGTCTTGGAGTCGTCGTCGTAATTTGGAATCCGCGTTTCGGGATCGAACGCCACGTTCTCCAGCACCGCCCCAAAGCGGTTGGTGGCGGCGTAGATCTCGGGCTCTGCATCCTCGGAGAGCTTGATGCACTTGGCGTAGCAGCCGCCCTCGAAATTGAACACGCCGTCAGGACCCCAGCCATGCTCGTCGTCACCGATGAGGATGCGGTTGGGATCGGCCGACAGCGTGGTCTTGCCGGTGCCGGAGAGACCGAAGAACAGCGCGACGTCACCGTCGTGGCCGACATTTGCCGAGCAGTGCATCGGCATCACGCCCTGCGCCGGCAGATAGAAATTCAGTGTGCTGAAGACCGACTTCTTCATTTCGCCGGCATAGGACGAGTTGCCGATCAGGATGATCTTCTTGCTGAAGTCGATCGCGATGATCGTGTCCGTGCGCACGCCATGGCGCTTGGGATCGGCCTTGAACGACGGCAAGTCGACGATCGTGAGTTCGGGGATGAAATCCTCGAGCTCCGGACCCACCGGACGGATCAACAGCTGACGAATGAACAGCGAATGCCAGGCCAACTCGGTGTAGACGCGGGTTTTTATCCGGTATTTCGGGTCCGCGCCGCCGTATAGATCCTGAGCGAACAGGGTCTTGCCGCGGGCATGCGCAATGAAATCGTCGTAGAGCAACTGGAAGTTGGCTTGGCTGATCTTGCGATTGCCGTCCCACCAGACGGCGTTCTCGGTCAACGCGTCGACGACGGTGTGCTTATCCTTGGGAGAACGACCGGTATGCACGCCGGTCTCCGCGCAGATCGGGCCGCCCTCGATCAGCGACGCCTCCCCTGCTGCGATGGCGTGCTCATAGAGCGTCGGCGCGGTCAGATTCCAATGCACCGCGCTCAGCCCCTGGAAGCCGAATTTATCGGCGCCGTAGGCGCTGTTCCTCAAACCCGTTTCCTGCACGAAAGTCCCTCCACGACGCATCCGGCCGGCATCGGAGCTACACCACTGTACGGCTGTGCCGATGATAGCGCCCGTTCCCCGATCCTGCGACCTATAATTGGCATCGGGCGCTCTGCCAAGATGGGTATGCAGCAGGTACAGCGATCCAATCGTGTGCGGCGCAGCACCCGGTCCGGCGAGTACTTTATTCGTATGATACGTATGGAAGAACTGTCACCCGAGCGCGCCGCGGCGTGTTGCGCCGCAACGCAATCTCATTCCGCGAGACCCTTGCCGACCAGCCATTTCTGGATCAGGTCGGCCACCTGGTCGCTGTTCCTGTCCATCATGACCATGTGGGAATTTCCCCGGATACCGGCGTCGGGCAGATCGACGATATCGATGCTGCCACCGGCGGCCTTGAGCGCCGCCGCGTAATCGACACCGCCCTGGCGGATCTTCGACCAGCGCGGATGGTCCTTGGCGTTGTCGCCGTAGACGACGAGGATCGGCGTGTTCTTGATCGAGTCCACCTTGTTGCGGTCGCCGCCCAGCGTCGGCTCCACCGCGACCAGCGCCTTGACCTTGTCGGGCCGCGCTTCCAGCACCTTGTAGCCGAACGAGCCGGACTGGCTGTGCACCATGACCACGCAGGGGCAGACCTTGTCGACCAGCGCGATATAGGCGGCCACGATCTGATCGTCGGTGGAGAGCCAGCGCGGGACGCCCTGCTTCATGAACTGGTCGTAGGCATCGACCGGAAATTGTGTGCCTGGATAGGTCGCGCGCTTGCTCTTGTCGTCGTTCCACGAGCCGGTCGGGCCAATGCGAAAGCGCTCCCATGGATCGCCCTGCGGCAGCGCCACGGCCTCGCCCTTGAAGGTGCTGGTCCAGCCGGAGCGGCCGCGCTCCACGGCGTCGGAGATGTAGCTGTCCCAACCCTTGCGGATGAAATAGGTGAGCCAGCCGTCGCCGCCGTCGGGCTTGGTCTCGTAGGTGACTCCCGTGAGGCCGCCGCCGTGCCACAGCAGCAGCGGCAGCCTGCCCTTGCGGTTCTGCGGCAGGAAGTATTGCACGTACATCTGCTCGACCTGGTACTTGCCGTTCGGGTCGACTTTCGCGGGCACGCCGCCTGGCGTGAACACGACCTCCTTGATCGGTTGGCCGGTGATCTCGATGACACGGCCTCCGACATGGAACGAACCCATGTCACGCAGGCCGATGGGCTCCTTGCTCTGGGCATACGCCGAAGCCGCCGCCAAGCTGAGTGCCGACACGATCACTAGACGGCGCATCGCGCCCTCCCCTTGTGCTGTTGAAAATCGCCGTTGCGTGCGCGGCGGGCCGCGCTCACTCTACCAGACCCTTTCCGGCCAGCCATTTCTGGATGACATCGGCGATCTCGGCATTGTTCTTGTCCTGCATCAGCATGTGCGAGTTGCCCTTGATGCCGAGGTCGGGAAGATTGATCACGTCGACGGTGCCGCCGCCGGCGCGCACCGCATCGGCATAGGCGAGATCGATCTTTTTGAAGTTCGCCCAGCGCGGATGCTGGTCGACGTAGTCGCCGAACAGCATCAGGACCGGCGTGTCCTTGAGTGCGGCGGCCTTGTCGAGGTTACCCGCCGTCGCCGACTCGACCGCTACGATCGCCTTGACCTTGTCCGGCCGCTGTTCCGCGACCTTGAAGCCGAACGCGCCGCCCTGGCTGTGCAGCAGCAGCACGCACGGGCAGACTTTGTCCACCAGCGCCACATAGGCGGCGATGATGGCGTCGTCGGTCGAGAGCCAGCGCGGCACCGACTGTTTCATGTAATTGTCGTACGCCTCCACCGGGAACTGGCTTCCGGCGAGCACCTTGCGTTTGGCCGGATCGGGATTCCAGGAACCTTCGCCGTCGCCGATGCGAAAGCGCTCGAAGGGGTCGGCGTAGGTCAGAAAGGTCGGCTCCGAGGTCCAGACGTCGGGGGGCGCGAAGCCCGCGCGTCCGCGCTCGACCGCGTCGGAGACGTAGACGTCCCAGCCCTTCCGGACGAACAGGTTGAGCCAGCCTTCACGCCCATCGGGCGTGCTCTCGTAAGTGACGCCGGTCAGCCCGCCGCCATGCCACATCAACAATGGCAGCTTGCCCTTGCGCTGCCGCGGCAGGAAATATTGCACATACATCTGCTCGACCATGTACTGACCGTTCGGATCGAGCTTGGTCTGCGGCCCGCCGGGCTGGCGCACGATCATCCGCACCGCCTTGCCGCTGACCTCGGCCACCCGGCCGCCGACATGAAACGAGCCCATGCCGCGCAATACGATGTCTTCCTCGGCCGAAAGCGCG
>CAVRXD010000029.1:0-139594 GCA_963725065.1 uncultured Alphaproteobacteria bacterium
TCTCACATGCCCTCGAACTGGAGAATATAGAGCCCGGCATTGGGATCGGTGAGATACATCAGCCCGTTGCGATCGACGTAGCAATCGCAGGATTGGATGACCTGCGGCCGGTTCGGGCGCGGATCCATCATGCGCGTCGGATCGGGCGGCACGAAGTAGCCGACCTCGCGCGGCTGGTACTGGTTATCGATGTCGTAGGCGCGCACCCCCGCATTGTAATAGGTGGCGAAGATCAGGCGCGAGCTCTGGAACGAGCCGGGCCGGTTTTCGTGCAGATTGTGCGGTCCGAAGCTGCCGCCCTTGGCGCAGTAGTCCGCTTCCGTGGGCTGGGGGAAGGTCGCGATGCTGACGGGATTGCTCGGCTCACGGACGTCGAACATCCAGATATAGCGCAATCCTTCCTTGCAATTGGCCGAGGTCGGTTCCTCGCCGAGGACCAGCAGATTGCGATCCGGCAGCGGCAAGGGCGAGTGCGTGCCGCCGCCGAACGGCGGGTCCATGTTACGGTAGGCCAGCATCTTCGGCTTTTCCGGCTCGGACACGTCGAGCACGGAAAGGCCGCCGTCGCGCCAAGCCGCATAGGCATGATTGCCGGCGATGAGCGCATGATGGAGCGCGTACCGCTTGCCGCTCGGCCAGTTCGGCGTTTCGCCGCCGGCGCGCCACATGCCCGGGAGCCAGAAGCGGCCGGCGACCTCGGGCTTGCGCGGGTTGCTCATATCGATCACGGCCAGGATGTGGTCGGTGAAATCGGCGAAGTGGATCGATGCATAGGCATAGCGGCCGCCGGTGTACCAGATCCGGTGCGGCCCAAGGCCGTCGACCGGCATGAAGCCGATCTCGACCGGTTTCTCCGGCTTGGAAATATCGTAGACCCGGATGCCGGCGGTAAACCTGCTCTGGTCCTTCAGCTTGTCCGCCGGCGATCCGCCGAAATAAGCCTTCTCGTTCTGAAATTCCTGCATGGTCCAGACGCTCGGCGCGTTGACGGCCAACAGGAGATCATCATGGGTCTGCAGGTGAAAAGCGCGCGTGCCGGGCGGGCACGCGATGAAATCGAGGACCTTCGCGCGCGCCGCGTCGCGCACGTCGACGGTGGTGATCCCGTTACTGAACCCGTGGCCTATATAGGCGTAGCCGCGATGCACCATGATCTGAACGCCGTCGCCGCGGCCGCCGAGGTCGCAATGGCCGACGAACTTGATATTGCGGGATGCAACGGCATTCATGTCACGCTCTCCTTCGCGCCGCCGGCGCTACGCCGCCGGCGTTGGTTCCAGCCCGCCGCCGAGAAACAGTTGTCCGATGCGTGGATCGGCAAGGATGCTCGCCGCACGATCCTGCAGGCGCGTGCTGCCGAGCTCCAGAACAATTCCGAAATCCGACTTTTCCAGCGCGCGCTTGGCGTTCTGCTCGATCATCAGCACGGTCACTCCCCGCGCGCGCATATCCACGATCAGACCAAACAGCTCCTCCACCAGGATCGGTGACAAGCCGATCGAAGGCTCGTCGATCAGCATCAACCTGGGTTCCAGCATCAGGCCACGCGCGATCTCCAACATTTTCTGCTCGCCGCCCGAGAGCGTCGAGGCCTGCTGACGCGCCTTGCGACGCAATACCGGGAAGCGGTCCATGGCCGCTTCGATGCGCGGCTCCAGATCGAAACCGCTGGGCGCCGCGACGCCCCCGAGCTCGAGATTGTGCAGGACGGACAATTCCGGAAAGATGTTGCGCCCTTGTGGAACGTAACAGATGCCGGCGCCGATCAGCTGGCGCGGGGTATGGTTGGTCACATTCCTGCCGTCATAGAATATTCGTCCGTGACGGACCGGCAGCATCCCAAACGAAGCCTTGAACGCGGTCGACTTGCCCGAGCCGTTCGGACCGATGACCGTCGTGATCGCGCCGCGCCGGACGTTGAACGAAAGCCCGCGCAGAATCGTTTCCCGGCCGTAGCCGGCGACGACATCCTCGAAGCGCAAGATGTCGTCAGTGACCAAGATACGCCTCGATCACTTTCGGGTCCCGGCGGACGTCGGCCGGACGACCGCCCGCGATGATGCGGCCCTCGGCGAGCACGAGGATGCGATCGCACAGCGCCATGACGAATTCCATGTTGTGCTCGATGACCACGAATGTCGCGCCCCGCTCGACGTTGATCGCCTTCAGCCGGTCGCGCAGGCTCGTCAGCATCGTCAGATTGACGCCGCCGGCCGGTTCATCGAGCAAGGCAAGGCGGGGACCCGATATGAATGCCATTGCGGCGTCGAGCAATTTCTGCTGGCCGTAGCTCAAGCTGCCCGCCTGCTCGTCGGCGAGATGATCGAGCCGGAAAAACTCCAGCATCCGGTCCGCCGGCTCGGAAAGTCCGGCATCGGACGGGCCGACCAGGCGCGAGAACATGCTGCCCTTGTGCTCCTGGCCCGCCAGGATCAGGTTCTCGCGCGCGGTCAGTTGCGGGAAAATCTGCAGCAGTTGAAACGTGCGGCTGACTCCCAGCCGGTTGAGATCGCATGGGCGCAGGCCGGTCACCGACCGGCCGTCGATACGCACATCGCCCGTGCTCGGCCGCAGCTGTCCGAGGATGCAATTGAACAATGTCGATTTGCCACTGCCGTTGGGGCCGATGATGCCGAGAATTTCGCCTTCCGTGACGTCGAACGACACCCCGTCCACGGCCACTATGCCGCCGAAGCTCTTCTTCAGGTCGCGCACCGCGAGCACCGTGCTCATCGCGCGCCTTCGCTCTGTACCGCCGCATCCGGCCCCGCGACTGATGTTTCCGCCGTCGACCTGGCGCCCGGTCTGCCGGCCGGCCTGACCAGACGGGCGGCGAGGCCGAGCAGACCGGAGGGACACACCACCATCAGGACCACGACCAGCAGCGCATAGCCCATCAGATAGAATCCCTCGGTGAAGCGCAGCCATTCCGGCAGGAGGACCGCCACCATGGCGCCGAGAAACGGGGCGAAGAAGAAGCCGGAGCCGCCGACGACCACCATCAGCAGCAAATTAAGCGATAAGCCCAACGCAAACGGCGTGGGATCGACGAATTGCACGAGTGGCGCGTACAGCGCTCCGGAAATGCCGCCCAGTCCCGCGCCGAGCGCAAAGGCCATCAGCGTGTAGCGGCGCGTGTCGACGCCCAACGACAGCGCCCGCATCGGATTCTCACGCAAGGCTACGAAAGCACGGCCCCAGGGCGAGCGGATGAGCCACCAGGTGGCGAGCGACACCAGGGCAAGATGCGCGAGGCAGAAATAGTAGAACTCCCGCGGCCCGTTCATCGACCAGCCGGCGACGTCCGGCCGCGGGACATTGCTGATCCCATAGATGCCGCCGGTGAGCCATTCCTCGTTGCGGAAGATCAGATAGACCAGCGTGTTGAAGGCGAGGGTCACGAAGGCGAGGTAATGGTGCTGAACCCGCAGCGCCGGATAGCCGAGCACCCAGCCGATCGCGAAGCATGACACGCCGCCGAGCAGATAGGTCGACCAGAACGGCCAGCCCTTGGTGGTCAGCAGCGCGGTGATGTAGGCGCCGATCCCCACGAAGGCCGCCTGCGCCAGCGAGATCTGCCCGGCATAGCCGAGCGTCAAGTTCAGCCCGATGGCAGCGATGGTCATCACCGCCCACATGCTGAGAATGAAGATGCCGTAGGGCTTGAATGCGAACGGCGCGGCCAGGAGAAATCCCGCCGCGAGCACGAGGATGATGCCCGCGAGCCGGCGGGGGCCCGGCCTCATACGGTGCGCTCCTCGATCCGGCCGAGCAAACCCTGGGGGCGGACCAGAACGACCACGATCAGGATCAGCAGCGGGATGGCCATCCGGTATTGCGAGGACAGATAAGCGGCGGCGAAGTTGTCGATCACGCCCAGCAACAGGCCGCCGACGATCGCCCCGCGAACCTGGTTGAAGCCGCCGATGATCGCCGCGATGAACGCGTAGAGCCCGAGCCATTCGCCGTTCGTGAACTTGGCCAGGTAGATCGGGGTGATCAGGATCGAGGCGAGGGTGACGAGCGCGGCATTGATCAGGAAGGTGTAGAGGATCATTCGCTCGACCGGGATGCCGAGCAGGCGGGCGACGGTCGGATTCTGGGCGCATGCCTGCATGCAACGTCCCGTCCGCGTGCCGCTCAGAAAGAGCTGCAGGGCGACCACGGCGGCGATGCTGATCGCAAGCACGACCAGACTCTGCAGCGCCAAGGCGACTCCGAACACGGTGACCTCGGTCGCGGCGACCACCGGCGGGAACGGTTGCGCATCGGCGCCGTAGAATTCGCGCACCGCTTCCTTGAAGAAAATCGCCAACCCGATCGTCGCAATGACGAGCGGTAGCACACCGTGGCGCATCATCGGATCGACGATCAGCCGCTTGAACAGCAGCCCGAGGACGACGACCGATACGACGGTGGCGAGCGCCACCGCCGGCCAGAACGACAGCCCGAAATAGCCGGTGCCGATCAGCACGAAAAAGGCCGGCAGCATGACGAATTCGCCCTGGGCGAAGTTGATGGTTTGCGACGTCTGCCAGAGCAGCGTGAACCCGATCGCGACGAGCGCATAGATTGCGCCGGTGGCCAACCCGGCGACGAGCAGCTGGAGGATATCGGCCATCGGCTTGGTCTCGACATTCGGCCGGCACAGTCGTGCCGACCGCCTCGACCCGCAGGTCGACCTCGGCTACTTGCCGAGCTTTGGCAGGATTTTGGTGATCTTCTGCTGGCCGCCCACGACCTCGGCGAGGAAGCTGATGCGGTCGATCTCGCCCGTATTATCCCAAGTCGTTTCAATCAGGATCGCAGGTTCATCCTGGGGTGTGATCGTCAGTCCATGCATCGTCTGGGCGAATGCCTTGCGATCGAATTTGCCAACCTTCTTCTCGGTGACGTATTTGACTGCGTAGACGGCGGTGTAACCCTTGATGCCGTTGTGATCGGGTTTGTAGTTGAACCGTTTCTGAAATTTTGCCGTGAATTCCGCCACCGCCGGGATCGGCGCGTCGGCCGTGAGACCGACATGACCCTGCACGCCGTTGGCGGCATCGCCTGCCAGCTCGATGGTCTTCTGGCTGAGCAGCGTGGTATCGCCGACGAACGGCCCTTTCAGCCCCTGCTTGCGCGCTTCGCGCATGATGCGCGCGCACTCTTCCTCGTTGCTGTAGACAAAGACCGCATCGGCGTTCGCAGCCTTGAGCTTCACGACATCGGCGGCGAAATCCACCTGACCGGACTCGGTCGAGACGTCGGCGACGAGCTTGATATTGCGTTCGGCCAATTGCTTGAGCAGATTGTCACGGCCGCCCTTGCCGAAATCGTTGTTGACCCAGATCAGCGCGACGGTCTTGGCCTTGAGCTCGTCGCGAATGTAGTTCGCGATCTTCGGCATGCCGATCTGCTGGCCGAACGAGGTGCGGAACAGGTAGCGATCGCCCAAAGTGGTCAACTCGCCGGCTTCGCCGCCGATCAGATGCGGGATCTCGGCTTGCTGCAGCATCTGCATGGTCGCCTTGACGTTGCCGGAGAAGATCGGCCCCAGGACGACATAGGGATCGCCGTCGATCGCTTTCTGCGTCTGCGAACGGGCGACACCAGGGTTGGTCTGGGTGTCCAGCTGGCTGAGCGCGATCTTCTCCTTGAGAATACCGCCCGCGGCATTGATCTCTTCGACCGCCAGAATGATTCCGTCGCGGAAATTGCCGCCAGACACCGCGATGCTTCCCGATATTTCGCCGATATAGACAAGCTTCACGTCGGCGGCCGACGCGCCGCCCGCGAACAGCATCAGCGTCGAAAGCACGAACGCCAGTTGCGATCGTCCCATGAATCCCTCCCTGATGACGGACCCTTTGCGGGTCTTCGGTATTATCGCCGGTCGGCCTGCCGGAAAGCGGTCACGCCGGTAACGCGTTGGGCCGACATTTTTCGCCGTTACTCCGTACGCCCCACGGCACCTGCCGCAGGCTCGATCGGAATGGCTATCGTTACCCATCCTCCGGGGTTCCGCAACAGACATCAGCAGGATGCGCGAGCAGATCGGCGCTAATCGCCGTCAAGACGCGAGACCGTGATGTGCACCAGGTAGAAGAAGGAGAGGACGAGACGCAGTGTGCTCATCATCGTGGGGCGTGGCCCGCGATGCCTCTTGCTCCAGACGGATTACGACTGGCCGTTCGTCCCAGCCCAACCGGCGCGAATAAGCCGGTGGCTCAATCCGGCCTTGCTCCCATTGCGGCCACATCGAATGCAAGATCGACCGGAGGGATGGCTCCAACGAGCCCCTCCTCGGCATTCGGGAGCACACAGCGGTCGGGAGCAGGGGTGTCCGCATTGGGCGGCGCGTCAGCCGGCAAATCACTTGTTTCCGCGGGTACGGCCTCCGTCACCACGGTAATCGAGTTGGGAGAGAGCACCATCATGACAGAGACTCCAGTCGGATCCTTGGCGCGAACCACGAACGTGTCCGGCACCATCTGGATGTCCCTGTAGCCCGCCCGCGCGAGGTCCGACCGGATGTTCTGTCCAATGGATTGTCCGCTCGAGGCTTGGCACGCCGGAGCTTGTTGGGCGGCCTGATCGGGGGGCGAATTCTGCGCGGAGGCGGGCATGGCCCAGCCGAGCGGTACCAGGATCAAGACGAGCATTCTACGCATGTGCTTTCCCTGACGCGTAAAATCGCAGGTTGATGACGAGGCGCGACAAAGGGCCCGAATTATTCGACAGTGTAGTGAGCCACTTGCACCTGGCTCCTGCTCAATTGCCGTGAATGCCTCGAACTTGCGCCAATGCTTGCAACGGCGTTTCTGGCTGGCGCGCGCTACAGCTTGGTTTCAAGGTGACGGCTTGACGCTACGAATGTAACGTCGCATCGACCGAGAGCCGGTCGACACGGGTGTGCGCGGTTACTGACGGAGCTGTTCGCCGCCCTGTTCGCGGGGCCGATCACGTCCTCCACGAAAGCCGCTACGTTGCTCGTCGTCGGGCCAGACAGCATCGTATTTTTGACGCAGTCGCTCCTGGACTTCGATTACCCGGCGCTGACATTCCGGATGCATCCGCCGCCCGGCACGATCGTACCCGAGCACCCTCCAGTTGGTTCCGACCTGCTCGCTCTCGACCTGCACGATGAGGATGTCGTCAAGATCGAAGCGGAATTGCCGCAATTCGGTGACCATCATCACGGCGAGTTCGTTGGGAGTCAGTGTCGATTTCTTCATCTCAATCACCTCGGTGAGTGCGGCACACATTGCGCGTCCGCGCCACGGCCCATAGACAATTGCTATGCCAGCGCGTCGTCAGGGATGAAGATGGGCGCTTCAGGTTACAGCGCGATGTCGGGCCGGGAAAATGAGCTACGGCGGTAACACGGCAGCGTCGTTGTGGCGGACGATTCGCCGTCGTCAGGTCACAATCGCCTCGCCGGCCAGCTAGTGCAGCGTTTTTAAAGTGGCGATCTCCGCCTATGTCCTCTTGAGCAATGCAGGAAGATTGTAGCTGACGAGGTCGCTGATCTTGGCAAGCTCGATGTCGGCGGGCGGACATTCCGCCAGTATCTCGGGGTCGAGGGCATAGTGGCCCTGTTTGGGAAACACGGTCGTGACACGCTCGCCCCAGATCTTCTTCACAGCCGAAAGGATGCGCAATTTGTCGTCGATCATGACGTAGTGATCGGCAGGGTAGAGACGTGCAACGTCGTCGAGCTCCTCCTCCTTGTGGATGTAGATCAGGACGCGGCCATCGAAGGCGCGCCAGAGGCCGGATCGTTCCACCTTGCGCGGCTGGAACACGGCGTCGCCATCGGAGAGGACGACGTGCGTGCCCCATTGTTGGGCGTGCTTCACCGCGTCCAGCGCGCCAGGATAAAGACGGTCGGCGAACGGATAATCGACCAGCCAGCTCGACATCCGCAGCACTTCCGGGCGATGCAACGCTTCGACCCGGTAGCGCTCCAATGCGCCCAGGTAGTCGACGTATCCGAGCTCGTGCCGCAGTTCTTCAAGAATGTCCCAGTAGCGGTCGCGCGTGGCGGGCCCGTATGTCTGTGCCAGATGTTCCTTCAGATCGGCCTGCACGCGGTCGTTGTCGACCAGCGTGTTGTCGACGTCGAACAGGAAGACAACACGGGGCGCAGCGGTCATTGCATTCTCATCTGTTCTCGAACGTGTTGGGCTCGGATGAGCGAATCTTGAAACGGCTGGACGAACTTTCAGTTTTTCTTGCCCTTGCCAAGCAGTTCCTTGGCGATCTCCGTCACGCGCTCAGGCTCGAACCCGAATTTTCGCTGCAGCTCCTTCAGCGGTGCCGACGCGCCGAATGTCTTCATGCCGATGACGCGGCCGGACCTGCCGACGTAGCGTTCCCAGCCGAGGGTCGAGGCCTGCTCGACCGCAACGCGCGCGGTCACGTCCGGCGGCAGCACGCTGTCCTGGTATTCCTGCGTCTGGTGCTCGAAAATATCCCACGACGGCATCGAGACCACGCGCGAGCGGATGCCTGCGGCGAGCAGTTCCTCGTGGGCATCGACGCAGAGGCTGACCTCGCTTCCCGACCCGATCAGGATCACCTCGGGCTTGCCGTCCGGAGCGTCGCCGAGCACATAGGCGCCGCGCGCGACCCCGGCCGCCGATGCATACTTGCTGCGGTCCAATGTCGGCAACGGTTGGCGCGACAGCGCCAGAACGGCCGGTTCATGGCGCAGCTGCATGATATAGCGGTAGGCCTCGACGACCTCATTGGCGTCACCGGGCCGCAACACCACCAGGCCGGGCATGGCGCGGAAGGACGCAAGCTGTTCCACGGGCTGGTGGGTCGGGCCGTCCTCGCCGTCACCCATGGCATCGTGGGTGAACACGAAGATCGTGGGCAGCTCCATCAGCGCCGACAGCCGGATCGCCGGCCGCGCGTAATCACTGAAGATGAAGAACGTGGCGCCGAAGGCCCGCAGTTTTGACAGCGAGAGTCCGTTGACCGCGGCCGCCATCGCATGCTCGCGGATGCCGAAATGCAGGTTCCTGCCGCCGGGTGTCCCAGGCTCGATGTCGCCGGCCCCCTTGAACAGCAGGGTGGTCTTGTTGGAAGAGCCGAGGTCCGCCGATCCACCGATCAGCCACGGGATATTTTGTGCCAGCACGTTGAGCACTTTGCCCGAGGCATCCCGTCCGGCAATGCCCTTGGGGTCGGCCGGAAAGACCGGGAGTCCGGCATCCCACTTGGCCGGCAGCTCACGCCGCTGCATCAGGTCGATCTCGGTCGCGAGCTCCGGATATTTCGACCGGTAAGCCGTGAACAACTCGGTCCAGCGTTCATGGGCCTGCCCGCCACGCGCGCCGATTCCGGCGGCGAAGTGCTCTGGCACGGCGGGCGGAACCAGGAACTTGGCGTCCTCGGGCCATCCGTAGTCGCGTTTGGTGAGGCGAATCTCCTCCTCACCGAGCGGCTCGCCATGAGCCGCGGCGGTATCCTGCTTGTGTGGCGAGCCGTAGCCGATATGGCTGTCCAGAATGATGAAGGTTGGACGCCCCTTGGTCTTTTGAAAGATATCGAGGGCCTGCTCGATGCGCTCGATGTCGTTGGCGTCGCCGACGCGCAGAACGTTCCAGCCGTATCCCATGAACCGCGCCGCGATGTCCTCGGTGAAGGCGATGCGCGTATTGCCTTCGATCGTGATGTGGTTGTTGTCGTAGATCCAGCAGAGGTTGTCCAAGGCGAGATGGCCCGCAAGCGACGCCGCTTCCGACGCGACGCCTTCCATCATGCAGCCGTCGCCGCAGATCGCATAGATGTTGTAGCCAAAGATCTCGAAGTCCGGCCGATTGTAGCGGTCGGCGAGCCATGCCTCGCCAATGGCCATGCCGACGCTGGTGGCAACGCCTTGGCCGAGCGGTCCGGTAGTGGCTTCGACACCCGACACCAAATGGTACTCGGGGTGCCCAGGAGCCTTGCTGCCGAGTTGACGGAAGTGCTTGATGTCGTCGAGCGAGACCGCCGGCTCCCCGAGCCGTTCGTATTCGGCGTCCACCGCGCGGGTGCCGGTGAGAAAGAGCACCGACCACAGCAGCATCGAGGCATGACCGTTGGAGAGCAGGAACCGATCGCGGTTCGGCCAGATCGGATCCTTCGGATCGAAGCGCATGACCCGGTTCCAAAGCGTGTAGACCAGCGGCGCCAGCGCCATCGGCGTCCCCGGATGCCCGGAATTGGCCTGCTGGACCGCGTCGATCGACAGCGTGCGAATGCAATTGATCGACAACTGATCCAACTGGGCGTTCGTCATCGGTGAATCCACCGCAGCGCCGGCGATAGCACTCATTGTTGCGCCTCCAATGTTTTGTCGTTCCCGATCCGCGCCGCCGCCGCGCGATCGGCGAGGACCAGCGCCGGATCCCGACGCACGTGCGACGCCGGGATGGACGGGTCGCCGTCGCGCAGGCGCACGAGCATTCCTGCCTTCTCGGCGCCCGTCACCAGCCACAACACGCGCCGGGACCGGTTGATGATGGGGAAGGTCAATGTCATCCGGCGCCTGCCCTGGTAGGGGCCGGTCACCGCGACGTCCGCGTCGGCGACATCGAGAACAGGATCTCCTGGCACCAGCGATGCGGTGTGGCCGTCCGGGCCGAGGCCGAGATGAACAAGGTCGAGCACGGGCGGAGACCCCGCCACCTCCCGCAACGTCTGGGCATATTGCTCGGCCGCGCGATCGAGATCAGCTGCCTCGACCGGCATCGCATGGACCTGATCCGGGCGCAGCGGCGCATGATCGAGCAGGCTCTCGCGCAAGTGAGCGAGGTTTCGGTCCGGATCGGCGGCCGGCGCCACGCGCTCGTCCACCTGAACCAAATGCACGCTCTCCCAGGGGAGTGGCTCGTCGGCCAGAGCGCGCAGCATCATCCACGGCGTGCGGCCGCCGCTCACCGCCATGATGAAGCGCCCGCGGGCGGGAACGGCCGCGCGAACGTCGGCGGCGATGATCGCGGCGGCCTTGCGGGCAACGCCATTATCGTCGGGCTCGACTTCGATCTTCACGCGACAGACTCCAGTACGGGAGATTCCCATCGGGGGTCACGACGGGAGCATGTCGGGCACCCTGCGCCGAGGCGCTTGGATGGTTCATGCCCTCAGCTCTTGGGTTTCTCCACGTGTCCACCGAATTCATAGCGCATCGCCGACAACAGCTTGTCGCCAAAATCCGCCTCGCCGCGCGAGCTGAAGCGCTGGTAGAGCGCGGTCGACAGCACCGGGGCCGGCACGGCTTCATCGATCGCGGCCTTGATGGTCCAGCGTCCTTCCCCGGAATCGGAGACCCTGCCGGCGAAGTTGGCAAGTGCGGGATCTTTCGCCAGCGCGGAGGCCGTCAGGTCCAGCAGCCACGATGCGACGACGCTGCCGCGCCGCCACAGCTCGGCGATATCGCGCAGATTGAGGTCGTATTGGTAGAGCTCGGGATCACGCAACGGGGTGGTTTCGGCATCGACTGCGTGCTGCCGCTTGCCGATATTGGCGTTGCGCAGCACGTTCATCCCTTCCGCATAAGCGGCCATGAGGCCGTACTCGATTCCGTTGTGAACCATCTTGACGAAGTGGCCGGCGCCGCTTGGCCCGCAGTTGAGGTAACCGAGTTCCGCGGTGCCGCCGATCTTCTCGCGTCCGGGCGTAGGCGGGATATCGCCCGGTCCCGGAGCCAGCGTCTTGAAGATCGGATCGAGGTGGCGGACGGCCGCCTCGGGCCCGCCGATCATCATGCAGTAGCCGCGCTCCAGCCCCCACACGCCGCCACTGGTCCCGACGTCCACATAATCAATCCCCTTCGCCGCAAGCTCCTTGGCGCGGCGGACATCGTCCACGTAATACGAGTTGCCGCCGTCGATGAGGATGTCGCCGCTCTCCAGATGCGGCACGAGGTCGGCAATGGACTTGTCCACCACCGCGGCCGGAACCATCAACCAGACCGCCCGCGGCTTCTCCAGCTTGCCCACGAGGTCTGCCAGCGAGGAGGCACCAACCGCTTTTTCCCGCGCCAGCTCTTCGACCGCCTTCGGCGACATGTCGAAAACCACGCATTGATGGCCGCCCTTGATGAGCCGCCGCACCATGTTGGCGCCCATTCTGCCCAATCCGATCATTGCGAGCTGCATGACATCCTCTCCGTTAAATCTGAGCCGCGGCCCGCAGCCGTTTCATGGCGTCGGCAACACCTTCGCCGTCATTGAATATCGCCGACCCCGCCACCAGGACGTTGGCACCGGCGGCAACCGCCAGCGGAGCGGTGGCGACATCGACCCCGCCGTCGACCTCGAGGTCGCACCCCGGTTTGATCCGATCGATCATCCGGCGTGCACGACCGATCTTGGGGAGCGTCGTGTGGAGGAAGTGCTGATGCCCGAATCCCGGGCTCACCGTCATGACCAGCACCTGGTCGAGGTCTTGAATGATTTCTTCCAGCACCGCCGCTGGCGTCGCCGGATTGATGGCGACGCCGACGCGTTTTCCCAAGGCCTTGATGCGTTGCACGGTGCGCGCGAGGTCGTTGTTGCCTTCCCAGTGAACCATGAATGAATCGGTCCCGGCCTGCGCAAACTCTTCGACAAAGAAATCCGGATCCGAGATCATCAGGTGTGCCTCCAAGGGCAGGCGCGTGGCTTTCCGCAGCGAGCTGATGATCGGCGCACCCATGGAAATGTTGGGCACGAAATGTCCGTCCATTACGTCGACATGGATGCGGTCTGCACCGGCTCGCTCAGCCTCGGCCACCTGATCGCCCAAACGGGCGAAATCGGCTGCAAGAATCGACGGAGCGAGTTTTACTGTGCCGGTCACATGGCATCCCTGAGCTTGCGATAGCGGCGGATGAGAGTGGCGGTCGAGCTGTCATGGTCAAGCTTGGGATCGGTCTTGCTCTCAAGTTCCGGGATGATGCGCTGAGCCAGGACCTTGCCGAGCTCGACGCCCCATTGGTCGAACGAGTCGATGTCCCAGATGGTTCCCTGGGTGAACACGCAGTGTTCATACAGCGCCACCAGCTTCCCCAGCGCGGCCGGCGTCAACCGATCCATGAGGATGGTGTTTGACGGTCGATTGCCTTCGAACACCCGGTGCGGGACCAGCCAGTCCGCCGTGCCTTCGGCCTTCACCTGCTCGGGGGTTTTTCCGAAGGCGAGCGCCTCGGTCTGTGCAAATACATTGGCCAACAGCATATCGTGATGCCGGCCGAGCGTATTGAGCGCATGTCCGAACGCGATGAAGTCGCAGGGAATGAGCCGTGTGCCTTGATGGATCAATTGATAGAACGAATGCTGGCCATTGGTTCCCGGCTCGCCCCAGTAGATCGGGCCGGTCTGATAATCCACCCGCATCCCATCCAGGGTCACGTGCTTGCCGTTGCTCTCCATCGTCAACTGCTGGAGATAGGCCGGAAAGCGTTTCAGGTATTGGTCGTAGGGCAGCACCGCGACCGTCTGGGCGCCGAAGAAGTCATTGTACCAGACGCCGAGAAGGCCCATGAGGACCGGCAGGTTGCGCTCGAACGGCGCGGTCCTGAAATGCTCGTCGATGGCATGGAAGCCTTCCAGCATGGATTGGAAGTGATCCGGGCCGATCGCAAGCATGGTCGAAAGGCCGATTGCGGAATCCATCGAGTAGCGGCCGCCGACCCAGTCCCAGAACTCGAACATGTTGGCGGTGTCGATACCGAACTCGGCGACCTTTTCGCCATTGGTCGAAACCGCAACGAAATGCTTGGCCACGGCCTTGGCATCGCCTCCGAGGCCTCGGAGCGACCATTCGCGCGCGCTCTGCGCATTGGTCATCGTCTCCAGTGTGGTGAAGGTCTTTGACGAGACGACAAACAGCGTTTCCGCCGGCTCGAGATCGCGCGTCGCCTCGACGAAATCGGTGCCGTCCACGTTGGACACGAAGCGAAACGTCATGGCGCGGTCGCTGTAGTACTTGAGCGCCTCATATGCCATCACCGGCCCGAGATCGGACCCGCCGATGCCGATATTGACGATATTGCGGATCCGCTTGCCGCTGTGGCCTTTCCATTGGCCGCCGCGGACGCGGTTGGCGAAGTCGGCCATCTTGGCCAGCACGGCGTGAACGTCCGGTACAACATTCTTGCCGTCGACAATAATGGACGCGCCCTTTGGCGCCCGCAGCGCTACGTGCAGCACGGCACGGTTTTCCGTGACATTGATCTTCTCGCCGCGAAACATCGCGTCGATCCTGGCGCGCAGCCCGGCTTGCTGGGCAAGCTCGATGAGCAGCTTGAGCGTCTCCGCATTGATGCGGTTTTTCGAATAATCGAGGTAGACGCCGGCGGCCTCCGCGGTCATCCGCTCGCCGCGCGCCGGATCGTCCGCGAACAGGTCACGCAGTTGCAGGCCTCGCATGGTTTCATAGTGGTCGGCGAGGGCCTGCCATGCCGCGGGTCTGCTTGTCGATCGGTTGCGGGAGGTCTGCGATGGTGCGGCCATCTGCGGCATCCTTTCTGATTCCTCAGCGCGTTCGTCCCGGACGGTTCCTGCTTGTCGGGGCAGCATCCTCGTCCTCCCACAGTCGAAATCCACCGCGAAAGGCGTTGCTATTGTCGCCGGCGCGACATTGCGGCGGCAGTACATCGAGTTTCGCCACGTTACCTCCTCCGATGACGGTATCGTCGGGTTCCAGCGCGGCGATCAGGCGCGCCACCACGTCGGCCACGTGACGCCGCCACTTCTTCTTGCCGAACCGTTCCAGGCCGGCCAGGCCGACATAGTCTTCATAGGTGCCTTTCTTGTAGGGCAGGTGACCGAGCTCCATCGGCTCCAGGATGCCCTCGACGACCATGGCTGTTCCCAGGCCCGTTCCCAGGCCCAGGAAGAGCATCTTGCCGCCCTTGTAGCTGCCCAAGGCCTGCATGGCGGCGTCGTTGACGACCTGCACGGGTCGACCGAAGGCCGCTGCGAAATCGAACCCGACCCATCCGCGTCCCAGGTTGTGCGGCTCCGCAACCGGTCGCCCGCGGAGAACCGGGCCAGGATAGCCGATCGACACCACGTCATGCGTCCATCCGACGGCGAGCTTCTTGACTTCGGAAACCATCCGCCTAGGGGTCAGCGTGGGCCCGGATGGAAATGATCGACGTTCCTGCTGCCCGCTGGCGAGGATCTTGACCGAGGTCCCGCCGACATCGACGACCAGCACATTCTTGGCCGAGGACTTCTTTGCGACCACGGATCGCAGCGGTCGCGCGGTCTTGCGCTTGAGGGCGAGCGACTTCGCTTTCACGGCGTCAGCTCGCTCGCTTGAGGACGTCTGACTTGGACCCGATCACGTCCATCAGCTCGTTCCACGAATTGACGAACGATTTGGCGCCTTCGTCTTGCAGCTGGGCCGCCAGCGCCTTGACGTCGATCTTCGCCGCGGCGAACCGCGCCAGCACGTCTTCGCAATCGCCGCCGTCCGCAGGCATCGTCGTCCCGCCGCCGCTGGCGGCGGCGGCGAGCGCCTTCAGCGTTCCTTCGGGCATGGTGTTCACGGTGAATGGGGCGGCCAGCGCCGTGATGTAAAGGGTGGCGGACGCCTTCGGGTCCTTGGTTCCGGTGCTGGCCCACAACAGGCGCTGCGGACGGGCTCCGGCATTGTACGCGCGCATCCAGCGCGGCGAACCCAGCAGATCGAGATAAGCCTTGTAGGTGCGCTTGGCGACAGCGATGCCCAGTTGGTTGTTCAGTGTCTCCGGGACTTTGCCCGCCACCGCGACGTCCCAGCGGCTGATGAAGACCGATGCCACCGAGCCGATATTGGGCGGCAATCCTGCTTCGATGCGCCGCTCGATCCCACGCATGAAGGCATCGGCAGCCGCCACATACTGGTCATCGGAGAACAGCAGCGTGACGTTGACCGGCACGCCGGCAAAGATGGCCTCTTCGATGGCCGGCAGGCCCTCAGGCGTGCCGGGAATCTTGATCAGAAGATTGGGACGCCCGGCCCGCGCATGCAGATCCTTGGCCACGGCAATCGTCGATTTGGTGTCGTGTGCGAGCAAAGGCGACACTTCGAGTGAAACCCAACCATCCACGCCACAGGTCCGATCGTGAATGGGCCGGAACAGGTCCGCGGCCTGCGTGAGGTCCTCCAGCGCCAGTTCGAAGAACAGTTTCTCTCCGGACTTGCCTTCCGCGAGCTTGCTTTTGATCGCGCTGTCGTAATCGCTGCTGTTCTTGATCGCGTGGTCGAAGATCGTCGGGTTCGACGTCAGCCCGGTGACCGACAACTCGTCGATGTAGCGGCGGAGCACGCCCGTCTTCAACAAGTTGCGCGTGATGTTATCAAGCCAGAGGCTCTGGCCCAGGTCGTGCAGGTTTTGAGTGGCTTTCATGTCTCACCTCATGGCGTCCCTAGATCAGATCATACATTCAGCCGTTCGGCAAGCCGCCGTCGTCATGGGCCGTTGCCGGCTGATGCGCTACGCTTCGGGTGTTGATGGCCGGAATTGATCGGCAGCCATGCACGCCCATCGCGGCCGAGCAGCCGATCGGCGGCATCAGGGCCGGCGCTGCCGGCCGCGTAATTGGGGAAATCGACAACGGGATCGCGTGCCCAGGAATCGAGCAGGCTTTGCACCGCGCGCCAAGCGGCTTCGACCGTATCGGCGCGCTGGAACAGACTGGCGTCGCCGATAAGGCAGTCGTAGATGAGCGTTTCGTAGCCGACCGCTGCGAGCGGGGCGAAATAGTCGCGGTATGCAAAGTCCATATCCACGCCGTCGATCTCAATCTCGGAGCCAGGCCGCTTGGCGCTGAAACTGATTGACAGTCCTTCGTCCGGCTGGATGCGGAGCGTCAGGATGTTCGGCGGAAGTCGCTCGACCGGAGTATCGCGAAAGAGCGAGTAGGGGGCTTGACGGAACTGCACCGTGATCTCGGTGGTGCGGCTGGAAAGCGACTTGCCGGTACGCAGATAGAACGGCACGCCGGCCCAGCGCCAATTGTCGATACCGAGCTTGAGGGCGACGTATGTTTCCGTCCGGGAATCGGCTGCGACATCGGGCTCCTGCCGATAGTTCAGCACTTTACGACCGAGGATCTCCCCGCTGCCATACTGGCCGCGTACTGCGTCCTCCGGCGAGATGGGATGGATCGCCTCGAACAATTCCGTCTTCTTGGCCCGCACCGCGTCGGCATCGAATGAGGTCGGCGGCTCCATTCCGATCATGGCGAGCAACTGAAACAAATGGTTCGGCACCATGTCCCGTAACGCGCCGGTCTTCTCGTAGAAGCGCCCGCGTCGCTCGACGCCCACGGTTTCGGCGGCCGTGATCTGCACGTGATCGATATGGTCGCGGTTCCATAGCGGCTCGAAGATGCCGTTGGCGAACCGCAGCACCATGATGTTCTGGACCGTTTCCTTGCCGAGGAAATGGTCGATCCGATAGATCTGGTCTTCCGACAGGGTCTTGAGGATTTGCGCATTGAGGGCTGCGGCCGATGCAAGGTCGTGCCCGAATGGCTTTTCGACGATCACGCGCCGCCACGCTCGTTCCGACTGTCGGGTCAGGCCTGCGCGGCCCAGCTGCTCGATCACCGGGCCGAAGAATCGATCGGCCACCGCCAGATAGAACAGCACATTGGTCGTATCGTTCTGCCGCACCTGCGGATCCATCAGCAGCTTACCGAGTTGGCTGTAGGTTTCGGGCAGCATAAAGTCGCCGCGCATGTAGTGCATGCGGCGGGTGAGCCATGACCAGGCCTTTTCGTCGATCGACGCGACCTGCTGTTCGTGTCCGCCGAGCGTCAACGCCCGCATCATCTCGGTCAGGCTTTGGCGCCATTCCTCGCTGGTCTGCTCGTTGTGATCGACTCCGATGATTTCGCAGTCGTCCGAGAGCTTTCCGGCTCGCACGAGATTGTACAGTGCCGGCACGACGAGACGTTTCGTCAGATCGCCGCCAGCGCCGAAAATCGTCAGGATTGCAGGCGGCGCCCGATGGCCCGACAGGCTCTTTGCCACGGTTGCCGCCGCTGCCGTCAGCATCGTCGTCACTGCACGCGCTCCCGGACTTGATGACATTTCGGGAGTGGTCCTGAGGTGGCCGGGACGCGCATGCCTTCTCGGTCCATGTTGGCTCTTTTCACTGCCATCGGCGGCCAGCTCTGGGACAATGATCAGACACGGCTCGCCAAGGCGATCCTGTCCACCAACGCTGTCCTATTTCAATCACAACCGTGTGATGCATGCTTTCGGTGTTCCATGAAATTCACCTCAACATACACCATTCCTGTCGGACAATTCGATACGGGGTTGATTGCTTTTGATGGGTCCGCGCGAAACCCATCGCCGCGCACAACTCGAACCTGTGGAGGCCCTGGTCTGAGATCGCGAGGCAGACGTCCTAGACCGTGCAGTGCGAGTGCCTCGGTTTTCCTCGCATATTCCGCGGCAGCGGTTGCGAACGCGCTATGCTTCGAAACGGAACAGCTGGAAGAAGTCGGTAGGATCGACGAAGACTTGCCGCGCTTCGCGAAAGCCTGCCTCGCGGCCGAGTTCGCACCACACGGCTGCGGTCTCGGGAAAGTCGCAGGTGGCGACGTGATGCCAAATCTGGTCCCACTCGGGTGGCGTCAATACCCGCCACAAGGGCTTGTTCGTTCGTACGAAACGATCGAGCCACGCGGACCGATCCTCGCCGGCCCGACGCGTCGGCTCGTAGAGGAGGAAGATCCCGCCGGTGCCGATGGCGCCGCGGATTGCCTTCATCAGGCTCAGCTTGTCTTGGGTCGAGAGGTGATGGATCGAGAGGCTGCACCAGGCCGCGTCGGCATGCTCCGGCCTCCGCATCATGGCCTCGACGAAATCGCGGTGATCGAGATCGATTTCGAAAGGGAGCCCGGCAAGATTGGCGGCGGCGAGCTCGAGCGCTGGTTGTGAAAGGTCGATGCCGTGATAGTGACGGACTTGGGTTCCCGGCAGCACGGCCTTCATCAAACTGGCGTCGCGGCAGGCGATGTCGAGGAAGCTGAAGGGCGATTTGAAAACGTCGTTCAGGGTTTCTCGAAGGATCGCCCCGACCTCGCGGTGAGCCAGGCAACCGCTTTCAACCAGCTTGCGGTACGTCTCCCACTGCTCCTGGAACTGGGCCAGCGCGGCCGCGTCCACCACTGCGCCGCCGGGCTGAAATTGATGAATATGAACGTTGACCAAGTCGCTGCCTCCCAGCAAAAAGGTTCAACCGAAAGGAAATGTCGGGCAGGAAACCCGCAATCCCCTCGATTTCATTTGTGTGGGGCAAACGAGGCCGACAGGAGGGGTGATTGCGATCGAAAATGGACGCGGCCTCAGCCCTTGCCCGATCGCCTGGGCCCGAGACTACCCCTTCCGCCGCTGTTTTTTAGCTAACTTGCGCGCCTTATACCGCTCATCGCGGGCGGCCTTCTGTTCGGCCAAGGCGGCGGCCTCACGCTCGGCTTGCTCGGCTGCGACCCGTGCCGCCAGTTCCGCGGCCTCCCGTTCAGCTTGTTCGGCGGCTGCGGCCGCACGGGCTGCTTGCTCGGCCAGTTCGGCTTCATGCGCCCGTTTCGCGGCTTCCCGTTGGGCGGCGCGAGCGGCTCGTTCCGCAAGCATGGCTTCTCTTGCCGCTCGACGCTCTACGACCGCCGGATCGTCGGGGCCGGGGCTGGCACGGAATTTCTCCAGCATCGCCTTCTTTGCGTCCGCGGAGGCGTTCTGCCGATCTTGCAGGTTGGGGAGCACGTTCCTTCTCATTTTCGAATCTCGTTTCCTCTGGTTCAGATAGGGGCCGGCCGGTGATTGGATGGATCAATCAGGGCCAGCGCGCAAGCAATCTTTGCCGTTACCGATGCCACGGGGACGGCGTCTGGCAAGCGCGTCACGTGGGCCGGATCAAGGGAGGGGTTCGATCATGAAAATCGATGGCGGCTGCCACTGCGGCTACATCACCTACGAGGCGGAGGCTGACCCGGAAAGACCACCATCTGCCATTGCACGACTGCCAGCGTCTCTCCGGATCGGCGTTTCGCACCGTCGTCCGCGTCGCCGGCGACACATTCAAAATCATCGCTGGCGACCCAACCATCTATGTAAAGACCGCCGAAAGCGGCGCAAGACGGGTGCAAGGATTCTGCCCCCGATGTGGAACGCCAATCTACTCGACTGCCGAAGGAGACGAGCCGAAATTGTACTCCATCCGTGTGGGGACTGTACGCCAACGTGCTGCGCTTGTCCCGAAGGTGCAGATTTGGACTCGCTCGCAACTGCGCTGGGTCACCGACCTGGCCTCCGTTCGTAGGCTGGACAGGCAGTGAGCTGCGGCGCCTGATAAGGATGCATGGAATCAGTTCAGCTGCCTGTCGGTTTCTGCGATCGAGAATTCTGAATGCATTGCCCTTAGGCAACAGAGCTTAAGAAGAGAGCACGTGCCCCGAGGTCAGCTCGCCCCGCTCTCGTGCAACTAACGAATAAATTATGCAGCCGCGTAGCCGCAGAGCTTTCCATGGCCGATCGCGGAAACCAATCACCGATTTTCTAGGGCCGGCGGGACATCATGCGCGGTGCATTTATGAATTTAAGAAGAAATCAAACGTCACGTTAGCGTGATTCCACTCGCGGCTTTGTGTCTGGCCGGCTGGCGTCAAACCGGCAACGGTGTTTTCCGCCCAAACGGGAGACCGTATTATGCCGAGCTACAGTCCAGAACTCATCCAAACCATGCGTGCAGCCCTTGATGAGGTGATGACGAAAATTCCTCTGGACCAAGCAACGCCGGGGATTAAAGCGCACATGGCTGAGTTCATTTTGAAGACGGCCGCGGAGGGCCAGACCAGTTACGATGCATTGTTGAGCGCGGCATCGGACAACATTCAAACAATTCTCTCGATGCTGACGTGAACTCCGTGCCGATGGCCGCGCGGGATGACTTTGCCTTCTGAGGTGCTGCTTACACGTCAACGCCTGTCATTGCGCAAGCTGGAATTACACCCTCCGATCAAGCTGCGCATATGGCATTCGATCGCCGCGGGACCATCTCTCAACGTGCGGTCTTCGCCTAGTTGCCGCGGGGCCGCACGGCAAATCTAAGCCGCGTTTTTGGGTGCAAGCGCCCCGCGCCTGCGCGAAACACCATGTGTCGGCTGGCCTGCAGGTCGTTTTTGGGGCGTAGCTCCCCGCCGCCTTGCAGCCCCGCGGTCCGGTTTCGTTTGCGGTCGCTGGCTGCATGTGTTTCCCTTGGCACCCCGGCTCCGTTAGCGACGTGGGTGCGATGGCAAAGTCGACGTTTCCCCAGGATAGCTTGCTAACTGCCCTTCCGGCGGATCTTTCGAGCGCTCTATTCGCAAAAGCGCACGACGTGTCACTTGCGGCTGACCAGATTGTGTTTCTGGCCGGGGATGCAGGCGATGGCTGTTACAGGATCGAAGATGGATTGCTGAAGGTGAGCGTCAGCGCGGCGGCGGGAGGGGAGCGGATCCTGGCGATTCTGGGACCTGGCTCCATCGTGGGCGAACTCTCGATGATCGATGGAGCGCCGCGGTCCGCCTCCGTCTCCGCGCTACGCGACGCCAAGCTGAGATTTGTAAGCCGTGCCGCCTTCGAGGCGTTCGGCCGATCCAACCCCGAAGTCCATCGGCACGTGATGATCTTGCTGGCACGCCGCCTGCGCGACACCAACGACGCGCTCGCAGCAACCAGCTTCCTGCCCGTCAAGGGACGCGTGGCCCGGGCGCTGCTCAACCTCTCTGAAGCGTTCGGTCGCGACGTCGGCGGCGGGCGTGTCGTCCTGCGGCAGAAGGTCACGCAAAGCGATCTCGCGGCGATGGCGGGCATTGCCCGCGAAAATGTCAGCCGCATCCTGAAGGAGTGGATGGACCGCAAATTGGTGAGCCGCCTTGCCGGGTACTATTGCCTGGAGAACAGGGCTGCTATCGAACGGGAGGCCGATCCAGACGGCGATCAGTAACGGAGCGGCAGTGGCCTGCTTGGCACGGTCGTTTGCGCCTATCCGACAAGGCATCAGACCGGATCATTGCCGAGCAGATGGCTCCCCGGCCGTTATCGATCGAACGCGATCTCCTTCCCGGACGAATGCCCCGGCACGCGCGACCACCATCTCGCCTTCAGCGAGGCCATCCCGAATCTCTGCCTGTCCAGCGGAGAGCAGGCCAACGGTGACGCGTCGCGTTTCAATCCGATTATCGCGAACGACCTGAACGACAGCGCCACCGGGCCCGTACAAAACAGCCGACAACGGAATCGCAGGGCCGCAGCGCCGACCTACATCGATGGTCGCGCGTCCAAAGGCACCTACACGCAACTTCGGATCGCTGCCGATCAAAAGACGGATCTGGCCGAGTTGCGTTGTAGGATTGATGGCGACCGAGAAGATCCGCACCTTTCCAGACAATTCACCGGCGCCCACGATCGCGATTTTCGCCGTCTGATTGGCGGCGACGGTGGCGAGTGACTTGACCGGTGTTTCGGCCAACAGTTCCATCTCTCCCTTCGCGGCAATTCGAAACAGGGGCTCGGCCCGGGCCGACGCCAGCGTTCCAACAACCGCGGATCTCGACGTCACAACGCCAGCGGCAGGCGCTTGTATGGCAACGGTCGTTCCGCCGCCCTGCTGGCCCTCCGGCGGCGTAAGGCGGGCCAACACCTGCCCGGACACGACGGTGTCGCCAGGCTCGACCAGCACTTGCGAAATCTGCAACCCTTCCCGGTCCGGCCGTACAAGAATCTCATTTCGCGGGACCACGACACCGGTGACCTGAAGCGTGTCGGAGAAGCAGATATTCGTGGTCCGCGCCACGGTGACCGCCATGTCGCCGACGTCGCCCGACTCGGCAAACGCAGGCGATAGCAGGCCGCTATTACAGGCGACGGTAGCCGCAACGACTACGGCGGAGAGCATTCTTGCTCCCCGGCTGCGGCGCGTCCGTATCCAATCGGAGATTGCGCGGCGATTCATCTGCAGGTTGGGTAGGACGGAAGAAGAAGGGAGCAAAATCGATGCCCTCGTTCGGGCCGTTCCGTGATCGAGATAGCAAGCGCACGTGTCTTGGTAAAATTCGATCATGACCAATGGTGGCCCAACCTCGCCTGCGCGGCAAGTCCCCGCTCACAGCCTCTGCCCGCCATGCTTCGTTGCAAGGCCGGTCAACGGTCTGCATTCCGATAAACGCCGTGACGACGATCGCGCGCGGTGGGGCAGGGGCGCAATGCCGATTCCGCGATCATTCCTGGCCCGACCTGCCTCCCTCGGAGGTAACGATCTCGGACGGATCGATTTCCGCTGGCTGCTCGCACCAGCTCAAAACGTCATAGGCGGCGATCGGCCGGTTGAAACCCTTCAAATTCAGGTCGCCGACATGCGAGACCTTTACCGATCGCTCGATGGTGCTGAGCGCGCGTTGAGCGATCAAGATTTGCCCCGGTCGTGCTTCGTCGCACAGGCGCGAGGCAAGATTTGTCACGCCGCCGATCGCCGAGTACTCGCGCCGATGTTCGAAGCCGATCTGCCCCAATGTCGCATAGCCCGCAGCTATACCGATCCCGAATCCGAGGTTGTAGCCTTGTCGGCCCCAGTGCTGTGACAACTCCTCCACCTTGTCGCGCATCTCGATCGCCAACCGCACGGCACGCTCAGTATGGTCCGCGCAAGGAATCGGATCGTTGAAGACGATCATGATGCCGTCTCCGAGAAACCGCTCCAACGTGCCTTCATACTTGAATATCAGTTCTCCCACGTTCTCGTGGTACTCGCGGAGAACGGCCATGACCTCTTCAGGTTCGGATGCCTCGGTAAAGGCGGTGAAATTGCGCAGATCGCAGAACAACACCGTGATCTCGCGGCGATGGCTCGCCAAGAGCAATTCCGGCGCGTCCGAGGACGCAATCACGTGCGCCACTTGCGGCGCCAGGAACCGCTGCAGGCGGCCGATCCGCTCGATCTCGGTCAATTGATCCGCGACCCGCTGCTCAAGGAGCCGGTTCCAGCTCGAGAGTTGTTCGGTCTGCTCCTTCAACTGCTCCGCTTGCAGTTGCACCGTATCGTGAAGGTCCTTGATCCGCAGCAGCGATCGCACGCGCGCCACCAATGCGGCTTGCTCGAACGGCTTTGTCAGATAGTCATCACCGCCGGCCTCGAGACCGTTTACGATGTCACGTGTATCGGCTTTGGCCGTGACCAGAATGACGGGGATAAAACGGAGCGTCGCATCTCGCTTGAGCTCCTTGAGGACCGAGATACCGTCAAGCTTCGGCATCATGACATCGAGCAGGACGAGATCGGGATCGAGCTCGCGCGCACGAACCAGCGCATCCTCTCCATCGACCGCCGTAACGACCTCGTAGCCCTGCGAGTTGAGCCTGACGCGCAGCACTTCAAGATTTGTCGGGTTGTCATCGACAACCAGGATTCGGGGCGGGTTTCGCAAGCGAGGCCCCCTCGGCGCTAGGTCAGAAATTCGCGAACTTTGGCGAGGATCACGCGCGGGCTGAATGGCTTGGCGAAATAGCCGTCGCATCCAGCGGCAAATGCCTTCGCATCGTCGCCGGACAGCGCATACGAGGTGACGGCGATGATCGGAATATGGCGCAGGTCCGGGTTCGCCTTGATCCGACGCGTGGCTTCATAGCCATCGACGATCGGAAGCTGAATATCCATCAGAATGAGGTCGGGTCGCTGTTCCGCAGCCATGGCGACGCCTTTTTCGCCGTCAATCGCCTCCAGCACCTCGAAGCCGGCATTGGTGAGCAAATCATTGAGAATACGCCGATTGTTCTCGGTATCCTCGATGACCAGGATGCGCTTGCTCATGCCGCCTGCCTCTGGTCCGTCGCGCGTAATGGCAAGACGATGTTGAACGTGGAGCCCACTCCCGGCGTCGATTCCAGATCGATATGACCGCCATGCACGTTGATCAGGCGGCGCGCGATCGACAATCCTAGCCCAGTACCACCTTTCTGCCGCGTGATGCTGTTGTCAACCTGCTGAAATTCCTCGAAGATTCGAGCCTGATCCGCGGTCGGGATGCCTGGACCGGTATCCTGCACCGCGATCATGAAATGTCCGTCCCTGGCATTTGCGCGGATCTCGACCGAGCCGGTATCGGTGAATTTAATCGCATTGCCCACGATATTAAGTAGCACCTGGGTCAGGCGCCGTTCATCTCCATAGCCCATGGGGAGATCGGGCGAAACCTTGGCCTTGACCTCGATGCCTTTGGCCTGCGCGAGCGACCCGGTCGAAGCGACGACCGTCTCCACAACCCCCTGCATGGAGTAATTGTCGAGTGCCAACGTGAGCTGACCGGCTTCGATCTTGGAAATATCGAGCACGTCGTTGATCAGGCCCAGCAGATGTTTCCCGTCCTTCTGAATGCGCTCCAATATCTCCAGCGCCTTTGCCGGCAAGGTGCCGTAGAGGCCATCCACGAGCAGTTCGGCGAAGCCGAGTATGCCGTTCAAGGGAGTGCGCAACTCGTGGCTCATGTTGGCAAAGAACTGAGTCTTGTGTTCGTTGGCAACGGCAAGCGCGCGTCCCTTGTCGTCGACTTCGCGAAACAGTCTCGCATTGTTCATCGCGAGGACCGACTGATGGGCCAGGGTCTGCATCAGGTCGATCGTGCTGGCGGGAAAGTCCCCGCTTGCGCGACGCAGCAGAACCAGGGCGCCCAGAATCTCATCCGGACCTATCAGCGGAACGACGAGGACGGAGTTGAAACCGGCCGCAATGGTGAGCTCCTTGAGCGGATAGCTCGGAGCGCTCGAAAGATCCGAAATCCACATCGCCTCTTGTTTCTTGCTCGCCAGCCCCAATACGCTTTCGTCCACTCCTATCCGGCTGGCGCGAACCGCATCCTGGTAAGACTTGTCGAGTGCGTGCGCTTCCGCGAGATCGAAGACGCCTCGCGATGCATCGTAGCTGTAGATGGCGCCGGCGTCGGCCTGCGTGAGTTGGACAGCACGCGTCACGATCGTGGCGAGCACGGCCTTGTCGTCCAGCGAGGACGCGACGGCGCGCCCGATCTCCTCGAGCGCTTTCAGCTCGCTGACCGACTGTGCAAGATCGCGCGTGCGTTCGGCGACTTTCTGCTCCAACCGTCCGTAGGACCCCTGCAGCTGGTCTGCCATGCGGTTGAAATGGTCGGCGAGATCCGCGATCTCATCTTGCGTCTGCACTTCGATGCGATGGCCGAAATCGCTCGCCTCCAACTGCTGGGCACCGACCTGCAAGGCGCGAATCGGAATGACCATTTTTCGCGCCAGGAGCATGCCGGCCAGCACGGCCAGGAGCACGCCCAGCGCCAGCAACCACGCGGTGCGGAACAGCAGATTGTAGACCGGCTGAAGCGCCTTGCTCAGCGGTTGCTCGAAGAACACGTACCACTGCATTCGCGGCACCGTGGCCGAGGCGGTCAAGACCGAGCTTCCATCCGGGTCTTGCCCGAAGATCACGGGTTCGGCGTCCGACCTGATCGCGGCGGCGACCTGCGGAAGATCCGCAAGATTGGTGCCAAGCCGGGGGGTGGTGGCAGAGTGAGCGAGCAGCCGCCCGGCCGGGCCTACGATAAAAGCCTCGTTGTCGGTGCCGATCTGCTCCGGAGTTATGAAACTCGACAAGAATTTGAGATTGATCTCGGCAACGGTTGAACCGGCATCTCGCCCGGAGTGCGGCATCGCAATCGACATGAAGGGATCCGGCCCGTCGAAATAGACCGGGGAGAACCAGACTGAGCGACCTTGCGCTGCCTTGAACCGGGGGTCGCCCGAGTAATCGATATCGCTTGCAATGACCACCTCGCTGCGCGTGAGTCGCAACAGCTCTTTACCCGCCCCGTCGAGCTGAATCACTCTGTCGACGGCGGGCACTTGCTGAAGCAGCAACGCGTAGTCGGACCGCCGCTGGTCGAGGGTTGTGGCGCTTGCCCGCGTTGCCCAGCTGATCTGGCGTTCGATCTCCGACACCGACTGCTCAATTCGACGTGCCGTCGCCTCGGCTTTCTCGGATTGCGCCTTTGCCAGCAGTTCGGTTGTCTGCCGGTAGGTGAACCACGTCTCGAGGCCGCCATTCACGGCAAGCACGAGCACGACCACTTCGACAAAGGAGGTAACGTATTTGCCGAAGAGGCTTCTGGGACGGAACCAGTCTTTGCGCGCTGCTGCCTCCGTCTGCATTCGCAATTCTCTTAAGTTTGGCGGCAAATCCTGGACCGAACGGGATGCTCTCGCAAGGTCTTTCACCCCAACCCGTTCCCAGAGAGGGGGCGCAAGTCGACCTGCAGCCATCTTGGTTCAAAATCCTTGGGCCCAGGAAAACCCTATGGTTGGTGCGTGCAAGGAGTGCGCACACGTGCTCGACCAAATCCGTGCAATCGCCGCCACGCAACCGATCGGAACTATGCTCGCCCGGCAGCAGATATCGGACGTCGATCTTGGCCGATGTCAGCGCTGCCCCAATTGGAGCGTGTCGGCCATGATCGGGTTCACTTTGTCGCCGTCGCGCAGCGAACTGCCCGCGTTCGCCACGATGAGATCGCCTTCGCGCAGCCCTTCGCGGATCTCGATATCCATGTCCGAATGAAAACCGACTTGCACCACCCGCGTCTCGATGACGTTGTCGCGCACGACCTGGACCCTCGGCCCCTCGGTCCGGTAGTGCACCGCGGAGCGGGGAACCGAAATTCCGCAGCTTCGATCAGCGTCGATTGTGGCGCGAGCAAACATTCCCAGCCGCAGCCACGGATCCCGCTCCAACGAAAGACGCGCTCTGCCAAGCTGCGTGCGCTGATCGACAGCAGCCGGTGCCTGGCGAACGCGGCCCGAGAGTTCCCGGCTGTCTTCGATCTGGATGCGCGCGGTTTGCCCGGGAGAAATCGCTCCTGCGTGTATGCTCGGAACTTCGGCCTCGAGCTCAATTTCGTTGTCGACCGCGATCCGGAACAGCGGCTCGTTTTGCATCGGGGACGCGGTGGCTCCTACAACGGCGGTGCTGCGCGTCACCACACCGGCGGCAGGAGCCTTCAAGATCATGGAAGTTCGTGCGGCGGCGGCGGCATCTTGTCCCTCGCTGGCCTGTCGGACCAATCGAACGAGGGTTTGGCCGGATGTCACCCGGTCTCCTTCTCCGACCAGCACTTCGGTCACCCGAAGCCCGGGAGCGTCCAGAGTCACGATCGCCTCGTCCCGCGCCACAAGGAACCCGGTGACACGAATGGTCGAGGAGAAACACGCCTTCGTGGCGCGAACCACGCTTACTTGCACGGTGCTCGGTGAGCCTGTGTCCGCTGCGAAGAGCGTTGCAGGTGAGCTCGCAAGAAGAATGATTCCACCGACAAGGGTAGCCCTCGCGAGCCCTGAAAGTTTCATGGACGATGCCCGGATGTCCGGCCCATGCCGGCTCTCGACCGCATCACTGCAACTCACGAACGACACGAAATCCATTCGCCGAATATCGTACGTCGGAATCATACCGGAAGCGGGCCGTCGAACGCAGATATTTTGCGGCACTGTCGAACGCGCCGCCGCGCAGCACGCGAAGGCGGCACTGACCGGTGAGCCACGGCGAGCCATTCTGGGGAGCGCCGCGATAATTATCGTTCCAGCAATCCTCAACCCACTCCGCCGCATTGCCCGCGGTGTCGTTCAGGCCGAAGGGATTGGCCTTGTATGAACCGATTGTCGAGGTCTGTTGGGAAGAGCCCGTATTGCACTCCCGGCAGTTTGCCTGGCGGGAGCCCACGTCACGGCCCCACCAATACGGGCTGTTCGTGCCACCACGCGCGGCATATTCCCACTCGGCCTCGCTCGGCAGTCGATAAGTCTGCCCCGTCTTCTGCGAGAGCCAGGCTACGAACGCCTTCGCGTCGAGCCAGCTGACATTGATGACCGGACGGTCGCCGCGTCCCCATTCCCGGTCGTCGGGCCGATGCTTGCAACCGCCATCGGCGACGCAGGCGTCCCACTGGTCGAACGTCACCTCGTTTTTGCCTATGGCAAACGGTTTTGCGATCGTGACCCGGTGCGGCGGGTTCTCGTATTCGGTTGTGGAGCCCATGTCGAACGTGCCGGCCGGCAGCACCAGCATCTCGACGCAACCCTGACAATCGCGGAAAACGTCGCCCGCCTTGGCCCCGCTCGCCGACGGCGCGGACGTACTGGCTGATGGTGCGGTGGCCGTAACGGCCGGAGCTGGAGCTGGGGTCGGTGCAGCCGCCGGCGGGGGTTGGGGTGCCGGCGTTCGTTGCGGTGTCGGGGCTGGCGCAGGCGTGGGCGCCGCGGAAGGCGCGGTTGCTACGGGCCGCGGACTCCCGAAATAGAACTCGTCGACCAGCGACGATGCCACCCATGGCACCTGCTCGTTGTTGGATGCACGAGACACCCCGATGCGGGCGCGGTTGAAAACCTCCTCGGCGGTCAGATTCGGGACGCGGAGCTCCTTGATGAGCTCGCCGACAAACAGGCTGTTTGGCCCGCTGCCCTCATTGATCACCTTGCCCGGCGCAGCGGAGTACATCGCGAGCGTCCCGTCAGGCGCATCGAGCGCGGCGAGCCCCGCTGCCGACGCCCGAAAGCGACGCTCGAACGGGTTGCGTCGGGACGCATCGATAATGACGATCTTTACTTTGGCGCCTTTGCGCTGCATCTCCGCCAGCAGCGCATCGAGGCTGATGCCGTCCCGCCGGACCTCCGCCTCGGTCCAGACCTGGGCGTTGACGGGAATCAGATAGGTTTGCCGCGCGACCTGGATGCCATATCCGCTGAAATAGAACAGGGCCACCATGCCGGGGCGGATCTTGCCGATGAAGGCATCGATCGCGCGCTGCATATCTTCCCGGCCGACATTCTCTTTGAGGTCGACATCGAATTCGGTTCGACGAAACTCGTCGGCAAGCGTGCGGGCATCGCGGATCGTGGTGGAAAGCGGCGTGCTGGCATCCGGATAGTTTGCGTTTCCAATCAGGAGCGCCACGCGTGCGGGCTGCTGCGACAGCGCCGGATGCGCGAGGACTGCGGAAGCGACCGCGACGCACAAGCAAAAGACTAGCCGCATGTTCATTGCGTGCCCTTCGTTCCGATAGGAACCAACTTCACCAACGTCATGGCCGTCGCAACCTACACGTTGGCGCGCGATATAAGCAGCCGCTCTGCTGCATATCAATCGGTTCTCCCATCCCGGCCCTCACGCTGGGACCTCGAAAGACCTCGCTGCCATCCCTCGGTCGGGAGCTTTTTTGCAAGCGATCATAACATTCTAGACGCGTCCGGGGTTGCGGACAACAGGGACGGCACGCCGTGCCGCGTTGCGACATTGCCCCGCGCGGCATGTTCTGCCGCACAACTGCGGATGGTGCCGATCCGACGCCGCGCGCGCGACCGAATAGGTTGCCGCTATGGTCGCGGGTGAGGTAAGCGCGTGCGCCTTCCCAGGGGGATCGAGTTCCCCTAGATTATTGCTCGGATGGCGCGGAAGGTTGATCTTTTCGTGAGAGAGTGATGACGCGGAAGCCACGGAAGGACCCAGCGATGCATGAGTTGAAGCAAGTCGCAGGCAAGACCGGCAAGCGTGCGCGCGCCTTTGCAACGTTGCTCGTCGTCGCGCTATTGGGAGGTGGTGGCATCGCCCTGGCTCAAGCTCAACGAGCCGGCGGGCCTAGCCCATCGGGGCAGGGGGCCGAGGTCTATTTCATCGATCTCAAGGACGGTGCGAACGTTCCTGCGAAGCTGAAGCTGTTCTTTGGTCTGCGGAATATGGGTGTCGCCCCCGCAGGCTCGGATCGCGAGAATTCAGGTCACCATCACCTCTTGGTCGACACCGAGCTGCCCCCACTCGATAAACCCATTCCCAATGATTTCAATCATTTGCATTTCGGTGCCGGGCAGACCGAGGCAGAAATCACCTTGAAGCCCGGGCAGCACACATTGCAGTTGCTCATGGGAGACAAGGACCACGTTCCGCACACACCGCCGGTGATGTCGCAGCGCATTCGCGTCCGGGTCGCGGAAGGTGCGCCGGGTGCGGCCGCCGCACTGACCGGCGGGCCTTCGCCCTCTCCTGCTGGGGCCGAGGTTTACTTCAATGAACTGAAGGAGGGACAGGTCCTCCCACCGAAGACGACGATCTATTTCGGCTTGAAGAATATGGGCGTCGCGCCGGCCGGCTCGGATCGCGAAAATTCAGGCCATCACCACCTCTTGATCGACACCGAGCTGCCCCCGCTCGACCAGCCGATCCCCAATGACTTCAACCACCTTCACTTCGGCGGCGGCCAGACCGAGGCCGAGGTTACCCTCAAGCACGGCCAGCACACGCTCCAGCTGCTCATGGGAGACAAGGATCATATTCCGCACACCCCTCCTGTCTTTTCCAAGCGCCTCAAGGTGCGCGTGGTCGATCCGTCGCTGCGCAAAGCGGCTCCGGCCGACGCGCGCGTGTATTTCGTCGGCTTGCAGGACCGGTCGGTGGTGCCGCAAAAGGCGACCCTGCGCTTTGGTCTGGTCAACATGGGCGTGGCGCCGGCGGGCATTGAGAAGCCCAATACCGGCCATCATCACCTCTTGATCGATGCCAAGCTGCCTCCGCTCGACGAGCCCATCCCGAATGACTTCAACCATCTGCACTTCGGGGCGGGGCAAACGGAAGCAACCGTGAACCTGCCATTGGGGGTACACACGCTTCAGCTCTTGCTCGGCGACGAAAACCACGTCCCGCATAACCCTCCTGTCATGTCGAAGCCGATCAAAGTCATCGTGACCCGGACCGGACGAAGGCCCGGCGGGTAAGACGGGGCACGTCCGCGACCTTTAAGGGCTGCGTCCGCGTCGCTGCGCCGCAGGTCGACGCCACAATCACAATGACGACGCGCTTCAGTGCGCGGGTTTCTCCGCCTCTTGCGACATGTGGGCCGCGGGCGGCGGCGTGGTGACGTGCTTCGTCGGCGGATCGTCAGACCCGCCCACGAGCCGGCCGAACACGCGTGCGAACAGGCGCCCGACGTCGTCCATGATGGTGAAGAACGCCGGCACGAAAAGCAGCGAGAGCAAGGTCGAGACCAGGAGTCCGCCGATGATTGCGATCGCCATCGGCGATCGGAACTCGCCGCCGGCGCCGAACGCCAAGGCGCTGGGCGCCATGCCAGCCACCATCGCGATCGTTGTCATCGTGATCGGTCGTGCGCGCTTTTGACCCGCTTCGATGATCGCGGTCGTGCGGTCCGCGCCTCCGTGCATTGCCTCAACCGCAAAGTCCACCAGCATGATCGCGTTCTTGGTGACGATACCCATCAGCATGAGAATACCAATGACCACGGGAGTGGTGATGGGCAGGTTGGTGATGAGCAGCGCCAGGATCGCGCCCGCGATCGACAGTGGCAGGGAAAACAGGATGGTGATCGGCTGCAGCAGGCTGGTGAACAGCACCGCCAGCACCACGTAAACCATCATCAGGCCGCTGCGCATGGCCCCGCCGAATCCTTCGAACAGCTCCGCCTGCAGCTCCGCGTCGCCGCCTTCGCTGACCGTGATGCCGGGCGGCAGGTTCTTCATCACCGAAAGGCCTTTGATGGCTTCCCGCGCATCACTGAGCGCGGCACCGCCGACCAGATCCGCTTCGACGCTGGCCTGCCGCTGACGATCGTAGCGAACGATGTTGGTGGCCCCTTCGCCAAAACTTATGTCGGCGAGGGCGACGAGCGGGACGCCCCCTCCGCGTTGTGACGGAATGCGTATTTGCTCGAGGACCTGCCGGTCGGCGCGCGCATTTTCCTCAAGCAGGACGCGAATGGGGATGGTCCGATCGCCGGCGTCGAACTTTGCGAGCGCCGGGCCGACATCGCCGATCGTCGCTACCCGGATCGTTTCCGACAGACTCTCGGTTGACACGCCCAGACGTACCGCCAAGTCGCGGCGCGGATAAATCCTCAGCTCCGGGCGATTGAGCGTCGCTCCGGAGACGACGTTCGCCACAATCGGGAGCCGGCGCATTTGAGCGGCAAGCTCGGACGCGACATTCGCCACCGTGGCGTTGTCCTGGCCGGTGACGATGAACTTGACGTTTCGCTGTCCGTTGTCGTCGACGAACCAATAACGGATGTCCGGAATGTCAGCGAGGTCTCGGCCGATCGCCTGCTCGAGTTGCTGCTGGGAGAGCGACCGCTTCGATTTCGGCACGTAGTTGATGGTCAATCCGGCCCGGCCGACATCGACGGCGCCGTTTGGAATTCGTCCACCGTCGACGAAGACGCTCGCCACCTCGGGCCGCTTGCGCACCCGATTGACGATGGTATCGGTCACCGACTCCGTGTCCGAAAGCTGCGAACCGGGAGGCAGCTCGATGCCGAGCATCGAGCGGGCCGTATCCGTGACGGGCAGAAAGCCGCTCGGCAGCAAGGTTGCGCCGGCCAAGGACGCAGCGAAGAAGAGCAAGCCGAGGACCACCGTAATGAAACGATATCGCACCGCCCCGGTGACCAGCCGGGTGTAAAGACGCATGGTCGGTCCATCGCCTTTCTCTTCGTGCTGATGCGGCCGCAGGAAATAGGCCGCGAGCATCGGCGTTATCATCCGCGCGCAGAGCAGGGAGAACAGCACCTGTACAGAGACTGTTATTCCGAATTGTTTGAAGAACTGGCCCGGAACCGAAGGCATAAAGCTCGCGGGGATGAACACCGCAACGATGGCAAGGCTGATGGCGATGACGGCAAGGCCGATCTCGTCGGCCGCCTCGAGCGCAGCCTGGTAGGGCGATTTGCCCATCCGGATGTGCCGCACGATGTTCTCGATCTCGACGATCGCATCATCGACGAGAATTCCGGTGCTCAGCGTGATTGCCAGCAAAGTCACCATGTTCAACGAGAAGCCGAGCAGTTCCATGACCCAGAAGGCCGGAAAGATCGACAGCGGCAAGGTGAGTGCCGCGATGATCGTGGCCCTCCAGTCGCGCAAAAACAGGAACACCACGATCACCGCGAGGATTGCGCCCTCGTACAGCGTGTGCATCGCGGATTCGTAGTTTCCCAGCGTGTGCACGACCGATGTGTCGATCAGCTTGAGGTCGACAGTCGGGTTGGCCGCCTTGATGGCGTCGATGCGCGCGGCAATTGCATCTGCGAGGACGACATCGCTTGCGCCCTTTGCGCGCAGAATGTTGAACCCGACGACAGGAGCACCGTCGAAGCGCGCAAAGGTCCGTGGCTCTGCAATCGTATCGGTGATGAGCCCGAGATCGTCCAGCCGCACTTCGCCGCCCGCCGGCAGGGCGATTCTCACCGCCGCGAGATCGGCGACCGTCTTGGCTCCGGCGAGGGTGCGGATGGCCTGGTCGCGGCCGCCGATTTCGGCCCGACCACCGGCGAGATCCACGTTGCTTCCGCGAAGCTGACGGCTGACATCGAGCGGGGTCAAGCCGACCGATTGAAGCCGTACTGGGTCGAGCCCGACCCTGATTTCGCGCTCGACGCTGCCGATGCGGTCGACCCGGGCGACCCCGCGAACCCCTTGCAACGCGCGGATGACCACGTCGTCCACGAACCAGGAGAGCTGCTCCGGCGTCTTGCCCGGCGCTATCGCGGCGTAGGTGAGAATCGGCAAACCGGCGATGTCGACCCGCTGGATCATCGGCTCGTCGATGCCGCGCGGAAGATTGGCGCGGATGCTTGTCACCGCGTCTTTGACGTCATTGAGGGCGCGATCGGTGTCCGTCTCCAGGCGGAACGTGATGGTGGTGTTGGATATCCCATCGGTGATGGTGGAGTTGATATGGTGGGCGCCGGCGACGCCCGAGACCGCGTCCTCGACCGCCTTCGTGACCCGCGACTCCAGTTCCGCCGGTGCTGCCCCGAATTGCGTGACCGTGACCGAAACAACGGGAACATCGACGTTCGGCATCCGCGTGACCGGCAGCTTGTTGAAGCTGATGAAGCCGAGCGCCACGATTGCCGCCGCCATGACGAGAGGCGGGAGCGGATGTCGTATCGACCACGCCGAAATGTTGATCGCCATCAGCGTCCTCCCGCTTGAACGGAACCGTCAATAAAACAAACTGGACGGCCCGCCGTCGTGCAGCGTCATTATCATCGGATCTCTCCCGGCCGCAAAGCCACGGAGCCGCATCTTAACCCTGATCACCGCTCAATTGTGTCGCA
The DNA here is from genome assembly GCA_963725065.1 of uncultured Alphaproteobacteria bacterium. Taxonomy (GTDB): domain Bacteria; phylum Pseudomonadota; class Alphaproteobacteria; order Rhizobiales; family Xanthobacteraceae; genus VAZQ01. The sequence goes on from CAVRXD010000029.1 coordinate 35,136, forward strand.
GCATCGTCCTGCGGGCAAATACGCCGGAGCTATACTACGGCGAGCTCAGGTTCGCTCGATCGTGAGGCATTTCGCTTCTGCCCGCCGCTCGTGCCTGAGACCGGATTTGAATTTGCTGCAAAAGCATGGATGAATGCGAGTCCAGCCGGAGGGCCGGGCCCGTGCTAGAGCGTGCGCGATCAAGGGCTCAGCGGATGCCGCCCTCCGGGCAATGGTCGCGGCGTTCACCGGCGACGGAGCCTCAAGCATGAGCTGCAAATGAAACTCCGCCGCGCATTGTGGCCCCGTGGCGCCAGCCAGCCCGAAACGACGCCGGCACTCGAGGTGCCAACGACATCCGGTCTTGACGTCATCCGTCCGATGACGCGCCGCAGGCTGTCGCATTCGATGGACAGAGCGTTGGTCGACCTTCCCCGTGCCCGTCGGGTCGTCTTCAAGGCGGGGGTCATCCGGCCGATCGGCAGGCTGTTTGTCTGGCTCTGGGGCTTTTTGCGGTTCTACTTCGGGAACTTCCACGACGTGTTGCTGCGCCGGTCCAGCGACCAACGCCGCGCAGTGCGGCTGCGTCGTGTGTTTGAAGATGCCGGTGCGACGTTCGCAAAGCTCGGCCAGCAGCTGTCGATGCGCGCCGACATGCTGCCGTACGCCTATTGCGCCGAGTTGGGCAAGATGCTGGACCAGGCGCCCGCTTTCCCGACGCAGCAGGCCATCGAGATCATCGAGCGCAATCTCGGCGGGCCGCTCAGTGACGTGTTCGCGGTTTTCGATCCTGAGCCGATCGGCTCCGCGTCGCTGGCGTGCGTGTACCAGGCCCAGCTGAAGACTGGCGAGAAGGTGGCAGTCAAGGTGCGGCGGCCCGGCATCGGCCCGCTGATTGCCGCCGACCTGCGCGCGCTGGACTGGATCCTGATCCTGGGCGAAACGCTCACGATCATTCCACCGGGGGTCACCCGGCGCTTCCGGCAGGACTTCGAGACGATTCTGTTCAACGAGCTGAACTTCCGCGCCGAAGCGCGTTACACGGACATATTTCGCCGGCGCGCGGCCAAACAGAAGAAGGGCGTCACGGCACCACGCGTCTATTTCCAGTACTGCAGCGAAGAAGTGATGGTGAGCGAGCTCGTCTCCGGCGTGTGGATGTGGGAGCTCATGGCGGCCGTCGACAGCAACGATCAGGAGTTCCTGGCAAAGGTCCGCCGTATCGGCATCGAGCCAAAGTCGCTGGCACGCAAGCTCGTCCTGGTGATGCAACATGAGGTGCAGGAAGAGCTTTTCTTCCACGCCGATCCGCATCCCTCGAATCTCATCATCATGCCAAATAACGGGATTTGCTACATCGACTTCGGGGCGATCGGGCGCTTCTCGACGCAAACACGAAAGATTTTCCGCGAGCTGCAACATCACATGCTCAGAGGCGACATTGGGCGGATGGTCAACTGCGCGCTTACCCTCGCCGGGCCGCTTCCCCCCATGGATGTCGAGACGGTTCGGGTCGAGATGGAGAAAATCTACGCCGACACGGTCTACGCCATGAAAAGCAAAGACGCGGAATGGTGGGAGAAGACCTCGGCGCAGGCGTGGCTTCGTTTCCTGGAGGTTTCGCAGAAGTTCTCCTTGCCCGCCAGTTTCGAGACGATTCAGTATTTCCGGACCTCGTTTGCCTACGACGCCATCGTTACGCGGCTGAACAAGGACATCGACATCGCCAGGGAATGGGAAGTCTACAAGCGGCAGGCCGGCAAGGAGGCACGCCAACGCGTGCAAAAAAGTATGCAGGCGCGGCGCCGGGGACCAACGGATATGGACTACCTCCAGATGGAGGAGTTCGGAGATGTGGTCACGCAGTTCTTTTTCCAGGTGCAACGAAACATCGAGAACCCGATCATCCACTTCAGGAATATTGTCGGAAAGATCGCCTACATCGCATCCCTGGTGATGAAGCTGGGCTATATGGTCGCTGCCGCCGTCGGTATCGGTCTGATCGCCGACGCCATTTCACGGCGGTGGTTTGGCCGCCAGATCGACTGGGCCTCGATGCTGGACTCCGCGACGTCGTTTGGATGGGTGCAACTGGCATTGATTGCGGTGCTGCTGATCCTCATCCGCAGAATTGTGATCCGGCTGAACATGCCCGACACCAGGCTCGGTCCCGAGCGATAGCCTGCCGCTATCGCCGCCGCTTTCATTTGATTGAAATCGAAAGCGGAACGCCTTTGGCATCCGTGCAATCCATGTGTCCGCTCGAACTGCCGGAGAACTCGCCGTTGTAGGTACACTGAGCACCATTGAGCGTAATCGCCGCCTGCATTCGGGACGATGAGCTTGATTTGGCGATCTGAAATTTGATTTCGCCGGATTTTTCTTCCGGACCGTTTGCGCTGCACAGCCCGACATGTTTCCAGACCAATGCTCCGGAGAACTCATTGCTGCCGGGCGGACTTTTTTCAGTGACGGAGCCATTGAGCTCCCATTCCGAGAGGTAACCGGCGGTGCCAGTGACCTGCAGAGATCGCGCCTGTGCCTCCCCGCAAATCATGCCGACCGCCATCAGGATCGCGAACGCGTTCAACCGCTTCGTCACAAAGTTTCCAATCAGGTTGTGGACTGCAATTACGCCCTCGCGTGCAGCGCCAGCCTCATATCTTTCACGGTGTAAGGCAAGGCCTTAGACCGCACGGCTGACCCCGGCTTCATCCTCCAAGGTTCTCGTCAGTTGAAAACCCGGAAGCCGGCATTTTCTAGGATTGGTCGGTTGCCGAATCCGACGCTGCTGCTATAAAGTTAGGTTGAACCGCAGCTTACGGTCGCCCGGCAAGGGTCGGAATTGTCTGTGCCTGAACGCCCGAGGCAACTGCAGGGAACAAGATGGTTTACGTCGCTATTGTCGTTGAGGCTCGCAGGCGGCCAGCGACCGACGGCCAGTCGAAGCGATGGTTGCCCCCTGGACGTCAGCCGGGCGGAAGCATGCGCCGAACAGTTCACCCCAACTTCACTCCCTCGCTAGGAAGGACAGCATGGACAAGCTCGTGAGACGTGTCACCGTTGTTCAAAGCAGTGGCGATCATCGCGAGGCGAAAGTCGTCTACGAAAACGATGAAGACGAAGATGCCGACGACGAGGGTCCGGGCACGCCTAACTTCAAGCGGCTCGAACGTAGCGTCCGGCATATGTTGAAGGCCCAAGTGATTGCGGCCCAAGACGCCTATCAGCGGCATCTCGATTCCGTTGCCAAAGGTGGAAACAGCTGGATGATCGACGATCCCGGCAACTTCATGAAGGCGCGCAAGAAGGCTCTCAAAGAGATGCGCAAGGCGTCGCCATTCGGGATGCCGAAGATGGAGTTTGATGACGACGACGACGATGATGACAATTGAAGGAGATGGAGATGGCAACCACCGCGACGGGCGCTCCCGAACAACGGGAGTCTCGAGAGCAGGATAAAGCCGGCAAGTCGCAGATCGTGGTCGTCGATCTCGACGAGCCGCAATCGCCGGTGGCGGTCAAACGCCTCCGTAAAGGAAAAGGCAAACTGTTCAATCACGTCGAACGGATCGTCAAAGACCTCGTCGACGACGGCACCGTCAAGGCCAGTGCACAGCCGGTCGTGATCGTGGTGCGCGAAATTCCAGCGCCGCCTTGGGCCATGTTCGGCCACGACGACGACGATTGAGCCGGATCGGTAGCGCCTGGGCCGCATTCGGGCTTTGGGCGTTCGGCCCGGAACGGCCATCGAACCAACGGCGTGCCCGCGACATGCGCGGGCGCGCGGAGCCAGACGGGAGCGAAAATCGCCTTAGGTCGGTCGCGATTGTTGCTCTGAGCGCTGTCTGATGGCAGGCCTTGGCTTCGCTGCGCCAGCAGGCGGCCGGGGCGGCGCCCCGGGTCTCTCGTCACGCTTCTCTAAATTATGACCGAGAAACCCAGTCCTTCAGCCAGCCGGCCGATGTCCTCGATCGTTGCGATGTCCAGGCGTCCGCAGAGATGCTCGCTCTGATATCCCGATAACGCCAGCACGATCGTCTCCGCCGCGCAGGATACCACTGCGTTCTCGCGTTCGGGCGCTTCCACATGTCCCAACACCGACGACGGCGGTGGCAGGAGCAAGGCTCCGCTCAGCAGCCGCAGGTCGGCGCGCTGCTCGGCCAGGTCCGGGGCGAGGTTGAAAGGGCGCGACACGTCGCAGACGAGCGCGCCCTCGCGCAGATGGCGGGATGCAATAAACGGCTGCACCGCGCTGGTTGCCGACAGCACGATATGGGCCTGGGGAAGATGCTGATCGATATCGGTGGTGATGGTCATTCCCATGTCCTCGGATCGTGGTGCGGACGTCCCCCCACCGGCGATCCGGGCCGCCCATGTGCCGGGCGTAAATTCCCGTCCGGCGGCGGCACGAGCAGCCACATGTCGTCTGCAGTCGTCGGCGACCTCCCGCAACTTTCCGAGGCTCGCTTCCGTGGCGAGGGGATTGCCGACCAGGATCAACTGCGCGGCTCGCTCGGCGCACAGCAGGCTCAGGGCGTGGCCGATTGCGCCGGAGGCGCCGACGACCGCGACCGTGCACTCCGCGAGTGCAAGGCCGTGCTTGGCGCAGGCCGCCTCCACGCTACGAATCGCGGTCCACGTCGTTAGGCTGTTGCCGCTGGTTATTGTCAGTCCCGGTCGTTGCCGCAACGCGAGGCCGCCGTCGGCGACGATCGAGCTGAAACCTCCCAGTCCCACGACCTTTGCGCCGCGTTCGCTGGCCAAATCGACCGCGTTTTGCACGAGAGTCACCGCGGCGTTGCCCGAGAGAGCGAGAAGTTCCGATGGCAAGTACGGCAGTACGATCAGTTCGCCATCTGCAACCCTGCTGTCCGTGGCTTCGATCGCGAGCTCATCGAGCGGGAACGGTTTGACAAACTCGGCGATGCGCGACCGCAGTCCCGTCAACTGCTCGTCGCTGAAAGGCTCCAGCGTCGAATCGAAGCGGCGCAGGTCGCCGGTGGCTAGAAGATGAACGACGAATGCGAAGCGGGTGCGGTCCTTCCTCAGCGCGCCCCGTGAGATGGCATGTTGAGGCCGCTTTGAGTCGCTGAGCTTGGACGGCGTCGGGGCGGAAGCGCCATCCATCAGGTGCGCAAGGAGCTCACCCGCCGCCCCGCGCTGCAAGATGTCCAGCAGTCGTCTCAATGACACGATCAGTTGGTCGCACAGGGCTTCGTCAGCGATCAGCGGAGGCTCGATGCGCAGCACAGTGCCGTTGGTAAAGGATGGCGCGATGCGGATGTGCTCCACATTCAACAGGAAGCTGACCGCCATATACAGCAGGAGTCCGTGCTGCTGCATGACCGCGAGCATTCCAGCCTGGGTATCTGCGATGTGTTCGAGGTCCAAGTCCACGCCGATCATCAAACCGCGTCCGCGGATGTCTGCGACCAGCAATGGATATTCGCTTTGGAGCTGCCGCAATTGCTGCTGAAGTCGCCGCCCGAGCGTGGCCACCTGCCGCACCAGACGTTGGTCGTCCTTGGTCAATTCGTCGATCGTCGCCAATGCGGCGCGGCATGCAAGCGTGTTTCCCGCGAATGTGGACCCGTGCCGCAAGTCGAAGTGTTCCGTGTACACCGATTGCTTGTAAAGACAGGCGCCGATCGGCATGAGTCCGCCGCCGAGCGCTTTGGCAAGCGTGAGGATGTCGGGTGTCACTCCTTCCGCTTCGCAGGCGAACAGGGTGCCCGTCCGTCCAAGACCGGTCTGCACTTCGTCAACGATGAGCAATGCGCCAAAGCGGTGACACAGCTCCGCCGCCTTCGCCAGATAGCCTTGGGGCGCGACATGGATTCCTGATTCACCCTGGATGATTTCCACCACGAAGGCGGCAAAAAAGTCGGGCCGAAATTCAAGCGTCGTCTGCAGTGCCTCGAGATCACCGAACGGCACATAGTTGAAGCCCGGCACCGGTGCGCCGAACCCGCGCTGGAAGAATTCCCTTCCGGTCGCCGACATTCCTGCGAGCGTGAGCCCATGGAAGCCGTCGCGAGCCGACAGGATCCCAAGTCTTTCCGTGCGTGCGCGCGCGAGCTTGATCGCCGCTTCGACCGCCTCCGCACCGCTGTTTGTGAAAACGGCGTGACCGAGCCCGGCGGGAGCGACCGCGAGCAATCGCTCCGCGAGCTCACCTGCCGCCGCGGAAATCGACGTGATCACCAGATTGGGGCGCGACTCTCGCCGGACTGCCTCCAACGCGTCCCAAATCGGTTCAGGATCGTGACCGAACGGAACGGCTCCGAATTGAGCGATGAAATCCGCGTAAGGCGTTCCCTCGGCATCGAACAGAAAACATCCCTCGCCGCGTACGAATTTCTTGTCGAGAGCAAGTCGCTGATACAGAAAACCCTTGTACGGCGCGACGTACCGAACGTAGGGATCCTGTTCGTCCTGGTGCCAATCCGGTACCGACGACAATACGATCGCTTGGTCGTCCAGGGAAAAGCGCTTGGTCCGGGCGGCGTCCGGGCGTGGTGTGGTCGCGCCGGCGTCCGGCGACTTCAAGAGCTCGACCAATTCGGTCTTGTGCCGCGCCAGCAGCTCCGCGGCGGCTTTGCCGAGGGTGCCCTTGCGGGCGCTGAACCGCAGATCGGCACCGTCAACCCATAGCTTGACGCCGCGATCCCGCAGATCGCTCAACAGCTCCAACGCCGTCATATAACGCCCTCCTCCCAATCCCCGGACGCATGCGGCGTTTCAACAAGTCCTCCGACATGAGCGTGCAGCAGCTCTTGCCCATCCTCCAACTGCAACAGGCTGCGCACTCGAGCAAAGTCGAGCCAACCTATGGGGCAAAGGCCGAGACCGTAACGCCACGCCGAGGTCTCGATCGCGTGCGCCATGGCGCCCGCCTCGAGCAAGCTGAAGCGCCAGGCGAGGTCGCCGTAAATGGGTTCTATGGCTCGGGGCTGGTGTACGAAAAACAGGGAGAAGCGCGCTTGGTCGAAGGCCGGCTTGTTGGTGAACGGCTCGTGGATATCAGCATCCAGTTCCGCGCCCAAGGTGATCGGCACGAGACAATGTTCGATTGGGTGATAGTAGAACGTTCCCGCGGGAAGACCGGCAACGCCGTCGGGCTTGGCATGCAGATAGGTTTGCACCGGATACAGGCCGCCTGCGGAGCCGTAGGCATACTTGCCGGTATCTCCTTTTGTCATCCGGCTGAGCTCGGCCAAGAGCGCGCCAAGCGAGACGAGCGGGACCGGTTCGGCGCGAAAGTGTCGCACGGCTTGCCGTCGGCTGATGCGGTCCTCCAACGCAGCGGGCCGTGCGACGTCGTCCAGCCGCAGCCGACCCCAGTCCTCGGGGAAGGTCCGGATGCCGTTGTGCTCACGTCGGAATGCGTCCTTCGCCGCAGGGTCCAGGATCAGGTCGAAATTGCGTTGCGCCGGCGCCGGGGCTGTCGCGCCGACCTTGGTCGCGACGGCGTTGCTCTTTTGATAGCGATCGGCAAGGGCGGCGGCGGAAGGATCCCGCAGGAACTCTTGAAATGAAGGTCGGAAGCCGAGCTCCTTTTGCAGGCGTCCGACGATGCGCACAAGATCCATCGAGGTCGCGCCCAACGTGAGCAGATTCTTAGCTGGATCGACCGACGGCAGCGCCAGTTCCTGCGCAATCAATGCGGATATGCGGGTGAGCGCATCTGGCTGCGGCTCCGCCGGTTGCGCGTGGATGCTTTGCGGCCGCGCAGCTGAAGGGAGTGCCTTGCGGTTGACCTTCCCATTTGTGGTGAGTGGCAACGCATCAAGCTCTTGCCAAACCGCCGGTACCATGTACTCCGGCAGATTTTGGCGGAGATATTCGGCCAAATCCTCGACGTTCGCCGCGTGGGTGACCACGTAGGCGACAAGATGTTTCGCCGCCGCGCGTTCCCCTACAGCCGTCACCACCGCAGACTTCACCTTGGGGTGGCGTTCCAGCGTTGCTTCGATTTCCCCTAATTCGATGCGATAGCCCTGCACCTTAACCTGGTCGTCTTCCCGTCCCAGAAACTCGATGTTGCCATCCGGCAGATAGCGTCCCACATCTCCGGTTCGGTACAGTCGTTCGCCGCTCTGCGGATGTGACACGAACTGTCCTCGGGTCTTGGCCTCATCCCGCCAGTACCCGCGCGCGAGCCCGATTCCGGCGATGTAGATTTGGCCCGGCACCCATATAGGGCACGGCGTCATCTCTTCGTTCAGAACATGCATTTGCTGGTTGCGCAGCGGTTGTCCGTACGGAATGCTCCTCCAGTCGTTGCCCACAGCGCTGATCGGGTAAGCGATCGACCAGATCGACGCTTCGGTTGCGCCGCCCAGGCTGACCAGCTCCAATCCCGGCAGCGCGGCGCGCGCACGGTCCGGTAACCCCACAGGGATCCAATCGCCGCTCAACAATGCGAGCCGGATGGAATGGTCCTTTTGCCGCCCTTCGAGATGTCCCACCCACATTTCCAACAGCGCAGGCACCGAGTTCCAGATCGTAACTCTCTCCTGGCGGATGAGGTCCGCCCAGTCTCCCGGCTCCCGCGCGCTCATCGGATGGGGCATGACGATCGTCGCCCCGGCCGCCAGGGCTCCGAAAATATCGTAGACGGACAGATCAAAGCTCAGGGACGACAGCGCCAGGATTCGATCGTCGGCACGCACCTCAAACCGTTCGTTGATGTCCAGCACGGTGTTCAGCGCGCTGCGATGCTCGATCATCACCCCCTTCGGCTCGCCGGTCGAACCGGAGGTGAAGATGACGTAGGCCAGATCGTTCTCACGCGCAGGTGACCGAAACGGCTCGTCGATCTGTTCAACCTGCCCAGGATTCTGCCAATCCACCGACAAGCACTGCACGCCGGGCGGCCACTCCAGTCGTTCCGCGATACAGGGCTGCGTGAGCACGATCTTCACCTGACCTTGGCGCAAGAGAAGCCACCGCCTTTCTTGCGGCAAATCAGGATCCACCGGCAGGTAGGCGCCCCCAGCCTCGAGAACGGCGATCGCTCCCACCACCTGTTCCCAGCCTTTTTCCATGACGATCGCCACCAAGCGGTCCGGGCCTGCACCCAGTTGCAGCAGGCGCCGCGCGAGGCGTCGGGCATGTCGATGCACGTCTTCATAGCTGAGCCGGCGCGCCCAGGTCGCTATGGCGGTGTGGTCGGGGCGCTTGCGTACCTGTTCGAGAAATGGCTCGTGCAACAGCCCCTGCGGAAGCGAACCCGAGGTGTCGTTCACGACAGCGCGTTGCACCTCCTGCGCCGGTGGAAGCAGGTCGGATTGCGTCTCGCGCCACGCTTCATCGTCCAGGGCGAGCCGCTGCAGAAAGCCGCAGTAGGCGCTGAACATATCGTCCAACAGTCCAGGCGGGAAAAGCTCTTCGACCGCGTCCCAACTCAGGTAGAGATGGCCCCCGCGCTGATAGACCTGATGATCGAGATACACTTGCGGCGTCTGACTCACGCCATAAGTGATCTCGCCTACGTGGTCGGCCGATTGCCACCCTGGCATCCTTGGCGAGAGTGCGCTGGTGAATACCACCGGCATTGACTGCGGACGGTCGGGGTCGCCTCGTTTTGCGAGTTCGTGCAGCAGGTGCAGTCCGCCGTATTCGCGGTGTCTGAGGTCGCTGCGAAACTGAGTTGCTATCCTCTTGGCCAGGACATCGAAGGGGGTCGTCGCGCCGTCGCGGATCTCCAGCAGCAGAATAGAGGTGAAATCACCGACCAGCCGATGAACTTGCGGATGCAGGGAGGCGCGTTGGAACAGGGTTGTATTGAGGGTGAAGTGCGGGCTTTGGCTCCACGCCGCCAGAACCCGCGCGAACGCTGCCAGCAGTGTGCCCGATAGTGAAGTACGGGCCTTGGCGCTTCGGTTCCTGAGCTTTCGCCAGACCTCATCATCAAGCATCGCTTCCCGGCGCCTAAATCGCGGTTGCGTTATGGCAGCGGGACTTTTCGCCAGCGGGAGCTTGGGCGCGGGGGGAAGCGTATCGAGGCGGCGCAGCCAGTACTCCTCCGCTCGCCTGTAGCTCTTGGAACCGCGCTGCTGCGCCGCGCTCAGCACGTAGTCGCGGAAACTGATCTCGAGCGGTGGGAGGCGAGCGGTCCGCTGATAAGCGAGCTGGATCAATTCACCATGCAGGATTTGCAGGCTCCAGACGTCGATAAACAGCAGATCACAGCTAAAGTGCAGCAGCGTCCTGTCTTTCAGCTCCGTCGTGCGCACCTCGAACAATGGCCAGCGGTCCGGCGAAAAGACCTGATGGGACATCCGGTCTCGGATGGCGGCCAGTTCGAAGTCCGCCGTTGATTGATCGGCATCTCGCAGGTCGAGGTGGCTGATATCGTAGGGTGGGGTGTGTGGAAGAATCTGCTGCAGTCCATCGTCGCGAATGATGGCCCGCAGCATCTCATGACGATTGATCAGTTTTTGCCAAGCGGCCCGAAGCCGGCGGCGATCAACACCGGGCAGTTCGATCTCGACGTACACGTGGCAGCCAATGTTGCCGAGTTCGAAATAGTCGGCGCGCCCGAGCCAATAGGCCCTTTGCAGATCGGTCAGGGGAAATGGTTCGTGACGGGATGCCGGAGCCGGTACAATGGTAGGCGAGGTCTTTGCGGATTCGGCAGTGACCCACTGCCACGCCCGCCGGTCCTCGTTGAAGACTTCGCTCACGCGCCTCTCCCGCCGCCCGAAAAGCCAATCATTGTACCCTGCCGGCAGGGGTGTCGCATTCTACCTTGCTTTCCGGCTGACAGGTCAGCCCCCGAAAAGCACGCTTGCGTCGGCGTTCCGCGTGCGTACCGTAGATGTTCACGCAATCTTCGCAAGCTTGATGGTCGTTTCTCAGCTCAAACCACGGCCCCCACGCGAGAACCGTTGCTTATGTATCCGATGTCATGGTCTCGAACTCCAAAATTTCACACGCTCGGCATACACGCATAAGATTAGTTCCCCTCGCGGGCGAACGGTTCGATCCTGCAATGTAGCTTCTTCATCGCAGTACTCGGTGTCGTCGTGAAAGCACTTGGCCTTCGGTCCATTTGCGTCGAATTTATCGCTGAGAACATTGCGGACGCTGTGATCACGGTCACAAAAACCGGCTCTCGCCGACAATGACGTATGTGCGCGTCACCTGACGGTTTTGTGGGTGCCTCTTTCGGCGCGCCGAATCGCTCGGGCATTGTCAATTCAATGTCATGCATTCGCATTCCGGGCGTAAGGTTTATCGTCATGTTGAGCTCTCGACGTCGTCCTTCCGAAAAATATCGGACGGGGGGATGACGGGCTTCTGGACGACGAGCAAATTGCCTGCGAAACGAACCAGTAATGCCATCAATGGCGTCAGCCCCTTCGCAAGCACGTATAGCGGTTCGCTATAGCATCCAATCCTGGCCTTGAACGCGTCCGCGGACTGCCCGACGTGGATCGTTGAGACCTGCTTTCGCAAAGCGCGATCGAGGCCGGCGTACATCAGGTTGAAGTACAGATCCAATTCTTCATTCAGCTGATAGTCGAGGCCGGCAAACAACAGGTGATAAGATGATCCTGCGTGAAGGCACCAGCCGAACGCAACGATCCTCGAATCCTTGGAGATGACCAGCAGCTCGACATCTCCTTCCAAACGCGACGTCAATTGGCGGAAAAATTCGATCGGAAGGATTTCAAGCTTGGCCTCGGCCTTGGCGGCCATCTGGCAATACAAGTCATGGACGTGCGCTGTATAAAGCCTCGATATCTCCTTGGAGTCGGTCAGGATCTCTTGACGGATCCCAGGGGCCTTCAGCTTTCGGATCGAGCGGTTGACTTGCTGCCGATAGCGCGTTCTCAGCGCGGCGCGGTATTCGTCAAAATCTTGGAATGATGGTTTGAAGAAATGCATCGGCGGAGTCGAAATTCGCCGATACCCAAGCGTCAGCAACGGTCTCGTCCATTCCAGGTCCCCGTTGCCGAACTCTTTGTAGACAATCGCATCCGATCCGGTTTCGTTTGCCAGATCGCGGATCACTGCATCCAAGACCGGGAGAGTATCCTCGCTTGAGCTGAGCGACGTCAGCGCCAGGCTTTTCTCGCCCGGCGACCCAGGCAAGCCGCAGATGAAAAGCTTCAATTTTCGAAATCTCGTCAGCAATCGGGGCAAGCGCCGGATGATCGATGCCAGCCGCGGATCTGCAAGATCCGCAAGGTCGATCGTCATCGCCGTGAGGCACGCACATGCGGCAGGACGGCCGTTCCCGTCATAGACGATGACATACCAGAACCGGCAATCCTCCTTCATGCTGGTTTCGGCGGACGCAATAAAACGTGGATCCATGAAAATCGATCCGCCAGATTCGGATCGCACGCGCTCCCAGGCGGTCAGGTCAACTTCACCGATCGAGTTGAAGACGCGGTTCGTATACGGCATGGGTCGGCGTTATCTCGGAGAGGCACAACGAAAGCGGGCGGCTTTCCCTCGGTTTTCGGCTACAGGCGCTGTGCGTCCGATCGATGCGGTGATGGCGGCTGAGCGTTTGGAATCAGCGAGTCGTTGCCTGCCAATTGCCTGAATCGACCGAGGCATTCTGGCCCCGAGAACTCCGGATGGCGTTATGGACGCAAGCCCCCCGAGCGAGACAGCCTCTTTGCCAGCTCGCGAACGGTTGCCGCTTCGAACAACAGCGATTCCGAAAGGGTCTGGCCGGTTAGCTGCTGAATCTCGAGATGCAATTCCATAGCAAGCAGCGAGTCGCCACCCTTTTCGAAGAAGTCGTCATCGATGGAGACGTTGTCCGTCTTCAAGAACTTCTTCCACAGCTGCAACAAATCCGCGTGCAGGCGGGCCTCCGCAAGCGCGGCCTCGGACGGCCCCTCTGCACTCTCGCTCAACCGCTTGCGTTGCACCTTGCCGGTGATTCCTTTGGGCAACTGATCGACGATCGTGATGCGGCGCGGGTTCTTGTACGGGGCGAGTTGCTTGCCGAGGAACTCTCGGAGTTCATCCGGAGTAATTTTTGATCCTGGCCGCAGCACGACTGCGGCGGCAACGTCTTCGCCCAAGCGAGGGTGCGGAACCGCGTAGGCCGCGGCTTGTGCGACGTCGGGATGGCGCATCAGCGCATTGTCGATCTCAAGCGGCGCAATTTTCTCGCCGCCTCGGTTGATCAGCTCCTTCTGGCGACCATGCAGACTGAGGAAACCATCCTTATCGATACTGCCGATGTCGCCGGTCCTAAACCATCCGTCAACGAACGCCGACCGATTGAGTTCAGGAGCATTGAGATAGCCCGACATGACTGAAGGGGTTCGCACCAGGATCTCGCCGCGCTCGCCGGCGGGGAGCTGGTGGCCGTCCTCCCCGACGATCCTCACGGTATCCGGCGCGGGAATGCCGCACGTGCCTGGCCTCGACCGGCCAGGCGAGGGCAGATTCGTGGAAATCTGTGCCGTTTCGCTGGAGCCATAATGTTCCAATACGGGGACCCCGAGCACCGCTTGCATGCGGTCATGCATATCGGCTGCCAGCGGCGCACCCGCGGATGAGATGAAGCGCAGCGAGTGCATGGCTCGCGTGTCGGGTCGCAGTTGCGCCTTTTCGAGGACGGCTAGGTGCAACGTGGGGCCGGCCGAGTACCACGTGGGTTGCAAGGCGCCGAGCCACTCCGAAAGATCGACATTCGAAGCATTGAAAGGAAATGCGACGCTGCCGCCAGCGAGCAACGGCGGCAACACCGTGGTCGTGAGGGCGTGGGAATAATAGACCGGTGACACGTTCAGGCAGCGGTCTTGTGGCGTCAGGTTGAACCAACCCTGCAGCCGCTTGGTGACGGCCAGCATGTTGCGATGACTGAACGGGACGAAATTTGGTTCGGCGGTAGTCCCTGACGTGTGCAGAATGAATGCTGGCGTCTCCGGATCGGGGTCATCAAGCGGCAAGGCCGCGCCTATTCTTGGCGCCGCCACCTGCAATCCGAACCTTCCGTGCTGCGCCACAATCGCTTCGATCACGGGGAAGCCGTGCCGCTCCGCCACATGTCGCGCTGCAGCGTCGTTGCCGCGAATGGCAAGGACGGCGTTGGGCCGCAGAGCAAGCAGACACCTCTCGACTTCGGCGGCGGTCAGCTTGGGATCGAGCGGCACTGCCACCGCCGAACATGCAACCGCAACGATCGCCAGCGCCGCCTCGGAACTGTTCGCGATCGCGATCGCGATCCTGGCGTGGGGACCGAATCCGGCTTGGCGCAAGTGCGCGCGGACTGCATCGATCTGGTCTTGCAGTTCCCGATAGGAAAGCAGCGCAAACTGGGAAGCGACGATGGCGGTTCGTTCGGGTCGAACCTCGGCATGGGCTCGTAAGACCTCTCCGATCGTGCGCCGCTGGTCTAGTTCGACGACCTGATCGGGTGCTGCGGGCGCGCCTTCCTCGTCAAGGCGCCCTGATGGCCGTTGTTCAACTTCCGGCTTGTGACTCGGAATTCTGGTACCAAGATCGCTCATGCGTATGTTCCACTGACAATCCGGGCAGTCTCGACCCTACCGTTTCTTAGGCTTTTGGAGCAAGGCGACGTGCAGGCAAACTGTGGCGGGCATCCTTCTGAGGTTCTTTGACCGATCGAATGCGCTGTCGAGCATGGCACAGACCCTTAGTAGGTCCTTCTGCACATAGGTTCACATCATCACGAGGCTCCAGGTCTTGGGCAGCGGCAGCGAAATCGGGCCGCCGGTGAAAAACGCTCCCATCTGGAATTGCGCCGGGGTCGGCAGGAAGAGATTTCCCGCGAACGCCGATATCGGCATCATCGCGCAACGGAGCGCCATCACCAGATGCACATCACGCTCGCGCAGATCGGTACAGAGGTGGCTCAGCAATCGTATACGCTCGGCGCCGGTGAGACCATCATCCGCCCACAAGTCGATCAGCGCCGTGCGAACGGACTCTCGCCCCTGCAACAGCAGGGTGTGGTAGTTCACCATCCCGCGAACCCGACCATGGCGCTCGAAAACGAACGTCCCGGACAGGGAGCTCTCCAGCTGATTTTTCAGGTGCTCCGGCGACCAGACGAGCGCCCAGTCGATAGCGTCCGAAGCCTTGTCCAGGATCTGCGCGCACTGCTCCAAATCGCTGGCGCCGTATGGCCGCACGTCCGGATCATACCGATGCGGCGTGAAGCGGAGCATGCTGCCGAGGACGCGGCTCGCCGTTCGCTCCCAGGCCTTGACGCCGGCACGCGCCATCCTGCCGGGCGCGAGGACCTTGACCCAGTAACCGATCGGAAAAAGAAAGCGGAAGTTTTGGGGAAACGTTTCTGCATACTTGGTCCAGAACCGGCAGGAGATCGATGTTGGGTCGCTCAGGACGACGCCAAGGGAGAATCCAATTCCCTGGTCCTCATGGTGTCGACGAAGGCGCTGGAGCAGAGGCAACGCCACGCGTCGATGATCAGGGTCGACGGTGAAACCGCTGATGAGCGCGCTCGGCAGCACGGAGGAGCCGATGCGCAAGGAATAAGGGAAGGAAAAGGTACTGCCGATGAGTTTCGTTCCATCATAGGCGGCGACGCATCGGGCTCCGTTCTGCGATCCTTGCCAGCGAAAGAAGGCTCCATCGGGCAATGCGACCCACGTTTTCCCGCCGTATTCCGGCAACCAAACGCGACGGGTGAGCTCTGCGACGTCCTCGAAGTCGCCGTGATACAGTTCGATGTCCTGCATTGAAATTCCATGCGGCGATGCCGGTCGACGCGTGACCGACGGGGGATTGGATGGGGCGGCCGTCGCGCTTTGCGTCCGCCGTCCGTCATCGATCCGGAAGTTTTGTCACTGCGACGCGGACCATGCCATCGGCTTCCGCGATCACCCGGAGCGTCTTGGCGTCGAATTCAACGGCGACCAGGCGCACGTCGGTGGCCGCGGCATCGACGCGGACACCGTCGGCATTCTTGCGGAAGTCCACGATCGCCGCTTCGATGCTTTTGCGCGCATTCGCTGCGAACGGCGCCAGGTCGACCGCTGCGTTGTCCGCCACCGTTCTTTCCAGATACGGCACGGCGGCCCGCGCTGCCGCACCGAGCAACCCGAAAGCAGCATGCGATTCGACGTCGAGCGCGACGTCAGCAAGCCGCAGTTGCTGACGTCCGCGATCGAGCACCGGCCGGCCCCACACATGGATGGTTGCCTCGGTACCGAGCCCAAACCAGCTCCTGTTCTCGTTGGCCCTGATGCGCAGCGAGATCAACAGCCGGTCACCCGATGCCGCGAGGTTCACGCCTCGGACCGTGGCCGTGAACGCGCTATTCTTGTCCTCTGGGAAGGTCTTTCCCTGCAGTTGCGTTTCCAGCAGCCGGGTCACTTCAGTGAACGGAATATCGATCGGTATGGCGACGTTGACGCGGCCGTCGTTAATATTCGGCACGATTTCCAACTGTGCGGGGAATGGGCAATCAGGCTTGGTCTCGTTCGGCACGATCCGCGTTTCCGCCTGCACGCCGATGGTCAGCGTAAGCGCGGATTCGCTGATGCGCGGCTGCGCCGCGAAGGCTCGTGTGGGACGAAGCTCCAGCCACAGATTGGGTACGCCAGCCGCCGTCGCGCCGAGCGAGATCGAACGGCACATCTTGGCCCATTCGCGCCGTGCGCCGTTCTCTAAAAATGGATCATTGCGTATCCGTGCCTGCAGCGCCGTCACTTGTTCATTGACAGTGCGGTCGAGCAACGGTTTCACCGCGTCGGCCAGACTGAACCTCATGCCCATGAGCGAAAGCGAGGCGTCCCCGATCGTGACCTGCGCCACGAGATTGGGGTCCAATCGCCACCCCGGCAGCAGCATGGCTCGTGCTGTCAGCATCACGTTGCCGCTGATATCGGCGCGCTGCTCGGCCGTCCTTTCGGTCGGGCTCTGCGCGCCCTGTTCTTGGCCGCTGCCGGCGCCGCCGCGCGGTCCCGGATACATTCCGGGTGGACCAGGGAAGCCGCCAGGGGGCCCGAAGAATCCGCCCGGCGGACCTGGAAAGCCCCCGGGTGGGGCTTGGAAGCCGCGAGGTGGGAAACCACCGGGGGGGTCCTGCGTGCTCCCCCCTTGGTTCGTCATTTGGTTGGCGACACGGAGCGATCCGTTGAGCGTGGTGGAGATGGCAAGCCCATCCGGCCGGCCGGCCACCACGAACGGGCCGCGCGCGACCGACCAGCCGATATCAACATTGGCGAAAAGCGGTGTCGTCGGAATGCTCGGCTTGCCCGAGTAATCACGCGGCGCTGCCGCCTCCAGCGCGTCCTGGATCGCAGTGAGTGCAATGGCCACCGGTGTTACGATGACCGAGTTGCGGGTGACGGGCGAAAGCGGCGGCACGTCCACCAGCTTCGGTCGGTGATCCCCCGCGCCCGGCCAGAGCCATTTCATCGCGCCGACAGCTCCGGCACCTGCGATCACGACGACAATCAGCGCACCGGTGACGATCCTGCTCAATGGCCACTGCATGCCGAGTCGTCCTTCTTGAGCGTATCGGTTGAGCTTATTTGAGAGTTCGTTGTTCCGCCAGCGACGCGACCGCCAGGGCGCCCACACTATGGCCGGCGTGCGGTCCAGGGGAATAGCGGCACCGCTTCAAAGCGCATTTTCGTGACCGCCATCACATCGTGAGAAGGGAGGCATTCTTAAGGTAGTGACAGTCGTCATTCACTAGCAGCACGGAGGTACCTATGTTTACGCACCGCACATCCGTCCTCGCCTTGGCCGCCATCGCCACGCTGGCGCTCGCCGCTTCGACGGATGCCGAGGCGTCCCCGTTCTGCCATCGCGGGGGCTTCGCCAGCTTCAGCAGGGCTTACTTCCCGGCCGCGCCGCAGCAGCGGATCGTGAGCGCCAAGCCGAGGTTCGACGCCGCGCGGACCGCCAAAAAGTACGTTCCGGAGGCGGTCGTCACCAAAACCGCGCGGGCTCATCCCAAGAATGTCGAAACACCTGCCGAGCCGGCGAATAGCTACCAGCCGGCACAGCTTGCCGGCGCCGCCACCATCGCGCCGGTTTCCACGCCGGCAACTGCCGCAACCGCGACGTGCCTTACCAAGGAATATCTCGATACCGGCGCCGTGCTGTTCAAGGACGTTTGCACCCAGGAATGGGCGATGAACTCGACCAACGTCAGCAACAAGCTCTCGGTCGTCGGACGCAGCTGCCTGACCAAGGACAATGCCCAGGACGGCGTCATCCTGTTCAAGGACGTCTGCACCCAGGAATGGGCAATGAACAAGGTGGAACAAGCGGTGGCTCGATAACGCTGGCATCGTTTCCGCCCCGCAATGAGGCCGCCCAATGAGGCGGCCTCATTATTTTTGCGATAGCCGCACGCTATAGCCATCGAGTTTTGTCTCATGCTACTGCGCGGCCGCATGGATGTCCGCGTGCGAGGGCCGCCAATCGTACGATGGATGGCGCCGAAAGATCGGCTCGAGCCCGGCAACGATCTTCGGCATCGTCTCGGGCTTTTTTGGTCGACCGGCGTCCTTCTACGCCAACCGGATGTCTTCTCGTTTCAATCGAGGTGCGACGCATCGGCTTTGACTATCCGTGGCCGGAGATGTGATTGCTGTGTGCTAAGAAAATTGGGATGGACAAGACGCCGCGCGCGCGATTGGATCAAAGCCCGACCGGAGATGCCCGGAGGCAATCCATCGCTGGGGATTCGGCCGTGGGCGCGGAATAGATCCCCCTTCACTCCGCCAGCCAAAAGTGTTTCCCGAACCATGCGCAAGCTCGAACTGACGCTGGCCTGCGGCCGCTATGATCGTACCCAGCCCCTCCTTGACGGCAGGGTGCAGCCCGAGGGCGTGGACCTGACGTTCCTTCCTCTGCGTCCCGGCGAGACCTTCTGGCGCATGCTCAATCACGGAGAGTTCGACGCGTCCGAGATGTCGCTCTCGTCCTATACGATCCTGCGCTCCGAAGGTGACACGCGCTTCATCGCCATCCCGGTCTTTCCGTCGCGGGTTTTCCGCCATTCTGCTGTCTACGTGCCCGCCGACTCCAATATTGAGCGGCCGGAGGACCTGAAGGGCAAGCGCGTGGGTGTCGGCGACTATCAGATGACCGCGGCGGTCTGGGTTCGCGGATTTCTCACCCACGAGTACGGTGTAACGCCGAACGACATCGTGTGGGTCACCGGCAAGCCAATCCGCTCCATCAAGCCACCCGACGGCGTCAGGCTGGAGCCCATCCCAGCCGACACGACGCTGGAGGCGATGCTCGAGCGCGGCGAGATCGACGCCCTCATGTCCGTGATGATTCCCGAGAAGTTTGGAAAAACCATCCGGCGGTTGTTCCGGGATTCACGCAGGATAGAGATCGAGTACTACAACAAGACACGCATCTTCCCGATCATGCATACGCTCGTGCTGAAAACCAGCCTCTACCAGGAGAAGCCCTGGCTCGCGGTAAGCCTCTATCATGCCTTCTGCAGGGCGCGCGATCTCGCCTATCAGTCGATGTACGACACCGATGCGCTGAGCGTCAGCCTCCCTTGGGTGATCCACGAGGTCGAAGCGACGCGCGGGATCTACGGGCCGCAGATCTGGGACTACTCGATCGAAGGCAGCCTCCCGACGCTGAATGCGCTCGTAGCTTATCTCGACGAGCAAAAGCTCTCGCGGCGCCGGATGAATGTCGAGGAGCTGTTTGTGCCCAATATCAGCCCCGGTCTGGCCGATTATCTGCGGGCGACGGGGGAGGATTGACGAGGTCGGCAACCAAGCGGTACCGGGGTGGGCGTCGCGTTGGAAGCGTACGTATCGGGACGTGCAAGCGACACCCGCACGCCTTCGATCCCAAGCCGACGCTCGTTTCAGATGCCGCCGGAAAGGAATGCGCGCATGAGCTGCTCGCCGGCTCGGCAACGGACGGCCCCGATACAATCCTGCAACTGCCTCGCCCATTTCATCGCCGATTTCGGCCCCGGCATCTGTCGAGCGCTGTCTTCGGATGACGCGTAGGTGCGAGCGGTCCGCTGATCTTCGCGCGATCGGGCGTCCCGTGACCCGGCACTCGCTCTATCCGGGCCGCGGCCGGCCATCTGGCTGCGTGGTGTCCGTCGCCCCGCTTTCTGAGCGGGGGGCTGCCCGACCGGCGCGGCTGACGCCGGCTCCGTCTCCTTTGCGGCGACTGCCGCAGTGTCGCGCTTGGGTGCTGGCGGAGCTGCGACCGGCAATGGCGGCGTGCCCGGGTTGGCGGGAATGGCCGCGATCTGCGGCCCCTCCGTCGCCGAGGCCAGACTTCCCGGCTTATGCGTCCTGCGCACCACGCACTTCCCGTCGACTTGGGTCCAGTTGTCGCCGTCGCACGTAGCCTTGCTACTTGCCGGCGGATCTAGCCTCTCTGCAGTCGTGGCGGGCGCGGCTCGGACCACGGTGGACATCGTGTCAGCACTCGCCGGTGCTTCATTGACGCTTACGATCGTTAGCGCGCTTTCGTGCGGATCGTCGCGCGCCCACAGCACCAACCCGCCGGCGACCACCCCGGCGGCGACAGTAGACAAAAGAGCTTTTCGCGCTTTGCGGCGAAAGCTTTGTGAAAGACAAAAATAGCCAAACTCGGGATGCGCGCGAAAATCCGGGGACATGAACTGTCTCCTGTGCAGATTTGTTCAAGGCCATTGTCGCGGTAGACCACCAAGTGCACTGTGACGATAGTCACAAAAATGCGATTTACGCCGCTGCCACAGTGGTTTCTGGGCCTGGGCCTGCTCTTCCAATACTTGCGGCACGTCCGATCTGCCCGTGCATTCGACGCGAGAGGCGCGAGGGCAAAAGCCAATTCTTGTGACTTCGATCACAGCACATGGGCAGTGGCGCCCCTAATCTCCTCACCATCGCAGAGCGGCAATGCTCTCGAATAACAAAAGGAGACTACGATGCTCAGGAAGTACAATAAGACCCTCACTGTTGCTTTGACGACCATCGCGCTCGCGACTGCTTCCCTCGCTGCGACCAGCGACGCCTTTGCCGGCGGCGGCGGGAAGGGCGGCGGCGGCGGGAAGGGTGGCGGCGGCGGTTGGGGCCACCATCATCATCATCACGGCTTTGGCGGGTTCTATGCCGGCGGTGGCGGCACCTGCTGGGTGTGGGTGCGTGGCGCCCTGGTTAACATCTGCTATTGATCTTGCGCCTCATGGAACACCCGCCCGATGTCTTTGTACTCGGGCGGGTGTTTTATGCGCATATAGCCGACAAGCGTGGGTCGTGCGCCTCTCCCCTTTTTTCAGGGTAACGGAGCCGGAGAGCCTCGACGGTAACGCTGTGTGAAGGCGGTTACATAAATGTCGCCGCCACATCCTTAAGGTGCGCACCATCGCCACCATAAGTGTGGGCTGAAAAATGGATGAGGGATGCATGAGCGGGTTCATCACAGGCCTCAAATCGGTTGAAGAAGTGGAGGCCGGGATCTTCGAAGTCGTGGTAACGCTGCAGCGCGGGGCGACGGCGAAACTGCGGATGAATACCTTCACGTTCCAAGCGTTCGTCACCAAGTTCATCGAGGGGCCACGGCCGGAGCGCTGGCTGGACAAGCCGATCTGCCTCCTGAAAAAGATCTTCGCGCCTTTGTGGCATTCGCGAAAACGGCAATAACGGCTCTCGGGCTGACGCACGCTCCCTGCGAAACCATCTCGACGCGCTCGCCGGCCAGTTGTCACGGTGCGTTGTCCCAAATCTGCATTTTCTCCAATCCGTCAAATATTCGCAGGGTAAAGCCGCGGCCGGCAGCCCCGCCGTCGATCGCGTCTTCTGCTGTCCTGTGATCGAGGAAACGGGCCCTTAATGACCGGCGCAATGGCGCCTGCCACTCGTCATAGGTCTTGGAGCCACTCGCGCTGGCCCCGTCGCTTTCATGAACCATGGGGACCGGGGCGATGGCCAGCGCATGCATGGTGGAGACCGTCGCCGCGGCAAGCACCACCAGCGTCGCAGCCGTCCACTTGGGGTTCGGTTTCATCCTGTTCTCCTGATCCAATAATCGTGACGCGCTTCTGCAAGCTCGCCTTCTGACTGCGGTGTCGCATGTCCTCTGGCGCGCGCCGGTGATGGCCGTCACATGAATGCGGACACGTACTCGGATTCTGCGTCGATCGGGGCGCGAATGCACACCATCGCTCACGGGAGTGGATGGCGACGGTGCGAGCCGATGCCTCCACGCCACGGTGGTTTCCGGAACGCCGATGAGTGGCTTCGGGCCTCTACGGCTGTCCCTCTGAGGACCAAGTGATCTCGTGCTGGCTCGCTTAGTCGGCGGAACGCAGCATTACCGTCCTGATCCGCCTCAGCGCCTTTTGTCGCTTGAGGTCAAGCTGGGCGTCCGACAGCAAGGTCTCGTATCGATTGGTGAGTTTGGACAGTTGCGCGCGGGTATCCGGCGCCAGGACCTTGGCCCGTTCTACGGTGGCAGCGAGCCGTTCCAGGTACGCCACCTCCTCGTGCGGTTTGTTGCCGGGATTCAGCGCAGCCACGCCGCCGATCGCGGCAGCAAGCGCAATTCCGATCACGACTTGAGCGATACCGTTCGTCATAGCCCCCTCCATCAACGATTGCGATGGAGACAAACTAGGAGCGCGGCCGCAATCAGGATGTGATCACCATCACAGCAAGGCCGATTCGATCAACGCGGTTTGCCGACCAGGCAACGGCGCGACGCGTCCTGCAAATGAGATGATACGCCGACCATGCGGCGCGCGTTGTTTGTCGATAGCGCGGATGAAACAGGTACGTCTGCTGGCGATGGCTGCTCGGGGCGGGAGAACGCTGCTGTCTCGCTTCTCTCGAACTTGCGCGGCATCTGTGCGCGTCAAACCGGATTATTGTGACAACAGTCACAGCCCTCCCTGCATAGCGCGAATAATGTTCGGCATCGTCGTCAGGGGGGCGGATGCGCCCCAAGCTCAGGAGAGACTGTTATGACCAAGATTCGCAATGGAGTGTTTGGAGCGCTCGTGCTTCTCGTCAGCGTGGCTCCGACGGCAGCATTTGCCGAGTTCAAGCCAACGGCAGCGCAACGTTCCGCGTGCATGGGGGATGCGATGAGCCTGTGTAGCTCCGTCCTCATGAATATGGACCGCGTCCTTTCATGCTTGTCGGCGAAAAAGTCCCAGCTCAGCTCTGGGTGCCGGTCGCAGTTCGAGGCCGGCAAGGGTGCCGTCGCGCAGAAGTAAGGTGTGGAATCGCTGGTCGGCTGGCTGAGACGCCGATGACCAGCGCCTGATCACGGAGAACATCATGCTGCTCGCTTCCGTCTTTCGTGCAATCAGCCTGCAGATATGCAGGGTCCCCCGGATCACTGGTTCCGACGCTACCCTGCGACGCGGGGCGCACCGCCCTAACTCGGTTCCGCGCTGGAAACCGGTGCGGGGTGCGGCGTCGGAACCGCATTACACCGACGCTAGTGTCGATTCGCCCGCTGATGGCAGGGCTGAAATCGGCTTTGCGTAGACAAGTCGCGATCAGACGCGCGCGACCATCATGATCTGCGAATCAGGCGGCCGCGGCTTTCGTCGCGGCCGTCCGCCCAATTCGAAGCAGTTGCCGCTGAGAACGTCGTACCGGCGGGCGCTCACGTCCTCAACGCTCGCGACCTTTAATCGACGCGCGGCGCTCAGCGCGCGCCCTTGATCGCGTCCGCGCCGTATCGGCGATCCGCGACATCCCGCTGGCGGTTCAACCGGACAGGCGTTGGGCGCCGAATCGATAAGTGTCCGCAACGATCGCCAATCGCCTTTTTCGTGCTGACGGTCACATCGCGCCTGTCGCCGGTGACTCATCCTCCACCGCAGAACGCTTTGACAGGAGGATATCCCGTGTGTGCGCTGACTTCGACGCAACCTCGTCGCAATCCCTCTCGCGGGCTCATCGCCAGCGCCGTCTTGGCGCTCACGCTGTCGGCCCAGACCGGCGCCTTGGCGCAAACCAATACGCCCCCGGCCAATACGCAGGTCATTGCGCCCAAGCAGGTGGGATCCTGGACGGTGATCGGATGGAGCCAGGGCTATTGTGCCGCCGAGCGGCCCTTGCCCGGTGCGGCGGGCGGCGGTGCCACATTGCAGTTCGTGCTCGCTCGCTTTCAGGCGGGTTATCGCTTGGCCCTCGGTTCTCAGGAGTGGGAGCTGAAGCCGCAGACGACCTTTCCGATTGAGTTGATCGCTCAACCGGTGTTGCGCAGCGACGCGAGTGCAGTCGTTGTTGGCCCGAAACTGGTAGTGATCGAACTGGGCGCCGACGGACAGTTTCTGCGCAAATTGACCACGGCGCCGACGATCGAAGTCAAAGCGGCGCAGGCCACATTCAAACTGCCGATGGAAGGAGTCGCAGAGGCGTTGGTGGAGGTCGATGCATGCTTCGGCGCGCTCAAGCTGCCGGCGACCAACCCGTTTGCCGCGCCCGAAAGCAAGCCCTCCGCCGCGCTCCCCAAGAGCGCCGTGCCGGTCGCCAGCATCGCGCCCGCCGGTGCTGCGCCGGAGGCCGCGGCACCGATCAAGGTCGCGGTGGCCAAGATCGAACCCGCGCGCTCTCCGTCGGCGATGGCTTCCGCCACTGCGGGCCTGGACAACGAATTGCTGGAGGAGCGTACTTTTCTGACGGTTCAAAACGACAAGGGGCGCTTCCGGCTGGAAGCGCTGGTCGTAAAGCCCGCGAAGGCGGACGGCCGTCTTCCGATCGCGTTGATCACGCACGGCAAGAATGCCAAAGCCGAGGAGAACCAGGCCCTGCGCGCCGACATGATGTTGCCTCAGGCGCGCGATTTTGCCGCCCGCGGCTGGCTCGCCGTAGTGGTCTTGCGACGCGGTTACGGCCAGTCGGACGGTCTGCCAGGCGTATCCCGTGGCGCTGCGTACATGGCGTGCGAGAATGCCGATCTGGCCCGCGGCTTCGAGGTTGAGGCCGATGATCTCGACGGTGCGCTCAAGGTCGTCGCGGCTCGGCCGGATGCCGACGGCTCGCGCGCGATCGCTATCGGTCAGTCGCTCGGCGGCGGCGTTGTGCTCGCGTTCGCGGCCCGCCGGCCGGCCGGACTGCTCGGTGTGGTCAACGTGTCCGGGGGCGCATGGAGGACAAACGGTGAGGGCAACGTATGCCAGCATGCCGACCTGGTGGCCGCAATGGCGACGCTCGGCGCCCGCACACGCATCCCGACGCTCTGGCTGTATGCGGAAAACGACAGCCTGTTTCCTCCGGAACTCGTCACTCGCATGCGAGATGCCTATGCCGCATCCGGCGGCCGCGCCGAACTGCGGATGTTTCCGCCGGTCGTGCACGATGGCCATCGTCTGTTCGCCGATTTCGGCGGCCGCGTGAAATGGCTGCGCGCCGTCGACGGTTTCCTGCAGACTCATGGCATGCCGAACGCAAACCTCGCCCGTGCCGAGATGGTCATGAGCACGACCAAGTTGGCTGCGCGGGCGCGGCCGGTCGTCGAAGAGTATCTCGCCACTCCGGCGCCGAAGCTTCTCATCGCCACTCCTTCCGGCGCCGGCGCCTATTGGGTTGCCAATCCCAACGATATCGAAGGAGCCCGCAAACGGCTGCTGACGAACTGCCGCGAGAGATCCGGTGCGGAGTGCACGGTGGTCATGGAGAATAACGAGCTTGTCCGTCCCCTCGTGACTGGCGCGATCACACCGGAGGTGACCGCGCGTTGAACGACAACGGGACCAACCACACCATCTCAGTCTTCGGCTATGCCGCCAACGAAGTTCTCGTCGTTGCACAATGCAAGCAAGCGTCAGACGTCCGGCGCTCGGCATCTCGCTCACAACCAGAGCTGCTCTAGGGCTGCGAACCGTTGCGCTTGAAGCCTCCGGGGCCTGATCTGGTTGCGGCATTTTTCGAGCGTTTTGAGAATCTCGACGCAGGGCATAGCATCGGCGTCGGCGTGATCGCGATTGGACCGAGGCAGTCATGCGGGGCCAGCACACAGGGACGGAATCCGCGCCAGGGGGCACAGCCAGCGAGGGCACTCCCAAAGTTTTGCAGACTGACCACCTCGGTTATGCGCATCTTCTTGGCCAGGTCGATCTGTTCTTGGGTCTTGAAAGGGTAACCCTCGCCAAGCTCGCAGCCCACCTGGAACCACTGTTCTACCCTTCAGGTTCGATCATCTTCAGGCAGGCTGAACCTGGAGATGCCTTCTATCTGGTCGCGACTGGATCGGTGGGTGTCTACTCCACCGGCCGAACCAGTGCGGCAGAGACGCAGGTGAAAGTCCTCCACGCCGGCGAACCATTCGGGGAAATGGCGCTTCTCACCAACAGCCCGAGGACCGCCACCATCAAGGCTGAGGCCGATTGCGAGGTTCTGCGCTTGGACCGCAGCTCCTTTCTCGATCTCGTTCGTGAGCAGCCCAGCGTGGCGCTCTCGATCGCCGCCACTCTCAGCCGCCGTCTGGCGGCAATGTTGGATCAGCCGGAGGCGGTCGATGCAACGGCCGCTCCTGCAGTAGCGCATGCCGATGTTGAGACCGTGGGGGCAGGCGCTCAGCTGCGATGGCGGCCGGGGCGGGGGGTGCTCGCTCTGGTGGCGGCTCTGGTCATATTGGGACTGGGCTGGGCGCTGCCTCCGCCCGCGGGGCTGTCGGCGCCTGGATGGCATGCGCTCGTCGTTTTGCTGGCCGCGTTGCCTGCGCTCATGCTCGACGCGCTGATGGAAGGGGTGCTCGCCCTTTTGATTGCCGGAGGCTGGGTCGTGTTCGGCGTCACCTCGCCCGCCGTCGCGCTGACTGGCTTCGCCAGCACGAATTGGGTGCTCGTGGTGGCCGTGCTCATCATCGGCGCCGCCATCACTTCGACCGGGGTGCTGTACCGGCTCGCGCTGGAAAGCATCGCCCATATGCGGGGCGGATTCCCCGGCGAAGTGACGGCGCTTTCGCTTGCTGGACTATTGATCGGTCCGGCGGTGCCGAATGGCACCAGCCGCGTGATCATGATCGCGCCCATGCTCAAGGAACTGGTCGAGGCGCTGGGTTACCGGCCTCAGTCAAAGGCCGCGGCCGGTTTAGCCATGGCGGTTCTGATCGGGTTCGGTCAAATGGCCGCGGTATTTCTCACCAGTTCGAACACGGCAGTGTTGGTGCTGGCGGTGCTGCCGGCCGGCGCGCGCGGCGACGTGAACTGGATTACGTGGTGCCTCTATGGCGCGCCCACGAACATCATTCTTTTCATCGGCTTGGTCGCGTCCATAATCTGGCTCTATCGACCGCCGGCAACCGAGCGGCAGGCCTCGAGCAAGCGGGCGGCCTCGCTCGCGCTGCAACGGGCGCTGCTCGGCCCAATGTCGCGCGAGGAGAAGCTCGCGCTGGGCGTGGGCTCGGGGATGCTCGTGGGCTTTGTAACCGAGCCTCTACACGGCGTGGATCCATCCTGGATTGCCGTTCTGGCAGCCGGCGTGCTAGCGGCAACGCGCGTCGTGAATGTGAATACCTTACGTGCTGTCAATTGGAACTTTGCGCTGCTGTTCGGGGTCCTCATCAGCCTTGCTGCCGTGTTCGGACACACCGGCCTCGATCGCTGGATGGCGGATTTGATCACCGCCAATGCTGGCGGCTTGCTGGCGACGCCCGCCTTGTTCGTCGCCGCGTTGGCCCTGCTCTGCTTTGCGATCAGCTTCGTTGTGCGCTGGCAGGCAGCAGCGCCGCTGATCACCATCGCGCTCGCGCCGGTCGCGAGCGCGTCCGGCATGCACCCCTTCATCGTCGGCCTGGTTGCCGTTATTGCCTGTAACGGCTTCTTCCTGCCGTATCAGAGCACGGCCTATCTTGCTCTCTACGCCGGCACCGCGGGCAAGCTTTTCGCGCACCGCCAAGTCGTACCAACGGCGCTCGCATACGGGGTCTGGACCCTTGTCGCGGTCGTTGGAAGCGTTCCGGTGTGGCGGATGATGGGCCTGATCTAGTCGGCAGGTGTTACAAGGCTCTGGCCCGACAACATTGAATCGTGTTCAACTTGCGAGTGATCGGGCTTTTTCCGGGGTCTGCGCGCATCGCCTTGATGCGTGGACTTTGGCGAGACCTGCTGTGGAGACCGCGTGCAGACGACGCTGCTCGGTTTCGCGATTGCGATCATCCTGGCGCTGGTGGCAGCGCTGGTCGGACCCATTTTCATCGATTGGGGCAGGTATCGCGGCGAGTTCGAGGCCAGGGCGAGCCGCTTGACCGGTCTCGACTTCCGCGTCACGGGTGCAATCGATGCCCGTTTGCTTCCGACGCCAACCCTCATGCTGCAAGGCGTTGAGTTCGGTCGTCCGAACGAGGGCAGCAAGGTGCGGGCGCGCGCTTTACGCATCGAGTTTGCGCTCGGGGCCTTGGTGCGGGGAGCGTGGCGCATCACCGATGCTCGGCTCGAGGGACCGGAGCTCACGGCCGGGCTTGACCCAAGCGGTCATCTGTCGTGGCCAGTCCCGAAGCTTGGTTTCAACCTCGAAGCGGTTGCAATCGAACGCTTGAATATCGAGGACGGCCGTGCCGTCCTCATGGATGCCGCGAGCAACTCCCGTCTTGTGCTCGACAAGATGGAATTTCATGGCGAGTTGCGCTCGCTGGCGGGGCCCGTCAAAGGCGACGGCTCTTTCGTGGTCGCCGGCCAACATTATCCCTATAGCGTCTCGACCAGCCGCATCGCGGATGACGGCGGCGTCAAGGTGCGGGTGGCGGTCAATCCGGTCGACCTCCCGCTGACTGCGGAAGTGGACCTGACGGTTTTGATCGAGCGCGGCACCCCGCGTTTCGAAGGCAGCATTCAAGTCGGCCGCGCGGTCGGCCGCGCGCCCGTCGGCGCGCCGTCGCTCATTATCGATTCATGGCGCGTGACCAGCCGCGTCAAAGGGGACGCCACAGCGGCCGTGCTCGACCAGATCGAATTGCAGTACGGTCCGGACGACAGGGCGATCAAGCTCAAGGGTAACGCCAATCTCACGTTCGGACGGCAGCCGGAGGTGAAAGGTGTATTGTCGTCGCCACAGATCGACCTCGACCGTGTGCTGGGGCTGCCGGAGGCGACGCGCCGCCGACCGCTGGTTGCGATCAAGACGCTGGCCGAATCCTTCATCTCCGCATCGCGGTTGCCGATCCCGACGACGCTGAGCCTTACTGTCGAGAACGTCACACTCGGCGGTGCGATGCTCGCGCGCGTCGGCGCCGATTTGAAGGTCGACGCCGATGGTGTCGACATCAGGCGGCTGGAGTTCCGCGCGCCCGGGGTCACCCAGGTGCGGGTCAGCGGGCGGCTTCGCAACGCAGCGACAGGCGCGCGGTTCGAGGGAACGACCAGGATCGAGGCCAATGATCCGCGCGGGCTCATTGCCTGGCTGACGGATCGCACCGAGCAGCAGGCGACGGCCGTCGGCCCGTGGCGCCTTGGCGCCGATGTCACGCTCGGCAGCGACTCGATCGCGATCGAGCGACTCAAGCTTGAGCTTGATCGCCTGAACGTCGACGGACGCATGGCCTATGCCTGGGCTAGCGACGAGCGGCCAGCGCGGCTCGACGCGGCCATCACCGCGCCTGAAATCGATCTCGACCGCATCAATGCGTTGGGCAAGGCGTTGCTCGGGGATACGACCTTCGACTGGCCACGCGATGTTACGCTCTCGCTCAAGGTAGGTCGGGCCATTGTCGCCGGCCTTGAGGCGAAGCAGACCGACGTGAATATGCGCATTGGGGCGAACGGGATCGAGATCGATAAACTCGCCATCGCAGATTTCGCAGGTGCCTCGCTCGCGGTGAAGGCGCAAATCGACACCAAGGCGCAGCCGCACGGCACGATGACGGTTGACTTCGACGCGCGAACCCTCGACGGCCTTCTGGTCCTGTTGGAGAAATCCGCGCCCCAGGCGGCCGACCAGCTTCGCCGCTCGGCGGGACGTCTGACACCGCTGACTATGCGCGCGTCGCTTGCAGTCGATCCCGGCGCAGCCGGGAGCACTGCCGCGACCGCCACGTTCAAGATCGATGGTCGCGCCGGCGTCTCCCGCCTCGCGCTACAGGGTGACGTCGGCACCGCCAGTGATGGAGGGAAGCTCGACATCGCGGCGCTCGGGGCCGCCCAGATGAATGTCAGCGGGCGCGTGGACGCCGATGAGGGCGCGGCGCTGATGGACCTGATCGGGCTCGACCGATTCATCGCGGTCGACAAGCGGCCGGGGCGACTGACGCTGACGGCCAAAGGACAACTCGGCGGCGACCTTGTGGTCGACAGCCAACTCGCCGTCGGGGCGCTCGGCATCTCGGCCAACGGCAGCATGCGTGTTTCGGGTGGTGCCGGGCCGAGCGCAGGCCTCAACCTCAAGATCGTCAATGCCAATATCCGCTCGCCACGAACGTTGCCGGCCGACCGACCCGCCGAACTGCTGCCCACGTCGGTGAGCGCGAGCGTCGACCTCACCGACGAGACGCTGTTCACCGAGGTCGCCGGAACGGTGGCGGGAACGAAGGTTGCCGGACGGGTGGTGTTGAGGAACCAACAACCGATGACGCTCGATGGCGATATCGAGCTCGGCACGTTGGATCTGCCGGCCGCGATCGCCGTGGCGATCGGAATTCCGACGCAGTCCGCCGGCGCCAACGTCAGTACAGGCGCGGGGGCACTTGGAAAGGCGCTTGGGCTCTGGCCGGCCGAACCGTTCGAGCGGGGATTGCTCCGCCTCGGCGGGCAGCTCTCGGTGAAAGCCGCGCAGGTGCCGCTCACTGCGAAGCTCGTCGCGCGCGACGTGAGAGGCGTGCTTCGCATCGGGGAATCCCAGCTGGCGTTGCAGGTGATCGACGGAAGCATGGCCGGCGGCCGCATGGGGGGCGAACTGGTTTTCCTGCGCCACGGCGATGGCTTGATTGCGCGAAGCCGCATCAGGCTCACTGACGCCAATGCCGCCGAGATGTTCCCGGGCGACGGATTGATCTCCGGCCGGTTTGCCTTCGATCTCAGCGCCGAGGGAACCGGAATGAGCGCGGGCGCGCTCATCGGGTCACTCGAGGGCGGCGGTAGGTTTACGCTCGAGAACGGCAGGCTGGCGCGACTCGATCCCGCGGCGTTCGAGGCTGTGATGCGCGCGGTCGATCGCGGTCTGCCGGTCAACGCGATCAGCGTGCGGGAGAGACTGGAGTCCGCACTCGCGAGCGGGGCCCTTGCCATCGCGCGGGCCGAGGGCCCGATTGTGATCAACGCTGGGCAGGCGCGGTTGAGCAACACCGTCGTGCGCGCGCAGGGCGCCGACCTCACGGTGGGTGGCAGCGTCGATCTGGCCGAGGGCACGCTGGAGGCGCGGTTGCTGTTGTTCGGACCGGGCGGCGCGGGATCTCCAATCAACACCCGCCCGGAAATTACCATCGCCTTGAAGGGGCCGATCAACGCACCCAAGCGCACCATCGACGCCGCGGCGCTCGCCAACTGGCTGGCACTACGGGCGGTCGAACAGCAATCGAAGAAGTTGGACGTGCTCGAGGGCCGCGAGGCGTCTCCACCACCCGCTCCCCCCGCGGTCGATTCGAACACGCAACCCGCTCCGAACTAGCGCGCCGCGGCTGGATCATGGGTCGAGAATAGAAGGGCGTTTCCCGGCGTGCCCGGCAGGGGTGACGGCCTTCGCGCAAACAATCGGATACTTTGTGACGGCCGACACACCGGCCGAAGCGTTGGCCCGTTACGCTCCCCTAGTATCGGTGGCGTTCGATGTTTCGGCGAACCGAAGGAGATCGAGGCCGCGCGCCTCGAAACCGACACCCTTTGTCAGGAGCAGGCCGGTGATCTCGCTACAAAGCATGGGAAGCCTCTCGGAGATATTGTTTGTCGCAGCCGCCATCATCGGCCTCGTCTCCTCGCGTATCTTCCTTTTTGGCACCGGCGAAGGCGGCGTGAACGCCTCGGCGTTGCGCAGGTCCCTGGGCCTGGTGTCGATGGTGCTGACCTATTCGCTCTTTGCTTGGGGATTTGTCTCCCTGAGCTGGTACTGGCCGTTGGCCGCCTATCTGGTTGCCGCCCTCGTCGCTGCCATCGTCGTCACATTCTCGCCGTGGCGCCTCTTGTATTCGTACCGGCCGGCTCTGGACTTCGCGGCGATCGCCGCGGGCTGCTATCTGTGGATTGAACATTGGCCTTTCATGTAGCCGCCGCGTTCGTCCGGCGCCGGTTCGGCCCGGTATTCCGCGGTCCCTCCATCGTCAAAGACGGAGAACGCGTTCGGCATTGAGATGCGCGACTTTTTCCATGTCGTGCGGGCCGAGCGGCTGGCGCTTGAGGAAATCCACCGCCGTCACGTTTGATTCGTACGGCCAGTCGACCGAGAACAGCACGTTGTCCACGCCGAGCGCCATCACGGAGCAGAGGAAGGCGGGCGCGGAGAAATTGCCGCTGCAGGTGACCACCAGATTCTCCGTCAAATACTGCTCCGGGGTGCGCTTGAGACCGCGACGGGCAGCCGCGAGCCGGGTCTGGTCATTGATCCGGTGGAGCATGAACGGCAGGCCCTCGCCGAGGTGGCCGAGGATGAAAGTCAGAGCTGGGAAGGCATCGAACACCCCGGCAAAGACGAGGCGGAGAAAATGCGCGCCGGTGTCGATGCCGAAGCCCCAGGCGGCGAGCGCCAATTCCTCGTATCCTTCGAAATAGGCTTGCATCACCGCGGGGTGCGGCTTGCTTGGGTGCAGGTAGACTGGGACCTGCAGCGCCTGCGCGCATTCGAAGATGCACCAGAACTTCTTGTCGTCGATGAACGTGCCCCGGGTGTGACCGTTGATCATCGCGCCTTTGAAGCCGAGCCGGGTCACTGCGCGGTCGAGCTCCTTCACCGCAGCCGCAGGATCCGCCGTCGGCAGGGCGGCGAGGCCGGCAAATCGATCGGGATGCGCCTTGATGGTTTCGAACAACAGATCGTTGACCTCCCTCGCCATCGGGATCGCCGCGTCGGCGTCGAGTGCCTGACAACCGGGCTGGTTGTGGGAGAGCACCTGCACATCGATGCCGGCGGCATCCATGGCAGCGAGACGGGTGTCGCCGAGGTTGAGCAACTCGGCCACGACATCGAAGCCGAGGAGCTTTTCGCGGTCGTTGCCGCGATGTGCGCCCGGCGGAAGGTTCTGCTCTTCCTGCGGCATGATGAAGTGTTCCTCGAGCGCAATGATTTTCATCACCAGATCTCTTGCTGCCGAATTCCGATCAATTCGATGCGGCCGTGTCGCACTGCGTCGCAGCGGCGGACACTACCGGGCCGTGCGGACGCCGGCAAACCATCGCCGCGGCGTGCGCCGCGCGCGAACGAGCGCGGAGGCTTCGCTTCACCATCGGTTTGCAAACGGCATTTGCTGCCGATACGGTCCGCGCTCCGACTGTCTACGGTGTGCGCATGTCCGACCAGCCTATTGCCGCGATCAAGCTTCATCACGTTGCATTGCCGACCCGGCGTGAGCACAAGTGGACCGGGTTGACGGAGCCGATCGGCGGCTATGTGCTGGTCAAGATGATCGATGCGGCCGGCACCGTGGGTTGGGGCGAGGCGCCGGCGCTCAAGGATTGGGGCGGCGATTTCGGTCGCTATTTCGGTGAGAGCCCCGCAACCACGATCGAGGTCATCACCCGATATCTCGCGCCGGCCGTGAACGGCTGCATGCCAGGCGAGATCGCCGAGCTGCACGCGCGCATGGATCGCAGCATCAAGGGCTATCCCTATGCCAAAGCGGCCGTGGAATTCGCCGCCTATGATCTTGCCGGCCGCCAATGGGGGCTGCCGGTGCATCGCCTGCTCGGCGGGGCAGTGCGCCGGCGCATTCCGATCACCCATTCGATCGGATTGATTGGCGCCGAAGAAGCGGAGCGCGAAGTCGCGCAGGTTGCAAAGGAGGGCATCCGCACCATCAAGATCAAGGTCGGCGTCGATCCGGACCGCGACGTCGACATGGTGCGGCGGGTTCGCGAAACCGTCGGGGCCGGCATCGCGTTGTGCGTCGACGCCAACCAGGGCTACCGCACGCCAGGCGAAGCGATCCGCACGTATCGGCGCATGGAGCGGTTCGATCTGATCTATTTCGAGCAGCCGGTCGAAGGCATCGCGCGCCTGGCCGAGGTTGCACGCGCGATCGACGCGCCGGTCATGGCCGATGAAAGCGCATGGAATGCCCACGACGTCGTCGAGATCATTGAAAAGCGTGCGGCGCAGATCGTGTCGATCTACACCACCAAGCCCGGCGGCCTCTATCGCGCCATGGAGGTTGCCGCGGTGGCGCGCGCCGCGGGCCTCATCTGCAACGTCAACGGGTCTGTGGAGACCGGAATCGGAAATCTCGCCAATCTGCAACTTGCGGCCGCGGCACCGGCTGCCGTGCTCTCCTGCGTCGTTCCAGTTTCGACCCCGGCCGAGGCGCAGTCGGGACAGGTGGCAGGCATCTACTACAAGGACGACCTGATCGCCGCCCCGATGCGGTTCGTCGATGGCGCGATCGAATTGCCGACGGGTCCAGGGATGGGAATCGCCGCCGACGAGGCGAAAATCCGGCGCTACAGCGTCGGCGGGAAAGGCTAACGCATGCGCCAGGACGTGATTGCGCGTCAGGTTCGCGCCATGAAGGACGCCGGGCTTGACGCGGTCCTTTCGATCTCGCCCGAGAACTTCGCCTACGTGACCGGCTTTCTGTCGCCGACGCAGCCGCTCATGCGCTGGCGTCATGCCATGGCGCTGGTGACCGCCGACGGGGCCGTCGCGCTTGTTGTCATCGACATGGAGGCGAGCACGATCCGCGCGAAATCGCCGTCGGGGACAGAGATCGCCGTCTGGCGCGAATTCGAATTCGACGCCATGGCCGTGCTCGCCGCGCTCCTGCGCAAGCATGGCCTGGCGGACTCCCGCATCGGCGTCGAGATGGACTACCTGCCGGCCGGTGACTTTGCCGCCCTGTCCGGATTGCTTCCCCAGGCCCGCTTTGCGCCGGTACAGGTCATGCTTGCGCGTTTGCGCGAGATCAAGACACCGGGGGAGATCGACATTCTGCGGCGGCTGTCGCGCATCGCCGACCGG
Source organism: uncultured Alphaproteobacteria bacterium (assembly GCA_963725065.1). Classification (GTDB taxonomy): domain Bacteria; phylum Pseudomonadota; class Alphaproteobacteria; order Rhizobiales; family Xanthobacteraceae; genus VAZQ01. Next base: position 70,130 of record CAVRXD010000029.1, read on the forward strand.
GCGATCACCGAGGCGTATCGCGCGGTGCATGTGGGTTCGAGCGAAATGGACCTCGCCGCCGCGCTCACCCGCGGCATCTACGAGCAGGGCGCCGAGTATTTCAAGTTGATGATCGTGGCGACCGGCGAGCGCAGCGTCTTTCCCAATGTCGGTCCCACCGACCGCATGCTCAAGCAGGGCGACGTGTGCCGCGTCGAGATTTTCCCGATCATCAGCGGCTATCACGCCGGCGTCTGCCGTACCGCCGCCGTGGGCGCGCCGCCGCCTCACGCCGAACGGATCTGGGCGAACCTGACGGCGTGCAAATATATGCTGCTGGACGCGATCAAGCCGGGCGCGTCGAGCCGCGCGATTTACGAGCTCTATCTCGCCAAGGTCGGCGAGCTCGGACTGCCGCCGATTTCCTTCATCGGCCACGGCATCGGTCTGCATCTGCACGAGGATCCCTACCTCGGCCCGACCGACGACCGCGCGCTCGAGGCCGGCATGGTGCTCGGCATCGAGCCGCTGATCTACGAGACCGGTTTCGGCTTCGGGATGCAGAACAAGGATATGGTTCTGGTCACGCCCAACGGATGCGAGTTGTTGTCGGACTATCTCGATACCGACAAGCTTCTCGTCGTGGGGTAGAATTGTTCCGACCAGCGGCCCTTTATCGGCATCATCTGAGCTGCAGCTCCGCGCGCGGCGGCAGATACTCGGCGCGGTAGATCGCGGCAGCGTCGGGCGCCGGAATGTTGAAGGTCTTGGCCACCATCTCGATCGTCTGCTTCATGCGTTCGGGATCGACGGCGCTCAGACCCTCGCGCCGCACCCGATCGGTGACGATCGCATTTTTGATCACAAGCTCGAGCCGGCCACGTTCCACTTTCTCGTCGACCAGCGGCTCGCGCTTCTTGATGGCGGCGATCGACACCGCAGGATCAGCAATCGCCGTCTTCAACGCTTCGACGATTCCCTTGACGACCTTCTTGACCGCGTCCGGATTCTTCGCCGCGAATTCCGGCGTCGTCAGGATGCAGTGGCCATAGAGCCCGACGCCGAAATCGCTGAAGCGCATGATGTTGAGATCGTTCTCGGTGATCCCCAGGCGTTCGAGCCCGGCGAGATCGGTGACGAGCGCGGTGGTGGCGTCGGTCTGGCCCTGCACCAGCAGGGTCTCACGCAGCTGCGGGGTGACGTCGATCCAGTTCACCGAGGCCGGGTCGAGCCCGTTGGCGAGGGCGAACAGCGGAAACATCACGCGGCTCGATGCCCCCGGCGGTGACGCCAGCCGCTTGCCGGCGAGGTCGCTCGGTTTGGTGATGTTCGATTTCTTCAGCGAGAGGATGAGCATGGGCGCGGCGTCGTAGACCTGGAACACGCTGACGACCTTGGCGCCGGCCTGCCTGCCGTTGAACTGGATCAAGGCGCCGATGTCGGCAAAGGCCATGTCATAGGCGCCGCTCGCGACCTTGGTGATGGCATCGGCAGAGCCGTAGCCGCGGTCGACCTGCACGTTCACGCCGGCGCGCGCAAAGTGGCCGCCTTCGGCCGCCAGCACGAACGGCGATTGCTGGCCTTGAATCGCGAAGTCGAGCGTGAACTTGACGTTCGGTGTCTGTGCGTCGCCGGGCGAAGCAAAGACGGCGAGAGCCAGGGCAGCGGCACCCGCTCGAACCAGTGAAATGATCATGCGTGTTCTCCTTGATCGACGAATCGGATGGCGGACGTCAGGTGGAGGGGCGGCCTAATCATCGGCGTCGAAGTCCATGCGCCGCGTTGCCCAGTGCGTGGTGCGCAATTCGAGCATCGCGAAGCTCGCATACATCGCAATGCCCATCACGGCGGTGACGACGAGCCCCGCGAACACGAGCGCAATGCGGAAGTCGCTCGCGGCCTGCACCATCAGGGTTCCGATGCCGCGGTTCGAGGCGATCGACTCCGAGATCACCGAGCCGACGAAGGCGAGCGTAATCGCGACCTTCAACGAGGCGAAGAAGTAAGGCAAGGCGCGCGGCAACCCGACTTTGAGGATGATGTCGCGCGGCTTGGCCCCGAGCGAACGGAGAACGTCCTCCATCTCCGGCTCCACCGTGGCCAACCCGGTCGCGACGTTGACCGCGATCGGGAAGAAACTCATCAGGAACGCGGTGAGCACGGCCGGCACCACGCCGATGCCGAACCAGATGACCAGGACCGGCACAATCGCAACCTTGGGGATCGAATTGAAGCCGACCAGCATGGGATAGAAGCCGCGATAGGCCAGGCGGGAAGAGCCGACCGCAATGCCGATGAGAACTCCCGCGCCCACCGAGATTGCAAATCCGAGAACCGTCGTGATCAAGGTGTGGCTGGCGTGGAACCAGATCGGGCCTGCCCACTGAACCAGCGCGGCGAGGACAACGGTAGGCTTCGGCAGCACGAATTCCGGAACGTTGAACAGCGTGCAACCGATCTCCCAGATCAACAGCAGCGCGAGCGACGCGACCCAGGGTACCGCGCGCTCGGCGAACTCGGACTGCATCAGGCGTGCGCTCCCGCCGGCGGCTGCTCGTTGCGCTCGCCGCGGATCTCTTCGCGGATGCGGGCAACGATATCCATGAAGCGCGGCTCATAGGCCGTACGCGGCCGACGGGGACGTTCGATGGGCACGTCGTGGGTGGCGATGATGCGTCCGGGCCGGCTCGACATCACGTGCACGGTATCGGCGAGATAGACGGCTTCGCGCAGGTCGTGCGTCACCAGAATCGTGGTGAAGCCGCGCCGCATCCAGAGCTCCTGCAGGACGTCCCACAGCTCTTCGCGGGTAAAGGCATCAAGGGCGCCGAACGGCTCGTCGAGCATCAGCAAGGCCGGCTCGTGAATGAGCGAGCGGCACAGCGAAGCACGCTGCTGCATGCCGCCGGACAGCTGCCATGGATACTTCTCGCCGAAATTCTCCAGCCCCACCAGGTTGAGCAGCGCGTTCGCCTGCTGCCGGTAGCGCGCGCGCTCGCGCCGGAACTGATGGCGATGCGGCTCCACGATCTCGAGCGGCAGCATGACGTTCGAGAGTGTCGTGCGCCAGGGCAGCAGCGTGGGATTCTGAAAGGCCATGCCGACGATTTTCAGAGGTCCGTTCACCTCCTTGCCCGCGACCTCGATGCTGCCCGCGCTCGGCCGCCGCAAGCCGGTCACGAGCTTCATCAGCGACGACTTGCCGCAGCCGGACGGCCCGACCACGGCAACGAATTTCCCCTGGTCGATCTCGAGATCGAGCCCTTCGATGGCAAGGGTCGGGCGTCGGCGGCCATACACCAGCCGCACATCACGCATCTGCAACAGGGTGCTCATCGACACGCCTACCGTCGCGCAATGTCGCGGACGACGTCGAGCGCGAGCTTGCGCTCGTCGCTGCTCCCCGAGACCTCGATGATGGGCTCATCGAGGCCGATCGCGAGATACTCCTCCAGCCGGGCCCGGCATTGCGTCGGCGTGCCGGCGGCGGCGAAGACGTTGGCGGCCTCCGGCGGCAGCAACCGAACGGCGCCATCGAAATCGTGGCGGGCATGCGCCTGCATGATCGCCTGATGGTCGATATCGAGGTTCGACGATTTGATGTTGTCGGCGTGACCGCGGCTGCGGAACAGGAATGCGAGCTTGCGCAGCATCGCCGTCCTGGCGGCCGCGCTGTCGCTCGAGACGTTGCAGTTGATGAAGGTGCATTTTCGCAGCGCCGCGGGATCGCGCCCCATGGCACTGACGCCTGCTGCCGCGAGTTCGAGACAGCGCGTGCTGGACGCCAGTGTAAGACCGGCCGAGAGCAGCACGCCGTCGGCGATTTCGCCTGCGAGCTTGAGCATCTGCGGTCCGGTCGATGCGATGTAGATCGGATATCGTCGCCCCTGGTCGAACACCATCTTGGCGCCGCGCAGCTTGTGCAACTCGCCTTCATGGGTGACCGGCTTGCCCGCCCACAGCGCGCGCAGGTCCTCGACGTAATCCCGCATGATCCGGATCGGCTTCACCGGCTCGACGCCGGATTCGGCGAGATTGAGGATATTGCCGACCGATACGTTGAGGATCACGCGCTCCTGGGCGAATTCGCCGAGCGTCGAAATTGCCATTGCGACCGGCAACGGCGGCCACAGATAGGGGCTGATCGCGGTCGGGACGAGGGTGGCGCGCTGTGTGACGCTCGCCGCCGCGGTGGCCCAGACGAGGGCATCGCGATAGCCCATGTGCTGAGCGAACCAGAGGCTCGACGCACCTGCCTGCTCGGCCTCGCGGCAGACTTCGAGCATCTCGGTGGTGGACGAGAATCCATCGAAGAACACGCCGACAGGCATCAATCATTCCCTGCTCGAGCCGAGTGCAGCGTCGGCATCGTAGTTGGGGCAATTGCGGCTGGCCACCATCCGCTGATTGACGGCCCGATCGCGAAGAAAGCCGCTCATTCGAGAAACGCCTGCTCGCGGCTGCGACGGATATTCGGCAGCGCAACCGCCAGCAGCAGTGCACCGGCGAGCAGCAGGAAGCCCAGGCTGATCGGCCGCTGCACGAACACCGACCAATCGCCGTTGGACAGAACCATGGCGCGGCGGAAGTTTTCCTCGAGCATCGGCCCCAGCACGAGACCCAGCAGCAGCGGGGCCGGCTCGCAGTCGAGCTTGCGGAACGCATAGCCGATGACGCCGAACACCGTCATGACGATGACGTCGCCGGTGCTGGAGTTGAGCGTGTAGGTGCCGACACAGCATAGGATCAGGATGGTCGGGAACAGATAGCCGTAGGGCACCTGCAGCAGCCTCACCCAGAGCCCGATCAATGGCAGATTGAGGATGACGAGCATCAGGTTTCCCAACCACATGCTCGCGATCAACCCCCAGAACAGCGCGGGCTGCTTGGTGATGATCTCGGGCCCGGGGGTGATGCCGTGCACCATCATGGCGCCGATCATGAGCGCCATCAGCGCATTGGGCGGAATGCCGAGGCTGAGCATCGGAATGAAGCACGCCTGCGCCGCCGCATTGTTTGCCGATTCCGGCGCCGCCACGCCTTCGATCGCACCTTTGCCGAACCGCTCCGGCGTCTTCGAGATCTTCTTTTCGAGGCTGTAGGCCGAGAATGCTGCGATCGTGGGGCCGCCGCCGGGGAGAATTCCGAATGCCGTTCCAATCACGGTGCCGCGCACCATGGGCGGGAACGATCGCTTGAGATCGGCGCGCGTCGGCCACAGTCCGCTGACCATCTTGGCCTGCACGCCGGCGCCCGTTGCAGCTTCGAGATTGACCATGATCTCGGCCAATCCGAACAGGCCCATCGACAGCGGAACGAATCCGATGCCGTCGAAGAGAACGTCGAGGCCCATGGTCATCCGGTACTCGCCGGTCGACACATCGGTGCCGACGAGGCCCAGCATGACACCGAGCACGATCATGCCGATGGCCTTGAGCACCGAGCCGTGCGCGAGCACCACGGCGGACACCAGGCCGAGCAACATGACGGAGACGTAGTCCGCCGATTGAAACAGCAGCGCGATCTTGGCGAGCGGCGGGCCGCCGACCGCGATCAGCAGCGTCACCACCGATCCCGCGAACAGCGATCCGAGCGCCGCGATCGCGAGCGCCGGGCCGGCACGGCCGCCTGCGCCATGGCGTGGCCGTCCAGCACGGTGATGACCGAGGAGGTCTCGCCGGGGATCTTGACAAGGATGGCGGTGGTCGAGCCGCCGTACTGCGCGCCGTAGAACACGCCCGACAGCATGATCAGCGCGCCCACCGGCGACAGCCAGAAGGTGACCGGGAGGATCATTGCCATCGTGGTGAGCGGCCCGATCCCGGGCAAGACCCCGATCGCAGTTCCGATCACGCAGCCGAACAGGCACAAGCCGATGTTCTGCCACGTCAGCGCGATGCCGAACCCCATCGCGATATTGGACAGGATGTCGGGCATGTCAGAGCGCCGGCCAGAGCGGGATCTGGATGCGCAGTGCGAGCACGAAAATCCCGACAATGGCGACGACCAGGACGAGGCAGAGCAACACGAACGGGATCGGGCGGATATGTCCGCCGGCAAAGCAGGCGAGCAGGATGCTGACCAGCATCGTCGGCACGAGCCCGAGCGGATGCAGCAGGAGCGCGAAGGCGAGGCACGACAGGGTCACGAAGACCAGCGGCCGCCACCTGCCGCGCTCCGGAATCTCTCCGGCCCGAAAGAGCGACATCGCCGCGAGCGCCGCACCGATCGCGACCAGCAGCGCGCAGACGAGCCGCGGGAAATAACCCGCTTCCATCGCGCTTGCGGTTCCGGCGTCGAGGTTGCGTCCGAGCCAGAGGCCCAGCAGGCCGAACGCCATGTAGAGGCCGCCGGCGAGAAAATCCTTGCTCGCAAATATGCGGCTCATCGCCCCGCTGCTCCGTGTCGCCCACCCGCTCGGGCGAGCGTCCGCCTGGCGGGCTATAGGGCGCCGCGGCCTATTTCTGCCGCGCCTTCACCAGGCCCGCCTCGAGGAGAATTGGATAGAGCTGGGCATCGTCGTCCCGCCAGCGCTGGTAAGTCGCCTTGGCGTCGCCCGGCTGGACGACGAAGCCGGACTGTTTTGCCTTGGCCTGGAAGTCGGGACTCTTCAGCGCCGCGATGATGTTGTTTTCGAGAAAGCGCAAGCGGTCTTCCGGGATGCCTTTCGGACCGACGATGCATCGCCACGAGCCGACGACGACCTCGAAGCCTTGCTCGCGGAATGTCGGGATCTCGGGCGCCATGAAGTGCCGTTCGGTCGCGGAGACGCCGAGGATCTTCAGCTTGCCCGCCTTGTGCTGCTCGATGGTGTCGGGCACCGGAACCGTCGCGGAGTCCACCTCGCCGCCCATCAATCCGATCACGGTCGGACCGAAACCGGCATAGGACACCTTGGTGAGCTTCACGTTGAGCAGCTTCTCGTAGAGCGCCGCACCGATGTAGGACGAGCCGCCCGGCTGGTCGTTGCCGTTCTTGATCTTGCCCGGATTTGCGCGGGCGCGCTCGACATAGTCCTTGAGCGACGTGATGCCGCTGGCGTTGCTGACCTGCAACGCATTCGGATCTTCGCCGAAAAAGGCGATGGGTTGCAGCTCGTCGAAGGTGTTGGCCTGGGCGTTGAGATAGGGAAGCGCGATGCCGCCGGAGCTGAACATGCCGATGGTGTAGCCGTCGGGCTTGGCGTTCACGATCTCGCGGTGGCCGATGGAGCCGCCGGCACCCGGCTTGTTGAGCACGACCACCGGGACGCCGATCTGCTTGCTGAGTGCGTCGGCGATCAGCCGCATGCTGATGTCGCTGCCGCCGCCTGCCGGCCACGCCACGATCAACGTGATCGGTTCGGAGGGGTACGTCTGTGCCCGCGAGCCCGGTGAACCGGCGACCGCGAGTCCTGCAACGAAGGCGGCACATGTCAGAAGGGCTCTGCGGTTCATCTCTCGTCTCCCTCGTAAACGTCACTGGAGCGAATTTGCGCGGTCCGATTCAGCATTCGCAGGCGTCACGTCGACGGCGGCCCGATGCCGGATCACAGAGCGCGTTTCCCGCGCCACATCCGCCGCAGCCGACTATGGCCGACCAGCAAAAGCTATGCCACGAATTCTCGCATGACATCGAGCGCGAGCAGACAGTTTTCGCTGCTGCCGAGCAGGCCGAGGACAGGCTCGTTTATTCCGGCATCGATGAAATCCTGCAACCGCTCGGTGCAATGCTGCGGGGTTCCCGCGATGCCGAAGGCCTCGACCGCTTCGTCGGGGACCAGCGCTGCGGCGCCGGCGATATCGCGGCGGGCGATGGCGGCGATCACCGCCTCCTGATCGACGGTAATGCCGGACGCCTTGATGTTGGCGGCGAGGAACTTGTTGCGCATCACGAATGCGAGCTTTTGCCGGACCGCGTCGACGGCCTCCCTGGCGTCACGCGAGACGCCGAAGAACAGATATCCGGCGCGGCGGAACGCGGCGAGATCGCGTCCGTCCCGGGCGGCGCCCTCGGCACATAGCGCGATCGACGCTCGCACCGTTGCGGTCGACAATCCCGCCGACAGCACCACGCCGTCGCCGATGCGGCCCGCCAGCCGCAGCATGTCGGGGCCCATCGCGGCGATGTAGATCGGAATCGGCGCACTCGGCTTGAATGCCAACCGGGCGCCGGCCAGCGTGACGAACTCGCCGTCGACGTGGACGGCCTCGCCGGCCCACAGCTTGCGCAAGGCCTCGGTGAACTGCCTCATGGCGCGGACCGGCCGTTCGACCGCGCGGCCCGATTCCTGAAGGAACAGGGGATTGCCCACGCCGACTGCGATCGCGGCGCATCCGGGCGCGACCTCATCGAGCGTCGCCATCGCCATGGCGGTCGGCGTCGGATGCCACAAATAGGGGCTCACGGCGGTCGGAACGAGTATGGGGCCCGGCGCTTTCAGGGCGAATGCCATGCAGGTCGCGATGGCTTCGCGATAACCGAGATGTTCCGCGACCCAGAGGCTTCTTGCTCCCGCGTCGACCGCGCGTTGCGCGAGGGCAATGGCTTCTCCCGTGGTGACGAAGCCATCGAAGTTCACGCCGACGCGCACCGGCATCTCGGTCATGCTGAAATCCACTCGCCCGCTGGAAGAGAACGGTGCGCCATCAGCCGATCCTGATGAGCTCGTCATTCGGGGTGATCGCGCCGGTCAGCGCCTCGAAGCCGGTCGGGGTGATCCGATACATGTCCTCGACGTGAAAGCCCATGCGTCCGGGGATCATATAGAGCGGCTCCATCGTGCAGGTGATGTTGGGCTCCAGCACCACGGTTCGGGTTTCGGTGATGTAGGGTTCTTCATGGATGGTCTGGCCGATGCCGTGACCGAGGAATTTCAGCGTGGGCTCGATGCCGCGGTCGCGCAGGTATGTGACGTAAGCACGATAGAGGTCCGCCACCGCGGTGCCGGGCTTGAGCATCGATTTGCAGGCCTCGCGCGCGCCGATCATCACGTTCCAGATGTCGCGCTGCTCGTCGGTCGGCGCGCCGACGACGGCGGTGCGGGTCACGTTGGAGCGATACTGTTTCATGTCGCCGAGGATCTCGAGCCGGACGATGTCGCCTTGTTCGATCGCCTTGTCGGTCGGGGTGCAATTGGTGATGCTGCTGCGCACACCGGAGCCGACCTGACATTTCAGGCCGTCGCAGCCGCCCTCCAGCATCCTGTTGCCGACGATCTGGGCGACCGATTTTTCGGTCATTCCCGGCCGGATCTCGCGCAGAACCTCGCCGATCACCCGATCGGTCAGCCGGCCGACCTCTTTGAGAACCGCGATCTCTTCGTCGGTCTTGACCATGCGGGCATCGAAATAGAGCTCGCGCGACGGCACGAATGTCGCGGCGGGCAGCCGCTCGCGCAGCCGGATGTAATCCTGCGCGGGCATGTAATCGAGCTCGATCGCGATTTGTCCGGAGCCCACGCCCGCTTCCAGCAGCGCATCGGCGAGCAGGTCCGCCGGATCTTCGGTGAACTGGTTGTAGGGGCGGATGTCGGAGAAGCGCGAGCGCTGCCGGGCCAGGTTCTCCTCGACATTGACCACGATCTGTGTGGCGAAGGTCTCGCCGGCGAGCACCGTGATGGTGCGGCGAAAGCGATTGCTCGCGTGGCTCGGGACCAGGAAGCCCGCGGTATAGGTGACGTTGTCCTGTGAAAAGGCGACCAGCGCGTCATGCCCGGCCTTGGCCATGGCCGATCGCAGCTTGCGCAGAAGTTCGTGTTCCATCAGCAATCCTTGGTCAGGCGCCGTGCTCGACGAAATGCAGCAATTCGGACGCCGACTTTCCGGCGAGCCCGAGACGTTCGAGCGTGAGCCCTTCGCGCGTATAGTCTATTCCGACGGCAAGCCCCGCAAGCTGGATCAGCGCGTCGATGGTCGGCGTCGCGACGCCGGCAAGCCGCCCGAGCGCGGCCAGGGGAACGAGACCGTAGCCGACATCCTCGTGGACGTAGCGATGGTTGAGCGAGGAGGGAGACTTGATGGTCTTGTTCGGCTCGCTCTCCAGGCATGCCCGGGAAATATCTCCGCTGTCCCGTGCCGCCTTGGTGGTGAGTCCGGCCTGGTAGAACACCTCGATGAAGGGCGTGGCCGGAATGCCCAGCGCCTTTGCGACCGCGATGCGCTCCGCGTCCACCGCCGCCGTCACCCGGCCGACCGCATCCGTGAACCCTTCGCGATAGAATAGGAAATCGCCGCTGGTGTGCTGGATCCAGCCGGCGTTCATGATCATGCCTTGCGGGTGAAATATCGCGTTGAGGTTCGACAGCGCGGTTTCGAGCACGCTGCTCGCCTGCTGAATCTCGGGATAGAGCGGCTGGATCAATGCGAACAACGCGGCGGTGTCTTTGCCCGGAAGCGCGGCGAAGCGCAGCCGTTTGGTGTAGCTGTAGATGTTGACGAGGGCCGGTCCCTCCATCCGTGTGATGTAGGTCAGGGTCACCGTCTCGCAGCTGCGAACCGGCCCGCGATAGCCGGCGTCGCGCAGCTCGCGCAGGAAGTGCAGCCCGCCGCCAGTGTGTCCGGGATTGATGAAGATCGGCTGGCTGCCGTCGATCAGCGGCGCCAATGCGCGCGCATAGTGTCCGTGCGCGACCGACGGCACCACCAGCATGATGAGATCGGCATCGCGAACCGCTTCGACGACATCCGTCGTCATGAGATCGATCGGAACCAGTCCCTGTGCGACACCGCGCGCCTCGATGCCGCCTTGTGCGCGCAACGGCGCGAGGCGCTCCGCGTTGCGTGCGTGTAGGCGTACCGAGTAGCCACGCGTGCCAAGGTCGGCGGCGGCGGCGCAACCACCATGTCCTGCGCCGAGAACCGCAACCGTATTCACTGCCATTTCGCGTTCCGCGTGCGCAATGTGGTGGAAGGTGGGACGGAAGACAGGATCATGGGCAGCATGGGTCGTTGTCAACAAACCCGCGATAGCCACCGCAGCGCGGAAGACCAGAAGCGGGCGCACTGAGCTGTCGTCCCCGCGAAAGCGGGGACCCATTGTGCTCCGCACCGCGGATTCTGGAATATGGATCCCCGCTTCCACGGGGATGACGGCACGGATTGTCGCCCGATCTCATTGCTCGCGCGTATTTCCGCTCCGCAGCAGCGCCGTAACCTCCGCCGCGGTCATACCGGCAATGCCCATGCGTCCGCGTGTCAGCCCCTCGTCGCGATACGCACGCGCGGCGACGATCGAGGCAATGTCGATGACTGCGTCCGCGCACGGCGTCGGCACGCCGCCGACACGAGCGAGCTCGGCGATCGCCACCAGCCCATAGGGCACGTCCTCGTTGAGAAAGCGATGATCGATGCTGGCCGGCGCCTTGATCCAACGGTTGGGCTCGCTGTTGTGAAAGACGTCGTAGGCGGTGCCGCCGTCCCGTCCGGCCGCATTGGTGTATCCCATGCGGAAAAAGTACTGCGGCAGCGGCTCGATCGCCACGCCGAGCGCGGCCGCGACCGCCACGCGTTCGGCATCGAGCGCATCGATCAGGCGCCCGACTGCGGGCGTGATGCCGTCGTAGTAGTGGTGATAGTCGCCCCCCGTCGATTCCACCCGGCCGACATTGAGCAGCAACGCGGGCGGATGGTGGATCGCGTTGGTATACGGGAACACCGTATGCAGCAGCGACGGCGTGGGGTGGATCTGCGGAAAGACGTGGCGAACCATGTCCGCCACCGCTTCGACCTCGTTGCCTGGAAAAACCGCGAAATACAGGATCTGCGCAACGCGCGTGATCCTGATCCTGTCGGGCGCGCTCTTGCGGCAGATGAAGGGCAGGCTCGAAGAGTTGCAATACGTACCAAGCCGTCCGCCCGCTGCACGGATCGCGTTCGGGATCAGCAGCAATGTGTGGCCCGGTGCCGCCATGACGAGCTGCTCACGCGCGATGTGCGGCGCAATGGTGCGTGCGACGTCTGCATGGGCGTGGGTCGGCGCCATGATCAGCACGAGGTCGGCGCCGGCGATCGCGGCGGCGGCATCGTTGGTGATGAGCGAAAGCGGCGCGAAGCCCTCGCCCAGGACTCCCTCGTATGCGACCCCGCCGATGGCGCGCAACGGGTCGGTCGTGCCCGCGCTGCGGCCGTAGAGCCTGATGTCGAAGCCGCGTTGCGTCAAGTGCGCCGCAGCCGCGCAGCCGCCGTTGCCTGCGCCGATAATGGCGATGGTCTTGATCACACGCATCGGCATCAGCCTATGCGGTACTTCGCGATCTTCGCCTCGTCGACCTCGATGCCGAGGCCAGGCCCGTCCGGCACGTAGAGGAATCCCTTCTCGAAGCGAAACGGCGTCTTGATCAGGTCGTCGAGATATTTGTGACCCGCCACCTTGGTCACGACCGTCTCCGCCGTAGAGGTCACCGGAATCGTTCCGGGAAGCACGATCTCCGGCGAGGACGCCGCGAGATGCAGATCGGCCGCGACGCCGATCCCCATCTCCGCCGAGCCGTTGATGTCGCAGGGCAGCGCGGCCGCGCCCGCCACCGCGAGCAGCCGCTTCGCGCGCGCGAGGCCGCCCGGCTTGGTGTAGTAGACCGAAAGCATCTGCGCGGCGTTGAGGCGTACGATCTCGAGCACGTCCTCGGCGGTCCAGGCGCTCTCGTCGGCCATGACCGGGACATTGATGCGCGCGCTGACGTCCGCCATGCCACGCAGCCCTTCCACCGGCTGCTCGGCATAGACGATGTCGTATTTCTCCATGGCGGAAATCACGCGTACGGCCTCGCGCCAGGTACGGTAGCCCTGGTTGGCGTCGACCCGGATCTTGCCGGCGCTGCCGATCGCTTGGCGCACCGCCGCGACCACCGCGATGTCTCGATCGGCCTCCACGCCGATCTTGACCTTGATCGTGGTGACGCCCTCGGCGATCACCTCCGCCGCCTCGCGCGCGGCGGCGTCGGCCTCCATGATCCCGATGCTATGGGCGATGGCCACGCCGTCGCGGACCTTGCCGCCGAGCAGTTGATAGACCGGGACGCCGTAGATTTTGCCGATAGCGTCGTGGAGGGCGACGTCGATGGCCGCTTTCGCATAGGGATAGCCGCGCAGGACGCGGTCCATGCGGGCATGCAATTGCGCGATCTCGGTGACGTCGTGGCCGGCGATGGCAGGGAGCAGGATCTCCGTGATTGCGGTCGCCGTCAGTTTCGGGGTTTCTCCATAGCGGGCGCCGTGATCGCCGCCCCAGGTACCGATCACCTGGGCCTCGCCCCACCCGATGATGCCGTTTTCGAGCGCGAGGCGGAGAACCACGTAACCTTCGCCGATGCGCGCGGTATGGCCGACCCAGTGATGCGGCCGGCGGATCGGCAGGGCCACCAGAAAGACCTCGCCGCCGCGGATTTTCAGGCTGGACATGCTCATGGCGGCACGACGCTCCGCCTCGCCCGGCTGCGCTGAGCGAGGTGTTGAGGCGCCGCCAAGACCCGCGGCGGCGCAACGCGTTGGCGTGATGACATAAACATCCGCGGCCTGGAAGCCCGAAGCCGCCCCGGCCGAGAGTGCTCGAACTGCCGCCAAAATCGGCAAATGCCGCAGCGATGGGCAAGGCATCCTGGCGGGCCGCAGGGTTACAGACTGCCGGTTGCGTGCCGCTGGCGTGGTCGCGGGCGGATGCGCACGCAATTGGGGGCGCGATTTATAGCCGCCCCGGCCCGAAGGCGCGCGGCATCGACCGTCTGTTCCGTGCGCGAGCAGAACGGCCCCGCCGCCCTTTTTTGGCATCCGACTTGCTCTGATCTCCTGCGGGTCCACAGGGACAATGAGGTTCCCAATGTCGCAAGCAGGCTCGAGTTTCGCGCGCATGCGCCCGTCGATGACCGTCGTGGCTGGAATCCTGAGTGCAACCGTGTGGTCGGCGACGGCGTTCGGCGCCGACAAGGTCACGTTCCTCACGAGTTGGTTCGCGCAGGCCGAGCATGGCGGGTTTTACCAGGCCAAGGCGACCGGGCTTTACGAGAAGGCCGGGCTCGACGTCACGCTCAAGATGGGCGGTCCCCAGGTCAACGGCGCGCAGCTGCTGCTCGCCGGCGAGACCGACTTCATGATGGGCTACGACCTCCAGGTCCTCAAGATGCTCGAACAGGGGCTGCCGGTCATCACCGTCGGGACCTCGTTCCAGTTCGACCTGCAAGGCATCATGGCCCACGACAACGTCGCGAGCCTCGGCGATCTCAAGGACAAGACGATCCTGGTGGCGACGCCGGGCCGCACGACCTGGTGGCCATGGCTGAAGGGGAAATTCAAGTATACCGACGAGCAGACTAGACCCTACACGTTCAACCTGCAGCCCTTCTTCGCCGACAAGAACGTGGTGCAGCAGTCCTATCCCTCGTCGGAACCGTTCCAGGCCAAACAGCAAGGGGTGCCCGTCAAGTTCTTCCTGTTCGCGCGGGACGGCTATCCTCCCTACGGCACGACCATGGTCACGACCCGCGGCTTCGTCGACAAGAATCCGGAGGCGACCGCGCGCTTCGTCAAGGCGTCGCTCGAAGGGTGGAAGAGCTATCTGACCGATCCCGCGCCGGGAAATGCGCTCATCAAGGCCGACAATCCCAAGATGAGCGACGAGCAGATCGCCTTCGCACTCGAGCAATTGCGCGCGCTCAAGGTGTTGGACGGTGGCGACGCCCAGACCATGGGGATCGGGATCATCACGGAAGCGCGGTGGAAAGCGACCTATGATTTCATGGTCGCGGCCGGCTTGCTCAAGCCCGAGGTCGACTGGAAACAGGGGTTCACCGACAGGTTCGTGAAGAGCCTCAAGCTCTCCATGTGACGTGACGCCGGCCGGGCTGTGCTTGCACCCAACAAGACGTTTCCCGAGGACGCCGGCGGGCGTGTGCCGATGGGCGCGCCCGTGGTGGAGATCCTGTCCGCGGACAAGGTCTTTCCCAACGGCACGCGCGCGCTGGCTCCGATCGACCTGACCATTGCCGCCGGCGAGTTCCTCACGCTCATCGGGCCCTCGGGCTGCGGCAAGAGCACGTTGCTCAAGCTCATCGCCAATCTGATCGAGCCGTCCGACGGCCGTATTCTTTGGTGGTCCGGCGCATTCGACCGGGTCGGATCGAGCGGTCGGTCGCTTGCTTTCGTGTTCCAGGACCCGACCCTGATGCCGTGGGCGCGCGTGGAGGCGAACGTGCGCCTGCCGCTCGATCTCGCGCGCATGCCGAAGGCCGAAAGCAGCAAGCGCGTGGCGGAGGCCTTGTCGCGGGTCGGTCTCGAGGGCGCCGCCCGGCATTATCCGCGGCAGTTGTCCGGCGGCATGAAGATGCGGGTGTCGATCGCGCGTGGGCTCGCCACCGACCCGGATCTCCTGCTCATGGACGAGCCGTTCGGCGCGCTCGACGAGTTTACCCGCAATCGTCTCGACGCCGATCTCGTTCGCTTGTGGTGGGAGCGCAAGCTGACCACCGTCTTTGTCACGCATTCGATCTACGAGGCGGTGTTCCTGTCGACGCGCGTCGTCGTCATGGGCGCGCAGCCCGGACGGATCTGCAAGGTCATGACGATCGACGAGCCGCATCCGCGCGACGAGAGCTTCCGCAACGCCCCGCGCTTCGCCGAGTACTGCCGCGCGTTGTCGGCCGCGCTGACCGAAGTGTCCCTGCAGCAAATGCAGTGCTGACGAGAGATCGCACCATGCGTCCGCTTGCGCAGTCCGAAACCGCGATGACGATCGCCGCGCCGCTGGCGGTGGGGCTGGTCATCGTCGCGCTGTGGGAGATCGTGTGCCGGAGCGCGCATGTCCCGGTCTTTCTGTTCCCGAAGCCGAGCGACGTCGCCTTGAAGCTCGCAAGCGACTGGCCGTCCTTGCTCGCGGCGCTGTGGATGACGCTGCGGGTCGCGTTGCAGGCGTTCATCTCGGCCATCGTCGTCGGCGTGCTGATCGCGTTTCTGTTCGTGCAGAGCCGGGCGATCGAGAAGAGCTTCTTTCCCTACGCGGTCCTGCTGCAGGTCACGCCGATCGTGGCGATCGCGCCGCTGATCATCATCCTGGTCAAGAACACCCAGGTGGCCTTGACCATCTGCGCCACGGTGGTGGCGCTGTTTCCGATCATTTCGAACACCACGCTCGGCTTGCGCAGCGTCGATCCGGGACTGGTGAACCTGTTCCGCATGAACCGGGCGGGACGGCTGCAGACGCTGTTCCGCCTGCGCATTCCGAGCGCGTTGCCTTACTTCTTCGGCGGCCTGCGGATTTCAAGCGGGCTGGCGCTGATCGGGGCGGTGGTCGCGGAATTCGTCGCAGGTACCGGCGGACGCAGCGCGGGGCTGGCCTATGAGATCCTGCAGTCGGGCTTTCAACTCGATATTCCCCGCATGTTCGCTGCGCTCTTCCTGATCACGCTCGCCGGTGTCGGGTTGTTTACGGTGATGACCGGGCTTTCGAAGCTGGCGCTGGGCCAATGGCATGAGAGCGAGGTCGGAGCCGAAGCATGACCTCGACTCTCGTTCAAGGCGCCGCAGGCATCTTCACCGGGCTTCCTGGCGAGGCCATGCGCGCGACCGGTGCGATCCGCATCGTCGACGGCCGCATTGCCGCCGTCGGTCGGCTCGAACGCGAGCCGGGCGAGCAGGTGATCGATGCGTCCGGCTGCGTCATCTATCCCGGCCTCGTCTCGACCCACCATCATCTGTTCCAGTGCGTCCTCAAGGGCGTGCGTGCCGCGATCGACAGCCCGCTGCTGGTCTGGCTGCGGGCGGTGCCCTATGCCTACTGGCACAAGATCGACGAGGAGGCGCTGCGCACCGCGGCGCGGATCGGATTGGTCGAGCTTCTCCTGTCGGGAACCACGACCGCGGCCGATCACCATTACCTCTTCGCTGAGAGCTATCGCTTCGATCCCGCCGATGTGATCTTCGAGGTGGCCGAGCAATTGGGCATCCGTCTGGTGTTCTGCCGCGGCGGCGCGACTAAGGCGCGCGGCTTCGATACGCCCGACATCATCCCGACGCCGGTCGAGCCGATCGACACGATGATCAAGTCGGTCGAGGCCTGCGCGCAGCGTCATCATGACCCCTCGCCCGACAGCATGCGCCGCGTCGCCTTTGCGCCCACGACCCCGCCCTGGTCGCTGGCGCCGGATCAACCACGGGTGATCGCCGCGGCCGCGCGCCACATGGGCCTGCGCATCCACGGCCACCTGTCCGAGACCATGGCCGACGTCGAGTTCTGCCTGGCGGCCTATGGCAAGCGGCCGGTCGCATGGATGGCCGATAACGACTACCTCGGGCGCGATGTCTGGCTCGCCCATCTCGTTCATGTGGACGATGACGAAATTCGCCTGCTCGCCGAAACCGGCACCGGCATGGCGCATTGCCCGCAATCGAATTGCCGTCTGGGCTCGGGCATCGCACCGGCGGAAAGGCTCGCGGCGCTGGGCGGCGCCGTGTCGCTGGCGGTCGACGGCGCCGCGTCAAACGAGTCCGCCGACATGATCAGCGAGATGAACAGCGCCTGGCACATCCATCGCGCCGCCAAAGGGGCGGCCGCCGTGAGCATCGAGGACGTGGTGCGGTGGGGCAGCGTCAACGGCGCGCGCGTTCTGGGCTTCGAGGAGGCCGGCATCATCGCCCCCGGCATGCTCGCGGATCTCGCCGTCTTCGAGTTGTCGCATCCGCGCTATTTCGGCTTGCATGACCCGCTGCTCGGGCCGGTCGCGGCGGCCGGCGCCGCGCATCTGCGCCATCTCATCATCGGCGGCCGCGTGGTCGTCGACGACGGCGCGATCCCCGGGCTCGATCTCCAGCAGCTCCGCCATGATGCGTCGCGGGTCGTTGCGCGCCTGGCGGCGTGACCCATCCGATAGGAGAGACCATGCTCTGCACCAAACAGAAAGTGCTCCGCCGCTTCTGGTACGCCACCATACCGGTCGCCAAACTCGACGACGGGCCAAAACCTTTCACGCTGCTGGGCGAAAAGATCGTGTTGTTCCTCGACGGCGAAGGCAAGCCGGCGGCGCTGGCCGACCGCTGCTGCCACCGCACCGCGAGGCTGTCGAAAGGCTGGAGCCAGGACGGCTACATCACGTGCGGCTATCACGGCTGGACCTACGACCGCGCCGGCAAGCTGGTGCGGATTCCGCAGTTCTCTCCCGAACAACCGCTTCCCGACGCGCGCGTGAAGGCGTTCGACTGCGACACGCGCTACGGCTACGTGTGGGTCGCGCTCGAGCAGCCGTTGCTTCCCATTCCCGATTTGCCGGAGGATCGCGATCCCGCCTACCGGCGCATCCATCAGTTCGATGATCGATGGAATACGGCCGCGCTGCGGATGATGGAAAACTCGTTCGACAACGCGCACTTCTCCTTCGTTCACAAGTCGACTTTCGGACAGCTGAGCCAGCCCAAGCCGGAAAAATATGAGCTCGTCGAGACCGATTACGGCTTTCGCGCCGAAACCATCGTGCCGATCAACAATCCCCCGGCTGCGTTTCGCGTGACCGGAACGACCGAGCCGACCACCAAGCGTCATATGCGCAACGCCTGGTTCATGCCGTTCTGCCGCACCCTCGACATCGAATATCCGTCCGGCCTGCGGCACATCATTTTCAATTCGGCGACCCCGATCGATGACGGCAGCATCCAGCTCGTGCAGGTGCTGTTCCGCAACGATCGGGAGGAGGATTGCTCGACGCAGGAATTGATCGACTGGGATGCCGCGATCATCGAGGAGGATCGCGAAATCCTGGAGTCCACCGACCCCGATGCCATCGTCGACATCAATCGCAAGATCGAGATGCACATGCCGTCGGACCGGCCGGGAATGCTGATGCGCAGGCGTCTGCTGTCGTTGCTCGAGAGCCACGGCGAGACCGAAGTCCCGCGCTGAAGTCGTTGCCGGCAGCCGTGCTCTGGCCGCCGGCTGGTCCTCGCCGGCCACGATCAAAAGTGGTATAGTCTGCGCCTATCGCCGAGCCTGCTGCGGCCGAGAGCCGCGCATGCTCCAAAAACATCGTATTGAACGACCGCCAGTTTCGGGCTGTGGACGGACGCAATCAACGAGCGCTGCCGCTCACCCTTGCGGCTGCGTGCCCGGTCTCGCAAAGAGTTGTATTGCAACCGGAGATTGTCCGGTGCAATATCGCGCCCAAGAACCGCGACAAGCGGCGTTCGATCGGACGAGGGCACAGAGGGCATTCACGAGGTCAATGACGTAGGCGCAAGATCGAGGGAGGCCGAACGTGGCTACTCCGCTTCGCGAGCAGTTGCTCGGGCGTTTCGCCGGACTGACCAATCGATTCCAGGTCTGGTACCGGCTTCCCTTTCTGCTCGCGATGCCGACCATCCTCGGTCATCGCGTCAACATGCGCGAACAGAACCTCTCCGATACCGAGAGGGATCCCTCGCTGCTCAAGCCGTCGACCGGCGGCAATGGTCACGATCAACGCCAGGCCGACGGCAGCTACACTGATCTCGGTTGCCCCTGGATGGGAATGGCCGGGGCCCGCTTCGGACGCAATGTTCCGATCGGCGACACCCATGGCGAGCAGCCTCCCGAACTATACGAGCCCAATCCAAGGCAGGTGAGCCGCGATCTGCTCGCGCGCCGCAGCTTCGTGCCGGTGCCGCATCTCAACGTGCTCGTCCCCGCCTGGCTGCAATTCATGGTGCACGACTGGCTGAGCCATGGCGGCGGCGACACCACGAACCCGCCGCACAAGTTGCCGCTGCCGCCGGGCGACGACTGGCCGTCTCCCGACATGACGATCCTGCGCACGCTGCCGGACGACCGGTGCTGCCCGGCGGACCAGGGCCAGCCCGCAACCTATCGCAACACCGAGACCCATTGGTGGGACGGCTCGCAGATCTACGGATCCGACCTCGCGCGGCAACGCCTGGTGCGCACCGATCCGGCGAGCGGTCAGTTGCGTCCGGATGGAAAAATCCACCTCGATGCGCAAGGCCACCTGCCGGTCGATGCGACGAGCGACATCGCCGAATCTCGAGCTCTCCGGCGTGAACGGCAGTTGGTGGGTCGGGCTGTCGGTCCTGCACACGCTGTTCGCGCGCGAGCACAATGCGATCGTGGACCGGCTGCGCGTCGACTACCCCACGGCCGATGGCGAATGGCTGTTCCAGAAGGCGCGGCTGGTGAACGCCGCCCTCATTGCCAAGATCCACACCGTCGAATGGACGCCGGCGCTGATGAACTCGCCGGAAGGGCGCATGGCCATGCGCGGAAACTTCTGGGGCCTGCTCGGCGAGCATTACGCCCGTGCCTATGGCCGGCTCGGCGACGGGGAAGTCCTCTCCGGCATCCCGGGTTCGCCCACCAATCATCACACCGCCCCTTACGCCATGACCGAGGAGTTCACCGCGGTCTATCGCATGCATTCGCTCTTGCCCGACGGGTTCTCCTTCCGCCGTCATCAGGACGGCGGCGAGATCGTCGCCTGCGAGTTCATGACGGTCGCCGGCGCCGCGGTTCGCGACCTCTACACCAAGGTGCCGTACGACGACGTGCTCTACTCGCTCGCCACCAGCAATCCCGGCGCGCTGGTCCTGCACAACTACCCCAACGGCCTGCGCAAGCTGCACAAGAAAGACGCCATCTTCCTGGATATCGCGGCGACCGATGTGCTGCGCGACCGCGAGCGCGGCGTCCCGCGCTACTGCGCGTTCCGTCGCCATCTCGGCATGCGCGTGCCCAAGAGCTTCGCGGACCTCACGTCCAATCCCGATTGGCAGCGTGAGCTTGCCGCCATTTACAAATCGGTCGAGCAGGTGGACCTGCTGGTCGGATTGCACTGCGAGACGGCGCCGCCGGGATTCGGCTTCTCCGACACCGCTTTCCGCATCTTCATCCTGATGGCGTCACGGCGGCTCAAGAGCGACCGTTTCTTCACCTCCGATTTCACGCCCAAGGTCTATACGCCCGCCGGCTTCGCCTGGATCCAGGACAACAACATGCGCAGCGTGCTGGAGCGGCACCTGCCGCACATGCGGCCGCATTTTGCCAACGTGCGCAACGTGTTCTTCCCGTGGGACAAGTGAGAGACAGGCGATGAGCCGATCGCTGCGCATTCCGGGATTGATCGATCTGGTGCGGGCCGATACGAGGTCGGATATTCGCGGCCTTGCCAATGACAGCAGGCTCGACCGTCGCTTCGAGGCCCGCGGACCTCTGATCAACCGCATTCTGGTGGAGCGGATCCGCAACGTGTTGCGGATCGACGGCGTCCCATTGCCCTCGGTGGCGCCGCGCCAGGACGCGGAGCGTGTGCGTACGCAGGATGCCTTGCGGCGCCGGCTCGATCCCTCCGGCGCGACGCCGCTGTGGGATGACGAAACCATCGCCGGTCTGGTGGGGGTCGTGCGCGGCCGCGGCGGTTCCGAACTCGGCCCGGCGACGCAGCAGGCGGTCGGGCGGTTGTTCGTCGCCGACTATCGCGGCACCAGCGAGAGCTGGGACGCCGCAAAGGTGCTCGACGACGCCGTGCACACCCGCAATCCCGTGCGCGCCATCTTCCTGCAACTCAGCGGCCGGCTGCAGCGCTCACGTCGGCTGCTCGCCGATCTCGTCAAGAACGATCTCGCCGGCGTCCACGCCACCGGCATTGCCGTGCACAACCTTGTGCGCGGCTTCGAGCGCATGCGTGAGTTGTGGAGCGATCCGCGCTGGCGCCTGCGGCCGGCGGACGCCGTGGTGGAACAGTGCATGTTCGCCCCGCCGAGCGTGTTGCGTCAGGCGACCATGCCGGGCGCCACCGTCGCCGGCGCGGTGCGTCCGGGAACGCTCGTCGTCCTCGAACTCGACGCCGCGCGCGCACACACTCCCGGCCGCGACGTCGAGTTGATGACGGGGACCTGGGCGCAGTGTCCGGCGGCCGCGTTCGTTCCGGCCCTGCTGCGCGTGGTGTGGGAACGGGCCGTCGCGGCGCCGACGACCGGCAAGGCATCATGAGCGGACACCGATCATGACCGAAGATCTCATCTTCACGCCGCTCAAGTTTCGCAACCTGACCGTCAAGAACAGGATCTTCCGCTCGAACATTTCAGGCCGGTTCGACAACGAGGACGGCTCGCTCACGCAGACCCGTATCAACTGGGAATGCAAGTTCGCCGCCGGCGGCATCGGCGCGATCATCTCGTCCTACGTGCCGGTGCTGATGGAGGGACGCATCATCGCGGGTTATGCCACGGTGCACCGCGACGATTTCATCCCGCTGTGGAAGCGGCTTGGCGAAGCCGTGCACCGGTTCGACTGCAAGTACATCATGCAGCTCAGCCATTCCGGCCGCCAGATGGATCTGCCGGGCGTGCACAATTCCCATCGTCCGTCGTTGAGCTCGACCGGCCGCAAGGAATCCCTGCACGGGTTTCTCTGCCGCGCCGCCGGCAAGCCCGAGATCGATCAGCTCGTGAATGCGTTCGCCGCCGGCGCCTGGCGCGCGCGCGAGGCCGGGCTCGATGGCGTCGAGCTGCATGCAGCCAACGGCTACCTGTTCACCCAGTTTCTCTCGTCCGGCATCAACGACCGCACCGACGAGTATGGCGGATCCCTGCAGAACCGCGCGCGCTTCCTGCTGGAAGTGATCCGGGCCATCCGTGCGCGCGTCGGCCACGATTTCCATCTGCAGGTCAAGCTCAGCGCGGTCGATCGAAACAACGTCATTCCGTGGGAGAAGAAGGGCAACGTGCTCGCCGACACCATCGAGGTGGCGAAATGGTGCGAGAGCGAAGGCGCCGACGCCATTCATGTCTCGACCGGCTCGCTGTTCCCGCACCCGCTCAACCCGCCGGGCGACTTTTCGTTCGAGACCATCGCGACCACGTACGACGCCATGATCTCCTCCGGCGTGGACGCGTTCCGCAATTTCCTGCTGTTCCGCTATCGCCTGCTGCGGCCGATCTTCCGTTGGGTGTGGTTCCGCATGAAGAAGGGATTGCCGATCGAAGGCGTCAGCCTGGAGGAGGCCCGCGCCATCAAGGCCAACGTCTCCGTACCCGTGCTCAACACCGGCGGTTACCAGACCGCCTCTTTCGTTCGCGCGGGGCTCGCGTCGGGAGCGTTCGACGGCGTCGCCATCGCGCGCTCTCTCGTCGCCAACAACGATCTCGTGCGCCAATGGGCGAGTGGTCGCGATAGCCCTGAACGGCCGTGCACCTATTGCAACAAGTGCCTGCTCAACGCTCCGAAGAATCCGATGGGCTGCTACGAGCTCGCCCGCTTCCCCAGCCGCGACGCCATGATCGACGAGCTGATGACGATCTATGCCACGCGTCCGACCCTGAACCTGCCGCCGGTTCCGCTGGCGCAATCCGCGGCCAACGCCTTCTCGCAAAGAGGGAGCCAGCTCGCCGCGCAAAGCGCGTTGGCGCAATGAGCTAGAGGTCGCTGCCGTGACCACCGAACCACCCGTCACCTATGTCGAAACGGAGTTGCGCCGGCGGCGACGGTATCTGCTCGTTCCGGCGGTGATCGTGCTCGCGTTGTTGCTGCTGATCGGACTGGTCGTCGCCGGGCTTGGATTGGCTGGCCGCCAAGCGCCTCACCCGCAACGGCACGGCGGCCTATCCCGAGATCGTCGCCCATTTCGAGCGCGGCTCGATTGGCGCCGACGAGGGCAGCGGCATGCCGTACTGGGTCTGGCAGGCGCTGCCGCGGCTGTTCCCCGAGGCATTCGACGGCCGGAGCGATTATCGTGCCTTCGGATTTCTCTATCGCACCGATGAGCAGGGCCGGCAGGAGGATCTGCCGATCGGCATTTCCAAGCGCGATTACCAGGGTGTCGATCTGGTCTGGTTCAATTGCGCGGTCTGCCACACGGGCACCTACCGGACGTCCGAGAATGCCGCGCGCGTCACCGTCGCCGGCATGCCGTCGAACAATCTGGACCTCTATCGCTTCATCCGCTTCGTGCTCGAGGCCGGCGCCGACGAGCGCCTCGCTCCCGACACGCTGATCCCTGCCATGCAGGCGGCGGGCGCCAAGCTTGGGCTCATCGAGCGACAGGTGTGGAGGTACTACGTCATACCGCGGGTGCGCGAAGGTTTCATCCAGCGGCGCTCGCGGCTCCAACCGTTCCTGGCGGAACAGGCCGCGTGGGGGCCCGGCCGCGTCGACACCTTCAACCCGTACAAGCTCGTGCAGATGAAGATGACGCTCGGCGCGATCGCTCCCGGCGAGCGCAATGGCGCCAGCGACTTTCCCTCCATCTTCAACCAGAAGCCGCGCGAGGGCATGCAATTGCACTGGGACGGCAACAACCCGTCGCTGGCCGAACGCAATCTGTCGGCCGCGCTCGGCGCCGGCGTCACGCCCAAGTCCGTCGACCACGCCGCGATCGAGCGCGTGGCGGCATGGCTCGGCGATCTTCAGCCCCCGCGCAGCCCGCACTCCGTCGACCCGGCCGCCGCCGAGCGCGGACGCGCGCTGTATATGAGTGCGTGCGCGGCATGTCACGGCTCGCAAGGGGCCGATCGCTACCAGTTCACGGGCGCCAATCTCGGCAAGGTCGAGCCGAACAGCAAGCTCGGGACCGATCCGGGGCGGCTCAATTCCTACACCGAGGCTTTCCGCCAGCGTCAGCTTGCCGAGCTGTTCGCCGGCACGCGGTATCAGTTCAAGCATTTCGTGAAGACCGACGGCTACGCCAATTTGCCGCTCGACGGGCTGTGGCTGCGCGGGCCCTACCTCCACAATGGCGCCGTGCCGACGCTGCGCGACCTGCTTGCGCCTCCGGCTCAGCGGCCGGTCGCATTCGTGCGCGGCATCGATGTGATCGACGGCAAGAACGGCGGCTTCATCGCCCCGGCCTGCGAGCCGGGCCGTCCGCCGCCACAGGGGTTCTGTTACGACACCCGGCTGCCCGGCAACGGCAACGGCGGCCACGTCTACGGCACATCATTGGCGGCGCCGGAGAAGGACGACCTCATCGCCTATCTGCTGACCTTCTAGGAAAGCTCGATGTCGACAACAGCGACCACGCATTCGACCGAACCCGGCGCACTCCGCTGGTACCGGCGGCTGGTCTGGGCCGGCATCGTCAGCAATATCGCCGTTTCCATTGTCAGCATCATCTATCCGGCCGAGGTGCTGGCGTTTGTCGGCGTCGATCCGGCCACGCCGCTGATCTGGCCGCGCCTGGCCGTGATGCTGCTCGCGCTTCTCTCCATATTCTATATTCCCGCCGCCCTCGATCCCTGCGCCCATCGCTTCTCGGCGATCTTCGCCGTGGTGTGCCGGTTTGCCGGCACCATCTTCTTCGCCATTGTGGGCGGCCGCTATATCCCCTTCTCGCTGTTCGACTTCGTCTTCGGCGCGCCGCAGGCGATCTGTCTTTATCTTGGCTGGCAACGGATGAAGGCCGGAGCCGGCGTCTCCGCCGGGCGCCCCGTGGCGGTGCTGGCGAGCCTGCTCGCCGTCGCGTTCTTTCTTTGGAGCAGCTTTCAGTGGTTCATGGCGCCGGTCGTGCCGACATTCGCGTCCGACGAGGAGCATTTCAAATACGGGTCGATCGGCAACGATGGCGCCAGCGGCATTCCGTATCCGCTCTGGGTCGCCATGCCGGCGGTCTGCGCCCATCACCTGCCGCGTCCGCAGGGCTACGCCGCGTTCGGTCTGCTCTACGAGCCTGGACGCAATCCGGCCGTTGACTCGCCTGTCGGCTTCTCGCGGGCGAAGGTCGGAGTCGAGCGCATGTCGATCAACTGCGCGGTTTGCCACACGGTGCGAGCGCGGCTTGCGCCTGATGCCGAGCCGCGACTCTATACCGGCGCGGCCGCCAATACCGTCGACATCCAGGGATATCAGCGCTTCCTTTCGCGTTGCGCGGCGGACGACCGATTTACGGCCGACAACCTGATTCCGGCGATGGCGGACAAGGTCAAGCTGTCGTGGCTCGATCGCCTCGTTTACCGCTTTGTCCTTATCCCGATCGTGCGCAAGCGGTTGTTGGAGCAACGGGACGCTTTCGCCTGGACGAACAACCGCCCGACCTGGGGACCGGGTCGGATCGATCCGTTCAACCCGGTCAAATTCGGAATGCTCCGCCTTGCCGATGACGGGACCATCGGCAACAGCGACATGCAGGCGATATGGAATCTGAACGCACGCGAGCGAATTCGCTCGCCCTCGCCGTTTCATTGGGACGGCTTGAACGACTCGTTGCGGGAGGTGGTGATCAGTTCAGCGCTCGGCGACGGCGCAGTCGCAAAGGAGTTCAGCTACCCGGCCATGGAGCGCATCGAGCGGTTCCTGCGGACCCTGCCTGCGCCGCCATCTCCGCACCGGCCCGACGCCGCAGCCGTCGAGCGGGGCAAGGTTGTGTTCGCGGCCAATTGCGGTGAATGCCATGCCTCCGGCGGCAAGCGCACGCTCACCGTGATTCCCGTTTCGGAGGTCGGCACGGACGTCCACCGGTCGCAGATGTGGACCGAGGCCGCGCGCGACGCCTACAACAATTACCGCGAAGGCCGCGATTGGGGATTCAAATCCTTCCACAAGAACACCGGCTACGTCGCAGAGCCGCTCGACGGCTTGTGGCTCAACGGGCCATATCTCCACAACGGCTCCGTTCCGAGTTTGCGCGACCTTCTGGAGCCGCCGCCACAACGGCCGGCCACATTCGTGCGCGGCCTCGACGTGGTGGACGGGCGCAATGGGGGCTTCGTCGCTCCGTCCTGCGATCCACGTCAGGATCCGGCGGAAGGGTTCTGCTTCGATACCCGGCTCGTCGGTAACGGCAATGGCGGACACGTCTATGGCACGAGCCTATCGGCGACCGAGAAGTCCGATCTGTTGGCCTATCTTCTGACCTTCTGACGCCCTGGAGAATGTCATGACGGATGCTCTATCGATCGGCTGGACGGCGGGGCAGGCGGCAACGCAGCGCACCGTCTACCGCCGGGTGCTCGGCTTCGCGTTGATCGTGCAGACGGTGCTTGCCCTCATCGCCATCGTGGCCCCGATCTGGCTGGCGCGCGCCGCCGAGCTGCCTGGTGCTCCCTCGGCCGGCTGGGTGCGGCTGTGGGGTCTCATGTTGCTGATCACGGCGGCCCTGTATCTGCCGGGCTGGATCGAGCCGGTCTATTCACGTGTGCCGAACGTGATCGGGATCCTCGCGCATTTCGTCTTGGCGGTGGCGTATTTTGGGCTTGGCCAAGGCCTGCGGTGGTTCGCACTTTATGAACTGGTGATCGCCATCGCGCTGGCTTGGAGCTATGGCCGGTTGGTGTGTGCCGAACTCATGTCCCGACCGTAGTCCGGTTGCGAGGGGACCGGCCGTTCGGATCGCCGAAGCCGGTGGCATGCCGGCTGGGCTTGCGGTCGGCCTGAATCGTTTCGTTAACCAATTAACCTTAACATTGCGGCGGTCGGATCCCTGGATCGGAGACCGCCATGCACAAGGTCGCGGTTGCATTCTTCTACACCTGCGCTGCCCTCTCGATCACCTTCACGGCACTCGTCTTCATGGGAATCGCGTCGGCTTAGGCGGCCAATCCAGCATCTTCATTTTGGCGGCGCAGCCCTGCGCTTCCGGCCAACCGGACACTCACGCGCGTCTGCAATCGTTCGAATTTCCCGACGAAGACGGGACGTCGAGGCTCCTGTTTCCATCGCAGTGAGCTTGTATGGGGCGGCGCCGCGGCGTTTTCCCTGCGGTCATCAATGATGTGAAGACGATCAACCATTGCGTGTAGTCGGGCCTATTGCGTGCGCTATGAATTGATGAACATGCCGAGCACGCGTGTCGCCTTGGAAGCTGCTGCAATTTTAAGTTGCAGATTCTCTTGCGTTTGAATAACATGGGCTTGCCTCTCGGTTTTGCTGGAGCGGCCCGATGGCACCCGCCGATGATCGAATGGCTTTCCTGGTCAAAGGGAAGGGGCCAGCCGCGCGAGGGCGCTTTGCCCTTGGGCCGGCCGGAGCAAACATTCACTTCTCCGCTGAGCCGCTATTCCGCAGCATCGGTGCGGCCGGCAGGCTCGGGGCGGCCCCAAGTGGGTCTCAATGGTTTCGCGTCACCGCCGACGCGGGCGCCGATTCTGCAAATCCGTGGGATGCCTGCCACGCGCTGATGGCGCAGGGGCAGGGTGTCGCCGGCGGCGGCGTGGAGTTTGCCGAGCCCGACCTCTTGCAGCGATGGGCCGTCGTGCCCCGCCCCCCGAGCGCCGCTGCTCTCGCGATGAGGGAGGGCAGGCCGCACGAGCAGAACAAGGACGATTTCCCCGCCATTCCCGCGGACAATTTCTGGTTCCGCGATGCCAAGCACGGGCAGTTCGACGCCGCGCTCGCCGGCCTTGCCGATCCCGGCGCCGGCAAGCGCACGCGGATCGCTCATGTCGATACCGGCTTCGATCCCGGCCATCGCAGCAGGCCGATCCATCTCAGCCAGGCGGAACAGCGCAATTTCGTCGACGCGGATGCGCCCAACGATGCGCGCGACCGTTCAGCGGGTCCGTTCAATAATTTCAGTCACGGCGCGGGTACCCTGAGCATTCTTGCGGGCGCGCCGGTCGGCGCAGGCAAAGGCTTCGGCTGCGCTCCGTATGCCGAGGTGATCCCGATCCGCGTTGCCGACCGGGTGGTGCTGTTCCGCAATAGCGCGATCGCCAAGGCCTTCGATTACGTGCACGCGCTGTGTCGCAATCCGAGGACGCGTGTCCACGTGCTCAGCATGAGCATGGGTGGTTTGCCGTCGCAAGCATGGGCCGACGCGGTGAACGCGCTGTACGACGCCGGCGTCTTCGTCGTGACCGCCGCCGGCAACAACTACGCCAACCTGCCGTCGCACCTCATTGTCTATCCCGCGCGGTTCAACCGCGTGGTCGCGGCCTGCGGTGCAATGGCGGATGGAACGCCATACGCCAACCTGAAACCGACCTTGATGGCGGGCGACTACGGGCCGGAGCCGAAGATGGCGACCGCCATTGCCGCCTATACACCGAACGTGCCGTGGGCGCGTTTCGGCGAGCCGGACGTCGTCGATTTCGACGGCGCTGGCACATCCGCGGCTACGCCGCAGGTCGCCGGCGCAGCCGCGCTATGGATCCAGAAGCACCGCGCCGCCTATGAAGCCTATCCGGAACCATGGATGCGGGTAGAAGCGGTGCGCAAGGCGCTGTTCGATGGCGCCAGCGCAGACAGTGCGCGCAAGGGATATTTCGGCGCTGGCCGCCTCCGCGCGAAGGAGGCGCTCGAGCAGCGACCTCCTGCCGCCGCTCGCCTGCGCCGCCAGGCCGCGGATGACACGGGCTTTGCCGCGTTCAAGCTTCTGGTGGGCGTGGGCCTCGCAGCAGCGCCGGCGAAGTCGGCCATGCTTGAACTCGAGTTGAGACAGATCATGCAGGCGACCGGCCTGGAGACGCGCCCACTTGCCGACGATGATCCGCGGGCGAAGGCGCGTCTCGTCGATGAACTGCTCGCGCTGCCGACGATATCGCGGGCCCTCCGCGAAGCCCTGAGCGGCGCTGCCGTCACGCGCGTGTCGAAGCCGGTCGCGGCCGCAGCGCCGTTGAACGCGCCGCATCTTCAGCATGCAGCCGGTCCTCCGATCCCGGTGCCGTCCGTGCGTCGGCTGCGCATCTTCGCCTACGATCCCAGCTTGCAGACCGATCCGCTGATGTTCGGCGTGAACGAGGCGACCGTTGCCGTTCCTTGGGAGGTCGATCTTGCTCCGGGACCAGTCGGCGAATATCTCGAAGTGGTCGATGTCGATCCGGCGAGCCGGAGGTGCTACCCGCCGGTCGATCTCAATCATCCTTACATTCTCACGGAAGACGGGCTCGCGCCGTCGGCGGCAAACCCGCAATTCCATCAGCAGATGGTTTATGCGGTGGCCATGCGCACCATCGCCCGCTTCGAGCGGGCGCTCGGCCGCAAAGCGCTCTGGGCGGCGCGGCCGGTGCGGGATGACGGCGGCAATGTCGTCAAAGGCGCCGATGCGTATGTTCAGCGTTTGCGCATCTATCCGCATGCGCTGCGGGAGGAGAACGCCTATTACAGCAGCGATAAGATGGCGCTGCTGTTCGGCTATTTCCGCGCCCGCGGCGAGGATACGGCGCAGACGCTGCCGGGATCGCAAGTGTTCTGCGCGCTCTCCAACGACATCATCGCGCACGAAACCACCCATGCGCTGCTCGACGGGCTCCATCCCCGCTTTCAGGAGGAGACCAATCCCGACGTGCTCGCGTTCCACGAGGCGTTCGCGGACATCGTCGCGCTGTTCCAGCATTTCACGATCCCGGAAGCGGTTCTGCATCAAATCCGGCATACGCGCGGTGACCTGGAGCAGGAAAATCTGCTGGGACAGCTCGCCGTGCAGTTTGGATTTGCGAGCGGCATGCACGGTGCATTGCGCAGTGCGATCGGAGCGACCGACCCGAACACCGGCCAATGGAGCAAGGCCAAGCCCACGCGAGAGGATTACACCGCGAGCGATGAGCCGCACGCGCGCGGCGCCGTGCTCGTCTCTGCGGTATTTGCGGCCTTCGTGACGATCTATCGGGCGCGCAGCGCCGATCTCATCCGCCTCGCGACCAACGGGACCGGCGTCCTGCCGGCCGGCGAGATTTCGCACGATCTTGCCGGGCGACTTGCCGGCGAAGCGGCCAAGGTCGCGGATCAGGTGCTCAACATGTGCATCCGCGCGCTCGATTATTGCCCGCCTGTCGACGTGACCTTCGGCGATTATCTACGCGCCATTATCACCGCCGATCGCGACCTCGTTCCGCTCGACGATCGCGGGTATCGGGTCGCCTTCATTTCGGCATTTCGCGATCGCGGCATTTTCCCAACCAACGTCGCACATCTCGCGGAGGACAGCCTGGTCTGGGAGACGCCGCCGCTTTCGTCCGATCATCAGAAGGCTCTCAGCCAAGCGGTCGAGATCCTCAACCTGCAATGGAGCTTGAACTCGGACCGACGAGCCGCCTACAGCAGCTCGCGTGCAAATGCCAGGATCGTCCGCGACTGGCTGATTCAGCCCGCGCAGCAAACGCTGCTCCGGGACATGGGCTTCGAGCCGGAAAGCAAGAATCCCAAGCCTCTTGCGGGCATGAGCGGCGAGATGCAGCCGATCGAGGTCCACTCCGTCCGTCCCTCGCGTCGAACCGCGCCCGACGGTAACAGCAGCGCGATGCTGGTGGTCGAGATCACCCAGACCTTCCGTGCCGATCCCGATCATGCGCGTTATCGCGGGGGCTGTACGGTGCTGGTCGACCTCAATACCAACGAGGCGCGCTACATCATCCGCAAATGGCTGCGCGGTGTGGTGGGCGCCAATACCCAAAAGGAAGCTCGGCTGGTGGCCGCTGTGCGCGCCGCCGAGCGCGGTATGCGCTACGCGGCACCCGGCGACCGAGCGCGGGAACCGTTCGCGCTTCTCCACCGCGGCGCGCCGAGGAGCTGAAGCGATGCACAAGAAAACAACGCGGGCCGGTCGTGCTGCCGTCGCCAGGGCAAAATACGCAGCCTCGAAGCGCAGCCGCAAGCATCCCGTCCGCACGGCGGAACGCCGGGTCCAGCGCACCGGCGTGCCGGCGGCAGCGGGACGGCGTGCGACCATTCGGGTCTATCGTCACGGCCTCGGCGACTGCATCCTGGTCCGGCTCAAGCGCAGCAACGGGAGCGATTTCACGATCCTCATCGACTGCGGCGTCGCGGTGGCTACGCAAGACGCCGCCGACAAGATGAAGAGGGTTCTTGAGGACGTCGTGCAGACGACCAAAGGCAGGGTCGACGTTCTTGCCGTCACGCACGAGCACTGGGACCACGTCTCCGGCTTCAGCCAGGCCAAGGACGTGCTCGCGCGTCTCGAGGTCGGCGAGGTGTGGGTCGCCTGGACCGAGGACGAGACCGACGACCTTGCGAAGTCGCTGCGCAAGGATCACGACCAGGCCGTGGCGGCGGTCACCGCCAGCGCGCAGGCCGTGGCGATGGCCGGCAGCCCGGATCGGGCACAGGGACTTCTCGACGTGCTGGGACTTCTTGGCGCGGCGGGCGAGAAAACCAAGGCGGCGCTCGATATCGCGAAGGCGAAGGTGCCGAAAGGGCAGAAGCCGCGCTACTGGCGGCCGACCGACCGTCCGTTTCAGGTGCCCGGCACGGATATCCGCATCTTCGCGCTCGGGCCGCCGCACGACTTGGCGCTTATTCGCAAGACCCTGCCGTCGAAGAGCCATCCCGAGACCTTCGAGCTTGCGCTCGATGGCAGGGGCATATTTCCGCTCGGCGTCAAGTCCGCGCTCGATTTCTGCGACGAGGATGTGCCTTTTGCCGATCGCTGGACGATCTCATTGGAGCAGGCGCGCGCCGTTCCATTCTTCCAGACCCATTACTGGAGCCCTCTTGGGGAGAGCGCCGATGGGCGGCGAATTGATTCCGACTGGCTCGGCGTCGCCGACGATCTTGCACTCGCATTGCAGAGCGCCACAAACAACACGAGTCTCGTTCTTGCCATCGAGTTCGGTGGCGGTGACGTGCTGCTGTTCGCGGGCGATGCGCAAGTCGGCAACTGGCTTTCCTGGCAGAATCTCAAATGGCCGAACATGACCGGCCCGGACCTTCTCGCCCGCACGGTGTTTTACAAGGTCGGGCACCACGGCAGCCACAACGCTACGCTGCGCGAGAAGGGCCTCGAGATGATGACGAAGCTCCGGATCGCGGTCATTCCGGTTGATCAAAAAGTCGCGATAAAAATGCGGTGGGGCGCGATGCCCCTGGAGTCTCTGGTTGCTGCGCTCAGCAAGCAGACCGAGCGAAACAACGGGCAAACCCTCCGCACCGACATTCCTCCCAAGCGCACGATCAATGGCGTCACGGCGACGGATTTGTATTACGAGATGGCCGTCTAGGCCGCACGCCGCGCATCAGGACGCGGCGCCGGGTTGTGCCTCCTGATGCCGAAGCGTTGATGCTATGGCAGGCGCGTGTCCTGGCTCCCGATCTGCCGTCGATGCCACAACCCGAGGGTGCCGGCCGGCCACGCCATCGTGAGAGGAGCGTCGAATCGACGCCGGCGTCGTCTGCAACGGCAATGAAGTGCCTTTGTTCTTCGCATAAATGCGCCATCGGCAGCGCGCACTGTCCCCTGCGATCCGGCATGCTAGAGTTCCCCGCGACAATGAGGAGCCGGTGATGTTGCGGACGGGCAAGGAGCATCTGGAATCGTTGCGCGACGGCCGCGTCGTCTATATCGG
This sequence comes from uncultured Alphaproteobacteria bacterium, assembly GCA_963725065.1. Classification (GTDB taxonomy): domain Bacteria; phylum Pseudomonadota; class Alphaproteobacteria; order Rhizobiales; family Xanthobacteraceae; genus VAZQ01. The sequence goes on from CAVRXD010000029.1 coordinate 103,279, forward strand.
CAGCGAGAAGGTCGACGACGTCACGCGCCATCCTGCCTTCCGCAATGCCGCCGCGACGGTTGCCGCCATCTACGACATGAAGGCGGACCCGGCGAACCGCGACACGCTGAGCTATGAGGAGGATGGCGGCCGCCACTCCATCTATTTTCTGCGTCCGCGCACGCGCGATGATCTGCAACGCCGCATGGTGGGGCACCGGCAAATCGCCGATGCCACCTTCGGCATGTTCGGCCGCTCGCCCGATCACGTCGCCTCGTTCGTCACCGGCATGGCCATGAAGCCCGATGCGCTGCCGGCGCCCTGTGCGCACGCCGACAACCTCATGGCCTATTACCGCCACATCCGCGACCACGACACCTATGTCGTCTACGCCGTGGTGCCGCCGCAGGCCGCCCGTAATCCGGAGTTCTACCACAAGCAGAATATTCCGGTGCCCACGCTGCGGGTGGTGCGCGAGGACGACGATGGCGTCGTCATCGCCGGCATGAAGATGCTGGCGACCGGCGCCCTCTATGCCAACGACATCTGGCTCGGCAACGTGATCCCGCTCGCTCCCGACCAGAAGAAGGAATCGATCACCTGCGCGGTGCCGTGCAACGCACCGGGGCTCACGCTCTGGTCGCGCAAACCGGCCGTGCTCGCGGCCACGTCCGAGTTCGACTCCCCGCTGGCCTGGCGCTACGACGAAAGCGACAGCATGGTGCTGTGCGAGAACGTCAAGGTGCCGTGGGAGAAGGTGTTCGTCCACGACGATGCGCTGCTCTCGCGCGATATCTACATCAAGACGCCCAGCCATTGCTTCGGCAATCACCAGTCGAACGTGCGCTACTGGTCGAAGATGCGTCTCCTGCTCGGCCTCTGCAGCAAGATCGCGCAGGCGACTGGCGCCGATCAGGTTCCGGCCGTGCGCGAAACGCTCGGCAAGATGGCGGCGGTGGAGAGCACGATCGGCGGGCTCGTGCATGGCCAGATCAACGCCTACGAGGATTGGCCTGAGGGCTACGTCTGCTTCAATCGCCGCTTCATGTATGCGGGGCTCGACTGGTGCACGCAGAACTACAGCAAATTCGTCGACGACCTGCGCGAGCTGTGCGGAGGCGGCGTGTTCCAGATGCCGGCCGACATCTCGGTCATGGATGATCCCGAGCTCGCCAGGCAGTTCTCGAGCTTCTGGCAGACGCCGCAGTCCGATGCCGTTACCCGCATGAAGCTGTTCAAGCTGGCCTGGGACATGGTCGGCTCCGAGTTCGCCGGCCGTCACCTGCAATACGAGAAGTTTTACGCCGGCGCGTCTTTCATCATCCGCAACCATTCCTACCGTGAAACCGATTGGAGCGAGTTCAACAAGCTGGTGGATGATCTGATGGCGGGCTACGACTATCGAACAACGGCGGATGAACGGCACGGTGCGGCTGCCCGATTGTCCGCCGCGCGGTCATGAGCGCTGCAGGGTCGAGCGCCTTCTGCCCTTGACTCGTGTTACCCGAATCTCGTATAGAGAACGCACGATCCAGTAGTATGCGACCATGCCCGGGCGGGACACCGCGCCGGGTTTTTGTTGCGGCGACTGCGCAGCCGCCGCGGCGGCAATTTTGGGGAAACGAACCCACGTTGCCAAAGCGCAACACTGGGCGAAGCGGCCTCGCGATCCAAGTCACTGTTCAGGGGGCGTTGGTTGCGACGGTCCATCCGTGGCCGCTGCGCCAGCTGCCACACGCCAAGCATCGGCTTCGCCCGAGCCGGATCCCGACAGCGGACGGCGGGGACCGTTAGTTCTCGCCATTTGTGTTGCAGTGCGGTAAGGGACGGCCCCTTCGCCCTCCCTTCACTCATTGACCTATCCTTTGGTGCTGCTCGACATGCTTCAGATCGACAATCTCGTGTTCAACGGCTGGGGCCGTCGCTTCTTCGATTCCGCGACCGTCTCGCTGCCGGTTGGCGCCAAGGTCGGGTTGGTCGGGCGCAATGGCGTCGGCAAATCCACCCTGTTCAAGCTGATTCTGGGGGAGCTCACCCCCGACGGGGGTGAAATCAGCCTGCCGAAAGCCGCCAGGATCGCGTCGGTTGATCAGGAGCATCCCGCCACGCCGGTCACCCTGCTGGACACGGTCCTGGCAGCCGACACCGAGCGGGAAGCGTTGAATGCCGAGCTCGAGACCGCCGCGCCCGAGCGGATGGGAGACATTTACGCCCGGCTGATCGAGATCGATGCCGATCGCGCCCCCGCGCGGGCGGCCGAGATCCTCAGCGGGCTCGGCTTTTCCATCGCCGATCTTGCTCGTCCCATGTCGGAATTCTCCGGCGGCTGGCGCATGCGCGTGGCGCTCGCGGCCGCCCTGTTCGCGGGGCCTGACCTGCTGCTTCTGGACGAGCCGACCAACTATCTCGACCTGGAGGGGGCGCTTTGGCTCGAAGCACGGCTGAAAAGATACCCGCACACCGCCCTGATCATCAGCCATGACCGCGAGCTTCTGAACAATTCGGTCGATGCCATCCTGCATCTGCGCGAAGGCAAGCTCGATCTTTATACCGGAGGCTACGACCACTTCGAGAAGCGGCGCGCAGAACAGGCGCGACTGCAGTCGGCCACCCGCGCCAAGCAGGAGGCTGAGCGTGCCCATCTGCAGTCTTTCGTCGATCGATTTCGCGCCAAGGCCAGCAAGGCGGCCCAGGCCCAGTCGCGAATGAAACGCCTGGCAAAGCTCGAGCCCATTGCCGCCGTGATCGAGGAGCGCGTGGCGCCTTTCACGTTGCCGTCGCCGCCCCGGCCGCTGGCGCCGCCGCTCCTGCAACTCGAAGGCGCGAGCGTCGGGTATGACGGGAAGGCGGTCCTGCGCGACCTCAATCTGCGGCTGGATGTGGACGATCGGATCGGGCTCCTCGGCGTGAACGGCGCGGGCAAATCGACGTTCGCCAAGATGGTGGCCGGTGCGCTCGCCCTGCAATCCGGCCACCTGAAAAGCGATGGCCGCATCCGGGTCGGCTGGTTTCACCAGCATCAGATCGAAGCGCTCGATCCCGCCGATACGCCGCTGGACATCATTCGCCGCGCCCGGCCCGACGACAGCGAATCCTCCCGCCGGTCGAGGCTCGCGCAATTCGGACTGAGTTTCGACAAGCAGGAGACCACGGTGGCCGACCTGTCCGGTGGAGAGCGCGCGCGGCTGCTGCTGAACCTGGTGGCGATGGCGGCGCCGCATCTGCTGATTCTCGACGAGCCGACCAACCATCTCGACATCGACAGCCGCCGCGCCTTGCTGGAGGCTCTGAACGATTACGAAGGAGCAGTCATTCTCATCACGCACGACCGCTCGCTCATCGACCTGGTGGCAGACCGGCTGTGGCTTGCCGCCGACGGCCACATCAAGCCGTTCCGCGGCGACATGGACGATTACGCTCGCTTCGTCCTCGACCGCGCCAAGGCGGGGGCCCGGGCCCCTTCGCAAAGTCTCGGTCTCAGCATCGTTCCGGCGCCGCGCTCGGCGGGGCGGCGTCAGAAGCGTTCGGCCGGGGCCGGCGCGTAAGCTTGCGCGGTGCTCACGCCCCTCCGCCATTGAGCGTATAGCGGCCGTCCTGAAGGCGCTTGAGACGCCCTTGCTCGTAGAGCTTGCCGAAGTCGCGCAGAATCTCGCGCCCGTCACGGGTGCCGAGCGCCGCCATGAGCTCGAGATAAGTGGCGGGGCCTTCGGTGAGCGCCGCTTCAAGCGAGCGGTGCGGACGCTGCGGCATCTGCGGCGGATGCGGCACCGTGAACTCCACGCTGTTGCCTTTGCCGAAGGGCTTGGTGCAGTCGAATCCGCCCTTCGCGCCGGTGCGGCTGCCTTGCAGCGAGGGATCGAGCGGGACGCAGCGGAAGCCGGATGCCACCACGAAGTCGCGGTCGGCCTGAAAACGTGTGGCCAGGGCCCAGTCGATCTGCTCGTCGGAGAAGACGTCGACGTCGTCGTCGACCACGAACACATGCTTGACGTCGCCGGATGAGCAGAACACCGCGGCGATGGCGTTGCGCGCCTCGCCTGGATTGCGTTGACGCAGCGAGACCCGCACGTTGTACATGCCGCCGGAGGAGGCAGTGCAGCAGACGGCGACGGGCTCGCGGATGGCCTGCTGCAGCACGTTCCAGATCGCGGCCTCGGTCTTGGCGGCACCGAGCTGTGCGGTGTCGGTGTAGCCGAGGCGGGCGCCGCCGATGGTGACGGTCTGAAACAAGGCGTCGCGGCGTCTGGTGATGGCGGTGAGGTGAAACACCGGATTGCTTTTGAGCAATCCGTAGTAGCCGATATATTCGCCGTACGGGCCTTCGGGTTCGACCAGGCCGCGCTCGTCGATGTAGCCCTCGAGCACCATCTCGGCATCGGCCGGGACCTTGACGTCGACGGTGACGCATTTCACCACCGGCACCGCCGCGCCGCGCACGGCGCCGATCACTTCGAGTTCGTCCATCGGCGGGGTCGATGCGACCGCCGCAAGAAAATCTGTTGGATGGCTGCCCACCGCGAACGCGACCGGCATGCGTTCGCCCCTGGCCACCGCGGCCTGATAGAGCGCCCGCAGGTCGCTCGGGGCGTTGAGATCGACGCCGGCGGCGCGCGGTCCGCGCAACATCAGGCGGCGGCAGCCGATATTGGTGACGCTCGACTGCGGGTCGCGTGCATAGTCGATGCTGGCGGAAATATAGGGCGCGCCGTCGAGCCCGTGCTGAAGGTGGACCGGCAGGCTGGTCAGGTCGGCGTCGTCTCCGGTCAATACGACGTCGTGCACCGGAGCGTCCGACGACGGCACCTCGATCGGGGCAACGGGGTGGCGAAGGCGTTCGCGCAAGGTAGCGGGAAAGCCGGTCTCGTCGGTATCGAGCGCGGCTGCGAGGCGGCGCCGGGTGCCCATCACGTTGCCGACGAGCTCGGTCCGCTCCGGTCCCACCGCGCGGAACCACACGGCATTCGGATTGCAATCGAGCACCGCTGCCACATCGATGAGATCGATCGGAGCATCATGGACGACGCATTCACCTTCCTGCACGAGCTTCTCGACGAAATGGCGCAAACGAAATTTTTCGGTGTCGACCTGGGTCATCAAGGTGCCTTCCCCTGGGACGCGTGCAGCATGAATGCCGCGATCTTACCGGTGCGGCATGACACGGTCCAGCAACAGGTCCGCAGCCGTGCTCGCAAGGACGATACGATGCAGCCACATGGGAGCGGCCCTTGCCGGCACCAGGACGTGAGCGCCGCCCGCCGCAAGGTGCCGCGATCCCGATCGATCCGCTACTGGCGCGGCGCTGCCGGGAATCGTACGCTCAGCGTCCGAATTGCCGGGGCGCCCTCCCGCAACCGGAACGCTGACGTGGCAGCGGCGTTGAATCGCGTTCAGCCGAACATGTCGCCACATCGCAGCGGCCGTGAGGGCCTCGGACCATGAAGCTTTTCGAGTGCCAGAACTGCGGACAGCCGCTCTATTTCGAGAACACCACGTGCGAAAGCTGCGGGCTTCGGCTCGGCTATCTGCCGGAACGGGCGCTCGTCACCGCACTGGAAGAAACAGATGGATTGCTGCGCGCGTTGGCGGCGCCGGGAGAGCGATATCAGTTTTGCGCCAACGCGCAGCACAACGTCTGCAACTGGCTGGTGAACTGCGACCAGGCGGAAGTGTTCTGCGCCGCCTGTCGCCACAACCGCACCATCCCCGATCTCATGGGTTCCGAGAACCTTGGGCACTGGCGAAAGATCGAATTCGCCAAGCACCGGCTGTTCTATTCGCTGCTGCGCCTTCGTCTGCCGCTGGCAACCAGGTTGGAGGATCCCAACGGTCTTGCGTTTGATTTCCTCTCGAATCCGATCGGAGCCGCGGCGGCGCATTCGCGGGTCCTGACCGGGCACGCCAGCGGGCTCATTACCCTCAATGTGGCGGAGGCCGACGATCCCGAGCGCGAACGCCAGCGCAAGTCCATGGGCGAGCCCTATCGCACTTTGCTCGGGCATTTCCGCCACGAGATCGCGCATTACTACTGGGACCGCCTGGTAGCCAACTCGCCGCGGATCGACGAGTTCCGGCGGTTGTTCGGCGACGAGCGCGAGGACTACGAGGCGTCGCTGCAACGGCATTACGCCGATGGCCCGGCGGCGGACTGGCCGGAACGCTTCGTCACCTCCTATGCCAGCTCGCATCCGTGGGAAGATTTTGCCGAAACCTGGGCACACTATTTCCATATGGTCGATACGCTCGAGACCGCGTTTGCGTTCGGTCTGCGGTTGCGGCCGAAGGTGGCCAAAGGCGCCGATCTGTCCGCCGCCATCGACTTCGATCCTTACATTTCCGAGATGGACCGGATCATCGACGCCTGGCTGCCGCTGACCTTTGCCGCCAATTCCCTCAATCGCAGCATGGGTCAGCCGGACCTCTACCCTTTCATCGTGCCGCCGCCGGTGATCTGGAAGCTGACGTTCATCCACGACCTCATTCACGCCGTGGGTTCCGGCCGCCAAGCCGTAAACTCCGGCGACGATGCATTGCGTGCGGTTGTCGCCGGGCTCAAGCGCTCGATCGGGTCGCCGCAATCGCCGGGCTGAGCTCCCTCGCAGGTCCGGGTCATCGGGCGAAGGTCCCGACCCCTCGTCCCGGCCGGGCGGGAAGCGGGAAGCCACCCGGCTTTGTTGCATGCGGGCCGATCGTGCGCTCTGGTGGCGAGACGGCGAGCGCGGTGGTCGGCCCGAAAATTGCATTGAAAATTGCGTAATATGTCCAGGCCTTACAGCATGATGCCGGGATCATGCGACCAAGGCTCGAGGTGAAATCGCGGGTCCAAAGGTCACGCGATTTCGCCCAACGCAGCAGAGCGGTGTATGTCGATCCTCGTCAGTCTTCACCATGCCACGCGCTACCGGTACGAACGCCCCGTCGGTCTCGGACCACAGGTCGTCAGGCTGCGGCCCGCGCCGCATTGCCGCACTCGCGTACCGAGCTATTCGCTCAAGGTGACGCCGGCACAGCATTTCGTGAACTGGCTGCAGGACCCGAACGGAAACTGGCTCGCGCGCTTCGTATTCCCGGAAAAGACCTGCGAATTCGAGGTCACCGTCGATCTGATCGCCGACATGGCGGTGATCAATCCGTTCGACTTCTTCGTAGAGCCGTTCGCGGAGACTTTCCCGTTCGCCTATCCCGCGGAGTTCGCCGAGGAGCTTGCGCCGTTTCTCGATGCCGAGCCGGCGGGTCCTCTGCTGTCGGCGTTTCTCGCTTCGATCCCACGCGATCGGATGAATATCGTCGATTTCCTGGTTGGCCTCAATCAACGTCTGCACCATGAGGTCAGCTATCTGATCCGCATGGAAGTCGGCGTGCAGACGCCGGAGCAGACGCTTGCGGCGAAGTCGGGCTCGTGCCGCGACAGCGCGTGGCTGCTCGTGCAAATCCTGCGTCACGTCGGCCTCGCGGCGCGCTTCGTGTCGGGCTATCTGATCCAATTGCGGCCGGACGTGCTTCCGATCGATGGGCCCGCAGGTGCGACGCAGGATTTCACCGACCTGCACGCCTGGGCTGAAGTGTACGTGCCGGGTGCGGGCTGGATCGGGCTCGACGCCACGTCCGGCTTGTTGTGCGGGGAGGGCCACCTCCCGCTCGCCGCCACGCCCCACTTCCGCGCCGCGGCGCCGATCAGCGGCGCGGTCGAACCTGCGGAAGTTGCCTTCTCCTTCGACATGACCGTCACGCGCATCGCGGAACAGCCGCGCGTGACCTACCCATTCTCCGATGAAGCATGGGCGGCGCTCGATGCGCTGGGCGAGCAGGTCGACAAGGACCTCGCCGGCGGCGATGTGCGCCTCACGATGGGCGGCGAGCCCACATTCGTTTCGATCGACGATTACCAATCGGCGGAATGGAACACCGCCGCGCTGGGTCCAACCAAGCGCGACCGCGCCGACGAATTGATTCGTCGCCTGCGCGATCGCTTTGCGCCCGGCGGCCTCCTGCATTATGGCCAGGGCAAATGGTATCCGGGAGAACCGCTGCCGCGGTGGGCGTTCGCGCTCTACTGGCGGCGCGACGGCAAGGCGACTTGGCGGGACGGCGCCTTGATCGCGACGGAGACCGCTGATACGCGGCCGCTTTGCCGAGGATGCGCTGCGTTTTGCGCAGGCGATCGCGCTCCGCCTCGGCCTCGACCCCGATTACGCGCAACCCGTCTACGAAGACCCCGCCGAACGCATGCTCAGGCAGGGCGAACTGCCCGAGAACATCGATCCGAGCGATCCCAAGATCGACGATCCGGTCGAGCGCGATCGCATCCTGCGCACGTTCGAGCGCCACCTCGGCGCGCCGGCAGGTTACGTGTTGCCGGTGCAGCGCTGGAGCGCGCAGGCTGCAACCGGCTGGGTCAGCGAGATCTGGCAGACGCGGCGGCGGCATCTGTTCCTCGCACCCGGCGACTCCCCGATCGGTTTTCGCCTGCCGCTGAGCTCGCTGCCGCATGTGAAGCCGGTCGATTATCCGCACCTCGTCCCGGCCGATCCCATGGCCGAGCGCGGCGAATTGCCGGATCTTGAGACGCTGGCGCAGATCATCGCCGCTCGCAGCGAGGAGGCGGTCGCCCGCGCCAAGGTGGTGGAATTCCGCCGTGCCCAGGGTGCATCCGCACGCGTTGTCGGCGCGTCGTCCGGAGGCGGCGTTCCCGTCCGCACCGCGCTCACCGTGGAGCCGCGCAATGGCCGGATTTGCGTGTTCATGCCGCCGGTCGAACGAGTGGAAGACTATCTCGAGCTGCTCGCCGTCATCGAAGCGACCGCGAGTGAACTCAAGATGCCGGTCCACGTGGAAGGTTATGAGCCGCCGTCCGATCCGCGCTTGAACGTCATCAAGGTGACGCCCGATCCTGGCGTCATCGAGGTCAACGTCCATCCCGCCGCGAGCTGGCGTGAAGCGGTCGAACTCACGCGCACGCTCTACGAGGAAACCCGTCTTTGCCGGCTTGGCACCGACAAGTTCATGATCGACGGCCGCCACACCGGGACCGGCGGCGGCAATCACGTGGTGCTGGGTGGGTCGACGGCGGCGGACAGTCCGTTCCTGCGCCGGCCCGATCTGCTCAAGAGCGTGATCCTGTATTGGCAGCGGCACCCTTCGCTGTCTTACCTGTTCTCGGGCTTGTTCATCGGTCCGACCAGCCAGGCTCCGCGCGTCGACGAAGCGCGCCATGACCAGCTTTATGAGCTGGAGATCGCGCTTGCGACGGTGCCGCTGCCGGGTGAGGGCGAACCGCCGCGCCCATGGTTGGTCGATCGCCTGTTTCGCAATCTCCTCGTCGATGTCACCGGCAATACCCACCGTGCCGAGGTCTGCATCGACAAGCTGTTCTCACCTGACGGCCCGACGGGACGGCTGGGCTTGGTCGAATTCCGTTCTTTTGAAATGCCGCCTCACGCGCGGATAAGCCTGGCGCAGCAGTTGCTGTTGCGCGCCTTGATCGCCTGGTTCTGGCGCGAGCCGCAGCACGGCTCGCTGGTGCGCTGGGGCACTGCGCTGCACGATCGGTTCATGCTGGAGCACTGTGTGTGGGAGGATTTTCTCGGCGTACTGGAGGATCTTCGTGGCGCCGGCTACGATTTCGCGCCGGACTGGTTTCACGCCCAACGCGAGTTTCGCTTTCCATTCTACGGCGCCGTTACCTATGGCGGCGTGAACCTGGAGCTGCGCCACGCGCTGGAGCCCTGGCATGTGCTTGGTGAAGACACCACAGCAGGGGTCACGGCGCGCTTCGTGGATTCCTCGGTCGAGCGGCTGCAGGTGAAAGTCGAGGGTCTCAATGCCAGCCGCCATGTCGTCACCTGCAACGGGCGCCGCATTCCGTTGACCTCGACCGGCCGGTCCGGCGAGCACGTCGCCGGCGTACGCTTCAAAGCGTGGAAGCTGGCGGCCGCGCTGCAGCCGACGATCGATGTCCACGCCCCCCTCACGTTCGATATCTTCGACCTCTGGAGCCGGCGTTCGCTCGGCGGCTGCGTCTACCATGTCGCCCATCCCGGTGGCCGCAACTACGAAACCGTTCCGGTCAATTCGTATGAAGCGGAAGCGCGGCGCTTGGCGCGCTTCCAGGATCACGGCCATACGCCGGGGTCGCGTGACTTTCCCGAGGAGGAACGCTCGCTCGAATACCCGATGACACTGGACCTCAGGCGCCCGACTCGTGTCTGATAGCCGTATGGCCGGGCGGCGCGACAGCGAGTTTGCGCAGAGCGATATCGCGCCGCTGCTGGCGGGCTATCGACCGCTGCCGGGCATTTTCGACGAGATGATGGACCGCGACGGCCGTGTGCGGTCCCACTGGCAGCCGTTGCTGGCGATGTTCGCGGCGCTGGGGCCGAAGCAGCTCAGCGCACGTTTCGCCGCCGCCGATCGCCATGTGCACGACTCCGGCGTGTTCTATCGCGTTTACGAGGAAACCACCGGGGCCGAGCGGCCCTGGCCGTTGAGCCACGTCCCCCTCCTGATCGACGCGTCGGAATGGCAGATGCTCAAGGCCGGACTGACCCAGCGCGCCGAGCTGCTGGAGGCGGTGCTGGCGGATGCCTATGGCGCGGCGCGGCTCGTGCGTGAGGGCCGGGTGCCCGCCACTGTCATCGCCGGCAATCCGGAGTTCCTGCGACCGCTCGTTGGCGTTGCGCCGGCGGGTGGCGTGCACCTGCGATTCTATGCCGTTGACATCGGGCGGTCGCCAACCGGCCATTGGTGGGTGCTCGGCGACCGCACCCAGGCGCCCTCGGGCGCAGGGTATGCGCTCGAAAACCGGCTCGCGCTGTCGCGCGCCATGCCCGATGTTTATCGCGAGCTCAGGGTCGAGCGCTTGGCGCCGTTCTTCCAGGCCGTTCAGGCCGAGCTGTCCGGGCTCAACCGGAAAGATGATTCCCGTGTCTGTGTGCTGACGCCGGGCCCGCTGAACGAAACCTATTTCGAGCACGCCTACCTCGCGCGCTATCTCGGCTTTCTGCTGGTCGAGGGCGAGGATCTGACGGTCCGCGACGACGGCGTGTTCATCCGCACGGTGTCAGGCCTCAAGCGCGCGGAAGTGCTGGTGCGGCGCCTCGATGCGGACTTCGCCGATCCGCTCGAACTCAATGCGCGATCGCGTCTCGGCGTGCCGGGGCTGGTGCAGGCCGTGCGCGATGGCACGGTCGTGATCGCCAATGCGCTCGGGTCCGGTGTGGTCGAGGCGCGGGCGATGTCGAGTTTTCTGCCCGCGCTGGCACCAGCCGTGCTCGGCAGCGACCTGGCGTTGCCCAACGTCGCGACCTGGTGGCTCGGACAGGCGCGCGCACGCAACGAGATCATCGAGCGGCTCGACGAGATGGTGATCGCTTCGGCGTTCAGCGGAGAACTGCCGGGCTACGGCGAACGGCGCGAGGTTCTCGGCGCGGCGCTCGATCCCGACGAACGAACGAGGATCCTCACCCAGATTTCCCATCGCGGCATCGATTTCGTCGCCAAGGAGGCCGTCACCCTTTCGACAACGCCGATGTGGCGAAACGGCAGGCTTGAGCCGCGACCGTTCACGCTGCGGCTGTTCCTGGCGCGAACCACCGAGGGCTGGCGGGTCATGCCCGGTGGGTTCGTCCGGGTGGCGGACGATGTCGACGCCCGCGCGGTGAGCTTGCAGCGGGGCGGACGCACCGGCGACGCCTGGGTGCTGTCGGACAAGCCGGTGGCCGAGACCACGTTGTTGCCCGCGCCGGACCGGATCACGATCTCGCGGGCGACGGGAGCGCTGCCGAGCCGGGCCGCCAACAATCTGTTCTGGGTGGCTCGCTATGTGGAACGTGCCGAGGCGACGCTTCGGCTGGTCCGGGCGCTCGTCACCCGCGCCGGCGACAGCGACGAGGCCGCGACGCGGGTGGTCGCGCGGATTTGTGCGCTGCTCGGCGACTGGGAGGCGGTGCCGACGGAGCTGCCCAATGCCAAGCCGGTGCTCGTCGCCGCGGCCGCATTGCAGAACCGCGACCTCGACGGTGCGATGCCCTATCTGGTCGGGGCGGCGAAATCGGCGGCATCGGTGATCCGCGACCGCTTCTCTCCCGACGCGTGGCGGGCGCTGACCGACCTGTTTGAGTTGATCAACGTGCCGATGGATCTCCCGGCGACCGAAAGCGCGATCTTCGAGCGCGCCAATCGCGGGTTGCGCATCATCGCGTCATTCTCGGGACTGGCTCAGGAAAACATGAGTCAGCTTGCCGGATGGCGCTTCCTCGAACTCGGCCGTCGCATCGAGCGGGCGATTGCAACCTGCCGTTTCGTCGAGCAGTTCGCGTTCACCAAGCTCGACGGCGCGCTCGACGTTTTGCTGGAACTCGCCGACAGCCAGATCACGTACCGGCTGCGTTACGTCATGGTGGCGGCGCCCGCTCCGGTGATCGATCTCGTGGTGCTCGATCCCAGCAATCCACGCTCGGTCGCCTATCAGCTCGGCCGTATCGAGGCGCATCTCTCTGCGCTGCCGCCGCGAAGCGACGACGGCCGCCTCTCGCCGCCCGAGCAGATCGCGACCTCGCTCGCGACGCAGTTCCGTACCGTTGATGCCGCGGCGCTCGACCTGGCGACATTCCGCCGGACGGAAAGCGCGTTGATGAAGCTCGCCGACGTGATTGCATCCACCTATTTCACGACGCATGAGCGCGCCGAGGTTCGCTGGGAGGCGCTCGGATGATCTACGACGTCCGGCAAACGACGATCTATCACTATGCGTCGCCGGTCGCCTACTCGCGCCATGTGCTGCGGCTCACGCCGATCGATCGCCCGGGACAGCGCGTTCACGCCACTGCGTTGGATATCGACCCGCTCCCGATCGGGCGGCGCGAAGGCCACGATTTCTTCGGCAACCGGATGACATGGATCGAGCTCGATCAGCCGCACGATACTTTGAGCGTCCGGGTCGCGGCGCGGGTCGCGGTCAAGAGCGAGGCTCCGCCGCGGGCGAGCAACACGCCGCCATGGGAAGAGATTCGCGATGCGGCGTTCGCATCCACCGATCTGTCGCCGAACTCGCCCGCGCATTACCTGTTCCCCAGCCGGCAGGTTTCGCTCGATCCGGAAATCCGCGTTTATGCCGCCGAGAGTTTCTCGCCCGGACGCCCGGTTCTCGAAGGCGCCGTCGATCTCATGCGGCGGATCAAGGCCGACTTCGTCTACGAAGCCGGCGTCACCACCGCGACGACGACGCCACCGATGTCGTTCGCCCTGCGGCGCGGCGTTTGCCAGGACTTCGCCCACATCATGATTTCGGGAATGCGCGGCCTGGGGCTGCCCGCTGCCTATGTCAGCGGCTACCTCCGAACCTTCCACGCCAAGGAGGACAATCTCGAAGGCGCCGACGCCATGCACGCGTGGATGCTGGTGGGGTGTGGCGAGGATGTCGGCTGGTGCGGACTTGATCCGACCAACGACATGTTTGCCGGCGATGACCACGTGGTGCTGGCCATCGGCCGCGATTACGCCGACGTCGCCCCGATCGATGGCGTCATCTACGCCTCCGGAGGCCAGCGGCTCGAAAGCGCCGTCAGCGTGACTCCGGTGGAGTAGGAGGATGGTCAAACCAGGGCCGTTGCCCTGGGCGGCAAGTCACGACGCGCGACGCGAGCCGACCAGAACGCTGCGCAGGTTCTCGCTGCGCGAATTATGCGCGTGCAGCACATCGTTGATGTCGCGGTGCAACTCCGCTGGCGTGCGCTGCTCGCGCGGCTTGAGCTGAGCGCTGAGATAGGCCCCTTCTTCACGGCCCAGCGCAACCAGGCCGCTGCCGAACGGTTGTTGCGCGCTCTGATAGCGTTGCAGGCCGGCGACAAGATCGTCGTCCGCGGTCGCGTCCGCAAGACTTGCCGCATCCAACGCCGCCTTGGTGACGCCGGCGCCGACATGGGGCCGTGCCACGAAGGCGGCATCGCCGAGCAGCGCCACGCGCCCGAACACGGTCTGCGGCGATTCGAGATCGAAGATCGGCTGGAAGAACGGCTGCGGCGTACGGGCGAAGATTTCGGCGACCTGGGGCGCGACGAGGGCGCGCGCCGTTGCCTTGATCGCGGCGGTGATCTCGGGACGGATCAACGGCGGAGGGATCGCGGTGCCGTGGCGCCGGCCGGTCGCGTCGGTGCAGAGATCGACCAGCGTCGTCTCGCGGTCGGTGGGCCGGTACCAGACGATGTTGTAGGCGCGGCGGCCGGCCTGGGTCTCGTTGTTGCGGCCGGGAACGGGATAGGCGAGGAACAGCTCGCCGTCCGGTAGACAGAACGTATAGCGCTCGAAAATTTCCGCCCGGATGTCCGGCGGCACATCGCTCTCGTCCAGCATCGCGCGCCAGGCGACGTATCCGGCATAATTGGGTTCGATATCCGGCAGGAACTGCTCGCGCACGGTGGAGCGCACGCCATCGGCGCCCACCAGGAGGTCGCCGCGCACGCGCGAGCCGTCGGCAAAGACGGCGGTGACGCTCCCGGCGTCCTGCTCGATCTTCCGCAGCGCCATGCCGAGACGGTAGCTTTCGGCCGGAAGCGGATCGCGCAACGACCGATAGAGCCGACCCCATGAGCTCATGGTGCGCGCCGTCTTGGTTTCGAGATAGGTCTTGCCGCTCTTGTCCAGGCAGATGACGGTATCGACCCGGATCCCCATGGACTCGTCGAAGTCGATGCCGACGCGGTGAAGAATGTCGATGAGCTGCGGATGCGTACTGATGCCGGCGCCGCGGCCGGTCAGATCCTCGGCGTTGCGCTCGAACACGGTCACGTCCCAGCCGGCGTGGCGCAGGAGATTTGCGGCCAGCAGGCCGCCGAGGGAGCCGCCGATCACCAGGGCGCGTCGAGTGGCCATGCGTTCAATGCACCTGCGGCGGGCTCAAGCCATCGCCCAGGACATGCTGTCATGGCCCGGCTTGTAGGCGCGGTTGCTCTGCGCCGGATTGCGGTTGACCAGCGGCCGGCCATACAGCGGATGGGTCTGGCTGCGCACCTCGTGCTCCACGGTGAACAGCACCTCGCGCGTATCCGTGTCGATCACGTCCTTGAAGCGATATTCGTGATCGTTCACCTCCATGGTGATCAGGCCGAGTTCTTTCAGGCGCCGATAGGGGCCGGAGAAATTCGTGATGTAGATTTGCGCGTGGTGGCGGTCATACGGCTTCTCCGGCTCCTCCGTCTCGCGGAAGTACCAGTATTGCTTCTCGCCCACCTGTACTCGGGCCTTGCGGCCGCTTCCGTTCTCGACCACCGTCGCGAGCGCGCCCATGACATCGCGATAGAAGCGGGCGATGCGCTCCGCCGTGCCGGGGCGCACGTCGAATTCGATGTACGGCATCCCGAGCACGATGCGGCCGAAGCTGTTCTCGTCAGGCGCATGGACGTTGATGCGATTGCCCCACGGGCAGACGGTCTCGACGCAGTCGTTGGTTTCGCGGAAATCGAACTTGGTTCCCTCCAGCGGCTTGCGCACCTGCGTCAGGCGGTCGAGCAATGCGGCGCGATCGGGCAGCACCAGTCCGGTGACGCCGCGCAGCACGTCGGGCTGCCCGTTGGGCAGATGGAACTGGCTCATGCCGACATTGATCCACATCAGGCGCGCGCCGGTGTTGAGAAAGGGATCGCGGGTTAGGCCCAGGCCGGTGACATAATAGTGGGTCGCCAGGTGCTGGTCGGTGATGCAGACGTTGACGTGCCCGAGATTGACGATGTTGCCGAGATCTTGGGTCGAGCGATCGTATTGCTTGTCGGCCATGGTGTTCTTTCCTTGCAGGGCGGAATAGTAGGCCAAGCCGCCGGGGTCTCTCAACGGCTTCGCGCAGCGCCGTGGCGACGGTTCATTGCTGCGGCACGCTGGCAGCCTCGATCACTTTGCCCCAGAGCGCCCGCTGCTCCTCGACGAACTTCCTCGTCTGGGCCGCGTCGCCGCCGCCCACCAACACCTGCAGGTCGCGCAAGCGCGCCAGGACTTCCGGTTCCTGCAGCGCCTCGTTGATCGCTGTGTTGAGCTTGAGAACGATCGGACTGGGAGTCTTCGGCGGAGCGCTGATCGCGTTCCACGTCTCCGACACGACGTCGGGAAATCCCGCCTCCGCCATGGTGGGCACATCAGGCAGAGCGTCCATGCGCTTGTCGGTGGCGACCGCGAGCACGCGCAGCTTGCCGCTCTGCTGCAATTCGTGGACGGCGGAAAACTGGATGAAGCTCAGGTCGACGTGGCCGGCGACCACGTCGGTCAACACATTGGAGGTGTTGCCCTTGTAAGGAACGTGTACCAGCTTGGTGCCGGTGAGCGTCATAAACAGCTCGCCGGTGAGATGCGACGCGGTGCCGATCCCCTGTGATCCGAAGGTGAACTTGCCTGGATTGGCTTTTGCGACCGCAACGACCTCCTGCACCGATTTGGCGGGAAATTCCGGCCGAACGACCAGCACATTGGGGATCCGCGACATCATCGCGACCGGCTCGAATCCGGCCGGATCGAAGTTGAGCTTCTTGTACAGCCAGCCGTTGATCGCGAGCGGCGTTGGCGAAGATGCCAGCAGGGTGTAGCCGTCGCCTTCCGACTGGAACACCACTTCCGCGCCGATATTGCCGCCCGCACCCGGCCGGTTCTCGACCACGAACGGCTGGCCCAGACGTGCGCGCAGCTTGTCCGCAATGATGCGCGTTGCGGTGTCGACGCCGCCGCCGGGTGCGACATTGACGATGATCCGGACTGGCTTGTTGGGATAATCCGGGTTCGAGTGCGCTGCCGTGGGCGTCAGCAGCGCACTGGCGAGAAAGGTCATGAGGAAACGGATCATGCATTCCTCCCGGTGGGTTCTGCAGCTCAGTTGGCTCTGACCCCGGCCGCGGTTGCGATTTTCGTATTGATGGCGACCTCCGACTGCACCAGCTTTTCGAATGCCGATGTGGTCAGGATCATCGGGTCGGCGCCCAGGCGTGCAAGCTTTTCTTGCACCGCGGGACTTTGCAGTGCCTTGCGCGTTTCCGCATAGAGCTTGTCCAGAATGGGAGACGGCGTCTTCGACGGCGCAAACATGCCGACCCAGAAATTATATTCCGAGTTTGGAAATCCCGCTTCCACCGTCGTCGGAACGTCAGGCAGCGCGGCGGCGCGCTGGGAACCGCTCACCGCCAACGCCTGTAGCCTGCCGTCCTTGAGAAACGGCAGCGCCACAATCAGAGGCGCAAAGAAAAAATCGACGCGATCCGCCAGCACTTCCATCAGCGCCTCGGGCGCGCCCTTGCTGGGCACGTGAACGGCCTGGAACCCGGCCGCCCGGCGAAACACTTCGCTGGCGAAATGCGAAAAATTTCCCGCGCCGGCGGTGGAATAGTTCATCAATCCGGGCTTCGCCTTCGCGGCCGCGACGAAGTCGGCCAAGTTCTTGAAGCCCTTCGACGGCGAGACCACGAGCACCGTCGGCATGTTGCCGAGCGGGATGACAGGCGTGAAGTCGCGCAAGGTATCGAACGGAAGGTTGCCGTACGTGGCCGGCACGATGGTATGCGACGACGAGTTGATCAGAAGGGTATAGCCGTCGGCGTCCGATCGCGCCGCGGTGGCCATGCCGATCGTGTTGCCGGCGCCCGGGCGATTCTCCACCACGATCGGCTGGCCGAGTTGTTGCGACAGCTGATCCAGAACCGTGCGCCCGATCATGTCGGTGGCGCTGCCCGCGGTCAGCGGCACGATCGCGCGGATCGCTTTCGTCGGCCAGTCCTGAGCGACCGCGACGCCGGAGCAGAGCGACGTGACGATCAGTACGGGAACAAGATGGCGGAATACGCCCGCAAGAGCGGCGAGACCCGGCTCCATGATTCCTCCCCAGCAACTTTTTTTGAACAACTGTTCAAGGAAGGTTAGCGAATTTAAACGCTTGTGCAAATTGTTTTAATTCGAAGTGCCGCGGCGACGTACAATCACCGATGGTGTTCGGAGATCGGGCCTTTCGGCGCTCACCGCCGCTTGCGCGCGGGCCGTTGCGGTTTCGTCGGCGGAGCCTGGAAAGCCCGTGTCATGAACGGGACCAGCTCCTTGATGACGTCTTCGGTGTTGGCCGGATTGCAGCGACCGTTGGAAAATGCCGAGATTCGGTGCGGCCCCGCCGCGGTGTAATAAATCGAGCCGAGCAGGAAGTGGAAGCGCCAGCACACGTCGGTTCGCGACAGGTGCGGCAGGCATTCGCACAGCACGTCGATGAACGCGGTGCTGGACTGATCGAAGTTCTCCGCCACCAGCTTTTCCAGCAGCTCGGAGTTCTCGCCCGATAGCACGGCGCGCAGACGGATGAATGCTTCCCCGCCTTCCACCTCGACCTGCCGCAGCGCCGGCCGGATGAACGCTTCGATGATGGCGGCGACCCTGGCCTTGCCGCGCAACCGCGATGAAGCCGCGAGCCCGCGCAGCCGCTCCTCGATCATGGGTTCGCAGTGGCGGCGATAAACCTCGGACAGCAGGCCTTCCTTGTTGTCGAAATGATAGCCGATGCTGGCGATGTTGACTTGCGCCGCAGCGGCGAGCTCGCGCACAGATACCCCGCTGAAACCGCGCTCGGCGAACAGCCGTTCGGCGGTTCGCAGGATCCGCTCCCGCGTCCCGTCCTCGTCCTCACGGGCCAGGGCTTGCCCGGAGGCTTTCACCCCTGCTTGCGGCAGCGCGCGTTTCGACGTCGCCTTGTCCATGGAATTCATCGCCCGTGTTCGGAGCTCTTAGCCGCATGCCATGCCGCAAATGTCAATCACTCGATGGCTGCGCCCGGCGGCCGGCGCGCGGTCCCGGACGCCGCGACCACCGATCGACCTTGCCCGCGCGCAGTTAAACACTTGTTTACATCCCGGCGGGTTTGGAGGTAACGTCGCGGTCAGCAGACCTGAATGGGAGGATCGTCATGACCGCCGCAAGCAAGAAGACCCTGGTGGTCCGCAACGGCACCCTGATCGACGGCTCCGGCAAGCCGTCGGCGCGCAACGACGCCATCGTCATCGAGGGTAACCGGATCAAAAGCGTCGGCGCGCTGCCGCCGGACGTGCAGCTCGAGGATCGCAGGACAGTGGAGGTGATCGACGCCGGCGGGCAGTGGATCATGCCCGGTCTGATCGACGCCCACTGCCACGTCTCCTACGGCTATCCCCTGATCAAGGGCGAGGGCAAAGGGAAGGGCACGACCCGGCCGGAATTCTCCACGCTGAAATCGGCACGCAGCGTGCAGAAGGTGCTGCGCTCCGGCGTCACCAGCATTTCGGTGCCGGGCGGCACCTGGTTCACCGACGTCGGCATACGCGACGCCATCAAGCTCGGGTTGATGGAAGGCCCGCGCATGTTCGTCGCCGGCCGCATGGTCGTCACCTATGGCTGCATCGAGGACGATGAGCCGTCGTGGGAAGGCACCCCCGATCATTCCATCGGCAAGCTCTGCAACACCGCCGATGAGATGGTCACCGAGGTCCGGCGGCAGAGCAAGCACGGCGTCAATTTCATCAAGATGGCGGACAGCCGCGGCGGCGAGTCGCAGATGCTGGCGAAGGAAGAGATCTCCGCCGTCGTCGGCGAGGCGCACCGCCGCAACCTGCGCGTCGGGATCCACTCGCGCGGCGCGGGCTCGACGCGCGCCGCCGCCGAGGCGGGCGTCGACTGGATCATCCATGCCGATCTCGCCACCGACCGCGATCTCGAGGCGGTGGCCAAGGGCGGCATGCCGATCATCCCGACCGCGACCTTCCTGGCGGTCGTGGTGGAGCTCGGCCAGAGGGTCGGCGCCGAGCAGGTGCAGCTCGACATCAATCGCATGAAGCGGCACTTCGACCTGCTGTGCGAGCTGATGCACAAGGCGCGCAAGCTCGGCATCAAGCTCCTGGTCGGCACCGACACCGGCAACAACACATTCACGCACTATGGCGAGCTGCACGCCAAGGAGCTTGAGATCTTCGTCAAGTACGGCGGCTACACGCCGATGGAGGCCATCGTCGCGGCGACCCGCGACAACGCCTTCGCGGTCGGTCTCGAGGGCCAGGTGGGGGAGCTCGCGCCGGGCAAGCTTGCCGACCTGATCGTGCTCAACAAGGATCCCATTGCGGATATCACCGTGTTGCAGGGCGGCAAGCACCTCTCGTGGGTGATCAAGGACGGCAGGATCGTCGACCTGGAGCCGCGCGAGGACATGCTGACGTTCCAGCAAGCGGCGGAATAACAAACTCTACCGGCAAACGGTGTATCGAGTCGTTGCCGGACTTGGCGCCGCAGGTCGGATTCGTCCGGCGTGCGGCGCCCTATTTCGTGGCCGCGGTGTCGTGAGGGACGAATGACCGAGATCGCGCGCCTGCGCGTCGAGATCGACGAGGTGACACCGGCGGTGATCCGCCGCGTCGAAGTGCCGGTCACGATCCGTCTCGACGATCTTCATTTCGTGCTGCAGATCGCGCTCGGCTGGCAGAACTGCCATCCGTTCGAGTTCCGCGTCGGCGAGACGGCGTGGGGCCTGCTCGATCGCGACGATCCGGAGTTGTCGCCGCTTTCGGCGGAGACGGCGACGCTGGCCGACGTGTTGGCGCTCGGCAATACGTTCCGCTACGACTACGTTTACGGCGAGGACTGGGAGCACACGGTGGCGTTCGAGGGCACGGCCGCGGCGGCGCCCGCCACCGATTATCCCCGTCTCGTCAGCGCGCAAGGCCGCTGTCCCCCCGCCGATATCGGCGGCCCGACCGGCTACGAGACGTTTCTGCAAGCGATCGGGGATCCCGAGCACCTCCACCACGAGGGCATGATCGAGTGGGATGATCCCGACTTCGATCCGAACACGGTCGACGAGCCCGCGATCCGGGCCAACCTCGCGAACCTCGGGAAATATCTGGGACGCCGCAAGGTCGAGCAGCATTGAACTGCCCAAGTTACCTGTTCAAGCCGTGATCCGGTCGAGCTCCGCCAGGTCCTCCGCCGACGGCGTCCAGTCCGCTGCCCGGACATTCTGCTCGATCTGCTCCGGCGAGGTGGCACCGGCGATGACGCTCGCGATCACGGGATCGCGCAGCAGCCAGCCGAAGGCGAGTTCGAGCATGGTACGGCCGTGCCGCAGGGCAAAGGCTTCGAGCCCGCCGACGATGCGCCAGTTGCGTTCGCTGAGGAAGTCCTGCGCGTGGCGCTGGTTCTTTGCCAGCCGCGAGCCCGGCGGCGGCGCCGCGCCGCGTCGATACTTGCCGGTGAGGAGACCGCTGGCGAGCGGGAAGTAGGGCAGGATACCCAGCCCGATCGCTTTCGCCGTCGGAATGAGCTCGCGCTCGATGTCGCGTTCGAGCAGGCTGTACTCGTCCTGACAGGAGACGAAGGCTGCGAGCCCGAGCCGGCTTGCCGTGTCCCGCGCGGCAATCACCTGTTCCACCGATAGGTTCGAGCAGCCGATGTAGCGGACCTTGCCGTGCCGCACGAGCTCATCGAGCGCGCGCAGGGTCTCCTCGATCGGTGTCCGATCGTCCGGCCGGTGCAGCTGGTAGAGGTCGATCCAGTCGGTGCGCAGTCGCTTCAGGCTCGCTTCGACCGCATGCATGATATAGCGGCGCGATGCGCCTTGCAGCGCGCCCGTGTCATCCATCGGCAGGCCGAACTTGGTCGCCAGCACGATATGCTTGCGTTTGTCGCCGAGGATGCGTCCGAGCTCCTCCTCCGAGCCGCCCCTGTTGCCATAACTGTCGGCCGTGTCGATCAGGTTGACGCCGAGCGCGATCGCCTTGTGCACCACGCGTTCCGACGCCGCGAAGTCGATGCGGCCGCCGAAATTGTTGCCGCCGAGCCCGACCACGGACACCTCGAGCGCAGAAGTCCCGAGCCTGCGCTTTCTCATCAATGCAAACCGCTTTTCATGCGTTGCGATACCTCACTCCACCCTCGTCCTGAGGAGGCGGCGTAGCGGCCGTCGCGAAGGACGGGGTGGCCTCATGCTTCGAGACGCGTTGCTCCGCAACGCTCCTCAGCATGAGGAGGTCCGAGCCGGCATCGGGCTCACTGCGGGCGTGCAAGGCCGAGGATCTTACGCGCTTCGTCAGGCGTGGCGATCTCGCGTCCGAGCCCGCGCGCGATCCCCACCATGCGCTCCACCAGCACTGCATTGTTCTTCGCGAATTCGCCCGGCGCCATGTACGGATTGTCCTCATAGCCGACACGCACGTGGCCGCCGAGCGCCACCGCGAGCGCGAGAATCGGCCACTGCTTCTCCGGGTTCATCACGCTGACGTTCCAGATGCAGTTCTGCGGAAGATTGTCGACCATGAACTGCAGGGCGCGCTCGGTCGGCGGAGTCCAGGTGCCGCCGGGCCAGCCGATGAACAGCGTCGTGTAGGTCTTGTCCCTCAAATAACCCTGCTTGCGCACGAATTCGAGGTGCCAGAACGCGCCGGTCGTGAAGCATTCGCATTCGAGCTTCACCTTGTGCTCCTCGGCGGCCTTGGCATAGGCCATGAGCTCCTCGACCGGATGGATCGCCATCATGCGCTTGGGCGGCAGCGAGGGCTCGGGCTGGAAATATTCGTCATGGGCATTGAAGCAGACCGCCATCATGTCCGGCCCGAGCTCCATCAGCTTGATCTTTTCCTCGATGCGCGCCGACGCCACGCCGAACTGCATGATCGGATCGACCTTGTTCATGATCGCGTCCTGCAGCCGCTTCCAGTCGTCGTGATGGATGCGCGACACCTGCCGGCCGTCGGGCTGGATCGTTTCCTCCAGTGTGCGGCGGCCATGGACGTGCGCGATGGCGGCGCCGGCATTGACCGCGTCGATATACTGCTGCGCGACCCCGGGGACGTCCTCCTGCGTCGGACACAGAGGGTTGTGCGGGTAGGAGGTCCGCGAGTCGCAGGCGACCGTGATGATGAGCTTTTCCATGAGCGCTCCTGGACGTTTGCTCGGATGTATCCACTCTACCCGCGCCGAGGCGGCTCGGCGACGGGCTCGACCTGTCCGGACCGGCCCGCCCGCACGATAGCGTCGAACACGGACATGCCATGGAGCACCTCGTCGATCGGGACCGGGTATGGCTTGCGATCATGGATCGCGCGCGCGAATGCGGTGAGCTCGGCGTTGAGCATGTCGAAGCCGGCGTGCTCGCTGGTCTCGTCCGGCGGGGCCGTCACCGGGCCGGTCGGCGCATGCTCCGACGTCGGCACGAAGCGCAATCTCTGCAGAGTAGGCTTTGAAATCTCAGCCAATCCTTTGCTGCCGTAGAGCGTGAAGCTGAAATTCGTAGCAGTGGCCACGGAGCAGAAGATGAGGCCGGTGGCTCCGCTGTCGAAATGCAGCATAACAGTGGTCGTATCGTCGGAAGGGCCGGGAATGTTGCGGGCGGTGACGCAGCGCACATCGCGCACGCGACCGGCGAATTCGATCATGTGGTCGAGCGAATGCACGCCGACCGCCGTCAGCGCGCCGCCCGGCGCTTCATCCGGCGCGGCGCGCCAGTTGTCGGGTGGTATGAACTGGCCGGTGCTGGTGGTGTGCTGCGCCACCATGGAAACAACGGTGCCGAGGCGGCCGTCCCTGAGACGCCGGCGCAGCTCCACCACCGACGGATGGAAGCGCCGGCAGTAGCCGACGGCTAGCACGACGCCTGCCTTGCGCGCGGCCTCGACTGCCGCACCCGCGCTGCCGCGGTCGAGCGTGATCGGCTTCTCGACATGGATGTGCTTGCCGGCGGCGGCCGCCGCCAGGACTTGCTGCTCATGCAGGGTGTGCGGGGTGGCGAGCACCACCGCGTCGACATCGGGGTCGGCGAGGATTTGCTCATAGCTGTCGGCGAGCGGCATGGTCTGGTCGCGGCAGAAGTCTTCCGCCGTCGCGCGCGTGCGGGTATGGGCGGCAACGAACCGGATGTCGTCGCTCTTGCCCTGCACCGACGTGACCAGCGAGCGCCCCCAGCGCCCCAGCCCGACGATCGCTGCGCGGATCATACGGGCACCGTGAAGCAGCAAACCCGGCTTGCTCCCTCTCCCCAAGCGGGGAGGGAGCACCGCTCCAGACCGTGGCGCCGATCTGCGTCAAGCGCGAAGGAGCGCGCACCAATCGTCATCCATTTACCTCGGCGGGATAGTGAGGAAGGGAAAGAGGTGCCGCGCGAATCCCTTTAGCTCGTGAACAGGCTTCGCGTGCGATTGCTGGCAGGCTAACATCCGGGCCGCCTTCTCTCAACGCGCTGCCGGAACAAAATCATGCAGACGAACGCCGCCATCATCGGCGTAGGGCAATCGGCCTATACCCGCCGGCCGGATCCTGGACAATCGACGCACACGTTCATTCGCGACGCGGTCGTCGCCGCATTGAGCGACGCGGAGATCGACGCGCATGAGATCGACGGAATGGCTCTGGCCTCGTTCTCGCTCGCACCCGATGCCGCGGTCGATGTCGCCTGGAAACTGGGCCTGTCGCTGCGCTGGCTTGTCCAGGATACCAATGGCGGCTCCTCCGCCATGAACATGCTCGGGCACGCGCTGCGCGGCGTCGAAAGCGGCGCCGCGTCGGCGATTCTGGTCGTGGGTGGCGACGCCACCGGGCTCGGCGGCTATGCCAAGGTCGCCGCGAATTTCAACATCGTGACGCAACTGCACCTCGCGCCGCTCGGTCACGGCGGGCCGAACGGCGTCTATGCGCTGGTGACCAGCCGGCAGATGCAGCGCTACGGTTTGCAGAAATCGGATTACGGCCAGCTCGCCATCGCGCAACGTGCCTGGGCCGCCAACAATCCATATGCCGTCTACCGCGCGCCGATGACCATGGAGGAGTATCTCGCCGCGCCGCTGGTGGCCGATCCGCTGTCGCGCTACGACTGCGTGCCCGTGGTCGCCGGGGCGCAAGCCATCGTCATCGCTCATCCCGATCGCTGCCCGTCCGGCCGCGCGCCCGTGCGCGTGCGCGCCCATCGCGCGAGCTTCAACTACGACAATCAGGAAGGCGATGGCCTGCAAACCGGCATCAGCACGTTTGCCGATGAGCTGTGGCAGGCCGCCGGCGTGCGGCCGGAGGACGTCGACATCGCCTCGATCTACGACGACTATCCCACCATGGTGCTGGCGCAGCTCAACGATCTCGGCATGATCCCGGGCAACGACCTCGCGCGCTTCGCGCGCCGTGACATCGGCGAACGGCGGTTCCCGCTCAACACCTGGGGTGGAATGCTGTCCGCCGGCCAGCCGGGCGGACCGGCGGGCGGCCTCAACGGTATTTCCGAAGCCGTGCTGCAGTTGCAGCATCGCGCCGGTGCGCGGCAGGTTAAAGACGCGCGGCTCGCAGTGACGAGCGGGTATGGCATGACGATGTATCGCTATGGCGGCACGGCGGCGGCCGCCATCCTGGAGCGGATGGAATGACCTCGGAACAGCTATGCTCCGCCCTCGTGTCCCGGACGAGCGAGCGCACCGATCTCGGGTTTACCCGAGATCGGCACCTCAAGATGCACAAGTCGGGTAAACCCGACTTGTGTGCGCGAGCGAAGATCCGGGACCAAGGGCTACTTGACTCTTCTCAAAGTCATATTGCGCTTTGCGCATCTTGCACTGGGTCGCGGGTCTCGTTCCGCTGCGCTTCTCTCGCCCGGGACACGAGCATCATCGTGGTCGCGGCATGACTCCAGGCGTCGGCATTTGGCGTTGCGTGAAGTGTGGGACCGGATTTTTTCCGCAGCGGCTGCTGTGTGCGCGCTGTCATGCCGACAGCTTCGAGCCCGACCGGGTCCACGAAGCGGTCGTGGAGGAGATTTCGACCATCCGGCACATGCTGGGTCAAACCGACTGGCAGCCGCGCCGCATTGCCAGCGTGCGCACGGCTGATGGCCAGCGCATCACGGTCGGACTCGCGGACGAGTGCGGCCCGGGCACGGTCATCGAGCTGTTCGAGCAGGACACGGCTCCCTTCGGCAAAGCCAAGCGGTAATTTGTTGATGTGAAGGCGGACGCCATTCGCTTTTCGCTCCTCACAAAACCTATCCCGCCTTTTTCCACGCCGCTTCGGCGTCCAGCACGCGGCGTGCGGCATTGGCCATCGCAAGGTCGATCATGCGGCCGTCGACGGTGGTCGAGGCGCTGCCTTGCGCCACCGCCTGGTCGAATGCCTCCAGCACGCGCGCGTAATAGTCCAGCTCTGCCGCGCTTGGGCGGTAGAGCCGGTTGCACGGCTCGATCTGCGCGGGATGAATGAGCTTGCGCCCGCGATAGCCGAGCCGGCGCGAGAGCGCCGTGTCGCGCTCGAAGCCCTCGGTATCCCGCACATTGGCGAACACACCGTCGAGCGGGCTGTCGAAGCGCGCCGCGCGCGCGGCGAGGAGCGTGTGTGCGCGCGCGTGCAGCATCTCGGGCCCGTCGATCGACCAGGCGCAGCCGAGATCGGTGTTGAGATCGCCGTCCTGCGCCCCGCCGAAGGTGAGCGAAACGACACGCGCGGCCGCGGTCGCCATGGCATGGGCGTTGAGCACGCCGAGCGCGCTCTCGATCGAGAGCACGAGCTTGAGCGTGCCTGCGTTGACGCCGCGCGCATGTTCGAGCGCACCGATCATGGCGTCCCACCGCGCCACCTCCTCGCGCGTCTCCACTTTGGGCAAGAAAAGTCCGGCGAGACCGGCGACGCCGATCACGGCATCGAGGTCGGCTTCGGCGAGACCGGTGTCGAGCCCGTTCACCCGCACCCAGACCCGGTTGTCCGAAATCTTTCCTGCGTAGGCGCGCACCCCGGCGCGTGCATTCGCCTTCTCCGCCGGCGGCACGGAATCCTCGAGATCGAAGATGAAGGCATCCGACGGCAGCCCGATGGCCTTCTCCAGGAACTTTTCGCGATTGGCCGGAACGTAGAGAAAGCTGCGCGCAAGCGGCATGGTCCTGATCCTTTCAGAGCCCGTCATTGCCGGCTCGACCCGGCACTCCAACCATTTTCGCAAGAAGATGGATGCGCGGGTCAGGCCCGCGCTTGCCGGACGGCGTGTTCATTCGCCGCAACGCGCGTCACACCCGCCGCGACGAGGTCGCGGATCGCCGCCGGCGAATAGCCCAGCTCGCTCAGCACTTGTTCGGAGTGCTCGCCGAGCATGGGCGAATGCCGGTCGATCTCCGGTCCGTCGTGATCCAGCAGGACGGGATTACGGGTGGTGCGCATCTGGCCGAGCCGCGGATGCTCGATCTCCTGCATCACGCCCCGCGCGATGATCTGCGGGTCGTCGAACACCTCCTTGAAGTTGTTCACGCGCGCGCACGGCACGCCGGCGACGCGCAATGCCAGCTCCAGGTCCTCCGAGTCGCGCATGCGCACTGCGGGCTCGACCAGCGGCAGCAGCGCATCCTCGTTGATCTTGCGCTTGGCGTAGGAGGAGAAGCGCGGATCGTTCACATGCGCCTCCAGACCCAGCACCTGCATCAGCCGGCCGAACAGCGCATCGTTGGGCGTGCCGATGGCGAGATATCGCCCGTCGCTGGTCTCGAACAGCTGATAGGGCGCGTTGAGGCGGTGGCGGTTGCCCAGTGGCTGCGGCACCTTGTTGGTCTCGAGATACTCCGCCGCCTCCCAGGCGGCGGCCGCGATCGATGCTTCCACCAGCGAGACATCGGCGATGCGGCCTTCGCCGTTACGGGCGGCACCCACCAATCCCGCGAGCGTCGCGTAGGTCGCGAACAAGGCACCGAATACGTCGGCGGTCTGCACGCCCGGACGCATCGGCATCTTGCCGGGCTCGCCGGTCACCGACAATGCGCCCGAAAACGCCTCGATGATCAGGTTGACGCCGGCGCGCCGGCGATCGGGCCCGGTCTGGCCGAAGCCCGATACCGAGGTGTAGATGATAAGCGGCTGCACCGCCTTCACGGCAGCGGCCCCGAGCCCGAGCTTGTCGAGCGCGCCCGGCCGGTACGCCTCCAGGAACACATCCGATTTGCCCGCAAGCTTCAGCAGGATCTCGATGGCCTGTGGCCGCTTGAGATCGAGCACGAGGCTGCGCTTGTTGCGGTTGAGCGCGACAAAGCTCACGCTCTCGCCGTTGCGGATCGGCGGCGTCGCACGGCCCATGTCGCCCTGCGGCGGTTCGACCTTGATCACGTCGGCGCCCATGTCGGCGAGCAGCGTGCCGGCAAGCGGGCCCGCGATGAAATTCGCGAGCTCGATGACCCGAATTCCCGCCAGCGGTTTTGGCATTTGGCTTCCTTAGTATTCAGTCGGGCGCGCCCGGTGCTGTCATGCCCGCGCAGGCGGGCATCCAGTACTCGCGCTCCGAGCAGTCGCCGCGAGACCGTGGGTCACTTCCATAGGCGTTTACTGGATCGCCTGTCTGCGCGGGCGATGACATCGAGCGTGAACGAACAACTCATTGAATCTTCAACCCGGCCTTGTCGATGATCTCCTTGTACATCGGAACCTCGCGCGCGATGCGCGCGCGAAACACGTCAGGCCCCTCCGCGACCACGGGAAGGCCGGCCTTGACGAATTTCTCCTTCACGTCGGGCCGCGCGAGGATCGCTTTGAGCTCCTTCACCAGCCGGTCGATCGCCGGCTGCGGCGTTCCGGCCGGAGCGTAAATGCCCTGGAAGGTGTCGGAGACGGCGTCCTTGATGCCGAGCTCTTCGAGCGAGGGAACATTTGCGAGATCGGGCCAGCGCTCCTTCGAGGTCACCGCGATGGGCCGTACCTTGCCGGCATCGATGAGGCCCATCAGCGATCCGATATTGGCGGTGTACAGATCGACCTGACCCGCGAGCACGGCCGTGGTCGCCGGGCCCGCGCCGGGGAATGGGATGTGCTGCATGTTGATACCGGTCCGCAGCTTGAGCACTTCGCCCGCGAGATAAGGCGTCGTGCCGGCGCCGGGGCTGGTCCAGTTGAGCTTGCCGGAGTTGGCCTTCGCCTTGGCGATTAGCTCCGGCATGGTCTTGATGTCGGACTGCGCTGGGACCACGAACGCATTGGGCGACGCGCCGATCACCATGACCGGCACGAAATCCTTGAACGGATCGTAGGTCGCCTGAGCATAGAGGCTCGGATTGACCACGTAGGCGCTGGAGCAGACCAACAACGTATACCCGTCGCCGCCGGCGCGGGCGGCCGCCGCAATGCCGATATTGCCGCCGGCCCCACCGCGATTCTCGATGATCACCGGCTTGCCGAGCGCTTCGCCGAGCTGGGTATTGACCAGACGGGCGGCGATGTCGGTGCCGCCACCGGCGGGAAAGCACACGATCATGGTGATCTGACGCTCGGGATAGTCCGCGCGTGCGGTGCTGGATGCCGCGCCCGCGGCTGCGATCAAGATCATTGTCAGCAGCATACGCCGTGGGATCCACGGGACACGCAGCCCGATCGACGGGACATTGGACATTGGGCCTTCCTCCGAAGTGTCTTGTTATGACTTGAGTATGGCAGCGATTTTGACGGCCGTCATGCCGCAATGGCCGGACGCGCGGGGCGCGGGAGGGCTTTGCCGTTCCGACCAGTCATGCTTCAATCGCTGCACAAGAAACGGAAATCAAACAGGGAGGCGCCAGACATGCCGCCGGCATGTACTGCGAAAGGAGCCGCGCCAGGCCTTGGGCGGACGATCGCGCAGGCCCTCCGCGCGGCGATCATCGCGTTCGCGGTGCTGACGGCCGGGCAAGCGCACGCCGCCTGGCCGGATCGGACCATCACCCTCATCGTCATTTTCCCGCCCGGCGGTTCGAACGATCTCCTGGGCCGGCTGATCGCGGCCGAGCTTGCGCCGGCGCTCGGACAGAATGTGATCGTTGAGAACCGGGCGGGTGCCAACGGCAATATCGGGCTTGCCGCCGGCGCTCGCGCCGCGCCCGATGGCACCACCCTGGTGGTGGCCTCGGGGGTGGTATTGATCAATCCGAGCGTTGGCCGGGTCGGCTATGATCCGGCGAAGGATTTTGCGCCGATTGCGTATCTCGGCGATTCGCCGAATGTCATTCTGACGCGGCCGGCCTCAGGCATCGTCTCGATGTCCGACCTGATTGCGAAGGCGAAGGCCGCGCCCGGCAAACTCACCTTTGCCAGCCCCGGTGTGGGGAGCGTGTCGCAACTCGCTGTCGAGCTGTTGAAGCTGCGCACCGGCATCGATCTGATCCATGTTCCGTTTTCCGGCGCCGCGCCAGCGGCGCAGGCGGCGATCGCCGGCACCACCGACCTCGCCTCGGTGAGCGTCGCCGGCCTGATCGGCCACATCCAATCCGGGACGCTCAAGGCGTTGGTACAGACCGGCAAGGAGCGCTGGCCCGACCTGCCGGACGTTCCGACGCTCGAACAGGCCGGCATTGCCAACGCCGTCGTCGACACCTCGCAGATGTTCCTGGCGCCGGCCGGAACGCCAGCGCCGATCATCGATCGGCTTGCCGCGGAAACTCGCACCATCCTGCAGAAGCCGGATGTGCGCGAAAAAATGCTCAAGGCGAGCTTCGCGGTAAGGTACGAGGGGCCCGACGAATTGCGCGCGCGCATTGTCCGCGAAGTCCCGATGTGGAAGGAATTGGTGGAGCGCGCAGGGATCGGGGAAAAGTAAGGCGAGTCATCTCCTGAACCCGGTGCAACGCCGACGCACGCCGGCGGGATCGTGCAGAGCGTGCCGGGGTGATCCCGGGGCCGCCACGAATCGGAAACGGTTTCCGGGATCGCAGTCCGGGACATAGACATCTAAGTCAGTCAATCGGCGAACCATCACATGAACGACAGCTTCGACATCATCATCATCGGCGGCGGCGCGGCTGGATGCGTGCTGGCCAACCGGCTCTCCGCGCGATCGACCACGCGCGTGCTGCTGCTCGAGGCCGGCCCTGATACGCCGCCCGGCAAAGAGCCTGCCGACGTGCTCGATACCTACGCCACCTCTTATTACAACGACGCCTATTTCTGGCCCGGCCTGAAGGTGCACTGGCGCCGCAAGGAAAATTCGCCGCTGGTCGGTTTCTCCCAGGGACGCATCATGGGCGGCGGCTCCTCGGTGATGGGCATGGTGGCGTATCGCGGCACGCCGGACGACTACGCCGAATGGGAGGCCCACGGAGCGGCTGGATGGGGCTGGAACGACGTGCTGCCGTATTATCGCAAGCTCGAGAACGACCTGGATTTCGGCGGCGAAATGCACGGCCACAGCGGACCGGTGCCGATCCGCCGCACCAGCCCTGACGACTGGGCGCCGCTGTCGAAGGCGGTGCA
The DNA here is from genome assembly GCA_963725065.1 of uncultured Alphaproteobacteria bacterium. GTDB lineage: Bacteria > Pseudomonadota > Alphaproteobacteria > Rhizobiales > Xanthobacteraceae > VAZQ01. The sequence continues at coordinate 134,437 of CAVRXD010000029.1, forward strand.
TGCGTTCGCGCAGGAGCGCCAAATTCCGTTCATCGCCGACATGAATGCGGATTTCCGCGACGGCTATGGCGCGGTGCCGATGAGCAACTGGCCGGACAAGCGCGCGTCGGCGGCGATCTGCTATCTCGATCCGTCGGTGCGCGCCCGCGGCAATCTGACCATCGTCAATGGCGCCACTGTCACGGCGTTGCTGTTCGACGGACGCCGCGTCACCGGCGTGACCGCAAGGGTCGGCGGTGAGGCGAAGCAGTTCAATGCGCGCGAGATCATTCTGTCCACCGGCGGCGTGCATTCGCCTGCGTTCCTGATGCGCTCGGGCATCGGGCCCGCCGGTCATCTGCGCGAGCATGGCATCGAGGTGCGCGCGGATTTGCCGGGCGTCGGCGAGAACCTGTCCAACCACGCCATCGTATTCGTCGGCTTGCTGCAGAATCGCAACGCGCGCCAGGCCGCGTCATTGCGGCCGCATCCCATGACGGCGTTCCGCTATTCCTCCGGGCTTGCGGGCGCGCCGCCGACCGATATGTACATCAACGTGCAGTGCAAGACCTCGTGGAGTCCGCTCGGCTTCCAGGTCGCCAATCTCGCACCCACGTTGCTCAAGCCGCTGGCGCGCGGTCGGGTCTCGCTGGCCAAGGGCGACGCCGCCACGCCGCCCTGCGTCGAATTCAACTTCACCGGTCACGACCTCGACCTCAAGCGCTTCATGCAGGGTTTCCGCCGCGCGGTCGAAGTCCTGGCGCACGAGAAGGTGCGCGCCATGACCGGCGTGACCTTTCCGGTGAAATTCACCGACCGCCTGCGCCGCCTCAATCGCATCACGCCGGCAAATAAGGTTCAGAGCGCGGTCATCGCGGCGCTCATCGATCTCGTGCCGCCGCTCGCCGGTCCGATCTTCTCGACCCTGGCCGACCGGCGCGTCGACCTCGCGACACTGGTGGCCGACGACGATGCGCTTGCGGCGCATATCCGCGAGAACGTCGCCGGCACGTTTCACCCGGTCGGCACCTGCCGCATGGGCGGCGCTAACGACCGCGATGCAGTGGTCGACTCCGAAGGCCGGGTGCGCGGCATCGCCGGCTTGCGAGTCATCGATGCCTCGATCATGCCGACAGCGCCGCGCGGCAATACCAATATCCCGACCATCATGGTGGCGGAAAAAATCTCCGCGACCATGGTCGACGAGGCCAGGGCGGCGGCGTGAGGGCAACGACGCCCATCGATCAAGCCGATCCGCGTTTGTAGAGTCCCATGATCGCGGCCTTGGCCAGTGTATTGAAATGGAGCTGAAAGCCGATGACCGCCGCTGAGGTATCGGCGCCAACCTGCAGCTTGTCGACGCCGACTGCGAACACGGTGAAGAGGTAGCGGTGCGGGTGATCGCCCGGCGGCGGGCAGGGACCGCCATAGCCCGGCGCGCCGAAGTCGGTGCGCGTCTGCAGTGTCCCCGATGGCAGCTTAGGAGCTTGCGGATTGCCGGCGTCCAGCGCCAGTTCGGTGACGCCAGGCGGGATGTTGACCACCAGCCAGTGCCAGAACCCGCTGCCGGTTGGGGCATCCGGGTCGAAGCAGGTCACGGCAAAGCTCTTGGTGCCGGTGGGCGCGCCCGACCAGGCGAGATGCGGCGATTGGTTGTCGCCCTCGCAACCGAAGCCGAACGCGGCCGACAGAATGTGGGTCTTGGCGAGATAGTCGCCGTCGTTGAAGCTGTTGCTCCGGACCGTGAACGTCATGCGTCGTCTCCCGTTCTCAAGCAAGGCTGATGCGGCGTCCGCACCGAGGGTTGAGCGCCTTCGCCACACCCCGCCGCTTCGAACGCCGGCGTTCAGATTACGCCTCGCCCCAGGCCGGAGCGAATCCACTCGACGTCGGCTTGCGGCTTTTAAGGGTCGCTGGGCTCGCATGCCCATTTCGTCACTCAACATGGAGACATGCCGATGACGCTGCCACCTCTCGGGCCCGCGCAGAGCGACGGACACGACAAGGAGAGCGGACCCCAGGTGCCTTACTACAGCCTGTGGACCGGGCCGAACGGCACCAGCAGCCTGGCGACCTGCGCGCTCGATGGGTTCGAGATGAAGAGCGTCGGCGGCCAGGCGGCGCCCTTGTGGCTGCGACAAATCCCGGACGAGGTGGCGGCGGTCCTGTTCATGGTCCTGCCTGTGGGCTGGGTCGGCGAGTGGCACGAGAGTCCGAGGCCGCAGTGGGTGGTGCCGTTGTCGGGCCGTTGGTTCATCGAGACGCAGGATGGTTCACGCGTCGAAATGGGGCCGGGCGACATCCATTGGGGACAGGATATCGACACCCGCTCGGTCGACGGTGGCCGAGGCCACCGCTCCGGGCAGATCGGCGCTGAACCCTGCGCGATGCTCCTGGTCCAACTCAAGACACCCCACGGCGCCGGCACGGCCTGTCCATTTCGCTGAGACCTAAGGCCAAGACGTGCGCCCGGCGATGCTCTCTGCCGGTGCAGATCGATGCAGACCCGGCTCTGCTCACATCAGAGATGACGTCGTGGAGTGCTGGTATGGTACCGACGATGGAACGAAGCCGCACCATCGACATCCACGCCCATATGCTGCCGCAGGAGACGATCCGGCGGCTCGGCGGGGAATCGGCGCGCGTGGCGCCGAAGCTGATCGCACAAGCCGACGGCTCGACCACGATGGAGATCGCCGGCAAAGTGGTGCAGCGGCCGATGCCGCCGGAATGCTGGGACCTCGATTTGCGCTTGGCCGATATGGACCAGCATGGCATCGACATGCAGGCGATCTGCGCCACGGTGCACACGTTCTTCTATGACGTGGAGCCGGAGCTCGGCGCTGCCTGCGCTGTTCTGCAGAACGACGAGATCGCTGCCGTCGTCACCCGCCATTCCGATCGCTTCGTGGCGCTCGCCACCCTGCCGTTGCAGGATCCGCAACGGGCGGCGGACGAGCTCCGGCGCGCCATGCGGGTGCTCGGATTGCGCGGCGCCCAGATCGGTTCCAACGTCAATGGCAGGAACCTCGACGATCCCGCGCTCGAGGCGGTGTGGGCGGCGGCGAACGAATTGCGGGCGTTCATTCTTGTCCACCCGCACGGCGAAATCCTGCCGGGAGAGCGGCTCAAATCGTACTATATGCGCAACTTCGTCGGATTGCCGTTCGAGACCACCATGGCCGGCGCGGCGCTGGTCTTCGGCGGCGTAATCGAGCGCTATCCCGACATCAATTTCTGCCTGTGCCACGGCGGCGGCTTCCTGCCGTATCAAGCCGGTCGTTTCATGCATGCCTTCAGCGTGCGCGACGAGGCGAAGGCGCGCCTGCGCGGGTCGCCGCAAGACTCCCTATCCCGCCTGCATTACGACACGATCTTGCATTCGCCGCGCGCGCTCGAGTTCCTCATCGATGCGCTCGGGCCCGGCCGCGTTCTCATGGGCAGCGACTACCCTTTCGACATGGGTGAGCTCGGCTGCGTTGCCCGTGTCGAGGCGCTCGCTATCTCGCGTACTTCCCGCGATGCCGTCCTCGGAAGGCGCGCCGACGAATTGCTGCGCCATGGCTGATCTTCGATTCGTCGGGGCGGCAAGGCTGCGGCGAACGCTCACGGCGGTCGCGGCCGCCCACCCGTTCTATCGCGTGCGGCTTCGCGAATTGGGAGTTGCGGCGGACGATGTCCGCTCGCTCGACGATCTCTCGGCGCTGCCGCTGACCCGCAAGGAGGACTACATCTCCGATCCCGAGGCGTTCCGCCTGCGGCCGCAGGATCTGCCGGCGGACTGCTCTCCGGAAGAGCGCGTGCTGTGGGATATCGCCTACACCACCGGTACGACCAGCGGGCGGCCGTCGCCGTTCTACAACACCGCGCACGATGCCTACGCCATCTGGGACCAGGCGCGCCGCTGCAACGAGGCGGAAGGTCTCACCGCGAGCGATCGCGTGGCGAACCTCTACCCGCTGGCGGGCTTTCCCACCGGTGCGTTCCTGAGTGTCATTCGCTCCACCATGATCGCGGGCCTGCCGGTGGTGCACGGATTGACCGGTTCGGCCAATTCCGAGTTCAAGGTCCGCAATTCGCTGGCCGAGGCGCTGGCGACGGTCGCGCGCTTCCGTCCCACCGTGCTGTGGGGGGTGCCGAGCTTCATCCGCCGGTTCCTTGACGAAGCCTGCCGGCAGGGCTCGGACTTCTCCGACGTGCGGCTGGTCCTCACCTCGGGCGAGCCAGTCGGCGAAACGCTGCGCGCCGCGCTACGCTCCCAACTCGCCCGGGTGGGCGCGCCCTCGATCGCAATCCGCGCCCGCTACGCCTTCACCGAGATGCAGGGCGGGCTGGTGCAATGCGCTGAGGACGCGGCGCCGCAGAACCTCGTGCCCGATCTTTACCATCTCGAAGTGGTCGAGCCCGAAACCGGCCGAAGCCTCGGAGACGGCGAGTGCGGCGCGCTCGCCATCACCCATCTGCATCGTCGCGGCACCGTGTTGTTGCGCTATCTCGTCGGCGATATCGTCACGCTGTCGCGCACGCCGTGCCCGATCTGCGGCCGCGCGGGCGAACGGGTGGTTGCGACGCCACGGCGCACCGGCAACCTGGTCAAATGCCGGGGAATGCTGGTCAACACCGATGTCATTGTTGATACGCTCTCGGCCGTGGCGGAGCTCGGCGAATTCCAGATCGTGTTTGCCGGTGCCGGCGCGCCGAATGCCATGGAGCGGCTGGTGATTCGTATTGAGCGCGAGGAAGATTCCGGCCTGCGCGACGATGTGATAAGGCGCGTGCGGGAGGCCGTGTCGCTGCGCCCGGAGATTGAATTCGTGGCGCGCGGAGCGATCTACGACCATGAGCAGTCGATCAAGACCAAACGCGTTGTGGATTTACGCAACAAGGATTGAAGGAAAGAGCATGGACGCAGGCGCAGCCGGCAAGACGTTTCCGTCTTACGAATTCCATGTCGAGCGCGGCAAGATCCGCGAATTCGCTGACGCCATCGGCGATTCAAACCCGATCTATCGCGATCCCGACTACGCCGCGGAGATGGGCTTTGCGGGCATTCTGGCGCCGCCGACGATGCTGCGCACGTTCCTCTACGAGCCGAAGGCGGCATCGGAGGCGCTCAAGGTGAAGGATTGGAGCTACATCGTCCATGGCGAGCAGGAGTTCGAGTATTTTGCGCCGATCG
>CAVRXD010000030.1:0-106253 GCA_963725065.1 uncultured Alphaproteobacteria bacterium
GGCGGACGGCGCCTTACTCCAGCGCAGCGGCACAAGCAACTGCGTTCTAAGCTCGCCCGTAGCGTCAGCTTGACGTTAATTCACGACCTTGATGACCGGCGGCTTCCAGGTGCCGTCGAGGATGGCCTGGTCGGGCCAATAGGCGCGGATCCAAATCGAAAAATTTCCAGCCGGCGCCGGTAGCCAGTTGGATTCCTTCTCTTTGCCGGGCGATTGGTTCCCGAGATAGATGGTCAGGCTGCCGTCGTCGTTGTACTTCAGCGTCTTGTTCTTGGTGCCGAGCGCGTAGCGGTTCAGCGCGTTCGGGTAGAAGAAGTGTTCGGGGTTGTACACCGTCAACGACCAGAAGCCCTTCGCCGGCGGGAGTTGCCCTTTCGGGAAGGTGACCTCGTACGACGACTTGCCCACAAGCGGCTGCAATTGCGAGTCGTTGGCGGCCTGGAAGTAGATCGTCTCGTTGCGCCTTGTTGGAGTAGGGGTAGGCCTTCACTGCGCCCATACGGTGGATGTAGTCGGTGCCAAACGCGGCGTTGTTGTACGCCAATGTCCAGCCGTTGCCCGCGGGCTGGCCGTCGTAGCGCCACTGCATCATTGGCGCGACCAATTCCTTGTCCGCCGCGAAAGCAGTTTCCCGCAGCGTCTTCATCACTTCCGGGTCCTTCGCAGCCGCATCGAGCACGCTGCCGATCCACTTGTAGAGCGCCTCTTCTCCGGGCATCGGAGGCACTTGCTTCATGACGTCCGGTAGCTGGTCAAAGAACACCGCCGGGTCAACCCAGGGCGGTTGCTTGGTCGAATACTCGGGCCGGGTCTTTTCTTTTGGCATCGGGAAATGAGGGAGCTTGTTCCAGTCCTTGGTCTTCATTTTCCCGTCGAACTGGCTGAGCGGGTAGTACTGAATCTGGCTCAGCGCGGGCTGGATGGCCGCGTGATCCTCAGGAGTGTCATCCATGAAGATGCGCGGCATCGCCACGGCGAACTCGGTGGTCGAGCGCACCACGCCGGCAATGCCGGCGGGGGTTGCGCCTTTCCAGTCCGGCCCCACGACCATGTAGAAACCGGGCTTGGTGCCGTATTGCAACCCAAGTTCGCTAATCTCGGTCGTGCGCGCGTCGTACACCGGGAACGTCCAGAAACGGTCACCAAAGTCGGGCACTTGAATGACCACCGGTTCCTTTGCGAGAGACAGCCAGCCCAACCCGTACACGACATCCTGGTTCGGGATTGCGATGAAGGTCTCGCGAGGATCGATGTAATTGGTCAGCATCACGACCTGGTTCATCGGACCGATCGGCATGATGCCGGCGAGGAGACCCGTTTCGGGAGCTTTCGTGAGCTCCGTCCGCTGGTTGTAGACATAGACGAGAGGCCATCCCCAAACGTAGGCCAAGCGTCCCACCATTTGCACAGACGCCGTTGTCATCGGACCGGGTGCGGGGCCCGGGACTTCCGCGGCGGTCTGCGGAATGGGGACTTGCTGCGCTTGAAGCGTTTCCTACCAGCATCAACATCGAGGGAATGATGGCAACCGCACAGGCGGTGCACATGAGATGCTTTAATCCCGGTTTCATATGCAGACCCTCCCTTGTTGTGGTTTCAGCCAGAGCCTGCTCACGCAGGAACGGCATTCGCGTCATTTCGAGCCCGAGATGGTCATAGCCGCTTCACCCCCATGAACGGACATATCAAGCGGTGATCGGGGTCCGCGTCGTGCGGACAGCACCGCCGGCGTCATGGATGAGGCGGAGCGATTTACTGCGCCTTGTTTCTCGCGTCTTGGGCCTTTTCCTGGAGCAGCTTTTCCTCCGCAGCCTTCATAGGAACCAGCTTGACCGTCAGCTTGTCCAGCTTGCCGGTGAACCGGAACGGCACCTGGTAGTCGTTGTCGTCGACGCCCGTGCGAGTATCGACCCCGACGTCGAACGACTCGTCAAAACTGATGAGAAACGGAATTGTGTGTGGCATCGTCTTGCGGGCGACTTCCTTGCCATCCACCGACAGGACGCCGGTGCCGCCCTTGCCGAAACCGGGACCGTCGTATTGGAAGTCAAACACGATGGTATGCTTGCCGGGCGTGAGTGCATCTGGACTTTCCCAGCGGAAGCGTTCGGTGGTGAGTTGCACATAGGTAAAGACCGGCTTGCCCTTGACCAAGTAGAGGCCGTAACCGCCGAAGCGGCCACCGATCGTATTGAGCATCCCCTCGGCACCGCCCTGCGGAATGTCCACCTCGGCCGAGATGGAGAAGGACTTGCCGATGGTGCTGGGGGCGCTTCCCTCTGGTATGCCGGACACTTCGCCGGAATAGGTAAAGACAGACTTGCCGGCGGTGGGGCTCGGTCGCGGGGTAAGGGCGCGTTGGAGAATACTGTTGTCCAGCGGGAATACGTTGTATTTCGCCGCCTCGACCAGGAAGAGCTCCTGCATGCTGCGCAGCTTGTCCGGCATCTTGGCGGCGAGGTCGTTGTTCTCCGAATAGTCCTCGGCGATGTTGTAAAGCTCCCATTTGTAGCCGTTGACCACGTCGGGCAAATGGCCCATGCCCATCATCCAAGGCCCCTCGGGCGGCGTGGTGGTAGCAATCCAGCCGTCGTGGTAGATGGCGCGGTTGCCAAACATCTCGAAGTACTGCGTCGTGCGCGTGGACGGGGCGTTGGCGTTCTTCTTGTCGAAGGTGTACGCCATGCTCACGCCTTCAATCGGCCTCTGCGCGATGCCGTTGACCATCCTCGGTGCCACGATTCCCGTCGCTTCGAGGATGGTCGGTACGATGTCGATCAAGTGGTGGAACTGGGTGCGGATGCCGCCGACGTCGTCGATGTGACCAGGCCAGGAGATGGCCATGCCCTGCCGGGTGCCGCCGAAGTGCGACGCGATCTGCTTGGTCCATTTGAACGGCGTGTCGAAGGCCCACGCCCACGCCACTGCCATGTGCGGCTGGGTCTTGTCCGAACCCCAGACATCGTAATATTTCAACTGATCAGCGACCGGTATATCGATGGCTTCGAGGGCGGCCTGGTCGAACGGCGTGCCGACGGTGGAGCCTTCGGCGCTCGTGCCATTGTCGCCACTGATGAAGATGATCAGCGTGTTGTCGAGCTTGCCCACATCCTTTACCGCCTGAATGACACGGCCGATTTCGTAATCGGTATAGGCCACGTACGCAGCGAAGACCTCAGCCTGGCGCGCGAACAGCCTCTTTTCATCGGCAGTGAGCGTCTCCCATTTCGCAAGCTTTGCACCGCCGTATTCGGGTTGCCCATCCGGCCACGGCGTGAGTTCTGTATTCGCTGGAATCACACCAAGCCGCTTCTGGTTCGCGAATATCTGCTCGCGCAGCGCGTTCCAGCCCATGTCGAACTTACCCTTGAACTTGTCGATCCACTCCTGAGTTGGCTGGTGCGGCGCGTGCGCGCCACCGGGGACGTAATATACAAAGAAGGGTTGGTCCGGCGCCGCCGCGTTCAGCCCCTTGATGTGTTTGATGGCGTCGTCCGCCATGTCGGTGGTCAGGTTGTAGTCGGGCTTTCCGATCCACGGGAATATCTGGGTATGATCGCGGAACAGCCATGGCTTCCACTGGTCGGTTTCCCCGCCCATGAAGCCGTAGAAATACTCGAAGCCCATCCCGCTCGGCCATTGGTCGAAGGGTCCGGACAGACTGTATTGAGTGCCCGGGGTGTTGTGGTTCTTGCCGAACCACGACGTGGCATAGCCGTTCTGCTTGAGTATTTCGCCGATGGTCGCATTCTCGCGCCCAATGACGGCGTCGTACCCGGGGTATCCGGTGGATTGTTCGGCGATGACGCCGAAGCCCACGGGGTGATGGCTACGGCCAGTGATCAACGCCGCTCGCGAGGGCGAGCAGAGAGAGGTTGAGTGGAACTGGGTGTAGCGCAGCCCCGCGTTCGCGATCTGATCCAGCGATGGCGTTGGAATGACCCCACCAAAGGTGCTCGGAACGCCGTAACCCTGGTCATCGGTCATGATCAGCAAGACGTTGGGCGCACCCTTGGGCGGCACCACCCTCGACGGCCAATACGGTTTGGAATCCTTGGCGTCCATGTTGATCGTGCCGCCGAACCGCGGGGGCGGAGGCGGAAGATAATTGCCGTCTATTGTCGTCGTGGCGTCCGGCGCACCCGGCGTGCCGGTGGTCTGCTGCGCGTAAGAAGTTGCCACTGTTACTATCAGCAGCGCACAGCCGGCGAGTCCTCCACGGAGAACAGCACGATTGATCTCTTGCGAGACTTTCATCATCGCTTGCCTCCACCAAAATGCGAGGCGTAACGTTGTTGCAGGCAGTAATTTGCTAGAGGGGCTGGCGCTCTTGCCTCGCGCCCAATGCCGCGCCGGCCACTATCCCACGGTGCAGCAAAAGTTTAGTCCCAGATCGGACTCGCAGTCCATTGTCTTTAGGCACAGCCACGCGACAAGCCGCGTGGACGCCGAGAGCGTGTGGGACGAGGCTGAAGGACGAGTCAGTTGACGTCTTGGTTACCTGGGTCAACCATCTTCGACATAAGACGTCCTTATCCCACATTCGTCCCTGTTTGGCTTTTGAGCTTTTACGCACTCGCGCGATTGCCGTGAAGCAAAGGAGTGACCCATAGGCCACACGCATCAAGATTTACGCTTGCAGCCGAGATCACGAAAGCGCGTGCCATACGCGTGTCACAAGTTGATGTCGCAGTGTCACGCAGGCCACGGGGGTAGGGATGGCGCACTCAAGCATTTCACCGAGCTGCTGTCGGTCGCTTGCGCGGCGGCGCCTTGCCCCGTTGGGGGGCTAACTAGAAGGCCGGGGGGCTGACATGGAACGCACGACAACGTGGACCGCATCGCAAGCCACAGCTCGAACGAGCCGCGCGCACCTCACACGACGTATCTCGACCGGCGCCTTGGCCGCCGCACTCGCGCTGGTTTCGCAGGCGTCGCTTGCCGATGAAGGCGGCGTGAGCTTCTGGATCCCAGGCTTCTTCGGGAGCCTCGCGGCGACCCCGCAACAACCCGGGTGGTCGCTGGTGAACATCTATTATCACACGACCGTGTCCGCCGGCGCCGACGTGTCCCGGGCGCGCGAGATCACGATCGGCAAAATTCCCGTCAAATCTATCGGCAAATCTGAGCGCCAACCTGAATGCCACCGGCGGATCTTGGCATTGTCATTCCGACCTACGTGTTCGCAACGCCGGTCCTGGGCGGCCAGTTGGCCGTGGGTGCAATTGCATCATATGGCCGCGCAAGCACCTCCTTGGCGGGGACCTTGACGGGCGCGCTGACGCTGCCGGGGTTCGGCAGCATCCCGTTCGGCCCGCGATCCGACAGCATCAGCGACTCGGTGTGGGGCTTTGGCGATCTGCTCCCGCTGGCTTCGCTGCGTTGGAACAACGGCGTTCACAACGTACATGACCTACATGACCGGGGATATCCCGGTCGGCGCCTACAACTTCGACGCGGCTGTCGAATATCGGCATCGGGCACGGCGCGCTCGACGCCGGCGGCGGCTACACCTATTTCAATCCGGCAGACCGGGCACGAGTTCTCGGCGGTGCTCGGCTTCACCTACAATTTCCAGAACCAGTCGACCCAGTATCAGAACGGCGTCGACATGCATCTCGATTGGGGCGCGTCACAGTTCCTGACCAAGCAGTTTCAGGTCGGACTGGTCGGCTACGTTTACAAAGAACTCGGTTGCGACAGCGGCTCCGGCGATCGCGTCGGGTGCTTCCAGTCGCAGGTGGTCGGTGTCGGCCCGCAGCTCGGCTTCATCTTTCCGGTCGGCGACATGCAGGGCTATCTCAATCTCAAGGGCTACAAGGAATTTGCCGCGGAGAACCGGCCCGATGGCTGGAATACGTGGGTCACATTCGTGATCTCGCCGGCGGCGCCGACCCCGTCGGCACCGCGGCGCATGGTCATGAAATAGCCGACCTGAAACGTCCACGTCGCATATATCACCCGCGGTGAACGCTGCCGGCTGCCCGCTGCCGCGAACATGTCGTGCTGCTTGACGCCAACAACTGGAGCTTGCCAGTTGTCGCATATCTCTCCGATGATGGCGTAATGGCGCGCATGCCGGGTGCGAAGGCAGACTTGGATTAAAGAAACCCGTCCAAAATTTAATAATGGAAACGCCGCCCGTTCTCTGCACATTTGGCTGGCGGGTTGCGGAACCATCGCTCGCGTGGTCCGAGGCCGTAGGGCCCCGGCTGATCCACCAGCCGGGGCCCGACCAACGCTTGTTTCATTTTGATGATGTCATGATTCATCCGTATGCAGTTCTGGGATTCTTGGTGTTTTGCGCGGCGGCAGCCTGGACGATGGCGTTGATCGTGTGAGCGCTGCGCAGCGGCGAGGGTGCTAATCTGCGAGCGCCGCGCTAGGCCGGTTCCCCGACAAGGCCAAACTTACAACACGTCATTGAATACGAGCGCGGTTTAGACGGCAGAGCGCCCCAGCGGGCTTCGCGCTCTCGAACTAATGCCGAAGGCCGTTGATCGCTGGGACGCTTTTGCGGGTCACGAGCCTTCCACGAGCACAAAGATTTTGCCGTCTCTTACGTCATACTTTGCGAGAAGCTCCGCATCAGCCTCCGAGTTCAACTCTTATGGCGGCGTGTGGGTGGCGCGCCTTGATGGCTCGAATGGCCTCACCTTTGTCAGGAATGGCAACGAGCGACCATTCCTGCAGTGGCGATGCGCCACTAGGGTTCGGTAGCACGGTAACAATCTTCCACCCTGTTGTCATGCACCTAAGGCTAACCTCGTCCTTAGTGCCAGCTCATCCGACAACCAGCACGCGACGACCAAATCAGTTTACCGCAGCTAGCCTCCTGGGGCGAGTGCCTCGCGATCATCGGGCTCGCCCTTGGCGGCGACCTCGCTAAGACCGCTCTGCAACAAAGACCGGAATCCGCCTCTTGGTATTCCGCGTACGTCACAGCGCGTTGGCTTTCGGCCGAACTTCGACGAGTCTAGCGACGTCTCTCAGTAAAGAATGTGATTTCGGTTACGATTGCGTTTTTGCCCGCGATAAAATGGGCTTCATTGGCAAGCCTGATCACATCGGCGCCCGGTGCTTCGAGAGCGGCTGGGATCACTTCGCGTGCACCACTCTCGCTTGCAGCGCGCACGCGCACCACAGCCAGAAGCTCAACCTCAAATACGTATTCGTTATGATAATTCCCCATCATTCCCGCCCGCATTGAGGTCTTGCCCATTTCTGCGTCAAGGATTCCGGCCATCCATCGTTCGCTCCCCGTTTGGGGTGCTGCTGAAGCAGCGGCTCCAGCAAATCTCCCTTCACAATGGCGATAATGAGCGCGGCAAGCAGCTCCCCGATCCTCATGTTGCGGATTTCTGCCTCCAGGGCGAGTTGCCCGATCATGGCTTGATCAAGCGGCAAATCGGTTGATTGCTCCTCGCCCCCGCATATCATTCTAATCGAGAAGACGGTTGAGGCCCGACCGTTTGGTCGCGCTTGACCGGCTTCTCCGGAAAGTGCTGCATCTGAGACTTGTTCCATGACTCTTTCTCTGACCGAGGGGGCGGTCTCTTCCCCGTCGTTGATCTGTGGACCCGGGCCGAGCGAACACCTAAACATCGCTACGGCTCGGTTGTGCTATATGGCGCGAGGGTCAGTTGTTTTTGCTATTCGCTGACATTGATTTGCTTTTTCTTGCCAAGTTCAGCGGGGCATTCCATGCGCACCACCAGGCCCGATCGATCATCGGGAAAGCGATCGAAGTCAGGTCGGCTCGCGTCTGGCCAAGGACATCCTTCTTCACAGCCGGACGCGGTGGGCGTGGCGACGCGTTTGGCCGCGAAACGGTTGCGCGAGGCAGGCATTAACCTCGAACCGCTGCTGAGAAACGCGGGCCTGTCGGTCGGCCAGATAAACAAGCAAGAGGCACGGATCGGGGTTGCTAGCCAGATCAAGTTTCTCGAACTTGCGGCCGAGGCTTTGAAGGATCAATTGCTCGGATTCAGACTGGCGCGCGACGGGGACCTGCGCTTGATGGGACTGCTCTACTACGCCGCAGCCTCGTCAGAGACGCTCGGCGATGCGCTTGCCCGGGCCCAACGGTACAGCTCGATCGCCAATGCAGGCATTGCTCTGAGATGCTTCGGGTCTAGCGATTTCACGATCGCCCTGCGCTACACCGGTATCAGCAGACATTCCGATCGGCATAATATGGAATTTCTGGTGACCACAATCATACGCATCTGTAGAGTTCTGACAGACCGCCGCCTAGCGCCGACTGCTGTCCGCTTTATCCATCGACGCTTGGACAAACCCTCCGATATGGAAAAATTCTTCGGGTGCGCGATAGAGTTTGGTGCAGACACCGACGAGATCATCTTCCAGGACACAGTAGGGCACCTTCATCTTGTTGGTGCGGATCCGTATCTGAGCAAAATCTTGATTCAGAATTGCGACCAAGCCCTGGCGCATCGGCGTCCCAACGCCAGCTCGCTACGAGTCACAATCGAGAACGCAATCACTTTACTCTTGCCTCACGGAAAGGCGCGCCTTACCGCCGTTGCGAAGGCGCTGGGCATGAGCAGTCGTACGCTAGCGCGAAAAATGGCTGCGGAAGAACTAAGCTTCAGCAAGATTCTCAATCAACTCCGCTCCGATCTCGCCACGCACTATTTGAGTGATGCCGACCTATCGATCTCACAGATAGCATGGCTCGTCGGCTATCAAGGAATTGGTGCGTTCTCTCACGGCTACAAGCGTTGGACCGGATTGAATGCGAAGAAGATGCGCGAAAAATTGATAGCAAGCCACTAGGAAGGCGTTTCTGTTGCCCATACGGCAATAGACGACCGGCTGGCGGGCACTCGCCGCAGCCCCGCTGCGCTCCTAAGGGTGCGCGAAATGACCCAAGTCGGAGCCGTCTGGCATCCGAGCGACGAGTGCGTTCGCTCAGGTCTGGGCGATTAACCCGGCACTGCCGTCACGCCACCTCGATGCGAACCGCGATGGCTGCGCTGGCAATAACCGCGAGATCGTTGGTCTCAGGGTCGGCAACATCGAGCCCGCCCTTGACGGCTTTCGCGGTGACGTTGCCGACGGGCAAGGAATTCTTGACCTTTTCGATGTCCACCTGCTCCGGCCGCTGGACACCGATCGTGACCTCCACATCCAGTTTGGTCTTATCGATCTGCAACGAACGAACGAAGGAAAGCGAGCTGTGATGCAGCGCGTCCTGCACGGCGCGTAGCGCCGCCTTGGTGTAGTCGGAGCCGTGCAAATCGTTGCCGGAGCCCAGCTCCAGAATGACGCGCATCTTTGGCATCGATGCCTCCTTCAATCGGTGTCGAGGCTGACGACGACGCAAGCGTTGGCGATCAACGTGCTGTCAGTGCCCGGATCGTTGTGGATCTCAAGGCCGCCTTCGACGACGGTCACAGTACCCTTTCCGTGCGGCAAAACGGCCATGACTTGCGCCTGGTCGACCAACTCGGGGCGGGGCACGCCGATGTGGACGTCGACGATCATCGCATCCAGCGGCTGGCCGAGCGCCGTCGCAATTGACAGCGAGTTATGCCAAAGCGCATCGCGAAGAGCCCGGCAGGCAGCCTTTGTCGGGTCCGCGCCGCGGATGTCGGTGCCCATGCCGATTTCAAGCACCATACGCTTCTTCGTCATCGTCTTGCGTCCGGTTGTTATCGAGCGCAAAAGTACCAAGGCGGATCAGATCGCACCACCATTTTTGCCCAACATGCGGCTTTCGAGCTCGGAGCGTCAGGACTCGAGATCGGCGTCGCCGACATCACGAACAACCCAAAACCTCCCACGGCATGACGACGCCGCGCTCGTCCGGGACGATTGGTCGGCTTCGATGTCAACGGCCGATCCGCCTTCGTCCCCCGCGTGCTACAATGCCGGGCATGAGCGTCTCTCCCCTGCTCACCGCTGATGTCGGAGCGTCGCGGCTCGAGATCTGCGTCGCCGACATCACGACGCTCGACGTCGACGCCATCGTCAACGCCGCCAACACCTCGCTGCTCGGCGGCGGCGGCGTCGACGGCGCCATCCATCGCGCCGCCGGACCGGAGCTGCTGGCCGAGTGCGAGACCTTGGGCGGTTGCGACACCGGCTCCGCCAAGATCACCCGCGGCTATCGCCTCAAGGCCAGGCACGTCATCCATGCGGTCGGTCCGGTCTGGAGCGGCGGCGGCAAGGGCGAGGAGGCGCTGCTCGCCTCGTGCTATCGCACCGCGCTCACGTTGGCGGCCGAGCATCGCCTCGCCTCGATCGCGTTCCCCGCGATCTCCACCGGCATCTACCGGTTTCCCGCCGAGCGCGCCGCGCGCATCGCCGTCGGCACCGCGGCAGCGGAGATCACCGGCGCGTCCGGCATCAAGCGGGTCGTGTTCTGCTGCTTCTCGCCGGACGCGGCCGCGCACCACCAGGATGCATTCGCGGCGCTGGGGCTGGCGTGAGATCGAGGTGAGCAGCAGCCGGCAGCTGGCGTAACGTTCGAGGGGATCAGCGGATCACGCCGTCACCGCCTGCTCGTTCGCCAGCACCCCACATCCGATCAGGCCGGGTTCTTCGCAGGTCATCAGCAGGGTCGGGATGGTCTCGAGCAGGGCCTGGTAGGGCGGGTGCGCCTCGAAGGCGGCGCGGAACTGCGGCTCATCGAGCAGCGGCCCGAGCCCGCCGGCCACGCCGCCGGCAATGTAGACGCCGCCCAGCGCCTTGAAGGTGAGCGCGAGCCCGCCGGCAAAGCGCCCGAGCAGGCGTATGAACAAACGCGTCGCCGCCTGCGCCGACGGCTCGCGTGCGAGCGCGCCCGCGACGATGGTTTCGGCCGCGCGCCAGGTCGCCTGCGGGTCGAGCGCGCGCGCGAGCCGCACCAGGCCGGGGCCGGACAGCACGGACTCGGCACTCACATGCCCGCAGTCCTTCCACAGCCGCGCGAACACCTCGACCTCGTCCATCGCCTGCGGACCGAACGAGACGTGCCCGCCCTCGCTCGCGACCACGTGCCAGTGGCCGCCGGCCGGGAGCAGCGCGGCGACGCCAAGCCCGGTGCCGGGGCCGAGCACGGCCCTGACCCCCTCGCGCGGCGGCAGCGGCGGGCCCAGCGGGCGCGTCTCGTTGGGCGCAAGATTGCGCAACGCCCAGGCGATGGCCTCGAAGTCGTTCACGATGCGGAGCTGCGACCATCCGAACCGCTTCGCCAACTCGCCGCGCCGGAACCGCCATGCCCGGTTGGTAAGCGCGACCTCCTCGCCGTCGATGGGGCCGGCGATGGCCAGCGTCGCCGCGCGCGGCCGCGCGCCGGTTTCGTCAAGGTAGCGCGAGACCGCACCGTCGAGGTCGGCAACGGTATCGTTGTCCATGATCAGAATTCGCTCGGGGCGCCCGGCGGAATTGGCGAGCGCAAAGCAACTCTTGCTGCCACCGATGTCGGCGAGGAGGGTCAGGCTCATCATGTCACCCGATCGATAACCATCTCGTAGCGAACCGGTTGCCGTATCGGCAAGCCGGAATCGGGATTTTCATCGTTGGAGCGTGTCCAACTCCGCGATTGCTGCGCCGCACCGTGCGCGGCGGTTCAATACGACCGCGGCAGGCCGAGCACGTGCTCGGCCAGATAGGACAGGATCAGGTTGGTCGAGATCGGCGCGGTCTGGTAGAGCCGGGTTTCGCGGAACTTGCGCTCGATGTCGAACTCCTCGGCAAAGCCGAAGCCGCCGTGGGTCTGCAGGCACATGTCGGCGGCCGCCCAGGAGGCGTCGGCGGCGAGCAGCTTCGCCATATTGGCCTCGGCGCCGCAATCGCGGCCCGCCTCATAGAGCGACGCCGCCTCGCGCACCATCAGCTCGGCCGCGCGCATCTGGGCATAGCATCGCGCGATCGGGAACTGCACGCCCTGGTTCTGCCCGATCGGGCGGCCGAACACGGTGCGCTCCTTGGCATAGCCGGTCGCCTTGGCGATGAACCACTTGGCATCGCCGATGCACTCCGCCGCGATCAGGATGCGCTCGGCATTCATGCCGCTGAGGATGTAGCGGAAGCCCTGGCCTTCCTCCCCGATCAGATTTTCCG
Organism: uncultured Alphaproteobacteria bacterium; assembly: GCA_963725065.1. Classification (GTDB taxonomy): domain Bacteria; phylum Pseudomonadota; class Alphaproteobacteria; order Rhizobiales; family Xanthobacteraceae; genus VAZQ01. The sequence continues at coordinate 12,073 of CAVRXD010000030.1, forward strand.
CCGGCACCCGCAGATCGTCGAAGAACAGCTCCGTGGTCGCGTGGTTCATCATGGTCCGGATCGGATTGATGCTGATGCCGGTGCTGCCTTGCGCGAGCCGCATGTCGACCAGAAAGACCGAGAGACCGCCGGTGCGGGTCTTGGCCTGCTCGCGTGGCGTGGTGCGGGCGATCAGCAACAGGAGATCGGAATGCTCGGCGCGCGAGGTCCAGATCTTCTGCCCGTTGATGATGTAGTGGTCGCCTTCGCGCACCGCGGTCGTGCGCAGATTGAGCGTGTCCGAGCCTGAGGTCGGCTCGGTGACGCCGAAGGCCTGCAGCCGCAGCTTGCCGGCCGCGATCTGCGGCAGCCAGCGCGCCTTCTGCGCCGCGCTGCCGTGCCGCAACACCGTGCCCATGGTGTACATCTGGGCGTGACAGGCCGCGCCGTTGCAGCCCGACGCCTGGATCTCCTCCATGATCGCGGCCGCGGCCGTCATGGTCAGCCCGCTGCCGCCGTATTCCTCCGGGATCAGCGCGGCCAGGAACCCGGCGTCGGTGAGCGCGCCGACGAATTCGGTCGGATAGGCGCGCTCGCGGTCGAGCGTGCGCCAATACTCACCGGGGAACCTGGCGCAGAGCGCGCGAACGGACTCGCGGATTTGCGCGAGCTCGTCGGATGATTGCTGCAACTCGGTGTCAGCCATTTTGTATACAACGGCGCCAAAGAGGTCGGTCTGCTGGTGGCAACGACTCTACCATTGTCCGCGTTCCGCGCAGCGCCCGTTGGATCGTCACACCGGATCCCACGAGAACACATCGGTCGAACGCTCGAGCGGCGTCAACGACGGCCCGAGCGCGCCCTTGAGCTGCTGGTCGATCGCTTCCGGCGTCCAGCCCTCGGAGCGATGCAGCGTGCGGACCGGGCGCGGCTGGCTGAACAGGAAAATCTCGTTGTTGCGGACGCCGAAGATCTGGCCGGAGATTCCCTCGGCGCGGTCCGACGCCAGATAGACCGTGAGCGGGGCGATCTTTTCCGGCGTCATCTGCTGGAAGCGCTCGACCCGCGCCTTTTCCTCGGGGGTCTCCGCCGGGATCGAGTCGATCATGCGCGTCCACGCAAACGGCGCGATGCAGTTCGAGCGCACCTTGAAGCGCTGCATGTCGAGGGCGATCCCGCGCGAGAGCCCGACGATGCCGAACTTCGCCGCCATGTAATTGGCCTGCCCGAAATTGCCGACCAGCGCGGAGGTCGAGGTCATGTGCACGAAGGCGCCGGAGTTCTGCTCGCGGAACTGCACCGCGCAGGCGCGGCTCATGTTGAAGGAGCCGTTGAGATGAACCGCCAGCACGTCCGACCAGTCCGACCAGCTCATGCGATGGAAGATGCGGTCGCGCAGAATGCCGGCATTGTTGACCAGGATGTCGACCCGGCCGAAGGCGGTCAGCGCGGCCTTGACGATCTCGTCGGCATTCTTGGGCTCGGCGATGGAGAGCGTCGATGCGATCGCCTCGCCGCCGCCGGCCTTGATCTCCTTGACCACGTCATGCGCCGGGCCGGCATCCGCGCCGGCGCCTTCCAGGCTCGCGCCGATGTCGCAGACGACGACGCGGGCGCCTTCCTGCGCGAGCAACAGCGCAATACCGCGGCCGATGCCGCGGGCCGCACCGGTGACGATTGCGACTTTGCCGGCGACCATCCCAGAAGCCATCTTGATCCTCGCTCAACAAACCCAGCTGTCAGCGCCCGCGACGGCGGGCGATCCAGCAGCCTCCGATCCGCATGAGGCGCAGGCGCGCTTCATGCATGACCCGGCGGATACTGGATGCCCCGCCTTCGCGGGGCCTGACAAGCGGAGATTTTATCCCCAGACCTCTTCGGCGACCTCGACCATCCGGCCCAGCTTCGCCCATTGCTCGTCCTCGGTCAGCGTATTGCCCTCCTCGGTCGAGGCAAAGCCGCACTGGCCGGAGATGCAGAGCTGATCGAGGGGCGCATACTTCTCCGCTTCGTCGATGCGGCGTTTGAGCTCGTCCTTGCTTTCGAGCTTGCCGCTCTTGGTGGTCACGATGCCGAGCACCACGGACTTGCCCTTGGGCAGCATGCGCAGCGGCTCGAAGCCGCCGGAGCGCTGATCATCGTATTCCATGAAGTAGCCGTGCACGTTGATCTTGTTGAACAGGATTTCCTGCACCGCCTCGTAGCCGCCCGTGCCCATGAAGGTCGATTTGTAGTTGCCGCGGCACAGATGCATCGTAATCGTCATGTCGGAGGGAATGTCGGACATCGCGGTATTGATGAGCTCGCCGTAAAGCTCGCCCAGCCGTTCGGGGTTGTCGCCGCGGGCGGTCATCTGCGCCCGATATTTCGGATCGCACAGCATGGCGATGAACACCTCGTCGAGCTGGAGGTAGCGGCAGCCGGCGTCGGCGAAGGCGCGCACCGCCTTGCGATAGGCCTGGCCGAGATCGGCGAAAAACTGCTCGCGCTCGGGATAGACGGTCTTGTCGATCGGCGTCATCGACGGGCGGCCGTAGATCGCCGACGGCGCCGGGATGGTCATCTTGGGCATGCGCCTGGTGTGCGCCGCGACGAACTTGAAATGCTCGATCATGGGGTGGCCGGAAAACCCGAGCTTGCCGGTCACCTGCACGCCCTCGTTGCGGGTCGTGACGGCGGCGAACGCGATGCCGGTATCCATGCTGTGGCGCTCGGCGCCGTCGAGCCCCCAGAGAAAGTCGAGGTGCCACCAGGAGCGGCGGAACTCGCCGTCGGTGACGGCCTGCAGGCCGACCTCCTCCTGCTTCTTGATCACCCGCTCGATCTCGCGATCTTCCACCGCCTTGAGGTCGGCGGCGCTGATCTCGCCCTTGGCGCGCTTTTCCCGCGCCTGCTTCAACGATGCGGGACGCAGGAGGCTGCCGACGTGGTCGGCACGGAACGGGGCCTTGGTTCGTTTCATGGCGCTACTCCAACTCTCTCGCCGTCATGCCCGCGAAAGCGGGCATCCATATCCAGAAGCCACAATGTCCGGCACCATGGTCCCCCGCCCGCGCGGGGGCGACACCGCGTACGACCGATGCCGTCATCCCCAGACCTCGTCGGCGACCTCCACGATCCGCCGCAGCTTCGCCCACTGCTCGTCCTCGGCCAGGATATTACCCTCCTCGGTGGAGGCGAAGCCGCATTGCGGCGAGAGGCAGAGCTGATCGAGGTCGATGTACCGCGCGGCCTGGTCGATGCGGCGCTTGAGCTCGTCCTTGGATTCGAGCGTCCCGCTCTTCGAGGTGACGAGCCCGAGCACGACCATCTTGCCCTTGGGCACGAAACGCAGCGGCGCGAAGCCGCCGGCGCGGTCGCTGTCGTATTCCATGAAATAGGCGTCGATGTTGATCTCGTTGAACAGGATTTCGGCCACCGGCTCGTAGCCGCCGGACGCGACGAAGGTCGACTGGAAGTTGCCGCGGCACAGATGCATCGCCTTGGTCACATCGGGCGCGACATCGGACAGCGCAGCGTTGATCATGCGGGCATAGACGTGCGGAAGCGTTTCCGGATCCTCGCCGCGGTTGGCGACGAAGGCGCGCAGCTTGGGGTCGCAGAGATAGGTGAAATTGACCTCGTCGAGCTGGAGATAGCGGCAGCCGGCGTCGCTGAAGGCACGCAGCGCCTTGCGGTAGCCCTCGCCGAGGTCGCGATAGAAATCGTCCATCTCGGGATAGATCTCGACCGGCACCGCGTCGCGCCCGTAGCGGAAATGCAGCGACGAGGGCGAGGGAACGGTCATTTTCGGCGTCGCCTTGGCATGCGCTGCGACGAACTTGAAATGCTCGATCATCGGATGCGCGCGGTAGCCACCGAGCTTGCCGATCACGCGCAGCATCATGGGCTTGGGTTGCGGGCCCTGGAACTTGATCTTGCGCTCGCCGAGATAGGCTTCGACGCCGTCGAGCTGGCCGAGGAAATCGTAGTTCCAAAAGGCGCGGCGAAACTCGCCGTCGGTCACGGAACGAAGCCCCGCTTCCTCCTGCTTGCGGATCACGGCCTCGATCTCGCGGTCTTCGATCGTCTTGAGCTCTTCGGCGGTGATCTCGCCGCGCTCGCGCTTGGCGCGCGCCTGCTTGAGGGCGGCGGGACGCAGGAGGCTCCCGACATGATCGGCGCGAAACGGCGGCTTGGTGCGTGGCATGATGGTTCTGTGTTCCGGGAAAACTGTCATCGCCCGCGCAGGCGGGCGATCCAGTCATCGCCGCTCGTTGAAATCAATCACATCGGTCGCCGGCTACTGGATGCCCCGCCTTCGCGGGGCATGACGACTTCGCATGTCGAACGGCCGTGCCGATGACTCGTTACTCCGCGGCGGCGAGCGCCTCCGCCTTCTGCTGCAGCACGAAGTCGTACCTGACCTCGTAGAACGGCGTGGCGAGCGTTTCACCGGTGGGAGCCTTGCCGGGCGGCTTCTTCACGAATTCGACGATCAGGGGCGCCTTCACGCCATAGACGACGTCGGTCTCGATGAACTCGTCGCCCTGCTGGAACAGATGGGTGACGCAGGTGTCGTAGCCGGGCGCGATGATGGCGAAGTGGATGTGCGCGGGCCGCATGTGGCTGATATTGGTGCGCTCCATCAGCGCGCCCACGGTCCCGTCCATGGGAATGGTATAGGCGATCGGCGCCACGGTTCGGATGGCGTAGGACCCGTCCGGCTGGCTGCGGTAGAGGCCGCGCATCCACGGTCCGTTGACCTCGCGCTGGTCCTCGTAGAGTCCCTCGCCGTCGGTCTGCCAGAGGTCGAGCATCGCCCCTCCGACCGGTTCGCCGCCGAGCCCGCGCACGGTGCCGGTGACGAAGCAGGGGATGCCGGGCGCGCCCTCGGCCATATTGCCCCCGTTGCTGATCGACGGCGCGTTGGGAATGTGGAACGGGCCTTCGACCGTGCTGGGCGTCGCTCCGCTCGGCCGGCGATGATTGATCGCATCGACCAGCATGCTGACGCCGAGCACGTCCGAGGTGAGGATGAATTCCTGCCGCTTTTCCGAGCAGAGCTTGCCGGTGCGGGTGAGCCAATCGATGGCGACCGCCCATTCCGCCTGGGTCGGCTCGATGTCGCGCACGAAGCCGTGGAGATGCTTGATCAGGGACTGCATGATCTGGCGCAGGCGCGGATCGGGAATATCCTTCCAGCGCTCCAGCGCGACGTCGGTCAGGTTGTCTTCGGTTACGTAGGGCATGGTCATCTCCTGGAATCAGCTCATTGTTGTTGTTGTTGCCTGAGCCCGATCACATCTGGGCATGATCGTCGTGGAGGGCAATCGTTGCAAGGCGGAAAATGCCAGGCGCTCAGGGTCTTCGCGCAACCCGACATTACCGGTCCCGGATGCGGCGACGCACCCGGGACCGTTAGCCACTTGATGTTCCCGACGGACTATTTCGCCTTCTCGTAGGGATAGATGATGTTGCCGGTCTTCAGGTCGGCCGGCGTCAACACCGTCTGGGTGTCCATGCCCTTGAACTGGTCGACGGTGTTGCCCTTGATGCCGTGATACTGGACCTGCAGCATGCGCGACTCCGCCCACTCGCCACCCTTGCCGAACTTGATGTCGCCCATGATGGTCTTGACCGGATTGCTGCGCAGATAGTTGGCGACCTGTTCGTCGTTGATGCTCTTCGCACCGGCGATCGCATTGCCGAGCAGCTCCATATAGGCATAGCCCCAGGTGCCGAGATAATAGCCGAGCGGATCAACGCCTTCGGCCGCCGCGCGCGACTGATAGGTGGCCAGGAACTCCTTGACCTCAGGGGTCAACATCTTTTCCGACGGCACCCAGGTCTCGTAATTGACCCAGCCATTGAGCAACGGGCCGAGCTGCGTCTTGAACACGGTCGCCTGCAGGCCGACCATGGCGCCGCCGATCATCTTCGGCTTGAAGCCGATCTCGTTCACCGCCTTCACCATGCCGACGGAGTCGAGCGGGTACGAGCAGACCGAGACGATATCCGGATTGGTGGCCTGGATGGCGCGCACGATCGGCGAGAAATCCGTGGTCGTGGGCGGATAGGTCTTGTCGTAGACCACGCGCATCCCAACCGCCTTGGCGTTCTCGCGGGCGCCTTCGCAGGCGTTACGCGAGAATTCCTGGTCGGCGGCGACCAGCGCCACCGTCTGCGGCTTCGGATTCTGCTGCGCGGCGACATCGAAGAAGCCCTTGGTGAACGAAGGCTTCGTCTCCGGGCCGGACGGGATCATCGCGAAATATTTCGGATAGTTGAATTCGCTGTTCACGGCGAGCCCGAACAACCCGATGAACACCTTGCCCTTCTGCATGACGACCGGCATCGCGGGCGCGATCATGGCGGTGGCATAGGGACCGGTCACCAGATCGACTTTGTCGACGTCGAGCAGCTTGGTGTAGATGCCGGGCACCGTCGACGGGTTCGACTGGTCGTCGTAATAGACCAGCTTCACCGGCCGGCCGAGCAGGCCGCCCTTCTTGTTGATGGTCTCTTCCCAGATCTTGGCGCCGAGCAGCGCCTGCTTGCCGTTGGCGGCAAGCGGTCCGGTCAACGCCATTCCAAAGCCGATGGTGATCGGCTGGCCCGACGGCGCCTGGGCGCCGGCCGGGACCCCGAACGCGGCGAGAGCGGCGGTGGCAACGAACGAGGCCAGGGCGCCCCGCCATTTCAGTCTTGCAGACATGCTTTCCTCCAGGTGGTTACTTGGTTGGCTTGACCGGGACTTCTTGGCGATCCCTTGCACAGTATAGGCGAGTAGCGAGCGGCAACCCAGCCGGTGCGGCGAATCGCCATTCGCTGTTCGCGTTGCTATCGTCCCCACACCTCGTCGGCGAGCTCGACGATCATGCGAAGCTTGGCCCATTGTTCGTCCTCGGCCAGGATATTGCCCTCCTCGGTCGAGGCGAAGCCGCATTGCGGGGAGAGGCACAGCTGATCGATGTCGACATACTTCGTCGCCTCGTCGATGCGCCGCTTGATGTCGTCCTTCTTTTCCAGCGTACCACTCTTCGAGGTGACGAGGCCGAGCACGATCTGCTTCTTGCCCTTGGGCACGAAGCGCAGCGGCTCGAAGCCACCGGCGCGATCGGTGTCGTATTCCAGGAAATAGCCGTCGATGTCGACCTCGCCCAGCAGGCGATCCGCGACATGGTCGTAGCCGCCCTGGGCGATAAAGGTGGAGCGGAAATTGCCGCGGCAGGAATGCATGGTGACCACCATGTCGGCGGGACGGCCGGCGAGCGCCTGGTTGGTCATGCGGGCGTATTGCGCGGGCAGGCGGTCGGGATCGTCGCCGCGTTGCCTGGAGAATTCCCGCTCCTTCGGATCGCAGATCATCGACCAGGCGGTGTCGTCGAGCTGCAGGTAGCGGCAGCCGGCGTCGTAGAACGCCCGGATGGCCTTTTGATAGGCCAATCCGACGTCGTGGAAATAGCCTTCGATGTCGGGATAGACCTGCTTGTCGATCGATTGCCGGCCCTGGCGGAAATGCAGCGTCGAGGGCGCCGGGATCGTCATCTTCGGCGCCACGCTGGTATGGCCCTTGAGGAAGCGGAAATGCTCGAGGTGCGGATGGCCGGAGAAATCGACCTTGTCCACGACGCGCACGCTTTCGGCCTTGGTCTCGACCCCGGCAAAGGTGATGCCCTTGCCGGTGGAGTAGAGCTCCACGCCATCGAGCCCCTTGTAGAAATCGAACTGCCACCAGGAGCGCCGGAACTCGCCGTCGGTCGCGAGCTTGAGCCCGACGTCCTCCTGCTTCTTGATGATCTTTTCGATCTCGCGGTCCTCGACCTGCTTGAGCTGCTCGGCGGTGATCTCGCCCTTCTCGCGCTTCGCCCGCGCCTCCTTGAGCGGCGCGGGACGCAGCAGGCTGCCGACGTGATCGGCGCGGAATGGCGCTTTGGTTCTTTGCATCGGTCTTTCCCGGAAGGCGCTCGCTATTTCCACACCTCGTCGGCGAGCTCCTTGATCATGCGAAGCTTCGCCCATTGCTCCTCCTCGGCGAGGACGTTGCCCTCCTCGGTGGAGGCGAAGCCGCATTGCGGCGAGAGGCAGAACTGCTCCAGCGGAGCAAACTTGGCCGCCTCGTCGATCCGCCGCTTGACGTCGTCCTTCTTCTCGAGCGTGCCGCTCTTGGAGGTGACGAGCCCGAGCACCACGGCCTTGTTGCCTTTCGGCAGGAAGCGCAGCGGCTCGAAGCCGCCGGCGCGGTCGCTGTCGTATTCGAGGAAGTAGCCGTCGTAGTTCACCTTCCCCAGCAACGTCTCCGCGACCGGCTCGTAGCCGCCTTCGGAAATCCAGGTCGAGCGGAAATTGCCGCGGCAGACATGGGTGGTGATGGTCATGTCGGCGGGCTTGCCTTCGAGCGCGGCGTTGATGACGCGCGCATAGATGTCCTGGAGCTGATCGACGTTCGACATCCGCTCGCGCGCCTTGCGCAGTTCTTCCTGCGAACAGAGATAGGCCCACACGGTGTCGTCGAACTGCAGGTAGCGGCAGCCGGCGTCGTAGAACCCCTTCACCGCCTGCTTATAGGCCTGGCCCAGATCGTGAAAGAAGCCGTCGAGATCGGGATACACATCCTTCTTGATGCCGTCCTTGGCCAGGCGGAAATGCAGCACCGGCGGCGCCGGAATGGTCATCTTCGGCAGGACGCTGGTGTGGGCCTTGAGAAACTTGAAGTGCTCCAGCATCGGATGGTTGGAGAAGCCGACCTTGCCGACGATGCGCAGGCTTTGCGCCTTGGTCTGCACGCCGCGGAACTGGATGCCCTGGTCGCTTTCGTAGAGCTCGACGCCGTCGAGCATGCCGAGGAAATCGAAGTGCCACCAGGAGCGGCGGAACTCGCCGTCGGTCGCGAGCTTGAGGCCGATCTCCTCCTGCTTCTTGATGATCTTCTCGACCTCACGGTCCTCGACGGCCTTGAGCTCGGCCGCCGTGATCGCGCCCTGCTCGCGCTTGGCACGCGCCTCCTTGAGCGCGGCGGGACGCAAGAAGCTGCCGACATGGTCGGCACGAAACGGCGCTTTGGTTCTTTGCATTGAAACGGCTCCCTGGGGCAATTCAGCGCGAGCAAAGGCACGGCAGCCAAGGCGTCGTCAACCACAAAACGACGGCGAACTGGCCCCTCTCGGCGTGGGACCCGTCCCATCTCGGGATCGCACTGCTTCCCGGGCGGTAACCTTGCCGGTGTGTCCCGGGCGCAGCGCAGCATGAAGCGAAGCGGAATGGTGCGCTGCAGACCCGGGACCGCGACGAATTCCGTTTCTTGGAAGGTCCCGGATCAGCGGTGCACCGCTCCGCAGTGCTCCGGGCTGCACCACATCCGGGACACGCGGACCAACAAAAGCACCGGCACCACCCGCCTCAATGCCTGGCCTTGCCGCCGCGCCGGGGTCCGACGGCGGTGACGCCGAGATAGCTCTCCAGCACCGCGCGATCGGCGGACAGGTCCGCGCTCGCCCCCTGGTAGACCACGGCGCCGCGCTCGAGGATCGCCGCCCGGTCGGTGACGCCGAGCACCTTCTGCGCGTTCTGCTCCACCAGGATCGCGGACATGCCCTCGTCGCGGATAATGCGCCGCAGCGCCCGCAGCAGCTCCTCGACCAGGATCGGAGCCAGCCCCTCCAGCGGCTCGTCCAGCAGCATGACGCGCGGATTGAGGATCAGAGCGCGGCCGACCGCGAGCATCTGCTGCTCGCCGCCCGAGAGCTGATTGCCGAGGTTGCGGCGGCGCTCGTGCAGGCGCGGGAACAGCTCGTAGATGCGCGCCTGCGTCCATCGGCCCGGACGCGCCACGGCGGTGAGATTCTCCTCGACCGTGAGCGACTTGAAGATATTGCGCTCCTGCGGCACCCAGCCGATCCCGGCGTGGGCGCGCTGGTCGGGGCGAAGCGGGGTGATATCGCGGCCATCGAGCGCGATCGTCCCGCCGATGAAGCGCGTGACGCCGACGATCGAATTGATCAGGGTGGTCTTGCCCATGCCGTTGCGGCCGAGCAATGCCAGCGATTGCCCTTCCGCCAGCGTGAGCGAGATCTCGTTGAGCACGACCGCCTCGCCGTAGCCCGCGCTCAGCCGCTCGATGGTCAGGAGGTCAGGCATCGAGCGACTCGCCCAGATAGACGGCCTTGACGCGCGGGTCGCGCGCGACCTCGTCCGGCGGGCCGTCGACGAACAAGGCGCCGTTGACCAGCACCGAGATGCGGTCGGCGAAGGAGAACACGATGTCCATGTCGTGCTCGATCAGCAGCACGGTGACGTCGGCGGGAAGCGCCGCGACGGTCGCCAGGATCTCGTGCCGCTCGTCGTCGGGGACGCCGGCCGCGGGCTCGTCGAGCAGGAGCACGCGCGGGCGGCAGGCGATCGCGAGCGCGATCTCGAGCAGCCGCTGCTTGCCGTAAGGCAGATTGCCGGTGCGCTCGTACATCGCGTCGGTGAGATGAAAGCGCTCGAGCAGCTCGACGATCTCAGCGACCACCGCGGGGCTGCTGCCGACCACCCGCCACCATTGCGCGCCCAGCCCCATGCGCTCCGAGATCGCGAGCCCGATCGTCTCCAGCGGCGTGAGGTCGGGGAACAACTGGTTGATCTGAAAGGTGCGCGCCAGGCCGCGCCGCACCCGCCGGTAGGATTCGAGCGAGGTGATGTCGGCGCCTTCGAGCAGGATGCGCCCGGACGACGGCCGCAGCACGCCGGTGAGCAGGTTGATCACCGTGGTCTTGCCGGCCCCGTTGGGGCCGATCAGCGCGTGGCGGGCCCCCTTCTCGATCTTGAGCGAGAGCCCGGCGACCGCGGTGAGGCCGCCGAAATGCTTCTCCAGGCCCACGGTTTCGAGCACGGGGGCCATGGTCAGCGCCCCTTGCCCGGGGGCACCGGGACCGCAGCGCTGCCCCCCGTGAACCGGCGCAGCATGCCTGCAGCGAGAGCGCGCACGCCCCCGGTCCACGACCCGAAGCGGTCACGGCCGACCAGCACGATCAGCACCAGCACGAGCCCGATCCAGAACTGCCAATATTGCGGGGTCAGGTTTGCGATCCAGTCCTGCATCAGCTTGAAGATCACGGCCCCGATCAGTCCGCCGTAGAGATAGCCGGTGCCGCCGATGATCAGCACCAGCAGCAGGTCGGCGGAGCGCTCGAAGGAGAACACGTCGAGCGAGGCGAAGGCGGTGGTCTGCGCCAGCAGCGCTCCGGCCACGCCCGCGTAGAAGGCGGCGAGCGTGTAGACGGCGACCAGCCGGGCGTTGACCGAAATGCCGATCGAGGACGCCCGCAACGAATTGCCCTTGATCGCGCGCAAGGACAGTCCGAACGGGGAATAGACGATGCGCCGCGCGAGCACGAACAGGACGAACAGGACGACCAGGCAATAGACGTAGGCGACATGCCCGAAGATGTCGAAGTCGAACATCCCGAGGATGGGCCCCACGATGACGCCCTGGAGGCCGTCGGCGCCGCCGGTGAGCTGCGGGATCTGGTTGGCGATCTCGCGCATGATGAGCGCGACGCCAAGCGTCACCATCAGCCGCGTGAGATCGGAGCCGCGCAGGACCAGAAAGCTGGTGGCGAAGCCGAGCACGGCGGCGCACAGGCCGGACACCAGGAGCGCAAGCACCGGCTCGGTCACGACGCCGTACTTGGCCAGGAGCGCGCCGGCATAGGAGCCCAGACCGAAGAACGCGGCATGACCCAGCGATATGATCCCGGCATAGCCGAGAATGAGGTCGAGCGAGAGCGCGAACAAGGCGAGCCAGGCGATCTCGGTGAGGATCAGGTGCCGCCCGGGCAGCAGGAACACGCTCGCCACCGCCGCCAGCCAGAAGACGTATTCGAGCGGGCGCCAGCGCGCGCGCGCCGCGAGATGGTGGGCTACCTGGTCCTCGACAGGCGACGACATGCGGCCCTCGGCGCTACTTGCCGCTCGCGCGGGCGAACAGGCCCTGCGGACGCAACAGCAGGACGATGATCATGATGGTGTAGATCACGAAGGCCCCGAACTTGGGGACGTAGTACTTGCCGGCCACGTCGGCGACACCGATCAGCAGCGAGGCGACGAACGGTCCGGTGATGCTCGAGGTGCCGCCGACCGTCACCACGATCAGAAAATAGACCATGTATTTGAGCGGAAAGGTCGGATCGAGGCCGAGAATCTCGGCCCCGAGCGCCCCGCCGAGGCCGGCAAGGCCCGACCCGAAGGCGAAGGTCAGGGTGAAGACCGCATTGACGTTGATGCCGAGGCCGCGCGCGACCCGCGCGTCGTCGACCGACGCGCGCAACCGGCTGCCGAACCGGGTGCTCGAGAGGATGAGCTGCAGGCCGACCGTGAGCAGCCCGCAGACGACGATGATCAGCAGCCGATAGCGCCCGACGCCGATGCCGAAGATTTCGAACCGCCCCTGCAGCACACTGGGGATCTCGATGAAGACCTGCTGCGAGCCCATCACGTAGTCGACGGCGGCGACCGACATGAAGACCAGACCGATGGTGAACAGCACCTGGTCCAGATGGCTCTTGTTGTAGACGTGCACATAGAGCGTGCGCTCGAACAGCGCGCCGATCAGCGCGGTGACGATGAAGGCGATGGGAAGCCCGGCGAAGAACGGCACGCCGGCGCGGTTGACCAGGACGAGCGTGATGTAGCCGCCCGCCATGGCGAACGAGCCATGGGCGAGGTTGACGAAATTCATCAGTCCGAGCGTGACCGACAGCCCGCATGCCAGCACGAACAGCAGCATGCCATAGGCAATCCCATCGAACAGAATGGTCAGCATGGCTGCGCGTCGTCCCCCCGTCGACGGTCCTTACCTTATACTGACGGCGGCACGGTGAGCGATGCAAGCCCGCTCCCGGCCGCCGTTGACTCTGTGCCGTCCCGGATCCGTGAGCGGTCCCGGCGCGTCCGCTACTTCTTCATCTTCAGCGGATCCTTGACCGCATCGAAGGTCGCGAACTCGACGTTGTAGAGCTCGCCCCCGACCTTCTCCACCTTGCCGATGTAGATGTTCTGGACGATGTCGCGGGTGTCAGGATCGATCGAGATCGGGCCGCGCGGGCTCTCCCATTTCATGCCCTTCATCGCATTGACCAGGGCGTCGCCGTCGGTCTTGCCGCCGGTCTTCTTGAGCGCTTCATAGATCAGGTGCATGCCGTCGTAGCCGCCGAGCGAGATGAAGTTCGGGCGGTAATTGTTCGCCTTCTTGAAGGCGGCGACGTATTCCTTGTTGGCCGGCGAATTGTGTGCGGCCGAATAGATGCCGGCGGTGACCACGCCCAGCATGGCGTCGCCCATCCCGGCAAGGTCATTGTCGTCGACAATGTCGCCCGGTCCGATCAGCTTGATGCCCGCCTTGTCGAGCCCGCGTTCGGTGAACTGCTTGGCGAAGGTCCCGGCCTGGCCGGCCGGCACGAACACGAACAGGGTGTCGGGGTTGAGATCGCGCGCGCGCTGCAGGAACGGCGCGAAATCGGGATTGGCGAGCGGCACCTTGATGGTCTCGACCACCTGACCGCCGGCCTTGGTGAAGGCGTCGGTGAACACGGCGGTGGCTTCGGCGCCAGGCGCCCAGTCGGATTGCACGATCACGACTTTCTTGCTGCCGTTCTTCGCCGCCCATTCCGCGATGATGCCGGACTGTTGCCCCAACGTGAAACTGGTGCGCACCATGTAGGGGTTGTTGGGATTGATCACGCCCGACGTGCCCGACACCATCACGACGTTGGCGGTCTTGCCCTGGGTCGAGAGCGGCCCGATCGCCATGGCGCTCGGGGTGAGCGCGGAGCCGACGACCGCGACCTTCTCGTTGACGATGAATTCCTGTGCCAGCCGCTTGGAGTTGTCGGGCACGCCGGCGTCGTCCTTGACGATGAGGTCGATCTTCTTGCCGGCGACGGTGGAGCCGTGCTTGTCCATGTAGAGCTTGGCGCCGGCCTGGACCTGCTTGCCGACCGGCGCGAGGCCGCCCGTCAGCGGCAGCACCAGGCCGATCTTCGCCGTGTCCTGGGCAGCGGCGCCGGTGGACGCCAGCGCGCCCGCCGCCAATGCAATTGCGATCTTACGCAGCATGAGGTTTCCTCTCCTGGATGGTTCTTTGGGGGCAATCTATATCGGAACAGGCCGCGGGTCATGGCACAAAAAACGGACTTTGCGGACTGTGCGACAAGTGCGCGCACCAGCCGCGCTCGCGAGCGCGGTGCGGATACGGTCGCCGCACGCCGGACTCGGTCGCAGTCGTGATGCCTGCGCTTCTAGGCGTGCGCCTTGCGCTGCGGGTCGATGATCTGCTCGAGCTTGCCGAGGACGTGCATGCAGGGAAGCACCTGCTCGAGGCTCGCGTTCGGCTCGCGCTTTTCCTTGATCGCGGCGATGAATTCGCGGTCCTCGAGCTCGATGCCGTCCATGGAGACGTCGACCTTGGACACGTCGATCTTGTTGTCCTTGCCGTCGCTGAGATCGTCGTAGAACGCCTTGTAGGTGCCGTTGTCGCAGATGTAGCGGAAGAACGAGCCGAGCGGCCCGTCGTTGTTGAACGACAGCGAGAGCGTCAGGATCGCGCCCGACGGCACCTTCGCCACGATGCCCATGTCCATGGCGATGCCGAGCTGCGGATGGATCGGCCCCTGCACCGCGTAGCAATCGGAGATCGTCTCGCCGGCCTGGTACTGGAACAGGTCGATGGTGTGGGCGGCGTGATGCCACAGCAGGTGGTCGGTCCAGCTGCGCGGGTTGCCGGCCGCGTTGATGTTCTTGCGGCGGAAGAAATAGGTCTGCACGTCCATCTGCTGGATCTTGAGCTCGCCCTTCTCGATGCGCTTGTGAATCCACTGATGGCTGGGGTTGAAGCGGCGCACGTGCCCGCCCATGGCGACGACGCCGGTCTCCTTGGCGATCTTCACCAGCTTCTCGGCGTCCTCGACGCTGTCGGTGACCGGGATCTCGACCAGCACGTGCTTGCCGGCGCGCATCACCTGCTCGCCCTGGCGGAAGTGCATCTTGGTCGGCGTGGTCAGGATCACCGCGTCGGCGCGCTTGATGCCCTCGGACAGGTCGCCGGTGTGATGGGGAACGCCGTATTTCTTGGCGACCTCCGCGGTGGCGTCCTGATTGCCGCCGACCAGCGAGGTCACCTCGACGCCGGGAATGCGCTTGAGCGCGTCGAGATGCTTTTGACCGAAGGCGCCTTGGCCGGCTACGCAAATCTTCATCGTGTTCCCTTGCTCGCGATACGGTGATGTCGGTTTGCGGGCCGCCGCCTGCCTGCTCTTGCCCGCGGCTGCGCGCTTGCTCTTGCCCGCGGCCTTGCGCGTGCCGGCGCCCTTGCGCGCGTTCTCGAGAATGATGTGCCCGACCGCGGTGTTCGAGGCCGGCACGGTGTAGAAGCGGTAGACCTCGTCGACCTTGTCGTCGAGCGCGCCGCGCATGATCAGCCACATCACCATCTCGATGCCCTCGGCGCCGGCCTCGCGCATATATTCGAGGTGCGGGATGCGCGTGAGCTTCTTCGGATCCTTGCTCAGGTTGTCGAGAAAGCTCTTGTCCCACTTGCTGTTGATCAGCCCGGCGCGCGGGCCGCTGATCTGATGCGACAGCCCGCCGGTGCCGAAGATCACCACCTTCAGATCCTCCGGATAGGACTCGACCGCCCTGCGGAGCGCCTTGCCCAGCATGTAGCAGCGATGCCCGGTCGGCGGCGGATACATGACGACGTTGACGGCGAGCGGGATCACCGGGCACGGCCAGGCGTCCTTCGGCTGCCCGAACAGCAGGTTCATCGGCACGGTCAGGCCGTGATCGACCTCCATCTTGTTGACGATGGTGAGGTCGAACTCGTCGAGAATGACGGATTGCGCGATGTGCGCGGCGAGCGCGGGATGGCCCTTGACCACCGGCACCGGGCGCGGGCCCCAGCCCTCGTCGGCGGGCGGAAACTCCGCCGCGCAGCCGAGCGCGAAGGTCGGGATCATCTCGACCGAGAAGGCGGAGGCGTGGTCGTTGTAGACCACGATGGCGACATCGGGCTTGGTCTTCGCCATCCATTCCTTGGATTTCTCGAAGCCCGAGAACACCCGCTTCCAGTAGGGTTCCTCGGTCTTGCCGTTGTCGAGCGCCGCCCCGATGGCGGGAACGTGCGACGAGCCTACACCTGCGATGATCTTTGCCACGGCTCACTTCCGCTTTGCTGAAGACTTGGATTTGGACTTGGACTTGGATTTGGACTTGGATTTCGGCTTGGACTTTGATTTGGATTTGGACTTCGATTTCGGCTTGCGCTTCGAGCGGACGCGGACTTGGCCTTGCCGGCTTGCCCGAGCGGCTGCGGTTGCCTTCGACCGAGCGGCCGCCGGCCAGCATCATCGCGGCGTAGTCCTGCTGCGAGGCGCCGGTCATGACGGCGGCGAGGTGCTGGAACGAGTGGCCGTCGGTGGCGCCGAGCTTGGCGGTGAAATAGATGTTGCCGCCGAGCTCGAGCATGCGGTTGTAGTCGCGCTTGAGAATGGCCTCGGTCTGCTCCGGCGTCAGCTGGAACTTCTTCAGGTATTCCGCCTCGTTCGCCTTGAAGGCCTTGCGGTTCTCGTCCTTCATCAGCGACATGCAGAACATGTTGATGCCGTAGCCCTGGCGCGAGCGCTCGGCGTCGAACACGAACGTGCCCGGAATGTCGTCATAGTCCTGCTGCGTGCGTGCCATCGGCCTTCTCCATTGACAGCCGCCCGGCTGCTACGCAACCGGCGCCCGAAGCTGCCCCTGATGTCGTCGGCATCACATAGTATAGCGCAGACCACCTTGGCAACGTATGCCCTCGTTTCAGAATTAAACGATTCTAACGCCAGTACAGCCGCATCGGATTGTCGACCAGCAGCTGCTGCTGCAGCGCCGGCGTCGGCGCGATCTGCGGGATGCGGTCGACCAGCACGCCGTCGTCGGGCGCCTCCTTCTTCATGTTCGGATGCGGCCAATCGGTGCCCCAGATCACCCGGTCGGGGAAGCGCTCGACCAGGCTCTTGGCGAACGGCACCACGTCGTCATAGGGCGGACCGGCGAGCGTCATCCGCTCCGGGCAGGTCACCTTGACCCAGAAGTTCTGGTGCCGGTCCATCAGCCGGTGGAAGCGCTGGTTCTCCGGGTGATCGACGCCCTTCTTCACGTCCGGCGTGCCCATGTGATCGACCACCACCGTGGTCGGCAGCGAGGTGAAGAAGGCCTCGAGCTCCGGCAGGTCCGGCATCTCGAAATAGATCACGATGTGCCAGCCGAGCGGGGCGACGCGCGCGGCGATGCGCTCGAGCACGTCGCGCGGGGTGAAATCGACCAGGCGCTTGACGAAGTTGAAGCGCACGCCGCGCACGCCGGCGCGATCCATGGCCTTGAGCTCGTCGTCGGTGACCTCCTCGCCGACGAAGGCGACGCCCTTGGCCCTGCCGTTCGAGCTTTCGAGCGCGTCGACCATCGCCCGATTGTCCTTGCTGTGGCAGCTCGCCTGCACGATCACGTTCTTGTCGAAGCCGAGAAAGTCGCGCAGCGCGAACAGCTTCTCCTTGGGCGCGTCGCACGGCGTGTATTTGCGCTCCGGCGCATAGGGAAATCTGCTTTCCGGCCCGAACACGTGGCAGTGCGCATCGACCGCGCCCGGCCGGCGGCTGGTATGTCGGCTTCGACGGGTTGGGATGAAACGGAATGTAGCCCGCACTCATTGCCACCGGCGCGTCTCCTTACGTTGTCTCCGCGCGAAGCGGGTCTCGGATTCCGGCCTCACGGCGGCGCCGTTGCGCGCATGCACGGACCGGGCATATGGTCAGTCGCGGCATGGGACTAGACCCGCTCGAGCGCGAGCGACACGCCCTGCCCGACGCCGACGCACATGGTGGCGAGCGCGAGCTTGCCGCCGCGCTTCTCCAGGCCGTGCACCGCGGTGAGCGCAAGGCGCGCGCCCGACATGCCGAGCGGATGGCCGAGCGCGATCGCGCCGCCGTGGGGATTGACGTGCTCGGCATCGTCGGCGACGCCGAGCTGGCGCAGGCAGGCGAGCCCCTGCGAGGCGAACGCCTCGTTGATCTCGATCAGGTCGAAATCGCCGATCTTGAGTCCGAGCCGCGCCATCAGCTTGCGGGTCGACGGCACCGGACCGATGCCCATCACGCGCGGCGGCACCGCGGCCGACGCCATGCCGAGGACGCGCGCGCGCGGCGTGAGACCGTGCCGCTGCGCCGCCTCCGCCGAGGCGAGGATCACCGCCGCGGCGCCGTCGTTGACGCCGGAGGCATTGCCGGCGGTCACCGTGCCGGGGGTGCGCGCAAACGGCTTGAGCTTGGCAAGCCTTCGAGCGTGGTCTCCGGGCGCGGATGCTCGTCCTTGTCGACCTTGATCGGCCCGCCTTGCCGCCGGGAACTTCGACCGCGACGATCTCCTCGGCGAAATAGCCCGACGCCATCGCCTTGCCGGCGCGCTGCTGCGAGCGCAACGCGAAGGCATCCTGGTCGGCGCGCGAGACCTGATATTCCTCGGCGACGTTCTCGCCGGTCTCGGCCATGGAGTCGACGCCGTATTGCGCCTTCATCAGCGGATTGATGAAGCGCCAGCCCAGCGTGGTGTCGTAGATCTCGGCGCTGCGCTGGAACGCCTCCTGCGCCTTGCCCATGACCAGCGGCGCCCGCGTCATCGATTCGACGCCGCCGGCGATGGCGAAATCGGTCTCGCCGCAGCGGATCGCGCGCGCGGCGTCGCCGATGGCATTGAGGCCGGAGGCGCAGAGCCGGTTGACGGTCAGGCCGGGCACGGAATCGGGGATGCCCGCCAGCAGCAGCGCCATGCGCGCGACGTTGCGGTTGTCCTCGCCGGCCTGGTTGGCGCAGCCGAACACGACCTCGTCGAGCGCCGACCAGTCGACGTTGGGATGGCGTCCCATCAGCGCCTTGATCGGGATCGCGGCGAGATCGTCGGTGCGCACCTGGGCGAGCGCGCCGCCGTAGCGCCCGATCGGGGTGCGCACCGCATCGCAGAGAAAAACGTCGCCGGTGTTGGTCATGTCCAAGCCCGTTCCTCATCCTCGGTGTCGTCCCCGCGCAAGCGGGGACCCATCGCGCCACGCGTCGCCGTCTCTGGAATATGGGTCCCCGCCTGCGCGGGGACGACAGCAATGAGCAAGGCGCCGTTTTCGTATGCCAAGTTTCGCCCCTCAGGCCGCCTCGCCGTGCGCGCGCGCGGTGCGGGCGTGCAGCTCGCGCAGCACGGAAAGCTCCCGGTCGGTCGGCGCCGGCGTCTCGGTCACATCGGCGGCATAGCGCACCGGCCAGCCGGTATTGGCCTTGATCTGCTCGCGCGTCACGCCGGGATGGATCGAGGTGACCGTCATCTCCCTGGTCGCGGGATCCGGCTCGAAGACCGCGAGATCGGTGACCAGCTTGGTCGGCCCCTTGGTCGCGAGGCCCAGCCGGGCGCGGTGATCGCCGCCCTCGCCGTGGCCGAACGAGGTGACGAAGTCGAGCTTCTCGACGAAGCTGCGCGGCGCCTGGCGCATGATGATGAAGATCTCGCCGCAGGCGCTGGAGATTTCGGGCGCGCCGCCGCCGCCGGGAAGCCGCGTCTTCGGCTTGTCGTAGGGGCCGACCACCGTGGTGTTGAGGTTGGCGAAGCGGTCGATCTGCGCGCCGCCGAGAAAGCCCACCGTGATGCGTCCGCCCTGCAGCCAGTAGCGGAACATCTCCGGCACCGGGACCGTGGTGAGCGCGGTGTCGCACAGTTCGCCGTCGCCGATCGACAGCGGCAGCACGTCGGGCTTGGTGGCGATGGTGCCGGATTCGTAGATCAGCGTGATGTCGGGCGCATGGGTGAGCCGCGCCAGGTTGCAGGCCGCCGACGGCATGCCGATGCCGACGAAGCAGATGTCGCTGTTGCGCAGCGCGCGGGCCGCCGCGATGGTCATCATCTCGTTGGCGTTGTAGGCCATCGCGCCCTCATTCCGCCGCGTCGGTGGCGCGCGCGGCTGCTGCGTAGACTTGCGCGGCATGCACGGCGAACGCATCCGGGCCCTGCTCGAGCACGTTCGCCTTCATCCAGGCGAGAAAGCCGTCGCGGTCGCGGGAGATCGCGTCCCAGGCCTTATAGAAGGCGTTGTCGCGCTTGTAGTAGCCGTGCGCATAGGATGGATGTGCGCCGCCCGGCACGCAGGCAATGGCGCCGACGGTCCAGCTCGGCAGGATCACCGCGTTGGGGCTGCGCGCCCCGAAGTCGTCGACGATCTCCTCGACCGTGACGAGCGAGCGTTTCGCCGCCAGCACCGCCTCCTTCTGCACGCCGACGATGCCCTCGATGAGTACGTTGCCGGCGCGGTCGGCCTTGAGCGCGTGGATCACGGCGACGTCCGGCCGGATCGCCGGCACCGCGGCGAGCTGCTCGCCGGTGAACGGACAGGTGATGTGCTTGATGTTGGGGTTCACCTTCGGCAGGTCGACCCCGAGATAGCCGCGAAACACCGCCAGCGGCAGCCCGGCCGCGCCCGCCTCGTAGGCGTTGGCCATGGCGGCATGCGAATGCTCCTCGATCGCGATCGGACCCGGCCAGCCGTTCTCGTAGGCGTCGCGGAAGCGGTGCAGCGAACCGACGCCGGGATTGCCGACCCAGGAGAAGATCAGCTTGTCGGCGCAGCCCATGCCGATGAGCTGATCGTAGATCAGGTCGGGCGTCATCCGGATGAGGGTGAGATGCCGGCGGCGCTGACGGATGACCTCGTGTCCCGCCGCAAACGGAATGAGATGGGTGAACCCCTCCATGGCCACGGTATCGCCATCCCGGATGGTCGATTCGACGGCCTCGGCGAGGGACAGGAAACGGGACATGCCGGCACTTCCCAATGATCGCGGGTTCATTTAGGGGTCATGCCCGGCAGGGTCAAATACCGCGCACGCGCGGCGGGGATGCCGATCATGATATCGCAGACGCCGATCTTCACGATCCACGCCGAGCTCGGCGACATCAGGCATTTCGGCCAAACGCCCTATGGCGAGCGCCGCGTGATCGACATTCTCGGCGGCCGCATCGACGGGCCGCGGCTCAAGGGCCGGATCCTGCCCGGTGCGGACTGGCAGATCGTGCGGCCGGACGGAGTCACCGATCTGCAGGCGCGCTATGGGATCGAGACCGATCACGGCACCCGCGTCCTCGTCACCAGCGACGGACTGCGTCACGGCCCGCCCGACGTGATCGCGGCGCTGGCGCGCGGCGATGCGGTCGATCCGGCGCGCTATTATTTCCGCACCCTGATGCGGTTCGAGACCGCGGACCCGAGCCTGGCCTGGCTCAACCGCATTCTGGCGCTCGGGACCGGCGCGCGCGAGGCGCGCGCGGTGCGGCTCGACGTCCATGAAGTCGTGTGAGCGCTTGACCCGTTTTGGGAGAAATGTCACCGAACTCGCGTGAGATGTGACATTTGAGGATCGCGGTGGGCAAAACCGGTAGCGGCTTCGATGTGCAACTGCCGCGGTCGCTCAGGGCCGAACGCCACGACGACGTCGCCGTTCTCTTCCTTGCGCGCCCGCAAAAGCGCAACGCCATCGACGACCCCACGGTGTTCGGCATCGAGGCGTTCTTCGCCGCCGTGCCGGACGGGGTCAGGGCCGTCGTGCTGGCCGGCGAAGGCGACCATTTCTGCTCGGGACTCGATCTCAGCGAGCTCAGCGCGCGCGATGTCGCGCAGGGCGTCGCGCATTCGCGCAGCTGGCATCGCGCCTTCGAGCACATCGAGTTCGGCAAGGTGCCGGTGGTCGCGGTGCTGCACGGCGCGGTGGTCGGCGGCGGGCTCGAAATCGCGGCGGCGTGCCACATCCGGGTGGCGGAGGGCTCGGCCTATTACGCGCTGCCCGAAGGCAGCCGCGGCATCTTCGTCGGCGGCGGCGGCTCGGTGCGCCTGCCGCGGCTCATCGGCACCTCGCGCATGATGGACATGATGCTCACCGGCCGCAGCTATGACGCCGAGGAAGGCCAGGCGATCGGGATCTCGCACTATCTCGTCGCGCCCGGCGCGGGCCTCGCCAAGGGCATCGAGCTCGCCAAACGCATCGCCGGCAATGCCCCCATGACCAATTTCGCCGTCACCCAGGTGCTGCCGCGGATCGCGGAATCCGATCCCGCCACCGGCTATGTGACGGAGGCGCTGATCGCGGCGATCGCCCAGGCCGACGACGAGGCCAAGTCGCGGCTCAAGGCGTTTCTGGAAAAGCGCGCGCCGAAAGTCGTGCACAAGAAGACCGTTCGCAACAAGACTTGACGCCGAGCGACGCACCCATGGCGGCACCGGTCAAAGAGCGTCGTCCCGAACCGCCGCGCCGGTGCGGCCGGTGCGCCTCGGCCCGCGCGACGTGGTGGTGGAACGCCGGCCGGACGGCACCATCCACCTCAAATCGCCCCATGCGCTCGCGCCCTACCCGGCGAAGCTGACCGAGCGGCTTGAATACTGGGCCGCGACCGCCCCCGGGCGCGTCTACCTGGCGCAGCGCGACGCCACCGGCGGCTGGCGCAAGCTCACCTATGCGCGAGACCCTGGAGAAGGTCCGCCGCATCGGCGCCGCGCTGCTGCAACGCGAGCTCTCGCCCGAGCGGCCGATCGCGATCCTGTCCGGCAACGACATCGAGCATGCGCTGATCGGCCTCGCCGCCATGTATGTCGGCGTCCCCTACGCGCCGGTCTCGCCGGCCTATTCGCTCATTTCGGACGATTTCGGCAAGCTGCGCTCGATCGTCGAGCTGCTCACGCCGGGTCTCGTCTTCGCCGCCGACGGCGAGCCCTACCGGCGCGCGATCGAGGCGGTCGGTGCCGCCCGACGTCGAGGTCGTCGTCGGCCGCAACCCGCTGCCAGGCCGTCCGACCACGCCGTTGCAGACGCTGCTGACGCCGGCCGCGACAGCGGATGCCGACGCGGCGCACGCCCGGGTGCGGCCCCGACACCATCGTCAAGTTCCTGTTCACCTCGGGCTCGACCGGCACGCCGAAGGCGGTGATCAACACCCAGCGCATGTGGTGCGCGAACCAGGCGATGATCCTCTCGCAGCTCGCCTTCTTCGAAGACGACCCGCCGGTGATCGTGGACTGGTCGCCATGGCACCACACCGCCGGCGGCAACCACAATTTCGGCTTCGTGCTCTACAACGGCGGCACCTTGTACATCGACGAGGGCAAGCCGGTCCCGGGGTTGATCGAAACCACGGTCAAGAACCTGCGCGAGGTCGCGACCAACTGGTACTTCACGGTGCCGAAAGGCTACGAGGCGCTGCTGCCCTATCTGCGCGCCGACGCGCAGCTGCGAAACACTTTCTTCCGGCGGCTCAAGGTGCTCTGGTTCGCGGGCGCGGCGCTGTCGCAATCGGTGTTCGACGAGATGCAGGAGCTTGCGCTCGCCACCTGCGGCGAGCGCATCTTGTTCCTGACCGGGTTCGGCTCGACCGAAAGCGCCCCCATGGCGATAGCGCGGATGTGGCAGAGCAAGGATTCCACCAATATGGGCGTGCCGGTCCCGGGCGTGGAGCTCAAGCTCGTTCCGTGCGACGGCAAGCTCGAGGCGCGGCTGCGCGGACCCAACATCATGCCGGGCTATTGGCGCCAGGACGAGCTCACCGCGGCGGCCTTCGACGCCGACGGCTTCTACAAGCTCGGCGACGCGCTCAAATTCGAGGACCCCGAGCGATCCGGGCGAGGGCCTCCTGTTCGACGGCCGCATCGCCGAGGACTTCAAGCTCGCCACCGGCACCTGGGTCAATGTCGGCCCGTTGCGCGCGCGCCTGCTGGCGCAGCTCGAGCCTTATGCGCGTGACGTCGTCATCGCCGGCGCCGATCGCAACGAGGTCGGCGCGCTGATCTTCCCGCATCTCGACGCCTGCCGGCGGCTCGCCGCCGCGGGCGCGGAAGACGTCACCGCCGACGCCGGCGTGCTCGATGAATTGCGCGCCCGGCTCACCGCTTTCGCCAGCGGCAGCACCGGCAGCTCGAACCGCGTCTGCCGCGCCATTCTGCTGAGCGAGCCGCCCTCGCTCGACGCCGGCGAGATCACCGACAAGGGATCGATCAACCAGCGCGCGGTGCTCACGCCGCCGCGCCGATCTCGTGGCCGAGCTTTACGCGCCCGAGCCGTCCGCGCGGGTGATCGTGATCGACCAGGGAGCCTGAACATGGCGAACATCACGGCCGGGCTCACCGCGAGCTGGAGCGACATCTGGCTCCTCGACGGCGTGCGCACGCCGTTCGCCGACTATAACGGCGCGCTGGCGGCGGTTTCGCCGACCGATCTCGGCATCAAGGCCGCGCGCGAGGTGTTCGCGCATGCGGGCGTCGCGCCGCAGGACGTCGGCGCCGTCATCACCGGCTCGATGGCGCAGGCGAGCTTCGACACCTACTGCCTGCCGCGTCACGTCGGGCTCTATTCCGGACGTGCCGATCGAGGTGCCCGCGCACATGGTGCAGCGGGTCTGCGGCACCGGCATCGAAGTGCTGATGCAGGCGGCGGACTTCATCACCCACAAGGACATCGAGCTCGCGCTCTGCGTCGGCGCCGAATCCATGAGCCGCAATCCGGTCGCCTCCTACACGCATGCGCGGGTTTCGCATGGGAGCAGGTCGATTTCAAGGATTTTCTCTGGGAGGCGCTGCTCGACCCGGCCGCCAACGTGACCATGGGCGACACCGCGGAGAACCTCGCGCGCCAGTACCAGATCACGCGGCCGCAGGTCGACGCTTTTGCCGCGCAGAGCTTCGAGCGCGCGCTCGCGGCGCAGAAGTGCGGGCTTCTTCGCGGGCGAGATCACGCCGGTCACGAACGAGACGTTCGAGCGCGCAGGGCTACCAGCCGCGCGAGCTCAAGCTCAAGGGCGCCAAGGAGCTCGCCACCGACACCCATGTGCGCCCCTCGCCGCTCGAGACGCTCGCCAGCATCCGCCCGGCCTTCGGCGGCGTGCAGACCGGCGGCAATTCCTCCGCCATCGTCGACGGCGCGGCGGCGGCGCTGGTCGCCTCCTCCGATTACGTCAAGAAGCGCGGCAAGCCGCCGCTCGCGCGCATCGTGGCGGGCGCGACCGTCGGCGTGCCGCCGGAGATCATGGGCATCGGCCCGGTGCCGGCCATCAAGGCCGTGCTCGAGCGCGCCGGTCTCAAGCTCTCCGATATCGACCGCTTCGAGATCAACGAGGCGTTCGGCGCGCAGGTCATGGCCTGCGCGCGCGAGCTCGGGATCGACGAGGCCAAGCTCAACGTCAACGGCGGCGCCATCGCCATCGGCCATCCGCTCGGCGCCACCGGCGTGCGGCTCGCGATCACGCTGGCGCGCGAGCTCAAGCGCGCGCGGCTGCGCTACGGCATCGCCTCGGCCTGCATCGGCGGCGGCCAGGGCATCGCGCTGCTGATCGAGAATCCCGACGCCACTCCCGCACGGAAGAACTGACCATGGACATCAAAGGACACGCCGCAATCGTGACCGGCGGCGCCTCCGGCCTCGGCGCCGCGACCGCGGCCGAGCTCGCCCGCGCCGGCGCCAAGGTCGCCTGCCTCGACGTCAATCTCGACGGCGCGCGCGCGGTGGCGGAAAAGATCGGCGGCCACGCGGTGCATTGCGACGTCACCAAGCGCCGAGCAAGCCGCCGCCGCGCTGGCGCGAGGCGCGCGACAAGCACGGCGCGGCCCGCATCCTGATCAATTGCGCCGGCGTCGGACCGGCGAAGCGCATCGTCGGCCGCGACGGCCCGATGCCGCTCGACGATTTCGAGCGCGTCATCAACATCAACCTGATCGGCACCTTCAACATGATGCGGCTCGTCGCCGCCGACATGCAGGGCCTCAGCCCGCTCGCGGACGGCGAGCGCGGCGTGATCATCTCCACCGCCTCGGTCGCGGCGTTCGAGGGACAGATCGGCCAGGCCGCCTATTCCGCCTCCAAGGGCGGCGTCGCCGCGCTGATGCTGCCGGCGGCGCGCGAGTTCGCGCAGTTCGGCATTCGCGTCAACGCCATCGCGCCCGGCATCTTCCACACGCCGATGCTGATGGCGCTGCCGGAGGAGGCGCAGAAGAGCCTGGCCGCGTCGGTGCCGTTCCCCAAGCTGCTCGGCCGCCCCGATCAGTTCGCGTCGCTGGCGCGCCACATCATCGAGAACACCTACCTCAACGGCGAGGTGATCCGCCTCGACGGCGCGCTGCGCATGGCGCCGCGCTGAACCGATCGCAAGGACCAAGAGAATGCTCGTCAACACCCGCGTCGTGCGCATCGAATGGGGCGACTGCGATCCGGCCGGGATCGTCTACTACCCGCGCTATTTCGCTTTTTTCGACGCCAGCACCTCGGCGCTGATCGAGCGCGCGCTCGGCATGACCAAGCACCACTATCTCAAGGCCTATGACTTCGCCGGGCATCCGCTGGTCAACACCCATTCCCGCTTTCTCATTCCGACCCGTTTCGGCGACGACGTGACGATCGAAACGCGCGCCACCGACGTCCGCCGCTCGAGCTTCGACGTGCGCCACCGCCTGCTCAAGAACGGCGCGCTCGCGGTCGAAGGCTTCGAGACGCGGGTGTGGGTGCAAGGCGATCCCGCCAAGGGAACGATGAAAAGCGCGCCGATCCCACAGGCCGTGATCGAGCGGCTGTCGCAGGGTTAGGCCGAGCACGTCGCCGATCGGGCGGCGCCTGGCAGGTCGCCCGCGGCCAGACTGCCGTCGGCTGCAAAGGCCGCCAGCACCCCGTTGGGGTCCCGCGCCCAGGCCGCGACCGGCACCGGGCCGCAGACCAGCATGAAATAGTCGTAGGGCGCGCGCTGGTCGTTCGCCATGATGAACTGATAGTGCAGCCGGAAGAAGTTGAAGCGGATGCGCCGGTAGAACTCGCCGCGACAGCATGTCGCGGAAACGCACCTTCCAGATCAGCGGATTGCAGCGCCGGCCGTCGACTGCGACGCCGATGCCCTCGACCGGATCGAAGTTCCAGAAATTCATCACGTCGGCGCGGGACTGGCGAGTCGATCCAGAGCACCGACGGCTCGACCGCGAGCCGCGCGAACACCGCGCGCATCCTCGCCGCCTTGGGATGCAGCGCCGCGCCCGGCGCGATCGAGCCGAGCGTCAGCAGCACCAGCGGCGGCCCCCGGCGGCCGACGTCGGGATCGAGCTCGAGCGCGCGCACGATCACCGCCGGCGCCAGCGCGCCGCCGCCGCTGTGGCCGACGACGACGATCTCGTCGGCTTCGTTGGCGCGCACCGCGGCGATGAGGCGCCGCGCGCAGGCCTCGATCGGGGCGTCGAAGCAGGTCGGCTCGCCGCGCGCGAACGCGCAGAGATAGGGCCAGTGGTTGTTGATCTGGATCACGAACCAGCGGTCGGCGAGCGGCCGCAGCGCAAGGAAGATCGCGATGGCGCCGATGACGCCGATCGGAACGCTCGCCGCGCCGCGGCAGGCCGAGCCCGTGCATCGCCGCGAGCGCGATGAGCCATCCGCCGCCGGCCGCAAGGACGAGCCACCAGATCAGCATGATCTGGAAATAGAGCAGCACGAGGCCGAAATACCCCGAGGCCCGCAGCACGCGGAAGATCGCGCCGCTGACGAGATAGTCGAACGCCCAGGCCATCGCGCGCGGAATCTGCCGCCGCAGCGGCTCGGCCATGTTGGCGCGGATGATGTGCTCCTGCCGCAGGAAGTCGTAGCGGGTCGCGACCTGCCAGTTCGGGCCGGCCGCTTCGATGTCCCAGTGCGCGAAGTCCTGCGAATCGACCTGCGAGTTCGCCCAGGCGCGCCTTGAGCGGCCAGATCTTCAGGAAGCGCGCCCAGGCGCGCTCGAACAGCCGGTAGTAGCCCTTGGCGCCCTGCGGATCGTAGCCCTCGACGTAGATGACGTGCCGCCGCCGGATCACGCGGCCTGCGCCGCGCCGGCCGTTGCTCCATCAGGCACGGGCGTTGTCCGCCGACCGCTTCGACCACGGTCATCGCCGGATGCGTGGTGGGGACCGTGCGCACGAGGCGAAGGCCGGCCTGCTCGAACAGGCCGGCATATTCCTCGACCGTGCGCTCGCGCCCGCCGCACAGCACCATCACCTGCAGATCGAGCCATCGGCCCGGACCGGGGCTGTCATCGGACGGCAGCGGCGCCTCGAGCACCAGCACCCGCGCGTCCGGCTGCATGGCGCGGCGCACATTGGCGAGAATGCGCAGGCATTCCGCGTCGTCGTAGTCGTGCATGAGATGGCGGATCAGATAGAGGTCGCCGCCTTCCGGCGCCGCGTCGCGAACACGTCGCCGGCGACGAACGTCACGCCGGGCAGCGGCCCGCCCTCGCCGCGCTTGGCGGCGGCGATCGCTTCCGCCATATCGAACAGCGTCGCGCGCCGATTCGGATAGGCGGCGAGGATCGCGGAGAGCAGCGAGCCGTTGCCGCCGCCGATGTCGACGATGTGCTCGAACGCGCGAGAAGTCGTAGGCGGCGACGATCGCCGGCGTCTCCGGCCCGTGCACCTCGAGCATCATGCGATTGAAGCGCTTGGCCTCGTCCGGATGCTCGCCGAGCCAGTCGAAGAACGGCCGGCCCTTGAGCGCCTCGAAAGCGGTTCGCTCGCCGGCCAGCGCGTCGTCGAGATGCGTCCACATGTCGGCGAAGTAGTCGTTGAGAAAGATCGCGGTGGTGCGGGTGTTGTCGGGCGAGCGCGAGCCAAGCAGGCGTCCGAGCGGCGTGAGCGCGAAGCGGCCGCGCGCGGGCTCGGTGACGATGCCGACGGTCGAGAGCGCGCGCAGCAGCCGGTAGACGCGGTCGGGAACGAGGCCGCGCGCGGCCGCGATCGCCGCGTGCTCCTCGGCGCCCTCCTCCATCGCATCGGCGAGGCCGAGGCGCGCGAAAGTTCCGACCGCCCGCGTCACCCACAGGCTGCTCAGGAGCTGCAGCATCTTCTTGTGCAGCAGCGCCGGGTGGCCGCGCGGGCTCTTTGCCGCTCTTGTTGTCCACGATCCCGCTCCACCGAACATCCGACCGCAGCGGTCGCCACGTCGATGGGCGCGCCCCGCATAGACCAATTCGACGGGCGAAGCTAGGGACGCGCGGCGCGGCGAGCGCGCGCGCGGCGACACAGCGCGGTGCGCAAGCGCCTGCCGGGATTGTGCCCGCCGAGCCCGTGAACGTCACTTTACAGTGCCCATCACTTGGGGCTGAATGGAACCAAAGGCCGCTCAGCGGCCAATCCCAACCAGGAGGAGACGATGCCATCGCGTCGAGCCAAGCATCATGCTGCAACATTGCGTCGCGTCGGCCGCCTGCCTGCTGATCGGAGCGTCCGCCGCGCTCGGCGCAGGACAAGACCTTCGAGCTCAAGCTGTCGCACTGGGTGCCGCCGACGCATCCGCTGCAGAAGGCGATGGAGGAATGGGGCGCGTCGGTCGAGAAGGCATCGAACGGCACCATCAAGTCCAAGGTCTTTCCGTCGCAGCAGCTCGGCAAGGCGTTCGACCACTACGACATGGCGCGCGACGGCATCGCCGACTTCACCTACGTCAATCCGGGCTATCAGCCGGGCCGCTTCCCCATCATCTCGGCCGGCGAGTTGCCGTTCCTGGTCGGCGACGCCAAGGGCGGCATCCGCGCGATCGACGCCTGGTATCGCAAATATGCGGCGACCGAGATGAAGGACGTGAAGTATTGCTTCTCCTTCATTCTCGATCCGCTCACCTGGCACTCGAGCAAGAAGAAGATCGTGGTGCCGGGCGACATCAAGGGAATGAAGGTGCGGCCTTCGCAGGCCACGGTCGCGGCCTGGGTGACGCTGCTCGGCGGCACCAACGTGCAGGCGAGCGCGACCGAGGTGCGCGACGTGATGGAGAAGGGCGTGGCGGAGGCGGTCACCTTCCCGTGGGGCTCGGTGCCGCTGCTCGGCGTCGACAAGGTGACCAAGTATCACATGGACGCGCCGCTCCACACCGTCACGTTCCAGTGGCTGATGAGCCCGAAGACCTACGCCGCCATGTCGCCGGCGCAGAAGAAGGTGATCGACGACCACTGCACCACCGAATGGGCCGGAAAGTTCGCCGATCCGTGGGCGGACTTCGAGCACGCCGGCCTCGACAAGGTGAAGGCCGAGCCCGGACACGAGGTCTACACCATCACCGACGCGCAGCTTGGGCGAATGGAAGAAGTCGGCCGAGCCGCTGGAGAAGCAATGGGCCGACAACGTGCGCAAGGCCGGCGGCGATCCCGACGCCATCATGAAGGAGCTCAAGCAGTCGCTCGCCCAGTACAAGGCGGCGTACTGATCGGCGCGATGAGTTCACTGGTCGCTCTGCATTCGCGATGATACCGGCGGCGGCGGAATGTCCGCCGCCGTCGCCACCATGGGGCGCTGCATTCGGCGAGGGGCGAGAGCTGCGCAGGATTGCGGACCGTTTCATCGACGCCATCGAGCTCATCGCCGCGCTCTTCGTCGGGATCGTCGCCGCCGACATCTTCATCTCGGTGCTGCTGCGCTATTTCTTCAGCGTCTCGATCCCCGACAGCTACGACTTCGGCCGCCTGCTGCTCGGCGTCCTGATCTTCTGGGGCATCGCGGCGACGTCCTACCGCGGCACCCACATCACGGTCGATCTGCTGTACGCCAATGTCGGGCCGAAATTGCAGCGGGTCATCGACGTGTTCGCGACGCTCGTCCTGCTGTTCGTGGTCTCGGTGCAGACCTAGGACGCTCTTCGACAAGGTCGCGAGCACGCGCGCCGACAATGTGCTGACCTTCGATCTGCGGCTGCCGACCTGGCCGTTCTTCCTGCTGGCCTGGCTCGGCGACGTCTCCGCGGTGCTCCTGATCGCGGTGCGCACCTATCGGCTGATCTTCCATCCGGAATTGCTGGGCGGCCAGGATCCAGCGAAGCCGGTCGAATGAGATCCTTGCGATGAGCTCCGACGCGATTGCCATCCTCGGTTTCGTCGTCCTGTTCGTGCTGATGCTGCTGCGCGTGCCGGTCGGCATGGCGATGGGACTGGTGGGCGTCAGCGGCTTCGCCTACATCGTCGGCGGCGCGGCCGCCCTCAAGATCGTCGGCCACACCTCCATGCGCACGGTGACCGACTACAATTTCGCCGTCGTCCCGATGTTCCTGCTGATGGGCGCGTTCGCCACCACCTCCGGCATGAGCCGCGAGCTGTTCCGCGCCGCGAACGCCTTCCTCGGCCATCTCCGGGGCGGGCTCGGCATCGCCACCATCGCGGCCTGCGGCGGCTTTGCGGCGATCTGCGGCTCGTCGGTCGCGACCGCGGCGACGTTCTCGAAGGTCGCCTATCCGGAGATGCGGTGCTACGGCTATCCGCAATCCTTCGCCACCGGCGTGATCGCCGCCGGCGGCACGCTCGGCATCATGATCCCGCCCTCGACGGTGCTCGCGGTCTACGGGCTGATCACCGAGCAGGACGTCGGCAAGCTGTTCATCGCCGGCATCCTGCCCGGCATCCTCGCCGTCGCCATGTACATGATCACCATCACGATCATCGGCGTGGCGCGGCCGGGCTACCTGCCGGCCGGCCCGCGCAGCTCGTGGCCGGAGCGCCTCGCGGCGCTGCGCGACGTCTGGGCGACGCTGCTGCTGTTCGCCTTCGTCATCGGCGGCATCTACGGCGGCATGTTCACCGCGACCGAAGCGGCGGGCGGCGGCGCCGGCGGCGCCTTCATCATCGGCGTGCTGCGCGGCCGCCTGTCGGCGCGACATCCTCCGCTCGCTGCTCGAGACGACGCGCACCACCGCCGCGGTGTTCACGGTGCTGATCGGCGCGATCCTGTTCGGCTATTTCCTCACCGTCACGCAGACGCCGCAGAAGGTGACCGAGTTCCTGACCGGGCTCGGGCTCGGCCGCTACGGCGTGCTCGCGCTGATCATGCTCATGTATCTCGTGCTCGGATGCCTGATGGATGCGCTCGCCATGGTCATCCTCACGGTCCCGATCATCTTCCCGGTGATCAAGGAGCTCGGCTTCGACCCGATCTGGTTCGGCGTCATCATCGTGATGACGGTCGAGCTCGGGCTCATCCATCCGCCGGTCGGCATGAACATCTTCGTGATCAAAAGCGTGATCGAGGACGTGAAGATCTCGACCATCTTCTACGGCGTGCTGCCGTTCATCATCACCGATATCCTCCGCCTGATCATTCTGATCGCCTTTCCGATCATTGCGCTCTACCTGCCGTCGAAGATGTGACGCGCGGGTCAACCAAAGGAGTCCGCCATGTCCCGACACATGCTGATTGCCGCCCTCGCCGCGATCGTTCTGCTCGCTGCGCGCCCGCGCTCGCCGCCGACGCCAAGCAGATGGAGGAGAACAAGAAAACCGTCGCGGCGTTCTACGACGCCGTCCTCAACCAGAAGGACTTCGAGGCGGCGTCGAAATATCTCGGCACCGCTACACCCAGCACAATCCGGTCGCCGCCGACGGGCCGGAAGGCCTCAAGGGCTTCATCGCCTTCCTGAAGGACAAGTTCCCGAACAACCGGAGCGAGATCAAGCGCATCTTCGCCGACGGCGACTACGTCATCGTCCACGTCCACGCGGTGCGCGAGCCCGGCACGCGCGGCAACGCCATCATCGACATCTTCAGGCTCGAGAACGGCAAGGTGGTCGAGCACTGGGACGTGGTCCAGCCGATCCCGGAGAAGCCCGCCAACAACAACGGGATGTTCTAGCGGGTCACCGACGCCCTCGACATCGTGGAGCGGGCGACGTCCGGGCAAGGACATTGACCACGCGGCGGGCACGGTGTTCAACGCCATTCCCGCCGCCGATCAAGACAGGCTGCCATGCTCGAGCATCTCAATTCCAGCGCGCTGCCGCCACGGCGCGTGGTCATCCTGGGTGCTCACGGCTTCGTCGGCGCGGCGAGCGCGCGGCTGCTGGCGGCCAACGATGTGCCGGTGCTGTCATTGGGACGTGCCGAGGCGGACCTTCTTGCCGCCGGAACCGCAAGCCGGCTGTCCCGGGAACTTCGGCCGGACGATGCCGTCGTGGTGATCTCCGCGCGGGCGCCCTGCAAAGATGCGGCCATGCTCGTCGACAATGTCCGGATGATGGAATGCGTGTGCCAGGCGCTCGCGACGGCGTCGGTATCGCATGTGCTCTACATCAGCTCGGACGCCGTCTACCGGGACTCGCGCGCGCCCCTGACCGAGGAATCGTGCGCCGAGCCAAACTCCCTGCATGGCGCAATGCACCTGGCGCGCGAGTTGATGCTGAAGTCGGTTCTCACCGCGCCATTGGCAATCCTGCGTCCGACGCTCCTGTACGGCGCCGCCGATCCGCACAATGGCTACGGGCCCAATCGCTTTCGCCGGCTCGCTGCCGCCGGACAGGACATCGTTCTATTTGGCGAAGGCGAGGAACAGCGCGACCACGTGCTCATCGATGACGTGGCCGAGATCGTCAGACGGGTGCTGATGCATCGAAGCCGCGGGGTGCTCAACGTGGCGACGGGAAGCGTGCACAGCTTTCGCGACATCGCCGAACGGATCGCGGCGATGTACGATCCGGCCGTGCCCGTGCGGGGCAGCCCGCGGCAAGGCCCCATGCCCCACGGCGGCTATCGCGCGTTCGACAGCACCGCGTCGCGGCAGGCCTTCCGCGATTTTCGCTATACGGATCTCGCGACGGGTCTGGCCAAGTGCCAAGGCCGAGCATTCGCAGCGAATGTAGCAGCTTCGCCGGCGTTTCAGTGACGCAGCAGAAGCGCGCGGTCTGCCGCCGGATGGCGAGCACGGCCTCCTTCGCCGGTAGCATTCGCCTTCAGCGCCGTTATAGATGTAGCCCCTTCCGCCACAGGACCAGGCGATGGAACGCTCGTTCAAGAAAGAGGTGCAGGCGCTCAAGCTCGGCGACGGCGAGACCTTCCATGGCGAAGGCATCCTCGCGGTCACCAAGGCGCTGCTGCAGTCGGGCGTGAGCTATGTCGGCGGCTACCAGGGCGCGCCGGTGTCGCACCTGCTCGACGTGCTGGTCGACGCCGAGGACATCATCGGCGATCTCGGCGTGCATCTGGAGACCTGCACCAACGAGGCCTCCGCCGCGGCCATGCTCGGCGCCTCGATCAACTATCCGCTGCGCGGCGCGGTGACCTGGAAATCGATCGTCGGCACCAATGTGGCGGCCGACGCGCTGTCCAACCTCGCCTCCCCCGGCGTCGTCGGCGGGGTCATGATCATCCTCGGCGAGGACTACGGCGAAGGCGCGAGCGTGATCCAGGAGCGCTCCTACGCCTATGCGATGAAATCGTCGATGTGGCTGCTCGATCCGCGGCCGGATCTGCCGACCATCGTGCGCATGGTCGAGGAGGGCTTCGAGCTGTCGGAAGCGAGCCACGCGCCGGTCATGATGGAGCTGCGCATCCGCGCCTGCCACGTCACCGGCGAGTTCAAGACCAAGGACAACCGCCGCGCCGCGTTTTCCGGCAAGAACCGCATCGCCGGTCCGCCGCGCTTCGAGTACGGCCGGCTTGCGCATCCGCCCGTCATTTTCTCGCAGGAGCGGCTCAAGATCGAGGAGCGGCTGCCGGCCGCGCAGCAATTCATCCGCGAGCGCAAGCTCAACGAGGTGATCCCCGGCGACCTCGACGACAT
The DNA here is from genome assembly GCA_963725065.1 of uncultured Alphaproteobacteria bacterium. Classification (GTDB taxonomy): domain Bacteria; phylum Pseudomonadota; class Alphaproteobacteria; order Rhizobiales; family Xanthobacteraceae; genus VAZQ01. Next base: position 46,649 of record CAVRXD010000030.1, read on the forward strand.
CGGCATCATCGTGGTCGGCGGGCTCACCAACGGCGTGCTGCGCGCGCTCGCGCGGCTCGATCTCGCCGACCTCTACGGCGCCAGCCGCGTCCCGATCTACGTGCTCAACGTCGTCTATCCGCTGGTGCCGGAGGAGCTGCGCGAGTTCTGCGCCGGCAAGCGCGCCGTGCTGGTGGTCGAGGAGGGCTCGCCCGACTACATCGAGCAGGCGGTCAACGTCGAGCTGCGCCGCGCCGACATCCAGACCCGCGTGCTCGGCAAGGGTTGCCTGCCGCGCGCCGGCGAGTACGTGTCGGAGGTGCTGCTCAAGGGGCTCGCGTCCTTCCTCGCGCAAGCGCGGCCGACCGGCATCGACGCCGACGCGATCGCGGCGCGCGCGAAGAACATGCTCGCGCACAAGGCGCCCGCGATGGCGGCGCTCGGCGACATTCCGCCGCGACCGCCGAATTTCTGCACCGGCTGCCCGGAGCGCCCGGTGTTCACCGCGATCAAGCTGATGCAGCGCGAGCTCGGACCGACCCACATCAGCGCCGACATCGGCTGCCATTCGTTCGCGACCTTCGCGCCGTTCAGCCTCGGCAATTCGATCCTCGGCTACGGCATGTCGCTCGCGAGCGCCGCCGCGGTCACGCCCAACATGGAGCGCCGCCCGATCGCCGTCATGGGCGACGGCGGGTTCTGGCACAACGGGCTGATCACCGGCGTCGCCTCGAACCTGTTCAACAAGGGCGACGGCGTGCTGATCGTGATGCAGAACGGCTACGCCTCCGCCACCGGCCAGCAATATCTGCCGTCGAGCGCCGCCAACCGCATCGGCACGCCGACCGGCATGACGATCGAGCAGACGCTGCGCTCGCTCGGGGTCAAATGGCTGCGCACGGTGCGCAGCTACAGCGTCGCCAAGATGGCCAAGACCTTGAAGGAGGCCATGCGCACCGCCGAGCGCGGCCTCAAGGTGATCATCGCCGACGGCGAATGCCAGCTCGCGCGCCAGCGCCGCGTGCGCGCCGAGGATGCCGAGAAGCTCAAGCGCGGCGAGCGCGTGGTGCGGGTGCGCTTCGGCGTCGACGACGAGATCTGCACCGGCGACCATTCCTGCATCCGGCTGTCCGGCTGCCCGTCGCTGACGGTCAAGCCCAATCCCGATCCGCTGCGCAGCGATCCGGTGGCGACCGTGATCGAGAGCTGCGTCGGCTGCGGGCTGTGCGGCGAGGTCGCGCACGCCGCGGTGCTCTGTCCGTCGTTCTATCGCGCCGAGGTCATCCGCAATCCGAACTGGTGGGATCGCATGCTGCATCGCGTGCGCCGGACGGTCATCGGCTGGCTGAGGCGCACCCGCCGAGGCGCGGGCATGAGGACCTGCTCGCGTTCCGGCTGCGTCGCGCTCCGCCGGGACACGGGTGGAGATCGCCATGAACGATCCGCAGGCCCGGCCGATCACCATCCTGATCGCCGCGCTCGGCGGCGAGGGCGGCGGCGTGCTCACGGACTGGATCGTCGCCGCCGCCGCGCAGCTCGGCTTCCCGGTGCAATCGACCTCGATTCCCGGCGTCGCCCAGCGCACCGGCGCCACCACCTATTACATCGAGATCGTGCCGGTGCCGGCGCGCGAGCTTGGCGGGCGACCGGTGCTGGCGCTCGCGCCCGGCGTCGGCGACGTCGATATCGTGCTGGCGAGCGAGCTGCTGGAAGCCGGCCGCACCATCGCCGGCGGTTTCGTCACGCCCGATCGCACGCTGATGATCGCCTCGACCGCCCGCTCCTATCTGGTGGTGGAGAAGATGGCGATGGCCGACGGCCGCTACGACAGCGCGCGGCTGATCGAGGCGATCGAGGAGCATGCGCAAGCCATCTCCTCCTCGACATGGAAGCGCTGGCCAAGCAAAGCGGCGCCATGATCAACGCGGTCATGCTCGGGATCATCGCCGGCTGCGGCCGGCTGCCGATTCCCGCCGACGGCGTTCGAAGGCGCGATCCGCGCCGACGGCAAGGCGGTCGACGCCAACCTCAAGGGCTTTCGCGCCGGGCTCGAGGCGGCGCAGCAAACCAATGCGACAGTCGGGCGAAGCCGCGCCGCCAAGCGCGGTCGGCTCCCGGCGTCATCGCTCGCCGATCTCGAACGCGCCATCGTCGCGGACATGCCGCCGCCCGCCCGCGACATCATTCTCGAAGGCGTGCGGCGGCTCGTCGCCTATCAGGACATCGCCTATGCGCGGCTCTATCTCGACCGCCTGGCGCCGATCCGCGCCGCCGACGAGCGCGCGCAGGCCGGCGGCCGGCTGCTGCGCGAGGTCGCGCGGCATCTCGCGGTGCGCATGTCCTACGAGGACGTGATCCGGGTCGCGCAGGCCAAGATCGATCCGGCGCGCCTGGCGCGCATCGCCGCCGAGATCGGCGTCAAGCCGGGCGAGCCGTTCACGGTGACCGAGTTCCTCAAGCCCGGGATCGAGGAAATGTGCTCGATCCTGCCGCCCAGGCTCGCCCGGCGCATCCTCGCGCTCGCCGAGCGGCGCGGATGGATCGACCGCGTGCATTGGGGCATGGAGGTCAACAGCGCATCGGTGTCCGGCTTTCTGCGCTTCTGGCTGCTCGCGAAACTGCGCGGCTGGCGGCCGAAGTCCTATCGCTTCCAGGAGGAGCAGCGCGCGATCGAGGCGTGGCTCGGCCTCATCGTCGAGGCGGCACAACTCTCGGACGATCTCGCGCTCGAAGTCGCGGAATGCGCGCGGCTGATCAAGGGCTATGGCGATACCCACAAGCGCGGCACCGCCAATTACCGCCTGATCGAGACGCGCGTCATCCGGCCGGTCCTGGCGGGCCGCATCCCGCTGCGCCAAGGCGTCGACGCGATCGCGAGCGCGCGGGCGGCGCGTTGCTCGATCCCGACGGCGAGGCGCTGACGCGCTGCCTCGCCGAACTCGAAGCCACCAGAGCCCGCGCATCGCCGCCGAGTGACGTTCGTGCGGCGGAGCGCTCGCCGCCTCGCGATGGACTCCAGCCGATCAAGCAGGTAACAAACCCCGTCCACTTCACCCGACCGGGCGCGCGGTCACCCCGCCCCGATATTCACGCCAAACCAAGCACGCCGAACAGGCAAGAAAAGCTGGAGGACCGCAGATGCGGATCGACGCGTATACGCACTTCTTCCCGAAAAAATTCTTCGACAAGATGAAGGAGGTCGCCGGCGACTACAAGGACATGGGCAAGCGCGTGCGCTCGCTGCCGGCGCTGTTCGATGTCGATGTGCGCAAGAAGATCGTCGACGGCCACAAGGACTATCAGCAGATCCTGTCCTACCCGCAGCCGCCGGTCGAGAAGTTCGCCAAGACTCCGGCGCAGATCGACGAGTTCATCCGCATCATCAACGACGGCTTCGCCGAACTGTGCGCCAAGGAGAAGGACCACTTCCCCGGCTGGGTCGCGCAGATCTCGCTCGATGCGCCCGACGCCGGCGTCGCCGAGGCGGAGCGCGCGATCAAGATCGGCGCGCTCGGCGTGCAGATCTACACCAACGTCGCCGGCAAGCCGCTCGACCGGCCGCAATACCTGCCGTTCTGGAAGAAGATGAACGAGCTCGGCAAGCCGATCTGGCTGCATCCGGCGCGCGGCGCCGAGATGCCGGACTACATCGACGAGAAGAAGTCGCTCTACGAGATCTGGTGGACGTTCGGCTGGTCCTACGAGACCGCCGCCGCGATGGCGCGGCTGGTGTTCTCCAAGATCATGGACAACCATCCCAATCTCAAGATCATCACCCACCATTTCGGCGGCATCGTGCCGATGCTGGAAGGCCGCATCGGGCCGGGCTGGGACGTGCTGGGGTCGCGCACCTCCGACGAGGACTACGTCACGCTGCGCAAGAGCCTGAAGAAGCGCCCGCTCGATTACTTCAAGCAGGACTTCTGGGCCGACACCGCGGCCTTCACCGCCGTGCCGGCGACCAAGGCCGGGCTCGAGTTCTATCCGCTGGAGAAGATCGTCTTCGCCTCCGACTGTCCGTTCGATCCGGAAGGCGGGACGATGTATCCGCGCGAGACGCTGCAGATCCTCGATTCGCTCAACATCCCGAAGGCCGACCGCGAGAAGATCGATTACAAGAACCTCGAAGCCGTCACCGGCGTGAAGCTGGTGAAATAACGTCCGGCAGTCCCGCCGAAAGGAATGCCCATATGCGCATTCCAGCGATGCGCATTCTCGTTGCGGCGCTCACGCTCGTGAGTATGGGCGTGACGCCGCTATCGGCCGCCGAGCTGCGCGTCTACAGCGGCGGCGCGCCGCAGGAGACGTTGAAGCTGCTGGCGCCGGAATTCGAGAAGGCGACCGGCCATCGCGTGGCCTTCACCTTCGCGGTCGTTGGCGCGATCCAGCAGCGGCTCGAGGCGGGCGAGAAGGCCGACGTGGTGCTCCTGCCGGTGCCGCTGATCGACGCGCTGGAGAAGGCAGGCAAGATCCGTCCGGACAGCCGGAGCCTGCTGGCACGGGTCGGAATCGCGGTCGTCGTGCGCGCAGACGCGCCGAAGCCGGATGTCTCCACGCCCGAGGCGTTGCGCGCGACTCTGACGCAGGCGCGCTCGATCACCCATGCCGACCCGCAGGCGACCCCCGGCGGCCGGCATATCGCGGCGTTGCTCAAGCAATGGGACATCACCGAGACGCCCCAGCGCAGGATCGCGCCCAAGAGCGCGATCAGCGGCGGCGCGGAGCTGATCGCCAACGGCGAGGTCGACATCGGGCTCTATCTGCTGAGCGAAGTGCTCACGGTGAAAGGCGTGGCGGTCGCCGGAATGCTGCCGCCCGCCCTGCAGAACTACATCGTCTATGCCGGCGCGGTGCTGGCCGACAGCGCCGCGCCGGACGCGGCGGAGTTCATCCGATTCATCGCCGACCCGTCGCGGCAGCCGCAATGGAAGACGACCGGATTCGAGAGCGTCAGCCAGGCTAAATAGCGGTCTCGCGGGCTGAACGCCCTTCGGCCCGACTGACAAACCCGATATGTTGGATGCACGGACATTGGCTCGTCCGCGAGCTGCCTATGGGACGTGCCGAAGTCCCTCGACTTGACGGCAGCGCCGATGCCGTCGGCAGGCCAGAACTCTGAACTCGCTCGGTCATGTGGGTCGACGACGCGCGCCGTGGCGCGACGCGTCGGTGTCGCCAGCATTCAGGGGGACGCTATGAAGGCTATCGCCGACAATTCGTACGCTAGCGGGCGCGACCGCCGCCTTGTCGCGCTGTCGCCGCGCGCCGCGCGCAAGCCTATCCGGCGCGGCCGCTGCGCTGGGTCGTCGGATTTCCGGCGGGCGGCGGCGCCGACATCGTGTCGCGGATCATGGCGCCGTGGTTGTCGGAACGGCTCGGCCAGCCGGTCGTCGTCGAGAACAAGCCGGGCGCCAGCAGCAATATCTCGATCCAGGCGGTGGTCAATTCGCCGCCCGACGGCTACACGCTGCTGTTCGTTCGCGGCGTCCGCGGCGGTCAACGTGACGCTGTTCGAGACGCTGTCCGTTCAACCTGTTGCGAGATATCGCGCCGGTGTCCGGACTGATCGATTTTCCGCTGGTGATGGTCGCGAATCCCGTCGCTTCCGGCGAAGAACGATCGCCGACCTCGATCGCTCACGCCAAGGCCAATCCGGGCAAGATCAGCATCGGCTCGTTCGGCACCGGCTCGACCTCGCATGTGGCGGGCGAGCTGTTCAAGATGATGACCGGCGTCAACATGATTCACGTGCCCTATCGCGGCGGCGCGGCCATGGTCGCCGATCTCATCGGCGGGCAGGTGCAGGTCGGGATCGACGTGCTGACGGGCTCGCTGGCCCATATCCGCTCGGGCACGCTGCGCGCGCTGGCGGTGGCCGGGCAAGGCCCGATCCGACGCGCTGCCGGATGTCCCGACCATCGGCGAGACGGTGGCGGGATACGAGGCGAATTCCTGGTGCGGCGTCGGCGTAGCCGCGCGGCACGCCACCCGAGATCATCGAGCGGCTCAACCGCGAGATCAATGCCGGGCTGGCCAATCCGGCCGTGAAGGCGCGGCTCGCCGACGTCGCCACCACGCCGATTGTCTTCACTCCCGCGGAGTTCGGCGCGTACATGGCGGCCGAGGTCGAGAAGTGGGGCAAGGTGGTCAAGGCATCGGGCATCAGGCCGGAGTGATCAGCCGGCACTTGAACATTTCAGTTCCGCCACGCTGGTGGAGAATTGTACCTGCGGCGCGTGTCACGCGCGACGGCGCAATCTGCGCATTCGCTGTGGCTATCTCCCCTCACCCGCATGAATCCCGCCACGCCATCTGCTAGCGTCGCGGCGCCATGGATGCTGCGCGCCCCTTGACCCCGTCCGGTTTCGAATCCGGTCCGCCCGCGGACGGCGCGCCACGCGCCACGCCTGTCATGGAGCAGTATATCGAGATCAAAGCCGCCAATCCGGATTGCCTGCTGTTCTACCGGATGGGCGATTTCTACGAATTGTTCTTCGAGGACGCCGAAATCGCGGCCCGCGCGCTCGGCATTGTGCTCACCAAGCGCGGCAAGCATCTCGGCCGCGACATCCCGATGTGCGGCGTGCCGGTCCATCGTTCCGACGAATACCTCCACCGCCTGATCGCAATGGGCCACCGCGTGGCGGTCTGCGAGCAACTCGAAGATCCGGCCGAAGCGCGTAAGCGCGGCGGCAAGAGCGTGGTGCGACGCGACGTGATCCGTCTCGTCACCCCGGGCACGCTCACCGAGGACACCCTGCTCGATGCGCGGCGCAACAACTACCTGCTCGCGATCGCCCGCGCGCGCGCGTCCGCCGGCGAGGAAAGCCGCTTCGCGATCGCCTGGATCGATATCTCGACCGGCGAATTCCGCATTGCCGAGTGCGACCGTACCGCGGTTGCCGCCGACATCGCCCGGCTCGAGCCGGGCGAGATCATCGTGTCGGACGCGCTCTACGGCGACCCCGAGTTCGCGCCCTATCTGCGCTCGCTGCCGGCGGTGACGCCGCTCACCCGCGACGTGTTCGATGGCGCCAGCGCCGAACGGAGGCTCGCCGGGTATTTCGGGCTGTCCACCACCGAAGGGTTCGGCGCGCTCTCGCGGCTCGAGCTTACCGCCGCCGCCGCCTGCATCACCTATGTGGAGCGCACGCAGCTCGGCCAGCGCCCGCCGCTCTCGCCGCCGGTGCGCGAGCCGCAAGGCGCGACGCTCCTGATCGACCAGGCGACGCGCAGCAACCTCGAGCTGGTGCGCACGCTGTCGGGCGAGCGCCGCGGATCGCTGCTCGCCGCGATCGACCGCAGCGTGACGGCGGCGGGCTCGAGACTGCTCGCGCAACGGCTGGCCGCGCCGCTCACCGATGCCGGCGCCATCGGACGCCGGCATGACGCCGTCGCATTTTTCGTGACCAGCGCCGGGGCGCGCGCGGACATACGGGAGCGCCTCAAGGCCGCGCCCGATCTGGCCCGCTCGCTGGCGCGGCTGGTGGTCGGCCGCGGCGGCCCGCGCGACCTCGCCGCCATGCGCGACGGCATCACCGCGGCTGCGGACCTTGCGGCCGAGCTGGAAAAGTTTCCGGAGCTTGCCGCCGAGCTTGCGCAGGCCATGCAGTCGCTGCGCCGACCCGATCCTGCGATCGCGGCCGAGCTCGCCGCGGCGCTGGCCGACGAACTGCCCCATCTCAAGCGCGACGGCGGCTTCGTGCGCGCGGGCTATGACGCCGCGCTCGACGAGGCGCGCGCATTGCGCGACGAATCACGCCGCGTGATCGCTGCGCTGCAGGGCCGTTATGCCGACACGACAGCGGTGCGTGCGCTGAAAATCCGGCACAACAACGTGCTCGGCTATTTCGTGGAGGTGACGGCCCAGCACGGCGACAAGCTGATGGCGCCGCCGCTCAACGCCACGTTTATCCATCGCCAGACGCTCGCCGGCCAGGTGCGCTTCACCACCACCGAACTTGGTGCGACTCGAAGCCAAGATCGCCAACGCCGCAGACCGCGCGCTCGGGATCGAGCTCGAGAGCTTCGACAAGCTCGCCGCCATCGTGACGGCGGCATCCGCCGCCATCAAGGATGCCGCCGGCGCGCTTGCCATCCTCGATGTCGCCACCGCCTTGGCGCAATTGGCGGTCGAGCGCCACTACGTGCGGCCGGAGATCGACGGCTCGCTCGATTTCATCGTCGAGGGTGGACGCCATCCGGTGGTGGAGCAGGTTCTCGCCGGCGACGGCGGACCGTTCGTCGCCAACGATTGCGACCTCTCGCCGCCCCCGCAGGCGCCGCACGGCCGCATCTACCTGCTGACTGGGCCGAACATGGCGGGCAAGTCCACTTACCTGCGCCAGAACGCGCTCATTGCCATCCTTGCGCAGATGGGAAGCTTCGTCCCCGCGCGCCACGCCAAGATCGGCGCCGTCGATCGGCTGTTCTCCCGCGTCGGGGCAGCCGACGACATCGCGCGTGGGCGTTCGACCTTCATGGTCGAGATGGTGGAGACCGCGGCCATCCTCAATCAGGCGGGCGAGCGCGCGCTCGTCATTCTGGATGAAATCGGACGCGGCACCGCCACTTTCGACGGCCTCTCGATCGCGTGGGCGACGATCGAGCATCTGCACGAAACGAACCGCTGCCGTGCATTGTTCGCCACCCATTTCCACGAGCTGACCGCGCTCGCGGCCAAGCTGCCGCGCCTGTTCAATGCCACGGTTCGGGTCAAGGAATGGCAGGGCGAGGTCGTGTTCCTGCACGAGGTGGTGCCGGGGGCCGCCGACCGCAGCTATGGCATCCAGGTGGCAAAGCTCGCAGGCCTGCCAGCCACCGTGATCGAGCGCGCGAAGGTGGTTCTCGCCAAGCTCGAGGCCGACGACCGCGCGTCACCGCGCGGCTTCGACGACCTGCCGCTTTTTGCCGCAGCTCCGCGACCGTCGTCGCTCGCAACCCACGACTCGGCAGTGGACAGTGTGGTCGCCGCGCTGGCGGCGCTCCATCCCGACGAGATGTCGCCGCGCGACGCGCTCGAGGCGCTCTATGCGCTCAAGACGAAGGCGGCCGTCCGGGGACGCTAGTGTCCCGTTCGCGCTCGCAGCCCGTTGCAACGTCAAGGCCGCCACACTCCCGGATGTGATACGCTCCAACGACGCGCGCCTGCCGCAGAAGCAGCCGTATAACGGAGGGAGCGAGCCCATGAAGCGGTTTGCATTGATCTTGCTGGCTTGCCTCGCCGGTTCGGCCGGGGCGGCGGCGCAGTCCTATCCCACGCGGACGATCACGCTCACGGTCACCGCCGCCGCCGGTGGCGTGACTGACGTGGTGGCGCGCGCGCTCGGCCAACGGCTATCAGAAACTTGGGGCCAGCAGGTGGTGATCGAAAACAAGGGGGGCGCCGCCCACGTGCTCGGCGCGCAATCAGTGGCCAAGGCGGCGCCCGACGGCTATTCGCTGCTCGTGGCCGAGGCCGGGACCTTCACCATCAATCCGACGCTCTACGGCAAGGGCAAGCTCCCGTACGACGAGGAGAAGGACTTCGCCCCGATTACCGGCATTGTTCGTATCAACCAGGCGCTGCTCGGGCATACCTCGGTCCCTGCGACCAACGTGAGGGAACTCATTGCGCTTGCAAAGAAGAAACCGGGCGAGCTCACATACGGCACCGCCGGGGTCGGATCCGCGCCGCACATGAACATGGTGCTGTTCGAGAGCATGTCTGGCGCGAAGCTCCTCCCCGTTCACTACCGGGGTGCGGCGCCGGCGCTCACCGACGTCATCGCCGGACACGTCAACCTGATGTCGGTCAGCGTGAGCCTCGCGCTGCCGCCGTTCCGCACCGGGCAGATCAAGCTGTTCGGCATCGGCAGCACCAAGCGCCTCGGGCCCGCTGCCGACATCCCGACGGTCGCCGAGAACGGCCTGCCGGGCTACGAAGCGGCGACCTGGTTCGGGTTGTTCGCCACCGCGGGCACGCCGCGCGACGTCGTCATGAAGCTCAATGCGGAGATTCAAAAGATCCTGGCCGACCCGGACTTCCGCGAAAAATTCCTGGCGCCGCAGATGTTCGAACCGATGGGCAGCACGCCTGAGGAGTTCGCCGATCACATCAAGGCGCAGACCCAGAAATGGGCCAAGGTGATTCGCGAGCAGAAGCTCTCGATCGACAAATAGCCCTGAGGCGACACTCGCTGCCCCATGGGGGCCACGCTCCAGCGGCCTTTTCCCCGCTTTTTACGACACCTCGGCCTCTACCGGTCGCCTTGATCGATTCGTGCGTGGCGTCGCCGACTTCGGCACGTGTGGGCGGATCAGATCGCAAAGGATGTTGGAGGATTTCCGGGAAGTGTGGCTTTCGGATTACAGCCATTGAACCGGATTCAGGATTTACTCGACCAAACAGAATCTGATTGGTCACCGGATCGCAGCTAATGGCTCACATTTCGCGATTGCATTGGCTACCGATTGCCGGTCTGTTGGCAACGCTGACGATAGCCGGCGCTGGTTGGGATCAGGCAGAAGCGCGTTCCGCGCGGCCGCGGGCAATTCACGGGCCTAATTATCGACCGCCATATGCGGCGATCGTCATCGATGACAAATCCGGCCAAGTCCTGCACGAGGACCACGCCGACGAACCGCGGCATCCCGCCTCGCTGACCAAGATCATGACGCTTTACCTGCTGTTCGAGCAGCTCGAGGCCGGCACGGTCAAGCTCGACACGCCGTTCCCGATCTCGACGCAGGCCGCGATTCAGAACCCCACGAAACTGGGGCTCAGGGCGAATCAGACCATCAAGGTCGAGGACGCGATCAAGGGCCTGGTGACGAAATCGGCGAACGACGCCGCGGTCGTCATCGCCGAAGCCCTCGGCGGCTCCGAAGAGGAGTTCGCCAAGCTCATGACCCTGAAGGCGAGAATGCTGGGCATGACCAGCACGACCTATATCAATGCCTCGGGGCTGCCTGCGGTGGAGCAGGTCACGACCGCCCGCGACCAGGCGCTTCTCGGTCATTCGATTCAACACCGGTTTCCGATCTACTACCAATATTTCGCGACCCCGAGCTTCCTCTGGCGGGGAGCCGAAATGCGCAACCACAACAACCTGCTTGGAAACGTGAGGGGCGTCGACGGAATAAAGACCGGTTACACCGAGGCCTCCGGGTACAACCTGGTGTGCTCGGTGCGCCGTGACGACCGGCACATCGTCGCGGTCGTTCTGGGCGGCACCTCGAATGCGGCGCGCGATACCCGCATGCGGCAATTGATCGAAGCAAATATCACTCTTGCGTCGACTCAGCGCACGGCGCCGATCGTTGTCGAGGGCAAGGAACTGGACAGCGCGCCCGTCACCGCCATGGCTCCCGCGCCCACGTTCGCGCCGGCGTCGGCGCACAGCAAGCCGGTCCGGCTCACGGGGCCGAAGCCGCAGGTCCAGGCTGCAAAGCCCGCGGCTAATCCCACACTTCAGGCGGCGGACACCAAGGCCGCGCCCCGCCCTGCGCCGCGGAAATTGCCGCCGTCCAACAAGACGTCGACGGGAATCATGGTGCCCGAGACGATTGCCAACACCGCTTTGCGGCAATCGCAACATGTCGAACGCAGGCTGAACCTGCCTTCCTCTCCCTGACGAGCGAGACGTTTTTAGCAGTCGCGTCGCCGCCCGCGCCGCGTTGCGTGCGCGTGGCGTTGCGCCCGAGGAGGAACCGCGCCACGCATAACTAGCGCGGGGGTTGCTTGCCGCAGCAGAAATTATCAGTGTACGGGATGGCCGGGCATTCGAAGGGGATTTCATGCGCACCCGTATCACCTGTGGCTGGCTGGTCGCGCACGCCGACGGGCATCATACGCTGTGGCGCAACGCCGAGCTGGTCTACGAAGGCAACACGGTGCTGTTCGTGGGCGAGCGCTTCGAGGGCGCGGTCGACCGCGAGATCGACGCCCGTGACAAGCTGGTCGCTCCGGGCTTCATCGACACCCACGTGCATTCCGGTCACCGTGCCTCGCACCGGCTCATCTCCGATGTCGGACGCGGGGATTATTTCGGCCAGCCCTTTCTGGAAATCAGCGTCGCCCGCGAAGGTACCCGCGTCGGCGGCGATCCACGCTACGTGCGGCCCGACGACAATTCGGTGATGGATGAGCTGCTTCTCAACGCGCGATGGACGGTCGCGGAACTCCTGCGCAACGGCATCACCACGTTCGTCGAATTCGGGAGCCAGTTGCGCGTCCAGCAGGCGCTGCTCCAGGTCGTCGGCGAACTGGGCATCCGCGCCTATCTCGGCCCAGGCTTCGACAGCGGCCGCTGGATCGGCGGTGACCAGGGCAAGCTCGTACGCGTGATCGACGAAGCCTCGGGCGAGCGCGAGTTCGACCTCGCGCTGGAGTTCATCGACCGCTACCAGGGCGCGCACGGGGACCGCGTCCGCGGGATCCTGGTGCCGCGCGAGATCGAGACCTGCACCGTCCCGTTGATGCGCAAGGCGGCCAAGGTGGCGCAGGAGCGCGACCTGCCGGCGGCGATCCACGCCGCCTACAACATCCACGAGGTGTTCGACATCATCCGCGAGCATCAGATGACGTCGGTGGAATTGCTGCGCGATGTCGGGCTGATGTCGGACACGCTCAATATCGGTCACGGCAACTTCACCTGCGACAACCCGCTGATGAATTATTCCGGCTCGCACGACCTGGAGATCATGGGCTCGCACCACTGCTCGATCTCGCACTGTCCGGTCAACGTCGCGCGGCGCGGACGCTTCCTCGACAATTGGGAGACCTATCGCAAGGCCGGCGTGAACATCGCGCTCGGCACCGACACCTATCCGCGCGACATGATCCTGCAGATGCGCAATGCCTCGTACTTCGGCAAGGTGGCGAGCCGCAATCTGAAGGCCGCAACGGCCGCGCAAGTGTTCGAGGCCGCGACGCTCGGCGGCGCGCGGTCAGTCGGCCGCGACGACATCGGCCGACTCGCTCCCGGCACCAAGGCGGATATCGTGATCATCGGCCTTACCGGCAGCGATACGCTTCGCCTCGGTCCGGTGCGCGACCCGATCAAGAGCCTGGTGGATTGCGGGATCGGCGATGACGTCGATACCGTGATCGTGGATGGCGTGACCCGTATGGAGAACGGACGCATCCCGGGGGTCGATTTCGCGGAGCTGCGGCTGCAGGCCCAGGCGGCCGGCGAACGGGTCTGGAGCAACTGGCAGAACTGGGACCCGCATGGCCGCACCGCGGACGAGATGAGCCCCTACTCCTTCCCGCGCGCCAACTGATGTGAGCAGGTCGGCGAACCCGGGCTCGCCGACCTCAACCGATTACTTCTTGTCCGCGATTTCCTTGATCAGCGGCTGCCACTGCGCCATCTCCTGCTGGATCTGCGCGCGGAATTGCTCGGGCGTGGTCTTGACCGTGCTGGCGCCAGCCTTGCGCATGGTTTCCTTGGCATCCGGGTCGTCGGCCATCTTGATCAGGACCTCCGACATCTTGCGGATGATCGGCTCCGGCGTCTTCGCCGGTGCCATGATGGCATTCCAAGTTTCCACCACGAAGTCCGGGATGATCGTCTCGTGCACCGAGGGCAGATCGGGGAAGTAGGGACTGCGTTCGCGCGAAGTCACGGCCAGGCCGCGGACCAGTCCGGTCTCGATCTGCGGCAGCGCGTCGGTCATGTTGGCAAAAGAAAAATCGACCTCGCCGGCGAGCACCGCCGCAGTCGACTGTGCACCGCCCTTGAAGGGAATATGCACCGCCTTGGTGCCGGTGCGCGCCTGGAACAGCTCGACGGAGTAGTGCGTCAGGCCGCCGACGCCGCTGGAGCCGTAGTTGAGCTTGCCGGGATTGGCCTTCGCGTAGGCGACCAGCTCGGCCATCGACTTCACCGGCAGATCCTTCTTGACGATGACCGCCTGCACGATCGTGCTGACGATGCCCACCGGCGCCAGGTCCTGCACTGGATCGTATCCGAGCTTTTGGGCAAACGGCGCGATCGAGACGGCGCCGACGCTGCAGACACAGAAGGTGTAGCCATCCGGCGCCGCGCTCGCGACGTACTGCGTCCCCACGATGCCGCCGGCGCCCACCCGGCTTTCAACAATGACCGGTTTTCCCAACGCCTTTTCGACGTAACGCGCGGTCAGACGGCCGACCAGGTCGGTGTAACCACCGGGGCCATAGGGCACAATGAAAGTGATGGCTCGGCTCGGCCATGCATCCTGCGCGTGCGCCACGTTCGACGCCCAGGCCATTCCCAGTGCCAGCGCCAGTGCTCCAACATGCTTCATCGAGTTCTCCTTTTGGCTCTCGGAGCCCGACAAGCAAGTTCCTTGCCGTTGCGCGAATTTATGGAACCGCGATCCCTTGGCAAGCGCCGCCACGTCGCACGCGCGGGCGTTGCAACCAGTGGGCGGGGACGCTGCAGCCCCTTCGGGTGGGAACTTGGGGCGGATCAAGTCGCCGCGCAGGCCTTGGAAATCCAGCAGAATCGAATTCGGAAACGCTCCCGCGTGGCGCCTGTTGAAACCATGTCACACGGTCGCGAGAAAAGAAGTTACGGGCTGTCGGCCTGCCGTGCGGGCGTTGTGCGCCGCGGTCGCTCCATGTTAACGCTGGCTGAATATTGCTGGCCGATATTATCCCTCGGAAGTCTGGTGAGGGAGGGGGACAGATGAGCGGTCGGCGCGCCGCGATTGCTGGTTTTGTGGCCGCGCTGCTGATCCACTTTGTGGCGTCCGCGGCCCACGCCGACCCGCGCGTTTACACCTCGCCGACGCCAGCAGCCGACTGGACCGTCACCATCGGCGGCGAAGCCAGGCTCGAGCCGATCTTCCAAGGTTCCAAGCGGGACCTCGTGCTGCCCTATCCGATCCTGGCGGTGCGCCGTTTTGGCACGCCCGAGCCCTTCCGCGGTCCGCGCGACGGGGTGGGCATCGGCCTGTTCGGGGACAACGTTTTCCAGGTCGGGCCAGTCGGCCAGCTCAGGATGCCGCGGCGGCAAAACCTCGACGGGGCCTTGCAGGGCCTCGGCAACGTGCCCTGGGCCATCGAGCTCGGCGTGTTTGCTGAATACTGGATGGTTCCGTGGCTGCGCACTCGGGTCGAAGTACGGCAGGGCTTCAACGGGCACCACGGGATCGTTTCCGACATCTTCGTGGACGCGGTCGTTCCTGTCGGCACGCAATGGACCTTCTCCGGGGGGCCGCGCGTCACCCTGGCGAGCACCGCCGCGACATCTCCGTATTTCGGCATCGATGCGGCGCAGTCTGCGGCATCGGGCCTTCCGCTGTTCGACGCCAAGGGCGGCGTGCGCTCGGTCGGCGCGGGGACCCAGGCGCGTTACTTCTGGACCCCGCAGTTCGCGACGCATGCCTTCGTCGAATATGAACGTCTTAACGGCGACGCGGCCAGCTCGCCCCTGGTCGAGCAGCGCGGCACGCCGAACCAGTTCACGTTCGGAATTGGAGCAACCCACTCCTTCGACATCAAATCGCCCTGGTAGCCCGGCGTAGGTGCGGCATCAGCCGCACCTTGTGTGGATCGGAGCGGAGATGGTCAAGCAAGCCGGCGTTGCTGCCTGGTTGATCGGAATCGCCGCCGTCATCGCCATCACGGCGTGGTCCGGGCTGGAAGCGGTCGGGCACGCGGTCGCCAGCGTCGGGTGGGGAATCCTTTTCGTCGTGGTGGTGCGCGGCGTCACGGTAGCGGTGGCCGGAGCGGGCTGGTGGCTCATCTTTCCGCCGCAGACGCGGCCGCGGCTGCAAACATGCGTGCTCTTGCGATTTGTTCGTGAGGCCACCAATGTCCTGCTGCCCATGGCGCAGGTCGGCGGCGACGTCATCGGCGCGGGCCTGCTGAGGCTCTACGGGGTTCCCGGCTCGCTCGCGGCCGCCAGCGTGATCGTCGACGTTCTGTTGCAGGCGGCAACTCAGTTTGTGTTCGCTATTGTCGGCCTTTTGCTGCTGATCGCGCTCGGAGCGGACGCGACGCTGGCTTGGGTGGCCGCGACCGGCCTGGGCCTTGGCGGAGTCATGCTCGCCGGCTTCTATCTGGTGCAACGTCGCGGCGGGCAACGCATTCTGCACGTCATCATCGGGCGCCTTACTGGCGACCGACAGTGGCGGGTGCTCGGCACGATCGATGCCGTCTACCAAAACCTCGCCGCGATCTACGCCAGTCGTTCCGATCTCCTTGCCAGCACCGTCGTGCACATGGCCGGCTGGATCATCGGCGTCGCCGAGGTCCTGATCGTGTTTGCTTGCATGGGTCATCCGGTCAGCATCGCCGAGGCGGTGGTCATTGAAAGTCTCCTGCATGCCATTCGCGGAGCGGCATTCGCCATTCCCGGCGCACTCGGGGCGCAGGAAGGCGGGTTGGTGCTGCTGTGCGCCGCGTTCGGGATTCCGCCGGAACAGGCGATCGCGTTGTCACTGGTCAAGCGCGCCGCCGATCTCGTGCTCGGCGTGCCCGGCCTTCTCGGCTGGCAGAGGCTGGAATGGCGACGCCTCGTCCCGAGCTACTCCCTCGAGTCGCGGCAGCCGCGCGAGTCCGTCAATCCCGGCGCGCAAGACCGCTGAACCATGATGCTGTTCTGGTTATCGGTCACGGCATCGCTGGTCGCGGTCGCCGGTTGTGGCTTCCTGCTCACCGCCACGATTCTGGTGGCCCGCGCGGCAGCCAGCACGGCCCATCCGCGTGCCGTGACCGCGCCCGCAGTCACCGTCCTCAAGCCGTTGCACGGCCCCGAGCCGGGACTGCTCGACAACCTCGGCTCATTCTGCAGCCAGGACTATCCCGGCCCCATTCAGGTCGTGTTCGGGGTGCAGGATCCCGACGATGGCGCTGTCGCGGTGGTGGAGCATCTGCAGAAAACACAGGCCGCGCGCGATCTCGATCTCGTGATCGAAACCAAGGTGCACGGATTGAATCGCAAGGTTTCCAACCTCGTCAACATGGCGCCCCGCATCCGTCACGACGTCGTCGTCCTCGCCGACAGCGACATGCGGGTCGACCCCGACTATCTTTCTCGCGTCACTGCTGCATTGGATGAGCCCGGCGTCGGCGCCGTGACCTGCCTGTACTACGGCGTTCCCGTCGCCGGCATGTGGTCGAGCCTCTCCGCGCTCGCCATCAACGCGCATTTCCTGCCGGGTGTCGTGTTCGGTTCGGCGCTCGGCTTGGCGCGACCCTGCTTCGGCTCGACCCTGGCGCTTCGGCGCCAGACGCTGGGCGAGATCGGCGGCTTCATCGCCTTTGTCGATTGTCTCGCCGACGACTACGCCATGGGGGCGGCGTTGCGCGCGAGGGGACACACGATTTCGATACCGTCCTTCGCCGTTGCCCATATCTGCACCGAGGCATCGGCGCGCGATTTCTGGCGGCACGAGTTGCGATGGGCACGGACGATCAAGAGCATCGATCCGCTCGGCTATGCCGGTTCGATCGCCGCCCATCCGCTGCCATGGGCGCTGATCGCCGCGCTGCTCGGCGCCGGCTCGACCGCGTTCCTGCCGGCGATCGCCATCGCGCTGGCGTCCATCGGATGCCGGATGACGCTTCTGCGGCAGGTGGAGAGGGCATATGCCTTGCCTCCGCAAGCGTATTGGCTTGTGCCCGCGCGTGACCTATTGTCGTTCATCCTTTTCGTTGTGAGCTTTTTCGGCCGGGACGTGAGCTGGAAGGGCCACCGCTACCGCATGGTCGCGGGCGGGAGTTGGGTTTCTGATCGGGGATCGCACGCACCATGATGAAGACACTATTCCTGCAGGCACCGTCGTTCGACGGGTTCGACGGCGGAGCGGGCGCGCGTTACCAGGCACGCCGTGAGATCCAGTCGTTCTGGTATCCGACCTGGCTGGCCCAGCCGGCCGCTTTGGTCGAAGGCTCGAAGCTCATCGACGCGCCGCCCCACAAGCTGAAATTCCAGGACATCGCGGCCGACGCCGCGAAGCATGAGCTCGTGGTGCTGCACACGTCCACCCCCTCCTTCGCCTCCGACGTCAAGACGGCCGAAGCGCTCAAGGCGCTCAATCCGGGTTTGAAGATCGGCATGATCGGGGCCAAGGTCGCGGTCGAGCCGGACGCGACGCTAGCGGCGTCGGCAGCCATCGATTTCGTCGCCCGCAACGAGTTCGATTTCACCATCAAGGACGTGGCCGAGGGCCGCGATCTCGCCCGTATTGCCGGGCTGTCCTGGCGCAATGCCGACGGAGCCATCGTGCACAACGAGGACCGCGCCGTCCTCGAGAACATGGACGCACTGCCCTTCGTCACGCCGGTCTACAAGCGCGACCTCGTCGTCGAGAACTATTTCATCGGCTATCTGAAGCACCCCTATATCTCGTTCTACAGCGGCCGCGGCTGCAAGTCGCGTTGCACGTTCTGTCTCTGGCCGCAGACGATCGGCGGCCACCGCTACCGTACCCGCAGCGTCGGCCATGTGATCGAAGAGCTCGCGTGGGCGCAGAAGGCATTTCCACAGGTGAAGGAATTCTTCTTCGACGACGACACGCTGACGGACAACATACCGCGCGTCGAAGCGCTGGCGCGCGAGATCGGAAAGCTCGGGATCGTGTGGTCGTGCAATGCCAAGGCCAATGTGCCGCGGGCGACCTTGAAGATACTGAAGGACAATGGCCTGCGGCTCCTGCTGGTCGGCTACGAATCCGGCAACCAGCAGATCCTTCACAACATCAAGAAAGGCATGCTCGTCGACGTTGCCAAACGATTCGCCAAGGATTGCCGCGAGCTCGGCATCGTCACCCACGGTACCTTCATCCTCGGCCTCCCCGGCGAGACCAAGGAGACGATCGAGGAGACCATCCGCTTCGCGATCGAGATCAATCCGCACACCCTGCAGGTTTCACTGGCGGCGCCGTATCCCGGCACGTTCCTCTACAAGCAGGCGCAGGAGAACAACTGGTTCGCCCATGAGAACGCGGACATGTTGTCCGACCGCGGCGTCCAGCTCGCGTCCCTGAGCTACCCGCATCTGAGCCACACCGAGATTTTCCAATCGGTGGACGCGTTCTACCGGCGCTTCTATTTCCGCGCGCCGAAGATCGCCGCCATCGCCGGCGAAATGGTCAGAAGCCCCGACATATTGAAGCGCCGACTGCGCGAGGGAATCGAGTTCTTCCGTTTCCTGCGCGAGCGCCGGGAGCCCGCGCTCTGAAGCAGGTCGTCGTCACCGCCGACGATTTTGGGCTTGCACGCGAAGTCAACGAGGCCGTCGAAGCCGCGCATCGGGGCGGCGTCCTGACGGCTGCCAGTCTCATGGTCGGCGCCCCGGCGGCGGAAGACGCGATCGCGCGCGCACGCAGGCTGCCGCGGTTGCGCGTGGGCCTGCACCTGGTGCTGGTGGAGGGCCGGCCGGTCCTGCCGCTGCAGCGCCTGCCCGATCTCGTCGACGCGAGCGGACAGTTCCGCAGCGACATGGTCCGGCTCGGATTCGATATATTCGCGCGACCTGCGGTGCGCCGGCAGGTTGCCGCGGAAATCGAGGCGCAGTTCGAGGCGTATCGTGCGACCGGCCTCGCGCTCGATCACGTCAATGCCCACAAGCATTTTCACCTTCACCCAACCATCGCCGCCTTGGTGATCGCGATCGGTGCGCGTTACGGCCTGCGCGGATTGCGGGTGCCGATCGAGCCCGCGGGCGTTCTGGCCGGGATCGAGCCGTCGGCAGCACGACGGTGGCCGGTCGACCCGGCCGCGACATGGGCGGCGCTGCTGCGCCGGCGCGCACGGCGGGCCGGCTTGCGAAGTCCGGACGCCGTGTTCGGGCTGGCCTGGTCAGGCGCGATGACGGAGCCGCGATTTTGCGGGCTGCTGCATCATCTGTCCGAAGGCTGCACGGAAATCTACATGCACCCGGCGACGTGCGACCGCTTCGAGGGCCATGCGCCGGGTTATCGCTACGCCGATGAGCTTGCCGCCCTCACGGCGCCGGATGCAATCGCGGCCGCGCGCCGCCCCGGCGTCGTGCTGGGCGGCTATGGTGATTTCTGACCCCGTCACCGCGCGCATTTCCGAACGATCAGCGCAGGTACCCGGCTTGCTTGAACCAGGCAATCGCATCCGCGACGGCCTCGCGATAAGGCCGCGAGCTATAGCCGAGCTCGCGCCGTGCCTTCGCATCGTTGAAGAACATGTGATGGCGCGCCATGCGCAGCCCATCCACCGTCGCAAACGGCGCCTTGCCCGTGAACCGGGCCCATAGTTCGGCGCCGAATGCGACCGGGTACAACGCAGCGATGGGAAATCGCAGCGTGGGCGGGCGGCGGCCGACCAGGGTGGCGACGTCCGCGAGCATGGCGCCGAGCAGCACGTTCTCGCCGCCCAGAATGTAGCGCTCGCCTACTCCACCGCGTCGCAACGCCGCCAGATGCCCGGCGGCGACGTCGTCGACATGCACGAGGTTGAGGCCGGTATCCACAAATCCCGGCATGCGACCGCGCGCGCACTCGACGATGATGCGGCCGGTCGGTGTCGGCTTCACATCGCGGGGCCCGATCGGCGCCGCGGGGTTGACGATCACGGCCGGCAACCGGTGCTGCTTCACCATGTCCTCGACAAGACGTTCGGCGCGGACCTTGCTCTTCTTGTAGGCGCCGATGGCTTGGCTCTCCGCGAGCGGTCGGCTCTCGTCGGCCGGCGCACCATCGCGCAACTCGAGCGTTGCGACGCTGCTGGTGTAGACGATGCGCTCGACCCCGGCGCGCAGCGCTTCCTCCATGACGAAGCGCGTCCCGTCCAAGTTGGTCCGCATGATGTCGTCGGCGGACGGGGCCCAGAGGCGATAATCGGCCGCCGCATGCGCCAGATAGCGCACGCCGCGCAGCGCCGGGACCAGCGACGCGCGGTCACACATGTCTCCGACGACCACCTCGTCACCGGGCTGGACATTGATTCGCGGGCTCGACGGCCGCACCAGCACGCGAACCCGATAGCCCGCCGCGCGCGCCGCGATCGCTATGGCCGAGCCGACGAAACCGCTCGCGCCCGTCACCAGCAGAAGATCATCTGCCGCCGCTGTCCGATCTCGCCATCGCGCACCGAGCCGTTCGTGTTCGATCGTCTCACAAAGATTGTCACACGGCCCGCCGGGCCGCCGCTAGTGTTCCGTTTCCGACGTTCGTATCATTTCGCAGCACCCGCTTTTACGAACGTCGGAAACAAAGGAACACTAGCAAGTCATGATCCTAGTGTGGCTTTGCATTTGACGTTCCTATGAAGGACTCGCGGCCAATACTGATAGGAACGTCAAATGCGCCACACTAGGCCCGCACCGCGCCCGCGCCCGCCGCAGCAGCCACAGCATCACGCTCCACGCCATGGCGATGGCGAGACCGCCGGCGAAACCCCACCACACCCCGAGCGGCTCGACGAGATAGTGCAGCCCGAGGAAGCCAAGCCCGAGGCCGACCAGCGCCGGCTCCGCATGCGCGAGCACGGCACCCGCCGCCGGTCCGCCAACGCGCGGATGCAGGATCACCACGAAGCTCCCCATCACGATCGGGAACACGGCGAACGTGCCGGAGGCGAACGAGCCGATCTCGTGGCTCGCCGTGGTCACCACCGCGACCACCAGCGCGGCCGTCGCCGCCCGCAGCGGGAGGTCATAGCGCGCGCGCTTGATCTTTTCGCGCGGCACCACGGCGCGGCGATAGCGGGCCGAGGCCGGGATGGTGATGGCGAACACCAGCGCGTTGAGCACGAGCGCGCCCGGCGCGGTCCAATCGACGAGCCGCAATGCTGCGGCGGCGGCAAACCACACCAGCGTCGCCCCGGTGATGCTGAGCACGATGCCCTGACGCTGCGCCAGCGCGGCATAGGTAAGCGCGAAGATCGCGACCGCCGCATTCGCCGCGGCGCTGCCGACCGCGCTCGCGGCGATGAAGGCGGGCGGATGCTCCAGCGCCATGATGATATAGGCCGCGCCCGCGGCCGTCGGCAGCGCCGCGATCAGCGCGCCGATGAACGGCCCGCTGCGCTCGACCGCAACCGACGCGACGACCACGATGGTCGCGGTCATCGCCATCTTGAGGGCAAGTCCGTACCAGAACAGCGGATCCGGGAGCATCACCCCTCTTTCGTCATTGCCGGGTCATGTGTCCGGGCTGAGCGCCCGGCCCGGCAATCCATCCTTGCGCACGAAGATGGATGCCCGGGTCAAGCCCGGGCATGACAATCCGCGCGGAGGGCCGGACGCGGATTCAGCCGCGGTTGAGCTTCACCTCGACCGGCGGGCCGCTCTTGATCGTCTGGTAGACGACGCAATAGCGCTCGGTCAGCTTGAGCAGTTGGTCGAGCTTGTCCTGGGGCGCGTCGGTCTCGACGTCGAAGCGCAGGCGGATTTGCGCGAATCCGACCGGCGCGTCCTTGGCCACGCCGAGCGTGCCGCGGAAGTCGAGGTCGCCTTCGGCCGACACCCGTCCGGACTTGAGCGGGATGTCGATCGCGGTGGCGACGGCTTTCAGCGTGACGCCGGCGCAGGCGACCAGCGCTTCGAGCAGCATGTCGCCGGAACAAAGCTCAAGCCCGGAACCGCCAGTGGCGGGATGCAAGCCCGCGACTGCGAGCGCGCGGCCGGTCTCCACCTTGCAGGCGATGTGGGTATCGTCGAGCGTGCCCTTGGCCTTCAAGGTGATGTAGGCGGACTTGGGGTCGCCCTTGTAGCGATCCTTGAGCGGCGCCTGCATGGCGCGCAACGCGGTAGCGTCCATCTATGAAACCCTCGGTTGGCGATGCTGCCCGGACAGACGACAGCCGACGGAAAAAAGCAAGGCGCTTGTGTCCCCGAACGGCCGCCGTCGGTTACCACCACAGCCCGCCGCCGGCCGCCGCCCTGGTCTCGCCGTCGTCGGTGATCACCGCGCGCTCGAGCGAGCGGTCGAGCGCGGCCAGCACGCGGCGTTTGACGAAATCGAACGCCGCCGACTGGCGATCGCGCGGGCGCGGCAGATCGCACAAAATCTCCTCGTAGACGCGGCCCGGATGCGGTCGCATCACCATGATGCGATCGGCCAGCACGATCGCCTCCTCGACGTCGTGCGTCACCACGATCAGCGTCGGCTTCGAGTTGGCCCAGAGGTCGAGCAGATGATCCTGCAGGTCGGCACGGGTGAAGGCGTCGAGCGCGGAGAACGGCTCGTCGAGGAGGAGCACCTGCGGCCGCGGCACCAGCGCGCGCGCGATGGCGACCCGTTGGGCCTGGCCGCCGGAGAGCTCGCGCGGCCACACCCTCGCCTTGTCGGCCAGGCCGACGCGCTCGAGCGCCCGCGCCACGCGGGCATTTCGTTCCTCCTTCGGACACTGCTCCAGGCCGAAGCCGACATTGTCGGCGACCCGCAGCCATGGCAGCAGGCGCGGCTCCTGGAAGATGATGCCGATCTGCTCGTGCGGCGCGGTGATCACCATGTCGTCGAGCACGACCTTGCCCTGGCTCGGCGTGTCGAGGCCCGAAATGGCCCGCAGCATCGTGGACTTGCCGCAGCCGGAGCCGCCGATGACCACGAGGATTTCGCCCGGAGCGACGTTGAGCGAAATGCCGTCGAGCGCGCGCACCCCGTTGGGGTAGGTCTTGCCGATGCGGTCGACCACGAGCATCGCGTCCTCACACCCGCGCGAAGCGATCTTCCCAGCGCAGGAACGGCGCCGACAGCAGCACGATCAGCCAGTCGGTCGCCTTGCCGAGGATCGCAAAGGCCACGATCGCCGCGACGATCTGGGCCGGCTTGCCGAGTTGCTGGCCGTCGATGAGCAGGAAGCCGAGGCCGGTCGAAGCGCCCATGAATTCCGCCGCGACCACGAACATCCAGCCGAGTCCCATGCCCGCGCGCAGCGAGATGACATAGGCCGGCATCACCGCCGGCAGCAGGATGCGGCGCACCATGGCGGTCCCCGACAACCGGAAGGCGCGGCCGACCTCGACGATCTTGCGATCGACCGACATCACCGCGCCCATGACGCCGAGATAGACCGGAAAGAACACGCCCACGGCGATCAGGATGATCTTCGAGGCCTCGAAGATGCCGAACCAGAGAATGAACAGCGGCACCCAGGCGATCGAGGGAATCGCGCGCAGCGCCTGCAGGGTCGGATCCACCAGCCGGTTCGTCAGCGCGGAATAGCCGGTGATCGCGCCGAGCACGGTGCCCGCGACGACGCCGAAGGCGAACCCGGCGATCACCCGCGACAGCGTCGCGCCGGCATGCAGTTCGAGCTCGCCGGTGCGGGCGAGATCGGCGAAGGTCTGGAAAATGACCGACGGCGGCGGCACCAGACGGCCGCTGGCGAGGCCATGCCGCACCGCGAGTTCCCACGACACCGCGACCGCGACCGGCAACAGCAGGCCGAGCGCGGGCCGCAACAGACGTCCGGAACCGGCACGCGCAACGCTCGCGCTCGATGGCGCCGGTGCCACCTCGGCTGGTTCGACGCTCGCCGTCATCGACACAAGAGACATAACCGGCTCGCGGAATGCAACCGCTGCTGTCGTTCCGGGGGCGCGGCCAAGGCTCGCGCATCCGGACCCCATCACTTCGGTTGGCCGCTCTGGACCCGGGCCCGCCCCTGCGGAGCCGCCCGCGATGACGCCGCTGGCGTCAGTTCGTTTCCGTCACGTAACGATCGTCGATGAGGTCATCGACCGTCTTCTTCACGTCCACGCTCGCCGGGACGACGCCCGCCTGCTGCAGAGCCAGGCCGGCCTGCAGGATCGAGTCGCGCTGCGCCGGCCCGACCTTGTTGTGCGTGAGCTCGGTGCGCTCCTTGAGCTGCTTGTCGACGACCGCGTCGGGGAGCTTCGTTCCTGCGATGAAGACGCGCTTCTCCTCGTCGTAATTGGCGAGCGAATACTTGCGCGCCTCCTCGTAGACCGCGAGCACACGACGCACGATGTCGGGATGATCCTTCAGGAACTCTTCGCGCGCATTGAGGATGCCCCAGGTATTGGCCTCCTTGTTGCGGTAGAACAGCTTGGCGCCGTCAGTGACCTCGGCCTGCGCCATCATCGGGTCGAGCCCCGCCCAGGCGTCGACGTCGCCACGGATGAGAGCGGTCTTGCCGTCCGGATGCTGCAGCAGCACGGGGGTGATGTCCTTCTCGGTCAGCCCCACCGACTGCAGCGCACGCACCAGGAAGATGTGCGGATCGGTGCCGCGGGTCACTGCGACGCGCTTGCCCTTGAGGTCGGCGATCTTGGTGATCGGCGAGTCCTTGCCGGTGACCAGCGCCGTCCACTCCGGGCGCGAATAGACGTAGATGGACTTGATCGGATTGCCGTTGATCTTGGCCACGAGGGCGGCGGCGCCGGCGGTCGAGCCGAGATCGATCGAGCCCGCGTTGAGAAATTCGAGCGCCTTGTTGGAGCCGAGCGTCTGCACCCAGACGATGGCAATGCCGTCCTTGGCGAACTCCTTTTCCAGGAGCTGCTTCTCCTTGAGCACCATCGAGACCGGGTTGTAGGTCGCCCAGTCGATGCGGATTTCCTTCGGCTTGTCGGCGGCGTAGACGCTCGCGCCGGGAGCAAGCAGCAGGGCGGCGGCGACAAGGCAAAGGCGGGACAGCGCGGTCATGATGACCTCCGATCGTTTGGCCACGGACAACCTTCACCGCTTGTGCTCGCGGCGTGGCCGGGTTGGTGAAAGCGGGGATGTCTCGTCCGCCGCCGTCAGCCTGGCGTGGGGCGGGCCCGCGCTTTAGCTGTATTTGTTAAGCGCCCGCAAGCTGCTGTGCTCAAATCGGCGCTATGTTTATTCTTAGAAAGGGGCGACAGGAGCGTCAATGAGAAAATATTTGTCGCATCGTCGCTCTATTATAGTATTTCCTTCCATTCGCGCCCCGCGCCGGCAGAACGTTTTGCGTGCCCGCCTGGCCCGCGGCCGCCCCCCGCACCCGGTGACACACCGCGTGCGCTCCGCTATTTCGATGGTTGCATGCTGACTCCGAGCGCTCCTCCCCGCGAGACCGAAGTCTTCGACGCGATCGAAGTCGCGGCCGAGCTCGAACGGCTGGCCGGGATGCACGCCGGCAACCACCGCGAACTGCGATTGGAGGTGTCCCGCCGCATCAAGGCCGCGCTGATGCAGGGACGCGCCGCGGCCGAGGACCTGCTGATCAAGGATCGGCACGGCCGGCGTTGCGCCGAGCGGCTGTGCTTCATGCAGGATGAGATCATCCGCGTGCTGTACGAGTTCACAGCGAAGCATCTCTATCCCGCGGAGAACCCGTCGGAAGCCGAGCACATGGCGATCGTCGCCACTGGCGGCTATGGGCGCGGCGTGCTCGCGGCCGGCTCCGACATCGATCTGCTCTTTCTGCTTCCCTACAAGCAGACGGCCTGGGGCGAATCCGTCGCCGAGACCATCCTCTATTGCCTGTGGGACACCGGGCTCAAGGTCGGCCATGCCACGCGCTCGATCAACGAGTGCATCCGCCAGGCCAAGGCCGACATGACCGTGCGCACGGCGTTGCTGGAGTCGCGTTATCTCCTCGGCGACCGCAAGCTCTACGACGAGCTGGTCACACGCTTCGACAAGGAGGTCGTGCAGGGAACCGGCGCCGAATTCGTCGCCGCCAAGCTGGCCGAGCGGGAAGAGCGCCACCGCCGGGCGGGCCAGTCGCGCTATCTGGTCGAGCCCAACGTCAAGGACGGCAAGGGCGGGCTGCGCGACCTGCACACGCTCTACTGGATCGCCAAATACGTCTATCGCGTGCGCGAGCGCGAGGAGCTCATTGCACACGGCGTCTACGACCCGCGCGAGTACCGCCGGTTTCGGCGCTGCGGCGATTTCCTCTGGGCGGTGCGCTGCCACATGCACTTTCTCACCGGGCGGGCCGAGGAGCGGCTGTCGTTCGACATCCAGCGCGAGATCGCGGTGCGACTCGGCTACACCGAGCATCCGGGCTTGCGCGACGTCGAGCGTTTCATGAAACATTACTTCCTGATCGCCAAGGACGTCGGCGATCTCACCGCCATCCTCTGCGCCAAGCTCGAGGACAATCAGGCCAAGCCCATGCCGGTGCTGAGCCGGATGATGGCCAAGTTCCGGCCGCGGCCACGGCGCACGCTGACCGAGACCGAGGATTTCATCGTCGACTACAACCGCATCAATGTCGCCGACGAAAACGTGTTCCAGCGCGACCCGATCAATCTGATCCGCATTTTCCATCTCGCGCAGAAATACAATCTCGCGTTCCATCCCGACGCCATGCACATCGCGACCCGCTCGCTCAAGCTCATCGACCAGTCGATGCGCGAGAACGAGGAGGCGAACCAGCTGTTCCTCGAAATCCTGACCTCGAAGAATGACGCCGAGACCGTGCTGCGGCGGATGAACGAGGCCGGCGTACTCGGCCGCTTCGTGCTCGCCTTCGGCCGGATCGTCGCGATGATGCAGTTCAACATGTATCACCACTACACGGTGGACGAGCATCTCCTGCGCTGCATCGGCGTGCTTTCCGACATCGATGCCGGCCGCACCGAGGACACCAAGTTCGCGAACGAGCTGATGCGCACCATTCAGCCGCGGCATCGGGAATTGCTCTATGTCGCGCTGTTTCTGCACGACATCGCAAAGGGCCGGATCGAGGATCATTCGATCGCCGGCGCGCGCGTGGCGCGCCAGTTCTGTCCCCGGCTCGGCTTCTCGGCGGCGGAGACCGAAACCGTCGCCTGGCTGATCGAGGTGCACCTCGTGATGTCGTCGGTTGCCCAGTCGCGCGACCTGTCCGACCGCATGACCATCGAGAATTTCAGCGCAGTCGTGCAGTCGGTCGAGCGCATGAAGCTGCTCACCATCCTCACCACCGCCGACATCAAGGCGGTCGGCCCGGGCGTATGGAACGGCTGGAAGGCGCAGCTCATCCGCACGCTCTATTACGAGACCGAGCCGGTCCTCACCGGTGGATTTTCGGAGGTCAACCGCGCCCAGCGCGTCGCCATCGCGCAGGGCGAGTTCAGGGCCGAGCTCAAGGATTGGACGCCGGCCGAGATCGACGCCTATATCACGCTGCATTATCCCGCCTATTGGCTCAAGGTCGATCTGCCGCAGAAGATCGCGCATGCGCGCTTCCTGCATGCGGCCGCACAGGCCGGAAAGTCGCTCGCCACCACGGTCTCGTTCCCGGCCGCGCGCGGCGTGACCGAGCTCACGGTGGTGGCGCCGGACCATCCCTGGCTGCTGTCCATCATCGCCGGCGCCTGTGCGGTCGCTGGCGCCAACATCGTCGACGCGCAGATCTTCACCACCACCGACGGACGCGCGCTCGACACCATTTCGGTGTCGCGCGAGTTCGAGCTCGACACCGACGAAGCGCGCCGCGCCGCGCGCATCACCGATTCGATCGAGAAGGCGTTGCGCGGCGACCTGCGGCTGCCGGAGGTGGTCGCCAAGCGTGCGAGCGCAAAGGCGCGGCTGAAGGCCTTTGCCGTGGTGCCCGAGGTCACCATCAACAACGGCTGGTCGAACCGCTACACCATGGTCGAGGTGACCGGCCTCGACCGGCCCGGCCTGTTGTTCGAGCTCACCGCGACCTTGTCCAAGCTCAACCTCAACATCGGGTCCGCGCATGTCGCGACCTTCGGCGAGCGCGTGGTCGACGTGTTCTACGTCACCGACCTGTTCGGGGCGAAGATCACGTCGGCGACACGGCAGGCGACCATCAAGCGTGCCCTGATCGGGTTGCTGTCGCCCAATCACGAGCCGAGCGCGAAGCCGGCCAAGACCGCCGCGGTGGTCGGTTGAAACGATCGACGTGGTTAATCAACCGTTACCGTCCGAGCCCGACCAGGGCTGCGGGATCGCGCCGCTCTACCGTCCTTCCTGAATCCGCCGCAGCAGTAACCGCCCTTTAAATCGCGCTCTCTACCGTCGCCCCGGGGTCACGAGGGGGCGCGGCATGGCGGGGAAAAAGGCGCGTCGCGAGTCCGCGGCCGCCCCGGCTCCGGCAGCGAAGGACGAAGGCGCTCGCGGCAGCCGCCCGGCATCCGCGCGCGGCCGCAAACGCGGCGGAGGCGGCGGTCGCGCGCTGCGGCGCCTGTTCTACTGGTCGCTCGTGCTCGGCTTGTGGGCGGTCATCGCCGCAATCGGGGCGGTCGCCTTCGTGGTCTCGACGCTGCCGCCGATTCAATCGCTCGAAGTGCCGAAACGCCCGCCGACGGTCGAGATCGTGGGGACCGACGGCCGGCCGCTCGTCCTGCGCGGCGAGATGAGCGGCACGGATGTGTCGATCAAGGAGCTTCCCGCCTACCTGCCGAAGGCGTTCGTCGCGATCGAGGATCGCCGGTTCTATAGCCATTTCGGCGCCGACCCCATCGGGCTCGCCCGCGCGGTGGTCGCCAACGTGCTTCGCCGCGGCGTGTCGCAGGGCGGCTCCACCCTCACCCAGCAGCTCGCCAAGAACCTGTTCCTGACCCAGCAGCGCACGCTCTGGCGCAAGATGCAGGAGCTGGTGCTCGCGCTCTGGCTCGAGCGCAAGTTCAGCAAGAACGAGATTCTCGAGCTCTATCTCAACCGGGTCTATTTCGGCTCCGGCGCCTACGGCGTTGAGGCCGCCGCCCAGCGCTATTTCGGCAAGTCGGCGCGCCAGGTGAAGGTCGGCGAGGCCGCGATGCTGGCGGGGGTGGTGAAATCACCCTCGCGGCTGGCGCCCAACCGCAACCCCGCCGGCGCCGAGCGCCGGGCGCAGACCGTGCTCGCGGCCATGGGCGAGCTCGGCTTCATCACCGAAACCATGATGAAGACGGCACAGGCGCAACCCGCCCGCGCGGTGAAGCCCGCGGGCGCCGGCTCGGTCAACTACGTCGCCGACTGGATCATGGACGTGCTCGACGACCTCGTGGGCCGCATCGAGCAGGACCTCGTGGTCGAGACCTCGATCGATCCCGCGCTGCAGACGGCGGCCGAGAAGTCGCTGATCGACGAACTCGCGCTGCGCGGCCAGAAGTTCGACGTCGCACAGGGTGCGCTCGTGGCCATGTCGCCCGACGGCGCGGTGCGCGCCCTCGTAGGCGGCAGGAACTACGCGGAAAGCCAGTACAACCGCGCCGTCGTCGCCAAGCGCCAGCCCGGCTCGGCGTTCAAGCCGTTCGTCTATCTCGCCGCGCTGGAGCGCGGGCTCACGCCCGAGACCGTCCGCGAGGACAAGCCGATCGCGATCAAGGGCTGGAAGCCGGAGAACTACAGCCGCGAATATCACGGGCCGGTGACGCTGACGCAGGCGCTCGCGCTCTCGCTCAATACGGTGTCGGTGCGGCTCACGCTTGAAGTCGGGCCGGCGGCGGTCGCCAAGACCGCGTATCGCCTCGGCATCGCCTCCAAGCTCGACGCCAATGCATCCCTGGCGCTCGGCACGTCGGAAGTCTCGCTCATCGAGCTCACCTCCGCCTATGCGCCGTTCGCGAACGGCGGCGACGCCATCGCGCCGCACGTGGTGGAGCGGGTCCGCACCCATGCCGGCAAGGTTCTGTACGCGCGCGCAGCGCAGAAGCTCGGCCGCATCATCGACCCGCGTTATGTGGCGATGATGAACACCATGATGCGCGAGACCCTGCAGATCGGGACCGCGCAGAAGGCGCAGCTCGCGGGCTGGCCGGCCGCCGGCAAGACCGGCACCAGCCAGGATTTCCGCGATGCCTGGTTCATCGGCTATACCGGCCACCTCGTCACCGGCGTCTGGCTCGGCAACGACAATTCCTCGCCGACCAGGAAGGCGACCGGCGGCGGCCTGCCGGTAGAAATCTGGTCCCGCTTCATGCGCAGCGCCCATCAGGGCGTGGCGGTCGCCGCCCTGCCGGGATTGACCGGCGCTCCCTCATTCGCCTCGGCGCTCCCGGGCAATGCTCCGCTGCCGCCGGCGCCGCTCGGCGCGCAAGGCGGTGGATCGGCCGTGCGGCCGGCGCCGATCGAGCGCGGGCTCGACGGCTGGTTCATCGACCGGCTGTTCGGGCGGCGCTGACGCGGCCCTGTGTGCTACGCTTCCCGCGGATCCGGAGCGCGGCATGAGGCTCAAGGACAAGATCGCGATCGTGACCGGCGGAGCGCATGGCATCGGCCATGCGATTGCCCGGCGCTACGTCGCCGAGGGCGCACGCGTCACCATCGCCGACGTCGATGCCGAAGCCGGCGAGGCGGCGGCGCGCACCCTCGGCCAGGCCCAATTCGTCCACACCGACGTCGGCGATGCGCAGGCGGCCGAGCACGTGGTCGCGGAAACCTGCCGCGCGTATCGGCGGCATCGACATCCTGGTCAACAATGCCGGCATCATTCACGGCGCCGATTTCCTCACGCTGGCGGAAGCCGAGTTCGACCGCGTGCTGCGGGTGAACCTCAAGGGCGCGTTTCTCGTCGGCCAGGCCGCCGCCCGGCGCATGGTCGCGCAGATCGCGGCCGGCAAGCCCGCGGGCAGCATCATCAACATGAGCTCGATCAATGCCGCGGTGGCGATCGCCAACCAGACGCCCTATTGCGTATCGAAGGGCGGCATCGACCAACTCACCAAGGTGATGGCGCTGGCGCTCGCGCCCCACGGCATCCGCGTCAACGCCATCGGGCCGGGCTCGATCATGACCGACATCCTCAAGGCGGTGGCCACCGACCGCGACGCCAGGCACAGGATCCTGGCGCGCACGCCGCTCGGACGCATCGGCGAGCCCGACGAGATCGCGTCGATCGCGGTCTTCCTCGCGTCTGGGGATGCCAGCTACATCACCGGCGAGACCATCTATGCCGACGGCGGCCGGCTCGCGCTCAACTACATCGTTCCGGTCAAGGACGAAGCGCTCGAGTAAGGCTCAGGAACATCCATGGCCGCCAAGCGCCCGCCCGCACTCGATCGCATCGACGTCAGGATTCTCGCCGCCCTGCAGCGCGACGGACGCTCCACCATCCAGAAGCTGGCGCAGACGGTCGGGCTGTCGCCGCGGGCGTCGCTCGAGCGCGTGCGGCGGCTTGAAGCCGCGGGCATCATCGCGGGCTATCACGCGGTCGTGGAGCTTGGCCGCGTGGCGCGGCCGGTCAACGTCTTTGCCGAGATCAACCTGGAGAAGCAGGCCAATCGCGGCCGGTTCGAAAAGCGGCTGGCCGCGATCGACGCCGTGGTCGAGTGCTGGGAGGTCAGCGGCACCGTCGACTACATCGCGCGCTTCGTGTGCGCCGATCTGGCCGAGTACGAGGAGTTGACCAGCGCGCTCCTCGACGACGACCGGCTCGGCGCTGCCCGCATCGTCAGCCACGTGGCACTGCGCCCGATCCGCCGTTTCACCGGCTATCCGGAGAAGCTGCTCGGGCGCAATCCGGCGAAACGTTAACAAACCGCCGTTTCGGTCGCAGCCGCCGCGCGCCACCGCCGAATCCGTCGTGGCGCGCCATCACTTCCGCCGCACAAGCCGCAGCCGCCGCATAGATTCGAGAAGCGGCAGTGCGAGTTATGCGGAGGCGTGTCATGAGAGCCATCGATCTGGAGAACCGGTACAGCGCTCACAATTACGAGCCGCTCCCCGTCGTGCTGGCGCGCGGCAAGGGCGCGCATCTGTGGGACACGTCCGGCCGGCGCTATGTCGACATGATGAGCGCCTACTCGGCGGCAAGCCACGGCCACGCTCATCCGCGCATTCTCGAGGCCCTCGCGGCACAGGCGGGGCGCCTCGCGGTGCCGTCGCGCGCCTATTTCAACGACCGGCTCGGCCCGTTCCTCGCCGAGCTGTGCAAGCTGACCGGACTCGACGCCGCGTTGCCGATGAACACCGGCGCCGAGGCGGTCGAGACCGCCGTCAAGGCCGCGCGTCGCTGGGGCTATCGCGTCAAGGGCATCGCCCGTGACCGCGCCGAGATCATCGTCGCATCGGGCAATTTCCACGGCCGCACCACCACCGTCATCTCGTTCTCGACCGAGCCCGACTACCGCGACGGCTTCGGACCGTTCACGCCCGGCTTCCGCGCGGTGCCATTCGGCGATCTCGCCGCCATCGAGCGCGCGATCACCCCCGAGACGGCGGCGGTGCTGATCGAGCCGATCCAGGGCGAGGCCGGCATCATCGTGCCGCCGGCGGACTATCTCGCCGGGCTGCGCCGCATCTGCGACGCGCACCGCGTGCTGCTGATCCTCGACGAGGTGCAGTCGGGCCTTGGCCGCACCGGCGCCTGGTTCGCATTCCAGCACGAGGGCATCCGTCCCGACGGCGTGATCCTGGGCAAGGCGCTCGGCGGCGGCGTGCTGCCGGTCTCCGCCTTCGTCGCCACCCGCGAGGTCATGGACGTGTTCACACCCGGCTCCCATGGCTCGACCTTCGGCGGCAATCCGCTCGCCGCCGCGGTGGGGTTGGAGGCGCTGCATGTCATCCGCGAGGAAGGGCTGGTGGAGCGCAGCCGCGATCTCGGCGCCCACATGCTCGCGCGGCTGTCGGCGATCGACAGTCCCGCGCTCAAGCATGTGCGCGGCCGCGGCCTGTGGGTCGGCGCGGAGATCGATCCTGCGGTCGCGAGCGCACGCGCCGCCTGCGAGCGGCTGCTGGAGAAGGGCGTGCTCTCCAAGGAGACGCACCGCACGGTCGTCCGGCTGGCGCCTCCGCTCGTCATCGCACGCGATGATCTCGACT
The DNA here is from genome assembly GCA_963725065.1 of uncultured Alphaproteobacteria bacterium. GTDB lineage: Bacteria > Pseudomonadota > Alphaproteobacteria > Rhizobiales > Xanthobacteraceae > VAZQ01. The sequence continues at coordinate 80,216 of CAVRXD010000030.1, forward strand.
GGGCGCTCGATCGCTTCGCGGACGTGCTGCGCGAGCTCGACGGCGTCAGCCGCCGCGCGGACGCGGCATTGGCCCTGGCCTGAAGGAACGGTGAAATGACCACGCTTAAGCGCGACGCGCGCCTGCTGATGTGCGCCCCCGAGCACTTCGCGGTCAGCTACGCCATCAATCCGTGGATGGACCCGGCGAGCTGGGCGCGTGACAACCGCGCCCATGCCGCCGCCGCGCGCGAATGGGCCGACCTGCATCGCACCTTGGCGGGGCTCGGCGCCGACATCGACCTGGTGCCGTCGGTGCCGGGCCTGCCGGATCTCGTCTTCACCGCGAACGCGGCTGTGGTGCTCGATCGCCAGGTGCTGCTGGCCCGTTTCCGTCACCCGGAGCGCCAGCGCGAACAGGTGCATTTCGAAGCGGCATTCCGGTCGCTGCAGGCGCGCGGCGTGGTCGATGCGGTGCGCAAGCTTCCGCCCGGCGTCGTGCTCGAAGGCGCCGGCGACTGCGTCTGGGACGAGACGCGCAAGCTGTTCTGGATGGGTTACGGCCCGCGCTCGGATGCCGCCGCGCGGCAACCGGTGGCCGACGCGTTCGGCCAGGACGTGATCGCGCTCGAGCTCGCGGATCCGCGCTTCTATCACATGGACACGGCGCTCTCCGCGCTCCCGGGCGGAGAGGTCGTTTATCTGCCCGATGCCTTTACCAAGGCCGGCCGTGACACCATTCGCGCGCGGGTCGCGCCGGAGCAGCGCATCGAGATCGCCGGCGATGACGGGCGTCGTCTCGCCGCCAACGCGGTCTGCCTCGGCAATGCCGTGGTGATGTCGGGCTGCGGCCCTCGCCTGCGCGCCGCGCTTTCCGAGCGCGGCTACCGGGTGGTGACGACACCGCTGCCGTCGTTCCTGCGCAGCGGCGGCTCGGCCTTCTGCCTGACGCTGCGGCTCGACCGCCGTTCGGTTGCAGCGGCTGCCACACCCGATCGCGCCGCCGTGGCGTGATCGGCGATGGGCCGAAATCGAATGAACCAGCGGCAAAGTCGGTCTGCTCCCTCCCCCGCAAGCGGGGGGAGGGAACGATGTGGCGCTGCCCGCGCGCACTCTTCGCGCCCCGCGTGCGTCATCAGTACGCACAATCGGCCCTGACAACCGCGCCGATTCTGTCTAAGCTTCGCCGGTCACGGACGACACGCCATCGATCACAGAACGGGCGGCGTCCGCGCGGGAAACCCATGGAGGATTGCATCATGCTCAAGGGCAGGATGACGCGACGCCGTTTCCTGGCGACAACAGCCGCCGCCACGGCGATCGCGATGCCGTATGTGCGCGGCGCCCACGCCGCCGGCAAGCTGACGATGGGGTTCTGGGATCACTGGGTGCCCGGCGCCAACAACACCACGACCGCGCTGGTCAACGAGTGGGCGGAAAAGGAGAAGGTCGAGGTCTCGATCGATTACATCACCTCGGTCGGGAACAAGAACCTGCTCACCATCGCCGCCGAGTCGCAGGCGAAATCCGGGCACGATATTTTCGCCTTCCCGACCTGGGAGCCGCAGGCGCACGCCAAGAATCTCGAGCCTGTCGATGACGTCATGGCCGAGCTGATCAAGCAGAACGGCCCGGTCAATCCGACGGTCGACTACCTGGCACGCGCGGACGGTCGCTGGCTCGCGGTGCCGGCCACCGTCGGCAGCCAGATCAAGGGGCCGTGCTCGCGCATCGATCTCATGAAAAAACACGCCGGCATCGACGTGGTCGCGATGTACCCCGCCGGCGGCCCGCCGAAGGCCGAGGCCTGGACCTTGGACGCCATGCTCAAGGCCGCCGAGGCCTGCCAGAAAGCGGGCTTCCCCTTCGGTATCGGGCTCGGCACCACCGAGGACAACACCGACACGTCGGGCGCGATCTTCCAGTCCTTCGGCGCCAACCTGGTCGACGCCAAGGGCAACATCTCGGTCAAAACAGATTCCGTCCGCCAGGCGCTCGACTACTACAAGAAGCTCGCGCAGTACCTGCCGCCGGATGCGCCGGCCTGGGACAACACGTCCAACAACAAGTGGCTGATCGCCGGCAAGGGCGCGCTGATCATGAACCCGCCGAGCTCGTGGGCCGTCGCCAAGCGCGATGCGCCGCAGATCGCCGAGCAGCTCTGGACCCACGGCATGCCGTCAGGTCCAAACGGACGCTACGCACCGTTCCTGCCCTATTTCTGGGGCATCTGGAGCTTCAGCAAGAACAAGCCCGCCGCCAAGAGCCTGCTGGTGCGGTTGTCGCAACGCGCCTCGGCGGAGAAGATGGTGGCGGCCAGCGCCGGCTACGATCTGCCCGCGTTCGCGAGCTTCACCGACTTCAAGACCTGGGCCGACGAAGGGCCGCCCAAGGGTACGCTCTACCACTACCCGAATCCGCACAATCATCAGACCCTCTCGGTCGGCGCGGCGCCGGCGCCGCCGCGCATCGCCCATCAAATCTATACCCAGGCGATCCAGACCAAGATGGTCGTGCGGTTCAAGCAGGGCGAACCGATGGAAAAGACCCTGGCCTGGGCCGAAAGCGAAATCGAAGGCTTCATGCGGACCTGATTGCGCTCGCGATGCTGCTGCCGCTCGCCCGACGGGCCGAGCGGCGCGGCGCCGCCGCGCGCGGCAGCGGGCTCCCACCCGCCGGGTGATGGGCACCCGCTGCCGCTGATCTTAAGCCTTACGCTGTCCGGGCACGATGATGGTCGACGCGGCTCTCGACGCTCCAGTGATTGCCAAGAGCTCCGGCCGGCGTTCGACTCTGCGTCGGGCGCTGCAGCGCAAATCGACCATTGCGTTCCTGATGACGCTGCCGCTCCTGTTGCTGGTCACGCTGCTGGTGCTCTATCCCGCGCTCTATTCCGTCCATCTGGCCACCCTCAACAAGTCGATGGAGCGGTTCGTCGGCTTCGACAATTTCCTGTTCCTGTTCAAGCGCGAGACGTTCTGGATGGTGGTGCAGCAATCCTGCATCTTCGCCATCACCGCGGTCATCTTCAAAGCGCTGATCGGCTTTATCGTCGCGCATTTCGTGCACAACATCCCGAGCCGGGGCCAGCGCAAGTGGCGCGGCATGCTGCTGGTGCCGTGGGTGATCCCGCCGGCCATGAGCTGTCTGGCGTGGCTGTGGCTGTTCGACCCCTCCTACAGCGCCTTGAACTGGCTGCTGGCGCTGTTCGACATCGGGCCCGTGCCGTGGACCGGCGAGGCCTATTGGGCGCGCTTCTCCGTCATCCTGGTGAACGTCTGGATCGGCGCGCCGTTCTTTATGATCATGTACCTGGCGGCGCTGAAATCGGTGCCCGAGCAGCTCTACGAGGCCGCCGCCATCGACGGCGCCAATTGGTGGCAGCGCATGTGGTACGTGACGCTGCCGATGATGCGCAACATCATGGCGATCACCGCGCTGTTCTCGCTGATCGTCACCTTCGCCAACTTCGACATCGTGCGCATTTTGACGGCGGGCGGACCGATCGACCGCACCCACGTGTTCGCGACCTGGGCGTTCTGGGTCGGCATCCAGGGCAACGACATTCCGCTCGGCGCCAGCGTCTCGCTGTTCATGGTGCCGATCCTCACTGTCGCCGCGGTGTTCATCCTGCGCGACATCAACCGCCGGGCGGGCGAAATGTCATGACCGCGGCGTCGATCACGACCGAAGCAACGTCGCCGGGCGCACGCAAATACGGCAGCATGAGCCGCGACCGCCGCTGGGCGCTGCGCTGGTCGTATTTCTTCCTTATCCTGTTCGCGATCTTCTTCCTGATGCCGCCGGTCTACATGCTGATCACGTCGCTGAAGACCAGCGCGGAGATCTCGGCCGCCACCAATCCATGGTGGGTGCAGAATCCGACGCTCAGCAACTACGCCGAGCTGTTGACGTCGCGGATGTATCTCACCTTCTTCCTCAACTCCGCGCTGGTCTCGGTGATCGTGGTGACGATCACCATGCTGATCAGCATACCGGCCGCCTTCGCGCTGTCGCGCATGCGATTCTGGGGCTCGGCCACGCTCGCGACCGGCGTGTTCCTCACCTATCTCATTCCGGAGACACTGCTGTTCATCCCGCTGTTCAAGATGTTCGCGCTGGTCAACGAGCATCTGGGGATCCAGCTGATCAATCGATGGTGGGTGCTGCTGCTGCTCTATCCGACGCTGACGGTGCCGTTCTGCACCTGGATCATGATCGGCTACTTCGCCTCGATCCCGAAGGAACTCGATGAGGCGGCGTTGATGGACGGCGCCAACTATCGCCAGATTCTGACTCGCGTATTCATCCCGGTCGCGCTGCCCGGCCTGATCGCGGCGACCATCTTCGCCTTCACGGTGTCGTGGGCGCAGTTCCTCTATCCGCTCGCCTTCACCACCTCGGCCGACCAGCTCGTCTTGCCGGTCGGCATCATCACCACCCTGACGAAGGGCGACGTGTTCAACTGGGGTCAGATCATGACCGGGGCGCTGCTCGGCGCCGCTCCGCCGCTGATCATCTACGCCTTCCTGATGGACTATTACATCGCCGGGCTCACCGCCGGCGCGACCAAGGGATAGGAGTATGTTTCCCTTTTGGCTCTACGCTCTCCCATTCGTCCGCGTCACCCGCGGGCTTGACCCGCGGGTCCATCCATTTCGCAAAAGCTTGTCGCGAAGACGATGGATTGCCGGGTCAAGCCCGGCAATGACGGCGGACAGACTGTACTCAATCAGGCGCTAGCCATGGCCCAGGTTTCGCTGCGCAAGGTGGTCAAACGCTTCGACGACACCGAGGCGGTGCGCGGCATCGACCTCGACATCGCGGACAAGGAATTCGTGGTGCTGGTCGGTCCCTCCGGCTGCGGCAAGTCGACGACGCTGCGGATGATCGCCGGGCTCGAGGAGATCAGCGCCGGCGAGATCGCGGTCGACGGCGAGGTCGTCAACGACGTGCCGCCGAAGGACCGCGACATGGCGATGGTGTTCCAGAACTACGCCCTCTACCCGCACATGACGGTGTACGAGAACATGTCGTTCGGTTTGCGGCTCAAGCATTACCCGAAGGACGAGATCGCGCGCCGCGTGCAGGAGGCCGCGCGCATCCTCGACATCACCGAGCTGCTCGAGCGCAAGCCGCGGCAGCTCTCGGGCGGACAGCGCCAGCGCGTCGCCATGGGCCGCGCGATCGTGCGCAACCCGAAGGTCTTCCTGTTCGACGAGCCGCTGTCGAATCTCGACGCCAAGCTGCGCGTGCAGATGCGCACCGAGATCAAGCGCGTGCACCAGAAGGTGCGCACCACCACCGTCTATGTCACCCACGACCAGATCGAGGCGATGACGCTCGCCGACCGGGTGGTGGTGATGAACCGTGGGAAGATTGAACAAATTGGCGCTCCGAACGATCTCTATCACACGCCCGCGACGCGCTTCGTTGCCGGCTTCATCGGTTCGCCCGCAATGAACCTCCTGCCCTGCCGGCTGGAGCAGGCCGGCGACGCGCTGCGCGTGCGCCTGAGCGACGACATCGTGCTGCCGGTGCCGCCGTCGCGCGCCGGGCGCTATCGCAGTCACGTCGGCCGCGACGGCCTCACCTTCGGGCTGCGTCCGGAGCACCTGACCGAATGCAAGCCCAACGGCGACGCGCAACTCGGCTATGTCGATGCGGTGCTCGAAGTCACGGAGCCGATGGGCATGGAGACGCTGGTGTTCTTCCGGGTCAACGGGCTCGACGTCTGCGCCCGGGTGAGCCCCACTGCCGGAGCGCGCGAGGGCGCGCCCATGCGGCTCGCGGCGAGCGTCGACCACATGCACCTGATCGACGATGCGACCGGGCGGGTGATATAGCCGGCAATGACGTAAACGGGCGCGTGCTCCGCGCAGGGCACGCACCGCGGCGGGCGTCACGTCAGCCTTCTGCCCGCCCCAGGTGACGCGGCAGATAGTTCGCCAGCGCGGCCGCAACGCGCTCGACCCGACTGCGCAGGCCCTGTCGCGAACAATTCGTTGCTCCGCGCCCCCGTTAACCAATGCAGGAAACTGGGGGCTGCCCCCGCTCTGACGCCATCCAACATTTTGTCTGCGACCCCCATTTAGTGGCGGGGACCATGGTTCGATTCCAAAATTCGTAAACATTCGCGGCGCGTTCAGATACGAAACTTCGGAATCGAAGGACCGCGAGCAACTTTACTCCGGCGGGGGTCAGTGATGACGGCGCAGGTCGATTTCACCAGCCAGGCGTTTTTCCGCGATCCCGCCGCCGGCATCGAACGACTGAGGGCGCTGGGCCCGGTGGTCGAGACCCGGTTCCCGATCGTCGGCAAGGTCTGGATCACGACCACATACGAGTCGACGGCCCGCGTCCTGAAGGACGGCGAGACGTTCACGCTGCGCAAGGAGAGCGGCGGCGTTGCCGGGCTGCGCTGGTGGATGCCGGCCTTCGTCGGCGCGCTCGCCAACAGCATGCTGACCATGGACGAGCCCGACCACACGCGCCTGCGCCAGATCGTCGACGAGGCCTTCCGCCGCCGCGCGGTTCTCGACATGGAGCCGCGCATTCGCGCCATCGCCGACGATCTCGCCGGCAAGCTGTTCGCCGACGGCAGCCCGGCCGATCTCGTCGCGCGCTATGCGCGATTGCTGCCGCTGTCGGTCATCTGCGAGCTGCTCGGCCTGCCTCTCGCCGACCGCCCGAGGTTCATCGCCTGGGCCAACACGGTGGCGCGGCTCGCCGGGGTCACCGATTTCGTGCGCATGATCGGCGGCCTCTGGCCGATGAAACGCTATCTGGAAGAGCGCTTGCGACTCGCCCGCACGGAAGGCGGCGAGGGCCTGATCGCCGAGCTTGTGCGGGTCGAAATGGAAGGCGGGCGCATCAGCGCCAACGAGATGGTGTCGATGGTCTTTCTGCTGCTGGGCGCGGGCTCGGAGACCACGACCCATTTGATCAGCGGATCGGTCTACGAGCTGCTCCGGAATCCCGGCCTGCGCGATTGGCTCACGGCGGACTGGAGCCGCGGCAGCCTGGCGGTCGAAGAGTTTCTGCGCTTCGTGTCGCCGGTGCAGTTCTCGAAACCGCGCTTCGTGCGACGGGACATCGAGCTTGAGGGCGTCCGCCTGAGGAAGGGCGACAGGGTCATGGCCATGGTGGCGGCCGCCAATATGGACCCCGGCGCGATCGAGCACCCCGAGCGACTCGATCTTGCGCGCCGCCCCAACCGGCACATCTCGTTCGGGACCGGAATCCATTTTTGCCTGGGCCATCAGCTCGCACGGCTCGAAGGCATCTGCGCCCTGCAGGCGCTGTTCACGCGCTGGCCGAGACTGCGGCTGGCAGTCGATCCCTCCGATATCCGCTGGCGCCAACGGCCCGGACTGCGGTCGCTCGAGACACTGCCGGTGGTGGCAGAGCCTTGACGTTTTGGCACCGGACTCCTCCCGCACGTTTCAAGCAGCCTGCAAGGGTATGGGTGTGATATCTTGCAATTACACGCATAGCGTGTAATAGTACCTCCTGAGAGGAGGGGAAGCGTCGGCTGACCGCCCACTTCTCCGCGACGGGCGAAGGTCCGTCACGTCGTCCATCAATGCGTTTGGGGCCGAGTCGCGTCCGCCAAGTCTGGGTTGACGAGGGCTTTGTCCCAAGTCTCGGCCGCGACAGACCGGCCGCTGCATGGGGGACCGGTATTGGCAGACAACTCGAAGCTATCCAACGTCGGAGGAAACGGCTTCATATGGATTCTGCTGGTGGCAGCCGGCACATTTTTTGTCACGCACCAGGTGTCGCTGGAAGGCAACCGGCCGGCGACGACCGAGCGATCGATACACGAGCGGGTCGGGGAGCAGCACGTCGATGCCCGGCTCTGGCAGGATCCCTTCGCGGCTGTCGCCGATGAATTGAACAAGTCTCCGGAGCTCAAACCGGAGAACTGCGACCGCAGCAACATCAGATACAAAGAAATCGAAACGTATTGCCGGCCGCCCTTGGGACCACCGGGTGGTGCACCTTTCCTTACGCTGCTGGTGTCGGTCTCCGGAACTCCGTACTCGGAGGACCAGGAAGCGCGGCGTCGCAGGCGCTATGCGGTGCTAGCGGCGCTGAACGCCGAGGGTTTCGTACCGGAGGATCCGCAGCACATCGGCTTCTATTGGCCCGACCCGGAGCCGCCGCCTCCAACGTCGACCGCCTGGTTGTGGGCGTCACAGCCGGATTCGATCGCGGTCCAGGGGACGGCCTCGGCACCGGCGTCACAATCCGCGACGTTGCCGAAATTCATTCCGTACGAGTGGTTCAAGCGCAGGCCCGAGCGGCCCAAAGTCCAAAGAGGTCACCAGCGCGTTCTGTTGCTTTGGTTCGACGAAGATGCTTTGGCGGCCCCGGCGACTCCCGCACCGAAATTCACCGCGTCCACGCAGGCGGTGCTCGCTCAGGCTGCGCACGTGTCGCCGCCGCGCGCGGCTCCATTGCAACAATTGGGCAAGCTCTTGTGTCCCTATCTTCCTCGTCAGGAGGGATCTCCCGACTCGGTCAAGATTCTCGGCCCGCAACTCTCGACCACACTCAAGGCAATAGTCGATGAGGTCGATGCCCCCGGCTGGTCCAAAGCTGATTGGTCAAGCGGCGCCTGCTCGGGTTCGCCGCCCCCTCCGTTCTACGGCTCCCAAGCGACGGTCAGCGACGACATCTTGCTGACCGGCTTGCATGCCGTCTATGCGATAAATCGGGCCTGCCTCGTCTCGAATACTTGCACGAGCGAATTCTTCGAGCAGGAAAAGGGCATCAGGCTGCACCGCATCACTGCCACCGACGATGCGCTCGCCGGTGCGATCGGCGAGGAGCTGAAACTGCGCGGTGTCGGCAGGCTCAGTCCGATCGCCGGTTTGTACGCGCGGTTCGAGGACCTGGTGGAGACCGTCGGCGGCAAACTGGGCCTGCGCGGCGGCGAACCGGATCGCCACGACCAGGTCGCACCGGCCTCCGAATGGTATGCGCGCTATGAAGCGCTCGTACACAAGGTCGGCGACACCCTCGGGGTGCGTCGCCACAGCCATATCGCGCTGGTCTCGGAGTGGGACACGCTCTACGGGCGGGCCTTGCCGGACACGATGGCGCGATGTCTGACCCAGTCTCCGTGCGAGCCAGTCAGCGACGATCCATTTCGAGACAAGGAGTGGTTGCATCCCTTCAAGTATTTGCGCGGCCTCGACGGTCAAATGCCGGACGGCAGCGGCTCGGCCTCCGGCGCCAACGCCAGGGACACCGGCAGCAAGCCGGACAAAGACAGCAAGGACAGCGCCAAGAGGCCGCCCGATCCGATCGCGAAGGACCGCGCCGAGGGCCAGAGCCAGTTCGATTATCTGCGGCGGCTTGGGGATCGCATCCAACAGCTGGATGCGGCTCTTCGCCGGGACGGCCAGCAAGGTATCGAGGCAGTCGGTGTGCTTGGCTCCGATCTCTACGACAAGCTGCTCGTGCTGCAGTCGCTGCGACCGCTGCTGCCGAATGCCTGGTTCTTCACCACCGATCTCGATGCCCTGCTGCTGAATCCGGGCGGCCAGACCCGGACCCGCAACCTGCTGGTCGCGTCGAGCTTCGGCTTGCGGCTGCGGCCCGACATTCAAAACGAAATTCCACCGTTCCGGGGCAGTTACCAGACCGCCGAATTCCTCGTGACGCGCGTTGCGATCCGCGATGACACGCCCCCTCAGAATCCTGCGCCCAGACCGGCATGGTCGGTCACTCCCTTGATCTTCGAGATCGGCAGCACACGCGAGTTTCAATTCCCGAAACCGGGTAGCGCTGCCATGACCGAAGCCCAGCGATCAGATCGCCCGGACTGCACAAAAAATCTGCTCAAGTGCAAGGACATCCATCCCTTGCCCTCCGCGATGGTCCCGCAAGTGGCTACGGGTCCGGCGCTAGGTCTCGTGGCGCTCGCCCTGGGCGTTGTACTGGCCCTTGGGCTGTACATCGGCCTGAGCTTCAAATCTTTCCGGCGTCGAACCTGGCGTCGCATTAACATGATCATGAAGGGTGCGGATAACAACCAACGGCTACTTGCGCGCGGCTTAACTTGTCTCGCCGGCCTTTTACTCGTCCTGGTGATATTGGGTGCGTTGCTTTATTTCGGGGTGCCGAAGCTCGCCCACTGGCTGACGCGAGACGGTCAGCCGATGATGCCGCTGGAAGGCCTCAGCGTCTGGCCGACGATCTTTCTGCGCCTCGCGACTCTTCTTCTTTGCATCTGGCTGCTCGTTCGCGGATGGCAGCGGCTCGAACGGAATACCAACAAGATCGTCCAGGACTTGCACCTCACGGCGACGTGGCAGAACGTGGCGGATGAGCGGGCCAGTATTATCGGCGTCGGCCCGCCGTGGACCAGATTGTTAAGGTACCTTGGGTATCGCTTGCCGGGCAATGGCGCTGGTCAGAATGGGAACGCCGTTCACTTCTGGCGCAGATACATCTATCGGGCGCGTTGGATCGCGCGAATTGGCCGCGTGACTATCGGAATTGCAGCCATGGCCGTGCTTTGGGCGATCCTAGCCCTGATCTTCGGCCATCCGCATGATCCGATCCGCGGCCAGATAAGTCTGTGGACCTATAACATAGTGACGTTCGCGCTTATCTTGGCCATCCTCGTCTTGATCTTTTCTGTTGCGGACGCAACTTTGCTGTGTTGGAGCCTCATAAAGGCTTTTCGTAAGAAAGGTACCGGCGTTTGGCCGGCTAGAACGCTGCAGGAATTCAGCACACGATTTGATCTACCGCAGGCCTGTCTCGATGATTGGCTCGACCTCGTCTTCGTCTCCAAGCGCACCAAATGCATCACCAGTCTTTTCTATTATCCGTTCTTGATCATCGCCTTGCTGGTCGCCTCGCGCAGCCCGTTGTTCGCCGATTACGGCCGTAATATTCCCGATCTGATCGCAATGGGAGTTGGGATGCTGATTGTCACCGCTTGCGCGGTGGCGCTGCGATGGTCGGTAGAGGAATCACGCGCGAAGGCGCGCCGCCGGCTCAACCAACAGATCATTCTCGCCAGGAATCTGAACGATGGCGGACACCGTGCCGGCCAACTGGAAATCTTGTTGCGTCGGGTCGACGAGCTACGCGAAGGGGCGTTCAGCCCGTTCTCGCAGCAGCCCATGGTGCGCGCAATGCTGTTGCCACTCGGCAGCCTCGGCGGCACGGCGCTGCTGCAATACCTGTTCCTGCCTGGCTTCAGCTGATGCCAACGCCATTGGCGCGGCGATCGCGTCCGCTCCGTCGGTCGTCATTCCGTGTCGACGCCGCGGCTCGCGCAGCAAGCGGCAGCCCCGCCTGTCCTGCCTACGGCGATCGTGCCCCCTCCTCCACCAGCGCCGCCACCCGCGCGGCGAACGCCTTGGTCCCGAGCGGGCCGCCGAGATCGGCGGTGCGTGACGCCGGATCGGCAACCGCGCGATCGATCGCCTTCTCGATCGCCGCCGCGGCCCGCGTGAGGCGCGCGTCGCCCCGGCGCTCGCCGAGCCAGGCGAGCAGCATCGCCGCCGAGCCGATCAGCGACGCCGGGTTGGCGCGGTCCTGTCCCGCGATGTCGGGCGCCGAGCCGTGCTGCGCCTGCGCCATGGCATGGGCTTCGCCGGCATTGAGCGAGGCGGCGAGCCCGAGGCTGCCGCTGATCTCGGAGGCGAGGTCCGAGAGTATGTCGCCGAACATGTTGGTGGTCACCACCACGTCGAATGCGCCGGCGTCGCGCACCAGCAGCGCCGCCATCGCGTCCATGATCCGCTCCTCGTAGTCCACGGCGGGAAAGCGCGCCGCCACCGCGCGCACGGATTCGAGAAACAGCCCGTCGGACACCCGCAGCACGTTGGCCTTGTGCACCGCCGTCACCTTGTTGCGGCGCTGCCGCGCCAGTGCGAAGGCCGCCTCGGCGATACGGGTCGAGCCCGCGCGCGTGATCTTGCGCACGGACAGCGCGAGGTCGGGCGTGGGCATGAACTCGCCGGAGCCGAGAAACATCGAGCGGTCCGCGTAGAAGCCCTCGGTGTTCTCGCGCGCGATCACGAGGTCGACGGGCGCGCCGCAGCGGGGCGGAAAGCCGCCGCGGCTGCGCGCCGGGCGGATATTGGCGAACAGGTCGAGGCGCTTTCGCAATTCGCCCGACGGATTGAGACCGCCTTGCGCCACCGGCGGATAGTCATTGTGCGAGACCGGGCCGAGGATCACGCCGTCGGCCGCGCGCGCGGCTTCCGCCGCGGCATCGGGCAGCGTGCTGCCGTGCGCGCGCAACGCCGCGAAGCCCACCGTGAGGGGTGAAAACGACAGATCGAGCGCGAACACGCGCGCGGCCGCTCCCAACACGTCAAGCGTGGCGGCGGTGATCTCCGGCCCGATGCCGTCGCCCTCCATGACGACGATGCGAACCTGTGCGGAGGATGTGTCGCTCACGGCTTCCCCCCTCGCCTGCCGGCGCGATGGCAGAACCGAAGGCTTAAGGCTTGAACGACACGACCTTGCCCTGGTCGGCGCCGCCGCCGGCCACGCAGATCGGCGAACGATAGAGCGGTGCGACGAAGGCGGTGTTCGGCATGTTCGTGCGGATCCGGTCGAACAGCGGCTCGACGCCGAGATCGACCCAGGTGGGCGGATTGGCATCGTGATGCGCCGGCAGAAAGAGCTTCGGCTTGAACAAGTCGATGAACGGCCACGTATAGGCGATCTGCGTGTCGGCGACCGCGTGCACCTGATAGGCAACGATGGCAACATCGACCGGGCCGAGCTTTTCGGCCAGCGCACGCACCCCGGGAGTGATCGGTCCCGCGCTGCCGATGAGCACGGCCTTGAAGCCCGAGGGGAAGACGAGGCCGTAGGCAAGCGTGCCCTCGGTGATCACCTTGGGGTCGAACGTCCCGAGCGCCCGCACGCGGGCAAGTTCTTGCTTTTCTTCCTCGGAGTAAGGGGGCGAATCGTTCTGGTAAAGGCTCGCGTAAATGTCGGTGAGGCCCGGCTGGATGGTGGAATGTTGCGCCAGCGCGATCTCGGCGGTTGCGTCGCCGAATTTCAGTGTTTCGCCGCCCTTGGCAACGACGATCTGCTTTTCCGGCACGCCGAGCTTCTTTGCCGTCTCCGCCGTAATCGGCGCGCCGACGACGGGCGCGCCGGTCTGTCGGGCAACGGGGCCGATATCCGAAATATGATCGAAATGCGCGTGCGATACGAAGATCGCTTCGGCCTTGATCACATCCGCGGCGGTGAAGCCGACGTTGTGCGCCCGCGGCGTGCGGCCAAAATACGCGTCGAACAGATAGACCTTGCCCTTGTAGGCGAATTCAAAATTGGCATTGCCGAGCCACCGGATGATGACGGTGTCGGACTCCGGCGGGGGCATCGGGCCGCCGGTCACGGCGGGCTTGTAGCTGTTGCAGGCCTGCGGGATATCGGCCGCGAGCGTTGCGCCAGACAGGGTCAGGAGACCGGCGCTCGCAAGTGCCGACAACCATATCGATTTCATCACTTTATCCTCCCTCCCTACAGCCGACGCCCACGAACGTGGGCGGCGGCATTTTGATTCGCGTGCGAGTTCACTTCAGCTCAAACCGGGCCGCGCGCACCCGCGGCGTCCGGAACCGCGCGGCTTCGGGGCAGCAGGCCGGCCTCGCAGGCCTTGATCTGCAGGCCGAGATACTTGGAGTAGATGCGGCACTGGGCGAAACTGCCGGCGATGAACCAAAGGCCCGGCTGCCCGGTGCGCACGAACATGTTGCGCAACTCCTGGTCATCGCCGAATCCCCAGATCGGGCCGACGCGCGCGGCAACATCATCGCCGAACAATCCGCTGACCTGATGTTCCAGCCCTTTGTAGCCGGTCGCCAGCACGATCAGGTCGGCGGCAAGGGTATCGCCGGTGCGCATCGACGCTCCCTCTGAGACGAATCCGGCGATATCGGAAAACTGCACCAGGCCGATCTCGCCTTCGACGATCAGATCGGAACAGCCGACATTGAAGTAATAGCCGCCACCGCGGGTGAGGTACTTGAACTGCCAGCCGGTTCCGTCGTCGCCGAAATCAAGCTTGAACCCCATGCGCTCCAGAGCATCGAGCAGGGGCCTGTCCATGTTCCTCGCCTGTTCGGTGAGGAGGATGTGGCTCTTTCTTGCCAGTGGGAGCGGGATGGAGGTCGTGATCAGGTCGCAGTCCTCCAGCGGAGGTCCTTCGCTGTACAACGCGTATGGCAGCTGCGCGCTCGGCTCGACATTGACGATCATGGTGGAGCTGCGCTGAACGAGGGTGACCTTTGCCCCGCTCGAGTACAGGTCCTGTGCAATGTCATGGCCGCTGGTGCCGGAGCCGATGACAAGGGCCTTCTTGCCTCGCCATGCCTCGCTGTCGGCGTACTGGCTGGAATGCAGAATGGTGCCGCGGAAATTCCGCAACGTCGGAATATCCGGAAGGTTCGGAATGCCGCTCACGCCGGTGGCCATGACGATGTGCCGCGGGTGCATCTCCCGCTTGGTGCCGTCCACACGCCGCAGCGTAACGGACCACCGCTCCTCCTGTTCGTCGTACCTGCCGCCTTCGAATTCAGTGCCGGTCCAGTAGTTGAGCTCCATGCTTTCCACGTAGGCCTCGAACCAGGCGGCAAGCTTGTCCTTGGGAATGTAGCTCGGCCAGGTCGGTGGAAAATGCATGTAAGGAAGGTGGTTGGCATGCGTCTGGTTGTGCAAGACCAGCGCGTGATAACGATTGCGCCAGTTGTCGCCGATGCGCGCTTCACGGTCCACGACCAGCGTGTCGATCTGCAATTGCATAAGGCGGGCGGCGATCGAAAGCCCGGCCTGTCCTCCGCCGACAACGAGCACCGCGGGATCCCGGTCGACATACTCGGCGGCGGCTGTCCTGAGGTCGAGCCAGTTCGGGCCGCGAAAATCGCGCGAATAGGACTTGTCCGCAGACCGTGATCGCCCGGCCTGCTCCGCGGTCCCGCTTAATTCGTCCAGCGATGTGAGCAATGTCCACGCTTTCAGCGCGGTGCCGTGGTTCGCATCCGGGGTGAGCCGCAGCACTCCGCTGCCGCGGCCGTCGGCGGTTTCGAACTGGAAGATCGCTTCGATCGCGCTCGTGCCCGCGCGCGTCACGTGGCGGGGGGCGGTCCGTTGGGGGGCTGTCCTGAAACCGGCCGGTCGGGCCCGTCCGACATGCGCCCGCAGCTCTTTCACGATCGCGTCCAAGCCGCTGACCGTTCTGATGTCCCAGGTCAGGGCCAGCACATCGCGCCAATGGCTGTCGCCATGAAACAGGGTCGCGAGCAAAGCGTCATCGCGTTCCGCCAGCGCCCGCTCGAATTGCGCAAGCCACCGGTCCACGGTCGTCGCGACGGAGTCCGTTTCCGCTTTTGCCAGCATTCGCACTCTCAAGCCATCGATCTGCGCGGCGTCTCCAGGCTCACCAACCTACCGCGTCCGAAACCGCGGAGCGAGGGGCAAGGGCCGCGCGCGGCTGGTTGACGACGGATCGCCGGGATGAGCATCATGGTGCGACGTTCCCCCCTTCTCCAAACCGACTGGTTCATCATGCAAGATCGCGCCGACCAACCCGCTTCGGTCCACGACACCGCGACGGCACCCGGCGATCTTCACAACCTCCATGAATTCGTCGCCAAGGCGCGGCAGAACCTCAACCAGA
This sequence comes from uncultured Alphaproteobacteria bacterium, assembly GCA_963725065.1. GTDB lineage: Bacteria > Pseudomonadota > Alphaproteobacteria > Rhizobiales > Xanthobacteraceae > VAZQ01. The sequence continues at coordinate 95,864 of CAVRXD010000030.1, forward strand.
ACGACTGGGATTACATCGTCGGCGGGGCGGAATCCGAGACCACGCTGCGGCGCAACCGCATGGCGCTCGACACGATCGCCTTTCGCCCGCGCGTGCTGCGCGACGTCAGCAAGGTCGATGCGTCGGTGAGCCAGTTCGGACGCAAGCTCCGCCTGCCGGTCGTGCTCGCGCCGGTGGGATCGCTGGAGAGCTTTCACGCCGCCGGCGCCGAATCGGTCGTGCACGGGGTCGAGCAGTTCGGGTGCGCGCATATGCTCAGCTCGGTCTGCGAGCCCGGGCTCGAGGAGCTGGCGAAGGCGGCCCCCAAGGCGCTGCGACTCTACCAGCTCTATGTCCGCGGCGACGCGGCCTGGGTGGACGATCACGTCGCCCGCGCGATCGAGCACGGCTATGCCGCCTTCGCGCTCACCGTCGACACCGCGCATTACAGCCGGCGCGAGCGCGACATCGCCAAGCGCTTCGTCACAGCCGGCCGGCGCCGGGTGCAGAACCGCGTCGCGCAGGCGAGCCTCGACTGGCGCACGGTCGAGCGCATCAAGACGAAGTTCAAGATTCCGCTCGCGATCAAGGGCATCGCCACCGCCGAGGACGCCGCGATCGCGGTCGAGCACGGGGTCGATTGGATCTACGTGTCGAATCATGGCGGGCGGCAGCTCGATCACGGCCGCGGCTCGCTCGACGTGCTGCCCGAGGTCGTCGACGCCGCCGGCGGCCGCGCCAGAATCATCGTCGACGGCTCGATCTGCCGCGGCACCGACATCGTCAAGGCGATCGCGACCGGCGCCGATCTGGTCGGCATCGGCCGCATGCAGTGCTTTGCGCTCGCGTGCGGCGGACAGAGCGGGATCGTGCGCCTGCTCGAGTTGCTCGAGGACGAGGTGCAGCGCTGCCTCGGCTTGCTGGGCGCCGCGACCTTCGCCGATCTCAACCGCTCGTATCTGCACGCCGCCGCGCCGGCAAACATTCCGCACGTGCTCAGCGCGTTTCCCCTGCTCGAGGTCACACCCTATCGATATTGAGAGCGTCATGATTCCGGGCTACAGCGATCACGCAGCCAATGAGCGCACGTTCCTCGCCTGGGTCCGAACCGGCATTGCCGTCATTGCCTTTGGCTTCGTCATCGAGAAGTTCAATCTTTTCGTGCTGACGGTCGCGAGTTCCACGTCGACCGAAGCGGCGCAGCGGTTGCTCGAACGGCTGCAGGGACCGTTCGGACGCTACGACGGCCACGCCCTCATCTTCGGCGGACTGGGGCTCATCGTCGTGGCAACCGTGCGCTTCGTCCGCACCGGGAGATTGCTCGACGATCCCCAGGCGCATTCCGCCGACAGCGTGCGCACCGAGCTGATCCTGTCGGCGGTGTTGGTGCTCCTCATTGCCGATTTCAGCGCTTATGTGGTGCTCGGTTGACGCCGGTCACCTTGTTCGGCGCGTTCGGCGCGATGCGTTCGTCCTTGGCCAAGATGACTTCCCAGCGATCCGACCGACCGCGCGTGGCCTCGGCTACCGCATCGTCTGCGGTCGCGAACGGCTGGGCGTGATACTTGTGCCCATTAGGCGCCGCTAGCTCAAGGCGCGGCACCAGGTAGATGTTATACGCGACGACCGGCGTGCCGCTGCGGACGCCGTAGTCGGATATCGGCGCCACCCCCCCTAATGATTTATCGAAGCCACCCCGGCAACGTAGTTGCTCGCGGAGCAGGTTCAGTAGGCTCGCGTTCGTCGTCGAGATAGTGACAAGTGCTGGTGATGACGGTTTCCAGCTTGCCGGCCTTACGGGGCCGCAACGGACCTTTATCGTCGCGGTCAATCGTTAGTCGCTTTGCCCCCTGTCCGAGACTTGTTACCCTCCGCCAGACATTTGTTCGTTTGCCCCGTCCGGGAAGGCCGAATATGAGCAATGGGACCTCTGCAGCCCTAACTCCGGGACAGGACTTGCCCGCAATCACTACGGCGCAAGGCGGCCTTTCGCGCCTCGCCATGGCGCGCCTGAAAAATGCCGGTGTGCCGGTGGCGCCCCTTCTTAAACGAGTTGGACTGACGCCAGAGCTGATTGCCGACCCGGAAGTGCGGCTGAGTGTGCGAAGCCAGGTCACGCTTTTGGACGAGGCCGCGACTGCTCTAAAGGACGACTGTATTGGCTTCACGCTGGCTCGCGATTTCGATCCGCGCGACCTCGGGCTGCTCTATTACGTCATGGCCTCCTCGCAGAGTTTGGGCGAGGCACTGAAGCGGCTTGCTCGATACAGCAAGATTACTAACGAGGCCGTCGTGTTCGGATATCGAGAGGCAAACAGGCTCACGATCAGTCTGAGTTACTCTGGCGTCCCACGGCACTCAGACAGACATCAAATAGAATTTTGCATGTTTGCTGTAATACGAATTTGCCGTTTACTGACGGGGCGGCATCTCGTACCGCAACACTTCACAATCGCTCATCATCGATCGGGAAACACCTCAGAAATGTCGCGTTTTGTCGGAACGAAAGTACAATTCGGTACCGGCACAGACGAATTTTCCTTGGAGTTCGACACACGTGAGCTACCGCTTATTCACTCTGACAATCGTCTCAATGACCTGCTCTTGAAGTATTGCGAATTGGGGCTGGCCCATAGGAGGGATGATCTGAGCCAGTTGCGCTCGAAGGTTGAGAACGCGATCTCGTCACGGCTTCCACATGGAAGAGTACTTGTGGGGGATATTGCTCCCACTCTGGGAATGAGCCCGAGGACGCTTGAGCGAAAGTTGTCGGAGGAGGGGTTGAACTTCACTGAAGTAATTCAGCAATTGCGGCGCGATCTGGCAGTTCGTTACCTCAAGGAGCGCAATCTGCATGTATCCAAGATTGCGTGGCTGCTTGGCTTTCATGAGGTCAGCTCGTTCACGCATGCATTCAAGCGCTGGACAGGAAAGACGCCAAGCCAAATGCGGGCAGCTGACGCTTACTGATTTCAAAGCCACCCTTCGCGCTCGCTTGGCCGTGGTCGCGGCGACGCGCTACCACAGGCTTCCGCCACTTGCTGGAAGGTCCCCACCTCCACCTTCCTCGCGGCCTGCGGTCAAACTTCCGCGCCAGCTGCCGCGCCTCCTTCAGGCCGACCTTGGGCCAGCGCGACCATGCGCTTCATGGTCGGGATCGTGTGCAGCTTGCCGTCCTTGCCGAGGCGGCGAACGGGCGAATTTCTCAAAATTTATCAGAACGTGAGCCCGGTGCGGAACACCTCGATGGCGTAGAAGGCGAGTTCGGCGTCGAGGCAGCGCTGGATGTTGGCGGACTTGCGGAAGCCGTGCTGCTCGCCCGTGAACAGGAAATAGCCGACCGGATTGCCTTTGCGCCGCAGCGCCTCGACCATGGCCTCGGTCTGGTTCGGCGGCACGACGGCATCCTCGTCGCCCTGGAAGAAGATCACCGGCTTCGACAGCCGATCGGCATGATAGAGCGGCGAGCGCTCGCGATAGCGCGCCTCCTCCTGCGGATAAGGCCCGATCAGCCAGTCGAGATAGCGCGACTCGAACTTGTGGGTGTCGCGCGCAAGCGCGGTGGCGTCGCTCACGCCGTAATAGCTCGCTCCGCCCTGGAAGACGTCGCGGAAGGTCAGGGCCGCCAGCGTGGTATAGCCGCCGGCGCTGCCGCCGCTGATGACGCACCGCTTGCCGTCGACCCGCCCGCGCTCGGCGAGGAAGCGCGCGCCATGAACGCAGTCGTCGACGTCGGCGAGGCCCCAGGCCAGGCGCAGGCGGTCGCGATAGGCGCGGCCGAAGCCGGTGCTGCCGCGGTAGTTCACGTCGAGCACGGCGATGCCGCGGCTGGTCCAGAATTGAATGCCCATGTTGAGCGTGCTCGACGCCGCCGAGGTCGGCCCGCCGTGGCACTTCACCAGCAGCGGCGGCCGCTCGCCGGCGGGGCCGGCATAGTCGGGATTGTGCGGCGGATAGAACAGGCCGAAGGCGGTCTCCCCGTCGGTGGTCGGGAATTCCACGCTCTCGGCCTTGGTCAGGTAGTCGGCAAGGTGGAGATCGACGCGGTCGAGAATGCCGGTGCCTTGCTTCAGCACGGTGTGCCGGCCGGAGCCGAGATCGAGCGTCACGATGCTGGCCGGGTGGTCGGGCGCGCCGGCGCGAAACACGACGCGGTCGCCGTCCGCCCGCACTGACCCGAATTCGGTGAACGGGGTATCGAGCGCGCGCAACGCGCCGTGCGGCAGATCCAGCACGGCCAGATGGCCCAAACCCGCCTGCGTGTAGGTACACACGATCCGATCGGGTGCGGCGAACGCATAGGTCGCCATGCCGAACACCCATTGCGGCGCGCCGAACTCCGCCGCCATCGGCGCCAGCGCGCGGATGGTTCGCGTCGCCAACTCGAACCCGTAAAGATTCCACCAGCCGGAGCGGTCGGACACGAATGCGAGCCGCGCGCCGTCGGGCGACCATTCCGGCTGGAAGATCGATTCGGTCGCGCCGCCGGCGATCAGTTGCGGATCGCCCGGCACGCCATCGGCCCCGACCGCCGCGAGGTAGAGCATGGTGCCGTTCCACGGCATGTTGGGATGATCCCACGCCAGCCAGGCGAGCCAGTTGCCGTCCCGCGACAGCCGCGGCGACGCATAGAAATCGTGGCCGCTCGCGAGCACGTGCCCGGCGGCGCCGCCGCCGAGATCGACGGCGACGATGGTGTTGACCGGCTCGCCCCCGGCGGTGTGATCCTCGCGCACGCCGATCCAGCGATTGCGGCGATGATCGATCACCCCGTCGGCGAACCGCCACTGCCGGTCACGCGCAGGCGGCTCCGGCGTCAGCGGCTGCGGCACGGATGCGTCAGGCGCCAGACGATAGAGACGGCCGTCGGCGAAGTTGGAGAAGATGACGGCGCCGTCCCACACGGTCCACGAGCCGCCGCCGTATTCGTGCACGCGCGTGCGCGCGTTGAATGGCGCTGGAATCATGTCGGTCGGCGCTGGGCCCTCTGCGGCGCGCACCACCACCGACCGGCCCTGCTCCTGCGGCCGCCCTTCCAGCCAGTAGATGTTTCCACCGTCGAGCCGCACGTCCGACAACGAAATCGATTGTGCGACGATAAGGTCCGACGTGATCGGCGATTTCCAAGAGCCATACGGCGCGGTCTTGGCTTGGGATGACGACATGGAATTTGACCTGCGACCAGTACTAGTGCGGTGAATTTGAAGTTCCTATCAGTGCTGCGGCACGATCGTCATAGGAACTTCAAATTCAAAACCGCACTAGAATCATAAAGTTGCTAGTGGTCCTTTGATTCCGAAGTTCGTATCTGAACGCGCCGCGAACGCTGACGAACTTCGGAATCGGACCACTAGGGGTTTGGGAGGTTATAGCGTCCCGCCCGGGTATGGTCGGGAGCCCGAAAATTTATTGACTACATTTCAACTACGCTATTGACTACGTAACGAATTTATAGTATACGATTTGCATCCTGGGCTCAGAGGGGCGTTTTCTAGAAACGATCCTGCAAGACGGAGCAAGGAGTGGCGTCCCACGCTGCGGCGCGAACCGCAACGTAGGGAGGTCCGGACCCCGACCGCCAGGCCTCATGGCGTGGCGCGGGCAGTCGCTGCAGGCTCCGGTGTCCCACTGCCGGGAGCCGGCTTCGTGGGGCCGCATCCGAAAACCGCCACGGTGGAGCGCCGAGAGAGGTCCCGGTCGCCCCGGGACAGGTGGTCGCGCGTCGCAGGCGCGACCGAAGAATGAGTGCGGCCTGTCGGCGCTCCATCCACCCCTCATCGGGGGGACGGGATTGCTGCTGTCGCGACGGCCGCCGGTGCCAAATTCGCCGGCGGACGCACAAGCGAAGGCACATGCGAAGAGACGGACAAACCCGGACGCAGCAACGCGCCGCGGGAACGAAGAAACTACGCTGTTTGACATCGTGAAACGAATACCGACAACGGCTCACGCCCGAGCCGCGATGTCGCGCGCGGGGTGCGCTCCGCTCACGTGTCCCGGGCGAGCGAGCGTCAGCGAGCGAAGACCCGGGACCCAGGGGCGTCACGGCAAAATCGATGTACATGTCGCCCCTAGGTCCCGGGTCTCGCTTCGCTCGCCCGGGACACGAACTCACTGCGCAATCTCGCGCGACGGCGTCACCTTCCCGATCGCCGGTGCGACACGGCCGGTCCAGCGGAAGCCGACGAAACCGCCGTCGGCGTCGTAGAGGTAGTCGAACCCGTTGAGGAAATGCACACTGGTATTCACGAACGGCGGCCGCACGCGGCTGACCAGATTGAGCGCGGACGGCGCCAGCGGATTGCCGCTCTCTCCGACCGTGAAGCTGTAGAGCGCCTGCGGCGACGCTTCGGTCGGAATCGAGATCGTGAGCTTGGTGCCGCCGATCAACGTCTGCGAACGGCCATTGCTCGTGAGCATTGCGTCCGGCGCCTGGGTGGCGGGCACGGTCAGGTACATGGCAGTCACGCCGGTATCCATGAGCAGGGTGCCGCAGGCGGCGGGGGTGACGGCGTTGACCGAGATGCAGACCGGGGTCGCCTCCCAGTCATCCTCCGCGCGCGCCAGCTTGACGTAGGCGAAGCCGCCCTGGGTGTTGGCCGCGGTCAGTCCGACAAACACGCCGCTGCGGGTGACGAGATAGCCAGTGCGCAAGCGCTGCGCCTTGGCGCCGTTGACGGTCGCGACATGGAGGAACGGATTCTTGGCCGGCCCGCTCTGCGCCTGATGATCGCCGCGGCGGGCAAAGCCGATGCCCAGCATCGAAATCCCGCGCGGGTCTGCGCGCGGCGCGCAGCGCCTGGCGTTGTCCATGCATTCGACCCGGTCGACCGCCAGCACCGGGATTGGCGCGGCGGCGATGCTGGTGCCGTTGCGGCCCATGATGGTGACCGGTGTCATCACCCAGCGGCCGATCATGATGCGGCCGGAGCTGGAATAGGTGAGCCGGCCCGGCCCCAGCGACGGCAGCCGATCGATGTTAGGGATCTTATCGGCCGACACCACGATGCCGGTGGACCCGGTATCCATCACCACGGCGTAGCTGCGCCCGCCGAACGAGATGCGCAGGCGCGGCGGCCGCGTCAGGTCGGCACCGGCATCGGGGGCGTTGAGGTAGGCGAGAAAGGCGGTCTGGTCGAATGCGTCGTAGGGATTCGATGACGCGGCAAGCGCCGGCACGGCGCCGAGCACGAGCGCCGCGACCGCTCCCGCCGCCCGTGCAACAGAGCCGGCCGTCATGCCGTGAACTCGACGCTGGCGCGACTGCCCGCCACCGGCCGCAGTCGGTTCTCGCGCAAGAGGTAATTGACATGGGCGAGCCCCTCACTGAAGGCGAAGCCCATCTGATGTGGATCGTCGATGACGCGCCGGAACACCACGGGGACCAGGTCCGCCGCCGTGCACGGCGCGCTTCGGCACGCGGTCTCGATGGCGACACAGCGCGCCTCGTGGTGCGCGCAAAGCTCGTCGATGCGGGTACCCAGGCCGACAAACGGCAGATTGTGCCCCGGCAATACCAGCACGTCTTCCGGCAGGTCGCGTTTCAGGCTCGCCAGCGAACGCAGATAGATGCCGAGCGGGTCGCCTTCGGGGTCCATGGCCTGCACGCTGATATTAGGGGAAATCCTTGCGAGCACCTGGTCGGCGCACAGCAGCAGGTTTTCCGCCGGGCAGAACAGCATGACCTGCTCGGGGGCGTGTCCGCCACCCGACAGGACCTCGAACGTGCGCCCGCCGATGCGCAGCAACTCGCCGGCGATGAGGCGGCGAAACGTGCGCGGCAGGCCGGAGATCATGCGCAGGTAGCGGTGGCCGCTGGTGAGCAGCCGTTCGGTGGTCTCGCTGTCGAGGCCGTGCGAGCGATAGAAGCTGCGGTAGGGCTCGGCATTGAGCGCGCCCGGCTCGAGATGAATGCTGAGGCTGACGAGATATTCGGTCTGGCTCATCAGCAGCGGCAGGTCGAAGCGCTCGCACAGCCAGCCAGCGAGACCGATGTGGTCGGGGTGATAATGCGTGACCAGCACGCGCGTGAGCGGCCGCCCACGCAGCGCGCCGGCGAGCAGCGTCTCCCAGGCGGCGCGCGTCGTCGCGTCATCGAGGCCGGTGTCGAGCACCGCCCAGCCGGCGCCGTCCTCGATCAGGTAGACGTTGACGTGATCGAGGCGGTACGGGAGCGCGAGCCGCAGCCAGAGGATTCCGGGCGCGATCTCCATCACCGAACCCGGCTCGGGCGGCGTCGGATAGGGAAATGTTAGCGCCGTCGGAAGAGCGAGAACAGTCATGATGGGGATGAGACCGCCGTGCCCGGATGAGGTCGCCAGCGCGGCGCGATCGCTCAGTTCCAGTACGGCGGATAGCCGGAGTTGCGGTCCTCGGCGTCGAGCAGCCGGAGCATCGCCGGCCATTCCAGCACGCCGTAGGGTCGCCGCGTCCCGGGTTGATAGAGATGCGCGGTGTGGGCGAGCACGTTCTCGCCGGGCATGGTGAGTTCGGTGCGCGCCGCCATGGCATCGACTTGCGAACGGCACGACAGTTCGAGCTGATACATGGTGTTGAGCGCTTGCTGGATGGTCGCCCCGCAGGTGAGCAGGCCATGATTGCGCATGATCAGGGCGTCGTGCGGTCCGAGATCCTCGACGATGCGCTCGCGCTCGTCGAGGTCGACAGCGGGACCTTCATAGTCGTGGTAGCCGATATGGCCGACGAAACGCATCGAGGTCTGCGACAGCGGAAGCAGCCCGCAGGTCATCGCCGATACCGCGATGCCGGCGCGGGTATGGGTATGGAGTACGCAGGCGACGTCCGGCCGCGCCTTATGGATGGCCCCGTGGATCACGTAGCCCGATTTGTTGATGCCGTAGTCGGTCTCGGGCTTCCAGATGATCTCGCCCTCGACGTCGATCTTCACCAGGCTCGACGCGGTGATCTCCTTGTAGAGCATGCCGTAGAGATTGATGAGCAGATGATCGGCGCTGCCCGGGATGCGCGCCGTGATGTGATTGTAGATCAGGTCGGTCATCCCGTATTTGTCCACGAGGCGGTAGCAGGCGGCCAGATCGACCCGCGCCTGCCATTCCTCGGCCGACACCTGACCGCGGATCGACTTGAAGTCGGTCGCATAATTCATGGATAGTTTTCCGTGGTTGCCCGCAACGGGGTTCCCCTGTGCCATCATGCCGGACAGCATAGCGCCACCGCCCGGATAACGCCAAGAGACGGCAAAAGAGAAGAAGGCAAGAGGGACGGAAAGAGGAAGGGGGCCAACGTGCTGATCAGCGACATCCTGCGCAACAACGTCAAAGAGAAGCTCGCGCGGGACGAGGTGGTGGCATCGATGACGGTGCGGCTCATCCGCACCATCGAGATTGCGCGCATCGCGCGCACCGCCGGCTTCGAATTCACTCTACGTGGACCTCGAGCATTCGAGCTTCTCGCTCGAGACCTGCGGGCAAATCTGCATGGCCGCGGTCGAAGCCGGGATAGCGCCGTTCGTGCGCGTTCCCGCCAACACACCGGACTACATCGCCCGCGTGCTCGAAGGCGGCGCGCTCGGGATCATCGCGCCGCATGTCCATTCCGCCGACGAGGCCCAGACGGTCGTCAGGGCGGCCAAGTTCTCGCCGCTCGGCGAACGCTCGAACGCCGGCGGTCTTCCGCATCTGCATTTCCGTACCTTCCCCGCCCCGGAGGCCTATGCCGCACTCAACGACGCCACGATGGTGATCGTGCAGTTTGAGAGCGCGGCCGCGCTCGACAAGACCGAGGAGATCGTGGCGGTCGACGGCGTCGATCTGGTGCTGGTCGGGCTCAACGATCTGCTGGCGGACTGGGGCATTCCCGGACAATACGATCATCCGCGGGTACGCGAGGCCTATGCCAGCACCATCGCGGCCTGCCGCAGGCACGGCAAGCATTGCGGCGTAGGGGGGCTCTCGACGCGACCCGACCTGGTCGCCGAGTTCGTGCGGATGGGCGCGCGCTATGTCTCGACCGGCACCGACCTCGCGTTCCTCATGAGTGCCTGTACCGCACGGGCAAAGCAGGTGCAGGAGATCAAGTTCTGATGACGGGGACGCAAGCCAGTCAGGCCGCGCGGGAACCGTGTGTCGCCGCGCGCTGCTGGCGGGGACATTCTGGCGCAGCCGACGCGGCCCATGGCGGGGCCGGAACATGATATGCCGATGATGCAAGAGGTCGCCCGAACCGTATATCTTCACCGGCGAGGACCAGGGCTGCTTCGACAGGTGCCGCAATCGACCGCCGCGTTCAAGCGGCGGTCGCGTGAGAACGAGTTCCCGGGAGGATGTGCGAATGCCGACATTGCATGGAACGCTGCTCAAGGCCGCCGGCTTGCTGCTGGCGCTCACGACGGCGGTCGCTGCGCAGGACTATCCCAACAAGCCGGTGCGGT
>CAVRXD010000031.1:0-22381 GCA_963725065.1 uncultured Alphaproteobacteria bacterium
GGATCGCCGGAATGAGCATCATGGTGCGACGTTCCCGTCTTTCCAACCGATTGGTTCATCATGCAAGATCGCGCCGACCAACCCGCTTCGGTCCACGACACCGCGACGGCACCCGGCGATCTTCACAACCTGCACGAGTTCGTCGCCAAGGCGCGGCAGAACCTCAACCGCAACAACTGGGATTACATCATCGGCGGGTCGGAGACCGAGACCACGCTGGCGCGCAACCGCATGGCCCTCGACTCGATCGGCTTTCGCCCGCGCGTGCTGCGCGATGTCTCCAAGGTCGACGCGTCGGGAGCCTGTTCGGACGCAAGCTGCGCATCCCGGTGCGTGTCGCGCCGGTCGGCTCGCTCGAGAGTTTTCACGCCGGGCGGCGCCGAACCGTCGGCGCGGCGACGAGCGAGTTCGGCAACGGCATATGCTTCGCTCGGTGTGCGAGCCCGGGCTCGAAGGACCGCCGAGGCCGCGCCCGACGGCGCTTCAAGATCTACCAGCTCTATGTCCGCGGCGACGCGGCCTGGGTCGACGATCATGTCGCGCCGCGCGATCGAGCACGGCTACGACGCCTTCTGCCTCACCGTCGACACCGACGCATACAGCCGGCGCGAGCGCGACATCGCCAAGCGCTTCGTCAGCGCCGCCGGCGCCGGGTCGACGAGCCCGCATCGCGCAGGCGCGCTTCAACTGGCGCGACATCGAGCGCATCAAGACGAAGTTCAAGATTCCGCTCGCGATCAAGGGCATCGCCACCGCCGAGGACGCCACGATCGCGGTCGAGCACGGGGTCGATTGCGTCTACGTGTCGAACCATGGCGGGCGCCAGCTCGACCACGGCGTCGGCTCGCTCGACGTGCTGCCCGAGGTCGTCGACGCGGTCGGCGGCCGCGCCAGGATCATCGTCGACGGCGGGATCTGCCGCGGCACCGACGTCGTCAAGGCGATCGCGACCGGCGCCGATCTGGTCGGCATCGGCCGCATGCAGTGCTTTGCGCTCGCGTGCGGCGGACAGAGCGGGATCGTGCGCCTGCTCGAGTTGCTCGAGGACGAGGTGCAGCGCTGTCTCGGCTTGCTGGGCGCCGCGACCTTCGCCGATCTCAACCGCTCGTATCTGCACGCCGCCGCGCCGGCAAACATTCCGCACGTGCTCAGCGCGTTTCCCCTGCTCGAGGTCACACCCTATCGATATTGAGAGCGTCATGATTCCGGGCTATAGCGATCACGCAGCCAATGAGCGCACGTTCCTCGCCTGGGTCCGCACCGGCATTGCCGTCATTGCCTTTGGCTTCGTCATCGAGAAGTTCAATCTTTTCGTGCTTACGGTGGCGAGTTCCACGTCGACCGAAGCGGCGCAGCGGTTGCTCGAACGGCTGCAGGGACCGTTCGGACGCTACGACGGCCACGCTCTCATCTTCGGCGGACTCGGGCTCATCGTCGTGGCAACCGTGCGCTTCGTCCGCACCGGGAGATTGCTCGACGATCCCCAGGCACATTCCGCCGACAGCGTGCGCACCGAGCTGATCCTGTCGGCGGTGTTGGTGCTCCTCATTGCCGGTTTCAGCGCTTACGTCGTGCTCGGCTGACGCCGGGCTCCTTGATTGGCGCGTTCGGCGCGATGCGTTCGTCCTTGGCCAAGATGACTTCCCAGCGATCCGACCGACCGCGCGTGGCCTCGGCTACCGCATCGTCTGCGGTCGCGAACGGCTGGGCGTGATACTTGTGCCCATTAGGCGTCGCTAGCTCAAGGCGCGGCACCAGGTAGATGTTATACGCGACGACCGGCGTGCCGCTGCGGACGCCGTAGTCGGATATCGGCGCCACCTAATGATTTATCGAAGCCACCCCGGCAACGTAGTGCTCGCGGAGCAGGTTCAGTAGGCTCGCGTTCGTCGTCGAGATAGTGACAAGTGCTGGTGATGACGGTTTCCAGCTTGCCGGCCTTACGGGGCCGCAACGGAGCTTTATCGTCGCGGTCAATCGTTAGTCGCTTTGCCCCCTGTCCGAGACTTGTTACCCTCCGCCGGACATTTGTTCGTTTGCCCCGTCCGGGAAGGCCGAATATGAGCAATGGGACCTCTGCAGCCCTAACTCCGGGACGGGACTTGCCCGCAATCACTACGGCGCAAGGCGGCCTTTCGCGCCTCGCCATGGCGCGCCTGAAAAATGCCGGTGTGCCGGTGGCGCCCCTTCTTAAACGAGTTGGACTGACGCCAGAGCTGATTGCCGACCCGGAAGTGCGGCTGAGTGTGCGAAGCCAGGTCACGCTTTTGGACGAGGCCGCGACTGCTCTAAAGGACGACTGTATTGGCTTCACGCTGGCTCGCGATTTCGATCCGCGCGACCTCGGGCTGCTCTATTACGTCATGGCCTCCTCGCAGAGTTTGGGCGAGGCACTGAAGCGGCTTGCTCGATACAGCAAGATTACTAACGAGGCCGTCGTGTTCGGATATCGAGAGGCAAACAGGCTCACGATCAGTCTGAGTTACTCTGGCGTCCCACGGCACTCAGACAGACATCAAATAGAATTTTGCATGTTTGCTGTAATACGAATTTGCCGTTTACTGACGGGGCGGCATCTCGTACCGCAACACTTCACAATCGCTCATCATCGATCGGGAAACACCTCAGAAATGTCGCGTTTTGTCGGAACGAAAGTACAATTCGGTACTGGCACAGACGAATTTTCCTTGGAGTTCGACACACGTGAGCTACCGCTTATTCACTCTGACAATCGTCTCAATGACCTGCTCTTGAAGTATTGCGAATTGGGGCTGGCCCATAGGAGGGATGATCTGAGCCAGTTGCGCTCGAAGGTTGAGAACGCGATCTCGTCACGGCTTCCACATGGAAGAGTACTTGTGGGGGATATTGCTCCCACTCTGGGAATGAGCCCGAGGACGCTTGAGCGAAAGTTGTCGGAGGAGGGGTTGAACTTCACTGAAGTAATTCAGCAATTGCGGCGCGATCTGGCAGTTCGTTACCTCAAGGAGCGCAATCTGCATGTATCCAAGATTGCGTGGCTGCTTGGCTTTCATGAGGTCAGCTCGTTCACGCATGCATTCAAGCGCTGGACAGGAAAGACGCCAAGCCAAATGCGGGCAGCTGACGCTTACTGATTTCAAAGCCACCCTTCGCGCTCGCTTGGCCGTGGTCGCGGCGACGCGCTACCACAGGCTTCCGCCACTTGCTGGAAGGTCCCCACCTCCACCTTCCTCGCGGCCTGCGGTCAAACTTCCGCGCCAGCTGCCGCGCCTCCTTCAGGCCGACCTTGGGCCAGCGCGACCATGCGCTTCATGGTCGGGATCGTGTGCAGCTTGCCGTCCTTGCCGAGGCGGCGAACGGGCGAATTTCTCAATATTTATCAGAACGTGAGCCCGGTGCGGAACACCTCGATGGCGTAGAAGGCGAGTTCGGCGTCGAGGCAGCGCTGGATGTTGGCGGACTTGCGGAAGCCGTGCTGCTCGCCCGCGAACAGGAAATAGCCGACCGGATTGCCTTTGCGCCGCAGCGCCTCGACCATGGCCTCGGTCTGGTTCGGCGGCACGACGGCATCCTCGTCGCCCTGGAAGAAGATCACCGGCTTCGACAGCCGATCGGCATGATAGAGCGGCGAGCGCTCGCGATAGCGCGCCTCCTCCTGCGGATAAGGCCCGATCAGCCAGTCGAGATAGCGCGACTCGAACTTGTGGGTGTCGCGCGCAAGCGCGGTGGCGTCGCTCACGCCGTAATAGCTCGCTCCGCCCTGGAAGACGTCGCGGAAGGTCAGCGCCGCCAGCGTGGTATAGCCGCCGGCGCTGCCGCCGCTGATGACGCAGCGCTTGCCGTCGACCCGCCCGCGCTCGGCGAGGAAGCGCGCGCCATGAACGCAGTCGTCGACGTCGACGAGGCCCCAGGCCAGGCGCAGGCGGTCGCGATAGGCGCGGCCGAAGCCGGTGCTGCCGCGGTAGTTCACGTCGAGCACGGCGATGCCGCGGCTGGTCCAGAATTGAATGCCCATGTTGAGCGTGCTCGACGCCGCCGAGGTCGGCCCGCCGTGGCACTTCACCAGCAGCGGCGGCCGCTCGCCGGCGGGGCCGGCATAGTCGGGATTGTGCGGCGGATAGAACAGGCCGAAGGCGGTCTCCCCGTCGGTGGTCGGGAATTCCACGCTCTCGGCCTTGGTCAGGTAGTCGGCAAGGTGGAGATCGGCGCGGTCGAGAATGTCGGTGCCTTGCTTCAGCACGGTGTGCCGGCCGGAGCCGAGATCGAGCATCACGATGCTGGCCGGGTGGTCGGGCGCGCCGGCGCGAAACACGACGCGGTCGCCGTCCGCCCGCACCGACCCGAATTCGGTGAACGGGGTATCGAGCGCGCGCAACGCGCCGTGCGGCAGATCCAGCACGGCCAGATGGCCCAAACCCGCCTGCGTGTAGGTACACACGATCCGATCGGGTGCGGCGAACGCATAGGTCGCCATGCCGAACACCCATTGCGGCGCGCCGAACTCCGCCGCCATCGGCGCCAGCGCGCGGATGGTTCGCGTCGCCAGCTCGAACCCGTAAAGATTCCACCAGCCGGAGCGGTCGGACACGAATGCGAGCCGCGCGCCGTCGGGAGACCATTCCGGCTGGAAGATCGATTCGGTCGCGCCGCCGGCGATCAGTTGCGGATCGCCCGGCACGCCATCGGCCCCGACCGCCGCGAGGTAGAGCATGGTGCCGTTCCACGGCATGTTGGGATGATCCCACGCCAGCCAGGCGAGCCAGTTGCCGTCCGGCGACAGCCGCGGCGACGCATAGAAATCGTGGCCGCTCGCGAGCACGTGCCCGGCGGCGCCGCCGCCGAGATCGACGGCGACGATGGTGTTGACCGGCTCGCCCCCGGCGGTGTGATCCTCGCGCACGCCGATCCAGCGATTGCGGCGATGATCGATCACCCCGTCGGCGAACCGCCACTGCCGGTCACGCGCAGGCGGCTCCGGCGTCAGCGGCTGCGGCACGGATGCGTCAGGCGCCAGACGATAGAGACGGCCGTCGGCGAAGTTGGAGAAGATGACGGCGCCGTCCCACACGGTCCACGAGCCGCCGCCGTATTCGTGCACGCGCGTGCGCGCGTTGAATGGCGCTGGAATCATGTCGGTCGGCGCTGGGCCCTCTGCGGCGCGCACCACCACCGACCGGCCCTGCTCCTGCGGCCGCCCTTCCAGCCAGTAGATGTTTCCACCGTCGAGCCGCACGTCCGACAACGAAATCGATTGTGCGACGATAAGGTCCGACGTGATCGGCGATTTCCAAGAGCCATACGGCGCGGTCTTGGCTTGGGATGACGACATGGAATTTGACCTGCGACCAGTACTAGTGCGGTGAATTTGAAGTTCCTATCAGTGCTGCGGCACGATCGTCATAGGAACTTCAAATTCAAAACCGCACTAGAATCATAAAGTTGCTAGTGGTCCTTTGATTCCGAAGTTCGTATCTGAACGCGCCGCGAACGCTGACGAACTTCGGAATCGGACCACTAGGGGTTTGGGAGGTTATAGCGTCCCGCCCGGGTATGGTCGGGAGCCCGAAAATTTATTGACTACATTTCAACTACGCTATTGACTACGTAACGAATTTATAGTATACGATTTGCATCCTGGGCTCAGAGGGGCGTTTTCTAGAAACGATCCTGCAAGACGGAGCAAGGAGTGGCGTCCCACGCTGCGGCGCGAACCGCAACGTAGGGAGGTCCGGACCCCGACCGCCAGGCCTCATGGCGTGGCGCGGGCAGTCGCTGCAGGCTCCGGTGTCCCACTGCCGGGAGCCGGCTTCGTGGGTCCGCATCCGAAAACCGCCACGGTGGAGCGCCGAGAGAGGTCCCGGTCGCCCCGGGACAGGTGGTCGCGCGTCGCAGGCGCGACCGAAGAATGAGTGCGGCCTGTCGGCGCTCCATCCACCCCTCATCGGGGGGACGGGATTGCTGCTGTCGCGACGGCCGCCGGTGCCAAATTCGCCGGCGGACGCACAAGCGAAGGCACATGCGAAGAGACGGACAAACCCGGACGCAGCAACGCGCCGCGGGAACGAAGAAACTACGCTGTTTGACATCGTGAAACGAATACCGACAACGGCTCACGCCCGAGCCGCGATGTCGCGCGCGGGGTGCGCTCCGCTCACGTGTCCCGGGCGAGCGAGCGTCAGCGAGCGAAGACCCGGGACCCAGGGGCGTCACGGCAAAATCGATGTACATGTCGCCCCTAGGTCCCGGGTCTCGCTTCGCTCGCCCGGGACACGAACTCACTGCGCAATCTCGCGCGACGGCGTCACCTTCCCGATCGCCGGTGCGACACGGCCGGTCCAGCGGAAGCCGACGAAACCGCCGTCGGCGTCGTAGAGGTAGTCGAACCCGTTGAGGAAATGCACACTGGTATTCACGAACGGCGGCCGCACGCGGCTGACCAGATTGAGCGCGGACGGCGCCAGCGGATTGCCGCTCTCTCCGACCGTGAAGCTGTAGAGCGCCTGCGGCGACGCTTCGGTCGGAATCGAGATCGTGAGCTTGGTGCCGCCGATCAACGTCTGCGAACGGCCATTGCTCGTGAGCATTGCGTCCGGCGCCTGGGTGGCGGGCACGGTCAGGTACATGGCAGTCACGCCGGTATCCATGAGCAGGGTGCCGCAGGCGGCGGGGGTGACGGCGTTGACCGAGATGCAGACCGGGGTCGCCTCCCAGTCATCCTCCGCGCGCGCCAGCTTGACGTAGGCGAAGCCGCCCTGGGTGTTGGCCGCGGTCAGTCCGACAAACACGCCGCTGCGGGTGACGAGATAGCCAGTGCGCAAGCGCTGCGCCTTGGCGCCGTTGACGGTCGCGACATGGAGGAACGGATTCTTGGCCGGCCCGCTCTGCGCCTGATGATCGCCGCGGCGGGCAAAGCCGATGCCCAGCATCGAAATCCCGCGCGGGTCTGCGCGCGGCGCGCAGCGCCTGGCGTTGTCCATGCATTCGACCCGGTCGACCGCCAGCACCGGGATTGGCGCGGCGGCGATGCTGGTGCCGTTGCGGCCCATGATGGTGACCGGTGTCATCACCCAGCGGCCGATCATGATGCGGCCGGAGCTGGAATAGGTGAGCCGGCCCGGCCCCAGCGACGGCAGCCGATCGATGTTAGGGATCTTATCGGCCGACACCACGATGCCGGTGGACCCGGTATCCATCACCACGGCGTAGCTGCGCCCGCCGAACGAGATGCGCAGGCGCGGCGGCCGCGTCAGGTCGGCACCGGCATCGGGGGCGTTGAGGTAGGCGAGAAAGGCGGTCTGGTCGAATGCGTCGTAGGGATTCGATGACGCGGCAAGCGCCGGCACGGCGCCGAGCACGAGCGCCGCGACCGCTCCCGCCGCCCGTGCAACAGAGCCGGCCGTCATGCCGTGAACTCGACGCTGGCGCGACTGCCCGCCACCGGCCGCAGTCGGTTCTCGCGCAAGAGGTAATTGACATGGGCGAGCCCCTCACTGAAGGCGAAGCCCATCTGATGTGGATCGTCGATGACGCGCCGGAACACCACGGGGACCAGGTCCGCCGCCGTGCACGGCGCGCTTCGGCACGCGGTCTCGATGGCGACACAGCGCGCCTCGTGGTGCGCGCAAAGCTCGTCGATGCGGGTACCCAGGCCGACAAACGGCAGATTGTGCCCCGGCAATACCAGCACGTCTTCCGGCAGGTCGCGTTTCAGGCTCGCCAGCGAACGCAGATAGATGCCGAGCGGGTCGCCTTCGGGGTCCATGGCCTGCACGCTGATATTAGGGGAAATCCTTGCGAGCACCTGGTCGGCGCACAGCAGCAGGTTTTCCGCCGGGCAGAACAGCATGACCTGCTCGGGGGCGTGTCCGCCACCCGACAGGACCTCGAACGTGCGCCCGCCGATGCGCAGCAACTCGCCGGCGATGAGGCGGCGAAACGTGCGCGGCAGGCCGGAGATCATGCGCAGGTAGCGGTGGCCGCTGGTGAGCAGCCGTTCGGTGGTCTCGCTGTCGAGGCCGTGCGAGCGATAGAAGCTGCGGTAGGGCTCGGCATTGAGCGCGCCCGGCTCGAGATGAATGCTGAGGCTGACGAGATATTCGGTCTGGCTCATCAGCAGCGGCAGGTCGAAGCGCTCGCACAGCCAGCCAGCGAGACCGATGTGGTCGGGGTGATAATGCGTGACCAGCACGCGCGTGAGCGGCCGCCCACGCAGCGCGCCGGCGAGCAGCGTCTCCCAGGCGGCGCGCGTCGTCGCGTCATCGAGGCCGGTGTCGAGCACCGCCCAGCCGGCGCCGTCCTCGATCAGGTAGACGTTGACGTGATCGAGGCGGTACGGGAGCGCGAGCCGCAGCCAGAGGATTCCGGGCGCGATCTCCATCACCGAACCCGGCTCGGGCGGCGTCGGATAGGGAAATGTTAGCGCCGTCGGAAGAGCGAGAACAGTCATGATGGGGATGAGACCGCCGTGCCCGGATGAGGTCGCCAGCGCGGCGCGATCGCTCAGTTCCAGTACGGCGGATAGCCGGAGTTGCGGTCCTCGGCGTCGAGCAGCCGGAGCATCGCCGGCCATTCCAGCACGCCGTAGGGTCGCCGCGTCCCGGGTTGATAGAGATGCGCGGTGTGGGCGAGCACGTTCTCGCCGGGCATGGTGAGTTCGGTGCGCGCCGCCATGGCATCGACTTGCGAACGGCACGACAGTTCGAGCTGATACATGGTGTTGAGCGCTTGCTGGATGGTCGCCCCGCAGGTGAGCAGGCCATGATTGCGCATGATCAGGGCGTCGTGCGGTCCGAGATCCTCGACGATGCGCTCGCGCTCGTCGAGGTCGACAGCGGGACCTTCATAGTCGTGGTAGCCGATATGGCCGACGAAACGCATCGAGGTCTGCGACAGCGGAAGCAGCCCGCAGGTCATCGCCGATACCGCGATGCCGGCGCGGGTATGGGTATGGAGTACGCAGGCGACGTCCGGCCGCGCCTTATGGATGGCCCCGTGGATCACGTAGCCCGATTTGTTGATGCCGTAGTCGGTCTCGGGCTTCCAGATGATCTCGCCCTCGACGTCGATCTTCACCAGGCTCGACGCGGTGATCTCCTTGTAGAGCATGCCGTAGAGATTGATGAGCAGATGATCGGCGCTGCCCGGGATGCGCGCCGTGATGTGATTGTAGATCAGGTCGGTCATCCCGTATTTGTCCACGAGGCGGTAGCAGGCGGCCAGATCGACCCGCGCCTGCCATTCCTCGGCCGACACCTGACCGCGGATCGACTTGAAGTCGGTCGCATAATTCATGGATAGTTTTCCGTGGTTGCCCGCAACGGGGTTCCCCTGTGCCATCATGCCGGACAGCATAGCGCCACCGCCCGGATAACGCCAAGAGACGGCAAAAGAGAAGAAGGCAAGAGGGACGGAAAGAGGAAGGGGGCCAACGTGCTGATCAGCGACATCCTGCGCAACAACGTCAAAGAGAAGCTCGCGCGGGACGAGGTGGTGGCATCGATGACGGTGCGGCTCATCCGCACCATCGAGATTGCGCGCATCGCGCGCACCGCCGGCTTCGATTCACTCTACGTGGACCTCGAGCATTCGAGCTTCTCGCTCGAGACCTGCGGGCAAATCTGCATGGCCGCGGTCGAAGCCGGGATAGCGCCGTTCGTGCGCGTTCCCGCCAACACACCGGACTACATCGCCCGCGTGCTCGAAGGCGGCGCGCTCGGGATCATCGCGCCGCATGTCCATTCCGCCGACGAGGCCCAGACGGTCGTCAGGGCGGCCAAGTTCTCGCCGCTCGGCGAACGCTCGAACGCCGGCGGTCTTCCGCATCTGCATTTCCGTACCTTCCCCGCCCCGGAGGCCTATGCCGCACTCAACGACGCCACGATGGTGATCGTGCAGTTTGAGAGCGCGGCCGCGCTCGACAAGACCGAGGAGATCGTGGCGGTCGACGGCGTCGATCTGGTGCTGGTCGGGCTCAACGATCTGCTGGCGGACTGGGGCATTCCCGGACAATACGATCATCCGCGGGTACGCGAGGCCTATGCCAGCACCATCGCGGCCTGCCGCAGGCACGGCAAGCATTGCGGCGTAGGGGGGCTCTCGACGCGACCCGACCTGGTCGCCGAGTTCGTGCGGATGGGCGCGCGCTATGTCTCGACCGGCACCGACCTCGCGTTCCTCATGAGTGCCTGTACCGCACGGGCAAAGCAGGTGCAGGAGATCAAGTTCTGATGACGGGGACGCAAGCCAGTCAGGCCGCGCGGGAACCGTGTGTCGCCGCGCGCTGCTGGCGGGGACATTCTGGCGCAGCCGGCGCGGCCCATGGCGGGGCCGGAACATGATATGCCGATGATGCAAGAGGTCGCCCGAACCGTATATCTTCACCGGCGAGGACCAGGGCTGCTTCGACAGGTGCCGCAATCGACCGCCGCGTTCAAGCGGCGGTCGCGTGAGAACGAGTTCCCGGGAGGATGTGCGAATGCCGACATTGCATGGAACGCTGCTCAAGGCCGCCGGCTTGCTGCTGGCGCTCACGACGGCGGTCGCTGCGCAGGACTATCCCAACAAGCCGGTGCGGTTGATCATCCCGTTCCCGCCCGGCGGCAGCAACGATGTGGTCGGGCGGCTGATCGCCACCCACCTGAGCGAGCGGCTGGGCAAGCAAGTGGTGGTGGACAACCGCGGCGCCGGCGCCGGCGGCGTGGTCGGGTCGGAGGTGGCCGCGAACGCGCCCCACGACGGCTACACCCTGCTCATCATCTCGCTCGCGCACGCGGTCAATCCGTGGCTCTACAAGCTCCCCTACGACCCGATCAAATCGTTCACGCCGGTCGCCATCCTCGCCTCCGGCCCGAACGTGCTGGTGGTCAACCCGGACCTGCCGGTGCATTCGGTGAAGGACCTGCTCGCCGCCGCCAAGGCGAAGCCCGGCCAATTGCAATATGCCTCGGCCGGGATCGGCAGCTTCCAGCATCTCGGCGGCGAGTTGTTCAAGCTCACCGCCGGCGTCAACCTCCTGCATGTGCCGTTCAAGGGCGGCGGCCCGGCCATGATCGATGTGATCGGCGGCCACACCAAGGTGATGTTCAGCTCGCTGGTGCAGACCACGCCGCACATCCGCTCGGGCAAGCTGCGCGCGCTCGGCACCGGCGGATTGACCCGCAATCCGGTGCTGCCCGACGTCCCGGCGATCGCCGAAGCGGGTGTGCCGGGCTATGAGGCAGTCAACTGGTGGGGCGTGGTGGCGCCGGCCGGTACGCCCGCCGCCATCGTCGAGAAGCTGCACAAGGAGATCACCGCCGTGCAGGACTCCGACGAGGTGAAGAAGCATTTCGCCAGCGAGGGCGCGCAGGTCGTGCAGATGAGCTCGCCCGAATTCGCGGCCTTCATCGAGAAGGAAATGAAGAAATGGGAGCGCGTCGTCAAAGAGGGTGGCATCAAGGCGGAGTGATCGAACCGAGCTGAACGCTTCCCCTCCCCTGTCATCGTCCGCGAACGCGGGCAGCCGGCGCGGAACTGTCGATGAAGCTCGAGCTTTCCAACAACAAGGACATCTGGTCCGGGCTGATGCTGATCGGCATCGGCGCGGCGGCGATCCTGGTCGCGCGCAATTATCCGTTCGGCACCGCATTGCGCATGGGACCGGGATTCTTTCCGGTCGTGCTCGGGGGATTGCTGATCGTGTTCGGCCTCACGATTCTCGCCCTCGGCCTGCGCCAGGGCGAGAGCATGGCCGGGTCGTGGTCGCTGCGGGCGCTGATCATCCTGCCGCTCTCGCTGGTTCTGTTCGGCCTGCTCATGGAATATGCCGGCTTCGTACCGGCGATGCTGGTGTTGATTTTCGGATCGGCGACCGCCAGCACCGAATTCCGGTTCGTGGAGGTGCTGTTGTTTTCCATTGGCCTGACCGCGCTATCGGTCGCCGTCTTCGTCTGGGCGCTCGGCCTGCCTTATCCGTTGATCGTCGGCCTCGACTGACGCCGTCATGGATCTCTTCAACAACCTGATCTTCGGGTTCAGCGTCGCCCTGTCGCTGCAGAACCTGCTCTACTGCCTGATCGGGGTGACGGTGGGCACCCTCATCGGCGTGCTGCCCGGCATCGGGCCGCTGGGCACGATCGCCATCCTTATGCCGATCACCTACGGCGTTCCCCCCGTCGGCGCGCTCATCATGCTTGCCGGCATCTATTACGGCGCCCAATACGGCGGCTCGACCACAGCCATCCTGGTGAACCTGCCCGGTGAAACCTCGGCCGTGGTCACCTGCATCGACGGTTACCAGATGGCGCGCCAGGGGCGCGCCGGGCCGGCGCTGGCGATCGCGGCGCTCGGCTCGTTCTTCGCCGGCACCGTGGGGACGCTGCTGATGGCGCTGTTCGGCCCGCCGCTCGCCGAGATCGCGCTCAAGTTCGGTTCGCCGGAATATTTCTCGCTGATGCTGATGGCGCTCGTGGCCGCGGCGGTGCTGGCCCAGGGCGACATGCTGAAATCGCTGGCCATGGTGGTGATCGGCCTCCTGCTCGGCATCGTCGGCAGCGACGTCAATACCGGGGTCCAGCGCTTCAGTTTCGGCGTCACCGAGCTTTCCGACGGCATCGGGTTCATCGTCGTGGCGGTCGGCATGTTCGCGATCGGCGAGATCATCTCCAATCTCGGCGACAAGGACGAGCGGCGCATCGTCATGGACAAGGTGACGAACCTGTTTCCGTCCAAGGAGGATCTGAAACGCAGCATCGGTCCGATCCTGCGCGGGACCGGGATCGGAGCGTTCTTCGGCGTACTTCCCGGCACCGGGCCGGCGATCGCCTCGTTTTCATCCTACATGCTGGAGAAGAAGCTCGCCGCCGATCCCTCCCGTTTCGGGCGCGGCGCCATCGAGGGCGTGGCCGGACCCGAAGCCGCCAACAACGCTGATGCCCAGTGCAAATTCATTCCGATGCTGACGCTGGGCCTGCCGGCCAGCGGGGTGATGGCGCTGATGCTCGGCGCCCTCACCATCCAGGGCATCCAGCCCGGGCCGGAGGTGATGACGCTGCGCCCGGATCTGTTCTGGGGGCTGATCGCCAGCATGTGGATCGGCAACCTGATGCTGGTGGTGCTCAATCTGCCGATGATCGGGCTGTGGGTGAAGCTCCTGCGCGTGCCCTATCGGCTTCTGTTCCCCGCCATCATGGCGTTCTCCGCCATCGGCATCTACAGCGTGAACAACTCGTCGTTCGAGATCTACCTGACCGCGCTGTTCGGTATCTTCGGTTTCATCTGCGTGAAACTGGGATTTCCGCCGGCGCCGATGCTGCTGGGATACGTGCTCGGGCCGATGATGGAGGAGAACCTGCGCCGTTCCATGCTGATGTCGGGCGGCGACCCGTCGGTGTTCGTCACGCGGCCGCTCAGCGTCGCCTTTCTCGTCGCAACAGTGCTAATCCTCATCGTCATGGTGGCGCCCGCCGTGCGGGAGCGGCGGCGGGAGATTGCGGATTAGTGAACGGGACCCATCGACCGTCTGAACAGCGCGAGCGCAAGCGCGAGAACGCCCATGGCGGCGACGATCGCGGCCAGTGGCAGCGCGCTCGATCCGAGCATCTGCCCGACCACGATGCCGATCGCGGACGCGGTCGCCTGCTGCAGGAAGCCGAGCAGCGATGAGGCGGCGCCCGCGCGCTCGGGAAACGGCATGAGCGCGCCCGCCATCGATTGCGGCATGGCCAGACCGAGACCGCAGAGATAGAGCGCCATCGGTACCGCCAGCGCGGCGGGCGAGGTCGCGCCCAGCGCGATGGCGGCCGCCATCGCGAGCCCGCCGACGGCGAGCGCCACCCCTCCGCAGACGATGGTGCGGTCGATGCCGATGCGGACGACCAGTCTCGCCGCCAACAGCGTGCCCAGTCCGTATCCCAGCGTGGCCGCCGCAAACACCAGGCCGAACAGCAGCGGCGACAGCCCGTAGAGGTCCTGCAGCACGAACGACGAGCCCGATATCCAGGCAAATAGCCCGCCGTAGGAGGCGGACACGATCGCCAGATAGATGCGGAAGGTGCGATGGCGGAGGAAGGTGCCGTAACCCCTGATGATCGACAGGAGCGACATCGGGTGCGTCGGCGGTTGCTTCATGGTTTCCGGCAACAGCCGTACCACCAATATGATCGCGCAAAGGCCGAGCGCGGCCATGCCGAGGAAGCTTGCGCGCCAGCCGAATGTCGCCTGCAGGACGCCGCCGAGCGAGGGCGCCACGACCGGCGCGAGCGCCGTGATCGAGCCCATGCGGGCGAGCTCGCGGCCGGCGCGCACCCCCTGATAGAGGTCACGGACAATGGCGCGCGCCAACACCGGTGCCCCGGCAACGCCCAGGGCCTGCAGGCAGCGCAACGCGATCAGCATCTCGATCGAGGTTGCGAACAGGCAGCTCAAGCAGACGGCGACGTAGAGCGACAGCGCGGCGAGCAGCACCGGCTTGCGGCCGACATGGTCAGAGATCGGGCCAAACACGATCTGGCCGATGGCGAAGCACAGCAGGTAGCCCGACAAGGTCAGCTGCACCTGCGGCACCGACGCGCCGAACACCCGCCCGAGCTCCGGCAGCGAGGGCAGATAGAGATCGACCGACATCGGGCCGACCGCGGTCAGCAGAGCGAGCAACGCGGTCAACGCCAGAGTGTCGGGACGCAGCATCGCGCTCTATTAGGCTGCGACGACGGAAATTCATACGTCCGATGCGGAATGATGGCCCTGTGTCGCGCGCGTGACCAGGCGCGGCGCTCAGAGCGTAGGGCCGCTCAGATGTCCTTGGCGCTGCGGCGGTGGGGCAGCCCGTAGCGATGCAGATCGGTGCCGTTCGCATCGAGCCACACCTTGGCGCGCTCGAGCTGCGGATAGAGGCGCTTCACCAGCCGCCAGAACCGCGGCGAATGGTTCAGCTCGACGAGATGGGAGACCTCATGCGCGGCCAGGTAGTCGAGCACGAACGGGGGCGCGAGAATAAGCCGCCAGGAGAATGACAGCACGCCGGTGTTCGAGCATGAGCCCCAGCGGCTCGATTGGTCGCGGACGCAGATGCGCTTGATCGAGACGCCGATCTGGGCGGCATAGCCGCGGCTCGCGGCGTCGAGATCCCGTTGCGCCTCGCGCTTGAGAAAATCGCTGATGCGGCGATCGACATGCGGCGGCTCGCCCGCGACGCAGAGCAGCCGTTGGCCGCTCCCGTCGGTCTCTGTCCACACCGTCCCGCGCTCGCCGCGCCGATGCACGATGCGATGCGGCTCGCCGCGCAGCGGCACCTCGACCCCGTGCGCGAAGGGCGTGGCCTCCGGCAGGCGCTTGAGCCGCGCCGCGATCCAGCCGCCGTGCTTCTGAGCGAATTCCTTGGCTTCCCTCACGCTGCCGCGGGGCGGCATGGTGAGCACCACCTCGCGCGTCGGCGCATCGATGCGCAGCGTGTAGCGGCGCGCCTGACGATGACGGCGCAGGCGAACCAGATAGATCGCCTTGTCAAAAACAACCTGCACGACCGAGGGCTCGCTCGGACGGCGATACAACAACGCACGAAGCGACATCGACGCAAATCCACCCTGAAACAACCCCGGGCGGAATACTGCCATAGTGACGATCCGGCGCAGCATGACGGCAACAAATAAACCTCTTCCCCAATGGACGGGGTCTCAGTTACCCCCTGCCTACACTATCTTGGGGCTATTAAGATTTGAATCCACTTTCATATTTATCTTGAGCAGGAACCCGCTCGGGGTCCGGCACGGCACCCGTTTGGGCTCTCCCGGCAACCGCTAAATTGCAAGCCACAGTAATAGGTTAGCCGCAATGGCGGCAAAACCGGCAGTGACGAATCATAAAAAGACCCTGTGGCGGCGCGGGTTGCCACCGCTTTCTCTCGCGTCACCGAGCGGCAGAAACGACCGGAGGTTGTGCGACCGGCAAGCGCTACTCACCGGCCACTTTGAGCTCGGGCTCGGCAGCCGTCGCCGGAGCCGAGCTGTTGCCCGGCTCCAAAGCGAGCTTGGCCTTGGTCAAACGCTTCGCGCCGTTGCGGCCGACAGCGTAATTGTTCGAGAGCACGAAGTCGGAAATGCGCGGCACGATCTCGGAACGAAACCGCGAACCGTTGAACACCCCGTAATGACCGACGGCCGGCTGCAGCCAGTGCGCCTTGCGCTCCGCCGGGATGTTGACGCAGAGCTTGTGCGCCGCCTCGGTCTGACCCACGCCGGATATGTCGTCGTTCTCGCCCTCCACCGTCATCAGGGCGACGCGGCGGATCTGCGTGGGATCGATGCGAACGCCGCGATGCATCATCTCGCCCTTGGGGAGCGCGTGACGCACGAACACGGTCTCCACCGTCTGCAAATAGTACTCGGCCGCAAGATCCATGACGGCGAGATATTCGTCGTAGAATTCGCGGTGCTTCTGCGCGGAATCGCCATCACTCTTGACGAGATGCTGGAACAGTTTGCGGTGAGCCTCGATATGCCGATCGAGATTCATGCTGACGAAACCGTGGAGTTGAAGAAAGCCGGGATAGACGTCGCGCATGAAACCCGGATTGGGAAACGGCACCTTGGTGATGACGTTGCTGCGGAACCAATCGATGCCGCGCGCCTCCGCGAGCTTATTCACCTCGGTC
Organism: uncultured Alphaproteobacteria bacterium; assembly: GCA_963725065.1. Classification (GTDB taxonomy): domain Bacteria; phylum Pseudomonadota; class Alphaproteobacteria; order Rhizobiales; family Xanthobacteraceae; genus VAZQ01. Next base: position 16,610 of record CAVRXD010000031.1, read on the forward strand.
GGATTCTCGCGCGTATCGATCGGGCCGCCCATCAGGACCATGGAATGGGGCACATAGGGGTCGTTCTCGGCCTCCATGCGGGCGACCGCGGCAAGGACTGGGACCGAGGGCTGGCACACCGCGAGCACGTGCACATCGCCGCCCAGCACGTGCAAGATCGAGATCAGATAGTCGATGTAGTCGTCGAGATCGAAGCTCCCTTCGGACACCGGCACCATGCGGGCATCGACCCATTCGGTGATGTAGACGTCATGGTTGGGCAGGAAGCCCTCGACCGTGCCGCGCAGCAGCGTCGCGTAATGTCCCGACAACGGCGCCACGATGAGAAGGCGCGGCTGCGGCCGGCGCGGCACGTGCTCGAAGGTGCGCTCGAAATGCAGGAGCCGACAGAACGGCCGCTCCCATACCGACGCAACGTGCACTGGTACATGCTGGCCGCCGACCACGGTGGAGGTGATATTCCACTCCGGCTTGCCGTAGCGCCGCGTCGAGCGCTCGAACAACTCCAGGCCCGCGGCCATGGACTTGCCGAAGGAGGTGTAGGACAGCGGATTGGCGGGATTGCGATAGAACAGGCGCGCAGCATCGGCAAACGCGCGCGAGGGGTTGAGCGCGGCCTGACTCATTTCATAGAACCAGTAAGCCGGCGCCGCATACATCGGGCCGGTGGGGCCGAGTGCGGCCGGCGCACCGCCGAACTCACCAATCGCCATTTCCCCGGCCTCGGGCAGATTTTGCTGCACTGCAGCATCCTGTCGTGGTTTTGTCATACAGTCAACATAACCCATTTTGCTTGCCGATACCCGGTTGCCCCGGCGGAGATAAGCAGCGGCGGGGCATGTGGCTTTCGCGCCGCAGCAAAGCTGCCATGACGAAGCAGTGGAGCATTGGCGGCTGTCCTATTCGCCGGTCTGCAGCAACGAGCCCGACCGGCGCGAGCTGTTGAGCAATGCTAGGAACGCGATGACAGCTGCCGCAAGGTAGATCGCGTTGAGCGCGAAGGCCTCGACCATGAGGTCGGCACGAAACACCTGCTCCATGACGAGTGCGCGCATCCCCTCGAACACATAGGTCGGCGGCAGCGCCCAGGCGATCACCTGCAGCCAGTCCGGCAGCACGCTCACGGGGTAGTAAACGCAGGTGAGCGGCATGAGCACGAACATCAGCGTCCAGGCCAGCGATTCGGCGCCCATGCCGTTGCGCAGCAGCACGCCCGAGACGACGATGCCGACCGCCCAGCTCGTCAGGATGAGATTCAGAAAGAACGCCGCCAGTGCGAAGCCGAGGCTGTAAACGTTGAACCCGAAGAAGGCGATGGCAAGAAACGTGACCGGCACCATGCCGATCGCGAGCCGTACGATGCTCATGATCATCAAGGCGCAGACGAATTCGATCGGGCGCAACGGACTGATCATCAGGTTGCTGAGATTGCGCGACCACATCTCTTCCAGAAACGAGACCGAGAAGCCGAGCTGGCCGCGAAACAGCACATCCCACAACAGCACGGCGGCGATGAAGACTCCGGTCGCGCGTGCGAAGAACCCCGAATTCTGGGCGATGTAGAGCTGCAGAAATCCCCACACAAAGAGCTGCACCGCCGGCCAGTAGATGAGCTCCACCAGCCGGGTCCAGGACGAGCGCAGCAAATAGAGATAGCGCAGCACCATCGCCCCGACCCGATGCGGAGCCAATGTCACGGCGCTGGTGGAATGCGCGGTCATGCCGGCCTTGTCGCGAACGCGGACAGAACACCCGAACGAGGGGCTTCGATCATCATTGCGCCGCCTCACGAGCTTCGCCGCGCCCGCGCACAACGTCGAGGAATACCTCCTCGAGCGTTTCGCGGCCGTAGCGTATGAGCAGACGCTGCGGGGTGTCGTCGTCCTCGATGCGGCCGCGCTTCATGATGATCACGCGCTCGCACAGACGCTCGACCTCGCTCATGTTGTGGGAGGCCAGCAGCACCGTGGCGCCGCGCTCCTCGCGAAAGCGTTCGAGATGGCCGCGCACCCAGTCGGCGGTATCGGGATCGAGCGACGCGGTCGGCTCGTCGAGCAGAAGGACCTGTGGTGAGTTGATGAGCGCCTTCGCCAGCGCGACGCGGGTCTTCTGTCCGGCCGAGAGCTTGCCCGTCGGCCGGTCGAGAAACTCCGTGAGATCGAGTTCCTGCGCCAGCGCGGCGATGCGGCCGTTCAAATCCTCGACCGCGTAGAGGCGCCCGAAGACCTTGAGGTTCTGCCGCACCGTCAGCCGATGCGGCATGTCGATATAGGGGCTCTCGAAGTTCATCTTGTGCAGCACCTGATAGCGCTGGCGCGGCATCGCGGCGCCAAGCACGTTCACCGTACCGGACGTCGGCGTCACGAGGCCCATGATCATCGCGATGGTGGTGGTCTTGCCGGCGCCGTTGCCGCCGAGAAGCCCGGTGACGGATCCGGGCTCGAGCGCAAACGAAATGCCGTCCACCGCGCGGGTGGTCCTATAGACCTTCACCAGCTGGTCGACGGCAATTGCGGGCTCGGCGGCTTGGGTCATGGGTACACGGTCTGCGAAGCCGCACATGTGGCCCGGCCAGTAGCGCGAGGCAAGGGCGTTGGATCGCCTTGCACTTGCCGGCCGCTCGCCGGGGACATAGGGCATTCGGCCACGGTTGAGGCCCCCCTGCGAAGGTCTACAGTGTCGGCATGACCGACCAACCCGCCGAGGAAGCCCACAGGACTGGGCGCAGCGTGCGCCTCGATACCCTCGTGCGGCTGCGCTGGCTGGCGGTCATCGGCCAGACCACCGCCGTCCTGGTGGTGTATTTCGGGCTCGACTACGAGCTGCCGATCTGGGGCTGCCTCGCGGTGATCGCGCTTGCGGCCTGGCTCAACGTCGCGCTGCGCATCCGCTTTCCGATGACGCAGCGGCTCGAGCCCGATCGGGCGGCATGGCTGCTGGCCTTCGACATAGCCGAGCTGGCGGTGCTGCTGTTCTTCACCGGTGGGCTGCAGAACCCGTTCGCATTCCTTTTTCTCGGGCCGGTGCTGATCTCGGCCACCGCGCTGCCCCCGCGCATGACCTTGATGCTCGGCGGCTTCGCCATCGCCTGCGCGACGCTGCTCGTCTTCGTGCATGATCCGCTGCCGTGGGATACCGAGCCGCCGCTCGAACTGCCCGCCGTGTACGTGATGGGGGTGTGGCTTTCCATCCTGCTCTCGATCGCATTCATCGGCCTGCATGCGTGGCAGATCACGGAGGAATCGCGCCAGCTCGCGGATGCGCTGGCGGCGACCGAACTGGTGCTTGCGCGCGAACAGCACCTCTCGCAGCTCGACGGGCTGGCGGCGGCAGCCGCCCATGAGCTGGGCACGCCACTTGCGACCATCACGCTGATCGCCAAAGAGCTTCAGCTCGCGATCACGCCGGATTCCGAGCATGCCGACGACGTGCGGCTGTTGAACGAGCAGGCGAAACGCTGCCGTGCCATTCTGGCCAAGCTCACGGAGCTCTCGAGCGGCGATCCTTTCGACCGCATGAAGCTCTCCACGCTGATCGAGGAGGTGGTTGCGCCCCATCGCGACTTCGGCGTGGCGATCAATGTCGCCCTGTCCGCGGGCGACGTCGATGAGCCGGTCGGCGGCCGCAATCCCGCAATCCTCTACGGCCTGGGAAACCTGCTGGAGAACGCCGTCGACTTCGCCCGCGAGCGGGTCGACGTCGCGGCCTCCTGGAGCGGACAGGACGTCGCCGTCACCATCACCGACGATGGCCCGGGCTTTGCTCCGGAGATCATGGACCGAATCGGCGAGCCTTACGTCACCAGCCGCCGGCAACAACGCCAGAGCGTCGAAGGCGAGGCGAGCGGCCTCGGGCTCGGCTTCTTCATTGCAAAGACGCTGCTGGAGCGCTCGGGTGCGACGCTCGATTTCGAGAACCGCGCCTTTCCGGACCGGGGGGCGATCGTGCGCGTGCACTGGGGACGCAACGACTTCGAGCGCTCCATGGCGTTCGCTTCATAAGCGAAAGCCCGTTGGGTACCGAATGTCAGCCGTTCGGTGCGGATGGAACCGGGCGCGCGCCTTTCATTAGCGATTATTCACTTGAGGTCATGGGGTATCGTTCCTAGACTATACACGAATTTTATGGGCAGATGGTGCTGTCGCCGGTTCCGTTGGGCCTGCGCAGCGTGTGGCAGCAGGGCCACCTTCTGGAGGCGACCATGGCCATGGCCGATTTCGCGGCAGCGATGCCGAACGACCGCTCCCTGCTGATCGTCGAGGATGACAAATCATTCCTGCAGCGGCTGGCGCGCGCCATGGAAGGCCGCGGCTTCGCCGTGACCACCGCCGAGTCGGTCGCCGAAGGCCTGACCCAGCTCGAGACCGCTTCACCCGCCTTCGCCGTGGTCGACATGCGGCTCGAGGATGGCAACGGCCTCGACGTGATCTCCGCGCTCAAGCGCCGTCGTCCCGATGCGCGCGCCATCATCCTGACCGGGTACGGCAACATCGCAACCGCGGTGAACGCGGTGAAACTCGGCGCCGTGGACTATCTCTCCAAGCCGGTCGACGCCGACGACGTGGTGGCAGCCCTGCTCGCACTTGACGGCCGCAAGGCCGAGCCGCCGGAAAATCCCATGTCGGCCGATCGGGTGCGATGGGAGCACATCCAGCGCATTTACGAGCTCTGTGGACGCAATGTTTCGGAGACCGCCCGCCGGCTCAACATGCACCGTCGCACGCTGCAACGCATCCTGGCCAAGCGCGCGCCGAAATAGGCAGCCTCGCTCTACCGGCATTTGCCCGCGGTCGTATTGCCCGAAGGCTGGCGCAAGAACAGCATATCGCAGTGCAACCAAAACCGGATCTGGGCGTTAATGGTCCGGAACGGTCGGAGATTTGAGCATGTATCCCAATCAGGACGCCATTTTCGAACGGCTAGAAACCACGAAGAAATTCGGTCTCCTATCTGATTACCTGGTGAGCTGGGTCGGCCGCGCGGGACGGCTCAATCCCAAAGTGACGGTTTGGGGCAGGGACGGTACGCCCGAGGACGTGGTCGAGCACTATGTGGCCCGGCTACTCAAGGGACTGGTCAACGACCGGCACATCGTCGTCGCTGATTAGCCCTCTGCTGATTAACCCTCTGCCGATTAACCTTCCGAGGCAAATGGCCCTTCCGGGTCGGCCAGGGTCGACAGGCGCAGCGCGGCGGCGCGCGCAAAAGCAAGCAGCATATTTTTGCGGGTCGCCGCATGGAGGCGGTGCTCGGGCGCTTCGCAGACGAGCGATGCGCCGAACGCGTCGGCAACGATAAGGCCGGTGTCAGGCGGGAAGATTTCGCACGGCACTTCAAGCGTGGTGGCGAAGAACAGCCGATCGCAATGAAGCCGGTAGTCGATCCATTTCTGATCGGCGCGTAAATCGGCAATCGAAGACTTGATCTCCACGATCCACAATTCGCCGTCGCTCCCGAGCGCGACAAGGTCGGCGCGCCGACCCGACGCCAGCGGCAATTCGCTGACCACCGCAAACCCCAGGGAATGCAGGAGCCGCGTGGTGCCGCGCGCGACCGCCAGCGCGGTCGGCGATTGTCGGCGGTCGATCGGCAGAACAGCCGCAAGTGAGCTCATGCTCATGGAATGAACGATCCCCGGCAGCGGCACGCTAGTGTGGCACATTTGACGTTCCTATCAGTACTGGCCGCGAGTCCTTCATAGGAACGTCAAATGCAAAGCCACACTAGTGTCCCGTTTCCGACGTTCGTATCATCTCGCAGCACCCGCTTTTA
>CAVRXD010000032.1:0-47276 GCA_963725065.1 uncultured Alphaproteobacteria bacterium
TTTTAAGTCTGCTGTGTCTACCGTTCCACCACGCGGCCCGCGCACGCGTTCTAGCACCGCTGGCGCACGCAAGTCGGATCTACCAGACTTGCGCCACTTTAGGTCCGATTTCGGGGCGCTTGAGGCGACTTCACTCCTTCAGCGCGTGGCCCCAGACGCTTTCCCAGTCCTGGCCGCCGAGATCGGTGACGCGGCCGTCGCGCTCGTGGAATTTGTTCGGGATCTGGAACATCGCGAGCATCAGCCCGCCCTCGGGCGTCCAGGCGACATGGCGGCTGCCCTCCTCGCGCCAGACGAATTCGCCGGGCTTGACCTCGAGCCCCGCCGCCGGCCCCTCCTTGTCCACGAGCTTGCCCTCGAGCACGTAGGTCTGCTCGATCTTCACGTGCTCATGGTCGGGAAGGATCGCACCCGGCTCGAACCGCATCAGCGCGGTGACGAGGCCGGTCGCAGGATCGAACAGCAGCGTCTTGACCTCGCAGCCGGGAAAGCGCGTCTTCTGCCATTCCATGTTGGCGGGGCGCACGACGTGCGAATGCTGGTCGGCTGATTTTTGCGCCTGCGGCGTGACAGCATCCATGACAGATCCTCCTGCGGTCGCGATGTCGGGGCCGTGTCTCGCCCGATCCTAGCCGAACGAGCGGCTAGTGTCCCGATTCCGAAGCTCGCAAAACCGGCACCTTGCGATGACCCGCGGGCTTGACCCGCGGGTCGATCCGCTTCGCAAGGGGCGTTGTGCGAAGAAGAAGATGGATTGCATCGGAACTCGCGCCTGCTCGAGTGCCGGCTTACAGCGATCCGAAGTCGGCTGAACCCGACTTGCGGTGTCAAGCCGGCAATGACGGAGGAGAGACTGTGCCAGTCAATCTCGCACTAGCGGCGCGCCGCTATAATTCGCCGTCCCGTATCGGGGGCACGAACGCGAGCCCGGTGTCCCACGGAAAATAAATCCAGGTGTCCTGCGACACCTCCGTGATGAATGTGTCGACCATCGGCCGGCCCATGGGTTTGGCGTACACCGTGGCGAAATGCGCCTCGGGCAGGATTCTCGCACCACCTTCGCGGTCTTGCCGGTGTCGACGAGATCGTCGACGATCAGCACGCCCTTGCCGCGGCCGCCGCCGATCCCCACGATGGTGCCCGCCACATCCTTGAGCACTTTGAGCTCGCCCTGGAGGACATGGTTGTAGCTCGCGACGCACACGGTCTCGATCAGCCGGATGCCGAGCTCGCGCGCCACGATGGCCGCGGGCACCAGGCCGCCCCTGGTCACGCACACGATGGCCTGGAACGGTCCCGCGCCGGCGAGCCGCCAGGCTAGCGCGCGGGCATCACGGTGGAACTGGTCCCAGCCCACCGGAAAGGCTTTCTGTGGTTGCGGCTGCGGTTGCGAAAGCGGTTGCGCCATGAACTTCCCTCGCCGGCTGGAACAGCCCGGGCGCTCGACAGCGTTCGCCGCCGAAAGCGCGCCATTCCATAGGCCAAAGCGGGCGGCGATTCCAGGTTGCGTCGACGGGGTTCAAAAAATGCGGGGGAAATCCGCCCTCAAGACCGTTCTGATCGGGGGGCCGGTCGGGCGCTTCGGCCTGGTCAACGCGCTGCCGCCGCCTGGTTCGATGCCGTTGCTCGCCCGTCAACGGATGCCGTAGCTGGCGAATTCGTCGGCGATGCCCGGGTGGATCCCTTTCGCCGCCGCGATGTCACCATTGCCGCCGGCGGCGTTGCCGACCCGCAACTTGGCTATGCCGCGTCCGTAAAGCGACGAAGCATGCCTTGGATCGATCTTCAGCGCCGCGTCGTAATCGGCAATGGCATTGCTCGCCTGGCCCATCTTCAGGTTGACGAAGCCGCGACTGTCGTGGGCATCCAGATAGCGGGGACGAACCTCCAATGCGTTGTCGCAATCCTTCAACGCCGGCTGCAATTCGCCGATCATCGCGCGCGCCCAGCAGCGGTTGTTGAGCGCCTCGGGGTCCCTCGGATTGAGCCGAAGGACTTCGTCGAAATCCCTGACCGCACGTGTGAATTCGCCGCGCTGGGCGTAGAGCTGGCCGCGCTTGTAGTAGGCGACGGCATCCCCGGGATTGAGCCGGATCTTGGTGTCGAGCTCCTTGATCACGGGGTCGTCCGCGCGACCGGCCGGAGCAGCGGGAGGCGCCAATTTTGCAATCTGGTCACGCGCCATGTCGGCGTAGCGGCCGGACGGATATCTGGCGACGAAATCCTCCCAGCCCTTCCTGGTGCCGACGCGTTCGGCGGATTGGTACTCGCGGCGGGCGTTGGCGTCCGGATCGGATGGCGGCGGCGCGGGCTTTTTTTCCTCGACCACGGGCGGCGGAATCGCAGGCTTTTTCTCGGCCTCGACCACGGGCGGCGCCGGGTCGGGGGCTACGCGCGCGGCCGTCGCGAACGAGAAATCCTCGACCAGCGAAGAGGAAAACCATGGGACCTGCTCGCCCTGGGACGAACGCGACACGCCGACAAGGGTGCGATTGAAGGCCTCTTCGATCCTGCCGGGGCCGCGAATTTCCTTGATCAGTTCGCTGATGAAGATCGGACGATCGCCATCGCGAGCAACGGCCCCTGGTGCTGCGGCGTACATCACGACCGTCCCCTTCGGGACGATGACGGGGGCAAGCCCGCCGGCAACGGCACGGAAGCGGCGCTCGAACGGATTTCTCCGCGAAGCGTCGAGAATAGCGATCTTGACGCCAGCGCCGCGCTTGTTCATCTCGGCCAGGAGCAGGTCGAAACTGTAACCGTCACGCCGCACGTCGGCTTCGGTCCAGATCTGCGCATTCACCGGAATGACGTAGGTCTGCCGGTCGGACTGGATGCCGTAGCCGCTGAAAAAAAGCAGCGCGGTGGAGCCGGGCTTGATCTTGCCGTAAAAGCGATCGATCGCCGCACGCATGGCCTCTTTGGTGAGGTTCTCGCCAATGTCGACGTCGAAACCGGTCCGCCGCAGCTCGTCGGCCAACGAGCGCACGTTGTTGACCGGATCCCTCAATGGCGCTTCGGCATCGGGATAAGCGGCGTTGCCGATCAACAGCGCCACCCGTGTATCGCTTTGCTGCGCCGAAACCGGGAGGATGCCCGCGAGGCACGTCCAGAGGGCGAGCAGGATGAGGCGGGGATTCATGTACGCCATCGCGTGTGTCCTCATCGTCCCCAATGCATCATACGTGGCCGTCGCGCGCAGGGCCTTTCTTGCCGGGCAACGCGCCGGCCGATGACCGCATCCAAAAAGGCAAGGCAAATCATAGCGGCTCGACCAAGCTCGGGCAATTGTCAGCAGTCACGCGGACGAAATGTCCCTGTTCTTTCCTCCGGCCGGCAATGGCTAAATGACTCTAATCAGAACTTATGTGACCATCGTCACAGTCGCCTAGGACGCGGTTGTGTAGCCTGTCTCACATACCGGTCCGGCTCGTCCGGCCATCGCACCTCCAGCTTGCGTGAACGGCAAGCCGAGGCGCCAGAAGAACTGGGAGAGGAACATGTCGACGCATTACAGGACGCTCAAGATCAATCTGGCCTGCATCATGCTGGCTGCCGGTCTCGCCCTGCCCGCAGGGCTCGGCATCGGCTTGGCCGCGGAGCAGCCTTCTCCGGAAGATATCATCAGGGCGTTGAAGCCGCCGCGGATCACGCGCGGTCTCACCGCATCGCCCGGCGATGCAGCACGCAGGGCGGAGGAAACCCGCTTCGTGAACACCCTGCGCAACCGGCCCACCCGTTCGCTCACAACTGCTGAGCGCGACCAGATCGCTTCGATCGCCCAGAAGCGGCCGAGCATCGATCTTGAAGTCAACTTCGAATACAACTCCGACGCGATCGGGTCGAAGGCGACGCCGCAGGTCACGGCGCTCGGCCAGGCGCTCTCAAGCGCCGACCTGAAGGGCATTACCTTCATCGTGGCCGGGCACACCGACGGCAAGGGTGGCGACGCCTATAACCAGGGACTGTCCGAGCGCCGCGCCGATGCGGTCAAGCGTTTCCTGCTGGAGAAATACGGTATCGAGGCCGGCAGCCTGGTGACGGTGGGCTACGGCAAGAGCCAGCTGAAAAATACATCCGATCCGCTCGCGGCCGACAATCGCCGGGTTCAGGTCATCAACGCGAGCGACAAATAGCGGGTTGGATATCGCGCCAGCTCCACCAGGCCTGGCAATTGTGGGTTTCATTCTGAGGAGATGAAGAATGCAACTCCGTTCCCGCGAACATCGCGAACCCGGCGAGAACACCTCGACTGTCATGGAATTGGTGGTGGCCGCTCTGCTGTTCTCGGCAATGGGCGCGGGAAGCCGTACCGGCCCATGCGGCAACGCAGGAGATTGCCGCCGATGTGGGCCACGTGGAGGACGTCAGCGGGCGGGTGGTGGCCTTCTCGCAGGGAAAGCCGACCTTGCTCGACGCGCTCGATGTCATCAGCGACCGGACACGGCTGGATCTGCAGGCGAACAGCGAGTTGCGGCTCTGCCATTACCCCACCAGCAAGCTTGTGACGTTGAAAGGACCGCTGCGCGCGTCGATCTCGCGCGACGGCGTGACGGTCGAGAACAGCAAGATGGTCGTCGCCGCCACCGGCTCGTGCGTGGCCCCCGTGGTCTCGACTTTCCAAGGCGGCATCGTTTCCCGCGGCACCGGCGTGAAGACGACGAACGTGCCGCTGCAGCCGAACATCAAGGTGGTCAACCGCGGGACGCAACCGATCCGCAAGATCGCGCTCTGGGACGGCGACGCGCAAAAACTCCTGCTCACATTCGAGCGCGATGCGGCGCGGCCCATGCTCGATGAAGGCCAGTCCTATCTTCTGGTCGTCGAACGCAACGACGGCAGCGAATTCAAGATGATGCTCAAGGCAAGCGCGGTGACCCGAGCCGAACCCCTGATCGTCCTGCTGCGGTAGGCAGGCCGAATCAGGAGGCCCGTGGATCACCATTTTTCGCCCGTCGAGGAGGCGGTTTTGAACCGGTTTCCTCGGCCACGACACCAACCGACAGGGCCACAAAGGCTTTGCGGTCGCAGCACTCTTTCTCGCCCTGTGGAGGCTCAGCCATGTCTTTGCGAAATCTCATCAAACTCGCCGCCCTGGCTTCGACCTGCTGGATGAGCGTCGGCCAAGCGCTCGCCGAGAACCGGATCGCCCTGGTGATCGGCAACTCGAATTACACCTCGGTCACGGCGCTGCCGAACCCGGCCAATGACGCCAAGGCGATGACGAATTTCTTGAATTCCGCCGGCTTCCAGGTCGTCCAGGCGCCTGATCTCACCCAAAGCGACATGCGCCGGACGATCGCGGATTTCGCCAAGAAGGTTACCGAGAAAGGGCCCGACACCGTCGCGCTGGTGTTCTATGCCGGGCACGGCCTTCAGGTCGACGGCGAGAACTACCTCGTCCCGGTCGACGCGCAGATCGAGCGGGAGTCCGACGTGCCGCTGCAGGCCACGCGGCTGGCCGACCTCATGAACGTGCTGTCCTCGGTTCCGAGCAAATCCAACATCGTCATCTTGGACGCCTGCCGTAACAACCCGTTCTCGGCAATCAACAAGACCGCCGGCCGCGGGCTCGCGATCGTCGACGCCCCGAACGGCTCGATCGTGTCCTACTCCACCGCGCCCGGCACCGAGGCCCTCGACGGCGATGGCCAGAACAGCCCTTACACGACCGCGCTCATGAAGATCGGCCATGAGCCGGGATTGCAGATCGAGCAGTTGCTCAAGCGCGTCCGGCTCGACGTGAGCAATACCACGGCCCGGCAGCAATTCCCCTGGGAAAGCTCGTCCCTGACGGTCGAATTCTCGTTCTTCCCGTCCGGGAGCGCACAGCAAGCCGCCGCGCCGGCGACCAAAAGCCAGCCGGCCGCGACGACAAAGGTCCGTTCGGAGGCCCGCTCGGTGGAAGCTTGGCAGAAGGAGTTGAAGTCGAAGAACGCGCGCGAAGCCTATGAGCTCGTCGTGCGTGAGGACCAGGTGGAAGGCTATCAGGCCTACCTCGCGCTCTATCCCTCGCAGTCAACGGCTTCGGCGGTACGCAGCCTGTCCGATCGGCGCCAAGTGATGGTGGCCTGGTACACTGCCGTGACCGTCAACACCGTCGCATCTTACCAGGCCTTCCTGGCCAGCTACGGCACCAGCGACTTCGCGGCAACCGCCGATCGCCTGATCGATCGCGCGCGCGCGCGCTCGGTCTCCGGTGGGGCCGCTGCCGCCTTCGCCTCCGTCAGCCCAACCTGCCCGTGCAGCCTGCCCGCGACCCCGACGCTGCGTCAGCGGCGCACCGACACGACGCCCACCCAGACGCCGACGCAAAATAGCGGCTCCAACTCGGGCGGCGGCGCTCCGAAAGCCAATTTGGCGGTCATCGATCCAGTCCCGGTGATCATCCCGACCAATCCGGTGGTCACGCTGCCGCCCCGGATCTCGGTCTATCCGAAGCCGCCGCGCGGTCACGACAAGCCGAAGGACACGTCCGGGAACGACAAGCCAAAATCGACCGGCGGTTCCTACGGCGACAAACCCAAATCGAGCGGCGGCTCCAACAGCGACAATTCCCGTGGCGCCCGCGGGCACAACAATGATACCCCGCACACGCGCGTGACCAACAACGCCGGAGCGAGCAATGTCGTGCGCGCAACAGCGGTGAAACCGATCATGTCACCGGTGTCGATGGGCATCGGCCTGCGGGCGTTCGGTGGCATGGGAATGGGACGCGGCATGGGAGGCGGCGGCGGCGCGCCGCGCATGTCGTACGGGCGCGGGATGCACTGACGTCGTCGACCGAAAAGAAGAACCCCCGCCAAGGTGGGGCCTTGGCGGGGATTGAGACGGGCGGCTCAGAGAGGTGGGTTGAGCCGAGCGTCGAGCGGAATGTGCCACGCCAACCCACAAAAGCGTTTGTGCCCGGTTACCGGGAAGGCAACCCGCCGCAAATTCAGGTCGGGTGTTGCGTTTTCAGCACAGTTCGCCCGCGGTTCAGGCGCCACCCTCCCTCAACGCAAGTCAAGGACGAAGGCGAACTGGGCGGAGAGCCCGTCGTCGGCTTCCGCCATGCGCATCACCAGCTCGCGTCGGAACAGGCCATCGCGGCTGTTGCCCGGCTCGTCCGGAAAGTACAGCTGGGTGGTGAGCACCGGCTGCTGCGGGGCCTGGACCTTGACGTGATAGTGGCGCGTGCGGCCGGGATAGAGCGCCGGCAAGATCGTGCGAAAGCGATAGCGTCCGGCGTCATCGGTAAACAGGTGTCCGCGATAGCGAAAGCCGGCATTGTCGTAATCGCCGCGTTCGTCCGCGTGCCACAGATCGATCAAGGCCCGCGCGACCGGGCGGCACGAGCGCGTCAACACCAAGCCGCTGAGCTCGACCAGCCGCCCTTTGCTGTTGGGCTCGACGAGATCCGCGCGCTGCGGGGAACTCGGCTTGAAATACGGCCCCGCGGTCTGGCGGACGGTCGGTTCGTCGCCGTCACGGCATTGCGGCGTGACCGGAAGAGGCTCCGCCACGGCGCCGCCGTCCGCGATGATTCCGGTCATCGCGAACGCGCCCGCGGCCAGCAGTCGGCGGCGCGTGGGATGAGGTACGCTGGGCATGACGGCCTCCTCTGTCGGCTGCTCGTACGTGCACCCGGCCCCTCCGGCCGCCGATCATATCCGGGACGAGTTCACCGCGAGATCACGAGCGCGTTAGCAGACGGGCGGACGATCGCCGCACCTGGTGAATCAACCGCCGCTCGATTGCGCGCCCCGCACTCGCTGCAGCATGTCCTCCACCGCGCGCGTCGCGGTTGCGAGCTTTTGCGGATCGCGCGCGCGCAGGACCACGTTGGTGTTAGGCCCGTGCTGCGGATCGAAGAACGGATAGCTCCCGATCGCGACATCCGGATTGGCCTTGGCGATCTGGCCGAGCTGGGTGCCGATGTCGCCTTCGCGCGCGTCGGCCCGCACGGTCTGGGACAGCATGCGGATGCCGGTCTTGAGCTTGGGCGCGACCTCATCGAGCATGGCCTGCATGATCGACGGCACGCCGGCCATGACGATGACGTTGCCGAGCCAGATGCCGGGCGCGCCCGAAACCTTGTTGACCACGAGGTCGGCGCCCTTGGGAATCCGCGTCATGCGCAGGCGCGCCTCGTTCATCTCCGTTCCGGTGGCGACCAGGCGCTCCTGCATGATGGCGAGCGCGCGCGGATCGACGTCGATCGACACCCCGAACGCCTTGGCGACGCAGTCGGCGGTGATGTCATCGTGGGTCGGTCCGATCCCGCCGGTCGTGAAGACGTAGGTGTAGCGATGGCGCAGCGCGTTGAGCGCGTCGACGATCGACGCTTCCTCGTCGCCGACCACGCGGACCTCCATCAGGTCGATGCCGACGGCGGTCAGATATTCCGCGATATAGCCGATGTTCTTGTCCTTGGTGCGCCCGGACAGGATTTCGTCGCCGATCACCAGCAGAGCGGCGGTGACGACCTCGTGGGGCGTAGATGAATTTGCAGTTGTCATGGGGGCCCGAATGCTACCGGCCCCAGCGGCGGGCCACCCCTACCCTGCCATTGCGGGTTATGATGCATCAAGTCACCCGCCGGCGACTTCAGGCCCCGCCCAGTAAAAAATCCGATCGCATCGGGCCCGCCCTTGATCGGATCGACAATCGCGATCAAGTCGAGAGCCGGACACGCAGGACTCCCAGATGCCCACATCAGCGCCGCTGCGCGCCATCGCCTACGCGGTTCCCCGAATCGTCCACGAACGCGCCGACGACGGCAGCCTGCACTGCCGTTCGAGCGAGGCGCTGGCGCCGCACCATCCGAGCCTCGCCCGCCTCTTCCGCGCCGCCGTCGAGCGCAACCCGGATGGACTGTTCCTGGCCGAACGCGCCGGCGGCGGCGACTGGCACAAGCTGACCTATCGGGCGGCGCGGCCGCTCGTCGACGCTTTGGCGCAAAGCCTGCTCGAGCGCGGACTTTCGGCCGAGCGGCCGATCATGATCTTGTCCGGCAACAGCATCGATCATGCACTGCTCACGCTCGCAGGCCACACCGCCGGCATTCCCGTGGCGCCGATCTCGGTTGCTTATTCCCTGCAGAGCCAGGACCACGCCAAGCTCAAGCACATCGCCGGATTGCTCGTGCCCGGCATCGTCTACGTCGCCGATACCGGCCCGTTCGCCAAAGCCCTTGCCGCCCTCGACCTGACCGATCTCGAGGTGGTCGCGAGCCGCAATGGCGCCGACCTCGACGGCGTCACCGCATTCGACGACATGGCGCAGAGCCGGCCCGGAGCGGCCGTAGACAACGCCGCCACAGCCATCGGCGCGGACACCATCGCCAAGATCCTGTTCACCTCGGGATCGACCGGCCTGCCCAAAGGCGTGATCAACACGCACGGCATGCTCACCGCGAACCAGCAGCAGCTGGCGCAGATCTGGCCGTTTCTCGATGAGGCACAGCTGGTGCTGCTCGACTGGCTGCCGTGGAACCACACCTTCGGCGCCAACCACAATTTCAACCTGGTGCTGCGCCACGCCGGCACGCTGTTCATCGACGGCGGCAGGCCGGTGCCCGCGCTCATCGCCGAGACCGCGCGCAATCTGGGCGAGGTCTCTCCCACGATCTATTTCAACGTGCCTGCCGGCTATGCGGCCTTGCTGCCGTTTCTCGAACGTGACGAGGCACTGGCGCGTTCGTTTTTCGCCAGGCTGCGGCTGATCTTCTACGCCGGCGCCGCGCTGCCGCAGGATCTGTGGGAGCGGCTCGAAGCGGTCGCGCTGCGCACGACCGGCGAGCGCGTGCCGATGACGTCGTCATGGGGCACGACCGAGACCTCACCGCTGTCCACCGCCGCGCATTTCATGATCGAGCGCGCAGGCCCGATCGGCGTGCCGGTGCCCGGGGTCGAGCTCAAGCTCGTCCCCGCCGGCGGCAAGCTCGAAGTGCGCGTGCGCGGGCCTAACGTGACCCCCGGCTATTGGAAGCGGCCCGATCTCACGCACGCGGCGTTCGACGCCGAAGGCTTCTACCAGCCAGGCGATGCGGTCTCCTTCGCCGATCCGGCGGAGCCGGCCCACGGCATCGTGTTCGACGGCCGCCTAGCGGAAGATTTCAAGCTCACCACCGGAACCTGGGTCGCGGTGGGAGCGCTTCGCGTCGGCGTGCTCGCCGCAGCCTCGCCGGTGCTGCAAGACGCGGTCATTGCCGGCGAGAATCGCGACGCGATCGGCATGCTGGCCTGGCTCAACGCTGCCGGCTGCTGCAAGCTCATCGGCCGCGACGCTGCGCTCGCGGAGCTTGCGTGCCACCCGGCCGTGCGCGAGCACGTCGCCGCCGCGGTCAGGCAATGGAATGCCGATCATCCCGGTTCCTCGCTGCGGATCGCGCGGGTGTTGCTGCTGCCGGACACGCCTTCGATCGACGCCAACGAGATCACCGACAAGGGCTACATCAACCAGCGGCTTGCGCTCGAACGCCGCAAGGCCGACGTGGCGCGGCTATTCGCGGCGGTGCCCGATGCCGACGTCATGGTCGTTGTCCCACCTGAGGCAGCATCGCCATGACCGCCACAGCGTGCAAACGCATTCACCTCCCCAACGAAAGGTGTCATGCTCGCGCATCTGCTCCATGTCGGGCGCCGTCTCGCGACGACCGGCGACTCCCGGTGCCGCCCAGCTGAAAAATAACGGAGAAAATCATGACTCGGATCGCATTGGCTTTGCTGGCAACTTCGACGCTGCTATTTGCCGGCGCCGCGGGTGCGCAGCAATCGCCAGCGCCGCCGGCGGCGCCGTTCATCGATTGGGACAAAATCCAGATCAAGACCACGGATCTCGGCAACAACACCTATATGCTGGAGGGCCAGGGCGGCAACATCACCGTCGCCGTCGGCACCGACGGCATCATCATGGTGGACGGCCAGTTCGCGCCGCTGTCAGCCAAGATCAAGGCCGCCATCGCGGCGATTTCGCCCCTGCCCGTCAAGTATCTCATCAACACTCATTTCCACGGCGACCATACCGGCGGGAATGAAAACTTCGCCAAGGACGGCGCCATCGTCGTGGCGCAGGACAACATCCGGGTGCGCCTCGCCGCCGGTACCGTCAATGGCATCACCGGCGCCAAGACCGAGCCGCGGCCGGCGGACGCACTGCCGAAGGAGACCTACATCGGCGGCACCAAGACGGTGCAGGTCGGAGGCCGGACGGCGCAGCTCACGCACATCACCAACGCTCACACCGACGGTGATACCTGGGTCTACTTCGCGGACGCCAATGTGCTCTGCACCGGCGACACCTCCAACAACACCAAGCGCTATCAGACCATCGACTTCGCCAATGGCGGGGACATCCGCGGCATGATCGCCGCGCAGGACGCCTACCTCAAGGTCGCCGACGACAGCACCAAGATCGTGGTCGGGCACGGTCCGCTGGCGAAGAAATCGGACGTTGCCGAATTCCGCGCGATGCTGGTGACCGCGCGCGAGCGCATCGAGAAGCTGGTCAACGAGGGCAAGAGCGAAGCCGAGGTGGTGGCCGCCAAGCCGTTGGCGGATCTCGACGCAAAATGGGCCGCGACTGAAGCAGCCGCGACAGCCTTCACGCGCATGGCCTACAACTCGTTCAAGCGTTCGTAACACCGACGCGTGCGGGGCCTGCGATGGGCGATCGATTGACGAGGATCGGGATTATAGCGCTGCTGCTCGTGGTGGGCGTCTACCTCGCGCAGCCCTATTTCGATCGCCTGCTGTTTTCGGCCTCGACCTCGCGCACGGTCGAGCCGCGCGGCGCGCTCGCCGACATCGAACGCACGTCGATCGAACTGTTCGAGCGCGCATCGCCATCGGTCGTGCAGGTCGTGGGCGCGCGCGCCGGCGGGCTCGACCCCGCACAGTCCGAAGGCGAAAACGGCGCCGCGCAATCGGGCACCGGCTTCATCTGGGACGCCGCCGGTCATGTTGTCACCAACGACCACGTGGTCGAAGGCGCCGGCAGCCTCGCCGTGCGCCTCGCATCCGGCCAGGTGCTGCGGGCGCAGCTCGTCGGCACCGCGCCCAACTACGATCTCGCGGTGATCCGCGTCGATAACACCCGGTCGCTGCCGCCGCCGATCGCGATCGGCAGCTCCGACGACCTCAAGGTCGGTCAGTGGGTATTCGCGATCGGCAACCCATTCGGGCTCGACCAGACGCTGACCACCGGCATCATCAGCGCACTCAAGCGCCGCCTGCCCACCAGCGCCGGACGCGAGATCACCAACGTGATCCAGACCGACGCCGCCATCAATCCCGGCAATTCCGGCGGCCCGTTGCTCAACTCGGCGGGCCGGGTGATCGGCGTCAACACCGCGATCCTGTCGCCGTCCGGGACCAGCGCCGGCATCGGCTTCGCCATTCCGATCGATTCCGTCAACCGCGTCGTTCCCGAGCTCATCCGCCGCGGCTCGGTACCGACGCCGGGCATCGGCATCGTCGCTGCCAACGAGGCGGCGGCGACGCGCGCGGGCGTCGAAGGCGTGGTCATCCTGCGGACCGTTCCGGGCTCCTCGGCCGAGCGCGCCGGCCTGCGCGGCATGGACCCCAACACCGGCCGGCCGGGCGACGTGATCGTCGGCGTGAACGGCAAGCCGGTGCGCCGGCTCGCCGACCTGACGCAGGAACTCGAGCGCGTCGGAGTCGGAAAGAAGGTCCCGCTGGCGGTGCAACGGGACGGCAAGGAGACCTCGGTCGAGATCGACGTGATGGACATCGGCCGCCGGGGATGAGCGCGGCGCCCGCCGCCGGGTCGCTTTTCGCATCGACGCTCCGCCCATTTCCGGCTACTGACTGACGCGCCATCAGGCCACGCCTTCCGTGGCGACCATCTCCAAGCAAGCCGCGCCAATTTACGAGCACAGGAATCAGAACCGTGATCGATCTCTACACCTGGACCACCCCCAACGGCCGCAAGGCTTCCATTCTGCTCGAGGAGCTGGGCCTCCCATACACCGCCCATGCGGTCGACATCAGCAAGGACGAGCAGTTCAAGCCCGAGTTCCTGAAGGTCAGCCCGAACAACCGCATCCCGGCGATCGTCGACCGCGATACCGGCATCAGCCTGATGGAATCGGCGGCGCTGATGATCTATCTCGCCGACAAGACCGGAAAGCTGCTGCCGAAGGACGGCGAGCCGCGCTACCGCGCGCTGGAATGGCTGATGTGGCAGATGGGCGGCCCCGGGCCGATGTTCGGGCAGGTTCATCACTTCGTGAAATACAACAAGGGCAAGGCGCCCTATGCCGAGGAGCGCTTCCTCAAGGAGGCGCAGCGGCTCTACGGCGTGCTCGACCGCAGGCTCGCCGACCGGGAATTCGTCGCCGACAACTATTCCATTGCCGACATCTCGATCTGGCCGTGGGTCTCGCGCTATGAATGGCAGACGGTCGATCTCAACACGTTTCCGAACGTGAAGCGCTGGTACACCACCATCGCCAAGCGCCCGGCGGTCCAGAAAGGCTACAAGGTGCCGAAGGACGTCGGCGAGATTCCAATGCCCTGACGGGCGTCGGCCAAAAGGGAGCGGACCACCTCATGCGGTTGCATTGGTCTGTCCTGGCAGGCGCGGTGGCGCTGGTCGCTGCCTCGGCGCAAGCCGGCAACGCGCAGGACACCATCGACCGCCCGCTGACGATCAATGTCGCCGGGACGGCCGGCGGCGGCATCGATCTCTACGCGCGCCTGGTGGCCCGCCACATCGGCCGCCATATCCCGGGCAAGCCGACCGTGACCGTGCAGCTGATGCCGGGCGCGGGCGGCATCCGCGCGGCCAACTACCTCGCCGAGCAGGCGCCGCGCGACGGCACCGTGATGACGACCTTCGCCGGGGGGCCGATCCTCGAGCCGCTGATCGGCGCCCGCAATCCCGGCTACGACATGAGCGCGTTCACATGGATCGGTGCAGCCACCCGGGACATCGGCGTGTGCATGGCGTGGGGGGCGACGCCGTTCAAGACGATCGACGACGTGCGCAAGCAGCAGATGATCGTCGCCGGCACCGGGGCGGGCTCGGAAACCGATACCTGGCCGATCGTGCTCAACGAGGTGCTCGGCACCAGGTTCAAGCTGGTGACCGGCTACGTCGGCTCGCAGGAAACGATTCTCGCGATCGAGCGCGGCG
Organism: uncultured Alphaproteobacteria bacterium; assembly: GCA_963725065.1. Lineage (GTDB taxonomy): Bacteria > Pseudomonadota > Alphaproteobacteria > Rhizobiales > Xanthobacteraceae > VAZQ01. The sequence goes on from CAVRXD010000032.1 coordinate 14,143, forward strand.
AGGCGCACGGCCGCTGCGTGTTCAGCTATTCCGCGCTCAAGATCGCCAAGCCGGATTGGCTGCGCGATCACAAGATCAATGTCCTCGTTCTCACTGCGGTGGAAAAGAGCCCCGATTTTCCCGGCGTGCCCGCGGTGGTCGATCTCGTGAGCAAACCGGAAGATCGTCAGTTGCTGGAGCTCATGGTCGGCCCCGGCGCCATGGCGCGGCCGTTCGTCGCTCCGCCTGGTCTGCCCGCGAACAAGGCCACGCTGCTGCGGCGCGCCTTCGACGCCACCATGCAGGACCCGGAATTCCGCGCGGAGGCGACCCGGATCCAGGCCGATCTTGCGCCCAGCACGGGCGAGGACGTGCAGGAACGGGTCAAGCGCATCTATGCGACACCGCGGCCGGTGATCGACCGCGTCAAGAAGCTGCTGGCGCCATAGCATCGCCCGCGCCCGTCGCGTGTTCATCTGCCGCCCAAAACATGGGCAGAGCGCCGATATCCGGGCCCCCGCGGCCCGGCCGAAATCCCCGCTTGGGTTGGCGCGCGGCTTGCAGCTAGGATTGGATCGCGCGCGGTTCGCGTGGTGGCGCGGGCGTGCGACGGGGTTGAGGTTTGATGGCGGCCGCGTTCGACGAGATGACGGGCACCGACGGGACGTTGCGGCCAGCCTATGGCGAGTTGTCGCGCTGGCTCTCCGAGGTGCCGCCCGACGTGCTCGACTACCGCCGGCGCGAGGCCGAGGTCCTGTTCCGCCGCATCGGCATCACCTTCGCGGTCTACGGCGAAGCCGATGCGCAGGAGCGGCTCATTCCCTTCGACGTGCTGCCGCGCATTCTGGCCGCCGCCGAATGGGACATCCTGCGCGCGGGTCTCGAGCAGCGCGTCAAGGCCATCAACCACTATCTGCGCGACGTCTATACGCGACGCGAGATTCTGCGGGCCGGCGTGGTCCCGGAAGACCTGGTGTTTCAGAATCCGGTGTTCCGGCCGGAGATGAACGGCCAGAAGGTGCCGCACGACATCTACGTCCATATCGGCGGCATCGACATCGTACGGGTCGATGCCGAGGTCTTCTACGTGCTCGAGGACAACACTCGCACGCCCTCCGGCGTCTCCTACATGCTGGAGAACCGGGAAATCATGCTGCGGCTGTTTCCGGAATTGTTCGCGCGCCATCGTGTCGCGCCGGTCGAGAACTATCCGGACGAGCTGCTGGCGACATTGAAATCGGTGGCGCCGGTGAACTCCAGCGCCGATCCCACGGTGGTTCTGCTCACGCCCGGGGTCTACAACTCGGCGTATTACGAGCACTCGTTCCTCGCCGACAAGCTCGGGGTCGAGCTGGTCGAAGGCCGCGACCTCTTCGTCAAGGACGACCTCGTCTACATGCGCACGACGCAAGGGCCCAAGCGCGTCGACGTGATCTACCGGCGCATCGACGACGATTTCCTCGACCCGCTCGTGTTCCGGCCGGACTCCGCGCTCGGCGTGCCGGGATTGATGTCGGTGTACCAGGCCGGCAACGTCACGCTGTCCAATGCCGTCGGCACCGGCATCGCCGATGACAAGGCGGTCTACAGCTACATGCCGGCGATCGTGAAGTTCTATCTGGGCGAGGAGCCCATTCTCAGGAGCGTACCGACCTGGCGCTGCCGCGAAGACGAACACCTCGCCTACGTGCTCGACCATCTGGAAGAGCTGGTGGTCAAGGAGGTGCACGGTTCCGGCGGCTACGGCATGCTGATCGGGCCGAAGGCCGACAAGGCGACGGTCGCCCTGTTCCGCGCCAAGCTCAAAGCCAACCCGAGGAATTTCATCGCCCAGCCGACGCTCGCGCTCTCCACCTGCCCCACCTGCGTCGAGGAAGGCGTTGCGCCGCGTCACGTCGATCTGCGCCCGTTCGTACTGACCGGCCGGGATCGCATCCGCATCGTGCCCGGCGGGCTCACCCGGGTCGCGCTGAAGAAGGGTTCGCTCGTGGTCAATTCCAGCCAGGGCGGCGGGACGAAGGACACCTGGGTGTTGGACCGATGACCGGATTTTACAGTTCGTCATGCCGGGGCGCCGCCGGGCGGCCCTCGGCGCGCGCCGCGATGACAGACGTCGGAGCCTGAACCGGATGCTCTCACGCACTGCCGACAACCTGTACTGGCTCGCGCGTTACGTGGAGCGGGCGGAATACCTCGCACGCATCCTCGAGGTGACGCAGCGCCTCACCACGCTGCCGCTCGCCTATGTCGGGACCTCAAACGAATGGGAGTCGGCGGTTGCGACCGCCGGCTGCGCCCACGCCTTTGCCGCCGCCTATCCGGAAGCGAACGAAGAGGCGGTCACCGACTTCCTCTGCTTCTCCACCGCCAACCCCTCCTCCATCCGCAGCTGCTTCGAGATCGCCCGCACCAATGCGCGCGCCGTGCGTACCGCGCTCACGGTGGAAATGTGGGACGCCATCAACGGCACCTGGCTCGAGCTCAAGCGCTTCGGCAACGGCCCGACCTCGCGCGAGGAGTTCATGCGGTTCCTGCGCTGGGTGCAGGAATCATCGCTGCGCTTCGACGGCTCGGCCTACCGCACGATGCTGCGCAACGACGCCTACTGGTTCTCCCGCCTCGGCGTCTACATGGAACGCGCCGACAACACCGCGCGCATCCTCGACGTGAAGTATCACATGCTGCTGCCGGCGCACGAACGGGTCGGCGGGCCACTCGATTATTTCCAGTGGACCGCGATCCTGCGCTCGGTCTCGGCGCTCACCGCCTACCATTGGGTCTATCGCGAAAGCGTCAAGCCCTGGCTCATTGCCGACTTGCTGATCCTGCGGGATGAGATGCCGCGCTCGCTCGCGAGCTGCTACGAGAACCTGGTGCTCTATCTCGACCACATCGGACGCGCCTATGGCCGCCAGGGGCCCGCCCAGCGCCAGGCGCGCGCCGTCCGCGCGCGGCTGGAAAACAGCCGCATGGAGGAGATCTTCCAGCAGGGCATGCACGAGTTCATCGGCGAATTCATCGACAACAACAACCGGCTCGGCGCCGCCATCACCGAGCAATATCTGATGTAGCCGGGGAATGGCGACGGGCCCGCGGGAGCATCGCGACGGTTGCTTCAATGCCGTGCGCCATGCTTTGTCTGTGCCGTCGCTCCTTCGTCATTCGCCGCCCGTTTCATGCGTATTCGCATCTCGCACCTGACGAGCTACACCTACGGGACGCCCGCCAACAGCGTGATCCAGATGCTGCGGCTGACCCCGCGCAACCACGACGGACAATACGTGGCGCGCTGGCGGATCGACGTCTCCACGGATTGCCGGCTCGACCAGCACGAGGACGCCTTCGGCAACCTCACCCATGCCTTCAACACCGAGGGCCCGTGCAGAGAACTCGCCGTCACGGTCGAGGGCGAGGTCGAGACCCGCGATACCCAGGGCATCATCCGCGGCACGGTCGAGCGGTTTCCTCCGAGCCTCTATCTGCGCACGACCGCGCTCACCACGCCCGACGCCGAGCTCGCCGCCTTTGCCGCCGCCAGCCGGGACGCCACCGAGGGCAACGTGCTCAACCTCCTGCATCACATGCTCGAGCGCCTGCACGACGATGTGGCCTACGACACCGATCCCACCCACGCCGCGACGACGGCCGCCGAAGCCTTTGCGCTCAAGCGCGGGGTCTGTCAGGATCTCACCCATATCTTCATCGCGGCGGCGCGCAGCCTGGCGATCCCCGCCCGCTACGTCGGCGGCTATTTCCATCGCGACGACGGCGTGGACGAGCAGGAGGCCGGCCACGCCTGGGCCGAAGCGTTCGTGCCCGGGCTCGGCTGGGTCGCCTTCGATGCCGCCAACGGGCTATGCGCCACCGATGCCCATGTGCGGGTCGCGGTCGGGCTCGACTACCTCGGCGCGGCGCCGCTCCGCGGCACCCGCTACGGCGGTGGCGGCGAAGTGATGTCGGTCAAGGTCCGCGTCGACCAGGCGAGCCAGCAGACGCAGAATTAAGGCAGCATTGCCCATCCGCCATGGGCCCCGGTATATCCATTGGCAATGGGCCGGACCGGTCCGTGGGGGCGGCGGAAGTCATGACATATTGCTGCGGAATCCTGGTGCGTGACGGTCTCGTGATGTTCGCGGACACCCGCACCAATGCGGGCGTCGACAATATCGCGACCTTCCGCAAGCTCCACGTCCTGGTGCAGCCGGGGCAGCGCATCATGGCCGTGGCCTCGGCCGGCAATCTGTCGATCAGCCAGTCGGTGGTCAGCATCCTGCGCGAGGGATGGGAAAACCCCAGCACCGGCGAGCACGAAACGCTGATGAACGCGCCCACCATGTTTCAGGCCGCCCAGCGCGCCGGTCGCACCATCCGCCAGCTTTACGACGAAGAAGGAAAGGCGCTCGAAGCCTCCGACGTGAAGTTCGACGTCTCGTTCCTGCTCGGCGGCCAGATCAAGGGCGAGCGCCCTCGCCTGTTCATGCTCTACGCCGCCGGCAATTTCATCGAGTGCACGCCGGACACGCCCTATCTGCAGATCGGCGAGCACAAATACGGCAAGCCGGTGCTCGACCGCGCGATCACCTACGACATCGACCTCTACGACGCGCTCAAGGTCGGGCTGGTCTCGGTCGATTCCACCATGCGCTCGAATCTCAGCGTCGGACTTCCGCTCGACCTCCTCATCGCGCGACGCGACGTGTGCGATGCCGAGCTCAACTACCGCATCGAGCCCGGCGAGCCGTACTTCCACGACCTGCGCGAGCGCTGGTCGGCGGCGCTGCGGGCGGCTCACGCCGGCATCCCGCGCCCGCCCTACCGGACCACCCGTTGACGTCCACGTTGGTCGCGGGGTCGCCGACCTCTAGTCGAGCTTGAGACCTATCGCCTTGATGACCGGACCCCAGCGGGCGACCTCGTCCGCGACGAAGCGCCGGGTCTTGTCCGGGGTGGACGCAAGCTCGGGCTCGAAGCCCGACGCCGTCAGGCTGCGCAGGAATGCCTCGTCGTCCATCACGCCGCGCGTGGCCTGCGCCACCTGCTCGATGATGGCGGGCGACGTACGCGCCGGAGCGAACAGGCCGATGAAGTTCTGCGCGATCATGCCCGGCAAGCCCTGCTCGACCGCGGTCGGAATGTCGGGCGCGCCGGCCAGCCGTTGCGGCGAGGTCACCGCGACGATCCGTACCTTGCCGGCGTCATGCAGCTCGAGGATCTGCGCGGTGACGTTCGGGGTCGCAATCGGAATCTGTCCGCTGATGAGATCGGTGACGGCGGGACCGGCGCCCTTGTAGGGCTTTTTGAGTGTTAGCCATCCGCGGGCGCGCGCACGACCGCCTCGGTGCCGATATTGCTTCCGGCACCCGGCCGGTTGTCGATGACGAACGGCTGCCCAAGCCGCTCCGACAGCCATTGACCGATCAGGCGCGCATTGATGTCGGGTCCACTACCCGGAGGATAGCCAATAATGAGGCGCACCGGCCGCACCGGATAGGCTTGCGCCCAAGCAAAGCGCGACGCGGCCGGGAGCGCGGCAGCGCCCGCTGCCAGTTGCAAGAATTTGCGGCGGGGAAGTTTCATTGCAGCCCCTCCGTCTCCCGCGCTCGCACAGCAGCCGCGGCGGCGAAGTCTCCCTGTCCTTCGAGGAGGACAGCGAGGCTGTCGAGGCTCGTCGTCGTGTCGGGGTGCGCACGGCCGAGCACCTTCTCGCGGATCGCGAGCGCCCGCTCCATGAGCGGAAGCGCTCCGGCAAAGTCGCCCTGGGCCTGGAGCAGGACGGCGAGGTGGTTGAGGCTCGTCGCAGTATGGGGATGGTCCGGGCCGAGCGCCGTTTCGTGTATGGACAGCGCCCGCTCGTGCAGCCGCCGCGCGCCGGCAAGGTCGCCCCGCGCCTTGAGAAGGCTGGCCAGGTTGTTGAGGCTCCTCGCCGTGGCGGGGTGCTCGGGGCCAAGCGCCTTTTCGCGGATCGCCAATGCCCGCTCGCAGAGCGGCTGAGCCCCCGCGAAGTCGCCCTGGGCCTGCAGCAGGAAGGCCAGCTGATTGAGGCTCAACGCCGCAGCGGGGTGTTCAAGGCCAAGCGCCCTTTCGTAGATGCTCAGTGCGCGCTCGAAGAGCGGGCGAGCCTGCGCGAAATCGCCCTGGGCTTTGAGAATCACGGCGAGGTTGTTGAGGCTCGTCGCCGTGTCGGAATGCTCGGGGCCGAGGGCCTTTTCGCGGATCGCCAGCGCCCGCTCGTGCAGCGATCGCGCCCCCGCAAAGTCGCCCTGGTCGCGGAGCAGGTTGGCGAGATTGTTGAGGCTCGTCGCCGTATCGGGATGCTCGAGGCCGAGCACCTTCTCGCGAATCGCGAGCGCGCGCTGGTAGCGTGGAAGCGCCCCGGCAAAGTCGCCCTCGGCCTTGAGCAGGATGGCGAGGTTGTTGAGGCTGGTCGCGGTGTCGGGATGTTCCGAGCCGAGCGCCCTTTCGCGGATCGCCAGCGCCCGCTCGTGCAACGGCCGCGCCCCGGCAAAGTCGCCCTGGTCCCGCAGCAGGTCGGCGAGGTTGTTGAGGCTCGTCGCCGTGTCAGAATGCTCGGGGCCAAGTGTCTTTTCGCGTATTGCCAATGCATCGCGAAAGAGCTGCGCAGCCTGGGAGTGAGCTGCACGCCCGTGGAAATATCTCCCCGCCCGATCCAGGAGCTCGGGCCCGGCTGCACAGACGAACGCGTGATCGAAGCACGCATCGCGCCGCGCCAGCAGATGCGGCGTAAGCTGGGCGCACAGTGGCCATGAGTGCGGATCGCTGTGGCCCTCGCCGGGATAGATCGCCACCAGCCGTGCTATCAGTCGCCCGACCGCATCGTGCGCTGAACCGGTTGCCTGAGACCGAGTTCGTGCGACGATTTGGACGAGACGATGCAGAGTTACCGCGGCTGTAGTGTCCTCGAAGGGGTGGTGCTTCACCAGCGAGACTTCTGCCAGCGCGGTGAGGGCCTGCAGGCGCTGCGCTTCGTCCTTGACCGCGCCCTCAATCAACGTCATCGGGATGCGCTCGGACGAGCACTGCGCAAGATACGCCATGATCGGTTCGGCGGCCGGACACTGAGCTACCGCCTCGGTGATGGCGAGGCCGAATGTTGCGGCGACGCTCCTCGGATAACCCTCGCCCCGCGGCGCCGCAACGATAAGGCTAGAGGCCTTGACCGCATAGTCTGCAAAGCGCATCTGCGTGCGCTTGCAATAGGCTGCCGCATGCTCGAGCGCGAGCGGCAAGTTGCCAAGAGCCTTCGCAAGCACCTTTGCGCCCTCAGCATCGCTGCGTCCCGAGCGGCGCTGAAGCAGGGCGACGGCTTCCTCGAGCGGCAGCACATCAAGCGAGACTTCCTCCGCCCAGCCGCCCCAATCAGAAAAGCGGGATGTAATGAGAACCCGGGTTTCTGCGGATGGCAAAAGATCGGCAATCTCGTCTGGGCTCGAAACATTGTCGTAGATGAGCAACCAAGGCGCGCGTTGCTCGGCAAGCCGACGCAAGGCAGCCTTCGCAGCCTTCTCCACATCGGCTTCCTCTGCCGCCGGGGTCCCCAACAAGACCGAGAGGCCCGCAAGGCTGCTCAAAAGCCCCACCCGCGTCTCAGCCGGGCACCAACACACGCCTTCATAAAGGCGCCTGAAGCGATAGGCGTACTCGATTGCAAGCGCCGTCTTTCCAACACCACCCAGTCCCTGCACGGCGGCAAGCCCGATTGTCTGTCCCACGGCGGCGGCGTTGTCCTTGATGAGGATGGCGTCGAGCCGCTCGAGTTCCTCCACACGACCCGTGAAGACTGGGATGCGTGGGGGTACGCCGAGAAACGGCTTACCTGGTGATGCCTCTCGCTCGGCTGCAGTGATGACGCGCCGTCTATGTTCCTCACTATCCGCGGCGTACATGCGCCGAAGGTGGCACCAGGCGGCCATGCCATACGCCGACGAGAAATCAGGATCGAGCTCGATAGCCCTGTGGAACAGTTGCAACGCGTCATTGCTGGATTCCGCGGCTCCCCGGTGCAGGTTTGCTATTCCGCGCAAGTAGCAGTCGTAGGCAACGAGGCTCTGTGTCGGTTTGCCGCTCGCGCGAGCGATCTCCGCCGGCTCCAGCTTCGGCGCGATGGCGGCTACAACGCTAGCCGTCACCTGGTCCTGGAGATCGAAGATGTCCTCCAGCGTGCCCTCGAAACGGTGCGCCCAGAGATGCGCCCCGGTCGACGAGTTCGATGAGCTGCGCAGAGATGCGCACCCGGCTCGCCGCCTTGCGCACGCTGCCTTCGAGCACGTAGCACACCCCCAGTTCGCGGCCGACTTGCTGCGCGTCCACCGCCTGACCCTTGTAGACGAAACTGGAATTGCGCGCGGCCACCATCAGCCACTCCATTCGGGACAGGGCAGTGATGGTTTCTTCGGCAACGCCGTCGGCGAAGTATTCATTCGCGGAATCGTCGCTCATATTTTTAAACGGCAAGACGGCGATTGATGGCCTATCGGGCAGCGCGGGTCCGAGAAGCTTTTCTGCAGTCCCTTCTGGTCGCGAGCGATAGACTCGCACCAGATGTGCGATGTTCTTGAGCCGGCGCTCCCCCATGTCCTCAAAGGCAACATCGACCCTGCCATGGACGTCTTCTTGCACTCGGCCGGAAATGCAAATCCCACTAGGCTCCGCCAGCGCCTCCAGCCGAGCCGCCACGTTTACGCCATCGCCCCACATATCGCTGCCGTCGACGATGATGTCGCCGACATTGATGCCGATTCGGAACTCGATCCGCCGCTCTTGCGGCACGTGGGTGTTGCGTCCCGCAATGGCGCGCTGAATCTCGACGGCACAGCGTACCGCAGCTACCGCGCTCGCGAACTCCACCAGCAGCCCATCACCGGCGATCCTGACAATTCGGCCTCGGTGCTCCGCTATCTTGGGCGCGATAAGTTCGCGCCAATGTGCCTTCCACTGGGCGAGCGTGCCTTCCTCGTCAGCACCGACAAGCCGACTGTAGCCAGCTACATCGGCCGCGAGAACGGCCATGAGCCGGCGCTCCACTCGCGGGCTGACCAAAGACAGCTCGGTCATGCGTCGATGTCACCTCTCTGAAGCAGATTACGCCTTCGGAGGGTGGGTTGGCTAGAACACACGGTCCGAGAGAGCCAAGAAGATTGCGCTTGCCTCGTCGGGGCTCAGCGAGCCGGTGCCGGCCGCCCAGATCCGCAGGCGCGCGCAAAGACGTACTCGTCGCGCGAGGGCCAGGAACGGATTTGACGACGCGCCGCCTCAAGGTCGATGCTCGCGAGCCGGGTCATCAGCCTCTGGAAATGGATGATAGGCCCGGTCAGCCCATAACTGTCCTCGGAAAGTCCGGGGCCGCCATCGGGTTCGCGGCTCGTTGGTAGGTACACCTGCTCGGCGCCGGAGACGTCGCGTTCAAGGGCGACCGCTAGGTCGAGATTGGTTCGGAAGCAATCGACCGCATAGGGTACGAACTCATCCGGCAGCCGCACGTCCTCGTGCGGATGGGGATAGTCGACGTCCACACTGACAACTTGGTCGGGTTGACCTTCCTCCGCCCAAGCGAGCGGATGCGTAATCCCAAAGCTCGGTTTGACAGAGAGCTTCGGACGATAAAGCTCGGCGAGGTCACGGACGAGCGACAAAGTCCATCCTTCCTGAGCCGCGCGCTGCTCGATTTCGTACTTTTGCATGCTGGCGTCGGCACGCTGATCAGCCCACGCGGAAATAAGCATCCGCCAACCATGACGGATTGAGTCAGGAAATCGCTGTGACTCATGCAGAAGAGCACTTTCGATGCCGTTGATCACGGATGGGTGCAGCCCGGGCTGGTGTCTGCCCACCACAGTGCAACGGGCTGGTGCGCGACCCGCCGGAGCCATACGCTGATTTCCGCCAAGCGCGGCGGAAGTTCGGCATGGAACTGGCCCGAGTGCCCGCGCACCGCCGCGCTGGAGCGGTGCGCCCCGTACTCATGGTCGAAGGTGTTCGGTTGGAGGACGCCGGTCGCCTCTGCCGGAATCTCTCTGTGATGGAATACGTCCTCCGGGTCCGCTGGGTCCGGCGGGGGGATCACTGTCGAGGCCAAGGGCATCGAAGGGGTCGAACGGCGGGCTCTCACCGCTAGGGGGGCGTACCGGCGTCGCGTATCGTTGCGCAGGGTCGGCGACGAGGAGCCACTCAGCGCCGAGCGGCTCGGGAGTTGCGGCCAAGCGCCCGACTCCCTCGCCTATCGAAAGCATGTGCGCGACTTGACCGCGTTCGTGTGGAGCGAGATGCTCTGGACCAGGCGCCGCCCGCGTCAGCACCGTCTCAAGCCAGGTTCTGCCGCCTCTTGCGCGTTCCGCCCATGCGCCAAGAGTATCCCAAAGCGGGCTGAAACCGTCGGAGTTGTCGAATGGGATGGCTTTCACGCCCCGATGCTCCCAGAGAGCGATAGCGGTGCTTTGTTCGCCGCTCTGAAAGGCATAGAGCCTGTTGCGGGTGCCGGCCCTCAGGTTCAGTCCTTCGAGCAGATACTGCATGGGCGGATCGTCCGCAGTGTAGCCGATGAACAAGACTTGGAAACGCGACAGTAGCTGCTGAATGAAATGCGTGGCCCATCCAACTGAGAGGTATGCGCGGCCGAAGTCCGCGCTGGAGATGACGAACTCGTCATCGTGCGCATGCCGATACGTGGCATCGACACGACCATGAAGGTGCACAACGCCACGGAAATCGCGATCACTGTACGGATCTGGCAAACTCGGTGGCCCCGAACTATGCAGAGCCGGATCGCAGGCCTCGAACAGAAGATCAAAGTTGGTCGTCACCACACGGGTGATTCCCCGAGCGGCCGCAAGATCGAGCAACACCCGATGGGCGTCGAGTTTCACGTCTGGCTCCGGTCGGATGGCATCTGCCACCGCTGCGGAACATCCGAAATCTCGAATTCTTGTTCAAGCAGTCCGAACACCCGGTCCGTGGCGACAAGGCTACCAACCCCCGGCACCGGATCGAGGGCGAGCGCCCGCTCCAACAAGACGCGGGCGCGGCTATCCTTCGCTGCGCCCAAGCTCTCAATCGCCTTGCGCGCGAGACCAGCAAAGCTTGGGAGGCGTGCCTTTTCTTGGCTTACACCCGCGCCACAAAAGAGAATTACCTGGCCGGAGTCGCGCGCGACGAGAAGTTCGTCAGGAATGTCTGGTCCGCCCGCAATAAATCTCATGGTCCAACAATTCTAATACATGATGCCTTCGAATTTCCCGCCCTGCGCTTTAGTTATCACCAAGCTGGCGTCCCGAACGGCGGCTTACGGGTCATGATCGACAAAACTCAATGTGAGCGGCGGCGCGGTCGATGGGGCGGGGCGGCCGCTCTGGATTAGCGCCTCGGCGCATGCTCGTCAGCGTCGATGCGATACGGCACCAGCCCCTTGCGCCGGCGCCAGACTGGCGTTGCGCTGTCGCTCGCGGAGCTGCTGGCGGCGCTAGCTCGGGCGACCGAAGAAGGGCGAGGGAAAAGGTGGCATTACCACCTTTTTGGCAAGCAATTCCGCCATGCCTGGTCGCCCTCGAATTTTGGGGTCGGCGGTTTAGCCGGCAAATCTAGCTGCGGGGCCGGCGGCAAATGCTGCACATGTGCAACCGGCTGCGGTGGCGCCGGCGGCTGCGGCTTGGGTGTCGGTGGCGTTTCGGAAACTGCTGCCTTCGAGGAGGCGGTTTCATCCTGCCCCGAGGGCGGTTTGATCAGGAACTGCGCCACGAGTTGCCGCGCGCGGGCTGGCGTCTGACCGGCGACTTGCAAGGTGAGGTCCGTCAACTCTTGCGGCGTCAGCCGCAGCGCACCGGCGCAGAGGTCGCCGCACGCGCCGCGATAGGCGCTCGGATCTCTCAGCATGTCCGCGAGGGTCGACATTGGGCGAACTTAGCACACGGCAGCAGCAGGCCCCAGAAACCGCGCCATTATTATCCTTATGGCGCGGTCCTCGTTAACTTGTCCCGATTTCGGTTAACTCGCCTAGCGCTCCCTCTCCGGCTCGTTCCTAGTGCGCTTGCGCGCCCGACGGCGGTCGCGCCGAGTACCACTCACGTCACCGGCTCGGTCGCTCGGATGGTTTCTTGGGTGCCGCGCGCTTGCCGCTCGGCCCGATCTCGGTGATCGGCGAGCCGGGATGGTGCGCCTTACACCAGTCCTTGGCCTCGCGCCGGCTCTTGAACTTCATCGGCTCGACGTCGGGCCCGGTGACGATGAAGTCGCCTTTGACGAGCCGCATGGTGAGCGTGGTCATCGAGACCCCTCGATGGGTTCGACAAAATGCGCACCGCAACGATCCCAGTTTGAACCCATCTTAGAGCAACCAGGAGCGGCAAGGTCGTGGAGTAGGTCAGGCATGGCGCGATCGGCACCGTGCAAGGTGGTGAGTTCATCGCGGCTGTACGCCGCCGTCCAATCGCACTTGGTGCAGGCTACCAAGATGATTGCGCGCGGCTCGTCCCGTAGCCGGTAGATGTTTAGAGCACCACGGCTGTGGCTGCCTCGCGTTGGTCGGCGGGCACGGGGGTCCGCCAGCACATCCGCCCACCAATCATCCGAAGAGTCTTCTTGCGGATGTGACCACGAACGCTGAACAACAGCTTGGCGCGCTTGCAGCATCGCGGTGACGAGTCGCGATACTTCAGGGCGGGCAACGTCGAGCCTGGCGAAGTTGGCCGCAGTCATCCGGGGCGGCTCACCAGAGGGGCAACGTGGGTTGCCTCACCCGCCCGATGTGCGCATCGATGAAGTCCAGCGTTCCTTGTATCAGTTCGTAGTCTTCGTGCTCTGCAATCTCGCGAACCTTGTGTGCCATCGCCTCTGAAACGTCTTGAGACCAGCCTTCATCCACATTGAGAGCTATAACCCGCAGAGGCTGCTCATAACGGCCGTGCAGCAGGTTCTGGACCACTGTCGTGGCATCTGCTTCGGCGGGATCGGTTTCGACGTATGCAAGTCCCGCCCGCCCAAAGCGGCAAAGGACGAGATGGATATCCGCATCAAGTGATGGAACGAGGGATGCAGGGGCCATGATGTGCGCTCGGGGACCAGAGGGAGCCCAATAGTCTGGTGCCCGCCTCAACGAAGTCAACGGAAGATCTTTGGAGAGTAGTGGCTCGGCGTAGGTGACCTACGACTAATGGGGACGCGTGAAACTAGCCACCGAGCCGAGCCGTATCGAATCTCTCACCGCTTACTTTCGGACGCGAGTCCTTCCTGCCAACACGCTGAACGGGGAGTTAACCCCCCGGTTCGAGCCGGGACTTGAGGGGCATCGCCTCAGACTGGCCTAAGGGCCACCGCGGTTACGTCTCCACTCTGCAAGTCCTTGATCTCGACGATGCTGTGCGGCTGCCTGCTCTTGAGGAACCGCGCAGCCTCGATGGCGTAGTCCTTTCGGTCGCGGTAGGTGCGAGGCGTGCCGTCTATTCGAATTTCGAATTGAGCGCCTGTCATTGCGATTGATCTGTCGATCATCGGGCCAGCCGCCGACTCGAGCTGACCTGCGGTGCCGCCTTGGCGGCGCGCGGCTCACCGGGACGGCCCCACATATCGCTCCGCAGGACCGATCACGCGCTCAGCGAGGTTAGCGATGAGCCCCTCAGGGGAAGGATATACGTACGTCTTTAGTACCCAAGGATAGCGTGTCAAATGCTCGAACATGTCGTACTCGGCGCTGCCCTCTAGGAGTAGCGGCTGCACGGGAACGGACGGCAAGTGAGGAACAATCTCGATAAGCTCCATTGGGACGCTCTTGGCATCTGTGATATCCACCACAACGAAGCGGGCCATACGGGCTAGCAGCGAGATAGTCTCGGTAATGTCCCGCGTGGCTGGAACGTTGAAGTCGAACATGATCGGCAGGTAGTTACGCTTGCGTAGTTCCTCACGTAGGGCATCGAGCACGGCTTTACGCTCGTCTGTGAAGCGACCAAGGATAAGCACCGCCTTGGAAGTAATGGTGTCGATGACGTCACGAATCTTCTGGTTATGAAGCATGAGGTAGATGAACTGCGCGACCTCAATGTTGTCGACAGTGATTTCCGGCGTGCCCGCCTGTGTGATGACCAAGTTCTCTTGCTTGCTCCTCTCCAGTTTTAGACCCCACGCAGACACGCCATAGATGCGACCGCCGGTGAGGTCAGCACCTGAAAGATCGGTTTCCACCAGGATGGCATTCATAAGGTTCGCCCCGGGGAGGATCGCTCCAGGGAGCTTTGCATAGGTGAGGTTCGCCCCCCAGAGTTGCGCCCCTGGAAGCTTCGCCCTGGCGAGGTCTGCCCCGATGAGGATTGACCCAGAGAGGATCGCCGCACCGAGGTCTGCTTCGATGAGGATCGCCCGGTTGAGATCGGCCTGGAGAAGATGAGCCCCAGTGAGGTCCGCCCTGGTGAGATTTGCATCCCTGAGGTTCGCCCCGACGAGGTTCGCACCCCTGAGCTTCGCGTCAACGAGGTTTGGACGGACACTGATGTTCTCGCCACGCCAGGCGTTCCAAGCTTTCACCCCTTTCTTGAGTATCGCGACTTGCTCGTCGTTCGCCATGGAAATCACCACCCGCTTGGATTGCCTCCAGTCATTAGCCCCAATCTTCCTCGACCTCGCGCTTCACCGCCGGGGCCTCCGGGTTCTTGAACTTCAGCCAGTCCGGCGACCGTCCTGATCGGGAGGGCGAGCCCAGGCGCTTCGAGACGATACCTTCAACAGCCGAGCGCGCAGGCTTGCTGGAACACGACGACGCCTCCGGGTGCTCGAAGGTGCTCGTTCAGGCGGACGCCGTGGCGGCTTGCGCAGGATGCTCGCCAGCGTCGCCTTACGGACCTCGAGCGGTTCTCGGCGCAGATCGGTGCCGTCGAGTTCCAGCAGGGTCGAAGGCGTAGAGGAAGGCGTCCGCCTTCCCTCATCGCCCGCGCATGGCGCGCTCCGCGGCGAACAAAGCTCCGGCCGCTTCGTAGCAGCACTGGCAGAGGCGGTAGCCGCTCCCAAGGCTGACCACGATCCGCTCGGGACTCGGGGGCAGGACGCATTCTGAGCACCACTGCTCCATCACCTTCGGCTTTACGACCCCTCGCGTGGGCAGCCCTGCCCGTTGGCGACGCATGTATTCGCGGTGATAGAGTTTTTTGGCTTCACCTTGGAGCGCCATCGGCCACCTCCTCGGTTCATATTGAGGACGTACCATACAACGAGCCGTCCGCGCCCGAATGCCGCCGCACCTAGAAAAGCATCCGCCCCCCGGCCCGGCGCTGCCCTAATCGATCTCTTCCAAGTTCGCCCACGCCTTCCAGGCGTCCCAGCTTTTCCGAAGCTGCGCTCTGGCTTCCTCCAAGGTCGCCACGCGGCCCGAGCGCGTCATCGGGCCGTTGACAGTCATCGACCAGAACCAGCGCAGTCTATCGGGACCGCCCACGACTTTGGTAGATGCGGCCGATCTCCCACTCGCCAGTGTAGATGGTGTAGTCCGGGCGGTCCTTGTCGATCCCGGCGCCAAGACCGGTTGGGCGGAGCTTGAGAGCCATCTTATCCCCTACATTTGCCCGCGCCTATGTCGGAAACCACACCGACAAATAGCGGCTGGCTATGCATAGTGTCTGCATCACCGACAGCGCCTCTGCCGCAGGCGTCGGTGGCTGAGAGACGCGACAGCGCTCCCGCCTTTTCGGCAAGGAGCGCGCTCATGCCTCGCTATTATTTTCACCTGGAAGACGGCCGGCATCTGCTAGACGATACTGGCCTCGACTTGCTCGATATTGCTGCTGCCCAGAATGAAGCTCTGCGAGCGAGTGGCGATCTTCTCAGGGGTGAGCGTAACGCTTCCCTGTGGAATGGGAAACCTTGGCGATTGTGGGTGACCGACAGCCCAAATGGACTAGGCAATACCTTCTTTACGCTGCGCTTCTCGGCGGAAATGTAGGCCGGTCGGTTGGCCCTCCCAAGCACCCGGCACGTCCGAGGCTGGTCGCCTGCCAGCTCAAATCTAGAGCTGGGTCAGGCGCCGGTTGAGGTCGCTGGCGGCGAAGCTCAAGCTCGCTGCGAAACTAGTTGCGCTGCCGCCGAAGCTCTTCGCATGCGGCGAGCGCATCATTTAACTGTCGCAGATATACGTCACGCTGCGCGAGAGCGGCCCGCAAGGTCAACTCAGCCGTTTCAAGCCTGCGCCGCTGTCCGAAGCCAACCAGCGACCACAGGGAGCTGACGACGGACTTCATCTTGCCCAGTCCTCTTCCGCCTCCCGCTTCATCGCGGGCGCAGTCGGATTCTTGAACTTGAGCCCGTCCGGCAACTTGGAGGCGTCCATAATCTTTTTGGACCGGGGGCGGCCTTCTTATGGGCCACCCCTCAGTATTTGAGCGCCGAGCCTGCGGCTGGCCGGTAGTTTATTATTCGCCCGTTTCCGTTGCTGGGAACAACCAATCCTGCGAGAAACGATCACCGCGTTGTTCCTCCCAAGTGCGCGGCCTACTTTGTGGGGTACGCCAAATAATCCTAGGTTCCCCAAAAATATCGGGGCGGTTCGGTTGAACCCCCTGCGCGATGTCGCTTTGCAGACGATAGGTTTGGACGCTAGCTTCTTGCGCTATCGCGACCGAAGCAAACATCGCGGGGGCCGCAACAACAACAGTTAGGGCGTTGGTGGCAGTCAGAAACCCTCGCTTCCGACATCGCGACGGAGTTGGAATCGCACGTTTGAATCCGGGTCCGCGCCGATGTTCTTGCCACCGACATTCACAGAGTTGGGTGCCTCGGCAAGGGCCGATTGGGTCAGAACCGGACCTGCGACGAGAACAAGGGCGAGAGTCGCTGCACTACCAATAATGAGAGTTTTCATATTCCCATCCTCCATGTGACGGACAGTTCGTCCATTAGCTTGTGCAAAGTAGAGAGGCCGATAGGCCGGTGCTTGCACGTCGATAGGCTGACTCTCTCAAGCGCGCCCCGTGTGTGAACCCGGTCACAGATCACCGCATTCTATGTTTGGATGACTCTCATTCTGAAATGGATATGGGTGCGCTTCCGGGACTCGGACGCTGTGTTGAGCCAGTCCGCTCCATGCGCTAGCCGCCCCAATCTTCTTACCGCCTCCCGCTTAACGGCAGGAGCCTCCGGGTTCTTAAACTTGAGCCAATCTGGCGAGCGGCCCGAGCGATTAAGGTCGAGCCCAGGCGCTTAGAGACAATCCCCTCCAGTCCCACTTGCAGGCGTGCGCGAACACGACGTTGCCCTCGTGACGTTCGAGATGCTCGTTCAGCCGCACGCCGTGGCGGCTCTGGCGCAGGATGCTCGCCAGCGTTGCCTTGCGCACCTCAAGCGCCCGGCTGGTGCGGGCGCTCGCGTTGGTCGGGCTGATCTCAACAATGTGTTGGAGAAAGACATGATCCGCGGCACCAGATGGATCTCGCTCACGTGGCTTGGCTCAATGCTTCTGCTCGCGGGCTCTCTCTACATAATTGTGATGTCGCCCAGCGGCGACAAGTGGGACCGGGCCATTGCCGTGAAGGTCTGCGGCGGCTTAGCAATCGTCCGTTTAGAAAATGGGACGCTTTGGTTAGTTCGCGGCGGATGGAACCGTCGCTATCAAATTGAGAATTTAGAAAAGCTGGAAGTAGCTGATGAAAGTCAGAGAACTCGTCGAGCAATTGCTGGATCATCATCCCGACGCTGAAGTACATTTTTGCTGGAATGGTGTTGTCCATCGAGCCATTGAGCAAGCGGTTGAAGGCCGCGTGATCGAAGGTCAGGGCGGCGTATTGCTGCGGCTCGATAAATTTGACTGGGGCAAATACCCTGCAGCGCGAGCGGTCGTTCTGCTGCAAGATGAACACGAAGAAACAGAGAATCAAACGCGAGGATTAGGCGACGTCGACCGCGCCATCCGCGCGGCGCTGGTCGGCTTGTGGGTGCCGCCACCGATCGAAAAGGTGCGCGCAGTGTCGCGCTGGCACTCGCAATGGCGCTGAGTTCGAGCGCATCTCGAAGGCGGCGCAGCCGGTCGAGGTGCAGCGGCATCGGCGGATCAAGCCGGGGTTCGGATGCGTTCCGGCGTCCTGAGCCAACATGAGCGCACAGCGAACGTGCCTAGCATGACCCTGCCAGGATGTAGCGCAGCCCGCGTCCGGCCAGCCAAACAATCGCAGCGAGGCTACGGCCGAAGCCAAAGATTCCAGGCGGCATGCACATCAATTATTCCTTTCGAGACTTTAGACATCCAGCCGTACAGTCGATCCCAATAGCGACGATGTGCATCGTAGTCTTGTTGAGCGAATAGTTCCTGTCGCTCCGGGTCCAAAATAAACATGTCCAACGTAAACATATCTTTCGACCAACGCGGCAATCGCGCAGGATCGCTGAATGGCAGAAATACCGGGTACAACCTCTCAACAATAACACGATCTAGATCTGCACCCGTGAGGAACCAACCCATTTCGTCTCGACACCACTTCCGTGATTCCACAGTCTCTGAAGTAATACTTATCAGGACGGCCGCATCGCGAAGCCCCTCCCGTATTTGCTGTTTGACATCTCCTTCCGTATTGAGCGATCGCTCGTCGAGCCAGACTGATGGCTCCCATGGAAGAGATGAGCGGAGAAATTCGTCGAGCTGGGCGTGCAGTGCGTGCACGGCTCCTTTCTCATTGTCGGCGCGAGCGTAGCTAATGAACGCATCGTGTTTGAAGAACCTGTCTGGTTCCCGCATAGTCATACACCGACGTCTAACAGAGCGAAGCCCTCCTTGCCGCGTTCCGAGCCACCAAAATTTCCCGCCGGGTTCCATTATGTAGTTGGGATCATCAGGTCGAGGCGAGGGCGGCGGAATTCTGAGGGCTAGGCATCGTGAGGCGACCACAGTCACCGTGGCGGGCCGCGCGTCGCATCGACGCTTGCATCAACTGGGCACAAACAGGTCACGAAAGGAGTCGCAGTTACGCAAATCACTGAAATCGTTTAGAAAATGTTCGACGATGGACTTGTAGCAAAAGCCCTTGTAGGGCACATGCACGATGTCCGCAGCGCCACTGAGCGACTTGAACAGTTCGCCGGCGAGCTGGTTCATGGAGCCGACGCCGGCCGACCCGTAGGACAGCTTGCCGGGATTGCTCCTGGCGTAGTCGATCAATTCGGCGAGCGTCTTCGCCGGCAGCGCGGGATGCACCACGATCGCGAGCCCGGTCGTGACCAGGAGCGCGATCGGCTCGAAATCCCGCACCGGATCGAACGGCGGCCGGCTCGACGCGATCGGCGTGAGCACCAGCGCACCGCCGCCGCCGAGCAAAAGGGTATAGCCGTCGGACGGCGCACGCGCGACCGCGGCCGCACCCAACGCACCGCCGGCGCCGCCGATGTTCTCGACCACGACGGTGCCGAGCGTCGGCTTGACCCGGTCCGCCCAGGGCCGGCCGACGGCGTCGTACACGCCTCCGGGCGGGAACGGGATGACGAGCCGGATCGGACGCTCCGGATATTTCGATTGCGCCGCCGCGGGACGCAGCGCCATCGGCAGGGCCGCCAGGCTCAATGCCAGCAGGTCGCGTCGGCGCATCGGCGGCTCCTCCTTGTCCTGGCCCTTGTCGTTGGCCCTTGTGATTGGCCCTTGTGATTGGCGCTTGTGATTGGCGCTCGACAGTACCGCATTGCGTCCATGCATGCGCAACGACGATAATGCCGCCAATTGAGGAGGACCCACGATGGCTGCGTCACCAAAAGTCGCTCTCGTTACCGGCGCCGGGACCGGCATCGGCAAGGCTGTCGCACTGGCGCTGATGAAGGAGGGATACGCCACCGTCCTCGCCGGACGACGCGCTGACAAGCTGGAAGAAACCGTCAGCGAGGGAAAGTCCACCGGCGCCAAGAGCCTCGCCGTTCCCACCGACGTCGGCGATCCCGCGGCGATCAAGGCGCTGTTCGCCAAGACCAAGGAGACCTTCGGGCGCCTCGACGTCCTGTTCAACAATGCCGGCATCGGCGCGCCGCCGGTGCCGCTCGAGGACCTGCCCTACGAGACCTGGAAGCAGGTCGTCGATACCAACCTCACCGGCATGTTCCTGTGCACGCAGGAAGCCATCAAAATAATGAAGGCGCAGGACCCGCGCGGCGGCCGCATCATCAACAACGGCTCGATCTCGGCGCACGCGCCGCGCCCGCGGTCGGTCGCCTATACCGCGACCAAGCATGCGGTGACCGGGCTCACCAAGTCGACCTCGCTCGACTGCCGCCAATACAACATCACGTGCAGCCAGATCGACATCGGCAACGCCGCGACCCCGCTGACCGAGCGCATGGTGCAGGGGCAAGGCGTGATGCAGGCCGACGGCAGGATGGCGGTCGAGCCGCGCATGAACGCCGACGACGTCGGCCGCGCGGTGGTCTACATCGCCAACCTGCCGCTCGACACCAATGTGCTGTTCATGACGGTCATGGCGAACCTGATGCCGTTCGTGGGCCGAGGATAAGCCCATGCCAGCGCAGGCCCGAAGCGCGAAGCGCCAAAGACGCCCGGATCGGGCCTCATCGCGCGGTCGCGATGCTCAGCTGCACCGCCCTGTTCGCCGTGGTCGTGCTCGGCACGAGCGCGCCGACACGTGCAGAGGATCGGCTGTTCGACGCGAGCCGGCCGCTCGAGGTCGCGGACCAGGGCGCGTTCTCGATCCCCGGACGCTATGTCGAGGTCGACAAGCAGACGGTCATGATCGGCCAGATGTACGTGCAGTATCAAATTCCCAAGCACAGGACGCGTCCCTACGCCGTGGTCATGATCCACGGCGGCGGACAGACCGCGTCGAATTTCCTCGCCACGCCGGACGGGCGCCGCGGCTGGGCCGACGACTTCGTTGCCAACGGCTATGCCGTCTACGTCGTCGATCAGGCGGGGCGCGGCCGCTCGGGATTTTTCGGCGACAGCTACGGCAGGACGCGAAAGCCCTCGGTCGCGAACGTGGAGCAG
Source organism: uncultured Alphaproteobacteria bacterium (assembly GCA_963725065.1). Taxonomy (GTDB): domain Bacteria; phylum Pseudomonadota; class Alphaproteobacteria; order Rhizobiales; family Xanthobacteraceae; genus VAZQ01. The sequence continues at coordinate 35,081 of CAVRXD010000032.1, forward strand.
CGCTTCACCGCCCCCGAGCGCAAGCAGCTCTGGCCGCAGGCCGGCCTGCACACCCAGTGGCCCGGAACGGGCGCGCAGGGGGATGCGGCATTCGACGTCTTCTACGCCAGCCAGGTCGAGACCATCGGCGACGAGGCGCTGATCGAGCAGATGAACCGCGAAGCTGGCGCCAAGCTGCTCGACCGCATCGGGCCGGCGGTTTTGCTGACGCACTCGCAGGCCGGCGTGATCGGCTGGAGCATCGCGGACGAGCGGCCGCAGCTGGTGAAAGGCATTCTGGCGATCGAGCCCAGCGGGCCGCCCATCCGCGAGACCGTCGCAAAGGGTGCGCCGGACTATTTCGAAGACGGCGTGGTCGCACGTCCCTGGGGCGTCACCCGCGGGAGGATCACATTCGATCCGCCGGCGCAGACGCCGGGCGACCTCAAGCTCGTGCGGCAAGAGCAGGCCGACGGTACCGGGCTCGTGCGCTGCTTTCTGCAGGCCGAGCCGGCGCGGCAGATGCCGCACCTGCGTGGGATTCCCATCCTCATCCTGGTGAGCGAAGCCTCCTACCACGCGCCCTACGATCACTGCACGGCCAAGTTCCTCGAACAGGCCGGCGTGAAGAATTCATTCGTCAAGCTGACCGATCACGGCATCCGCGGGAACGGGCACATGATGATGCTCGAAAAGAATAATTTGGAGATCGCCGCGCTCCTGCGCCGCTGGGAGCAGGACAACGTCCGTTGATATGCAACGCCATTGACGCGTGGTCTCGATCACGCGCGCGCGGCCACCGGTTTACTATTGTGGCTTCGCGGGGAATGTGCAGCTGAAACGAGCTCCCCCGTAGACCGATTCATTGTCGGCCCGGATGTGTCCGCCATGCGCTTCGATGATGGAGCGCGAAATCGGCAGCCCCAGACCTATGCCGCCGTCCTTGGTCGTGAAAAAGCTGTCAAACAGGTGATCGAGATGCTCCGGCTTGATGCCGGGGCCGCTGTCTTCGAGCGTGCAACACAGCGTGCTCGGATCGGAGAGCGTGGTTCGAACAACGAGCGTCCGGCCCGTCGCTCCCATCTGCGCCATCGCCTGGATCGCGTTGACCATCAGGTTGACGAACACCTGCTGAAGTTGCGTGCGATCCCCGAGCATTTTTGGCGCTGCCGGGTTGGAGTGATGCGTGACCGTCAGCCCATGTGACTGGACTTCGTGCCGGAGAAACTGCAGGGCCTCACCGATGACCTCGTCGACCGACAGCAATGTCTGTTCGGGCGCCTGCCGCGTCGCCATCGTTCGAACACGCGCTATGACGTCGGCGGCGCGTCGCGCGTCGGCGACAACGGACTTGGCCAATTCGCGGACGTCGGCCAGATCCGGCTCGGAGCGATTGAGCAAACGCAGCGCCACCTCGCCGTTGATGGCAATCGCGGCAAGCGGCTGATTGACCTCATGGGCAATGGAAGCGGTCAGCTCGCCGAGCATTGACATGCGGGCCGCGTGCGCAAAGTCTGCCTGCACGCGCTGAAGCATTTCCCGCCCTCGCACTCGCTCGGTGATATCCATCACGGCGCCCACGAACCGCAATTCGCCTCGTTCATCAGTCATGGGATAGGCCACGACATTGAGGTGCTTGATTGATCCGTCCGGCATCAGCAGCCGATGCTCAAAATCAATAGCCTCTCTGCGGCTCGTCGCACGCTCGATCACCTCCCGGACCAGCGCGACGTCGTCCGGATGCACCCGGTCGAGCACCCTGTCGATCGTGGCCGCGGTCGCGGGGTCGTACCCGAATATTCGGTAGCTCTCCTCGGACCAGACGATGTCTCCGCTCGAGACGTACCAGCCAAAACTGCCGGTGCGGCTGAGCCGTTGCGCCTCCGCCAGGGAAGCCTCGCTTTGTCGCAGTGCGTCTTCGGCCCGCTTGCGATCCTCGATATCGAAAGCCACCGCGTACCACTTGACGACTTCCCCCGTCTGATCGCGTAGCGGCACGCGGTGCACCATGTGCGAGAGGTACGCCCCGTCGCGCCGCCGTAAGCGCATTTCAGCCTGGAACGGTTCACGTTTCGCCAGACGAACCTTCCACTCGGCCTCGCTCGCCTTGAGGTCGTCAGGATGCGGAATAATCGCCCAGCTTTGGCCCTCTATGTCCTCCTGAGAAAGTCCGGTGTAATCGCGCCAGGGTCGATTGACCGAATGGCGTGCGCCGTCGGCCCGATAGACCGTGATCTTGACCGGGATCATGTCTATGGTCAGCTGAAGCTCGCGTTCGATCTCGCGAGATTTTTGTTCTGCCCGCTGCCGTTCAGTGCTTTCGATTTGCAGCGCGGCGTTAAGTCTCTCGAGATCCCGCACTTTGTTTTCCAAATCAGTGCGCGACCGCCGAAGAGACGCGGTTGATTTTCTTTGCGCAGCAACCAGTCCAACGACAAAGAGAGCGGCCAGCGCGAACCAGGCAAGGCGCGGTAAATCGTCGAGCATCGAAGCCTGCAGCACTGACCCGATGACGTGGCTGCTGTCGGAATCGAACAGCAGCGTGGTGCCATCCGTCGCGGCGAGGACTGAGGGCCCGATCGTCAAGCAAAGCACAGTCAGAATGAGGCGAAGCATCTTCTCCTCCGCGCGGAACCTGACAGCAGATCCCGAACGCGGTGAACTATAGTCGCCTCCCTCTCGTACGAACAGGTTGCCGACTTTGGCTTCGCAGATGCGAGTCGCGTCCTCGAGAAACGCGTTGCATGGCTCACGCCGCCGGCGCGTCGAGCAGTTCCACGCGCACGCGGCCGGCGAGATCGGCGATCTCGGCCGCGTTGCGCTTGCGCGGGCGCGCGGCCGCGATCGGGATGGTGGCGGCGAGACGTCCGGGCTTGCCCGTGATCGCAACCACCTCGTCGGCGAGAAAGACCGCCTCGTCGATGGAATGGGTGACGAACAGGATGGTCTTGCCGGTCGCGGCGTGGATGCGCGCAAGCTCGCCCTGCAGCGATTCGCGCGTGATCGCGTCGAGCGCGGCGAACGGCTCGTCCATCAGCAGGATGTCGGGCTCGACCGCGAGCGCCCGCGCCAGCGCCACCCGCTGGCGCTGACCGCCGGACAGCTCATGGGGATAACGGCCGGAATAGCCGGACAATCCGACCAGCGCCAGCGCCGCCTCCGCCTTCTCGCGCCGCTCGTCGGCGCTGAAGCGACCGTGCTCGAGGCCGAAGCCGACATTGCTCACGACCTTGCGCCAGGGCAGCAGCCGCGCGTCCTGAAACACCATCGCCACCGGAAGCCGCCCGTCATCGCGACGGGTCCTGATGGTCACGCGTCCGGTGGTCGGCGGCAGCAGGCCCGCGATCACGCGCAGCAAGGTGGACTTGCCGACGCCGGACGGCCCGATGATGGCCACGAAGCGCCCGGCCGGAACGTCGAGGCTGAAGTCGCGCAGCACCTCGGTGGCGTGGCCGTCGCGGCGAAACGTCAGCCCGATCTGATCGAGACTGATTATCGCTTCCATCGCAGCAACCACGATTGCAGGGCGACAAACCCGGTATCGATCATGCCGTAGAGCGCGGCCATGGTCGCCATGTAGACCACCACCACGTCGCTCGCGAGCAGGTTGGCGGCCTGCATCATGCGCTGGCCAAGACCCGGCACGCCGAAGATCTCCGACGCCACCACCGCCATCCACGCCTGTCCCAGCGCGGTGCGCAGCCCGGCCAGGATGCCCGGCGCCGCCGCCGGCAGGATGACCTTGATCAGCTTCTGGTCGGCGCGCCGGAAGCCGAATGCCTCCGCCACCTCGATCAGGTCGCGGTCGACCGCGCGCACCGCGCCATGCGCGGCAAAGTAGGAGATCCAGAACACGCCGATGCCGATGATGAAGATCGCGGCGGTGGCGTCGATGCCGAACCAGAGAATGGCGAACGGCACCCAGGCGAGGCCGGGAATCGGCCGCAGCACGCGGATGACCCAGGCCAGCGAGGCTTCGAGCGTATCGGACATGCCGGTGGCGACGCCGAGCCCCACGCCGAGCGTGCAGCCGATCACGAGGCCGGCGAGATAGTGGCGCAGGCTCGTCAGCAGCGCCGCGAACCAGACGCCCGACGTCAGCTCGCGCAGGAATGCCTGCGGCAGCACGCTCGGTGGCGGCAGCACCGATTCCGGGATGAAGCCCAGCGCCGGCGCCAGCTCCCAGATCGCGAGAAAGACGGCAAAACCGAATGCGGCGAGCGCGACCGCCTTGGTGCGTGTCACCTCACATGCCGCTCGGCACCGAACGCCGCCTCAGTTGCTCGCCAAGGCCCGATCATACACCGAGAGGTCGAACAAGCCATCCAGCGGCGCCGCCTTGGCCAGCGCCCCGAGCTTGACCTGGTAATCCTGCAGCTTCGCCGTCGACTCCACGATGCGGCGGGGATCGGAGGTGAACTGCGTCTGCGGCGACTTGATCGCTTCGAGCAGGACGCTCTCCGGGACCAGGCCCTTGCCGAACGCCGCCCCGACGAAGGACGCCGCCCGCTTGGGATCCTCCTTGAGCAGATTGGTCGCGCGCACGACCACGCGCACGAGGCTCTCCACCGCCTTGGGGTTCTTGTCGGCGAACGCGCCGAGCACAGCCACCACGACGCCGGGAAAATTCGGGAACATGTCCGCGCCGGTGGCGATCAGCTTGATCTTGGGATTCTGCTTGCGCGCGATGGTGAGCGCGGGCTCGCGGATCGAGCCGCCCTCGACCGCGCCGGTCAGGATCGCCCCTTGCGTCGCGTCGATGCCCATCTCGATGATCTGGACGTCGGCCTTGTCCGCCTTCACGACCTCCCACAGCCAGTAGTTCAAGGTGGTGTGCGGTCCTGACCCGATCGGCTGGGTGGCGAGCTTGGCGGGACGGCCGGTCTTTTCGTGGAACGCCTTGAACGCCTGCGCCGGCGTGCGGCCGTCGAAGAACGGCGCGAACGACGCGCCGGCGGCAAAGCCCATTTCCTCGACCACCGTGGCCGCGACCACGCGCACGTCGATGCCCTTCGAGCGCGCCACCAGCAGAGGCGCGAGGCCGGCGACATAGACGTCGAGCGAGCCCGAGCTCAACGCCTGGATCATATTGGGGCCGGACTCGAACGCGGACATTGCGAGCGGGATGCCGGCCTGTTTGGTCCAGCCCTCACCCTCGGCCACGAAGATTTGCGCCACGCCCATCACCGGAATGTATCCGACCCGCAGCGGCTGTTGCGCGAGCGCGCCCGTTGCGGAAACCAGCAGGCCGGCGGCGGCGAAGGCAGCGGTGAGAATGCGCATGCAACTCCTCGAAGTGACGCCAGGACGTCTGGCGATGATCAGAATGCATTCAAGCGCCCCAATCTAGGAACTGGGACCGTTTCGTCCAGCGAACGCTTTTCCATATTCGAATGCGGGCGGGCGACATTCTTCCCGCGCCGGGCCGGCAGGCAGTAGCAAACTTTTTCCGCGCTCGCTACCCGAGGCGGGTGACCTTGACCGCGGTCCCTCCCCGCACCGCGGCCAGCGCCTTCACGTCGCCCAGCGCCTTGGCGAAGATGTTGCAGGGGCTGGCAAGCCTGATCTCGTCACCCCGGCTGATGGGCGTGCGGCCAAAACCGAGCGCGATGCAGTGGCCGTCGGGCCAATACGCGATCTCGCCCGGGGTCACCACCGCGCGGGCGTCCTTCTCCGCGGCGACCTTCACCGGCACCTCGAAATAGACCTCTTCGCCCCAGGTGAGCGCCGACGCGGCGACCGGCAGCGCCGCCGCGACCGCGCGCGCCGTGGGGGTATCGAGCAGCTCGGCGTCGAGGGTGAGCGTGCCGAAATCGAAACGGATGCGCGCCATCCATGGCCTCCCTTGCTTATGCATGCCACGGCCGCCGCCGCGGGCGGCGCATTGTGTTCGCCGGCGCCGCTCCATGGCAAGGCGCCCGCCTAGTGTGGCGCATTTGACGTTCCTATCAGTATGTGCCGCGGGTCCTTCATAGGAACGTCAAATGCAAAGCCACACTAAAATCATAGACTTGCTAGTGTCCCTTTGTTTCCGACGTTCGTAAAAGTGCGGCCGGCGAGATGATACGAACGTCGGAAACGGGACACTAGGCCGTGCCGCGACGGGGCTTGACCCCGCAAGCCATGTCGTCTTCGTAGCAGCGGCGCGCCGCTCCAGCCGCGCCCGACCGAGACGGCGAGGCAATGCAACATCTTCAATCGCTGCTGGGCATCCTTGCGCTTGTCGCCTTCGCCTGGGTCATCAGCGAAAACCGCCGTGCCGTGGCGTGGCGATCGGTTGCCGTTGGCCTCCTGCTCACGTTCCTGACCGCGCTCATCCTGCTCAAGGTGCCCGGCGTCGCCCGCGCCTTCGGCGCGATCAACGACGCCGTCGGTGCGATCGCCGCCGCCAGCAGAGCCGGCACCTCCTTCGTCTTCGGCTATCTCGGCGGCGGCCAGCTGCCCTACGATCTCAAGGTGCCGGGCGCCGAGTTCGTGCTCGCGCTGCAGGCCCTGCCGATCGTCCTGCTCATGAGCGTGCTCACGACGCTGCTGTTTCACTGGCGCATCCTGCCGCCGATCGTGCGCGGCTTTTCCTGGCTGCTCGAACGCACGCTCAAGGTCGGGGGCGCCGTCGGCCTGTCGACCGCGGCCAACATCTTTCTCGGCATGGTCGAGGCTCCGCTCTTCATCCGCCCCTACCTCGCGAGCCTCACGCGCAGCGAGCTGTTCATGGTGATGACCGGCGGCATGGCCGGCATCGCCGGGACCGTGCTGGTGATCTATGCGACCATACTCGGCCCGCTCATCCCCGACGCCGCCGCGCATTTCGTGATCGCCTCGGTGATGGGCGCGCCGGCGGCGATTCTGGTCAGCCTGATCATGGTGCCGGAGCTGGAGAGCAAGCGCACCGGCGGCACCGCGGTGCCCGAGGTGGCCAAGGTCGCGTCGAGCACCATGGACGCCATCGTCCGCGGCACCGCCGCCGGTCTCGAGCTCCTGCTCAATATCTGCGCCATGCTGATCGTGCTGGTGGCCCTGGTCCATCTCGCCAACGCCATCATCGGCGTGCTGCCGCCGGTCGCCGGCGCCCCGATCACGCTGCAGCGCGTGCTCGGCATCGTGATGGCGCCGGTCTGCTGGCTCATGGGAATTCCCTGGGACCAGGCGGTGACCGCCGGCGGCCTGATGGGGATCAAGACCATCCTCAACGAGTTCATCGCCTATGTGGAGCTGTCGAAGCTGCCGGCCGACGCGCTCGACCCGCGCTCGCGCCTGATCCTGCTCTACGCCATGTGCGGCTTCGCCAATTTCGGCTCGCTCGGTATCATGATCGCAGGTCTTGCCACCATGGCGCCGGAGCGGCGCGACGACGTGTTGGCGCTCGGCGGCAAATCGATCGTATCAGGGACCATCGCCACCTGCCTGATGGGCGCGATCGTCGGCGTGCTTACGGAGCGATGAGCCAGTGGTTACCGGTTGCACCGCGACCGGTCTATGTGCTACACGCTGTAGCGCTACAACCTAAGCACTACGAAGAATTGCACTCATGGCGAGGCTCACCATGCGTCCGTGACCTGCTCGGTCCGGGCTTCTGCGTCCTGGTCGGACTTGACCGGCGCAGCCACCGCGGCAACACCGGCACACGATCAGCTGGTGACGCCGCCCGGTGCGGCGGCAGCGCCGGCCGTCGAGCGAATGGCGGGCTGCCGGTCGCGGTCGTACCAGTGCTACGGACTCCGCAAAGGCTGCCGGGTCGTGCGCGACCCGTACCTCCACGACTATTGGATTCGCTGCCCTCCGCCGCGATGGAGTGCCCCCGCGCCGCGCTACTCGGTGATCAGTGCAGTCCGAATTCGCCGTTCAGCGAGCGGATCTCGGCCGGCTTGATCAGCCGCGAATGCGCGACGGTGACCGAGTGCAGCGGTCCCTCGAGGGTTTCGAGCCAGAACTTCAGAAAGCGATTGAGTACGGGAAACTTCGGGCAGAGATCGTAGTCCTGCCAGACATAGGTCTGCAGCAGGGATGGATGATCGGGCAGCCGATACAGGATCTGCGCCGTGGTCAGTCCATAGCCCTGGAGCTGGCGCTTGAAGTCCCCGGAAGCGAGCTTGTTGGATTCCATCAGCGTTGCCATTGATGATGCCCTCCGATTCGAGCACCAATTCTGATTGTTCCCGCGCGCGAATGACAAGCTCAAAAAATGAATAAAGTTCCCAAAATCAATGCGTTAGCAGCATCACGACAGCAGTGCTGACAAAGCCGTTTGGGCGACCGCCGCGTTGAAGCGCGCTGCTGGCACTCGAAACACTGGAGTGCCAGATAGGTCTGGCACTCCCATTGGATGAGTGCTAAATATTTTCCGACGCCTCTTGCGGGCCAAAAACACGCCCCCTATGTCGCGCCTTGAACGATCGGCAAAACAGCGTTTGCCAATCTTCGCTAGCCCTAGACTTCTCGAATATTCCCAGAAACTTAGGAGGATACCATGAAGTTTCGCCCGCTTCACGACCGCATCGTCGTCAAGCGCATTGAGGCCGAGGAAAAGACCGCCGGTGGCATCATCATTCCCGACACCGTCAAGGAAAAGCCCTCCCAGGGCGAGGTCGTCGCGGTTGGCCCCGGCGGCCGGGACGAAGCCGGCAAGCTGATCCCGATCGACATCCGCGCCGGCGACCGCGTGCTGTTCGGCAAGTGGTCCGGCACCGAGGTCAAGATCGACGGCGAGGATCTCCTGATCATGAAGGAGAGCGATATCTTCGGCGTCATCGAAGACGGCGTAGCCAAGAAAAAGGCCGCCTGAGCACAATCCATCCTCTCGTCCCCGGCGCGGTGCCAGACGCGGTGCCGGCACGGACGAGGTTACGAATTCATCGGCTCATTCCTCGCGGCGCGGACCAGCGACCCGCTTCATGCGCCAGCGACGGCCGGCCTGCGGGAATGAGATCACCAACGGAGTGAACGGAAATGGCTGCCAAGGAAGTCAAATTCGCGGTTGACGCGCGCGACAGGATGCTGCGCGGCGTCGACATTCTCAGCAACGCGGTGAAGGTGACGCTGGGGCCGAAGGGCCGCAACGTCGTGCTCGACAAGAGCTTCGGCGCTCCCCGCATCACCAAGGACGGCGTCACCGTCGCCAAGGAAATCGAGCTTGAAGACAAGTTCGAGAACATGGGCGCCCAGATGGTGCGCGAGGTCGCCTCGAAGACCTCCGACATCGCCGGCGACGGCACCACGACCGCGACCGTGCTCGCGGCCGCCATCGTTCGGGAAGGCGCCAAGTCGGTTGCCGCCGGCATGAACCCGATGGACCTCAAGCGCGGCATCGACCTCGCCGTCGCCGCCATCGTGGAGGACCTCAAGAAGAACTCCAAGAAGGTCACGTCCAACGACGAGATCGCGCAGGTCGGCACCATCTCCGCCAACGGCGACGCCGAGATCGGCCGCTTTCTCGCCGAGGCCATGAAGAAGGTCGGCAACGAGGGCGTGATCACGGTCGAAGAGGCGAAGTCGCTGGAGACCGAGCTCGACGTGGTCGAAGGCATGCAGTTCGACCGCGGCTACATCTCGCCCTATTTCGTCACCAACGCCGACAAGATGCGGGTGGAGATGGAGGATCCCTACATCCTCATCAACGAGAAGAAGCTCTCGGGCCTGCAGGAGCTGCTTCCGCTGCTCGAGACGGTGGTGCAGAGCGGCAAGCCGCTGCTCATCATCGCCGAGGACGTCGAAGGCGAGGCCCTTGCCACGCTGGTGGTGAACAAGCTGCGCGGCGGCCTCAAGGTCGCGGCAGTGAAGGCACCGGGCTTCGGCGACCGCCGCAAGGCCATGCTGCAGGACATCGCCGTCCTCACCGGCGGCCAGGCGATCTCCGAGGATCTCGGCATCAAGCTCGAGAATGTCACGCTCGCCATGCTCGGCCGCGCCAAGAAGGTGACCATCGATAAGGAGAACAGCACGATCGTCGGCGGCGCCGGCAAGAAGGCCGACATCGACGGCCGCATCTCGCAGATCAAGGCGCAGATCGAGGAGACCACCTCCGACTACGATCGCGAGAAGCTGCAGGAGCGGCTGGCCAAGCTCGCGGGCGGCGTTGCGGTGATCCGCGTCGGCGGCGCGACCGAGGTCGAGGTGAAGGAGCGCAAGGACCGCGTGGACGATGCCATGCACGCGACCCGCGCCGCGGTCGAGGAAGGCATCCTGCCCGGTGGCGGCGTGGCGTTGCTGCGCGCGAGCGAGGCCCTCAAGCGGCTCCGGACGCAGAACGACGACCAGAAGACCGGCGTGGAGATCGTGCGCAAAGCCATCCAGGCTCCAGCCCGCCAGATTGCCACCAATGCCGGCGAGGACGGCTCGGTCGTGGTCGGGAAGATCCTTGAGAAGGACCAGTACAGCTACGGCTTCGACGCCCAGAACGGCGAGTACGTGAACATGGTCTCGAAGGGCATCATCGACCCCACGAAAGTGGTGCGAGAGGCCTTGCAGGGAGCCGCTTCCGTGGCCGGACTCCTCATCACCACGGAGGCGATGGTCGCCGAGATACCAAGGAAGTCCCCGCCCCCCATGCCGGGCGGCGGTGGCGGCGGAATGGGTGGAATGGGCGGCATGGACTTCTGATCCGTCCACACCCACCAATGCATCAAGGGCGCGGCTTACGCCGCGCCCTTTTTTCGTTTCACGCCCTCCCTCGGCGGACGGCCTGCACCTTTGCAATCATCGATGTCAGGGATGAGGGTGAGCATCGGGCAACGGTGGGCCCAAAAAGCCAACGACCACGAACCAGGAAGGTGCGCGTACATCCGGCGACACCTGCTAAGTCGTGGTCGTTCCGAGTGACAGAGCCTTGCGGCTACAACATCACCTTGTACGATAACGTAAGAACGCGAAGAAGGTTCCGCAAGGCCGTCTTATTCCGCCGGAACCACCGCGCGCGTGCGCTCCTTCTCGACGCCGTTGACCAGCACCGCGATCGTGGCGGTCGCGACCACGAAGCCCAGCGCGATCACCGCGGTCGTGCCGAGCACGAGGCCGAAGCCACCGCGGCCGTGCAGCAGGGCGATGGCCGAGACCGCCGCCCCCGAGACCAGGAAGGTGAGGAAGTAGCGCACCGCATAGACGCGGCCGCGCCAGGCATCCGCGGTATAGCGGGCAATCACCAGATCGTTGACGGTGACCTGCGCGTAGATCGCCGCCATGGCCACTGCCAGCGCCACGATCAGCATCCGTCCGCTCGCCTGCGCCGCCCACAGCACGCCGAGGAACTGCAGGCTCGCGATCACCGCGAACAGGATATGCGGCGGGAAGCGCTCCACCAGCCGGCCGACCGCAAGCTGGGCGAGCGCCCCGCACAGAAACACCGCGGACGCTACGCCGCCCACCAGCAGCAGCGGGACGTCGGTCCCGAGCCGCTCATCCAGGATTTTCGGCAGCGCGACCGAGATGATGTTGAACACCAGGCCGGCGCAGAGCGCGATCACGATGAACAGGCCGAAGATCGTCGCCGCCAGCCGGAAGCCGAGCGGAACGTCGGCCACCGTGCCGCGGCTCGCGGCCCTCCGTTCCTCCTTGGGAACGAGCCGCAGGTAGACGACCGCGGTCACCAGGCAGATCACGCCGGGCACCAGGAATGCCGCGCGCCATCCGAACGCCGCGGCCAGCAGCCGCCGTCACGCCGGCCGCCAGCGCGGCGCCGACATTGCCGCACACGCCGTTGAAGGCGAGCGAGCGCCCGCGCGCGGTCGCCTGCTCGATCAGCATGGCGGTGCCGACCGGATGGTAGATCGCCGCGAACACCCCGAGCGCGAACAGCGCGATCGCAAGGCCGATGAGGTTGGGCGCCAGGGCCGCCGCCACCAGCGAGAGCCCGCAGCCGGCGTAGAACAGCACCATCATGTTGCGCCGGCTCCAGCGGTCCGCAAGCCAGCCGGCCGGCAACGAGAAGATGCCGAACGCCACGAACGACGCGGTGCCGAGCGCGATCAGCTCGGCATAGCTGCGCCCATAGATGAGTTCGAGCCCGATCACCACGGTCGGAAAAATCAGCATCACGTAATGGTCGAGCGCATGCGCCCAGTTGATGAAGCCGATGGACAGTCTGGCGTCGCGGGCTTGCGTCGTCATCGGTGGGGACATGATCGGCAGGGACATGGCGCCATGGTCTCGACCCCCGGCGGATGCCGGCCGGTCAGGTCGATATAGCGCGATTTGCCGCCGGATATCCATGTCCGGAGCGCGGAGC
>CAVRXD010000033.1:0-89655 GCA_963725065.1 uncultured Alphaproteobacteria bacterium
CTGCGATAGACGTATTCGTCGCAGCCGGAGCCAAACAAGCCGATGGTCAGCGGGCTGGTGAAGCTGCGGACATGGGCAAAGCCGATGCGCCGCATGAAGGTCTCGACCTCCGGCGCCGAGATCGATTCGTAGGGGTACCCGCCCATCCAGTCGTGCACGTCGTGGCCGAATTCCATGCCGCGCCGGCTTTGATAGTTCGCGACGTAAGCGCCAAAGTCGCCGCCGGTCAGACCGAACCGCAAGCGCATCAGCGCGGTATAGATCGCGCGCGCCGCGCGCTGCGCCCGCGGCGACGCCGCGGCGTACCAGCGCTTTTCACGCCGCCAGAAACCGCACATGCGGGTGCGGTGGTAAAGCGCGAACGCGACCTGGCCGCCGCTCGCCACCATCCGCGCGGCGCGCTGCAACGCTTCGTGCATCGCGCCGGTGTGGTGCAGCACGCCCCAGGAATAGACCACGTCGAAGGAGCCGGAGGTCTCCGGCGCGAGCTCGAACACGCTGAGCTGCCGGACCTCGGTGGGAATTTGCGGTGCATGCTGAGCCAGCACCGCCCGGGTGGTTTCCACCGCGATCGGATCGAGATCGACCGCGACGATGCGCGCGGCGCCGAGCCGCGCGGCGGCTACCGCGTGCAGACCCGAACCGCAGCCGATGTCGAGAAACGATTTGCCGGCAAGCCCCCCCTCGCCGAGCAGACGCACGAGTCCGCGCGTGGCTTCGGCAACGCGCGCCTCGTCGATGATGGTGGAGTAGCTCGCCCAGTTCTGCCCAAAGGCGAAATGGGAGGAGAGGTCCTTGAGCGCGGGCGGCGTGGCCTGTGGCTTGGCGCTCATGCGAAGCCGAGCCGGCCCGGCCGCCCTAGTGGTCCAATTCCGAAGTTCGTAAGCATTCGCGGCACATTCAGATACGAACTTCGGAATCAAAGGACCACTAGCAACTTTATGATTCTAGTGCGGTTTTGAATTTGAAGTTCCTATGACGATGGTGCCGCAGCAACTGATAGGAACTTCAAATTCACCGCACTAGCGCGCCAGGTCAGGCCGAGGCGTTCTCCGCCACGGCGACGCCCTTCTCCTTCAACAGGCCTTTCAATTCACCGGCCTGGAACATTTCGCGGATGATGTCGCAGCCGCCGACGAACTCGCCCTTGACGTAGAGCTGCGGGATGGTCGGCCAGTTCGAATAGGACTTGATGCCTTGGCGCAGGTCATCCGAATCGAGCACGTTCAAGCCCTTGTAGGTCACGCCGAGGTGGTCGAGGATCTGCACCACCTGCCCGGAAAATCCGCACATCGGAAACTGCGGGGTGCCCTTCATGAACAGCACCACGTCGTTGCCCTTGAGCTCGTTGTCGATGAATTGCTCGATGGCCATGGAACCCTCGTTTGTCGGCGGAAGCGCCTGCGGCGCTCCCATCAATTTGGGCTATATGTAGCGTAGCACCGGCCTGAGCCCAAGGGCCCCGGACCCGGGTCCGTTCACTTTTTCTCTTGAGCTCGGTAGCGTCACTGCTCGGGCGTGCCGGTCTGCAGGGCGAGCGCGTGCAGCTTGCCGCCCATTTCTCCCTTGAGCGCCTCGTACACGATCTGATGCTGCTGCACCCGCGATTTCCCGCGGAACGATTCGGCGAGCACCGTCGCGGCGTAGTGATCACCGTCCCCGGCCAGGTCGCGAATTGTCACCGCGGCATCCGGAATGCGCGCCTTGATCAACCGCTCGATCTCGCTCGCATCCATTGCCATTGCAATCTCCCATGCGTTTTCAGCAAGGCAGGCCCGTTTCGCCACGCAAACGCACGCAAGGATACCAGCGATTCCGCCATCGGAGACCGCTTTACGCGTCAGGCCGGCCCGCCGGCCATGTAGGCGGGCAGCCAGCCCTCGAAGCGCTCGCGCAGTTTTGCGACCAGAATGGGGCGCTCGTCCTGCAGGGTCAATGCATCGCCGCCGGTGAGGCCGAGCTGTCGCGCGGGAATGCCGGCGGCGCGGACCCGCGCCATCACCGTCTCGGCGACGTTGGCGTCGACCGTGACGACATAGCGTCCCTGCTCTTCGCCGAACCAGAACGCGTGGGCCGCAAGCGGTGCGCGATCGAGTTCGGCCCCGATGCCGGACGCCATCGCCATCTCGCCGAGCGCGACCAGGAGCCCGCCGTCCGACACATCGTGGACGGCCGTGGCAACGCCCTCGACGATCAACGCCCGGACAAGGTCCCCGGTCGCGCGCTCGGCGGCAAGGTCGACCGGCGGCGGCGCGCCGTCTTCACGCTCGCAGATCTCGCGCAGGTAAAGCGACTGCCCGAGCCAGCCCTTGGGCTCGCCGATGAGCAGGATGGCTTCATCGGCGGCCTTGAAGGCGAGCGTCGCGGCCTTGGTGAAATCGTCGATGAGGCCGACGCCGCCAATGGTCGGGGTCGGCAGGATCGCGCGGCCATTGGTCTCGTTGTAGAGCGAGACATTGCCCGACACGACCGGGAAATCGAGTGCCTTGCAAGCTTCGGCAATGCCGCGAATCGCGCCGACCAGTTGCCCCATGATCTCCGGCCGCTCGGGATTGCCGAAGTTGAGATTGTCGGTGACGGCGAGCGGCCGCGCGCCGACGGCGACCAGGTTGCGCCACGCTTCCGCGACCGCCTGCTTGCCGCCTTCGAACGGATCAGCCTCGCAGTAGCGCGGGGTCACGTCGCACGTCATCGCCAGCGCCTTGGGGCCATCGTGGATGCGCACCACCGCGGCATCGCCGCCGGGCCGCTGCACGGTGTTGCCGAGGATGACGTGATCATACTGCTCCCACACCCACCGCTTGGAGCAGAGATCGGGAGAACCGATCAGCCTCAGCAATGCCTCGGCAGTCGAGATCGGCGGCGTCACGTCCGCGGCCTTGAGCACCGGCGGTTTCGGGGTGTCCGCATGCGGGCGGTCATAGACCGGGGCTTCGTCGCCTAATTCCTTGATCGGCAGGTCAGCCATGACCTTGCCGCCGTGGCGCACGATAAACCGTTTCGTCGGCGTGGTTTCGCCGACAATGGCGAAGTCCAATCCCCATTTCCTGAAGATGGCCTCGGCCTCCTGCTCCTTCTCCGGCTTGAGCACCATGAGCATGCGCTCCTGGCTCTCCGAGAGCATCATCTCGTAAGCGCTCATACCGGTCTCTCGGCACGGAACGCGATCGAGATCGAGCGTTACGCCGAGATCGCCCTTCGCACCCATCTCGACCGCCGAACAGGTAAGCCCCGCGGCGCCCATGTCCTGGATGGCGATGACGCAGTCCTTCGCCATGATTTCGAGACAGGCCTCGAGCAGGAGTTTTTCCGCGAACGGATCGCCAACCTGGACGGTCGGGCGCTTTTCCTCGGTGCCCTCGCCGAATTCGGCCGACGCCATAGTGGCGCCGTGGATGCCGTCGCGGCCGGTCTTGGAACCAAGGTAGACGATCGGCATGCCGACGCCGGAGGCAGCGGCGTAAAAGATCTTGTCGGTCTGCGCGAGGCCCACCGCCATCGCGTTGACCAAACAGTTGCCGTCGTAGCGGGTGTGAAAACGCACCGACCCGCCGACGGTCGGCACCCCGAAGGAATTGCCGTAGCCGCCGATGCCGGCCACCGCCCCCGAAACCACATGGCGCGTCCTGGCGTGCGCCGGCGCACCGAAAGACAGCGCATTGAGACAGGCAATCGGACGCGCACCCATGGTGAAAACGTCGCGCAGAATGCCACCGACGCCGGTGGCCGCGCCCTGATAGGGCTCAATGTAGCTTGGATGGTTATGGCTCTCCATCTTGAACACGACTGCGAGCCCGTCGCCGATATCGATCACGCCGGCGTTCTCGCCCGGCCCCTGGATCACCCAAGGCGCCTGCGTCGGCAGCGTGCGCAGGTGGATTTTCGACGACTTGTACGAGCAGTGCTCGTTCCACATCGCCGAGAAAATGCCGAGCTCGGTGATCGAGGGTTCGCGGCCGATGAGATCGAGGACGCGCTGATACTCGTCGGGCTTGAGCCCATGCGCGGCGATCAGCTCAGGCGTGATCTCGGGTTTCCCCTTGGGTCGCTTGCCGGCCGGGACTGTCGCGGGATCTGCCTCCCCGGGCTTGGCGGCTTTGGCGCTGGGGCTAGTCTTGCGTGCCCTGGCCGGCGGTTTGGATGTCATGGCCCCTCAAATGTCCTGGCCGCTCAAATGTCATGGCCGGGCGCCACACCACAAGTCGGCTTCACCGAAATGTGGCGCTCGATCTGCGAAACTCGGGCAAGCCCGGGTTTCGCGCAATGCTGAACGACGACGGGTCCACAGCATCATTTGGGCGAGCCAAATAATTATTCTTCCACAATTAGATAGGTGATTTTGTTGAAGTGTCCACAGAGCCGGCGGTGCTCAAGCCCACTCGGGTCGGTTGCGGCTGGCACCGCACGAGGGGCCGCTCCCGCCCGATGGCGTCAGGCCGCCCGGTCGAGCGCCTCGACCAGCCCGGCAAAAAGTCCGCGGCCGTCGGTCGGGCCGATCGCCGCTTCCACATGATTCTCCGGATGCGGCATCATGCCGAGCACATTGCGCCTGTCGTTGAGCACGCCGGCGATGGCGTTGGTGGCGCCGTTGATATTCCACGCCGGATCAAGCGCCCCATCGGGGGTGGCGTAGCGGAACAGCACCCTGCCCTCGCCCTCGATGCGGGCGATGGTCTCGGCGTCGGCAACGAAGTTACCCTCGCCATGCGCGACTGGCACGCGGATCACCTGCCCCGCATTATAGCCCCGGGTGAACGGCGTATCGGAGCGCTCGACGCGCAGATAAACGTCGCGGCAGATGAACTTCAGCGCCGCATTGCGCATCAGCACGCCGGGCAGGAGCCCGGCCTCGCACAGGATCTGAAAGCCGTTGCAGACGCCGAGCACCAGGCCGCCGCGCTCGGCATGGGAGCGCACGGCGTCCATGATCGGCGCGCGCGCGGCGATCGCGCCGCAGCGGAGGTAGTCGCCGTAGGAGAAGCCGCCCGGCACCACCACGAGGTCGGTGCCGGCGGGCAAGGCGGTGTCGGCATGCCAGACCATGGCCGGCTCGCGCCCCGAGACAAGCTTGAGCGCGCGCGCCATGTCGCGCTCGCGATTGATGCCGGGAAAAACAAGAACGGCGGATTTCATTACAGCCCAAGCTCCTTCTCGACCCAGCGCCGCACCATGTCGCCGTTGAGGAAAGCCAACGCGGCGCGTTCGGCGGCAGGAACGTCGGTGGCGACGACGGTCGCGACCACCACGTCGCATTTGTCGTTGAAGCCGATGGCGAGCGCCGTGCGCGGCGCGGCATAGGGCATCGTAACCTCATAGGGCCGGCTGCGCCCGTTCATCCAGCCGACGGTAATCGGCCGCCCGTCGCGCAGGCCCTTGAACTTGGCGCTGAGCAATTCGAGGTCGCCCACACGGTCAAGCTCCGCATCGTCCGACACGCCGGTCGCGCAATTGCAGAACCCGAGCTTGGGGCGCAGGTAGAGCGCGATGTCGGTGCCGCACTCGGCGGCGGGGCAGCGGAATGCGCGCCCGACGCCCCACTGGTCGATCGGGAACGGCCACTTGACCTCGCTCCAGGCGGCGCGTGCCGGCTCCGCCGCGGACGCGCGCTGAGCGATCCCGAATGTCGTTGCATCGCCCGCGAGGGCGACGCCGAGCGCCAGGATCAGGATGGTGGGGCGGATCATGCCGGGCCCTCAACCGATGAGCTTCACATCGTAGTTCTCGATCAGGGTATTAGCCAGAAGCTTGTCGGCCGCTTGCTTGAGCGCGGCTTCGGCCTGGGTGCGGTTGTCGCCCTCGATCTCGATGTCGAACACCTTGCCCTGGCGGACGCTCGCCACGCCATTCACGCCGAGGGACTTCAGCGCGCCCTCGATCGCCTTGCCCTGCGGGTCGAGGATGCCGGACTTGAGGGTGACGGTCACGCGAGCCTTCATCGGGGGGTCCTTCATGGCGATATGGCGCCAATCGCCCGAACCGCAAGCGGCAGCCGGACAATCAGCCCCGATTCGGGGCCGGGTGCATGCCACGGCGAATTTAGCGCAAAACGCCTCAGTGCACAGGGGCCGCTGTTGATTGCGCCAGGAGCCGCCCGCGACCGGCGACGTGGCTGTCCGCACCGACGAGCCGCAACGCCGCCCAGAACGCCGCCTGCGTGCTCGCGACGACCGGAATGCCGTGACGCTCCTCGAGCGGCTCGGCCACGCCCAGCGTCCGCAGGCCGCCGCACGAGATCAGCAGCCCTTGAGCGCCCGGCCCTTGCGCACACACCTTTGAGCCAAGGGCGATGATATCAGCCTCGCTCTTGCTGCCAGGCTCACCGAAGCCGAACAGGCCGAAGCCCTCCAGCGCCATTACCTCGAACCCTTGCGCGGTGAGAAAGGCCTCCAGCCGCTCGTTGACGTCGTCGGCATAGGCGGTGGCGACCACGATCCGACGCGCGCCGAAACTGCGCAAGCCGTCGACCACCGCCTGGCTCATGGTGCTCACCGGCAGCCCGGTCGCAGCCCGCAGCCGCTCCATGAGCCGGTCGTGAAAGTCGGAGCCGCGATAGAACGTCAAGGACGTGCCGATCACCATAATCGCATCGACGCCCTGCGCGGCCAGAGATTCGGCGGCGGGAAGAATCGCCTCGCACGCGCTGTCGTAGCCGGTCGGCGTAAGCGATCGCACACCGACACCGCGCGGAATAAACCGCACGTCGGGATACATCTGCAGCCCTTCGTCGGGCACCGCGTCGGCTGCGAACGGAACCACCAGCCCAATCGTGAAATCCCTGCGCATGTCAGTCTCCTCGCATCACCGCCGACGCATAGCGGCATCTCAGTCCTCGGTCGCACCGGCCGCGTTGATGATCGGCGCCCATTTCGCGATCTCGGCGCGCAGATAGACGGCGAACTCCTGCGGCGTGCTCGACATCGGCTGCATGCCGAGCTGGAGGAAGTGCGACCTCGTCGCCGGCTCGGCGAGAAACGCGGTCAGCGCCTTGTTCAGAGCGGTGACGATCGGCGACGGCACATTGGCGGGCGCAACCAGGCTCTGCCAGGAGTTTGCCTCGTAGCCGGCAAGTCCCGCCTCGACCAGCGTCGGCACCTCGGGAAGTGGTCTCGACCCGTTTGCCGACAGTGACGCCGAGCGCCTTGACCCGGCCCTCGCGCACCAGGCCGGTCACCGGGCCGATATCGCCGAACATGATCGGGACATGGCCCGCGACCACATCGCCCAGCGCGGGGCCGCCGCCGCGATACGGAATGTGCCTGATGTCGGTGCCGGTCATGCTCTTGAACAATTCCATATAGACGTGATGCGGCGCGCCCATGCCGCCCGACGCATAGCTGAGCGCGCCCGGCTTGGCCTTGGCGAGCTTGACGAGATCGGACACCGAGTTCGCCGGCAACGACGGGTTGACGACCAGGACGAACGGCACCGCGGCGACGAGCGAGATCGGCGAAAAATCAACAAGCGGATCATACGGCAGCTTCTTGTAGACGCTCGGGTTGAAGGCCAGCGTCGAGCTCGTCGCCGCCAGCAGCGTGTAACCGTCGGGCGCGGAGCGCGCCACATAAGCGCCGCCGGTGGCGGTGCCCTGCCCGGCGCGGTTCTCGATGATGAAGGGCTGGCCCAGTTGCCGTTCGAGGCCCTGCGCCAGGAACCGCGCCAGCGCATCGGTTCCGCCGCCGGCGGCGTAAGGAACCACGATGCGCACCGGCTTGGCCGGGTATTGTCTTGCCGCGGAGTCCCTGTTTGCCGCGGCGTCCTGCCCGCCGGCGGAGCCGATGACGGCAAGACAAAGGGCGCCGGTGACGGCGCCCTTGAACATTGTCCGGGACCAATGCGGCTTCATCGCATCGCCCTTTATGGCAGCGAGAGGGTTCAGCCCTTGACGAGGACCGGTCCGGAGCCTTGCGGCCGCTCGCCCTCGCTCATGATGCCGAGGCGTTTGGCGACCTCGGTATAGGCCTCCACCAATCCGCCGAGATCGCGGCGGAAGCGATCCTTGTCGAGCTTCTCGCTCGACTTGATATCCCAGAGCCGGCAGGAATCGGGCGAGATCTCGTCCGCCACCACGATCCGCATGAGATCGTTCTCCCACAGGCGACCCGTCTCCATCTTGAAATCGACCAGTCGGATGCCGACGCCGAGAAACAGCCCGGAGAGGAAATCATTGACGCGTATGGCGAGCGCCATGATGTCGTCGATCTCCTGCGGCGTGGCCCAGCCGAATGCAGTGATGTGTTCCTCCGACACCATCGGATCGCCGAGCTGATCGTTCTTGTAGTAGAACTCGATGATCGAGCGCGGAAGCTGCGTCCCTTCCTCGATGCCGAGCCGCTGCGACAGCGTACCCGCGGCAACGTTGCGCACCACCACTTCGAGCGGAATGATCTCCACTTCGCGGATCAACTGCTCGCGCATGTTGAGACGCCGGATGAAATGCGTCGGAACGCCGATGTCGTTCAGATGCTGAAAGACATATTCGGAGATCCGGTTGTTGAGGACGCCCTTGCCTTCGATGACCTCGTGCTTCTTCGCGTTGAAGGCGGTCGCGTCGTCCTTGAAATGCTGGATCAGCGTTCCGGGCTCCGGTCCTTCATAGAGGACCTTCGCCTTGCCTTCATAGATGCGGCGACGGCGGCTCATCGGAGTGTACCGTGGTTTGTTGATGTCCATCTGGATGCCGTGGCTCCGGTTTGATTTTGATGTCCGCGGCGGCGGCGCGTGGCGGCGCGACAAAAAGAGCTTGAACATGCGACGCGTCCACACAGGCAAACTAGCCGATCACGCTGCGCAGCACAATCGCGTCAAGGTCGTTTTGTTGTGCGTCCCTCAGACCGGCGAATCGTTGCAGCGGTCGGTTGCTTTGACCCTTGCGGGCCGCTATGCAAGGCCGCATTGGTTCCATCGTGGATCGCATATTTGAACACCATCGAAGCTAGAGTTGGTGCAACATGCGTTCCGGCCAAAGGATCGAAACTAGAAGTCGAAGGCGAGAGCGGCCGGCCGCTCCCGAGACAGCGAGGCAGGCATGACCACGTTCGACAAACGCGAGGAAGGTTTCGAAAAGAAGTTCGCCGTCGACCAAGAACTCAAGTTCAAGGCGAACGCGCGGCGCAACAGGCTGCTCGGCCTGTGGGCGGCGTCCAAGCTCGGACTCTCCGGCCCGGAAGCCGACGCCTACGCCAAGGAGGTCGTGGTGGCCGATTTCGAAGAGGCGGGCGAGGACGACGTGTTCCGCAAGATCCGCAAGGATCTGGATGCCAAAGGCGTCAAGGACACCGATCAGCAGATTCGCCAGGCGATGGATGAATTGATGGCGAAGGCGGTCCTGGAAATCCAGGCCGGCAAATAACGACGCTACGTCCGGCATCGTGACGACCTCCGGCAACGAACTCGATAACGCTGCGAAACAAGCTTCGCCTCGGTGATGACCGGATCGTCCGCCTCCTGTCTTCGCGGTACGCGTTGCGCGCACGATGAGCAAAGGACGATGTTCCCATGACCACGCAACCCGCCTTCTCGCTCGCCCGCCGGCTGCGCGCCGGCGAGACCGTTTACAGCGGCTGGTGCGGGCTGCCGTCTCCTATCGTCGCCGAACTGGTCGGCCGTGAGGGCTTTCCCGCGGTCACGCTCGACGGCCAGCACGGGTTGTGGGACACCGCCTCGGTGCTGGCGGCGGTGGCGCAGGTACGCCAAGGCGGCGCGGCGCCGATCGTGCGGATTCCGGTCGGCGAATTCGCCACCGCCAGCCGCGCGCTCGATTTCGGCGCCGAGGGCATCATCGCGCCGATGATCAACACGCAGGCGGATGCGCGCGCCTACGTCTCGTTCGCCAAATTCCCGCCGATCGGCGAGCGCAGCTGGGGACCGCACCGCGCCACCACGCTCGCCAATATGCCGGACCAGAAAGTCTATCTGCGCGAAGCCAACGATCTCACCGTCACTTTCGCCATGATCGAAACGCGCACCGCGCTCGACAATGTCGAAGCGATCGCGGCGACGCCCGGGATCGACGCGCTTTTCCTCGGGCCGGCGGACCTCTCGATCGCGCTCAGCAACGGCGCCGACGTCGACCCGATGTCGCGCGAGGTCGATCGCGAGCTCGACCGCATCATCGCGGCGGCGAGCAAGGCCGGCAAGGTCATGGGCGCCTATTGCCACGCCGCCGAGCGCGCCGTCGCGCTTGCCAAGCGCGGGGTGCGCTTCCTCGCCGTCGGCAGCGACATGGGCTTCCTGCGCGCCGGCGCGGCGGCCACGCTCAAGGTGCTGAAGGGTTAGCCACGCGGACGACGCCCGGAGAAATCCGGGACCATGCTCGCGTCAGCTTCGCTTCGAACGCCAGGAAGACGAGCGGCGCTACGGCTGATCGGCGATGGCTGCCGCAAGACGATCGAGCACTTGCGGTAAATCGCTCTCGATGGTGGCCGCCTCGACGGCGAACACGCGATAGCCGCGCTCATCCAGCCATGCACGCTTGTCGTTGCGCGCCTTGGCCGCGAGGTCGCTCTCCTGCGCCGGCACGATGTCGATCACCACGCGCAACGGGAATGAGACGAAATCGGTGATGTGCGTCCCGACCGGGACCTGCCGCTTGAAGCCGCCTCCCGCAAAGCGCCGGTCCCGGGTGAGAGCCTCCCACAACGCACGGTCAGCGTCGGTTGGATTGCGGCGAAGCAGCCGCGCCAGCCCACGCACGGGTCCGCGTTCGCCCGGCGTTCGCGCTTCGGCATATTCCGCGAGCAGCGCGCGCAAGGCCGTGGCTTCCTCTCCGTCGAGCACGCCGCCGCGTGCGGGCCCCTTGCGGCCTTCGGTCAGCGCAACCACGATGCCGTGCAAGGTCTGGATATCCTGCTTGCTCGGCTGCATGCGCGCGAAGATGTTGCGCAGATTGACCAGCATCGTGGCGCGCTTGTCCAGCGGTCGAAAATATTCGACGGCATCGAGCTGGCGTTCGAGATTTGCAAAGAAAGCCTGCACCTGCTCCTTGCCGGCCGGCTCCGATTTCCGCGGCATGGTGAAGGGAAGCACGCCGCCGGATGCCAGCTTGAACCATTCGTAGGCGATCAGCGCGACCGCCTGGGCCAGGTTGAGCGATGCAAACGCCGGATTGACCGGAAACGTGACGATACGGTCGGCCAGCGCGACCTCGTGGTTCTCGAGCCCATAGCGTTCGCGCCCGAAAAGCACGGCCACCGTCTCGCCCGCGGCCACGTGCGGCGCCAGGAAGGAGGCCGCCTCGTCGGGGCCGAGCACGGGCTTCGCCTGGTCATGCGCGCGCGCCGTCGTTGCCAGAACGACGGTGCAGTCGGCAATGGCTGCCGCCAGATCGTCGAACAGTGCCGCTTCGTCGAGGATGCGGTCGGCCCCCGAGGCCGAGCGCTGGGCGTGAGTGTTGGGCCAGCCGTCGCGCGGCTTCACCAGCCGCAGCCGCCCGAGCCCGAAATTGGCCATGACGCGGGCAACCGCGCCGATGTTTTCGCCGAGCTGCGGCTCGACCAGGATGATCACCGGTCCAGGCGTTTCGATCCAATTCCTGGTCTTGTCGGTTCCGGCACCCGGCATGGCGGCTTAGTCCCGTGCGCTGCTGACTGCGCGCGCACGGTCGCCGGCGGCGATGGCGCGTGCGATATCGACCACCCGCTGCTCGACCAGCCCCGGATCCTCGCATGGCGAGAAGGCCGACGCTGTCACCACCGCCCCGGCCGCGGGGAAATGGTAGACGGCGGCAGTGGTCGACGGCCCCCCACCGGTATGTCCCATGAAGCGCGGCGGCGTGGTGGTTTCGATCATCAATCCGAGACCATAGCCCGGTGCCTGCCAAGGCCGGCCCGGAATCGGTTCGCCGAGGCGGAAGCTCTCCCGCATGGCACGCGACGAGGCCGGGGACAACAGGTCGCCGCGCAGCAATCTATCGAGCAGCAGAGCGGCCGCGGCAGGCGATCCGACCATGAGCCCGTGATAGACCCATCCCGGATGATAGCGCCTGGCGTTGCCCCATCGGGTCCCGATCAGATCGTCCGGCGTGCGGGCAAGACCCGTATTGGCGATGCCGAGCGGCATCAGCACCAGGCGCGTGAGCGCCTCGCCGATCTCCTTGCCTTCGGCATGCTCGATCAGTTGGCGGACGAACAGATAACCCACATTCGAATACGTCCAACTCGTGCCGGGCTCGGCCCCTCGCGCGTGCTTGTACACCCGGTCGATCAATTCGCTGGCCGGCCACGGCGAATGGCCGCTTGCCACCGCGTCATGGTAGTCAGCGAGTGAGCCATAATCCGGCACGCCCGCACGATGCTGCAGCAACTGGCGCAGCGTGTAGCGCTGGCCGGCAAGCGGCGTGTCGAGCGTGAGCCGTCCGGCATCGACGAGCACGAGCGCGGCAGCAGCGAGCACGGTTTTGGTGAAGCTCCACCATGGGACCGGGGGATCGGCGACATCGCCGACGGCCACCGTCCCGTCCACCACGGCCGCGGTCACCACCTCGACGTCAGGCCGTTTTGCGCTGTCGGTATGGGGCATCCTTCCTCTCTGCGGGCGGTATAGCGCGAATGCCCGAGAAAAAGGCAGAGCCTGCGACCGGGCGGCTTTCACCCCTGCCGCGCCAGTGCTATAGCGACGCCCGCCGGGCGAGGCGCCGTCAGGAGCGCTCGTCGTCTTCCTCTCCCTCCCGAGGCGCCTCTTCGGCCTGAAGGCGCTCGCAAAGGTCCCCAATGGCGAAGATCAAAGTCACGAATCCGGTCGTCGAAATGGACGGCGACGAGATGACCCGCATCATTTGGCATCTCATCAAGGAAAAGCTGATCCATCCCTACCTCGATCTCGAACTGCTTTATTACGACCTCGGCATGGAGAAGCGCGACGAAACGCGCGATCGGATCACGGTCGAAGCAGCAGAAGCGATCAAGAAGGTCGGCGTCGGCGTCAAGTGCGCCACCATCACCCCCGACGAAGGGCGAGTGAAGGAGTTCGGCCTCAAGGAAATGTATCGCTCGCCCAACGGCACCATCCGCAACATTCTGGGCGGCGTCATCTTCCGCGAACCGATCATCTGCAAGAACGTGCCACGGCTCGTCCCCGGCTGGACCAAGCCGATCATCATCGGCCGCCACGCCTATGGCGACCAATATCGCGCCACCGATTTCAAGGTGCCGGGCAAGGGCAAGCTGACGCTGACTTTCGTGGGCGACGACGGCACCAAGATCGAGCGCGAGGTGTTCCGCTTCCCCGGCGCCGGTGTCGCCATGGCGATGTACAATCTCGACGACTCCATCCGCGACTTCGCGCGTGCGTCGCTCAACTACGGCCTCAACCGCGGCTATCCGGTCTATCTCTCGACCAAGAACACCATCGTCAAAGTCTATGACGGCCGGTTCAAGGACATCTTCCAGGAAATCTACGACAGCGAGTTCAAGGCCGAGTTCGAGAAAAAGAAGATCTTCTATGAGCACCGGCTGATCGACGACATGGTGGCGGCTGCGATGAAATGGTCGGGCGGCTACGTCTGGGCCTGCAAGAACTACGACGGCGACGTGCAGTCGGACACCGTCGCCCAGGGCTACGGCTCGCTCGGCCTGATGACCTCGGTGCTGATGACCCCGGACGGCAAGGTCGTCGAGGCCGAAGCCGCGCACGGCACCGTGACGCGGCACTACCGCCAGCACCAGAAGGGCGAGCAGACGTCGACCAACTCAGTCGCCTCGATCTACGCCTGGACCCGCGGGCTCGCGCACCGCGCCAAGCTCGACAGCAATGCCGAACTGGCGAAATTCGCCGCCACCTTGGAGAAGGTCACGGTCGACACCGTCGAGTCCGGCTTCATGACCAAGGACCTTGCGCTGCTGGTGGGCGCGGACCAGAAATGGCTCTCCACCACCGGCTTTCTCGACAAGATCGATGAGAACCTGAAAAAGGCGATGGCCTGACAACGCAGCTCGCAAAGGGACATCAAATCCGCGCCGACCGGGGTTTGCAAAGGACCCCGGCGGCAGAGAACCAGGGAGGAGGCCACGATGCGCTGGATGAGAATGTGCCGGAGAAGCCTCGCGCTGTCCGTGCTCGCCGCTGCGGCGGGCACGGGCGCGGCATCGGCGCAAGTCCCGGCCGCGATCGCGGCGCCGGGCGAGACCGCGGTCGTCACGCTGCATGCGGAGGGCGCCCAGGTCTACGAGTGCAAGGCCGGCAGTGACGGCAAGCTCGCATGGGCGTTCCGCGAGCCGATCGCAACGCTTGTGCTCGACGGCAAGACGGTCGGCCGTCACTATGCCGGGCCGAACTGGGAGCACATCGACGGCAGCGCGGTGGTCGGAAAAGCCGTCGGCAATGCTCCGGGCAAATCGGCCAGCGACATCCCGTGGCTCAAGCTCGAGGTGACGGCGCACCGCGGCGGCGGCGTGTTCTCCGGCGTGAGCACGGTGCAGCGGATCAATACGGCAGGCGGCGTCCACGCTGGCGCCTGCGACAAGGCCGGTGCGTTCCACAGCGCGCCCTACGCCGCCGATTACGTGTTCCTGCGCAAGGGGTCGTAACGGGGCATCGGCCCCGTCTCAGCCGTTTTTTTCGCGCGCCGCCTTCAGCCGCGCGAGCTCCAGCTCGCGCAATTCGTCGAGCCGTCGCGCGACCGCGTCATCGGAGACGCCCAGGCCCTCAAGCAGGCGTCCGCCAAGCTGCAGGCTCGCCTCGACCGTCTCCGGGATCACGTCGATGGCGCCGAGCCCGAGCAGCCGCACCGCATGTTCCGCGTCGATGGCGCGGGCAAAGACCATGGCGTCCGGCCGTTGCGCGCGCGCCGCCGCCGCCATGCGCTCGGCTGCGTCCCGCCCGTTGACGGTGATGACGAAGGCTCGCGCCCGTGCAGCGCCGACCCGGGTCAGGAACTCGGGCCGGCCGGCGTCGCCGAAATAGCACCGCTCCCCGCGTTTGCGCAGCTCGCTCACCACCTCGCCATTGGTATCGAGCGCAATGAACGGAACGTTCTCGGCCATGAGCAAACGGGCCACCGTCTGCCCGACCCGGCCATAGCCGCCGATCACCACGTGGTCCTGCAGTTCTCTCGCGTCCTCCGCCGGCATGTGGTCGCGGTGATCGACGCGCTGCAACCGCCGTCCCAGCCATACACCGCAACGGGCGCAGAGCGGGGTCACCATCATGCTGATGCCGACCACCGCGGAGGCGATCTGCGTCATCTCGGCGGAGAGCACATCACCCAAACGGGCGAGAGTGACGACGATGAATGCGAATTCGCCGCCCTGCGCCAGGAGGATCGCGACCTCGACGGCGACTGCAACGCTGATCCCGAACGCGCGGCTCGCCACCATCAGAATGACGGCCTTGAGCGCGAGCAAGGCGACGACCGCGGCGAGCACCAGCCCGATACGGGTCCCCACGACACCGACGTCGATGGTCATCCCGACGGTGATGAAGAACACGCCGATCAACAATCCTTTGAACGGCGCGATGTCGATCTCGATCTGGTGGCGGTATTCGGTCTCGGACAACAGGAGACCGGCAAGAAAGGCGCCGAGCGCGGTCGAGAGCCCCGCGGCGCCAGTGGCGGCGGCGATCCCCACCACCATGAACAGCGTGATCGCCATGATGAGATCGCGACTGCCGGTCTGCGCGGCAAAGCGGAAGATCGGTTGCAGCACGTAACGACCCGCCGCGAGGATAGCGGCGACGGCAAGCACGGCCTGCAGCAGGGCCCACGCCAGCGACACCGCGACGTGCTGTTCGTCGCGCGCGAGGAACTGCACGCCGAACAGGACCGGCGCCACCATCAGATCCTGGAACAGCAACACCGCGAGCGCGACGCGGCCGACCGGCGTTGTCGAACGCCCCTGCTCCTCGAGCAATTGCATCACAATCGCGGTCGAGGACATCGCGAGGCAGAGGCCGAGCACGATCGCGCCGTTGCGGGGCACGCCCAGCACTGCGAGACCGGCGCCGATGGCGAGCGCCGACAGCGCGAATTGCAGGCTGCCGATGCCGGCAACGTAGCGGCGCAGCGACCAAAGCCGCGCCAGCGACAATTCCAGCCCGATCAGGAACAGAAGAAACAGCACCCCCAGTTCGCCGAACGGCGCGACCCGGTCGCGGTGCTCGATGGTCAGATAGCGAAGCCACGGAACGTCCTCGGCGAGCCGGCCAAAGCCGTACGGACCGACCGCGATGCCGACACAGAGAAAGCCGAGCACGGCCCCGATGCGCGCGCGGTGAAACAGCGGAACCACAAGCCCGGCAGCCGCTAGAAAGACGAGCACGTCTTTCAACCAAGGCCAGGGTTCCAAAGCGTTCCTCGTTTTCGCAGCGCGCGCCGTCAGCGCCTCGCTCAGCCGCCGAGCGCACCCTCGATCGCCTTGAGCGCGTCCTCGGCCTTGGAGCCGTCGGGCCCGCCAGCCTGCGCCATGTCCGGTTTCCCGCCGCCGCCCTTGCCGCCCAAGACCTCGGAGGCCTTGCGCACCAGATCGACGGCCGAGAATTGCGCGACGAGATCAGGCGTCACGCCGACGACGATGCTGGCCTTGCCGTCCGCCGTGGTGGTGACGAGGGCAACGACCCCGGACCCGAGTTGTTTCTTGCCCTCGTCCGCGAGGCTTTTCAGATCCTTTATTTCGATGCCTTCGACCACGCGCGCCAGGAGCTTCACGTCGCCGACCACGCGCACGCCATCGGCGCCTTGCGCGCTTGCGCCGCCACCCATGGCGAGTTTCTTTTTCGCCTCGGACAGCTCGCGCTCCAGTTTCCGGCGCTCGTCCAGCACCTGTGTCAGGCGGCCGGGCATCTCCTCGAGCGGCACCTTGAGCTCCGCCGATGCCGCCTTCGCGAGCTCGCCCAGATGATGCGCGAACTTGCGCGCCGAGGTCCCCGCAAGCGCCTCGATGCGGCGCACGCCGGCGGCGACCCCGCTGTCGGTAAGCCCCGCGATGAGACCGATGTCGCCGGTGCGCCTGACGTGGGTGCCGCCGCAAAGCTCCACCGACCATCCCATGGCGTTGCCGCCGCTCTCGCCCATGGCAACCACCCGCACCTCGTCGCCGTATTTCTCACCGAACAGCGCGCGCGCGCCGGATGCAATCGCGTCATCGACCGCCATCAGCCGCGTGGTCACCGGCGCGTTCTGCAACACGACGTCGTTGGCGATGTCCTCGACCCGCTCGATCTCCTGCGCCGTCATCGGCTTGGGATGCGAGAAATCGAAGCGCAGCCGGTCCGGCGCTACCAGCGAGCCCTTCTGCGCGACGTGGTCGCCGAGCACCTGGCGCAGCGCCTCGTGCAGGATGTGCGTCGCCGAATGATGTCGCCTTATGGCGCTCCTGCGGACATGATCCACTTCGAGCCTGAGGGCGTCTCCGACCTTGAGCGTGCCCTCCTCCACCACGCCGGAATGGACAAATACGTCGGCCGCCTTCTTCTGGGTATCGCTGACGGTGAACCGCACGCCGTCGGCGCGCATGAGCCCGCTGTCGCCGACCTGGCCGCCCGACTCGCCGTAGAACGGCGTCTGATTGACGATCACCGCGCCGGTCTCGCCCGCATGCAACGCATCGACTTCCTTGCCGTCCTTCACCAGCGCGGCCACGACGCCCTCGGCGCCCTCGGTCTCGTAACCCAGGAACTCGGTCGCGCCGAGATTCTCACGCAGCTTGAACCACACCGCTTCCGTCGCAGCGTCGCCCGACCCGGCCCAGGAGGCGCGCGCCTTTTCGCGCTGGCGCTCCATGGCGCTGTTGAAGCCGTCGGTATCGACCGCGATCCCGCGCGGCTTGAGCGCGTCCTGCGTGAGATCGAGCGGGAACCCGTAGGTGTCGTAGAGCGTGAACGCGGTCTCGCCCTTGAGCCGGTCGCCACGCTTGAGGCCACGGCTCTCCTCGTCGAGAATCAAAAGACCGCGCTCGAGCGTGTTGCGGAAGCGGGTTTCTTCGAGCTTGAGCGTTTCCGCGATCAAAGCCTCGGCGCGGGCGAGCTCCGGATAGGCCTGGCCCATCTCGCGCACGAGCGTGGGCACCAGCCGCCACATCAACGGCGTTTCCGCGCCGAGGAGCTGCGCGTGTCGCATGGCGCGGCGCATGATGCGGCGGAGCACATAGCCGCGCCCTTCGTTGGAGGGCAGTACGCCATCGGCGATCAGGAACGCCGACGCGCGCAGGTGATCGGCGATGACGCGATGGGACACGCCGCGCGGGCCTTCGGCCTCCACGCCCGTGAGATCCGCGACATGGGAGATGATCGCGCCGAACAAGTCGATCTTGTAGTTGTCGTGCGTGCCCTGCAGCACCGCGGCAATGCGCTCCAGGCCCATGCCGGTGTCGATCGACGGGCGCGGCAGGTCGAGACGCTTGCCGCCCGCGACCTGCTCGTATTGCATGAAGACCAGATTCCAGATCTCGATGAAACGATCGCCGTCGGCATCCGGCGAGCCGGGCGGGCCGCCGGGAATGTGCGGCCCGTGATCGTAGAAGATTTCCGAGCACGGCCCGCAAGGCCCCAGGTCGCCCATCTGCCAGAAATTGTCGCTGCCGGCGATGCGGACGATCTTGCTCTCGGGCAGGCCGGCGATCTTCTTCCACAGGTCGAATGCCTGATCGTCATCGACGAAGACGGTGACCATCAGGCGATCGACCGGCAGCTCGAACTCCTTGGTAATGAGATTCCAGGCGAGCTCGATGGCACGGTCCTTGAAATAGTCGCCGAAGGAGAAGTTGCCGAGCATCTCGAAGAAGGTATGGTGACGCGCGGTGTAACCCACATTGTCGAGGTCATTGTGCTTGCCGCCCGCGCGCACGCATTTCTGCGCGGTGGTCGCGCGCGCATAGGGACGCTTCTCCAGGCCGGTGAAGACGTTCTTGAATTGCACCATGCCGGCATTGGTGAACATGAGGGTCGGGTCGTTGCGCGGCACGAGCGGCGACGACGGCACGACCTCATGGCCATTCCGGGCAAAATAGTCGAGGAAGCTCGATCTGATCTCGTTGACGCCGCTCATGTCCTTGCTATCCGTCGACTGACGCTCGCCCGGTATCTGCTCGTTCTCGCCGCAGCGCGGGCCGCGGCGTCGCTCGATGCCCGGCGACCCCTCGTTTGCCGTGCTTTTAGCGATGCCCCTACCCCCTGTCCAGGAAACCCGCCCCGTTGCCGGCAGCACGACTGGTCCCGCACCACGCGCCCTCCTCCGCTCCCACTTCGGGCGCCAGACGCTAATCGGGCGCCATGACGCTGAAGCGGGAGAGCCCGGCTTCGGGAGGGCGGCGCGCCGGCGGCGGCAGCTTGCTCGCGGCGCGGGCCGTGCTGATGAACTGCCCTTACCGATGCGGCGCCGATCGATTATATAGGCACCTTGCCCCACCCGCGCACTGCGCCGCGCCCGCGGCGATCGCGCCAACACCTCCGGACCACAGATGAATGCCATGCCGCGACGGCCGGCTTCGCGCCTTGAACAGCTGCTGCGCTCGCGCCAGTTCGTCATCACCGCCGAAATCGCGCCGCCGGTCTCGTGCGACGCCGAGGATCTCCTGCGCAAGGCGCGGCCCCTGCGCGAACTGGCGGATGCCGTCAACGTCACCGACGGCGCCAGCGCCCGCGCCAATCTGTCGGCGCCGATCGCAGCCGCGATGCTCGCGCGCGAAGGTATCGAGCCCGTGCTTCAACTCACCTGCCGGGATCGCAACCGCATCGCCCTGCAGGCCGACTTGATGGGCGCAGCGGCATCCGGCGTTCACAATCTGCTGTGCCTCACCGGCGACGATCCGAAGGCGGGCGATCAGCCGGAGACCAAGGCGGTGTTCGATGTCGACTCGGCGACCCTGACCGCCACCGCGCGGGATCTGCGCGACAAGGGCGAGTTGCCGTCCGGACGCAAGGTTGCCGGCGCCGCGCATTTCTTCCTCGGCGCCGCCGACGCCCCCATCGACCCGCCGCCGGACTGGCGGCCCGACAAGCTCGCCGCCAAGATGGCCGCCGGCGCCGAATTCGCGCAGACCCAATTCTGCATGGACGTCGGGATCGTGCGCCGCTATGCCGCCCGCCTCGCTCAGCACGAGGTGACGCGCGCCTTGTTCCTGCTGGTCGGGATCGCGCCGCTGCGCTCCGCCAAGTCAGCGCGTTGGATGCGGAAGCATCTCTACGGCACCATCATCCCCGAGGAATATGTCGAACGGCTCGAAGGCGCCGCCAATCCCGCGGCCGAAGGTGAACGCATCGCGGTGGAGTTGATCGAGGAACTGGCGGCCGTCCCGGGCGTCGCCGGCGTTCACATCATGGCGCCGGTCAATGACGCCGCGGTGCCCGGCGTCATTGCCGAAGCGCGCAAGCGGCTGCCGCAGCGCCAGGCCGTGTAGACCGCCCCGCCCCGTCACCCGCGGAGCCAAAGGACGCCCGCGGGTCCATCTTCCCTGCAACACTCAACACGTTCTTGCAAAGCGATGGATTGCCGGAGGCAAATCCGGCAATGACGGTCGGGGGAGCTCAGCAGAGGAAGGCTGGAGACGCGCTTACTCTTCCGCCGCGTCGTCGTCATCGCTCTCTTCGCCGGCGAGAATTTTTTCGGCGATGAGGCCGGAGTTCTGCCGGATCGCGAGCTCGATCTTGGCGGCAATGTCGGGGTTGTCCTTGAGAAACCCCTTGGCGTTCTCGCGGCCCTGGCCAATGCGCTGGCTGTCGTAGGAGAACCAGGAGCCGGATTTTTCCACCACCCCGGCCTTCACCCCGAGGTCGATGAGCTCGCCGCGCTTCGACACGCCTTCGCCATACATGATGTCGAACTCGACCTGCTTGAACGGCGGCGCGAGCTTGTTCTTGACCACCTTGACGCGGGTCTGGTTGCCGACCACTTCGTCGCGCTCCTTGATCGCGCCGATCCGGCGGATGTCGAGACGCACAGAGGCATAGAATTTGAGCGCATGACCGCCGGTGGTGGTCTCGGGCGAGCCATACATCACGCCGATCTTCATGCGGATCTGATTGATGAAGATCACCATGGTGTTGGAGCGGTTGATGGAGGCGGTCAGCTTGCGCAGTGCCTGGCTCATCAACCGCGCCTGCAGGCCCGGCTGGCTGTCGCCCATTTCGCCTTCGAGCTCGGCGCGCGGAACCAATGCCGCCACCGAATCGATGACGAGCACATCGACCGCGCCCGAGCGCACCAGCGTGTCGGCAATCTCGAGCGCCTGCTCGCCGGCATCGGGCTGGGAGATCAGCAGGTCGTCGACGTTGACGCCGAGCTTGCGCGCATAGATCGGATCGAGCGCGTGCTCGGCGTCGATGAAGGCGCAGATGCCGCCCTTCTTCTGCGCTTCCGCCAGGCAATGCAGCGCCAGCGTGGTCTTGCCGGAGGATTCCGGACCGTAGATCTCCACCACGCGGCCGCGCGGAAGACCGCCGATCCCGAGCGCGATGTCGAGCCCGAGCGAGCCCGTGGACACGGTGTCCACATCCATCGACTTGTCATTCTTGCCGAGCCGCATGATCGAGCCCTTGCCGAAATTGCGCTCGATCTGGGAGAGCGCGGCATCCAGGGCCTTCGATTTATCCATGGAGGAACCTTCAACAACACGTAGCGCAGCCGTAGCCATTGCTCCCACTCCTTATGACCGGGATTCTCGAAAAACCAACAACGAACAGCAGTGGGAGTACTGTACACTGTTTGTTCTCTGTTCGCAATATGTTCTTCAGCAATTTTGGGCGGCTTTCGGGCATCAATCCCGGCCGACCGGACTCAGCCCGGCAGGCATAAAATCTGATTCTTGTGCTCTAAATATCGCGCTTCGGGGGTTGACAGATTCAACCGGTACGCGCTTATTTTTACGAAAAATTTATATGCGGAGGGGTTCCCATAACGTGATGACCCCAAATGAGGGGAAATCCAGACCGTGTTGCCGCGGCCTGTCCCTTGAAGAGCTCGCGCCCGGCACATTTCGTCACCGTCTCCGAAGCAAGCGGGTGCCGGACCGCTCGCTGGTGGAGGCCATCTGGGTTGTCATCGCAGTCAACGAAGCCCACGCCGTGCTCAAGTTCCATTGCGGCGGTCCGGTGCCGCACGATCCCGCATCCGCCACGCGCATCGTGCCGTTGCAGGAGTACGAATTCTATCGAGCGGATCACCTGGTCGCAGCGCTCGACGCCGCCCGTCACCAGCAGCAGTCCGCAACCGTGGTCCGCATCCGGGATTGCTGAGACCGGGTCGCCACTCTCTGCGTTGAAACCGCGCGCGGAGGATCGCGCATGCGTTACGCCGAGGCCGGTTACGAACTCCGCCAAAAGTTCCGTGCAAGGAGAGAAATAAAAACCTCGCGCCGTTCGGCAGATGGTGCAACCCTACCGTATCAGCATCGGGGGAGGCGCCATGCCCCAGCCGCGCGAGTTCGACCCGTCATTGCCCCCGCCCGTTTGGATTTGCCCGACTTGTGAGAAGCCCATGCGCGTCCGGTCGATCGAGGTTGCGAACGGCGAAGAACACATCAAGCTGGCCTGTGCGCCCTGCGGCACGGAAGCCACGCAAAGTACCAAGCTCCCCGATTAGCTCTTCGACTTACCCTCCGTTGCGCCCACCGCAGATCTTGAGTTCCCCTTCTAACGGCGGACGCCGCGGCGCCAATTCGAGCGCGACGACTCCGCGCGTCTCGATCATGCGCGCCAAGCGGTGCTCGGAGCGTGCGCGGCGCAACACCACCACGATCTCGTGGCGGCTGCAGGCAATTGCGCCCCGCGCGATGGCGCGGCGCCGCTCGTAGGCCGTGAGGTCGTAGTGCGGGACCGACGTCCGCGGTGGTCCCTGATACGACAGCCGGTTGATGCCGAGGTCCGCGGCGAAGCGGTGCAGTTCATCGATGCTGTCGGCCAGCAGGTGCGCCCATTGCAGGCCCTGCCAGCGCCAGATCGCATCGTCGACATAGAGCGCCACGTCCCCGCCCTCGACACTGAACCGGCCCGCGGCCTGACACACCCAAATCCGCTCGCCGCCCAGGCAAATCCGCACGGCCGGACAAGCTTGCATTGTTCCGCCCACGGCGCCAGGAGGAACCCGGCTGAAAGGGGGCCGTTGCGGGCGCGCCACACTTGATGCGTGGTGGCCGTCGCGTGTTGTGGGCGAGGAACCTTCCGCCGGGATCGCCGTTGAATCCATTCAGGTACGGGGGCAGGTCAGGCAAGTGCCATGATCTTACTGGATGCATATCAGCAACGTGTGAGCGATTGCCTGCAATCGGTGGAGAGTTCGCACGATGTCGACGTGAGGACGGCATGGCGGGAACTGGCATTGTGCTGGTTGCGGCTTTCCGATCACGCCGAACAGTTCCGCCGCAAGGCGACGCATTCAGAAGGGATCCGCGCAGGCCTGACGACTGGTTAGGAGAGCCCGCGCATGAACCTGTCTCCCATTAATCCGTCCGACGAGTTCCTTCGACACGCCGCCGACTGCCAGCAGATGGCAAAATTCACGCGCGACCCCGCGAGCAAGGCGACGTGGCGCCGGATGGCGGAGCGGTGGCTGCATTGCGCCGAAGTGTTTCAGAGCCAGCGCGCGATGGCGCAGCAAAGGCCCCCCGCGCAATCCCACCGGCGCAGCGCCGCGTAGCGAAGCGCAATCAGAGATATTGAAAACTGACGGCGCGAAAGCTGACGGCGCTCACGCCGCCGGGCCGCGCTCCTTCTTGCCCGCCGCCCGCGCGAGGGAGCCGGGCTCGTTGGCAAGCAGGTTGCCCAGCGCGGTCGTCAGGTCGTCGGGGGTATACGGCTTCGGCAGGAAGCCGAACGGGTCGGCGAACATCGCCCGCATCCCGTCGGTTACGCCCTGGCCGGTCGTATAGAGTACGGGCAATCCCGGCTTGCGGGCCGCAATGTCCTTTGCGAGCTTCAGGCCGGCCTCCAGGTCCTGCTGCAGACCGATGTCGGTGAACAGCAGGTCCACATCCGGACGTTCCTGGATCACGGCCAGCGCCTGCTCGGCCGTGCCGGCCGTCAGCGTTTCATGGCCCAGCTCTTGGACGATGGCCTCGGCCAAGACCCGCACCTGCTCCTCGTCTTCGACGATGAGAACGACAGCCATGGCCCCTGCCCTACTCTGTACGCTAGCGCACCAACGGAGCGGAGCATGTATTGTTCCCGCGAATGCTACGCGATGGGTCGATCAGGTCCAGCTCGCGGACGTTGACGGACAGGCCGAGAAGACTCGTCGTCGAGTCTCGCGGGATGGCACGAGGCGGACAAGAAAAAACCCCGCAGCGCGGGGTTCAAGTCTAGGAGGAAACGCCCATGACTAGGCAATGGAAGGTTTACCAAACCAGCACGGATTGCCAACCCCTAAGCCTGCTTCCGGCGCATTCTCCCTAGGTCTGTTGCCATTGCGCCACATCCCTTCCGGGACAGCCGCGACATCCCAATAGTCCGGCCGGCGGCTCACCTCCGACAGCCATATCGCCGTTCGCCGGCGCTCGCCCGCGCTCACGCCGTCGGCGTCAATCCCATCTGCGCCAGCGCAGCGCGGCCGAGCAGACCGTAGGGATTTGCCAGCGTCTCCAGCATCTCGAAATGGTTATAGCCTTCGCCGACCAGGAGCTCGACCGGCTTCCCGGCCGCCTTCACCGCCTGGTGGAAATCGCGGGTCTGACGCTGGAATTCCGGCGTCTCGTAGGTTCCATAGGCCAGGATGAGCGGCAGGTTGAGCCGGTCGATGTGCCGCTGCGCACTCAGCGCCTCCTCCATCTCATCGGTGAAGTTGACGTATTTCGACCGCTTCGAAAGCCGCACCGGCTTGAGATCGTACATGCCGCTGCTGAGCACCGCGCCCTTGAGAATGTCGACCGGCAAGTTGTCCTTGCGCCAGTCGTGCGTCACCACGCAGCCGCCGAGGTGAGAGCCGGAGGAGTGCGAGGTGAGATAGAGCCGGTTCGGATCGCCGCCGAAGCTCTTGGCATTCTTGTAGACCCAGCCGACCGCGCGCAGCACCTGCTCGATCATCGGGAACAGGCTGCCGCCGGCATCATCAACATTGGTGAAGTCGAGAATGACGTAGTGCGCCCCCGCCGTCACGAATGGTTCGGCGAGGCACGCATAGTCGGCGGCGCGGTTGGCGCGCCACGCCCCGCCGTGGACGAAGATGTTCACCGGCGCATTGGCCCGCTTGGTGCGGTAGATGTCGAGCTTCTCGATCTCGCTCGCCCCATAGGCGGCGCGCTCGGGCATGCCAATGACCGCGCGCGCCTTGTCGCTGTTGGCCACCCGGCGTTTGGCAACCTGCTCGCGATTGGGCGCATAGACCATCTGGTCGTAAGCGTCGTCGAGCGCCTGCTGGTCCATGTCGAGCCAGACCAGCGGTCCTTTCGCGCCCGGCTGTTGCGCGCGCGCGGCACCGCTCGCGGCGACGGCCGCGCCGCCCGCTGCCGCCAAAACCGGACGCCGCGTGGTGTTGTCATCGTGTTGCATGGCTATGCTGCTTTCGTGATGGTGCCGCCGGTGAGATTGTCGACAACAACCGGACTGTCGAACCAGGTGATGGTGGGGCGCGCGCCGTAGAGTTTCTCCACGCGCTCACGCCACTCGCCATCATAGACGCGCTCGGCCGCGCGCCGGGACTCCCAGAGATAGATGCCGCCGGCGATGCGTCCGTCCTCAGAGCGGATGTA
Source organism: uncultured Alphaproteobacteria bacterium (assembly GCA_963725065.1). Taxonomy (GTDB): domain Bacteria; phylum Pseudomonadota; class Alphaproteobacteria; order Rhizobiales; family Xanthobacteraceae; genus VAZQ01. The sequence goes on from CAVRXD010000033.1 coordinate 25,608, forward strand.
GTATTTGCGGATCAGCCCCGCGAGGTTTTGATATTTCGGCGCGCTTGTTTCGAAGCGGCGGGTGGCCTCTTCGAGCGTGATGGCGGTCGGGAGCTGGAACTGAACGAGGGTGGTGATCATCGCAGCGCCTCCTGAAACAAAGTTATCGCGCCGCCGCTGCGCGGCCGCAAGCCGATTCCGGCAAGACCTTCCCGCAGCGTTTCGCAGCCATGCATAGGCTGTGGTAACAGACCGATCATCGCCCGCGCTGGGCTGCCACCGACGCCGGAGAATATACGCGCGACGTGTTCGTGACCACGGGCCATCGAGCTGCCGACGATGGTGGCCGGGATCTTCATCGGCAATCGTGTTCACACCGGGCTGAGCGAGCTCGCATTCCGGCGCCTCGTCAGCGGCGCGCCTGAGCGCCCCTTAAAAAATCACCACGTCCTGGTACAGAAGGTAAGAGCCGGAATAAGCGCCCTCCATGGAGTGGATGGTTTCTGTATGAAATGCATCATCCTCTCGCGGACTAGCGAGGCGCTCAGGTCACATCGGCGATCCATCCGCCCGTCTGGACAGCGGGCACTTTGACGGCATCCTCCTCGCCGGAAATTAGAGCCTCTCCCCACGGCTCGTCGTACGCCTCTGAGTGCATCGTTAAGTTCCCGACGAACAAACGGCTTCCGGCTTCGTCCGCACCCGCCGAAATGATTTGGAAGGACGAGAGATTCCCGTATCCGGTGACTGGCGGACTCGATTGCGCTTCGTCGGTCGCGGCGTGCTCCGGTTGGGTGAGCACGTACTCACGGCTGCCCTCGAAAGCGCGCATGATAGGCGCCCCGATATCGATCCAAATCGAGTCATTGCTGCGCTCATCATGCGAAAACACCAGCACCTCGTCGTCGATATCGGGCGCGACCGTTGGGCTGGTCGCATCGACGACCTTCTTGATTGCGAACTCGTGTCTATCCGCGTTCGGCTCGTTGAACGCCTGCGAGGGGGAAGCCGCAGCGCCATAGGTCACCGCGTGCTCCACCGACGTCGGCACGTGCTCGCCGATCATTAGGGTGTTGCTAGTCCCGTCTTTTGCGCTGTTTTCGGGACCAATACTGTCTATCCCGTCCATTTTCATAAAAACGGGCATCGCAAACCTCCTTGACCCGGATCATCGGGTCCTTGCGATCCCTTATTGCTTCAGTCGCAGGAGGGGGGCAGACAGGTTCAATGGATCCCCGCCAAGCCGGCTGGTCGCGAGCGCCGGCCGGGCTCAGGGACCCAGATTTCGACACGGCGTCGCGGCGACGCGATGCAATCAGTCGCGCGCGGCCGTTACGGGCTGGCGTGATCGATGAACTTAGCCGGCGGCGCCTCGCCCCATTGCGAGGTGAGCGCTTCTTCCGCTGCCACCAGGTTCGAACCGTTGGCGAGGTTGAGGCGGTCGCTGTCGGCCCAATGTTCGTGCACGCGGCCCCAGGGGTCGGCCCAGTAGTCGTAGACCTGGCTGCCCAGCACATGCCGGCCGATGCCCCACATGTGCTCGTACTTGTCGAACTGGGCCAGATAGTCGTGGCCCATGGCGACATCGTCGATGTCGGGCACTTCGAACGAGAGGTGGTTCAGTCCGGTCTTGGCGTGATTGAGACAGAAGAACACGTGGTGGTCGACATAGGCATCGCCGCGGTCGCAGCGATTGAATGAGCCGATCAGATTGTCCTTTTCCCCCGCATAGACGTCGTCCGAGCAGACGAAACCCAGCATCTCGCGGAACCAGCCTACGGTCTCGTGAAATTTCGGCGTCATCAGCACCCCGTGCCCGATCCGCTTCACGTGCGACGGGCCCTTGGGGAGCCGCATCAGCTCGCCCGCGCGCGACAGCGGCGCCTCGCCGGTATTGAGCTTCTGACGCTTGGTCTCGATCGCAGGCAGCGTCGCGATGCCGTGCACGACCTCGATCTGGTAGCCGTTCGGCTCGGTGAGCCGCACCCGCTTGCCGCCGCCGGGTTCGTCGATCGCCTCCACGTCAGACGCGCCCGGCGCCTTGGCCAGCCGCTTGAGGTCATCCTCGCTCTCCGCGTAATAGGCCAGCCCGACGAATTTCGGCTCGCCCTTCTCGGTCACGTGGATGTGGTGGGCCGGATCGGTGCCGCGCATGTAGAGCGCGGTGGCGGTGCGGTCGGCGCGTTTCATGCCGAAGCGCGTGAGAAATTCCTCGGCAACGTCGAGATCGGGCGCCCGCAGGCGGCCATAGGCGATGTCGCTGACTTTGATGTGCGGCATGATCGTTATCCGTGTTCGATCGGTGTGGGACGAGTCTGGCGCATGCTCATCCCAGATTCAATTCCTTGAAGAAGTCGTTGCCCTTGTCGTCGATCACGATGAAGGCAGGAAAATTCTCCACCTCGATCTTCCAGATCGCCTCCATGCCGAGTTCCGGATACTCCACCGTCTCGACCTTCTTGATGCAATGCTCGGCGAGGTTCGCGGCGGCGCCGCCGATCGAGGCGAGATAGAAGCCGCCGTATTTGTGGCAGGCCTCGCGCACCGCCGGCGAGCGGTTGCCCTTGGCCAGCATCACCATGGAGCCGCCGGCGGCCTGGAAGTCGCCGACGAACGAATCCATCCGTCCCGCCGTGGTCGGGCCGAACGCGCCCGAGGCATAGCCCGCGGGCGTCTTGGCGGGACCGGCGTAATAGACCGGATGGTTCTTGAAGTAATCCGGAAGCCCCTGCCCCTGCTCCAGACGTTCGCGCAATTTGGAATGCGCGAGATCGCGTGCCACGATCAGGGGACCGGTGAGCGACAGCCGGGTCTTGATCGGATGCTTGGCGAGCTGCGCCAGAATCTCCTTCATCGGCCGGCGCAGGTCGATGTGGACGACCTCGCCGCCGAGCGTGGCGGGATCGACGTCGGGCAGGTACTGCGCCGGATTGCGCTCGAGCTCCTCGAGATAGACGCCGTCGCGCGTGATCTTGCCGAGCGCCTGGCGGTCGGCCGAGCACGAGACGCCGAGCCCGATCGGCAGCGAAGCGCCGTGGCGCGGGAGCCGGATCACGCGCACGTCGTGGCAGAAATATTTGCCGCCGAACTGGGCGCCCACGCCGAGCGACTGGGTGAGCTTGTGCACCTCCTGCTCCATCGCGAGGTCGCGGAACGCATGACCGTCCTCGGAGCCCTGCGTCGGCAGGTCGTCGAGATAGCGGCAGGAGGCGAGCTTCACCGTCTTCATCGTGAGCTCGGCCGAGGTGCCGCCGATGACGATCGAGAGATGATACGGCGGGCACGCGGCGGTGCCGAGCGTGAGCACCTTCTCCTTGAGGAAGGCGATCAGCCGGTCGTGGGTGAGGATCGAGGGCGTCGCCTGGAACAGGAACGACTTGTTGGCGGAGCCGCCGCCCTTGGCGATGAACAGGAGCTTGTAGGCGCCGTCGTTCTCTCCTTGGCCCTCGGCGTAGATCTCGATCTGCGCCGGCATGTTCGATTTGGTGTTCTTCTCCTCGAACATGGAGATGGGTGCGAGCTGCGAATAGCGCAGATTGCGCTTGAGGTAGGCGTCGCGCGCGCCCTCGGCCAGCGCCGCCTCGTCGTCGCCGTCGGTGAACACGAGCCGGCCCTTCTTGCCCATGATGATGGCGGTGCCGGTGTCCTGGCACATGGGCAGCACGCCGCCGGCCGCGATATTGGCGTTCTTGAGAAAATCGTAGGCGACGAACTTGTCGTTGTCGCTCGCCTGCGGGTCGTCGAGGATCGTGCGCAGCTGCTTGAGGTGCCCCGGCCGCAGCAGGTGATTGATGTCGCCGAATGCCGCTTCCGCCAGCGCCCGCAGCGCCTCGCGCTCGACCACGACGAGATCGCGGCCCCCCACGCTCTCGACCCGCACGCCGTCGGCGGTGAGCTTGCGGTAGCGGGTGCTGTCCTGGCCGAGCGGGAACAGCGGGGTGTGCTTGTAGGGCGGAACGATTTGGGCGGGGGCGTTCATGGCGGTCCTGTCACGATGTTGGAACAACTCTAACCCGGATGGCGCGCGGCGCAATCCGTGCGGCCGCGGGTCCGCCACGCGCATTTGCTCTGGCGCCTTGCCGGCTGCCCCATCGCATTGCAATCCGCGGCGCGTTCGGCGAATGATCCCGCCCCGATCAAAGCCCAAGGAGAGCCATCCGATGACCCTCACCGTCCGCCGCGTCGTCACCGGCCACGACAACAACGGCCACGCGATCGTGGCGATCGACGAGACCGCCAAGAACGTCACCCAGGGCCGGCCGGGCGCGCACGCCGCCGTGATCTGGACCAGCGAAGGCTTCCCGGTCGACAACGGCGGCGACGCCGATACCTCCGGCCGCAAGGTCGGCACCACGCTCGACAACGGCACCGTGTTTCGGGTGGTGAGCTTCGGCCCCGGCGTCACGCCGCGCAATCACCGCACCGACTCGATCGATTATGCGGTGGTGATGTCGGGCGAGATCGACATGGAGCTCGACGCTGGTAAGAGCGTGCATCTCAAGGCCGGCGACGTGCTGGTGCAGCGCGGCACCATCCACAACTGGGTGAACAAAGGCACGGCGCCCTGCGTCATCGCCTTCGTGCTGGTCGCTGCCAAGCCGGTCACCGCCGGCGGCAAGGTGCTCAACGCGGTGGGATGAGCGGCCAACGATCGGCGCGCCTGCCCGCGCGGTTGCCTCACACGCCGGGCCGGAGCCGGAAGTAAACCGTCGCGGCGATCAGCGTGACCAAAATGACGAGGATGCGCCTGCGCATGGGACGGGGGCCATCGTGGTGGCCGGCGGCGGTGTCGATCCAGAAGCCCACCAGCCCGATGAGCGCGAGCACGCAGGTGGTGCGGATGTGGGCATAGGCGCGCCCGTTTCCGATGATCGCGAGCAGGACGAAATAACCGCACCACGCCAGCGTGATCGCGGGGCCGGGCGCGACGTGCGCCGCGCCCGTGAACCCGCCGGCATAGACGCTCCGGATCTGCGCGGCGGTGGCGCGCGACTCGCCCGCCACTGCCGGATCATAGCGCGCGATCTGCTCCCGCATGGTCAGGACGTCCCACGCCACATAGAGCGCGAAAATGACCGCGAGCGTCCACAGCATGCATTCGGGATGGGCCGAGGCCATCAGCAGAAACATGTAGATGAAGACCAGCGCGAGATTGATGAGAAACCGCCAGAATCCGAACAGCGGCTTCTCCGACATCGCCACCAGGTGACCGTCCCAGCCCAGAATGGCCGCCAGCAGCGCGGTTCCGAGGATCAGCGTCTGGTTGAGCTCGGCCGGATTCGGCAGCGTGCCGTTCTGCACCCACGTCATGCGCGCGAGCGTCGCGGCGAATCCCACGCTGATCGCCACGGCGAACAGGCGCCGGATAAGGTCGGCGCGCGCCTCGGCCCGCGCCCGTTGTGCGTCGTCGGAACCGGCAGGCATCGGAAAAATCCTAGGCGTCGAGATCCTTGAAGTAGCGATAGATGCCCCACTGGCTGAACGCGATGCGGCGATCCGAGGCCAGGTAGGCGGCGATCCGCGGCCGCCTGGCGACGCGGTCGTGCAGCGCGACGATCCGCGGCACCTTGCGCTCGAACCGTTTCATCCGCTTGGGAAAGGCGTAGCGCAAGCCCTCGACGATCTGGAACAGGGAGAGGTCGACATAGCAGAGCTTGCGGCCGAGCACATAGGGGCCGCCGCTCTTGTCGAGGACGCGCTCGAAATAGTTCAGGAACTTGGGCAGGCGATAGCGCCAGAAATACTTGGTCGCCAGCTTGGCGGCCGCGCGCTGCTCCTCGTAGTAGAGATAGCCGGTGATGGGATGATGGGTGTCGTGGATCAGCACCACCAGATCCGTGATGGTGAGCTGCAATTGATGCACCCACAGCCGCCCCGCCTCGTCGCGCGGCGCAAGCCCCAGCCGCCCGCCGAGATAGAGCAGGATGTTCGCGGTCTGGCCGATGACGAGCTTGCCGGCGCGAAGAAACGGCGGGGCGAACGGCGGGCGCGCGATGCGCGTACCGTCGATGAATTTCATCATCGCCGGCACGCCGCGCTTGCCGCGCCGGCGGGCCACATCGACGTAGTCGGCCCCGGCGTCTTCCAGCGCGAGGCGCACGAACTCGCCGCGCCCCTGGATCGTCGGCCAGTAGTAGAGCTCGTAGCGCATCTCTTGCCTCCGATGGTGCAACGGTAGGCCCTTGCCCACACTACAAGACCCGTGCCGATCTTGCCTACGCCGTCTTGCGCCGTCGGAACGATCCGTGCCCGTCGGACGGCGGTGGAGACGGCGCCGACCTCGACGGTATAGACTGCGCTCCCGGAAAAGACGGAGGAACCGATGCCCATCGCCAACGTGCGCGGAGCAAATATCAACTACGAAGTCCTCGGCACGAGCGGCCCGTGGGTCGCGCTGTCGCCCGGCGGCCGGCGCGCCCTCGACTACGTGAAGTCGCTGGCGCGGCATGTGGCCGATGCCGGCTACCGCGTTCTCATCCACGACCGGCGCAATTGCGGCGTCTCCGACATCGTCATCGGCGGCGACCAGTCGGAATACGAAATCTGGGCCGACGATCTCCACGAGCTGCTCGTGCAGCTCAAGGCGCTGCCCGTGATCGTGGGCGGCAGTTCGTCGGGCTGCCGCTTGTCGGTGCTGTTTGCGTTGAAATATCCGCAGGCGGTCCGCGCGCTGCTGCTGTGGCGCGTCACCGGCGGCGCGTTCGCCGGGGCGCGCCTCACCGAGAACTACTACAGCAAGTATATCCGGGCGGCGCAGGAGGGCGGCATGGACGCGGTCTGCGCGCTCGATCACTTCCAGGAGCGCATCGCGGCGCGCCCGCAAAACCGCGCGACCTTGATGGCCATGGATCCGAAAGCGTTCATCGCCGCCATGGAACGCTGGCGCGAGCAGTTCGCCAAGGGCGCCGAGCTGCCGATCATCGGCGCCAGCGAGAAAGACTTGAATTCGATCAAGGTCCCGGCCTGCATCATCCCGGGCAACGACAAGACCCACAATCATGCCGTCGCCGAGGCCGCGCACCGCATGATCCGCGGCAGCGAGCTGCATGATCTCTTTCCCGGCGACCTCGACGTCGACCTGGTTCCAACCGAGGACTGGGCGTCCAGGGAGCGCGAGATGGCGGGAATCTTCACCGATTTTCTCGCGCGGGCGCAGGCCAAGGCGGCCTAAAACGGCGGATTGGACTACGCGCGCCTGGAAACGGTCGGGGGGATCACGAATGAAGCGCAGCACGCAGCGACTGCTCACCACGCATACCGGAAGCCTGCCGCGGCCCGCCGAGGTGGTGGAGCTTCTTCTGCATGAGCAGAAGCATCCCGGAGCCGACGCGAGCAAGCTCAAGGACGCGGTGCGCCGCGCCGTCGGCGAGGTCGTGGAGAAGCAGGTTGCCTGCGGTCTCGACATCATCAATGACGGCGAGCAGGGCCGCACCGACTACACCACGCACGTCAAGGATCGCCTCGCCGGCTTCGACGGCCCGAGCTCGCCGCCGCTCGGCACCGGCGAGCCGGACTTTCCCGAGCTCTCGGCGATGCTCGCCTACTTCGCCTCGCCGTTCCAGCATCGGCCGGCCTGCTCCGGCCCGGTCGGCTGGAAGGATTTCGGCGCGCTCGAGAACGACATCGCCCAGGCCAGGCAGGCGACGGCGGGCGCCGCGGCGCAGGACGTCTTCATGACGTCGCCGTCGCCGGGCCAGATCGCGCGCTACCTCAAGAACCAGTACTACCCGAGCGACGAAGCCTACCTCTATGCGCTCGCCGACGTCATGGCGCGCGAATACCGCGCCATCGTGGACGCCGGCTTCATCCTGCAGCTCGACTGCCCCGACCTGGCGTTGAGCCGCCACATGGTGTTCGCGCATTTGAGCCTGGACGATTTCCGCAAGGTGATCACCACCCACGTCGAGGCGCTCAACCATGCGGTCAGGGACATCCCGCCCGAGCGCATGCGCATGCACATCTGCTGGGCGTCCACCCAGGGCCCCCACCACAAGGACGTACCGTTGAAGGACATCGTCGATATCGTGCTCAAGGGCCGGCCCCAGGCGGTGTCGTTTCCCGGCGCCAACCCGCGTCACGGGCACGAGTGGAAAGTCTGGAAGGACGTCAAGCTGCCCGACGGCAAGATCATCATCCCCGGCGTGATCGATTCCACCTCGAACTTCGTGGAGCACCCGGAGCTGGTGGCGGATCGGCTGGTGCAATATGCGCGCGTGGTCGGACCCGAGAATGTCATCGGCGGCGTCGATTGCGGCTTCGGCACCTTCGCCGGCCGATTGCAGGTCGATTCCAAGATCGTATGGATGAAGCTCGCGTCGCTCGCCGAAGGAGCGCAACTGGCGTCGCGCGAGTTGTGGTGAGGCCGCTTATGAGGAGCGAGTGAGCGCGCGCTCGCTCGTCCAGGACACCGCGATCAGCAATCCGGCTTGACGGCGCGGGCATTCACTCGCCAAGTTCGCGCACAGGACAGCGCGCACGACATGCCGCAAGCGCGCCCGGGAGAGATTGAATGGTCAAGGTCTGCGATTGCTTCCCCGAGTTGAAGGATATCACCGACGCGCGCGAGCGTCGGTACCGTTCGCATCCCGACAAGCCGGCGCCCGAAGGGCCGCGCAGCTTCGTGGAAGTGAAGGTGACCTCGATCGGCCAGCTCAACGAGCTCGTCGACTGCAAGAAGAGCGGCTACAAATTCATCATCAGCGAACCCGTGCATGTGGGCGGGCAGAATTGCGCGCCGACGCCGCTCGAGTTCCTGCTCTCCGGCGCGGTCGGCTGCTATGCGGCGGTGTTCGCCTTCTACGCGGCCAAGCTCGGAGTGAGCTACGACAGCTTCGAGGCGGTGGCGCGCACGGACTTCGACGTGCGCGGCCACATGATGGCGGATGCGCCGACGTCGGCGTTCCAGAAGGTGACGATCAGCATCAGCGTGGTCAGCGATGCGCCCGAGGACAAGCTCAAGGAGGTCGAACGCCTGTCGTTCGAAGGCTGCCCCGGCATCAATACCCTGCGCGAGCCGGTGCCGGTGGAGACCCGGCTGACGGTGACGCGCACGCCATCGGAGCAGGCGGCGTAAGCGTCAGCATCAGTGGTCATGACACGCAAGACGCCGCGCAACGCCGCGCGCAAGCCTTACCGCGTCGGCCGTTCGCGGACCGGGCTCGGGCTGTTCGCCACCGCCCCCATCAAGAATGGCGCGTTCATCATCGCCTACCGCGGCCGCCTCCTCACCCATGCCCAGGCCGCCAAGCTCGAAGCGCGCGGCAACCGCTACATGTACGAGATCAACAGCCGCTGGACCGTGGACGGCTCGAGTCGCCGCAATATCGCCCGCTATGCCAACCACTCCTGTCGTCCCAACGCCGAATCCGACGTGGTCAAACGCAACGTGATCCTGCGGGCGATCAGGAACATCAAGCCGGGCGACGAGATCACCTACGACTACGGATCGGAATATTTCGAGATCTTCCTCAAGCCCGTCGGATGCAAATGCGTCAAGTGCGCGGAGAAGCGGCGCAGGCAGCGGCGGGAGCGGCGGCTGCGCGCCAAGCGCAAGACCGGGAGGTGACCGCCGCCTTTGCGGCCAAGCTGCGCTCCCTTGCCGCGGAGGCGGACATGGTTTCGAAGCTGATCACGCAGACCGCGGTGTGGATCGCCGCGATGGCGGCGGTCCTGTTCGTGGCGGCCGGGACCGTGCGCTGGCCGGCCGCCTGGGTGTTCCTCGCGGAAATGGCCGGCCTGGGGCTGGCGATCGGTTTGTGGCTCGCGCGCCGCGATCCGGCGCTGCTCGCCGAGCGTCTCACCGCCGGCTTCCAGGCCGCGCAGAAAACCTGGGACAAGGTGTTCATGGTCACGGTGTTCGTGCTGTGGACGAGCTGGCTCGTGCTGATGGCGCTCGACGCCGGTCGCTTCGGCTGGTCGCGGATGCCGGTATGGGCGCAAGCGATCGGCGCGATCCTGATCGCTCTCTGCATGACCATCGCGTGTCTCGCCTTTCGCGAGAACAGCTATGCCGCGCCGGTGGTGAAGATCGCGCGCGAGCGCGGTCATCGGGTCGTCAGCACCGGCCCTTATGCCTGCGTGCGCCACCCGATGTATGCGGGCGCCCTGCTGTTCTTCGTCGGCACGCCCTTGCTGCTCGGCTCCTGGTACGGCCTCGCCGCCACGCCGGTATTGATCGTGGTGCTGGCGGCGCGCGCGGTGATGGAGGAGCGGACGCTGGCGGAGGAACTGCCGGGCTATCGCGAATACGCCCAGCGGGTGCGCTACCGCCTCATTCCCGGAGTTCTGGTAGCGAACGCGGCGGGACAGTTTGGCCCGCGCAGGCGCCCTCACCCGCTTTTCCGACGCGGAAGTCGTGCTGGCGAATTCGCCATTGCCGTTCGCGCGACGCGCACGGCAAGCGAGCGGAAATGTGTGGAGGGCACGGAAGGTTCCTGGCAGCGGCTCCCGGCGGCGATTAACATCCGGCCGCGGTGTTGCGCCGCCGTCATCGAGGAGACCACGACCATGCTCAGCCCGGGGGCCGTCTTCCTGCTTCTGCTCATCATCGGCATTGCGGCCGGGCTGCTGTTCGATCGCGTCGCCGGCGCGGGCTGGCTCTCGCGCCAGATCGCCGGTCCCAATCGCCTGCTGGTGACGAGCGCGCTGGTTGGCATTGCGGGATCGTTCGTGGGCTATCACCTCGCGCTGCTCATCGGCATCGCCGGCTATGGCGCGCTCCTCGTCGCCGTGATCGGGGCGCTGGCGGTGTTGTGGGGGTGGCGCACGGTGCGCTGATGCTCAGCGGCCGCGGCTTGCGTGGGAGTGTCCGTTAGCGCGGCGGCGCGTCGATCGGCGGAGCACAATTGGTGCGACCCTGCGCCATGCAGTTGTCGAGCGCGCGCTGGTCGAACATCGCATTGGCAAGCCAGATCCCGCCGCCGACGATGAGGACCAGGAACAGCAGCAGCACCGCATTCGCGATCCGACGGTCGCGCGGGGTCTCCACGTATTTGTCCGGTCCGGGCTGCTCGCTCATGTCAGGATCATAACGCGCGGATCCCGGCGGCGAAAAGAGCGCCGTCGCGGCCCACACCGGCCTACCCGTCATGGCGGTCCCATGCGCCGCCGGCTCACCCCGCCATCGTCTCCTTCACCACGGTGACGAGCTGCTTGAGCGTGAACGGCTTGGCCAGGAAGTTGAACTGCTTGTGGTCGGGCAACGTCTTGTCGAACGCGTCCTCGGCGTAACCCGACACGAAGATGATCTTGATGTCAGGTTTGCGTTGCTTGAGCTCCTTCATCAAGGTCGGGCCGTCCATTTCCGGCATGACCACATCGGACACCACGACATCGACTTGTCGGCCCTGCTTTTCGAGCTCCTCGAGCGCCTCGACGCCGTTGCCGGCCTCGATCACGGTATAGCCGCGTGACTTGAGGCCGCGCGCGTTGAGCGCACGCAGTTCTTCCTCGTCCTCCACCAGCAGGATGGTTCCGTGGCCGGTGAGATCGGTCGCGACCGTGCGCATGGCGTCGGCCGCGGAGAGGGCGCCGGCGAGCGCGGGCGCCGTCGTCTCCGGCAGTTGCGGCACCGCCAGATCGTCGGCCACCGGAATGTAGCGCGGCAGGAAGATGCGGAAGATCGTGCCCTTGCCGAGCTCGGACTCCACGAAGATGAAGCCGCCGGTCTGCTTGACGATGCCGTAGACGGTCGAGAGCCCCAGCCCAGTACCCTTGCCGATATCCTTGGTGGTGTAGAAGGGGTCGAAAATCTTGTCGATGATCTCGGGCGCGATGCCGCTGCCGGTATCCTCGACCTCGACCCGCACATATTCCCCGAACGGCATGCCCTGGTGCTGGTGCGGCGCGCTCTCCTCGGCGCTGACATTGCCGGTGCGCAACGTGAGCGTGCCCCCGAGCGGCATGGCGTCGCGCGCGTTGATCGCCAGGTTGATGACCACCTGCTCGAACTGGTGGACGTCGGCTTTGACCGGCCAGAGGTCGCGCACCTGCGGCACGTTGAGCGTGATGTTCTCGCCGATGAGGCGCTTGAGCAGCACGGTGAGGTCGGACAGTGCCTCGCCGAGATCGAGCACCACCGGGCGCATGGTCTGCTTGCGCGAGAACGCGAGCAGTTGCCGCACCAGGCTCGCCGCGCGATTGGCGTTCTGCTTGATCTGCATGATGTCCTGGAACGACGGATCGGTCGGCCGGTGCGCGTTCAGGAGGAAATCGGTCGCCATCATGATGGCGCCCAGCAGATTGTTGAAGTCGTGCGCGATGTTGCCGGCGAGCCGGCCGATCGTCTCCATCTTCTGCTGCTGGGCGAGCTGGTTCTCGAGCGTGCGCTGCTGCGTGGTCTCGAGCGCGTAGACGATTGCCGCCTCCTGGTCGCGATCCTGCTCGTCCTCGATCGCGGTGACGAAGAAGCTCGCAAAGCGCTCGCCCGGGCCGGCGAGCGCGGCGTCGACCGGCGCGATCTCGCCCTGCCCTTCCCCTGCCTGCCGGATCGCGGCTTCGAGCGTGTCCCGGTCGCGCTCGGCGACGACCGCGAGGATCGACCGGTCGCCGGAACTCTCGCCCTTGAATGCGGGGTTGCACAGGCGCGCGAAGCGCGCGTTGGAATCCACGATCCGTCCCTGCTTGTCGACGGTCGCGATCGCCATCGGCGTATTCTGGAAGAACCGCATGAAGCGGACTTCGGCGGCGCGCTGCGGGTCGATGCCGCCGTCGCTGGAGCGGTTGAGAACGAGCGTGCGCGAGGGGCCGGGCGCGCCATCCGCGCCGAACGCGATCTTGTGGAACAGCCGGGCCGGGACGGTGCGGCCGGTGCGGGTCTTGAGGTCGATATCGAGGATCTCAGTCTTGACGTCGCCCGGCACGGCCGCAAGCGTGGTCAGCAGCGCCGCGCCTTCGCCGGCGAGGACGTCGTCGAGCTTGAGACCGCCGGAGCCGACCTGTGCGAGATCGTGATCGAGCCAGTTTGCGAGCGTGGCGTTGAGATAGACGAGGTTGCCGTTGGCCTCGGCTGAAAAGAATCCGGCCGGCGCGTGGTCGAGATAGTCGATCGCGTGCTGCAGCTCCTGGAACACATTCTCGTGGCGCTCGAGCTCGCGCGTCACGTCGGCCAGCGCCCAGACGGTCATGCGGGATTCGCGCTTGCCTTCGCCGAGCGGGCGCACGCGGATGCGCAGCCAGCGCGCCGCCTCGCCGGCATGCGCGCCGATGCGGACCTCTTCCTGGCTGCGGCGGCCTTCGCGCGCCGCCTTCAGCAGGCGATAGACCGCTTCCGAAACGCCGGGGTCGCCCACGAAGACGCGCTCGACCGGACGTACGTCCTGCGGACCGGGCGCCTCGACCAGGCGGAGATAGGCGCCGTTGGCGTAGAGCACGCGCCCGCTCGCGTCCGTGACCAGGATGCCCTCGTTGGCGCCGTCGACCACGGCCTTGAGCAGCGGGCTCGCAGCCTCGCGCCCCGAGGTGCGCAGGATGCCGGCGGCGAGCGCGAACGCCAGGAACACGCCGACCATGGCCAGCACGGCGAGCAACGCGAGAATATAGGGCTCGGCCTTGGCGCGGCCGATGAACAGCAGCCCTCCGGCGGCGCCGATCAGCACAAGCGCCATGAGCAGCACCAGACCGATGCTGCCGCCCCCGCGGCTCGTCCGCGTCCGATCGATCGGCGCGCGGGCATTGTCGTCGGGCGATCGCTGCTGCGTCATGATGGGAATCGGCTCAATTCGCCTCGCCTCAGGGCCCTGGTGCGCCAAGGTGTCGTCCCGCTGCCGAAGGTGGCCGGCGCTCTCGACACGCTCGGATGCGGACGGAATCAGCAAGGAACACTAGCAGCTATATGATTCTGGTGTGGCTTTGGATTTGACGTTCCACCAAAAACGCGCGGACCGCCGCCAGCCCTCCGAGCCGACGCAGAGTTTCAAGCGCGCAGCGCCCATCGGGCGGCTGGTTCCGGCCGGCGGCGCGGTGCCGCCATCGCGCCGCCGGCGCTCCGTTACCGGCGCTGATCGATTGATTGTATGGATTGAGGGTCGATTGTGGGCCGTTTACAAGCAAATCCCGCCATTGAACGGCCGTTTACCAAGACGTAGTTTTGGCATAGGGATGGCGGAGTCTTTGGGCCCATCTATCTTAATTCTTTGTTAGTATTCATGGCGACGGATATTGCCAGCGGCGTTAACCATTCGGGCGATCCCGATCGACACGCCACACCCCTGGGACGCAGGGAGGAGTGATCTTGGATACCTTGTTCGGCGAAGGACAGACCGGTCCTAAAATTCTGCTGTTCCTGGTGGTGGTGCTGGGCCTGCTCGCGCTGGCGTTCTGGCTGCTGCGCCGGTTCGGCGGCGGGCGGCTGGGCAGTTCGGCAACGCGCGGCCGTCAGCCGCGGCTTGCCATGATCGACCAGGCGGCGATCGACAACCGCCGCCGGCTGATTCTCATCCGCCGCGACAATGTGGAGCACCTCCTCATCATCGGCGGACCGACCGACGTCGTGATCGAGCAGAACATCGTGCGCGCCGCCGGAGCGACATTGGCTCCCGGGCGGCCGGCAACGGCGACCGATACGCTGCCGCGCGCAGTCCCGCTCGGCGAGGAGACCATGTGGCCGCTGCAGCCGGAACCCGCGCCGAAGCCCGAGGCGACCCCGCGCGTCGAACCTATGCTCCGCACGGAATCCCCGCCGCGGCCGCAGCGTCCGCCGACCGGCGTCGAAGAGCCGATCCACTGGCCGGGAGAAAGCGAACCGCCGGTGACGGCTGCGCCCGATTCACCGCCCGCGGCGCCGCCGCGGGAGCGCAAACCCCGCCCCCTCGATCCGCTCGCGGGCTTGGCCGAAGAGCTCTCGCGCATCCCGCCCCCTCCCGAGCCTGGCCTCGAATCGCGTCCGCCTCCGCGCCGCGGGCCGCGACCTTCGTTCCCGGCATCGCCGACGGGCCACACACCCGACGCCCCGCCCGCGCTAGCGCCCGGCGATCAAAATCTGTCCGAGATGGCGCAACGGCTGGAGGCCGCGCTGCGTCGTTCGCCCAAGTCCGCGGACAGGTCCGGTGGCGAGCGGCTTGGCGAGCCCGCTGCTCCCAGGCCGGAGCCGGCCGCACCGGGCCCGGAGGATTTCGCGCCATCTCCCGGCTCGCGGCTGGGAGCCGCGTTGCGCCGCCCATTCCGGACCGACGAGTCTCGCTCGAGCCCGTTCGCGCCGAAAACGGCCGAGCCCGCCGCGCCAGGCATGGACGAGTTTACGCCCGCGCCGTCGTCGCCCCGGTTCGACGCCATGCCGCGCCGCCCGTTCCGGACCGACGATGCTCGCCCGGTGCCCCCGGTGCCGAACGCGGCGGGCGAACCGGCCGTTAGCGAGGTGCCGGAGGTTGCGCCCCCTCCTCCGCACGCGCCGGAATCTACCGATGTCCCGGACGCGCCGGACACAACCGCTTCACCCGAGGGCAAGCCGGCGCCGCAGAAATCGATGTACGACAGTCTCGAGCAGGAGATGGCGAGCCTATTGAATTGCCCGCCCTCGAAGCCTTGAGCGAAGCGCGGACGGCGGTGGCGTGAACTGCCGTCCTACTGCAGCGTGACGCCGGCGATCTTGACCGCCTCGCCCCAGAGCACGATCTCCTTGGCGATGAAGGCCTGGAACGCCGCCGGGCTGGCATCCTCGGCCGGCTCGACGCCGGCCTTCTGCATGAGCTCGACGAACTGCGGGTCCTTGAGCGCCCGCGCGAATTCCGCCGCCATGCGATCGATGATCTCCTTGGGCGTGCCGGCCGGCGCCATCATCCCGGTCCACGAGACCATGTGGAACCCGGGAAAGCCCTGCTCCGCGAGGCTCGGCACGTCAGGCGCTTCGCGCGAGCGCGTACCGCTCGACACCGCCAGCATGCGGATCAGGCCGGCGCGCGCCTGCGGCAGCGCCTCCGAAATCGGCACGAACATCGCCGGGATGTGCCCGGCGATGAGATCGGTGAGCGCAGGCGCCGTGCCGCGATAGCTCACGCCGGTCATTTCGAGGCCGGCGCGCTTGAGGAAGAGCGACATCAGGAGATTGCTCGCGCTGCCCGGCCCGCCGCCGCCGGCATAGGCGAGCTTTTCTTTTTGCGATTTCACGTAGGCCACGAATTCCGGAACCGTCTGCGCCGGCAATTTCGGGTTCACGATCAGCACCTGGGGCGCCACGCCGAACAGGCTGATGGGCGCCAAGTCCTTGACCGGGTCATAGCCGACCTTCGAGATCGCCGGGAAGATGGCGATGACTGACGTACTCGCCCACAGCAGCGTGTTGCCATCCGCCGGCGAGCGGGCGACCGCCTCGGTCGCGATGATGCCGTTGCCGCCGACCCGGTTTTCGACCACGAATTGCTGGCCGAACGCCTCGCTCAGGCGCGAAGCCGCAAGCCGTCCCATCACGTCGATATTGCCGCCCGCTGCGAACGGCACCAGGACCTTCACCGGCCGCTGCGGCCAGGTCTGCGCCTGCCCTGCAGTCGCGCCGGCCATCACTGCCAACGCGACAAGAACGAGCCCTTGGACATACTTCATCATGCTGTCACCCAGGTGGGGATCGTGTGAAACGGCGCACGCGCCGTCGGACCTGCTTGCGCTCCGCATGCGAAACCGCACGCGATGTGTCCACGCGGTGTAGTGACGCGTGGGCAACGGCCGGCCAATGCAGGGTTGCGCAGTGCTTGGACGTGCTCTGCGCCGCCGGCCCCAACCGGGGCCTTGGCATCACTCGTCGCGATAGATGCGCTCGCGCCGCTCGTGACGCTCCTGCGCTTCGACCGAGAGGGTCGCGATCGGGCGCGCTTCGAGCCGCTTGAGCGCGATCGGCTCGCCGGTCTCCTCGCAATAGCCGTAGGTGCCGTCATCAAGGCGGGCGATCGCCGCATCGATCTTCGCGATCAGCTTGCGCTGTCGGTCCCGCGCCCGCAGTTCGATGGCTCGATCCGTTTCGGACGACGCGCGGTCGGCAAGATCGGGATGGTTTTCGCTCTCGGCCTGGAGATGCGCCAGCGTCTCCTTCGCCTCTTTCAGGATCTCTTCCTTCCAGCTGAGCAGCTTGTGGCGGAAATACTCCCGCTGGCGCTCATTCATGAAAGGCTCTTTGTCGGAAGGTCGGTAGGTCTTGTTCTTGTCCAGTAGCGCCACGCCGTTCTTCTGCGAAGACATTGCAACCCCGTTGGAAACCATAGAACCCCCTGCTCGCGGGGCGAGCTTATATCGGGACGCGCGGTGCGGGACAATAACGGAATTGTGGCAGGGCCCGTTTTCGGTGCGGTGCAAAAGAAATGCTCCCGGACTGCCGCCGCGCGGGCTCAACGGCGCCACGTCTCGACCAGGATCCGCCCATCCCGCCGACGACTCACTCGCCGCTCGTCGCTCCGGGACGCTCCACCGCCTTGATCAATTCGGGGCTCGCGGAAGATGCGGGACCGCTGGCGGGAAATGTGATCCGCAGGTCAGAGATCTCCTGCACCAGCGCCTGGCCGTCGCCCGTGGTCAGGGCGAGCACGTGACCGCCCCGCGTCTTGTCGGCACTGAGAAAATGGAAATGCCAGCCGGCCACGTTGACCGAGCTCGCCGCCGCCGGGAACCGAAAACTGATCAGGGTGCCCTGCACGTCGTTGAGCGTGTGGACGACCTGCTCCGCTTTGATCACCTCGGCCAGGGGGCTGTAGGGAGGAGTCTGCTTGGGCTCGCTGCGGATCTGGATCGTCTGGAACGTGCCCTCGACACGCGCCGCAAAAATCCGCGAGGCGCTGTACGGGAGCGCATCGAGCGCCGCCTCGAGCTGCTCCAGCGACTGTCCCGCGGCCACCGCCATCGAGGATTGCGGCTGGAACGGAACCACGACCGCGAACGGGGTGAGCTCGGACGGGTCGACCAGATGGGCCCGGCCGTCGACGGTAGCGCGGTAGACCTGGCCGTCGAGCACAATCATTTCCCCGTCCACGCCGTTGAAGGTGCCGAGGCCGAAGTTCCCATGGCGGAGCATCTCGCCGATGGTCGTCGCGCCGTCGTAGCCGCCGGCCAGCAGGCTGGAAATGGTGGACACCTGGTACGCCTCGGCGGCGCGCGCAGGCGTTCCGGGCGCAGCGAAAACGGCAAGCAAAAGCACGTGCCAAAACATTCGGCGAAGCATCGTGAGCTCCTAATGGTCCGATTTCGAAGTTCGTAAGCATTTCGCAGCACGTTTAGATACGAACTGCAGAATCGAAGGGACGGCTACAATGATAGGAACTTCAAATCCATCGCACATGTGAAGGATTGCGAGACTTGATCCGGAATGCCCCGGTCCGTCAACTCGCCGACGGCACCGGCACCCGTCGAGCGTGACGCCCGTCCCGCACTTGCCCTATTTCGGAATCTGCACGAGATCGTCGAGTTGGCTCGCGGTCAGCGGCTGGCTGAGATACTTGAACTTGACGGCGTCGGGAACGAGGTCGCTCAGTCCGAGCACGCGGTCGGGGATCAGCATCTCCTTGGGGTCGAACTCCTCGCGCACCCGCCGGGCATCCTCGATGCTGATCTTGGCGAATTCCGCGTAGATCTTCGGCGCCTCGTCGCTCGCATACATCCAGTCCACGGTCTCGCGATAGGCCCGCATGAACCGGCGGTAGACGTCGGGTCTGCTGTCGAGATCGGTCTTGTTGGCGATCAGCACCCGAATCGTGTGCCCCTTCACCAGCGGAAGCTCGGAGGAGCGCGCGATCACCCGGATCTCGCCTTTGCGCAGCGCCTCCATGGCATACGGCGGCGCGGACCAGCCGGCATCGATCTGGCCCGACATCACCGAGGTGAACGTCGCGGGAAAACCGCCGGTTGCCACCAGCTTGGCATCCACCTTGTACTGCTCGACGAAGGCGAGCGCGTTGGCGTGCGTCGACGAGCCGTTGGTCGAATATGCCATGGTGCGGCCTTTCATGTCGGCCATCGATTTGACCGGCGAGTCCGCGCGCACATACCAATACGAATCCTCGCCCGTCGATTCCGCCCCGATCACGCGGATCGGCGCGCCCTTGGCGTAGGCGCCCATGACGCCGAACGTGCCGGCCGCGACCCCGATGTTGACGCTACCGGCAATCGTGGCCTGCATCGTCTCGCCGCTGCCGCTGGTGAACAGCAGTTCGAGGTCGAGATCATGCTTGCGGAAAATGCCGGCGCGCTCGCCCAATGCCGCCGGAGCACCGTGCCATATCTCGCGCTGGCCGACAGCGATCGTGAGCTTGTCCGCCGCCGATACCGGTGCCGCCACCAGCCATGTCACGGCAACGAGCGCAAACACGAGCCGGGCGGCATGCAGCATGGCGCGTCTCCTTCCCTCGCGTCGCATGTTGGAAATGTGCGCGACGTGAACGCAAGCTTACGCTTGCGTTGCCGGGCGTGAAAGCGCGCGGATGTCGCGCGACAGCTGATCGCGACGATCCGCTCAGGCCGCCGCGTCGGCGCTCGCGAGGGCGGGGCGAGCGGGTCGTTCAGGCGTAGGTTGGGTCGAGTTCTTTACGAGACCCAACAATCCCGCCAACCGTCCTGAACGCCGCGAGGTGTTGGGTCTCGCGTCGCTCGACCCAACCTACACGCCTCGAGTTCCCGCGACGATGGCGCGCCGGCCCGTTCAGTTGAAACGCGGCGTTTTGTCCAGATAGAACTTGCGCATGTCGGCGCGGTATTTCTCCATCTCCGCGCGGTTGAGCTCGAGGTCAGGCTTGGCGTCGGGCGGAACCAGCGAGAAGTACGGCGTCTTCTTCGACTCGACATCGAATTCGGCGCGCGCCTTCTGCAACAGCTCCGGCGTGGTCATGAGATCGATGATCGACGCGGCCAACACCTTCGCGCCCGTGAGCTGACCTTTGTGGGAGATCGAGCTCACCGGCGTGACCGCGGCCTTCCACTCGTGATAGCCGATGCCGGGAACCGACGCGGGAAAGTTCACCAGGCCGGCGGGCACCACCCACGACACATCGCCATTGTCGTTCGACGAGCTCGCCTGCGGGCGTCCGCCGAGTGCCGTCGGCGCCGTGCGCAGGCCGAGGATCGGCTTCTCCGCCGCCTTCTGGAAATCCTTGGCGAATTGCTGCTCCTGCTCGCTCCAGGTCGGCATGCCGACCATTTCGATATTCTTCTGCACGCTCTCGGCGATCGTCTTGCTCACGAGCTGCGGCCACGCCGAAGCCGCGTATTTGACGTCCCAGGTCGTGCCGGTCATCAGCGCGGCGCCTTCGGCGACCTTCAGGAGCTTGTCGTAGGTTTCCTTCGCGGCCGGCATGCTGGCGTCGCGTACGAACCACCAGATCTGTCCCTTGTCGGCGATGATGTTGGGCTGGATGCCGCCGGCCGTGATCGTGCGATGCGCCCGGTAGGTCGGACGCAGGTGTTCGCGCAGCTTGTCGAAGCCGATATCCATCAACTCGACCGCGTCGACGGCATCTTTTCCGTCCCAAGGATTGACCGCGCCGTGCGCGGTCTTGCCCTGAAAGGTGAAGATCGAGCTGATCGCGGCGTAGTTCTGCAGGCCGTAGCCGGTGGTCAGCCCGTCGCCGATATGAAGGTACAGGATCGCGTCGACGTCCTTGAAATAGCCGGCGCGCACCAGATAGGGACGGCTCGCTAGTTGCTCCTCCGCCGGCCCGAACGAGATCGCGACCGTTCCGGGAATGTTGTGGCGCCGCATGACTTCCTTCACGGCGAATGCGGCCAGCGATGCGACACCGCCGTGGGTGTTGTGGCCTTCCATGTGACCGGGGCCGTCCTTCACCAGCGGCTTGCGCTCGTACGTGCCGGGCGTCTGCGAGCCGCCGGGCAAGGCGTCGACTTCGGTCACGATCGCGATCTTGGGCCGGCCGCTGCCATACTCTGCCCAGAAATTGGTCGGCATGTCGGCGCCGCCCAGCTCCACCTTGAAGCCGGCGGCGGTCAGCGTGTCCTTGAGCAGCTTCGTGCTCTCGAATTCCTGCATCCCGAGCTCGCCGAAATAGAACAGCGCGTCGCTGATGTCGGTCATCTGCTGGGCGTTGCGCTCGATCACATCGAATGCGAGCTGCTTGCGCTCGTCGGCGGCGCCGGCCGTGCACACAGCGAGCGCGAACGATAAGATGCCGATCCGCCAACACGCCTTTGCCTGCATCGCATTTCTCCCTCTTGCCCTGCGGCCGATGCGGCCGCGTGCCGAACAAAGACGGTACGCCGCGGCCTGCCGCTCGACAAGTTGACGCGAACCGCCCCGGCCCTCTTGCCTGCGAATTTTTTGTGCTAGCAGCATGAGCAGCAGCGGTTAGATACAGCGGCGATGCAGCGGCCAGATACAAGGACGATCATGCGTTTCGAAGGAACCAGCGCTTACGTGGCCACCGACGACCTCAAGGTCGCCGTCAACGCGGCCATCACGCTTGAACGGCCTTTGCTGGTCAAAGGCGAGCCCGGCACCGGCAAGACCGTGCTCGCGCTCGAGATCGCCAAGAGCCTCGGCGCCCCGCTGCTCGAGTGGCACGTCAAGTCCACCACCAAGGCGTTGCAGGGCCTCTACGAATATGACGCGGTTTCGCGGCTGCGCGACAGCCAGCTCGGTGACGAGCGCGTCCAGGACATCCGCAACTACATCAAGCGCGGCAAGCTGTGGGACGCCTTCGTCGCAGACGACCGCCCGGTGCTGCTGATCGACGAGATCGACAAGGCCGATATCGAGTTCCCCAACGACCTGCTGCTGGAGCTCGATCGCATGGAGTTCTTCGTCTACGAGACCGGCGAGACCATCAAGGCGCGGCGGCGGCCGATCGTGATCATCACCTCGAACAACGAGAAGGAGTTGCCGGACGCTTTCCTGCGCCGCTGCTTCTTTCACTACATCCGCTTCCCCGACAACGAGACCATGCGGGCGATCATCGAAGTGCATTTTCCCGGCATCAAGCAGCGCCTGGTGGCGGAAGCGCTCAAGCTTTTCTATGAGATCCGCGACGTGCCGGGCATGAAGAAGAAACCCTCGACGTCGGAACTGCTGGACTGGCTCAAGCTCCTGATGGTCGAAGACATCGGGCCGGAAATTCTGCGCGAGCGCGATCCCAAGAAGCTCATTCCGCCGCTGCATGGCGCCCTGCTCAAGAACGAGCAGGACGTGCATCTGTTCGAGCGCCTCGCATTCATGGCGCGACGCGAGGGACGATAAAGCGCGAGGCGGATGGCCTAGTGTGGCGCATTTGACGTTCCTATCAGGGTTGGCCGCGAGCGCGGGTACTGCGAGATGATACGAACGTCGGAATCGGGACGCTAGCCGCGTCTGCGACCAGCTCCGTCGGCAGGCGGCCAATCCTGCTGCTCGTCGTTGTCGAGCACGGAAGCCTCCGGCGCGTCTGGCCGCGCGAAGCCACGGGCAGCTGCAGGTTCGATTCCGGCGTCGCCGGGCTCCATCGCCGGAGAGGCGATCTCGCCGGCGGCGATGGGGTCGGCGGGGAGTTCGGCCAGGGCCGGCTCTTCGGGAAGCACCCCGCGCGGCACCACGGCTCCGAGCCGCGCCTCAACGTGCGCCTGCTCTTCCCCCGCGCGCAAAGCCGCGAGCTCCGACCCGCGCCGGTATTCCTCCTCGCGCTGGCGCGCCTGACGCGCGGCGAACCGTTCGCGCGCATCGAACCACCAGTAGTAGACCTGCATCGCGGCCCGGCCCAGTTTCCCACCCGCCCAGACCAGCTCGAAGGGCGCGAACAGGCGCCAGCTGTCGTCACCGTCGACGATCGCCTGCGCCACGATGTTGCCGGCCATGGCTGTCGTGTTGAGACCATGGCCGCCGAAGCCGCTCGCAAGCCAGACGCCGGGCGACAGCTCCCCGATCTGCGGCATCCGGTGCAGCGGGGTGCCCAGCACGCCCGACCAGGCATGCTCGATCTCGACCTCGCCCAGCTGCGGATAGATTGCCGCGATATCCCTTTGCAGGCGCGGCACTATCCGGGCCGGATTCGCCGCCCACGTGGTCGAGTGTCCCGACCACATCAGCCGGTCGTTGCCGACGATGCGGTAGTGGCTGTTGGCCAGATCGGTATCCGTCACTGCGCCGCGATAGGTGACCGCCTCGGCGAGGCGCGGGCCGAGCGGCGCGGTGGTGACCGCGTAGCTCCAGATCGGCACCAGCGTGCCGACCACGCGCGGCATCAGCGCGCCGAGATGGATGTTGCCGGCCACGACGATGTGGCCGGCACGCACGCGCGCGGACGGCGTGGTGATGCGCTTGCGCACGCCTTCGGCGTCGATCGCCAGCGCTGGAGTTGCCTCGAAGATGCGCGCGCCCGCCGCTTCGGCCACGCTGGCGAGCCCGAGCGCATAATTGAGCGGATGAATGTGAAACGCGCGCGGCAGGTGCAAGGCGTGGAAGTAGTGATTGGTCTTGAGCACCTCGCGCACGCGCTCGGTCGGCCAGCCCTCGACCTCGGCCCCGAGCTCCTGGCCATAGAGCTGGACATCCGCCAGGACCTCGTCGCCGTTGTCGACCTTGGAGACTTTGAGCCAGCCGGCGATCGGTGCGACGCCGGGCATGCGCGCCTCGGCGATCGTCGTGCGCACATAGCGCAAGCCCATCTCCGACAGGTCCCACAACGCCTTGGCGTGCTCCATGCCGACGCGGCTGACCACGCGCTCCATCGATTCCGCGAAGCCGGGCAGGACAAAACCGTCGTTGCGACCGGATGCGTTCGCGGCGATGCGGTCAGTTTCCAGCACCACGACCGACCACCCGCGCCGCGCGATCTCGCGCGCGGTGGTCAGCCCCGCGAGGCCCCCGCCGATGACACAAACGTCGACATCGAGATCGAAGGTCAGCGGACCGCGCATGGCGGTCGGCACCATGGTCGCCGTGTACCAGGAGGGCGCGTAAGATGCCCGCTCGGACGCGTTCACGTTTTCTTCCTCGGAGATCAAGTCGCCACCCGCCCTCATGCCTAGTGCGCTGGGCTCGCAGTTCCTATCCACCATGACCGCGAGCTCGTTCAGGAACTTCAGACCAAGACCGCACGAGAATCATAAAGATGCTAATGTCCCTTTGATTCCGAAGGCCGCATCAGAGGTGGCTGTCGGGACACTAGTGCGGTGGATTTGAAGTTCCTATCATTATAGCCGCGCGTTCGTGTAGGAACTTCAAATCCAAGACCGCACTAGAGTCATGAATTGCTAGTGTCCCGTTGATTCCGAAGTTCGCATCAGAGGGTGCCGCAAAGGGGTGCGAACTTCGGAATCGGGACACTAGACCGCGGCGCGAGAGAAATCGATGCTGGTCCCATGCGCCTGATGCTGCTGCGACACGCCAAGGCGGAAAAGGCCGAAGCCGGCATGCGCGATCATGAGCGCCGCCTCAATGCGCGCGGCCAGCATGACGCGCCGCTGATCGGCGCCTACATGGCCCGGCATGCACTGATCCCGGATCGCGTCATGGTGTCGACGTCCGAGCGTACGCGCGAAACTTGGCAACGCCTCGCCGACGCGCTGGCTGCGGTCCCGCCGGTCGACTACGAGGAGCGCCTGTACAACGCCGGCAGCGAGACCATTCTCGCACTCGCCAAGCACATCGAGCCGCCGGTGCGTACGTTGCTGATGATCGGGCACAATCCCGGACTGCATGACCTCGCCCGCCTGTTGATCGCCTCGGGCGATGTCGAGGCTCGCGAGCGGCTCAACGAGGGACTGCCGACATCCGGCCTGGCCGTCATTGACTTCGCTGCTCCGGACTGGGGCAAGGTGCACCCCCGCGGCGGCCGGCTCGAACGTTTCGTCAGCCCCCGCTCGCTCGCGGCCGCCGATCGCGTCTGACCGGATCGACGCGGCGGTGCGCTGATGCGCTCTGATACCTCGTCTCCGGCCAACGGCGGCCTGTGCGCCATCGCCGGTGAGCATCGCCTTCGCCTTCTCGCTGCCGGCGTGGCAATATGATGCAAAACCAGGGAGAGAGAGGGACAGCGCCATGTACAGGAAGATCCTCGTTCCCATCGACCTCGCCGATCAGGAACTTGCCAAGCCCGCGGTCGCGACCGCCCTGATGATGGCCGGTCTTTCCGACGGTTCGGTCCGCTTCATCAATGTGCTGCCGCTCACGCCCGTGATGCTTGCGGAATACGTGCCGCCCGATTTCGAGGTGCAACAGCGCAAGACGGCCGAGGACGCGCTCGGCATCGTGGCCACGGAGACCGCGTTGCCCCCTGCCCGGGTATCTTCGATCGTGCGCCAGGGCGGCATCTACCAGGAGATCCTCGAGGAAGCGAACGCCATCCAGGCCGACCTCATCGTCATGAGTTCGCACCGCCAGCACCGGCATGCCATGCGCACCTATTTCCTCGGCTCCAATGCCGGCCACGTGGTGCGCTATGCCAAATGCTCGGTGCTGGTGGTGAGAAACTGACGCAAAAAAGACGTCCCCGGGGGCCGCTGCGGTCGCACCGCCGACCGCTCCAATCGGCTACGATTTGAATTTATCTATTGACTACGTTATGAATATGGTATATAGAATCGCCATCCTCGCTCATGGAGGGGCGTCTTCTAGAGACGATCCTGTAGGCGGAGCGGGGAGTGGCGTCCTGCGGCCGCGGCTCGTAACCGCGGGCTCGGGAGGTCCGGGACACCGCCCGCCAGGCATGACGACCTGGCTGCGAGGAGCTCGCTGCACGGATCCGGAGGCAATGCCGGAGATGGAAGCGCGGCCCCCGGCCGAAAATCGCCACGGTGGAGCGCCGAGAGGCGAGCGTCCCGCGTCATGGGACGCGCCGCGCCTCACTCGCGCGGACCCGTCGCGTCTCGCAAACGCGACAACAGACATAGTGCGCCTGTCGGCGCTCCGCCCACCCCTCGTTGGGGTGGACGCGAAAGGAAAAGCGAGAACCCGGGCGCAGCAACGCGCCGCGGGAACGAAGAACACTGCGCTGTTTGACATCGTGAATGCGGCCACGGCCAACGGCTCATGCGCGAGCCGCGATCGCGTGCGGCTACCCATCCGGCACCAATTCCTTCGGCAAGGCATCGGCACGATAGCGGCCGGGCCGATTGCGCCAGAAATACGTGCCGCTCTGCCACACGCACAGAGCCAAAAAGCCGCCGATCACGGCGGCCCCCCCGTAGGCGCCGCTGTTCAGCGCCTGCACGATGAGCACCGCGAAGCCCACGACCACAGCCGCCAAGACTGCGAGCCCGGGCCAGTAGAGCAGAGCCGGCGAGCCGCAATCGAACACCGTCGTCGCGCCGGCGGCGGCGATGCGCCGGTGCAGCTCGCGGACAAACGCACCATAGGCCTGGTCTTGCGCCTCCTGCTCGACCATCGATCGCCACGAGGTCGATGCGATCGAAAGCCGTGGCCCGGCGTCCGACCAGACCTCGGCAACGAAGCGGCGCATTTGCATCGTCACCGGCCGGAACGACAGCCGCACGCGCCGGACGCGCGCGTAAGGAATGCGGCCCTCGTGCCGGCCGGTGCGCCATTCCAGTGCGTCGGGGCGCAGATGAAGCTCCCAGGGCGCGCCCATCAGCGACGGCTTGTGGATATAGACCGGGTCCTCGCCGCCATCGGGCCGGCGCGCTTCATCGTCCGGCATGGCGCTCACGGCACGGGACCTGCGTCGGGCGACAGCTTGTCGACGCGACGAAGCTGCGGGAACGTCCACATCCATATCAGCATCACGGCGATCGTGCCGACCCCGCCGATCAGCGCCGCCGGCACCGCGCCGAGCCAGGCCGCGATCGCGCCGGCGCGGAATTCGCCGAGCGAACCCGAGGATCCCGTGAACATCGAGTTGACCGCCATCACGCGGCCCAGCATGTCATGGGGCGTGCGCATCTGCACCAGCGACTGACGGATGACAACGCTGACGGCATCCGACGCGCCGTAGATCACGAGCGCCAGGAACGACAGCCCGATCGAGGTCGACAGTCCGAACAGCAGGCTGGCGACTCCGAATAACCCGACCGCGGCGAACATGACATGGCCGGCGCGGCCGGCGATCGCACGATGCGCCAGGACGATCGAGACGGCGAGCGCACCGACGGCGGGCGCCGAACGCAGCAAGCCGAGCGCCCAGGGTCCTGCATGCAGGATGTCGCGCGCGTAGATCGGCAGCAGCGCGGTGACGCCGCCGAGCAGCACGGCGAACAGATCGAGCGAGATCGCACCGAGCAGAATCGGATGGCTGCGGATATAGGCAAAGCCGGCAAACACCGTTTCCAGGCTCACTTGCCGGCGCGGCTCGCGCCGTGGGGAAATCTCGACGAAACCGATCAGCACGCTCGCGGCGATGAAGATGACGGTGCAGGTGGCGTAGACCGTGGCGGGGCCGAGCCCATACAGCAGCCCGCCGAGCGAGGGCCCGCAGATCACCGCGGTCTGCTGGGCCGAAGCCGATGCCGCGATCGCGCGCGGCAGCAGCGCCATCGGCACCACGCCGGGCAGGAGCGCGTGCATGGTGGGAATTTCGAAGGCCCGCGCCGTGCCGGACAGGAACAGGATGGCGAACATGGCCTCGCGGTCGAGCCAGCCCTGCACGGTGCCGACGGCGAGCGCGAGCGCGGCCAGCGCCTTGCCGATCTGGCAGACGCTGGCGACCACGCGTCGGTCGAACAGATCGAGCACCTGTCCGGCAATGACCGAGGTCGCGATCAGTGGAAAGAATTGCACGAGGCCGACGAGGCCGAGGTCGAGCGGATCATTGGTAAGGGCGTAGATCTGCCACCCGACCGCCACCCCCTGCATCATGAAGGCGCCGTTGGTGAACGTGCGCGCGCACCAGAAGCGCACAAACGAGCGGTGGCGCGTCAGGGACGAGTCGGCGGAGGCGGACATGGTTGTTGTTCGGCGTCGGCTAATGGTTTCGGGGGCGCTGACATAAGCCACGCCCGCCGGATGCGATGCGGCTTCGCACCGCTACAGCGGAATAGCAAGCAGGGTGTCGATCAGCCGGCTGTCGAGAATCACCAGCTTCTCGGCAAAGCGCGCCGCGCCGTCGTCGAACACCACGTGATCCTCATAGCGGCCGCTGGCGAACAGCGTCGTTTCGCCGGTGTGCATCACGCGGGCGACGAGAAAGCCGGTCTGGGCACGCGCCCCCCTGCCCTCGTCCGGCGTCACCAGCGGTGAAGCGATCATGTGGCGGTAGCGTTGCGCCTCGTACACGTTGGCGTCGCGCAGCGAGCGCACGCGGTCGCGCAGCATGGCGCGCGAGGTCGCATAGATCAGGCCGAGCGGCAGGCCGCGCTCGAAATTCTCGGCGGTGGTCACGCGGTAGCGTCCGTCCTCGGTGAAGAAGTCCGGCCACGCCTCGAGCTTGTTGTCGTCGATCGCCTGGACGTAGCGGGCGTTGAGGTCCTGGACCTTGAGCTGCAGCTCGATGTTCATGTGAATCCGGACGGCAGACGCACGACGTCAGAGCCCGACATAGCCGCGATAGGCCTTCCAGAAACCGCGCACCGCCGCCTCGGTGACCCGGTTGTCGTCGGAGGCGACGCTGGCGCCGCCCATCTCGACCACCGAGAGCAGATCCGGCGCGGTGGTCACGGCGCGCTGCACGAAGCCCGGCGCGGCGCCGTCCTCCATCGAGATGTAGCCGGCGGGGCCGATCAGGTTGGCTTGCCGCAAGCGGCGCTCGGTCATGTCGTCGTCGTCGGTGGTGAAGCCGAAGCAGGTCCAGACCAGCTCGGTCTGGTCGAGACCCTGCGGCACCAGCCGGCGCACCGCCAGGCTGTTGCGGGTCTGCTGCAGCACGAAGGTCGGGAACACCGACAGGATCTGGAGCCCGATGCCGTCGCCGAACTCGTCGACCGCTTCCAGCAATTGCGGCGCTTCGAGACCGAAGCCCTCCTGCGCCGCGCGCATGCCGGCCTGCTCGTATTCCTTGCCGCCGGTATCCGCGGCGAGCGAATAGCTCACATGGTGGCCGCCGGAATCGCTCACCACGATGCCGCCCTTCTGCGACAGCCGGTTGAGGCGGAAGGTGGTGAAGAACGTGTGCAGGAGACTGGCGTGGTAGGTGTCCTTGACGTTCTCCATGTAGAGCTTCCAGTTGCTCGGCAGCGTCTGGCTGTAGCCGCCGAGCAGCTTCACCGGCGCCCGCAGAACGCGGCGGATGCGGGTGACGATCTCGGGCCCGAGATATTGCTCGAGCGGCGGCGCGTCGGCCGACAGCGTGCCGAACACGAGGCCCGACAGCGTCTCGAGCCGCAGCTTGCGCGGTCCGTGATCCTCGGGCCGGCATTGCGCCGGCATGCCGCCCTTGCCGCCGAGCCCCTTGCGGAACGCCACGCCGGTGAGGTTGCCGGCAAGATCGTAGCTCCAGTTGTGATAGACGCAGATGATGTCGCGCGCCTCGCCGCTCTCGTTGAGCACCAGCAGCGAGCCGCGATGCGCGCAGCGGTTCTCGAACGCGTGCAGCGTTCCGTCCTGGTCGCGGGTCACCACGACCGGCATGGCCCCGAGGTGGGAGCGGCGATAGCTGTTGGGGCCGGGCAACTCGGCCTCGAGGCAAAGGAAATTCCAGGTCGGCCCGCGAAAGATGCGCGCCTGCTCCTCCTCGTAGAGGGCGCGGTCGGAATAGACCCAATACGGCACCCGCGTGAGCCCTTCCTCCGGCCAGCGGTGCGCGATCGCTTCCATGGGGTCCTTTCGAGTATCGATCAGTCGAGCTTGACGTTGGCGGCCTTGATGACCTTGTGCCAGCGCTCGATCTCTTCGCGCATATAAGCCGCGGTCGCCTGCGGCGTGCCGCCGATCGGCTCGGCCGAGAGTTGCGTCAGCCGCTGCACGATGTCGCTCTGGCGCAGCGCTTCGTTGACGTCGGCGTTGATCTTGTCGACCACCGCCTGCGGCGTCTTCGGCGGCGCCACGATCGCAAACCACGCCGCCGATTCAAAGCCTGGCAGCGTTTCCGCGATCGTCGGCACGTCCGGCAGCGAGGCCATGCGCTTGGGCGTGGCGACGCCCAGGAGCTTGAGCTGCCCGCCCTTCACCAGCGGCAGCGACACGCCGAGATTGTCGAACATGAGATCGACGCTGCCGGCCACGAGGTCGGTCAGCGCCGGCGCCGAGCCGCGATACGGCACGTGCTGGAATTTCACGTCGGCCATCATCTGGAACAGCTCGGAGGTGAGATGCGACGTGGTGCCGTTGCCCTGAGTGGCTGACGTGAGCTTGCCGGGATTGGCCTTGGCGTAGGCAATCACTTCAGCGACGCTGTTGAGCGGCAGCTTCGGGTTGACAACGAGCGCGTTCGGCACCCGGCCCATGATCACGATCGGCACGAACTCGCTCGGGTCGAAGCCGAGCTTGGGATAGAGATTCTGGTTGATCACCAGCGGCGGCGGCGGTGCCGAGAGCAGCGTGTAGCCATCGGGCTCCGCCTTGGCGACCGCCTCGGCGCCGATGTTCCCGGCCGCACCGGTGCGGTTCTCCACCACGACCGGCTGCCCCCATTTCCGCGACAGCCACTCGCCGATCACGCGCGGCATCACGTCGGCGGTGCCGCCGGCGGGGAACGGCACGATGATCTTCACCGGCCGCGACGGATAGTCCTGCGCGTCGGCCCGCGGCAGCGCCGCGAGCATGGCGGCAAGCGCAAGTCCCGCACCGATGCAGCCGCGCGCCAACCGCCGGCGCGAGCCGCTGATACAACCGAGAATCATTGCGCGTCTCCTGACCCGAACGTCGTGTGATTATTCACTTGTGATTATTCGACGGCGATCTTGGCCGCCTGCACCACCGGCCCCCATTGCTCCGTGCTCGCCTTGATGATGTCGCGCATCTGCTCCGGCGTGCTGCCGAGAGGCTCGGCCTCCAAGGCCAGGATACGGGCGCGCAGATCCGGCGACTGGAACGCCTGTCCGATCGCGTCGGAGATTTTCTTGACGATCTCCTTCGGCGTACCGGGAGGAGCGGCCACGCCCATCCAGGTATCGGCATAGACGCCCGGCAGCGTCTCCGCCAAGGTCGCGACATTGGGATAGTCCTTGAGCCGTTCGCGGCCGCCGGTGGCGAGAATTTTCAGCTTGCCGGCATCGATGTTCTGCTTGTTGGCCAGCAGATAGTCCGGAACGATGTCGATGTTGCCGGCCAGGAGATCATTGATGGCGGGGGCGCTTCCCCGATACGGGATCTCCGTCATGCGGAAATTACCCTTGAGCATCAGAAGCTCGCCCAGGAGGTGTCCGGTATTGCCCTTGCCCTGATGACCGTAGTTGACCTTGCCGGGGTTGGCCTGCGCGTACGCGACGAGCTCGGACATGTTGTTGGCCGGCAGCCCGACCCTTGCGAGCACGATCAAGGGATAGGTCGCAAGCACGCTGATGGGCTCCATCGCGCGCGTGTCGAATGCCGCCTTGGTGAATACGAGATGGGTGATGCTGTAGGTGAGCTGGGGCGCGCACAGGATCGTATATCCGTCGGGCGGTGAGCGCAGCACCGATTCGGTTCCCACGCGGCCGCCGGCGCCGCCGGCGCGGTTCTCGATCACGACTTGCTGGCCGAGCAGGCTGCTCGCCTTTTCCGCGGCGAAACGGCAAAGCAGGTCCGCGGTCCCGCCGGCGGGCAGCGGGACGACCATGGTAATCGGCCGGTTCGGGAAGCTCGTCTGCGCCTGCGCAACGCTCGCACACGCGAGCAGGCTCATTCCGCAGACCAGTCCGGTGGCGATACGCTCAAACATTCGTCCTCCTCACTCGTAGAACCCGGGCGACAGCTTCTGACTGTCGCGCTGCGCCTTGTCGTGGTTGATCCAAAGCTGCGCCTTTTCCTTGGCCATGACATCCGCCATGCGCTGAAGGGACGCGGCGCTCTTGTCCTGGCTGTCGTTGTTCTCGGGAACGCGCCGGTTGTCCCAGTTGTCCTTGAAGTGCACGGCATCGCCCGACAGCAGCACCGCGCCGGTCTTCGGCAGTTTGACCAGCAGGCTCTGATGGCCGGGCGTGTGTCCGGGCGTCGAGATGATCGTCACACTGCCGTCGCCGAACACGTCATGATCGCCTTCGAGCTTGGTCACGGGCTGCTCCGGTTTGAAGCGCGGACCGACCGGCGACGGCCACTCGTATTCGGCCTTCTGCACCAACAGGGTCGCCTGCGGGAACAGCGCCATGTTGCCGACGTGATCGGGATGCGTGTGCGACACGGCGACATATTTGATGTCGGACGGTTTCACACCGAGTTCATCGAGCTGCGAGACAAGGGTCTTGGGCCGCCGCCAATGAGTCGCCCGCGGGTCGGCAGGGCGCTGCCCCTCCGGCATCGCGGCGATGGCATCGGCCAGACCGGTGTCCCACAGGAGCCAGCCCTGCGAATGCTTGATCAGATAACAGCTGTCGACAAAGTCCATCGACTTGCCGACGTTCACGCCGGGCGACCAGCGCGAGATGTCGCCGGCGACGCCTTCACCGCAATTGAGGATGTAGAGGCGCTCGATGCCCGGCTTGGTGGCTTGGGCCGGCGCCGGTTGCCCCAAACTCGGGGTGGCCAGCGGCAAAGCCACGAGAGCGACGACGGCGAGCCAGCGGCAAATCGGTTGCATGGCTTTTTCCTCCTGCCATTTGTCGTGTTTTGGTCAAACCGGAGCGGCTTAGCGAACACAATAATAACATGATCGTGAGGCGGGTGGCTGATCGCTCATTTTGGCGGCAAGGATGCCGGTCAAAGCCTCTTCTGCCGTCCCACGCCTTCTGCTAACCATGCGCCCATTGTGAGCGAGTTCAGCCATCGCTCCGTCCATGATGAAGAAAATGCACAGCGACCACAACGGGGCGTCTGCGGCCGGACACCGTCGCTCCGAGGCCAACACGAGGGTTCCATGATCAG
This sequence comes from uncultured Alphaproteobacteria bacterium, assembly GCA_963725065.1. GTDB lineage: Bacteria > Pseudomonadota > Alphaproteobacteria > Rhizobiales > Xanthobacteraceae > VAZQ01. Next base: position 58,363 of record CAVRXD010000033.1, read on the forward strand.
CTACTCTACCCGTGCCGTCTTGCTGGCGACTGCTTTCGCCGTCAGCGCCATTGCTGCCACCCCGTCCGCGCATGCGGCATCGTTCGACGGCCCCTGGAGCGTGCTCGTCATCACCAAGAGCGGAGCCTGCGACCAGTCGTACCGTTACGGCCTGATAATTCGCGGCAGCTCGGTCTCGTATCTGGGCGGCGCGGCGGTCAGTGTTTCCGGACGCGTGTCGCCGAACGGCCATGTCAATGTGAACGTCTCGGCCGGCGGCCAAAGCGCTGCCGGAGTTGGAAGGCTGTCCGCCGGCCGCGGCAGCGGAACGTGGCGCGGCCAGGGTCCGTCGGGAGGCTGCTCAGGCGTCTGGAGCGCGACTCAGGGTTGATGTCGCGCGCTTGCAGAGCACCGAGATCCATGCAGTCCGGAAGTCGCGCGGGCAGGAGTGACGGCGCGGCGAACATCGGCAAGCGTGAGACCGAATAGGAATGCTGTGCGTCGACGTCGGAGAGCCACTTTGCACACGCTTCGTATAGCTTCTGCTTTTGCCGCCGGGCTCCTGCTGTGCACGGTCGCGACGTCGTTCGCGCCGTCCGAGTGGGCGTCGGCGCATGCGCAGCGGCTGGCGGAGGCAAGGAAGAAGGTCGAGCGGAGAGCGCCGGCACCCAAAGACGCGCAGAAGCAACAGACTGAGCGCACCCCCTTCACGGCGGAGGAGGAAGATGCCGCGGTCATTCCGGGCATTCCGGACGCGCGCGTGTGGGGCGATTCGGCGGCGGGTTTCGCCCGCCTTCTGCCGACCACGGCCGGACCGTGGCTGGCGATCTCCGGCGGCGGGTCTGACGGCGCCTATGGCGCCGGTGTGCTCACCGGCTGGACCGAGTCGGGTACCCGGCCCGAATTCGCGGTCGTGACCGGCGTCAGCATCGGCGCTCTGATTGCTCCATTCGCCTTCCTCGGGCCACGCTACGACGAGGAGGTGCACAAGAACTTCACCACCATCGGAGCGGCGGATATCTTCGAGGACCGGGTCACGCGCGACAGCCTGTTCGATTTCTGGCCGCTCAAGCGTCTGGTCGAACACCGGGTGACGGCAAAGCTGCTTTCGGAAATCGCCGCCGAACATGCGCGCGGCCGACGGCTGTTCGTCGTGACCACCAATCTCGATACCGGGCGGCGCGTGGTCTGGAACATGGGCGCGATCGCTACGCGCGGCGACGAGGCGGCGCTCAAGCTTTTCCGTGAGGTCCTGCTCGCGTCATCCAGCATTCCCGGATTCTTCTCGCCCGTCGTCATCGACGTGGAGGCGAACGGCAAGAAACTCCAGGAGATGCACAGCGACGGCACCCTGACTGCGCCTTTCTTCGTCATGCCGGAAGCGATGTTGTCCGCGGGCAGCGGATCGGGCGCGCCGTTCAGCCAGCTCTATGTCATCGTGAACTCCAAGCTAGGGCCTGACTTCTCGATGCCGGACCGCAACATTCCCGGTGTGCTCGGCCGTTCGATCGCCGTCGCCCTCACCGCGGCGTTGCGCGCGGAACTCATGCTCATCTCGGTCGGCGCGCAGAAGCATGGATTCGCGTTGCGCGTCGCGCACGTCGACCCGGCCTTCAATCATCCGACCCGCGGCCCGTTCGACGGCAAATATATGCAGGCGCTTTACGAGTTCGGAGTCGCCGCTGGCAAGGCTGGCACGGCTTTCGGTAATTCGCCGCCGGATCTTTCAATGCGCGGATCGAACAAGCAGTAGCAAAACGGCTTCGGCCGCGCCGTACCGGCAAGCGGCTGTCTTTCGTAGGTCGTGCGCGACTCCCGCCTCGTGGATACGACAAATCTCAAGACAGGTCCGGCCTGCCGCGGTCCCGCAGCGGGAACGTTTCGGGCAGCCGACGCGTTGTTCTTGCGCATTTCGTTGAGGAATATCCCGTGCGCACCATCAGCTTGATCTTCGCAATCTCCGTGGGCATGGCGCCGGCCGGCGCCGCACTGGCGCAGCCGGTCGGTACCGACCGCGTGCCTGAGCAAGGCGTGGCATGTCCGCCCGATGTCAAAGGCAGCGGTCCGACCGTGGGCAGCGGCAGCGACGCACCGCTCAGCGACAAGCTGGCGCAGTCCAAAGGTGTGATCTGCCCGCCTGCCGGCGTGGATCGGGACATCCACGTCGCGCCACCAGGGGGCGGCGAGCTGAAGGTCATTCCGCCGCCCGGTTCGCCGGGTGGTGACCCCAGGGTCCAGCCGAAGTAAATCGCGGTCGCGCGTCCCGCGATAACCAAGATCACCTACGCTTTGAGATTCCGTGGCGCAGCGCGCTACTTTTCCGCGCTGCTCAACCGGCTGCCGAAAAGCGCGTTTGGTTCCGTTATGCGGATCGCAAACCGCCAAGCCACCCAGAACATCGCGAAGTACAAGGCGATGAAGGTGACCAGGCCGGTATACGGCGTGGTGTTCCGTTCCACCAGCAATCCGACGCCGATCGAGATCGACTGGCTCACCACCAGACTTATCAGAAAGACAACAAGCAAGCGCATGGGTCGCCCCCTTGGCGTTGATTGCGCGTTGGCCAAAAGTTGACGACCGGCGTCGGCGGGATCAACGGGGTCGAGACGATCCGTCGCGGCCACCAGGGCTGACGTGATGTCGCAGCGTGGCGCTCTCCAAGGTGGCCCGGCGATGAGCATCTCGACGGCCCTGGCAGAACTCACGCGTTGCACGTACCGGTCGACCGACAAAAAGGGGGATCCCACGATGGGTCCCCCCGATGAAGGCACGCCAGGCCGGATGCAACGCGTCAGCGGTATTCCATGCGGCGCCCGGCGGGCGGCAGGCCAGATCAGCTCGCCGCTTTGAAGTTGAGCCTCGCTTCCGCGATCTCGGTCAGCTTCTTGTCCGCGGCCTTCTCCTCGTCCAGGTTCCGCTGCAACACGTTTGCGCAATCGTTGCGGCCGAGTTGCTTCGCCCAGGCGATCAGCGTCCCGTATCGGGCGATCTCGTAGTGTTCAACGGCCTGCGCCGCGGAAGCAAGCGCGGCATTGAGCACCTCCTTGTCTGCGATCTCTCCAGCGACGTCATCGGCTTCTTCGATGATGCCGTCGATGGCCGGGCAGTCGATGCCCTTGGCTTCCACGCCGTGCATCTGAAACACCTGCTCGACGCGCTTCACCTGGTTCTTGGTCTCGGCCAGATGCGATTGAAACGCCTGCCTGAGCTGCGCGTCGGTCGCTTTTTCGATCATCTCCGGCAGCGCTTTGAGGATCTGGTTTTCGGCATAGTAGATGTCGCGCAGAGCGTGCACGAACAGGTCGTTCATCGTTTTGATGTCTTTGGAAAACAAGCCCATGGCTTAAGCCTTTCTGGTTGGGACCCTGTGAGATGGGACGGGACTATGCCGCCATCGCCAAGCGCTGCTGACGCGCATGTCGCCCTTTCACATCGAGCCAACTGCGCAAGTGGCACGCGGTTCCCCAAGTCAGCGCGTGGCGGAACTCGCTGCTGCGAATTCGTCGCGATCGTGCGATCGACGGAACAATATCCGCCACGGCGGGTGATGACATGAAACCGCGCGCTGATCCGAACTACGGCTCATCATCGGCGTCGCGCCGCTCGATGGTGCGGACATCCACCTCCGAGGTCAGCGTGCGATGCACCGGACATTTATCCGCGATCTCCAGTAGCCGCTCGCGTTGCTCGGCGTCGAGGTTGCCCCGCAATGCGATGGTGCGTTCGATGCGGTCCACCATCCCTTCCTTGGTCTCGCAGGTCTCGCAATCGGCGGCGTGGATTCTGCTGTGGCTGAGTTCGACGGTGACGCGCTCGAGCGGCAGCGCCTTGCGCTCGGCGTAGAGTCGAAGTGTCATCGACGTGCAGGCGCCCAGCCCGGCCAGCACGAGATCGTAAGGACCTGGACCGCTGTCGAGGCCGCCGAAGTCGGTCGGCTCGTCCGCCAGGAAGCGATGGCGCCCGACCGTGACCTGCTGCTGGAAGCGACCGCGCCGCGTTTCGCGAACAACGACGGCGTCGGATTCGTCGGGCAGGTCGGGAGTGACCTCCGCCATGTCGAGATAGCGCTCGGCCCAGGCGTGGATCACGTTGGCGACGTAGGTGGCGTCGCTGCGACGGCTCAACAGGTGGTCGGCACCGGCCAGCGAGACGAAGCTTTTCGGATGCTTGGCGGCGGTGAAGATGCGGCTCGCATTCTCGATACCGACGGTGGCGTCGGTCGGCGAATGAAAGATCAGCAACGCCTTGTGCAGGTCGGGAAGGCGATCCAGCAGCCTGTGCTCCGCGAGGTCGTCGACGAAGGCGCGGCTGATCCGAAACGGACGGCCGGCCAGTACGACCTCGACCTCGCCCTTCGTGCCGATCTCCTCGAGATGGCCCGCGAACAGCCCCTTCACGTGGGTCGGGTCGCTGGGCGCAGCGATCGTCACCACCGCGCGCGCCTCGGGCACATCCGAGGCCGCCGCGAGCACGGCCGCGCCGCCGAGGCTGTGGCCGATCAGGATCGCAGGCGCTCGTCGCGTTCGCCGCAGCTCGTTTGCCGCGGCGACAAGATCCGCGACATTGGACGAAAACGTGGTGTTGGCAAATTCACCGTCGCTCGAGCCCAGCCCGGTGAAGTCGAAGCGCAGGACGGCGATATCGAGCGCCGTCAGCCCTTCCGCGATGCGCTTGGCCGCATGCACGTCCTTGCCGCAAGTGAAGCAGTGGGCGAACAATGCGTAGGCGCGCGGCTCGCCAGGCGGACAGTCGAGCAGCGCGGCAAGCTTCTGGCCCGCCGCGTTGGGAAAATCGAAGCGTTCAGCCGGCATGCTTACCTCTTGCGGATTGCGGGCGTCGGTCCCGCGCCTCGCTCACAGCGGAATTTCCATCAGATCGTGCGCCACCACCAGATCGCCCTTGTAGGTGGGGCGCACCGCATCCGCCCACTTCTCCGCCGTCAACCCGGTGGCGTCCGCCGGCACCAAGTGACTGAGCACCAGTTTTTTCACCCCCGCGTCGGTGGCGATGCGTCCGACGTCTTCCGCGAGCGTGTGACTCGCCTTGAGGTGAGCCATCAGGGTCGCCGCATTGGGATTGCGCCTCACCAGCTCGTCGAGCGCCGGTCCGTACATGGCCTCGTGCACCAGGATGTCGGCACCCTTCGCGAACGCTGCAAGCGGCGGGAAATAGGCGGTGTCACCCGAAAAGACGACGGTCTTTCCTGGGAACTCGAACTTGAGCGCGAAGCTCTCGGTGATCGGCGGATGCAGATTGCGTAACGCCGTCACTTTGGCATCGCCCGCGGCCATCACCGGGCCTTCGGTATATTCATGAATGTTGACGAGCTTGCGCAGGTCCGGCCTGCCCTCGTCCGCGATGCGCGTCTCGATGTCGAACTTATAGGCGTCCCAAAAGCCCTGCGCGAGTTGCTTCATGCCGGCCGGGCCGTAGGCATCGACCGGCGTCTGCAAGCCGGTCGCCCATGCATTGTAGACCAGGAGCCCGAACTCGGCGTTGTGATCGGAGTGATGGTGCGTGATGAAGGTGTAGCGCAGCGCCGGCAGCGGAAACTTCGTCTCCACCAGCTTGAAGGTCGCGCCGTAGCCGGTATCGATCACGTAAGGGACGTTGTTCCAGACGATGAGGTTTGCCGCCGGGGTCTGCTTGTACTCGGTAATGCGCGGCCCGCCCCGCGTCCCCAACAGCACCAGGCGGTTGCGTCCCAGATTTCGCTGCTGCGCCGTGGCAGGGCGAAGGCCGCCTACGGCGGCCGCTCCCGCTATCGCCGCGCTCGCTCCCAACAGATGTCTGCGCGTGATCATCAACCGCTCTCCTGGGGTCATGGTGCCCCTTAACCTACAGCTTGACAGCTCAAGGCGCCGGGGCAACGCACCGCCGGTATCCGACGGCTCTTTCGAATTTGTTCACGCTGTTTGAACCAACTGCGGTCCCTTTGCGACTAACGAAGTGGCGCACGAAGATCACTGTTCACTGCCGTTATGCCCAGGGGGCGGCGCCCGGCAGGAAAGCAGGAAGGGGCATCAAATGACTTATTCCGGAATTCTGGCCCGGTCACGGGGCCTGGCGCTGTTGGCCGCGCTCTCGGCGGCGGCCACGCTCGCCGCGGTTCGTTCGGCCGATGCCATGCCAGGCTACGATGGGGTCTGGAGCGTCGTGATCATCACGAAGGAAGGCATCTGCGATACGTCCTACCGCTACCCGATCCGCATCACCAACGGCACCTTAGGCAATGCCGGCACCGCGACCGTCAGCATCACGGGCAAGGTCGGCAAGAATGGCGCAGTGGTCGTCAATGTAAGCGCCGGCGACAAGACTGCGACCGGCACCGGCCATCTCGCTGGGAAGAGCGGCGGGGGCTCCTGGAGCGGCGGCAACGGCGCCTGCAAGGGCGTCTGGCAGGCCGAGCGCCGCAGCTAAACCCAATCTGTAGGCCGGGCAGAGCCTGCAACAGTTCTGGTGATGCCCGGGTTGAACCCGGGCATCACTGTGTTTGAGCCGTCCCCTTCCAACATTGTCGGCGTTCACGGGCTCGAGCGCGAACATCCCGCGCGCTCGAAAATGCTGACCTACGCCGGGGCCGTCACCTCCGGCGTGCTGGCGGCCCTGGCGCTGCAGATCTACCTGAGCGGGGCGGGCTTCGACCTCGGGGCGCTGTGGAACAATCTCCTGTCAGCAAAACCTCGGGAGCTGCGTACCACCGGGCCGTGGTGGGCCATTGCCGGGATGGCCTTCGTGGTGAGCGGAGCGACCGCCGCGGCGCTGGTCCGCCTCCCCTTCCCCTGGCGCCGGTTCCGCCCTTTGCGCTGGGTCTTGGGCGCCCTGATCGTGCTTCTGCTTGCGCATATCGGACATACCGACGCGGCGGGGTTGCACGCGCTGGCCCTGGGTGCGGACGTCGCCGTCAGGCTGACGGCGCTCGGGCTCGCGGCTTTGATAGCCATGTTCGGTGCTTATCTGGCTGCCCGCGGCTAACGCCGCCCAAAGTGCGCCAAGTCTCCGGGCACAATCACCGACTGAATATTTCATCTTGCGCGCCCTTAGGTTGAGCGGGGCTGTCAGAATTTCGCCCTCGGCGTCGAACCTAATCCGTTCCCGGGAGACTAATAGTCGAGTAGGGGTGCGCCCAGTCTGGAGAAGTTGATGGCATCGGTTGCCGATTTCGGATCGACCGAAGCGAACGATCTCACGCACGAGCGACGGGGCCCCTCCCCCTGGGTAGCCGGGCTGCTCACGGTGCTCGCACCTGGACTGGGTCACATCTATCTCGGTGAGGCGCGGCGCGGCATCACGCTGTTCATCCTCGTCATGATCGCGGACACCCTGCTGATGTTCGCCATGATGGGTGTGCTGGCGCGTTTCTGGATGTTTGCCGTCAGCCTCTCGCTGCTCGCGGGGCTGTGGCTTTACATCCTGATCGATGCGGTTCGGCGCGCCTACCGGCTGCGCGATTACCCGCACCCGGGCGCGAAACGATGGACGATCTACGCCGGCGCTTTCGTGATCGCCTGCCTGGTCTTCGCGGCACCCTGCATCTATGCCGTCCATGCCCAAGCCTCGGGCCAGCTTCTGGTGCTCAATGCCGTAACGCCGAGCATGGAACCCACGCTGCGGGTGGGCGAATATTTTCTCGCTGACGCAACCTACTATCGCACCCGTTCGCCCAGTCGCGGCGACGTCGTGGTCTACCTGCACCCGAAGCAAGACCAGCTCTACTACATCAAGCGCATCGTGGCCGTGGAAGGCGATCGGATCGCGATCAAGCGTGGGCACGCCATCGTCAATGGAATGGCGGTGGAGGAACCCTATCTCGAGCGCAGTCCCGGCGATGGACGCTTCGCCGAGCTGGCGGAGATTCGAGTGCCATTGGGACATGTCTACGTCTTGGGCGATAACCGGGCCAACAGCGTCGACAGTCGCGACCCCGTGGCTCACGGTGCGGTTCCGATGGCGAACTTGATCGGACGCGTGACCGACATTGCAGTCTCGCGTCACCTGGCGCGCATGGGGCGCTGGGTCGGAACGCCGAGCAATCTGTAAGCAGCGTTTCCGTCACATCTGCAATTTCATGCGCGCGATCAGCCGCCGCTTGGCTTCGATGTCACGATCGAGCCGCGCGCCAAACGTGGCGCGGTCGGCGTAGTAGTTCGGCGGCTGGCCTCCGCGCTTGGCGGCGCTGGCATAAAGCTCGTCCTCGGCCGCGCCGGCACAAGCCGATTCGAGCTTGGCGACGATCTCTGGCGGCGTCCCCGCCGGCGCCAACAATCCGCCGAAGCTAATCGGCGCAACGTCGAAGCCCTGCTCCTTGACCGTCGGCGCATCGGCAAACGAGGGGTGCCGTTCCTCGGCGAAGATCCCGAGCAGGCGCAGATTCTGCCCCGCCACGGAACCTTGCACGAGCGCGGCGACATCGATGCTCCCGCCGAGCAAATCCGTGACCACGGCGGGATCGCCGCGCCCGGGAATGCCCTTGATGTCGAGCTTGGCCGTGTCGAGAAACTCCTCCATGGACAGATGCGGGATCGAGCCCGCACCCTGGTGGCCGTAGTTGAGCTTGCCGGGCTGGGCGCGAGCAGCCGCCACCAGGTCTGCCAGCGTCTTGAACGGCGAATCCGGTCGCACCGCGATCACCATCGCGTTGGACACGGTCTGGCACACCGGCATGAGTGCGTGCGCCTCATATCCGATGTCGTTGCTGCGCGCGGCCGGCAGCACGGAGAGCACATAGACCGCACCGAAGAGCAGCGTGTAACCGTCGGGCGCCGCGCGCGCGACGGACGCCGTTCCGATCGCACCGCTCGCGCCGGTGCGATTGACCACCACGAATTGCTGACCGAGCCGGCTCGACAGCCCCAGCACGAGCGCGCGAGCCAGCACGTCGGTGGTCGCGCCCGCTTGCGTGGGATTGACCACGGTGACGGTGCGGCTCGGATAATCCTGCTGCGCCTGCGCCGGAAGCGCAGTGGCCGTGACCAGCGCGGCCGCGAATGTAAGGACCCGCATGCGTTTCATCTCTCTCTGGGTTTCTTTTGCCGCCGAATTCATTTGTTGCAGCGACGCTATCAGCAAGCGTAGAGCGCGCAAAGGCGGCGTGCTGCTATCACGCGCTCCCGGTGCAGGCTGGAAAATCGAGAGCCAACGCTCGGAAGCACGCGCTACCGGACCAACTCCCGCATCGCTCGGTCGAGGCCGTCGAGCGTCAAGGGGTACATCCGGCCGCCCAGGAGCTGGCGCATCATCCGGATCGATTGGGTGTGGCTCCATTCGGCTTCCGGCACGGGGTTGAGCCAGACGCAGGCGGGATACGTGCGCACCACGCGCTCCATCCAGGCTGCGCCGGTCTCCTCGTTGTAGTGCTCGACCGAGCCGCCCGGCGCCATGATCTCGTACGGCGACATCGAGGCGTCGCCGACGAAGATCGCCTTGTAGTCGTGGGGATAGGTGTGCAGCACGTCCCAGGTCGGCGTGGTGTCGTCGAAGCGCCGCCGGTTCTGCTTCCAGACCTTCTCGTACAGGCAATTGTGGAAGTAGAGGTGCTCCATGTGCTTGAACTCGGTGCGCGCGGCCGAGAACAGCTCCTCGGTGGCCTTGATGTGCCAGTCCATGGAGCCGCCGACGTCGAAGAACAGCAAGACCTTCACGGCATTGTGCCGCTCCGGCCGCATCAGGATGTCGAGATAGCCCTTGTGCGCCGTGCCTTTGATGGTGCCGTCGAGGTCGAGTTCATCGGGCGCGCCGGTGCGCGCGAACTTGCGCAAGCGCCGCAGCGCGATCTTGATGTTACGCGTGCCGAGTTCGACCTGGTCGTCGAGATCCTTGAACTCGCGCCGGTCCCAGACCTTGACCGCGCGGAAGCTGCGGTTTTCGTCCTGCCCGATGCGGATGCCTTCCGGATTGTAACCGTACGCGCCGAACGGCGAGGTGCCGGCGGTGCCGATCCACTTCTTGCCGCCCTGGTGGCGCCCCTTCTGCTCCTTCATGCGCTGGCGCAGAGTTTCCAGGAGCTTGTCCAGGCCCCCCATGGCCTCGATCTGCTTCTTCTCTTCGTCGGTGAGATATTTCTCCGCCAGCTTCTTGAGCCACTCCGAAGGAATTTCGACGGTGGGCGCATCGCTCATCAGTTCGAGGCCCTTGAACACGTGGCCGAAGACGCGGTCGAACTTGTCGAGATTGCGCTCGTCCTTCACCAGCGCGGCGCGCGAGAGATAATAGAAGTCCTCGACCCGCCGCCCCGCGAGGTCCTTCTCCATCGCTTCCATCAGCGTGAGATATTCGCGCAGCGTCACTGGCACGCCCGCGGCTCTGAGATCATGGAAGAAGGCGACAAACATCAGCTTCGTGGTCCGGGAAGATTGCTTGTGTAGTCATCGACAAACTCTCTGTACAATTTGGCAATGCATTTAATCATTCGCATTCTCGCCTCGTAGCAATATCGACAAAATTGATATGACGAAAAGGTCAGAATAATCATCACCACCAGCCAAGCGAGCACGTCAAGCCATGCATACATGCTCGGCTCCAACTCTCCGCGCATCGATCGCCGCCAGCGGGGCGGGATATTCGCACGGCATCCCGCCAACCTGGTAAACGAAGGCGACGAACATGGCGCAAGCTCGCGCCATTAAGCCGGTCGGTCAAGACCACCTGGCCACGTTCAGCCCGACAGATCCTGCATGCCCGGGCTTAGGCCTGATCGAGCGCCGGATGCTCGGCGTCAGCACAACAAATGGCGCGACAGAATGGCGCGCTCCCGGCCTGCGATGGCCGGACATCCGCGCGCTGGCGGGGCGGGCCCAAACATGCTTCGCTGCCGGAAAAGACAGGGAGAAGCGACCATGGGGAAACGGCTTGCGATCGTGGCGGCATTGACGTGCGCTGCCTTGCTGGCGGGATTTGCCGCGCGTGCCGACGATTATCCGAACCGCCCGATTCGAGTCGTGGTCGGTTTCTCGGCGGGATCGGGCGCCGACATCACCGCGCGCGTCGTCGGACAGCGCATGGGCCAAATCCTCGGCCAGCAGATCGTGGTCGAGAACAAGACCGGGGCGGGATCGTCGCTCGCCGCCGAGTTCGTCGCGCGCGCCCCCAAGGACGGCTACACGCTGCTGCTGGCGACGATCGCCAATCCCATCAATGCCGCGATGAGCTCCAATCTCTCGTTCGATTTCCCCAGGGACTTCGTCCCGATCGTGCGGCTGACCACCACGCCCAACATCCTGGTGGTGCATCCCTCGGTGGGCGTGAAGAGCGTCAAGGAACTGATCGATCTGGCGAAGAGCAAGCCCGACCAGTTGTCGTTCGCCTCCTCCGGAGTCGCGACCGGCACGCATCTCTCCGCCGAACTGTTCAAGGTGCTGGCGGGCGTGAAGATGGTGCACGTGCCCTACGCCGGCAGTCCGCAGGCAGTGACCGACCTGCTGGCCGGCCGAATTCAGGTCTTCTTCTCGCCAGCCTCGACCGTGTTGCAGCACGTGCGTGACGGCAAGCTCGTTGCGCTCGCGTCGACCGAAGCGAAGCGCACCGCGATCGCGCCCGACCTCCCGACCATGGTCGAAGGCGGATTGCCCGGCTTCGAGACCGGGCTGTGGTTCGGCCTGCTCGCGCCCGCGGGTACGTCCAACGAGATCGTCGACAAGCTCGCACGCGCGGCCAACGAGGCCTTGCAGGCGGACGAGGTCGCCAAGGCGCTTGCGCCGCAGGGGATCGACCTCGTCGGCGGCAGCCCCGAGGACTTTGCCCGCTATCTCGCCAGCGAGATGAAGCGCTGGGCGACGGTCGCGGAGGCCGCCGGCCTCAAGAAATAACAGACACGGCGCACTGACCGGTACGACCGGATACAGCGGGAGGAAATAAGATGGATCGAGCAAGGCGACGAGCTATCGCGCTCGCATTGGCGCTCGCCGCTCAACTTGTTGCGCCTGGTGCGAACGCCGAGGATTACCCGGCGCGGCCGGTCCGCATCATCGTCGGCTTCATCCCGGGGTCGTCGGCCGACATTACCGCGCGCGTGCTGGGGCAGCGCATGGGCCAGATTCTCGGCCAGCAATTCGTGATCGAGAACAAGTCGGGAGCGGGATCGAGCCTGGCGGCCGAATTTGTCGCGCGTGCGCCGAAGGACGGCTACACGCTTTTCCTTGGATCCTCCGCCAACATCACCAATGCGGCCATCAATCCCAATCTTTCCTTCGACCTGGCGAAGGATTTTGCGCCGATCGCGCTCGTGACCACCGCCGCCGTCATCCTCGTGGTTCACCCTTCGACCGGCGTGAACAGCGTGCAAGAACTGATCGCGCTGGCGAGATCGAAGCCGGGCGAGGTGTTCTACGCGTCGACCGGGGTCGGCACGGCCCCGCATCTCTCCGGCGAACTGTTTGCCATGCGCAGCGGTGTCCAGCTCGTACACGTTCCCTACCAGGGCAGCCCGCAAGCGGTGACCGATCTGCTCGCCGGCCGCACCTCGATGATGTTCTCCCCGGCCTCCGCTGTGGTCTCGCAAGTCGAAACCGGCAAGCTCAAGGCGCTCGCCTCGGCGGCCGCGAAACGGCCCTCCATCGCCCCCAACCTGCCGACCATGGCCGAAGCCGGCATGCCCGACTTCGACACCAGCATCTGGTTCGGGCTCATGGCGCCGGCGGGAACGCCGCGCGAGATCGTGGACAAGCTCGCGCGTGCGGCACGCGAGGCCCTGCAGTCGGAAGACGTGCTGGCGGCCTTGCATCCGCAGGGGTTCGACGCGCTCAGCGGCGGGCCGGAGGTTTTCGCCAGCATCATCCAGAGCGAGATCAAGCGCTGGGGTGAGGTCGCCCAGGCCGCCGGCCTGAAAAAGTAGCGCCCTGAGCCCGCGGCGCGGCGGGCGACGCGCTTGACGCGTCCCGAGGCGAAAGATATCATCTTTAGTATCGTTGCTACCTTTTGCCGCGCAGGAGCGCAGAGGCCATATGCGGCTGCATCCCGCCATAAACAGCAGTGAGCGGAAGGTCCTCCCTTTCCGCTCGGCCACCATGTCGACGCAGATCGTCGCGCAGGTGCGCGATGCGCTGTTCGCGCGCGAATTACGTCCCGGCGATTTCCTCGGCACCGAGAAGGACTTGGCCGGCCGCTTCGGGGTCAGCCGCATCGTCGCCCGCGATGCGCTGCGAACGCTCGAAGCCCAGGGCGTGGTCGACATCAAGGTCGGGTCCGGCGGCGGCGCGCGCATCGCCCGGGGCAACGCCCGTCTGTTCGCCGAGGCGCTGGCGGTGCAGCTCGATCTTGCCGGCGTCTCGACGAGCGAAATCATGGATGCGCAACGCGCCATCGAGTGCCTCGCGGCCGAACTCGCCGCCGTCAACTCCACCGCCGAGGACCACGCGCGGCTGCACGAGCTCATCGTCGATGCGGAAGACAAGATCGACGACGTCGTCGCCTTTACCCGCTCATCGCGCGAATTCCATCTCGCGGTCGCCGAGGCGTCGCACAACCGCGTCCTGGTCGTGCAGCTGATCTCGCTGCAGCATGTGTCATGGCCGGCGCGGAATCCGACGCTGACTTCCAAAGTGGCACGCCGCATTCTCGACGTCCACAAGGAGCTGGCCTCCCTCATCGAAATCCGCGACGCCGCCGGCGCACGCCGGTTGATGGACGACCATGTGAAGATGATCGCAGCCCGGCGCGTCGCCGAGCAACGCGACAAGCGCCCAGCGGAGCAAGCCTGCTGCTGAGCAAAACGCAACGCACCGGGAACCAACAATCCGAGAAAGGAGCACAGCATGGCCAGGGAGAAATTCATCATCGAGCCGCACTTCCGGCTGCAGGAATGGGTCGCCGACGAGAAGGGCTACTTCAAGGAAGAAGGCCTCGACTACATCTTCCAGGAACTGGTCAAATCGACCGATGGTGCGCACCACTACAAGGGCGACAAGGTCGGCGCCATGCAGTCGTTCGAGCGCGGCCGCAGCTCGGACGTGAGCTGCGCCTGCCACTGGACTGTCGGTGTCGCCGCGTCGAAGGGCAAGGGAAAGCTCTACGCCGATGTCTATTCGGTCGCGCCATCCGGCGTATTCGTTCCCCAGGACTCGCCGATCAAGCGGCCCGAGGATCTGGCCGGCGTTCCCATCGCGGTCGGCTATCAGTCGGGCAGCCACTACTCGACCATCCAGGCGCTCGAGCAGTACATGCCGGCCGACAAGATCAATCTCAGCTTTGCCGACGGCATGCTGTTCCACCGGCTCGACCAATTGATCGAGGGCAAGGCACAGGCATCGGCGCTGTTCAGCGGGCCCTATTACTTCGCCGAGCAACTCGGGTTCCGCAAGATCATCGACACGACCTTCATGATCGCGACCATGGTCACCGGCGATCCTGATCCGGAAGACCTGCGCAAGTTCTTCCGCGCGCTCAAACGCGCGCAACGCGACATCGATCTGCGTCCCGATCTCTACACCCACTACTACAAGAACGAATTCCCCGCGCGCTATCATGCCATGATGGATACGCGCCGCTGGGGACCGGGCGAGCGCCTGGTATTCGAGCCCTACACCAAGGAAGTCTACGAAGAGACTTTCAAGTGGATCGCCGATCACGGCATTTTTGCCGACAGCGGCATGGGCACGGGCAACTACGAGGAAGCGGTCATCCGCGCGCAGTAAGACCGCCGCGGCATCACGGCGCGTTTCCCGTCAGCGCGGGGAAGCGCGCCGCGCCGGCTTGCAGGGGCTCCACGCAAGGGTGTGCGACCCGGTAAAATGCCGAGAGCGAAATCCGCCTTCAACCCAAGACGATGTCGCTCTACGCGCGGGCCGGCACGGCGACGGATGGCTTGCTGGCCTGCGTGAGGGGCCGGCTCGCCGCGCGCGCCTTTTCTGCCAGCTTCAGCCAACGCAGACCTAAATTCCGGCGCTCCTCGGCGATGTCGGGCGAGCTTGCCAGTCTGGCGCGCCGCGCGCATTCCGCAGCCTGGGCCTGGCAGTAACTTGCATATGACGACATGACACGCCCTTTACACTTACCTACATCACACCGCGCCAGCCTGCTTCACATGTGGCGCGTACATCTTCCATCACGACTATTTATTTCCTGGCGTGACCAATCAAGGGCGTGAAGGCTCGGAGACTGAACTCTTCCGCCAAGTGTTGCGTGGCGACAACAGATCCAGGGCCCGGTGCGGTGTGCCAGATAGGCATCGCCTACCGGGCGTGGTAACTTTGCACCCCAATCGCCTAATGCCCAACGATTGCAGGCCATTGAGCAGGTTTCTCACGGCAGCGACCCATCCGGCCGTTACGGCCGCCCTATGAGCTGCACGCATTCACCAGAAAGCGTGAAATGAAGCCATTCGACGACGCGGCGTACACGATGGCGGCGGTCAGCGCCGTTGTTGCGCTCTATCGGGTGCTGGTCAAAAACGGGGTCCTGACCCGCGACGAAGCGGTGCGGACCCTCCTCGACGAAGCCGTGTCGCGGGCCATCCAGGCGGAAGCCCAGCAACAGGGCGAAGCGGCGGCGCACGATGTCAACCGGCAATGCGCCGAGATCCTGAAATTCATCGCGGAGAAACTCTAGAAAGCCATCCCGACAAGTTCGCCGACTTTTCGGATCGAGTGAAATCGTGATTTAATCTGAGGCGATTTCGCTCCCAACGGTTCAGCGCGCGGGAATGTCGCCGGGCTTTGTGAAAGAGTTGCCGGCGTCGTCCAGGCGCAGGCCGATCAGGCGATCAAGCGTTGCCTGATCCTGCAGCAGGTCGCGCGAGCGCGCGCGATGCACGATGCTGCCGCGCTCCAGCACCACGGCGTGCTCGGTCAGCGACAATGCCACCTCGGCATGCTGCTCGACCAGGATGAAGGCCGTGCCTTCATCCGAGGTCATCCGCCGGATCGCCGCGGTCAATTCCTCGACGATGATCGGCGCCAGGCCCTCGAGCGGCTCGTCGAGCAGGAGCAGTGCCGGATTTGTCATCAGCGCGCGCGCGATCGCCAGCATCTGCTGCTCGCCGCCCGAGAGGTGATTGCCGGCGCTGGCGCGCCGCTCCTTGAGCCGAGGGAACAGGTTATAGACCGGCTCCAGCGACCACCGTCCCGGCCGCGCGGCCACCGTGAGATTTTCCTCCACGTTGAGGGAGGGGAATATCTCGCGCTCCTGCGCCACCCAGCCGATCCCGTCGCGAGCGCGCCCATGGGGAGCAAGGCGGGTAATGTCGCGGCCGCGCCAGGCAATGGTCCCGCGGCTGACGCGGGTGAAGCCCATGATCGTCAGCAGAAGCGTCGTCTTGCCGACGCCGTTGCGCCCGAGCAACGCGAGGCTGCCGCCGTCGGGGACCTCGAATGTGATGCCGTCGAGCACGACGGCGTCGCCGTAACCGGCGCGCAAGCCCTCGAGCGCAAGCAGCGCTTCAGCCATGATGCGCTCCGCCGAGATACACCTCGCGCACACGCGCATCCGCGCCGATCTCCGCGGGAGTGCCCTCCACCAGGATCCGCCCTCCCACCATGACGATGATGCGACGTGCGAAGCGGAACACGACGTTCATGTCGTGCTCGATGAACAGCACCGCGATGTCCTGCGAGAGGTCCGCGATCACCGAGAACAGCTCGGCGCTCTCGCCCTGGGGCACGCCGGCGGCCGGCTCGTCGAGGAGCAGCACCTTCGGGTTGGTGGCGAGCGCGAGCGCGATCTCCAACAACCGCTGCTGGCCATAGGCGAGCTCGCGGGTGGGTCGATAGCAGCTCGCACCGAGCCGCAGCGAGAGCAGGATCGCGTAGGCCTCCTCGATCGCATCGGGATAGGCCGGCAGCTTCTGCCACCAGGTCCCGGCATAGCCGCGCCGCTCGCACACCGCGAGCGTTACCGCCTCGAGCGCACTGAGGTGGGGAAACAAAGTGTTGATCTGAAATGTCCGCACCAGACCACGCTTGACGCGCTCCTCCGGCCTGAGCGCGGTGACCTCGTCCGCTTCCAGAAAGATGCGGCCTTGGTCCGGCCTGAGCATGCCGGTGATCAGGTTGATCAGCGTGGTCTTGCCGGCGCCGTTGGGCCCGATCAGCGCGTAGCGCGCGCCGCGGGGCAGATCGAGTTCGATGTTCTTGGCGACCACGAGCGAGCCGAAGGACTTGTCGAGTCCGCGCGTCGACAGCGCCGCCGTGCTCATGCCGGGCTCCGCCCGGCCGGCATCAGCCGCGCCAAACCGCCGAGGATGCCATTAGGCAGGAAGATCACGACCGCCACCAGCAACGTTCCAATCCAGAAGTACCAGTATTGCGGATTGATGCCGGAGAGCTGGTCGCGCGCGACCATGTAGATGATCGCGCCGACGATGCCGCCGTAGAGCCTTCCGGCGCCGCCCAGGATGAGGATCACCAGCACGTCAGCCGAGCGTTGGAAGCTCAGTGTCTCGAGCGAGACGGTCTCGGTGGTCTGCGCGAGCAACGCGCCGGCGACGCCGGCCATGACGGCAGCGATCGTGTAGACCTTGCGGATGTGCGCGGGACTCGCCGCTCCGATGGCGGGCATGCGGACCGCGTTCTCGCGGATGCCGCGCAAGGCCAAGCCGAACGGCGAATGGATCACTCGCCGTGCGACCAGGAAAAGCAGGAACAGGACTGCAAGCGAATAGCTGTAGGCGGTGGTGCCGAAGAGATCGAACTGGAACATGCCCAGCAGCTTCCACATGCGCACGCCCTGGAGGCCGTCGGCGCCGCCGGTCAGCCAGCTGGCGCTGTTGGCGGCCTCGGCGAGCAACAGGCCGAGCCCGAGCGTGATCATGATCAGGGCAAGATGACGGAAGCGGGCGATGATGAAACTCGTGAGATAGCCGAGCACGCCGGCTGCGGCGGCGGCGATGATCAAGCCGGTCAACGGTTCGCCCCAGCCCCATTTTGCAATCAGGCCCGCGGTGTAGGAGCCGAAGCCGAAATAGGCGGCGTGGCCGAGCGACACGATGCCCGCATAGCCGAGGATGAGATCGAGCGACAGCGCAAACAGCGCGGTGATGGCAATCTGGCTCGCCAGTAGCAGATAGTTGGGCGTGAGCACGAACGGAAGCAGCGTTGCGAGCCAGAACGCAATTTCGAGCGGGCGCCAGCGGATCTGCGCTTCGAGGTAACGTTGCGGCTCGGCCGCCGCGGAAGACGTCATTGCCTAACGTCTCCCGAACAGGCCGAGCGGCCGCCACATCAGCAGCGTGACCATGACGAAATAGATGAGAAACGCGCCGAGCTCGGGGAAATAATATTTGCCCGCCATGTCGCTGATGCCGAGGAGGGTCGCTGCGACGAACGAGCCGGCGATCGAGCCGAGCCCGCCGACCGCAACCACGATCAGGACATAGACCAGGTAGGTAAAGGCGAAGGCGTGATCGAGGCCCACGATCTCGACGGCGAGCGCGCCACCAAGGCCGGCGAGACCGCTGCCGAGTGCGAAGGTAATGGCGAAGACGCGATCGACATTGATGCCCAGTCCGCGGGCCATGCGCTGGTTGTCGACCGCCGCGCGCACCTGCGCGCCGAAGCGGGTGTATTCGAGCGTCGCGACCAGGAGGAGCGTGACCAACAGCGAAACGCCGATCAGGAACAGCCGGTATACGCCGACGCTCTGGCCCATGACCGAGACCGTGCCGCGCAGATACGAGGGCACGTTCAGGGGCTGCTGAATGGTTCCGTAGACATAGGCGGCGACGGCGACCGAGATGAAAACGATCCCGATCGTCAGCAGGCACTGGTCGAGATCGGTGGCACGGTAGAGGCGACGATAAAGCAAGCGCTCGAACGCCACGCTTGCCACCGCCGCGGCTACAAATGCCACCGGCAGGCTGACCAGAAACGGCCAGCCGAGGTCGTTCGTCACCGACACGGCGACGTAGCCGCCCAGCATGGCGAAGCTGCAGTGTGCCAGGTTGACGAAGTTCATCATGCCGAGCGTGACCGACAGGCCGACCGACAGGAGGAACAGCAGCATCCCATAGGCAAAGCCGTCGAACAGCACGCCGAAGGCCGAGGCGATCATGCCGGAGTCCGAGCCGTGGTCAGCATGAGCACTCGCCTAGTGTCCCGATTCCGAAGTTCGCCGGCGGCCGCGGCACCCTCTGATGCGAACTTCGGAATCAAAGGGACACCAGCAACCTTGTAGCTCTGCTACTTACCAATTCCAGTCTGGTCTTGGAGCTGAAGGACCTGGCCATCTCGCCGCACAAGGGCAGGAACTTCAAATCCGCCGCACTAGTTCGTGCTCCGGGCCTTCACCGGATCCTTGACGTTCTCGATCTTGTCGAACTCGACATTGACGAGCTGACTGCCGACCTTCTCCACCCGCCGCATATAGACCGTCTGAACGACGTCGCGGGTCGCGGGGTCGATCAGCATCGGACCACGCGGGCTCTCCCACGCCATCCCCTTCGCTGCGGCGATCAACGCCTCCCCATCGGTGTTGGCGGCGCTCTTCTTCAGCGATTCGTAGATGAGATGCATCCCGTCATAGCCACCCACGGCAAAGAAATCCGGGTTGCGTTTGAACGCCGCATTGAACGCACCCACGAATTCCTTGTTCAGCTTCGAATCGTGATTGTAGTCGTAGTGCGCGGACGTGATGATACCGAGCGCCGTGTCGCCCATATTCTTCAAGGCTTGCTCGTCGGTCAGCTCCGCCTGCGCCATGACCTTGGTCCTTCGCGGGTCGATGCCGCGATCCGCCAGCGCCTTGGCGATCGCCGGCGACTGCGAGCCACCGGGCACGAACACGAAAATCGCCTCCGGATTCATGTCCTTGGCGCGCTGCACGAAGGCAGAGAAGTCGGGGTTGACGACGGGATACCGCACTGAGCCGATTATTTCCCCGCCGGCCGCTTTGAAGGCGCTCTGGAAGGCCGTTTCGGCGTCATGGCCGGCCGCGAAATCCGCCACGATGGAGTAGACCTTCCGCACCCCGTTCTTGTAGGCCCAGACGCCAAGCGGCTCGTTGAGCTGCGGCAGCGTGAACGATACGCGCGCCATGTAGGGCGACTTGGTGGTGACGATCGACGCGGCTGCGTTCATCACCACCATGAACTTCTTGGCCTGCGCCGATACGTCGGCGGCCGCCAGCGCATTCGGCGTGAGCGAGAAGCCGGCGAGCAGGTCGACCTTGTCGCGCACCACCAGTTCCTGGGCAAGACGCTTGGCCACGTCGGGCGCAATGCCGCCGGTATCCCTGCGCACGATCTCGATTTTCTTGCCGGCAACCGTATCGCCGTGCTGCTGCATGTAGAGCTTGATGCCGTTGTCGGCCTGGGCACCGGGATCGGCAAACTGTCCCGAATAGGGCAGGATGAGCCCGATCTTGATCGTCTGCTGCGCATCAGCCGGCGAAACCGCGAGGATGGCCGCGGCAAAACCGGCATAGCCAACGAGTTGCATTGCTGTCCTCCCCCGGAGCGCCCGCGCCCAACGACTTACGCCGCCGTTGGCGGGCGAGATCACAGCCCGACATCACTGCCGCGCGCAACTTGCTCTCCGAACCTTCAGCCGCCGCGCGCCCGCGTCGGATCCTTGGCCTTCTCGATCTTGTCGAACGGGACGTTGACGAGCTCGCCGCCGACCTTCTGCACCCGCCGGATATAGATCGTCTGCACGACGTCGCGCGTCTCGGGATCGATCGACATCGGGCCGCGCGGGCTATCCCACGTCATTCCCTTGGCGGCCGTGATCAAGGACTCGCCGTCGGTCTTGCCGTCGGCCCGTTTGAGCGCCTCGTAGATGGCGTGCATGCCGTCATAGCCGCCGATCGAGAAGAAGTCCGGATTGCGTCCATGCATTTCGTTGAAGAGCTTGACGAATTCAACGTTCCGCGGCGCGTCGCTCTTGTAGTCGTAGTGCCAGGCCGAAATTATGCCGAGGCCGGCGTCGCCCATGCTTTTCAACGCCTGCTCCGACGTGGCCTCGCCCGATGCCAGGATCTTGGTCTTGGTGGGATCGATGCCACGCTCGGCCATGGCTTTTCCGAGCGCTGCCGGTTGCGCGCCGCCGGGAATGAAAATGTAGATGCACTCCAGGTTCATGTCCTTGGCGCGCTGCACGAACGCCGAGAAGTCGGGGTTTGCGACGGGAAATCGCACCGAGCCCACGATTTCGCCGCCGCCTTCCTTGAACGCGCGCTGGAACGCCGCCTCGGAATCATGTCCAGGACCATAGTCGGTCACCATCGTGTAGCACTTCTTGGTCCCGCCCTTGGCCGCCCATGTGCCGAATGTCTCCATCACCTGCGGCAACGTGACCGACGTGCGGATCATGTACGGCGACTTGGTCGTGATGATCGAAGTGGCGGCGTTCATCACCACCATGAACTTCTTGGCCTGAGCGGAAACGTCGGCGGCGGCGAGCGCATTCGGCGTCAGCAGAAATCCGGCCAGGATGTCGACGCCTTCGCGCACGACCAGCTCCTGCGCCAGCCGCTTGGCGACGTCGGGCGCCGGGCCGCCCACATCGCGGCGGATGATCTCGATCTTCTTGCCGGCAACGGTGTCGCCGTACTGCTTCATGTAGGTCTTGACGCCGTTGTCGAGCTGGATGCCGGCATCGGCGAACTGCCCCGACAGCACGTTGATCAGTCCGATCTTGACCGTGCCCTGCGCTTGCGCGGACGGGACCCCCAATAGCAGCGCGGCGGCGCAGCCAAGTCCCAGAACCCTTCGATCCATTGCCCATCCTCCCGGATTGTTTTGTCGCCGACCCTTTGTTGCGAAAAGTGTACTCACGAAAAATTACGCGGTCGAATCGATATTGTCAGGATCAGTGCGCGAAGCTTCGGCGGCGCCGCCCGTGTTGGGCGACCGCCCCTCGGATGAAGCGCGACGGGTGCCGCTTCCGCCTCTGCGCAGCCGAAGCAAGCGGAGTTGCCCGGCGTCGGGTTGTCGCAGCGGGCGATGGCGGGACGCGAGAGCCCCGCTGGGCGGCAAGGATTCGCCCACAGGCGCCCTCGCCAGCAGCACTGCCGCCGTCAACCGCAACCGAGCAAATGCCGCGCAGAAATCCCTGTGACGTTATGAGCTTAGCACTGTCGGCCGGAGCCGTTCCGACCTCACATTTCCGCCGCATCCGGCGTGCTAGTCATGGCTCCATTATTCCGGCGGGTACCATGCGCCATTTCTGTATCCTTGGCCTCATTACCCTCGTGCTCTCGACCTGGTGCGGACCGGCTGCCCACGCCGAGCTGCGAGGCAGCGGCGCGCCACGCATCGAGTGGGAGGTCAAGAACCGGTTTCGCCTGTTCCGCAGCGACGCCGACTTCCAGCGTCACGTCGCCGCAACGCGCAGCGACGGGGTGCTGGCGGCCGAGCGGCTGCTGGCGCGCGAGACCGATGGCCGCGGCTGGGCCCGCGATACGGTGGAGCGACTGTGCGTCGACCGCGCCGGCAAGCTGCTGGAAGTCTGCGAGCGGGACGGCGTGCGCGAGGTCTATCTGTCGCCGCGCGACCACCGCGTCGGCGTCGTGCTTGCCGGAACGGTGCCCGCGAATGAAGGGTGCGTCTGGAGCTTCGACGACGGCGATGGGCCCCCGCGACAGGTCAACGCCACCTGCACCGAGGAAGTGAAGGCCCACCTGCCCTACGGGCGCCCAAGCACCGTAACCGTCGATATCATTCTGCTCGACGGCACGGCGCTGCGGCTGATGAGCGAGATCCAGGTGCGCGATCTCCTCATCGCCGGCATGGGCGATTCGATCGCCGCCGGCGAGGGCAACCCCGACCGGGCGGTGCGGCTCTCGGACGAAGGCTTCTGCTTCAAGCGCTTCGAGGGCGGCGAATACTACCGGCCGGGACGGGCGGGCTTCAGCGGCAACAGATCGTGCAACACCACGGCGGGCGACGATGCCGGCATCAGCGACTGGGCGCGGCAGAGCGCGCGCTGGATGAGCGGCCCCTGCCACCGCTCGCTCTACAGCTATCAGATGCGCACTGCCCTCGCGCTGGCGGTCGAAGCCCCCCACCTCGCGGTTACGTTTCTTCCCCTCGGATGTTCGGGCGCGACCATCAAGGCGGGTTTTCTCGAGAGCCAGCGCGCACGCGAGTGTCCGAACCCCGGTACCGGCGCAGCGTGTTCGGGAACGGCGCGTGCCCAGATCAGCGAATTGACCGACCTCATGACGACCGCGCGGCGCTATCGCGCCGATCGCAGTCTCGACCTGGTGTTGCTCACCATCGGGGCCAACGACATCCTCTTTTCCGGATTGATCGCCAGCGTCATCATCGAGCCTGGTACCGAACGCAACCTGCTCAACCGCGGCGGCATCCTTGCGTCGGTCCAGGACGCGCAAAAGGTCCTCGACCGTGAGCTGCCCGCCAATTTTGCCAAGCTGCGCGCCGCGCTCAAGCCGATGGTCGGGGGAAATCTGTCGCGCGTCGTCTATGTCAGTTACGGCAATCCCGCGCTCGCCGGCCCCGACACGCCGTGCCCGGGCGGCCGCGACGGCTTCGACGTGCATCCGGCCTTTGCGGCCGACGGCGAACGACTGCGCCAGGCCGCGGAATTCGTATCGAGAAAATTTCTGCCCGGCGTCAAGGCACTCGCACGCTGCGAAGAAGGCAAGGCGTGCCGTGATCCCGCGACCGAACGCATGACGTTCGTGGATGCGCACCAGCCGGCCTTCGCGCTGCACGGCGCGTGCGCGCGTGCCGACGACGATCCGCCCTTCGATCGCGAATGCTTTTCCGGCAAGGGCGAGACCTTCGAGAGCAGCCTGACGAAGGGTGCGAACGACCCGATGACCTGCGGCTATCCGGCGAGCGAGTTTCGCCCCTATGCGTCGCGTGCACGCTGGATCCGAACGGCGAACGACAGCTACTTCACCGCGCTGACCTACCCCGAGGGATTGCCCGCGCTGCTGCAGCCGAGCGATCTGCACGATGCCATCTGGGGCGTGTTCGCTGCCGTCTATGGCGGCGCCATTCACCCGACCGCTGAAGGCCACGCTGCCATGGCGGATGCGGCACTGCCGGCGGCGCGCGAGGCGCTCGGCCTGGGTCCGCCGGCCCAACCGGTGCGCAGCGAGCCGCTGCCGCCCCCGCCGAGCATGACCACGCCGCGGCTGCCGACCTCCGGTCGCTAGAACCCGTTCCCGGATGGTCTCGCGCGCCGCGCCGTCGTTCGACGAGGCCGGGACACGGACGGGTTGGTCACGCCACGCCGAGCTTCTTCTGCAGGCTGGTGGATGAGGTGGTGTATTGAAACACCAGCCGCTTGTCGGGATAGACGTAGCGATGGGCTTTTTGCGCCATCAGCGCGCCTTCATGGAAACCCGAGAGAATGAGCTTGAGCTTGCCCGGATACCAATTGATGTCGCCGATTGCGAAAATGCCCGGGATGCTCAACTCGAAAGTCGAAGTGTCGACGATGATGTATTCGCCGTCCTTCATTTCCATGCCCCACTCCGCGACCGGGCCGAGCTTCATGGTCAGTCCGAAGAACGGCAGCAGCGCGTCGCAGGCGATTTCGAAGTTCGAGCCGTCGTTGCGTTTCACGATCGCCTTGGCGATCCGTCCCCCCTGCCCTTCCAGCGAAGCCACCTGACCCAGCACGAAATCGATCTTACCCTCGCCGACGAGCGACATCATCTTGTTGACGCTGTCGGGCGCGGCGCGGAAATCGCTGCGCCGGTGCAACAGCGTGAGGTGGCTGGCAAGCGGCGCGAGGTTCAATGTCCAATCGAGCGCGGAGTCGCCGCCTCCCACGATCAGGATGCGCTTGTCGCGGAAAGCATCCATCTGCCGGACGGCATAGAAGACCGAGGTGCTCTCATAGGCTTCGATGCCCGGAATGGGCGGGCGCTTGGGCTGAAACGAACCGCCCCCCGCCGCGATCACGATGACCTTGACCTCGAACACCTGCCCACGATCGGTTGTCACGCGAAACAGCGGGTCGCCGATCTTCTCGATCGTCTGCACCATTTCCTGCAGGTGAAACGTCGGTCCGAACGGCTTGATCTGCGCCATAAGCGCGTCGCAGAGACCTTGGCCGGTGACATAGGGTATGCCCGGGATGTCGTAGATCGGCTTTTCCGGATAGAGCTCGGCGCACTGACCGCCGACCTTGTCGAGAATGTCGATTAGGTGCGTTTTCATATCGAGCAGGCCAAGCTCGAACACGGCGAACAGACCGCAGGGCCCCGCACCGATGATCAATACGTCAGTCTTGATGACTTCGCTCATACCCTCTCGCCGAACTTCAATGATGTCGCAGCTCTGATATGGGAAGATGTGCCGCGCCTGCTAGGCGCGGACACGCATGACCGCTACGCCTGCCGCTCGGGCGTGCGTACCACCAAGCCCTCGAGCTCGGCGGTGACCTTGATCTGGCATGACAACCGCGAGTCGGGCTTCACGTCATAGCCGAAGTCGAGCATGTCCTCCTCCATCGGCGACGGTTCACCCACCACCGCGCGCCAGGCCTCGTCGACATGGACGTGACAGGTGGCGCAGGCACAGGCACCCCCACACTCCGCCTCGATACCGGGAATGCCGTGTCTTGATCGCGGTCTCCATGACGGTCGAACCGACTTCGCCCTCGACCGTGCGCGGGGTGCCTTCGTAATCGATGTAGGTGATGCTCGGCATGTGAATGGGGGAGAAATTGTTGCGGGAGGTGCGGCGATGCCGGGCTCCTATAGCTGCTGGCGAGGGCGCGCGCCAGATGAGCCCAGGGATCAATCGGCGGCCTCAAAACCGGTCCGGCGCGCACGCCGCCGACATCCCCGCGAGCAGATGCACGGCCCGGCAATCGATACGGGTGACGGCATGGGCAATTCCCGACATATGAGAGCAGGCGCCACGCGGTCAGGGTTAACGCCGCGTGACTGGCTCACGCCGCGCGGCGGCGGCATGGTTAATGCTCACGACCGGGTGCGATCATCGCCCGGCGCCGGGTCTTGCGACGGCGGCTCGCCGCCCAGCACCCGATAGCCGCCCTCCGTGAGCCGGCAGACCAGCCAATCCGGCTTGATCGGGTTGTGCATCCAGGGCATCGCCCAGCCCTGGGCGATGCAGGATTCGATTGTCTTCCTCGACACTTCGCGGCCGTTGCGATCGAACAGCGGGAGCTTCCCACCGGCCTGCGTCAGCCCGCGCTCGAGGTAACGCCACTGCGCCTGGGTCGGGCGTCTGGCCGCCGCCGGCCGACCCGCCCGCGGGTCGACGCGGCGGCTTTTCTCTTTGTTCGGTCCCTGACGCATGCGCGCCGCCGTTAACGATGATTAAAGAGACCTTAACGAGCGGTTTCCTTCGGTATGCCAAGCCGATAGGATAGCCGAACGGCAGTGAAATGTCTGAGCGGCGCGTTTCTGCCGGCTGCCCGAGGGGGTTCCGGAGGGGATCTCAAGGCTAAACGCGCTCGTGGCGCGGCCGGGATCTGGCCGCTGCTCTGTTCCAGCGTAATACGAGGCGACGACGGACATGGCAAACACCCCGAAAAAGATCACGGATCCGACGGAAGCGGCGCTTTCGGCGATCCAGGACGCGCTCACGGCGCGGGACACCCCCGTTGAGGCGGAACCAGTCAATCCATCCTTGCCACCCTTGCCTCCGGTGACGTCGACCGAAGAAGCGCCGTCCGCCGAGGAGCCGTGGCGCACCGTGAGATCGACTTCGTCCGTCAGGGAAGACCTGTTCGAAACGGACGAGGTCAGCCTTGCGGATGAGACCGGCGCGCTGCGCCGTCCCGCCAATGACGACCGTGAATCCATCGGGCAGATCCTGCGCACCTTGCAGCGTCGCCCGTCCCGCACCTCCTACGTCTTCGCGTCCGTCTTCGCCGGCCTGTGGGTGTTGGCCGGCCTGGTGCTCGGCTGGCTCTATCTGCCGCAACTGCAGGCCTCGTTCGGACCGAGCGGCCTGACCGCACCGGTGCTGGCGGTGCTCGCCGCCGCCTTCTTCGTACCGATCGTCTTCTTCTACGTGCTTGCCCACATGGCGTGGCGCTCGCAGGAACTGCGCCTCATCACCCAATCCATGGCGGAGGTCGCCATGCGGCTGGCGGAGCCCGAGACGGTGGCCCGCGAGTCGATCGTCACCGTTGGCCAGGCCATTCGACGCGAAGTCGCCGCCATGGGCGACGGCATCGAGCGCGCGCTCGCGCGCGCCGCCGAGCTCGAGACCCTGGTCGCGAACGAGGTCTCCGCCCTCGAACACGCGTACAACGACAACGAGGTGCGCATCCGGGCGCTGTTGCAGGATTTGGGCAGCCAGCGCGATACCCTCGTCGGCCAGGCCGGGCAGATCCGCGACGCCATCAATGGCGTCCACCTCGATCTTAGCCACGACATTTCCCAGATCAGCGAGCTCGTAGCGGAGCAGGTCAACGAGGCCTCGCGGCGCATTACTCATACGCTCGCGGAAAAGGCCGAGCACATCACGCGCGCGCTCGGAAATGCCGGCGACACGATGATCGAAACCCTCGGCGATCGCGGCGGCGACCTGCTCGACCGCCTCGAGAAGGCCAGCCAGGAAACCTCGCAGGCGATTTCCGCCGCCAGCGACCGCCTGACCGAGACTTTGACGTTCAAGACCGACCACATCGGTGATGAATTCACCGAGATCACCGCCAACCTCCAGCAGATGATGTCGACGCGGCTCGATCACGTGACCGAGGGCTTCGCGCAAAAATCCGAGTCAATCGTCGAGCTGATGAACACCCGTTCGCAGGAAATGACCGATCTCGTGATCGAGACCGGCAACCAGCTCGCCGACACCATTTCCAGTCGTGTCGAGGAGGTGAACACCACCCTCAAGAACACGGGCGACTCGCTTGTGCTCGATCTGACCCTGCGCGGCAGCGACGTCGTATCGCAGCTCGAGCAGTCCGGCACGCGCATCGCGGATACGATCGTGCAGCGCGGCCAGCAGGTGACCGAAAAGTTCCGCGACGGCGCCGACCAGCTCGCCGACGCGATCGCCAGCAGCAGCGACGCTGCGCATGACATGCTGGCGTCACGGCTGCAATCGTTCGAGGACATGTTCAACCAGAGCGGCACACAGCTCTCCGACGTGGTCTCCACCCGCGCCGACGCGGCGCGCGAAGTCATCGCGGCCCGGCTGCAGGCGTTCGAGGACCTGTTCAGTCGCGGCAGTGAACGCCTCTCCGACGTGATCGGCGGCCGCGGCGACGCGGTGCACGAGATGCTGGTCGGACGCCTGCAGGCGTTCGAGGACATGTTCAACAACGGCGGCACCGAGCTTGCCGAGCGGATTGCGCGCGATTCCACCACCCTCGGCAATCTCATCACCCGCCACCTTGCCGAGTTCGATCGCACCGTGAAGACCTATGGCGGTGAGATGGTCGAGCGTCTTGCCGAGCGCACGCAGGATATTTCCGGCGCGATGCGCGACTACCTCGACAATTTCGACACCCGCGTCACCGTCAAGTCCGCGGAGATCACCGCGAGCCTCGACCAGCAGTTCAATCGCTTCCGGGACGCGCTGGACACCCGCACCCAGACGCTCAACGAGCACTTTGCCGCCCGCACCCAGATGCTCAACGACAACTTCGCCGCCCGGGTCGAAGACGTGGCCAAGGCGATGGCCGACGGCGGCCAGGAAGTGGTCGGCGCGCTCGACCGGCGCATCGGCGACGTCGCCGGCGTGATCAACGCGCGCGGAGCCGAACTCGCCGAAAGCATCGGCGCCAAGATCGAGGACATCGACAAGACCCTCGGCTTCAAGGCGATGGAGGTGGCCGACAATTTGGATACGCGGATCGGCCGCTTCGAGGACCTCCTGCGCGGGCGCGCCGAGACCCTGACCAGGGAAATCGAGACGCGCAGCCAGGCCGCGGCGGACTTGCTCACCGGACGCACCGAGAGCTTGAGCCGTGCGATCGAGGAGCGCAGCCAAGCCGCCGCCCAAACGCTCGTCGCGCACACCGATGGCCTTGGCCGCGCGATCGAGGAGCGCGCCCAAGCCGCCGCCGATACGCTGGTCGGGCATACCGAGAGCCTGGGGCGGGCGATCGAGGCACGCAGCCAGACCGCGGCCGAAACGATCATCGGACACACCGAGCATCTGGGCCGGACCATCGAGCAGCGCAGCCAGGCTGCCGCGGAGCTCCTGGTCGGCCGCACGGAGAGCTTGAGCCGGGCGATCGAGGAGCGCAGCCAGGCCGCCGCCGACACGCTCATCGGGCGTACCGAGGGCTTGACCAGGGCAATCGAGGAGCGCAGCCAGGCCGCCGCCGACATCCTCGTCGGCCACACCGAGAACCTGGGGCGGACCATCGAGGCCCGCAGCCAAGCCGCCGCCGATACGCTCATCGGGCACACCGAAAGCCTGGGCCGGGCCATCGAGTTGCGCAGCCTGGCCGCAGCGGAAACGCTGATCGGCCACACCGACCACTTGAGCAGGGAGATCGAGACCCGCAGCCAGGTGGCCGCCGACCTGCTCATCGGGCGCACCGACACCCTGGGCCGCGAGATCGAGATGCGCAGCCAGGCCGCGGCCGAATTGCTCGGCGCGCGCAGCGAGCGCCTGGGCAAGGAGATCGAGGCCCGCACCCAGTCGGCCGCCGACCTGCTCACCATGCGCACCGAGAGCCTGAACCGGGAAATCGAGACGCGCAGCCAATCCGCCGCCGACCTGCTCACCTCGCGCAGCGAGCATCTGAGCAGCACCATCAAGTCTCACGCCGGGGAAGCCGCCCAGGCGATCGAAAAGCTGGTCACGACCTCGGTCGATACCATCGGCGCGCGGGCCGACCAGTTGAGCAGCGCCATCAAGGCCAATACCAGCGAGGCCGAGCGCTCGATCGGCAATCTGACGAGCTCAATCTCGAGTCTCATCAGCTCGCGCATCCAGCAATTGGGCGAGGCGGTCAAGAGCAACAGCGCGGACGCCGAGCGTTCGCTCACCCAGCTCGCGACCAACACCACGAGCGCAATCCGCGCGAGCGCGCACGACGCGGAGCGCACGATCAACGGGATGTCGACCGGCGTGAGCAACGTGCTCAAGCAGAATGCCGGCGAGGTCGAGCGTACGCTGCTTGCGGTCAGCGCCGAAGTGGCGCGCAACTTCGTCGGCAAGGCCGAGGAGATTTCAACGGCCGTGAGCCAGCGCGCCGCCGAGATGACCTACATCGTGGACGAGAAATCGAGCGGACTGCTCGCCGCGCTCACCAACAAGAGCGAGGAATTCGTGAGCGAGGTGAGCCGCGTCACCGAGCATGCGGTCAAGGCGATCGAAGCCAAGGGCTTCAACTTCACCCAGACCATGATGGACAACAGCGAGCACATCGCCCGCCTCATCAGCGAGGCGAGCGAGACCGCGACCGGCTCGGTCAATCAGTCGCTCAAGGAGCTGCAGACGAGCCACATCGCCGCGACCGAGACCACGGGCGAAGCTGTCAACCGCTCGATCCGGGAATTGCGCGAGGCGGCGGAACTCGCGACCCAGAGTGCCGCGAAGACGATCACCCGCACGCTCAAGGAACTGCAGGACACGACGCAAGCGGCGGTCGAGCAGTCCACGCAGTCGGCCTCGGCGGCCGTCTCCGAGATCCAGGAGACGCAAAACATGCTGCGGTCGGATACGACCGCGCTCTACGAGCGCCTGCGCGAGGCCAACATCCTGCTCCAGGAGGTCCTCAGCGGCGCGCATGAGAACATGAGCGATATCGAGAGCACGCTGGTCGCGCGGGTCTCCGATTTCGTCGCGGCCATGAACGAGGTCGCGCAGAAGGCCGGCTCGGCCAACAGCGACGTCGAGCGAAACATCGCCAGCTTCAAGGCGATGTCGCTCGAGACGCTCAACGATCTGTCGCAACTGGCCGGCCAGTTCGATATGCACGGACGCTCGCTCGCCGAGGCCGTTGCCCTGATCGACAACAGCAACCGTCGCACCGAGGGCGAGCTGGCCGAACGCAACACCTCGCTCGAGGAACTGGTCGCCACACTCGACGGCAAGGGCATCGAGCTCGACGAGCGGCTGACCCGCTTCGCGGACGTGCTCGATCAATCGCTCGAAGGCGCGGCGGAACGGGCGCGCGACATCGCCCGACTCACCGCCGACGCCGCCACCAGCGGCGTCCAGGCGATCACCGAGAATTTCGAACTGATCCGCAGCGGGGCCGAGGAGGAGCGCCAACGGCTGGCCGAGGCCATGCACAGCATCTACGAGCAGGCCTCCGAGGAGTCGCACGCGATGCTCTCGCAGGCGGCGCAACGGTTCGCCGAGATGCTCGACGGTCTGAAGCAGATGACCGCCGAGATGCAGCAGGAGCTCGAGGGCACGCGCGCCGAGCTGCGCAAGGGGATACTCGAGCTGCCGCAAGAGACGGCCGAGACCGCCTCCCACATGCGACGCGTCATCGTCGACCAGATCGAGGCGCTGGC
>CAVRXD010000034.1:0-118476 GCA_963725065.1 uncultured Alphaproteobacteria bacterium
GACGGCGCCCGGATCGGCGCGCTGTCGAATCTCTGCGCCCACCAGAACGGGCCGATCGGGGAGGGACGCATCATCGACGGCTGCGTCACCTGTCCCTGGCACGGCTATCAGTATCGGCTGGAGGATGGCTGCGCGCCGGCCCCGTTCACGGAGAAGCTTGCAACCTACCGCGTGCGCGTCGCGCGCGGCTTGGTCGAAGTCGATCCGCGTCCGCTGGCGCCGGGCACGCCGGCGGCAATCCGGTATGAGTGACCCTCATGCACGGGCCTGACCCGCGCACCCGTTGAAAACACGCTCATTGAATCGGATGGGTCGGCGGCTCGGGCCGGCAATGACGCCAAACTGTCCGACGGCCAACGGACTTACTTTGCACCCGGCAGATACTGTTCGGTGATGAGCGTGCGCATGTCGGGAGCCTGCGGCAGCGAGCCCATCTCGACGAAGGAACGCGCCAGGACGTCGAGCGCATTGGGGTCGAACTTGCCGGTCGGGTTGAACATCCCCATCAGCTCGTCGTAGTCGCGGGCGGCGACGCCAGGCGACACCTCGGCGGTGCGGCGCACGATGTCGATGGTCTCGCTTCGATGCTCGCGCATATATCCGATGGTCTCGAACCACGCGGCCAGAAAGCCGCGTACCGCCTGTGGATTTTTCTCCAGGAACCCCTTGCGCGCGTAGAAGACGTAAATGTGAAAGACCTTGATCCGGTCTCCGAACTGTACGAGGACGCGGCCGCTGTTGTCCTCCTCCATCTTGTAGCCGGCATTGGCCTCGACGATCATGCCGTCGATCTGGCGCGTTCTCAGCGCCGCCATCTGGGCGGCGGTAGAGCCGAGCGGCGCAAGATTGATGCCGGCGGAACCCCATCCCATCTGGCGCGAAAGCTCCTGGCCCAGCCAGTGAGTCAGCGACCCATTGCTCGAGATGCTGATGGTCTTGCCCTTGAGATCCTCGGCGGTCTTGATCGGTGAGTCCTTCGGCACCGCGAGCACGACCGAATAGGGCGCGTCGGCCATGGCGGCGACGCCGAGCTCCGGTGCGCCCTTGGCGACGAAGGCAAGCTCGGGGCCGGAGCCAATGCCGATATCGATGGACTCCGCCGCGAGCGCCTGCTGTACCCGGGGGCCGCCGCCGAAGCTGATGACCTCGAGATCGATCTTGTGCTTCTTGAAGATCCCCGCCTCGATGCCGACCTGGAGTGGCACGAACTGGAAGGTGCCCACTTGTGGCTGGCCGACCCGCACCTTCGTTTGCGCCAGCGCCGACGGACCGAACGCGAGGCTCAATCCGAGTGCAGCGGCGACTAGGCTCGTTCGCGACATCGTTCCCTCCGTCTAGCGTTCTTGCCGGATGTTTGTTGCACCATAACGGCGCGGCTCGTTCCGCGAAAGCAGGCCGCGCCACGCCTAGGCGTGCGGACCTTGTGTCGCATCCGCGCCGGTGGTTATTGGCGGATGCCTGCGCCCTGCTGACCACGCGATATGAATAGATCGGCTGACAAGAAAACCGCCTTCGTGACCGGCGCCTCATACGGGGTCGGCGCAGCGACCGCCCTGGCGCTCGCCCGCCACGGCTTCGATGTCGCGGTGTCGGCAACCCGTGCCGAAAACCTCGATGGCACCGTCGCACAGCTCGAAGCGCTCGGCGTGCAGCCTGTCGTCCTGGTCCTCGATCTCGGTTCGCAGTCCAGCATCGAGCGCGCCTTGGCGGATGTCGCCTCGGAATTTGGCCGGCTCGACCTGCTCGTCAACAATGCCGGCAGCAACCTGCGCAAGATTGCCGTCGATGTGACCTGGGCGGATTGGGATGCCGTCATGGCGAGTAATCTGCGTGGTGCCTTTTTCCTCAGCCAGCAGCTTGGCCGTCGACTGATCGCGGCGGGCCGGCCGGGAGATATCGTCAACATCGCCTCGACCCATGGGCTGGTCGGCGCAGCCGAGCGCTCGACTTATGGTATCGCCAAAGGCGCACTGATCCAGATGACGCGGATGCTGGCGATCGAGTGGGCGGAGTATGGCATCCGCATCAACGCGATTGCGCCGGGCCGGCTTGACACGCGGTCGCCCTCGCGTGCGGCACGGACCGACGATCCGAGCTACATGCAGGCCATGCTTGCACGCATTCCACTTCATCGGTTGGCGACCGTCGACGAAGTCGCCGCCGCAGTGTGTTACCTCGCGAGCCCGCAAGCGGCATCGTTGACCGGGCAAACGCTCGTCCTGGACGGTGGGATCACCGTGGCGTGAATTGGTTTCTCGGCAGCGTTTCCTTCCAGCGCCGGCCTGACAATAGCAGTACTATTCGCCTCTTCCTGATCGCAGCGGGGGGCGGTTTCCGGCACGCGGTATTTTCGCTGGTTGGCAAGTGGCGATGAGCCGGGGAGGAGCCGTAGGAGAGGCGAGCGGTCACCAATCCCGCACCTCGGCGCGCAGCGCCGCAACCGCGTCGAGCTGGCCGACCAGCTTTTGGTAAGCGGCGGCATCGAGTGCCAGTACAGGCGGCCGCGGCTCGCCGCAGTCGCGACTCATGACGCGCATGGCGGCCTTGAGGCTTGCGACCCCGCCCGGCTTGAGCGCCTGGCGCAACGCCGCGATCTGTTCTTGCACTTTTCGAGCCTCGAACAGTTTCTGGTCGCGGCACAGGTCGTAAAGCTCGCGCACCAGCCGCGGTGCAATGCCGGCGAGTGGGGCCAACATGCCGGTTGCCCCGATGGCGGAGGCCGACACCATGAGCTCGGTTCCCGCCAGCAACTGGAAGCCTGGCCGCATGCGCGGGGCGTCGGTCATCAGTTCGATCATGAACTGCCAGTCCAGGCTTAGATCGACCACGCCGGCGAAATTGGGCAGCTGCGCGATGAGCTTGAGACAGAGCTCCGCATTCACCTTGGCGCCCTGCATCTCGTCGGGAGCGTTGTAGAGAAAAAACGGGATCGTCACCGCCGATCCGACCTGGATGAAATGTTCGAGCACCATCCCGGCCGGTGGCGTCCAATAATACGGCGTGGTGGCGATGATGGCGGTCGCGCCGTGCTGCTCGGCATGGCGCGCGAGCGCGGCGGCGATGGCGGTGCCGGTCTCGCTCACATGAGCGACAACCGGTTTGCGCCCGTTCACCTGCTTGATCGCAAATTCCACGAGCGTGCGACGTTCGCCGTCGGATAGGCTCACGGATTCGCCTGCGTGCATCGGGAGCGCCAACCCGTCGGCGCCGTTGGCCAGGTGGAACTCGACCAGCTGGGCGTAGCGATCGAAGTCGATGGTGCGCTCGCGCGTGAACGGCGTCACCGGCGAGTGCAGCAGGCTTGGCTGATACAAGGGCATGGGTTGGACTCGTCCGATCACCAGCCGTGCGGCTCGGTCTCGAGAATACCGAGCCGTTCAAGCTCGCTGCGGACATGCGCCTGACGCTCCGCGGTGGCGGTCGGCAACGGCGCCCGGGTCGGCCCGACCGGGCGCCCCATCATCACCATGCCGCCCTTGAGCGAGGAGGGGTACTGGTCGCGGAATAGCAGCCAGAGCCAGGAAATTTTGTACTGCAGCTCGCGTGCGAGCGGCCAGTCGCCGCGCATGCAGGCATCGAACAGCTGCGAGCAGAGGTTCGGACAGATCGATCCCGCAGCCGAATAAGACCCGACGCCGCCGAGCGGCACGGATGGCAACAGATATTCGACGCCGGTCAGCATGGCAAAGTCCGGCCGCATCGCGAGCGCGGCACGCGAAATCTCCAGAAATTTTTCGCTGTTGAAACTCGCCTCCTTCACCCCGACGAAATTGGGCAATTGCTCGATCAGCAGCGAGATCAGATCGCCGGTGATCTCGACACCGGCGAGATAACTGGGGGAATTGTACGACAGCACCGGAAGCTCGATCGAACGGCAGAGCCGCACGAAGTAGGCGTGGATCGCCTCGATCGATGGCGTCCAAAAATATGGCGTGATGGCGAGGATGCCGTCGGCGCCGATGTCCTGAGCGTGCCGCGCCAGTGCCATCGTGTCCTCGACTGCCAGTGCGCTCACATGAATGGTGACCGGAATGCGCCCGTTCACGACGCGCACCGCGGCTTCGGCGAAGAGCTTTCGCTCCGCTATCGTCAGATTGAGCGACTCGCCCTTATGGTGCGGCCAGGAAATAGCGGTTGCGCCGGTACGCACGTGAAAGTCCAGCAGCCGTTCGAATGTCGGGAGGTCGAGGCTGAAATCATCCTTGAACGGCGTCACCGGGCTTTGCATGACGCCTTTGAACTTCGTCGTCATCTGTTCCGTTCCGACCACAGCGGAGAGGGATGGCGGGGCGCACAAGTTGCCGTCTTCGGTCGCGAAGGGCAAGCATGCGCGCCGACTGCTTGCGGCCGGCGTGGGCAAGGCGCAGTCTAAGCTCGGATCAAACAATAAATGCCGGGCGAAAACCCGATACTGCCAAGGGAGGGCTCCGATGCCGGATGGCGTTCGATCGCGCCGTGCGTTTGCGCTTGCCGTCGTTGCCGTGATGGGCATCGCAGCATCAGAGGCGAGCGCCCAGGTCAGTGCTCCGACCAATTCCGCGCCCAATCCGTATCACGCGGTCGTGAACTGGGCGAAAATGCCGGCGGGTCGTGAGTGGGGTTCGACGAGCGGCGTAGACATCGACGTCGACGGCACCAGCGTCTGGGTGGCGGAACGGTGCGGCGCGTTTGCTCCCCCATCGCTCATGAAATCGGGCGCCCCGTTCGCTTGTGATGGATCGAGTTTGCCGCCGATCCTCAAATTCAATTCGTCAGGCACGCTGGTGAAGGCCTTCGGCGAGGGACTGTTCTTGTTTCCGCATGGGCTGCATGTGGACCGCGACGGCAATGTCTGGGTCACCGACGGGCTCGGCAAGGACGGAAAGGGCCACCAGGTCTTCAAGTTTAGTCCGGACGGCCGGGTGTTGATGCGGCTCGGCAAGGCCGGTGTCGCCGGCAACGGCCCGGACGAATTCAACGCGCCGTCGGCAGTTCTGGTCGCGCCCAATGGCGACATTTTTGTCGCCGACGGACACGGGGGCAACACCAATGCGCGGATCGTAAAATTCTCCAAGGACGGCAAGTTCATCAAGTCCTGGGGGAAGAAAGGCTCGAGCCCCGGCGAGTTCGATATTCCTCACGCGCTGGCGATGGATTCGCGCGGACGACTCTTCGTCGGCGATCGTCAGAACAACCGCATCCAGATTTTCGACCAGGACGGAAACTACATCGACCAGTGGTTCCAGTTCAGCCGCCCAAGCGGTGTCTTCATCGACAAGAAGGACATGATCTACGTCGCCAATTCGGAATCTGAATCGGTATCCAAGAACCACGACGGTTGGAAGCGCGGCATCCGAGTTGGAAGAGTCCGCGACGGCGTCGTGACAGGGTTCATTCCGGATCCGGTAGAGAGGACGACCGGCACGAGCGCAGCCGAGGGCGTCGCGGCGGATGCGCAAGGAAATATTTATGGGGCGGAAGTCGGGCCAAAACGCCTGATGAAATACATCAAGAACTGACGCGGCGGGCCCGACCGCGTCGCCTGATTTTAGGGCGCACCTGAAAACGAGACACAATCGCATCCAGGTCTTCGACCAGGATGGGAAATTCCTTGTCGAATGGAAGCAATTCGGCCGGCCGAGTGGCGTCTATATCGATGCGGGCGACACCATCTATGTCGCCAATTCCGAATCCAACACGACGCAGAATCCGGGCTTCAGGCGCGGTCTGCGGATCGGCAGTGCAAAGGACGGCAGGGTCGCCGCGCTCATCCCGGATCCGGAACCGGTGAAGGAGGGCACTGGACCGGGAACCGGCAGCGCCGCGGAAGGGGTAGCCGCCGATGCCGATGGGAATGTCTACGGCGCGGAAGTCGATGCGCGCAAGCTGATGCGATACGTAAAGAAGTGACGTCGAGCCGAGTCCCGTGCTGGGGCGAGCGCCCCGCGGGACTCAATATCACGCGCTTGCGCCGCCGCAGGGCCTGCTGCCTAAATCGGCGGCAGGGAGCGGCTGATCTGAGCAGGCTTGTCTGGCGCACCTGCGCGGCGCGCAGTCTGTCCGGGAACTGCCAAAGATCCGTTGCTGTTTGCGGACTTGTCACGCTGAGGCCCGAGTTCTGCCGCAGTTACGTTCATCATTAACGCGGGGTTAGCCGGGGACTACGTTAGCGCATATTGCGGGAGAGAACGCAGGATCAAAGCGCAGTTGGCGGATGCGGGGGGCATACCGTGACTCGTTTATCGGGGGCTAAGTTTTTTCCGACGCTGGATCCACGTGGTCTGGCGATCTATGCGCTCGCGCTGACAGTCGTTGCCGCAACTTATTTTGGTTTGGCGAATCTCAGCCTGACGGTCGCGTCGATCCACTCGAGCGTGATCCCGATCTGGGCGCCGGCTGGTCTCGCCTTCGCCGCCGTCCTCTTGTGCGGAATTCGCGTGTGGCCGGCGATTTTTGCAGCGGCATACGTGGCGGGCGTACCCACGGACCTCGCCAATGCGAGCGCCGCCGACTCCAGTCCGATGTCCTTGGTCGTCGCAGCGGGCAGCACTCTGGCGCCAGTCGTTGGCGGGTACCTGGTCAGCATCTGGTGCGGCGGCCGCAGCACTTTCGATACGCCGGCCCGCGTTGCGAAATTCGCCTTGGTCGTTCTCGCCACGACAATGATCAGCGCCACTGCCGGCATCGGTGGCTTATCGCTTGCCGGATACCTGGAATGGACCGGCATCATTCCTGCGTGGACGACGTGGTGGCTGCGCGACGCGGCCGGCGTCCTTGCGGTCGCCCCGGTCGTCGTGCTCTGGGCGCGCAGCGACTTTCGACCTTTCAATCTGAACAAGGTGCTGGCGTCCGCCACCGTAATTGCCGCCGCGGGTGTGGTGGGCGTAATTGCCTTCAGTCCGTTGATCGAGCAGACCGCGTTCAGAAGTGCGCTCGGGTTCCTTGCCGTCGTGCCGCTGTTATGGGCGGCGCTGCGATGCGGACCACGAGACACTGCGACGACGGCGCTCATATTTTCGGGGTTTGCCGCCTGGGGCGTGTTGGCCGGCAGTGGTCCCTTCTTGGCCGCCACTTTCAACGAATCGTTCCTGCTGTTCGTCATGTTCACGATCGGCGTTTCGATCGCCGGCCTTGCAGTGAGCGCGGATGTGGCGGCGAGACGACGCCTCGAGGGCAAGCTGCGCCAGCAGGAGCAAATTCTGCGCACCATGTTCAGTCAGGCGATCGTGGGCATCGCCCAAATCGACATGGCCGGACGCTTTAGCCTGGTCAACAATCGGCTCTGTGAGATCGTTCGGCGTCCGGCGCCGCAACTGCTGCAGATGCGGATCGAGGATCTCGCCGTGCCGGAGGATGCCCCCTACCTGCGAGATCTGCTGCAACAGGCAGTCCAGACCGGCGAGGGCTTCGCCATTGAGTTCAGGCACGTGCTGCCCGACGGCTCGCGCCTTTGGCTGCGCACCAGCGTTTCCGCCACCACCGATCAAAGCGGCGCTGTGCGCCACCTCATGGGTGTGGTGGAGGATGTCACCGCCCGTCGCAAGACCGAAGAAGGTCTGCAGCGTGCGCATGATGACATGCGGAAAGCGGCGCAAGAACGGGCCGCGCGTCTCGCCAAGGCCACCGAACTTCTTAATACCGAAGTCGAGCAGCGGAAACGGATCGAAGCCGCGCTCCAGCACGACATCGCCGAGCGCCGCAAGACGCAAGAGGCGTTGATGGAAAGCGAATGGCGCTTTCGGATGGTCATCCAAGGCGTTACCGACTACGCGATCTTCATGCTCGACAAGGACGGCCACATCACCAACTGGAACATGGGTGCGCAGCGCATCCACCAGTACACGGCGACGGAAATCGTCGGCGAGCATTTCGGTCGCTTCTATTCGGAGGAGGAGCAACAGCGCGGCGAGCCGGCGCGTGCCCTCCAGGTCGCTGCATACGAGGGCAAATGCGCGGTCGAGGGCTGGCGGGTGCGGCGGGACAAGAGCCTGTTCTGGGCGAGCGTGGTGATCGAGGCGGTCCGCGACGAGGTGGGCACGCTCGCCGGTTTTGTGAAGATCACGCGCGACATCACAGAGCGACGGGAAGCGCAGGCATCGCTGGAGCGGGCCCAGGAGCAGCTCGCGCAGTCGCAGAAGATGGAGGCCCTCGGCCAACTGACCGGGAGCATCGCGCACGATTTCAACAATCTGCTGATGATCGTCAGTGGCCATGCCCAGCTCCTGCGCCGCCGGCTCACCGATCCCAAGCACCTACAGGCCATCGACGCGGTCCACTCTGCCGCCAATCGCGGCGAGAGCCTGACGCGCCAGCTGCTGGCATTCTCACGACGCCAGCCGCTCAACCCGGTGGTCACCGACCTCAAGGAGCGGGTTGAGGCCGTGCATGAAATGCTGGTCGGCTCGCTGCGCGGAAACGTCCAGCTCAAATGCGATATCGCAGCGGATGTCTGGCCGGTCGAGGTAGACATTGCCGAGCTCGAGCTCGCATTGGTGAACGTCGCGGTCAATGCCCGCGATGCCATGCCAGGCGGAGGCTTCATTACGCTGTCGGCGCGAAACGTCGCCTTGAAGAAAAGCGACGGGATCGATCAGCTGGAAGGCGACTTCGTTGCCCTCGCAATGACGGATACGGGTGTCGGTATTGCGCCCGACGTGCTGCCGAGAATCTTCGAGCCGTTCTTCACGACCAAGGCGCTCGGCAAAGGCACCGGGCTTGGGCTGGCCCAGGTCTACGGCTTTT
Organism: uncultured Alphaproteobacteria bacterium; assembly: GCA_963725065.1. Lineage (GTDB taxonomy): Bacteria > Pseudomonadota > Alphaproteobacteria > Rhizobiales > Xanthobacteraceae > VAZQ01. The sequence continues at coordinate 8,722 of CAVRXD010000034.1, forward strand.
CCCATCAATCGGGAGGAACCGTCGTTGCGACCAGCGCGGTCGGCAGCGGCACAGCGATCACCATCTATCTGCCGCGCCGGCACGCGGCGCTGGTCAAGGCTGTGGAGGCCCCTCCCACGCAGCCGATCGTGCCGGGGCAGGGGACGGTTCTTGTCGTCGAGGACAACGTCGAGGTCGCAGATGTCACGGCGTCCCTCATCGAGCAGCTTGGCTATCAGACCTTGCGCGCGGAAAACGCCACCGATGCGCTGAACAGGTTGCAACGCGGGGACAAGATCGACCTCGTCCTCAGCGACGTCGTCATGCCCGGCGGCATGAACGGTATCGCGCTCGCTCAGGAAATCGGCAACCACTATCCACAGATCCCGGTTCTTCTCACCAGCGGGTACAGCGACGTCGTGCAGTCGGCGCAGTCGAAGTTCGCGATATTGCGCAAGCCGTTCCAGTTGCCGGTTCTGGAAAAGTCCGTGCGTGAGGCCCTGGAACGGGGGGGCGCGCGGGACGGCGGCGATCGCGTCCTGCAATTCTCGCGATGGCGCGGTTCGACCGCACGAGAGTGAGCCTCTCAAATCATTGAAGGGAATGGTGCGGCGCTCGTGCATCAGACGTCGGATCCCGAAGGGAGACCTGATCGCCGGTCATCCAGCGCGGTGGAATGCATGGTCGCAATAAAGAATTTCGGCGCGACCGGTCGCGGAGCGGGCAAATTTCTGCGCGGCCGCCTCCGATTCGGTCCAGAAATTGGGAAAAAACGTGGAGGTCCGCCAGTACACACCAGCCGTGGGGATGCGTCCGTCGGGACTAGGTTCTGGGAGGTCACCGTCGAGCACGTTCCTGAGGGTATGGCGCACCGTGAGGTCATCCGTTGGCAGGACATCCCAGCTGCCGAAGAGGTACTGGGTATCGTTCGCTGGTCCCGGTCATAAGGGGATTGTCTGCTTGCCCGCTGGTATGTCTTTCGAAGCCGATGGTCTTGAACACCCAGACCAGATCGTTGAGATGGCGCGTGCGCGGGATAGCGCGCCGACTCACGCTGGCGAACAGCTCCGCGATTTCCAGGGTCAGGCGCCCGATTTCAAAGGGATTGTGGCGGCCGCCATGGAGATGCCACAGGTCCGGCTCATGTTTTGGGCGCCCATCGGCGCAAGTGGGGCCACCAGGACGAGCAGCGCTCAGCGGCACCAAATACTCGACTTGGGGCGGAGGATATACCCGAAAACGCGAGGCCGGGGCCGGCAGTGAGATGGAAGGCCGTTGACCATCTTCGCCTTCTAAGGGTATTGATTGGCATCTTGTAAAGAATTCATAACCGAAAAGGCAGGCTGGGACTACACGGACGGAATGGGAGTTGGATGTCGACTAGGGGGGACGTAGTCGCAGTCACCTGTCTCGCGCTCGAGGCCCGCATTGCGCTCGGGCCCGGCGTGTCGGTGATTTGCACTCACGCGTCGAAACTCGTCGCTGCCCTCGAGCGGGCGGCCAAGCGCGGCGCTTCGGGTATCATCAGTTTCGGCATCGCCGGCGGACTCGCGCCCGATCTCGCTGCGGGCGACTGGGTGGTCGGCTCCGGCGTGCGGACCGAGGAGGAATGCTTTCCGACCGATCGCGCGTGGGCGCGGGCGCTGCTGGCCGCGCTCCCCGGAGCGGTGCATGCCGAGATCATCGGGGCGGATGCGCCCGTCGCACTTCCCACAGAAAAGCGCCGGCTTCACGCGCAAACGGGCGCGGTCGCGGTCGACAACGAATTGCACGTTGCGGCCAGAATTGCGGCCGCCCACCGGATTCCATTTGCCGCCTGTCGCGCGGTCATCGATCCCGCACACAGCGAGCTTCCGCCGGCCGCCGTCACCGGCTTGCGGCACGACGGCACAGCGGATGTTCTCGCTGTATTTCGCTCGGTCGTGCGCCAGCCCAGCCAGCTCCCGGCGCTCGCCCGTACCGCGCTCGAGGCGCGCACTGCCGGGGCGGCTTTGCGCCGGGGTCGGCGTTTGCTCGGTGTTGGCCTTGCCTTCCCTTATTTCAGAGAAGTAACGCTCGACTTGCCCGCTGCGGTCGAGGCGATCTGATCGGTATTGCCAGCGGCGAATTGGCTGCAGCGGCGGGTTGAATTATCGTAGAAATTATCGCGTAACGGTCCGGCAGCGTCCGGCCTGCATTCTCTTTTCGCTCAGGACACCAAGCCCGCCGCGCGCGCTTGGGGGCGCTCAATGCGACCTTCCGCTACTGTCGGGACCATCGTTCTTGGCGGTGTAGCCTGCAGCCGGCAGGCATGACGTAGCATCGACTTGCCGGAGCACTCGCGGCACTGCTGGGGAGGCAGCGGGTGTAATCGTGAGTGATGCGACGAGAGGGGTCTCAATGGTTGATGGGGCATTCCACGGAGTCTTTCCATACCTTGTCTCGCCTGTGAGTCCATCGGGCGATGTCATGAACGAGGTGCTGGATCGCCTCTGCAATGATCTTATCGCTGCCGGAGTGCATGGATTAACTCCGCTCGGATCGACCGGTGAATTCGCGTATCTGACTTGGCCCCAGCGCCGGCGCGTGGTCGAGGTTGTCGTCAAGGCTGCGCGCGGCCGCGTCCCGGTCGTTGCGGGGGTTGCGGCAACGACGATCGCGGATGCCGTCTTCCAGGCGCGTGAAATGCAGGAGCTGGGCTGCGACGGCCTCCTCGCCATTCTCGAAGCATACTTTCCGATTTCCGATGAGGGCGTCCATTCGTACTTCAAGGCCATCGCGGAAGCTGTGACGCTGCCGGTGGTGCTTTACACCAATCCGAATTTTCAGCGCTCGGACCTTTCGCTTCCCGTGATCGATCGCCTGAGTCGCATCCCGAATATCCGCTATATCAAGGACGCTTCCTACAACACGGGGCGACTGCTCTCGATCATCAACGGTGTGGAGGGCAGAATGGGGGTGTTTTCGGCCTCGGCGCACATCCCCGCTTGCGTGATGTTGATCGGCGGGAAGGGATGGATGGCCGGACCTGCCTGCATCGTGCCGAAGCAGAGCGTGGACCTCTACGAGCGCTGTCGCCGGGGTGATTGGGATTCGGCCATGCAATTGCAACGGCAGCTCTGGCGCATCAACCACGTGTTCGCGAAATATAATCTCGCCGCGTGTATCAAGGGCGGCCTCGAATTGCAGGGCTATGCTGTCGGCGCACCGTTGCCGCCGCAGCCGGCACTATCACCGGAAGGCATCGAAGAGGTGCGCCTCGCCTTGACCGAACTCGGTGCGCTTTAGGTCGTCAGGCTGGTAGCATCGATCAAAATTGACGGGGATCCGCCATACCGGCTGCTATCCGGTATCGCGGAGGTTGCTGCGAAGCGTCGTCTCCCGGGCGCCCAGCGGGAAATTGCTCTGATGATTGCAGTACCAAACGATACAATTCTTGCGTGCCGTGATATCACGGGATTATCGACGCATGCCACTATGGCTCGGTTCGCTCGGAGAGCATTCGTCCGTGGTCCTTTCGCGGCCGCCCTAATCCGAGCAACGATGTTCCGATGTAGAATAAGCTGAGAGATGAGGTGGCTGGGGGACTAGGATTCGAACCTAGATTAACGGAGTCAGAGTCCGCTGTTCTACCATTGAACTATCCCCCAATTTCGAATGATTTCAATAATTTAGAAAAACTGGCGAACCTTTCAGGATATCGGCGGATCGCCCGACCCCTCGGCATAACGCGAGCACATCTAGGGCATCTTGGCCAGCTTTCCAAGCATCAAAGAAAATCTGTTGGCGGCCCCAACGCGGGATTGGCTCTCGGCGCCCGCCCGACCCTTGCTGGACCTGCCTCGGGTCGCCGGCTCGCGTTTCGCCCGGAACCTTGGGGCGCAGGGCACGTTGGTATCCCGAGCTTCCCAATCAGGAGAACGACATGGACAAGGACAGGATCAAGGGCTCCGCGGAGCAGGCCAAAGGCAAGGTCAAGGAATGGGCCGGCAAGATCACCGGCGACGGCAAGACCGAAGCTGAAGGCAAGGCCGATCAGGTGAAGGGCAAGGTCCAGAATACGATCGGCGGAATCAAAGACACGGTGCGCGGCGAATAAAGGCTAACTTCGATCTCTATTCTGGAGCCCCGCAAGGGGCTCTTTTTTTGGCCGGCGCGTTGTTACCGCTAGCCGCACCGCTTGTCGTGAGCCACTCATCGCTTGAGCTTGACCGTGTACGACATGGCGCCGGCTCCGCAGCAGGGGCAGTTCATGGCGATCAGGATGTTCTGCTTCTCCTCCTCGTTGAGGTCGGCTCGGGCCAGCATCTGTCTCGTCTGTTGCTGGAACAAGTCATGAAGCGAGAGCCCACTGTACGAGATCTGATCCCCAGACGTCGGCTCATCGACGGGCTCGGGGGCTCCTGCTGACTTATGGCCCGCCGCGGACTTGGCTCCGCGTGTGTTGGCTCCGCGTGTCTTGGCCGCGCGCGTCTTAGCCGACGGTGTCTTGCGCTTGGTCATCTGCGAACCTCGGACGGGCGGGCACGCTTCCCCATTAAGCCGTGCATCAGGCGCAGGTATTGATCAGGGTCCCGACCCCTTCGACCCACACCTTCACCACATCTCCGGGCTGCAGGAATTCCTTGCGTGCCAGGCCGACGCCAGCGGGGGTGCCGGTCAGAATCAGATCTCCCGGCTGCAATGTCACGCGCGTTGAAAGGTGCGCGATCTGCTCGGCAAGCGTGAAGATCATTTTGCTGGTGTGGGAATCCTGTTTGATCACGTCGTTGACCCACAGTTTGATGCCCACGTTTTGCGGGTCCGGAATGGTCTCCGCCGGCACGATCCACGGGCCCACCGGACATGCGTCCTCGAAGCATTTCTGACTAAGCCAGTCGTATTTGAATGGCGAGTTGTCGGCGATATGCGGCCGCTTGGTGAAGTCGCGTGCGGAGAGGTCGTTGGCGACCGTGTAGCCCGCGACATGGCCGAGCGCATTCTCGATCGAGACGTCCCTTGCGGGGCGGCCGATCACCGCCGTCAGTTCCGCCTCCCAGTCCACCATCTTCGAATAGGCTGGCAGCTTCACCGTGCTGCCAGGAGGCGCCAGGCAATGCATGGCCTTGATGAAATGCCAGGGCTTGAGCCCGACGCTGTGCGGGTCGGGCTCCGGCTTGAGATTTTGCACCTGGGCCATTTCCATCATGTGGTCGGTGAAGTTCGCGCCGGCGCAGAAAATGCCTGCCGGGGTAGGCACTGGGGTCAAAAGCATCGTGGTCTCGAGCGGACGGCCATCACTTTTTTTGGCGGCCGCGCTGGCATCCTGCAGCAGCCCACGCGCAGTGTCCCAATCGCGCAGCACGTCTAGCATTGTCACGTAGGACGGGTGCCCCGTCGCGGCGGCGACGTCAAAGACCGCCTGGCCTATGACCATTCCGGCGCGCGGTCCTTGCGGCGATTGATAGGTTACCAGCATGTACTGGGACATCGGAGACGGTCCTGTTCAAATCGATTGCGATTGCAGTGGGCCTGCCGCGCTCATTCCGGCTGCAGGCCGATTTCGTGGATGATTTTTCCCCATTGCTCGAGCTGCGTCCGCAGATAGGCGGCCGCCTGCTCCGGGGTGCCTCCTTCAGCGTACATGCCCACGTCGCGCATACGCTTGGCGATCTCGACGTCTTTGAGCGCGGCATCCACTTCGCGGTTCATCCGCTGAATCACCTCGACCGGCGTCCCGGTCGGCGCCACCACCGCGAACCAGCCGATGAAGTCAAAGCCCGGCAAGGTTTCGGAAATGGCCGGAATGTTTTCGAAACCCGGCAAGCGCTTGAGCGAACTCACGCCCAGCGCACGCAACTGCCCTTGCTCCATGAGCGCCGCGGCTGAAGGCACTGCGAGCACGATGAGCTGCACGCGCCCGGCAAGCGCGTCCTGCGTGCCTTGCGGCATCGTGGCGTAAGGTACTTGGACGATCGTGGTGCCGGCACGCTTGTTGAACCAGGCGGTAAGCATCCCGGAGAAGTTTCTCTGGCCGTCGGTGGCCGCCAACAGCCGGCCTGGCTCAGCCTTGTCGAGCGCGATCAATTCCTGCAGCGTCTTTGCCGGAAGACCGGGATTTGCCAGCAGGAAAAACGGATTGCTTGCCACCATCGATACCGGCACGAAATCACGCGCGGGGTCGTACGGCAGCGACTTGAATGTATAGGGATTGGTCACGAGCGCGGCCGCCGTCGCGAAGAAGAAGGTGTAACCATCGGGCGCCGAACGGGCCGCGGTTTGGGCGCCGATGATGTTACCGCCGCCAGGCTTGTTGTCGACCACGACCTGCTGGCCGAGTGCGCGCGACAGCTTCTCAGCAATCAGGCGGCAAATGATATCGGGCGTTCCGCCCGCAGCCTGGGACACGATGAACTTGATCGGGCGCGCCGGCCAGCTTTGCGCCGCAACCTGGTCGGATGCCGCCAACAAGGCGAGCGCGCCCGCCAATGCCCCAATCAGCCTGTGCACGAAACCTCCCGGAACTCTTCACAATCAGCGCGGCGGTTGACGACGCGCCTGACCGCCGGCTTGTAGGACGCACTTTTTCTGTCCTACAAGCGGCTCATGATACGATACGATCGTATCGTGTGGTAGACCTATAGGAACCGGGGAATGACGAGCAATCTGCCAGCACGCCCGCACGTGATCGATTTCCATGCCCACGTCATCGTGCCCGAGGTCTATGCGGTAGCGGCCGAGCACAATATTTTTTCCGAACTGCCGGTTGACCCAGGGGTCACCGACGAAATGCGAAACCAGATCAAGGGCCGTGCCGGCACCGTTCTGGCCCGGATGAGCGACGTCTCCGAGCGCATCGCAAAGATGGACGCGATGGGCGTGGACGTACAGGTGCTGAGCGCAAGCCTCGTCCATCAGGGTCTCAACTGGGCCGACGCGCAAATCAGCTTGCGGCTGGCCCGCATCACCAATGACTGGATCGCCAAGGCGGTCGCCGCGAATCCCGAGCGATTTGTCGGGCTCGGCACGCTGCCGCTCCACGTGCCGGCGCTCGCGGTGACCGAACTCGAACGATGCATGGGCGACCTACGGCTCAAGGGCATCGCCATCTCGACCATGGCGGGAACGATGGAGCTCGGTGACCCCCAACTGCGAGCGTTCTGGGCCAAGGCGGAAGCGCTCGGCGCCGTCGTCTATATTCATCCCGGCGGCAATCGCGATCGCCGCTTCAAGCGCTTTCATCTCTGGAACAGCGTTGGGCAGGCGTTCGAAGAGGCGATGGCGATTTCGTCGCTGATGTACGACGGCGTGCTGGAATCGTTTCCCAAGCTCAAAATCTGCATCTCCCACGGCGGTGGCTATATGCCTTTCTACATGGGCAGGATCGATCGCAACTACCTTGAAAAGGCCAACACCCGCGTCAACATGAGCAAGCCTCCAATCGATTACCTGCGCATGCTTTATTTCGATTCCTGCGTGTACGAACGCGCGGTGCTGCAGCATCTGGTTGACAAAGTGGGGGCGGACCGGGTTCTGCTGGGATCGGATTATCCCGTGGGCGAGACCAAGCCGATCGAGTTTGTAACCGATACCGAGACGCTTTCGACCGCTCAAAAAGAGCGAATCCTGAGCACCAATGCAGCGGCGTTGCTTGGATTGGCAAATTAGCTGATCGGACAGGGAATGCCTGTCCTGACGACTTGGTCAGCGCCAACGATTTCAGTATGGACGAACATCATGGACCAACGGCTTCTCAACCCAATCTCGACGCGTGAGCTCGAACGCCGTTGGGCAGCGGCGCGCAGGGAAATGGCCGAGCGAAAGATCGATGCGCTGGTCATGCAAAACAACAATGATTGGCTGGGCGGCAATCTCCGCTGGTTTACTGATACGCCGCTGAGCAACGGCTATCCCCGCAGCGTCATCTTCCCGGCCTCCGACCTGATGACCGTGGTGGACATGGGCGCGCGTGGCGCACGTCGCAAGGTCGACGGCGATGACGGGGTCAACCGCGGCGTGGGGGAGATGATCTTCACGCCGGCCTTCACCAGCGTTGCCTACACCGACGAATACCAAGCTGAGCTGGTTGCTGAAGAGCTTAAGCGCGGCGGCTACCGCACCATCGGCTGGGTCGGCAGCGGGGCGATGCCGTACAAGTTCGTGACGCGTGTCGAACGTGAGCTCCAAGGCAAGGCCAAATTCGTCGATGCGACCGAATTCGTCGACCACCTCAAGGCGATCAAGAGCGACGAGGAAAGAGCGCTGATACGGAAAGCGGCGGAGATGCAGGACGAGATTTTCGACCGCGTACTGAAGAAGATCCGGCCCGGCATGAGCGACAATGACGTTACCGCGCTAGCGCAATACGAAGGTCGGCTCCTCGGCAGCGAGCAGGGTCTGTTCCTCGGATCGTCGGCGCCGCTCGGCCAGGCGTCGCGCTTCATCGACCGGCACTTGCAGGCGCGTACGCTCAAGCCCGGCGAGCACTTCACCCTGCTGATCGAGAACAACGGTCCCGGCGGCTTCTATACGGAGATTGCCCGCACCATCGTGCTCGGCAAGGCTTCGAACGAGCTGATCGACGGCTTCGAGTCAATGAAGGAGGCACAAGCCCATACCCTACGTCTGCTCAAGCCGGGGGTGTCTTGCGCCGAGGTCGCCGAGGACCACGACGACTATATGCGCAAGCACGGTTTGCCAGCCGAACTTCGCCTCTACTGCCACGGCCAGGGCTACGACCTCGTGGAACGGCCGCTGGTTCGTGCCGACGAGACCATGAATATCCAGGAGAACATGAATCTTGCGGTTCATCCGGGATATGAGACACCGTCCATCTTCGCCGTGATTTGCGACAACTATTTCATCGAGGCCGGCGGCCCCGGTGCGTGCCTGCACAAGACCCCGAAGCAGGTGTTCGAAGTGTGATGGACGCGCCAATGGTTGATTTGTCGTGCCGTTTGGCGCGAACCATGCCGGCGCTCGGCAAGCGCGGTGCCGTTCCCTCGCAACGTTCGATCCCTGTGCTCCTCACCGCAAGCACGCGGGAACCAGGACTGGATCGCGCATCATGAAGATCGATGTGCTCAGCGTCGGCTCGTTCCCCGAGGCGACGAATGCCGAACTTGCGAGCCGGTTCGCAGTGACACATCACTTCAATCGTCCCGGGCCTGACGCATTGAGTGCCGAGCTCAAGGGACGCGTCCGCGCCATCGCCACCGAGGCCAATCGCGGTGCCGACCGTGCGCTGATCGCCGCGCTGCCGAAGCTTGAAGTCATTTCGGTCTTCGGTGTCGGAACCGACTCCGTCGATCTCGATGCCGCGCGTGAGCGCAACATCCCTGTGACCAATACCCCCGACATTCTGACCGCGGAAGTGGCGGACCTCGCGATCGGCCTGATGCTGGCGTCGGCGCGGCAGATCGTGTTTGCCGATCGTTATGTGCGCGACGGGAGTTGGAGGAGCAAGGGCCCGATCCCGCTGGGGCGCAGCGTCGGCGGCAAGACCATGGGCGTGCTCGGGCTCGGCGGCATCGGTCGCGCGATTGCCGATCGCGGCGGCGCCTTCCGCATGCGCGTGATCTACAGCGGGCCGCGGCGCAAACCCGAAGCGCCTTACGAATATGTGCCGGACGTTGTCGATCTGGCGCGGCAGAGCGATTACCTGCTGGTCGCCTGCAAGGGCGGGTCGGAGACACGTCACCTCGTCTCGGCTGCCGTAATCGATGCGCTGGGCCCGACTGGCACGCTCGTCAATGTTGCGCGCGGCAGCGTAGTCGACGAGCCCGCGCTTATTGCGGCGCTCGCCGACGGCCGTCTGGGATATGCAGCGCTCGACGTGTTCGAGAGCGAGCCCAATCCCTCGCCTGCGCTGCTCCAACTCCCCAATGTGATCGTGCAGCCGCATCAAGGCAGCGCCACCGTCGAGACCCGGACCGCGATCGGACAGCTCATGATCGACAACCTCAGCGCCCATTTTGCGCGCAAGCCGTTGCTGACGCCGGTTTAGGCCGTATATCCAGCGCGCAAAGCGGTTGATGATCACGGCGCGACTGCAACACGCACTCCCCGCGACGCCTGATTCCGTGAGCCGACTGGACGTGGCCAATTGGCGGTCAGAATATGGCGGGCCTGACTTCATTTGGCGGTGAACGGCGCGCGCCGTCAATATTCGTAGAGAGCGAACAGTCCGTTCGAGACGCGGCACGTTATCAACATCCCTGGCGCTCCTATCTGTCCGACGAGCGAGCGGCGCAGGCCTTCGGACCGGGTGCTGAGAGTAGCTTGGCACTTGGCGCGTCCGACTTGGGCGCATCCGACTTGCACATTCGACTTGGGCACATACAGAATGGAGATAGCACAATGAAATCAGCAGCGATGAGGTTCCTGGCCGCGCTTGGGATTGCCAGTGCGCTCGTCATGTCCGCAACAAGCGTATCGTTCGCGCAGCGGAATACCAACTGCATCCCCCACTACGACAGTTCGGGCGCGCAAACGGCGCCGTATTGCTGAAGATCGACAGCGGTTTGCTCACGCGTTCGTGTGCAGCGCGACTAGTTACAAACGGGGCCGGCTTTCAGGCTGGGCCCCGCTTGTTGTGAGGCGGTCGGCCCTTCCTCATTTACTTTCTGTTTACATTTTGCGGCGGCCGTGCGCGTCAAGGGGCGCGATTGTTCTATTTCAGCGAAAGGTCTGTTCGCGGTGTTGCCAGTTATAAAGACCGGCTTTCAACCCATTTCTCCAGTCCAACAAAGTGGTCGACGAGCCGCGGTTACCCCTCCGGCCAATCGTTCCTTAGAGCAATTCAATAGGAACAAGTCATGAGCAAGCAAACTTGGTCGCAAGACACAATCGGCCGCGGCGCGGCTGCGGTCTTGCTCGCAGCTGCGATGCTGCTCCCGACGGCAGCCGGAGCGCATCCCATCGGCGACAGTTCTACCCGCGGTGCGGCTCATCAAGTCGTCAGCTTTGGAATTCCCGATGAGGGACCGCGGGTCGAAGAATTGGACCCCACCGATGATGGTTTTATCATCATCGAGTGCATCGGCTTCGCGGGCCCGGCCGCTCTCAACGCAAGGGAGCCCCAAGGTGGCTTCTGGATGCAAACGGTGGCCGTGCCGCAGTTCCCGCTTGGTCCTTCGGCGTGCTCGCCCCAAGAGCATAAGCGGGCGTGAGTGGTCGTGCTTGGCGGGCGCCGCGGTCACCGCTTTGTCACGATGATCCCGCGCCAAAGTTGATCTTGATTCGACGAAGGGGGTGAGGCGGCTCTCGACGACGCTCGACACTCAAACGTGAGTAAACGTGATCAGGGGCAACTTGATATGGTGAAAATTCCGGAACATGTCGGCCCGGTGCAGATCGGGTGATTGCATGGACCGGATGACCAGCATGACCACCTTCGTGAAGGTGGTCGAGAGCGAAGGCTTCTCCGCGGCTGCGCGGGCCCTCGGCATATCCCCCAGCATGGCGACGACCCACGTTCGGGCGCTTGAGGAGCGGCTCGGAGTGCGGCTCCTCAATCGCAGCACCCGTCGCGTGAGCCTGACCGAGGCGGGCCAAATCTACTATGACCGCTGCTTGCAGATTCTCGCGGAAGTCGAGGATGCCGAACGGGTGGCCCAGGCCTTGCAGTCGACGCCGCGCGGCACATTGCGCCTCAACACGTCGGTGGCAATTCCGCCGTTCCTCGCTCCCGTGATCGCGGAGTTCGTTACGCTCTATCCCGACGTGTCGATCAACATGACGATGACCGACCGGATGATTGATCTGGTGGAAGAGGGGTTCGATCTCGCGGTCCGAAATATGCTGATTCCGGATTCGAGTCTGATCGTTCGCCGCGTGGCGACTTATCGATTTGTCGTATGTGGAGCACCCGGCTATTTCGCCGCGCGCGGAATGCCGAAACAACCGGCCGACCTGGTGCAGCATAATTGCCTGATCTATTCCCATTCGGCGTGGGGTCACGAATGGCGTTTCGCAGGACCGGATGGCGAGCAGTCGATCACGGTGTCGGGCAACTTGCAGGCCAACAGCGACAATGCGTTGCGCTTAGCCGCCGTTCATGGGCAGGGCCTGGCGCTGGCGCCGACCTTTCTGGTCGCCGACGAAATCAAGTCAGGCCGTCTGGTTCCGGTTCTGGGCCGGTTCTTGCAGACCGATCATGCGATCAATGCCATTTATCCCCATCGCCGGCACCTTTCGGCCAAGGTTCGCAGCTTTATCGATCTGCTGGCGAAACACTTTCGTGACGATCCCGCCTGGGCCGACCCGAGCACATCACGCTGGACCGCCGAACACCGCTTGGATGGCGTCCCGGTCGAGCGTCGCCTTCCCGTAAGCGTGGATGCGCCGTCGGTTCCCTTCCGTTGACCGCCCGATGTAACGCTCGGCCGAGGGGGCAGACGACGGAGCTGAGCGAAGGCTTGTGAGCGCCCGTCGAGGCTTTGCCGCGTCGGGGGATTTCGCTAGCTTGCGGCGTCGAAGGCGGCGGGCGGGGAGGGGCAGCGGGCCATGGCGCAGGCACAAATCGTCATTACAGGCGTGAGCCACCTCTACCGACCGCCCAGTGGGCGGCCGGTGCTCGCACTCGAGGACGTCTCGCTCGATGTGGGCGTCCGCGAGTTCGTCGCGCTGCTGGGACCTTCCGGCTGCGGCAAGTCGACGCTGCTGTATCTCATTGGCGGCTTCCTCCCCACCGAAACCGGCAAGATTCTCATCGAGGGCACTCCAGTGGGCGCGCCGGGTCCCGATCGCGGCATCGTCTTTCAGCATTTTGCGCTGTTTCCGTGGAAGACGGTGCGCGCCAACATCCTGTATGGCCTGGAGCGCATGGGGCTTCGCCGTGATGAACGCGAGAAGCGGGCGCAGTCGTTCATCGATCTCGTGGGGCTGGGCGGATTCGAAGACAGCTACCCCTCGCAGCTGTCAGGCGGCATGAGGCAGCGCACTGCGATCGCGCGCACGCTCGCCTTCGATCCGAAGATTCTGCTCATGGACGAGCCTTTCGGCGCGCTCGATGCCCAGACCCGAAGCCTCATGCAATCCGAGCTGTTGAGCATCTGGCAGCGTACCCCAAAGACCGTGATCTTCGTGACCCACGACGTGCAGGAGGCGGTCTATCTCGCCGACCGTGTGGCCGTGATGTCGGCGCGGCCGGGCCGCATCAAGGCAATCGTCGACACGAAATTCGACAAAAGCGACCCCGCCATCTTCAAGAACAAAGGTTTCATCGACAAGGTCGACGAGATTCTGGAATCTGGTGCGGATCGAAGCGATCAAGGCCCAGGGGGGCCGGGCATCGTGAGACAACAATCGAGCCGAGCTCGCGTGAAGCGACGGCATCGCGCCCGGCGGTCTTCCGTTTCCGCTTGCTCGGGGTGCCACCTATGAAAGCGGCGCTCCTTCGCTATCTTCCGCTTCTGTTGCTTGCACTTGCATGGGAAGTCGGCGCCAGGACCGGCCTCGTGTCCACCCTTGCCTTGCCGCCGCTGAGCACGGTCGCGGCGGCCTGGATCGAACTCCTCAAGGACGGAGAACTCATCACAAACGGCGCTGCTTCGCTGTGGCGGGCAGGGGCCGGGCTCTTTCTGTCGATTGTGATCGGCGCCGCGCTCGGCATCGTCATGGCCTGGTGGCGGCCGTTGAACGTGCTGCTCAGCCCCTTGGTGGAGATGTTCTATCCGATGCCGAAGTCGGCGCTGATCCCGGTGACGGTGTTGTGGCTGGGCTTCGGCAACGGCTCGAAAATCCTGCTGATCTTCCTCGGCTGTATGCTGCCGGTGACGCTCGGCGCATTCAATGGCGCGCGCTCGAGCGAGCAGGTGCTCGTATGGTCCGCCCGCAGCATGGGCGCAAATCGGCTGCGGATGTTGTGGGACGTGGTGGTGCCGAGCGCGATGCCCGAACTGCTCAATGGCATCCGCACCGCGCTGGCCCTGTCGTTCATCCTGCTCGTCAGCTCTGAATTGATCGCGGCGCGGGAGGGGCTGGGTTATCTCATCGGCTTTCTCGGCGCCAGCGGCACCTACGACGCGATGTTCGCCGTCGTCTTGACGGTTGCGCTGCTGGGGTTCATCGCCGACCGCATCTATCTCGTTCTCATGCAAAGGATGCTGCGGTGGCAGGCGTAGCGGACGACGTGCCGGGAGGGCCACTGGCTGAATTGGCGGGCGAGCCTCTGCCGCCTGCCTATCGCTGGCTGCGCACGGCGGGCTGGGGCGTTGCGCGCGTGTTTTCAATTCTTGCGCTCGCGGTCGCCTGGGAGGTCGCGGCGCGCTCCGGAGCTTTCACGCCATATATGCTCCCGTCACTGAGTGCCGTGCTGGAGCGCATCTGGACCGATTTGATGCATGGCGAGCTCCTCCTCAATACCGGGGTCACGCTCTATCGCGCCCTGACGGGCTTCTTGATCGGCGCCGTTGCCGGCATCGTTCTGGGCATGGCCATTTCCCGCAATGCGCTTGCGAACTGGTTCTTCGATCCGATCATCTCCGTCGGCTTCCCGATGCCGAAGATCGCGTTCCTGCCGGTAGTGATCCTGTGGCTCGGCGTCTACGACGTATCGAAGATCACGATGATTTCCGTGGAAGCGATCTTCCCCGTCGTCACCGCGACGATCATCGGCATCCGCGGCGTCGAGCGTGAGCTGTTGTGGTCGGCGCGCAACATGGGGGCGGGCGAGCGGGAGTTGTTGTGGCAGATCGCCTTGCCGGCGGCGTTGCCTCAGATCATCACCGGGCTACAAGTCGCATTGCCGATCGCGCTGATCGTGGCGATTGTCACCGAGATGTTCATGGGCGGGTATGGGCTCGGCGGTGCCATGAACACCGCCTCCCGCTTCGCCGATTCGCGCGGCGTCTTTGCAGGCATCGTGGAGATCGCAGTCGTTGGTTATGCCCTGGTCAAGATCATGAGTCTCGTACGCCGCCGTCTGCTGTTATGGCATCAGGAAGCGGTCGCGCCGAGCACCGTGTAGAGGTCAAAAACTGAAGCGAGCAGCGCCTCAGCCGACCTTGAGGTTGTCTGCCGATTCCTTGCCGCGGTTGCTCACGACTTCGTATTGGACGATTTGTCCCTCGTTAAGGGTGCTCAATCCTGCGCGCTCGACAGCGGAAATGTGCACAAACACATCCTTGCCGCCGCCCTGGGGTTGAATGAATCCGTAGCCCTTGGTCGGATTGAACCACTTCACGGTTCCCGTCGCCATCGTCCGTCTCCTTGCGTTGTGTGCTTCGCGTGAGCCACCGGGCGTACCGCCCGATACTGTCGCCCCGAGTTTTGGGAAATGACTTGAGAGCGGCCCAAACCCGGGAGCTGAGCAAGGCAGACCGAAAACCAGGTACCTTCACTTTTACGATTGGCGCGGAAATGGGTCAATGTTGTTGGCGTGCAGGCGCCGTCCCTTCGGACGCTCAGGGAATGTCCTTACCCATGTTTCTGTCGTTGGTGCCGTCGCCACCATCGAACCCGGCCGAAAGCAACGCCACCATTTGGAAGTCGGTGCTGTCCAGATGATACGAGCCTCTGCGGTCGCGTGCGTAGACTTTAGCCGCGGCAGCGTGAATCAGCTCGCGATTGGCATCGAAGGCGCCGAGCAGGCCGGGCTCGTCGAGGCGCATTCCGGGCTGCACGCGTTTCAAAGCATCCTCGGTGACGAAAAAACAGCTTCCCTTGTGCTATCATGGCCCCAGAACTGCACGGCACGCCGTGGGGCATCATAGAAACGGGTTTGATTCGGGAAGCTCAGCGCCATTGTTCAGGGGCCTTTCGAACTCGCAGCGCCGCGCGCTGTTTCATGTGAGTGCCTCGAATCAACGGTCGAGGTGCTAGACGGTAGCATAGATGCGCTGATCGGCACCGAGGGCGATGGTGTCTTTGTCGCCGAAGTGTGCGACCTCCAAAGCCTGCAGCCGGGCTCCTCCGTGGAGCCCGTCAAGCGATGAAAATAGTTTAGTCAGGGCATATTGCCACGCCTGTCCACGCCGATTTGGGGTAGTCTGGCATCCGTTGATCCATGGGAGGATGAGCGATGCTCTGGAATATGATGTCACAAGGGCGCCAAGCTTTCATCGAGTGGCGCCAGAAGAAGACGCTCCGCGACATGTTGAATGATCCGCGGTCGGCAAAGGGGTGCAGATCGATTGGACAGCTCGAAAAGGGAATTGCCGCCGATCGCGCAACGACGGAGCGCCTGCTCCTCACCATCGGTGCGAGAAGGACGGAAACATCCGAACAATGGACATTGGCTCCGGCCGGGACCGCATGACGCCTGTCTTATTGCCGGGACGCGGCCTCGCGCCGTAGTGGACTAAGGTTGGTGGGGGCGATGGTCCCCACCTTCCGTGTTGTGCCGTCGCGATAACTCCCCCGTATCCTATTTGCCGACGGTCCACGATGCGAAGCCGGCGCCGACGAGCGTCTCCGGGCTGGGAAAGTAGTCGATCAATTCGAAACCCTTGCTGCCCGCCGCCGCGTGCGCGATCACCCAGTCGCGGATCTCATGCGCGCCATTGCCGGTGCGGGGGAGTGCCTGCGTGAGAAACGCTGCCAGCCGCTCCTCCTGCCCGTCTTCGAAGTGCTTGATGCAGTTGTGATCGAACTCCTCATCGATCCAGCCCATTGTCGACTCCCCGATCGAATGGCTCAGCCCCCCGGTGCCGAGGACGGCGATCCGCAACGGCTCGGGATAGCTCTCGATCGCCCGCCGCAGCAGCCGGCCCCATGCGAGGCAGCGCCGGATGCTTGGCATCGGCTCCTCAAGGTCGTTGACGATCAAGGGCACGATCGGCAGCTGAATATCCACCCCGATGCGCCAGAGCGGGATGCAGGTGCCGTGGTCGAGCTTGAGCCGGTGCGACAGCGCGGGTTCGAAGTCGCCGTCGAGCGCGGTTTCAAGTAGATGGCGCCCGAACGCCGCGTGTCCCTTGAGCCGTTGGTGCGGGAACACTTTCTTCATGAACGGCTCGGGCGGCCCGTCGTGCTCTTCACCGATCCCGATGCACACCGCCGGAAGGTTGCTGATGAAGAAGTTGACCCAATGATCGGGCGAGATCACGACCAGTAGGTCGGGTCGGCAAGCCTTGAGCCGTCGCCCGATCTCGTCGAACCCGGCTGCAAGCTTGTTGCGATGGCCGGTCGGCATCGTTTCCCAATCGCGCGCGATGATCGGGCCGTGGCTGGCCGCGAAAACTCCGACGAGATCAGCCATGGGCGGCCTCCTTCCGTTGCTGGAGGGCATGCAGGCGCGCCATGAACTCGGATTCCGGCATCCCGCGGATCTGGAAGTAGAATCGCAGCAGATAGGCGTTGACGCGCGGCGCGATCGTACCGACGTCGTCTTCGAGGAGCGCCTTGCGGATTTCCGGTTTGATTTCATAACGGCCGATGACGGCGGCCATGTCGGAGCGAAACTCCGCGGCCAGCTTCCCATCGTGCTGGAGATCGAAAAACAGCTTGCTCAGCCAGTAGTCCGTCATCGACGTTCCCTTTGTCCCCCACCCCAACTATATCGCCTCCATCTTACAGCGTTTCTCGCCGAAATGGAGGCCGGCTCCCGGCAGGGCGCTTCAGTCGGAGGTGGGGTCCATAGGAGAAACAACCGTAAACTTGAGGCCGGCGCCCTTCACCTGCTCGACCAGCCTGGTCAACTCCGCAGGAGACACATTTTCGTCGCTGCAAATTATGATCTGGGCATTCTTGTCGTTGTTCGTTGTCGTACCGATCGCGCGCTCCAATCCCGCCCTCTGAACAGGCGAGCCGTTCAGCGTCAGCGTCAGATCGGCCTGCAGATTGAGGTAAAACCGCCGCTCGCCGGAAGCAACCTGCTGCCTGAAGCGAACTGGAACAGTAAGGGTCACGTGAGGGCCGCCGACGCCCTTGGGCGGTGGAGGATACGGATGTCCACGCTTGACCATCGCAAGCGCCTCAGCGTCGAACGCCGGAACGTTCGAGCTTTCCGCGATCTCGCTTGCAATCAGGTTGCCCGCGCGATCGATGAGAAAGGATATCTTGACCAGGCCTTCGCGACATTGGGCGCGCGCGGGAAACGCCATGCTTCGAGTGATTCGGTCGACCATCTGGCTGCGCCACTCGGCGAGTCCCGCGGTCGCGTCCTCGTTCGGTGACGTCATCGGAGGCGCGGCATTGTTCGGACCGGCCGCACCCGCGGGCGCATTCTGAGCCGCGGCCAGATGCGTCGCTGCGATGGAGCAGAAGACCACGGCGGAGAACCCCCGGCTCAACTGCAGGCGTCGCGTGGTGCTTGTTTTCATGGGACATATCGCCCGACCCGATGCGAGGTCCACGCTATCCAGACGTTCGCGATGCCAACGTAGGGACGGGCCGAATCGCACGGAGCCGTCGCCGATGCGCGGTTCAGGCGTGCGGAGATCCGTCGAACGCCAGCGCGCCGCCGATGCGGCGCGCTGCGCGTCTGTCGAACCGTCCCGCTCGTTACTTCAGCCGCTTCGCCGCCTCTTCGACGATGCTCAGATCGGCTTTGCTCTTGACGTCAAGCGTCGACTTAACGAAGCCGAGGTCGCGCGTCATATCGACGTTCCGCTGTAGTGCCGCCAGATCGGGCAGCATGTTGGGGTCGTGGTAGGCATCACGCTTGGTGAATAGCCAGTCGAAACGCTCGGGGGGCTGTTTGGTGACGCGGCCCGCGATCTCCATGGCTTCCTTGTGGTTCTTGGGATCGAGGTACCAGCGAGTGATCCGCAGCGTGTCCTCCATGAAGTCGACCATGGCGGCGCGGTTCTTGTCGAGGAACGGTTTGCGAGCGGTCCAGACGATCATGTCGGTGACGCCGATCGCATCGCGCTGAATGAACAGCGTACGGCCGATCTTGCGCAGTTCCGGGTCGTAGGAGAACGGAACAACGGCGGGGATCATGTCCACCTTCTTTTCCGCCAGCATGGCGCGCATGGTGGGAAAGGCGGACTCGACGATCGTGTAGTCGCGCTTGTCTTCAAGGCCGAACTTACGCAGCATCGCGCGCATGGCGACGTCGACCGCGCTGCCGGCGGCATTGGTCATCACCACCTTGCCCTTGAGGTCGTCGACTTTCTTGATCGGCCCGTCTGCGAGCACCATGTATTCCTGCGAATAATAGCCTTCGACCCCATCGCGGAATTCGTCGGCGATGATGCGCAGATCATCCATGCCGGCATTCTGGATTGCGATGGCGAGCGTGGAATAGGCGAGGTTGGCAACTTCGAGTTCGCCGTTGGCCAGCGCCGTGACCATGGGCGGCGTCCCTGCGAAGCGAACCGGCTCGAGCGTGTAGGATTTGCCGAGATGCTGCGCGAGGTCCTTTTTCTCCAGCAGGATCGAGGCCCAGTTGGTGACCGGAGCCACCCAGGACAGGCGGATCTTCACGGGATCGGCGCTCTGTGCGGCGCTTGCACTCAAGAGTGTGGCGGCAGCGACGCTTGCAAACATCAGTTTCAAGATGCGCATGAATTTCCTCCTGGTGACGGTTTCCCCGGCTTTCGGCCGATTTTGATGCCAAGTTGCAGAGCGCAGGGGGCCTTGGCAAGGGTGGAGTCGAGGTCGAATTGTCGCCACGAACCGCGCCTCGGGCGATGACCGGGACAGCTAAGGCGAAGCCTCCTCCAGGACGCGGCCCTTGGTCTCGATGGCGAACAGACCTGTGGTCACGGCGGCAATCGCCGCGACGATGGCGAACGTGACGAAGACCGACGGCAAGCCGCCAGCCAGCATCATCCCGACCACGGTGGGCCCGATCATGGAGGCAAACCGAAGCCAGGCGGTGGCCGCCCCGACCCCGAGCGCGCGCACGCGGGTCGGATAGAGTTCTGGAGTGTAGAGGTAGACGCCAATATTGATGGTGCTGATGAAGAAATAAGCGACCGTCATGCAGGCCAGCACCTGTTCCGCAGTGGGGGCAGGGAACAGCGCGAGTGCCGCCAGCGCGATGGCCGCAGCCGCGAATGACAATGCAAACCACAGGCGGCGGCCGACGTGATCGATGGCTAGGGCGCAGATAAGGGTTCCCAAGAGCCCGGCAGCCTGTGTGATCAATCCGTATCGCAGTGAAACGTCCAGCGGCAGCTTGAACACCGTTCGATAGACCGTCGGCAGCCAGATCGAGAGGCCATAGTTGACGAAATACGATGAGAACCAGATCACCCAAACGACGAGCGTGCGCCGTAAGTAGAGCGGGCCGAACAGGTCGGCAAGCGACGCTGGCTTGGCTAACGTGGAGACGACCGGCTTGGGCGGAGGCAACGGCCGACCAGTGGCCTTCTGCGTTTCCGTCTCGATCAGCGTCATCGCGGCTTGCGCCTCGGCATCGCGGCCGCGTACCGCAAGCCAGCGCGGCGATTCCGGCAGCAGACTCCGCAACACCAATGTCAACAGCGCCGGCAGCGCGCCGATGACGAACATGTATTGCCAGCCGAGATGGGGCACGACCCACAAGCCCACCAGGCTTGCCGCGACCAGGCCGATCGGGAACACGAGTTCGTAGAGGAGCACGAAGCGGCCGCGACCTTGCGCTTTCGCGAGTTCGCTGATGAAGACGGCGGCGACCGGTACCTCACCGCCGAGCCCGATCCCCTGAATGGTGCGGAACACCAAGAGGGAGTTGTAGTCCCAGGCCAGCGCGCAGACGAGGCTCATGATCCCAAACAGCGCGATCGACCAGATCATCGCCGTCATCCGGCCGTAGCGCTCGGCAATCCAGCCGAACAACAGCGCGCCGAGCAGTTGCCCCAGGAAGCCGGCCGAGATCATCAGCCCGATTTGCGGCGGGGTCAGTTTCCACAGCGGCACGATGACCGGTAGGATCGATGCGATCGCCAAGGCGTCGAAGGCATCGAAGAAGGTGGCGACGCCAACGATGATGCGCGCCTTGACCTGCCACCAAGAGGTCGGAAGGCGTTCGAGGCGTGCCACGATATCGTCGACCGACGAACGTCCGCTTGCGGAGTCCATCTCGTCCTCCCGCTTGCTTTTCTTCGTTTCGCCGCGTTAACCGGCTTTGAGTCCTAGAAATCGTACGGCATTGTTGAAGCAGATGTCGCCTCGGACATGATCCGACAGCGCCGCACCATCGATGAAATGCGCGGCTTCCTCCGTCGCCTCGAATGGATAGTCGGCGGCGAACATCACGCGGTCTGGGCCGAGCGCGCTGATGGCACAGGCCAGCGGCTCCGCCGAGCACATGCCGGAGGTCGTCACCACGAAGTTCTCTTTGATGTATTGCGACGGCGGCTTGGCAAGCTTGACGCCGTAGAGCTTGGCACGGCTGTCGAACCGCCATAGCAGATACGGCAATGTCTCTCCGAGATGGCCGAGAATGAGTTTGGTGCGGGGAAACCGGTCGAAGAGGCCGCCGAACACCAGCCGTAAGGCGTGGGAGCCGGTCTCGAATCCCCATTCCCAGGTGGCGCGCCGCAGCCCGGTGTGTCCGTCCAGGGCGCGGGACGGCGTCACCGGATCGGTAGGGTGGATGTAGATCGCAGCTCCCAGTGCTTGCGCTCGATCCCAGAACGGCTGCAGCGATGGATGGTCGAGATACTGGCCGTTGGTGTGGCCGTTGATCATGGCGCCGCAGAATTTCAGCTCGCGCTGGCAACGCTCGAGCTCATCCGCGGCGGCTCGCGCGTCCTGCATGGGAAGGTGCGCGAAGCCGTAGTAGCGGTCCGGCTGTTTCTCGATTTCGCGTGCCAGGAAATCGTTGGCGTTGCGCGCCTTGCGGCACGCAATCTTGGCGTCCGGCTCGACCTGGACGCCAGGACCGGCCAAGGACAGCACCGAACGCGCGATGCCCGCGCGATCCATTGCCGCGAGCCGTAGCTCACCGAAATCCGAGAGGCGCGCGACAACTTGGCTGTAGATGGCGGGATCGACGTCGCCGACTGTGAGCTTCCAATAGTCTTCAAAGCCAGGACACAGGAAGTGCTCTTCGAGAGCGATCTTCTTGACCATGCTGCTCCTTGGTTGTTCCCCACCGTTGTTTTCTGTACCGTATTCTGGTTGAAGCGTATCAATGGGTGAGCCAGCCGGCAAGCTCGGCCGGCCGCAAAGGCAGCCTTTTCAGGAGACCGGCGTGCAGAAGCAGAGTGGACCGCGGATGGCCGGCGAAGGGCGCGAAGAGAGGCGTGAGGACAAGAGCCAAGTCCAGGTCATCGCCCGCGCTGCAACGATCCTGCGGGCACTCGAGGAACAACCGGCCGGCTTGAGCCTCGGTCAGATCGCCCAGCGCGTCGACCTTGCCCGCTCGACGGTGCAACGCATCGTCGCCGCGCTTGCCGCAGAAAAGCTGCTCATCGCTGCTTCGCCGACCGGAAGAGTTCGCCTAGGCCCGGCCATATTGCGGCTGGCGGCCTCGGCACGCACCGACTTCGTCGCTCTTGCGCGCCCGTTTCTGGTCAGGCTCTCGAACGAACTCAACGAGACGGTCGATCTCGCGACCATAAAGAAGGACCATCTCATTTTCGTCGACCAGGTCATCGGGCCGCATCGGCTGCGTGCCGTGTCGGCCGTTGGCGAGGCCTTTCCCCTCTATTGCACGGCGAACGGCAAGGCCTATCTCGCCCAGCTCGACGAGGTCGCGGTTGCGCGGCTGATCGGCACGAGCTTCGAGCGGCGAACTACAAACACGATGACGCGGCTCGACGATCTGCTCAAGGAGCTCAAATCGGTGCGCAAATCCGGGGTGGCGTTTGATCGTGAGGAGCATACGCTCGGGATCTGTGCGGCCGGTGTGGTCATGCGCGACCTGCTCGGCAATGATCTCGCGATTTCGGTGCCGGTGCCGGCGCAGCGTTTCCATGCGCAGGAAAAGCTGATCGCGGAGCGCCTGTTGGCAACGCGGCGATCATTGGAAGAGCATCTCGCAGCCGCGGCGGCATGACGCGTATCGGCGGCTGGCTCGGCCCGGTGCGGATGTTGAACCGACGTGAAAAACAGACGTAGCATGATGTGGCTATAGGGAGGAGTTGCGGTGACGAAAAAAATCCGCGGCGTGACATTCGAAGAAAACTTCAAGAACAGCATGGGGCTCGAGTTCTACAATCTCTCCCATCGCTTCGGCTACCAGTCCCCGAACTGGCCCTATTTCGAAGACGTCAAGATCGAGCGCATCCACTATCACGCCAAGTCCGGTGTCTTGTCGCAGCGCATCACGACCAGCATGCACAACACCACCCATATCGATGCGCCCGCGCATGTGGTGCAGGGGACGCCGTTCATCGACGAGGTCCCGCTGCCGCATTTCTTCGGCTCGGGGATCGTCGTTTCCATTCCAAAGAAGAAGTGGGAGCAGATCACATACGAGGATCTGGAGAAGGCGGCGGGCAAGATCGTGCGCCCGCGCGACGTCGTCATCGTCAACACCGGCTGGCACAAGCTCTACGAGGATAGCGAAGACTATTTCTGCCGGGCGCCCGGTTTCGTATCCTCGGCCGGTGAATGGTTCGTCGAGAAGCAGGTGAAGGTGGTCGGCCACGACACCCAGGCCAACGACCATCCGCTCGCCACCGCGATCGGGCCGCAACGCAATGGCCCGCTGCATCCGCACCTCGCCGAGGAATACAAGAAGTGGTCGGGAGGCCGCGACTGGAAGGATGACTTCCCGGAGTGGGAGCCGGTCCACCGCATCCTGTTCAAGAACGGCATCCTCGGCATCGAGAACGTCGGCGGCGACATCGACAAGGTCACCGGCAAGCGCTGCACCTTCGCGTTTTTCCCGTGGAACTGGGATCGCGGCGACGGCTGCATCATTCGTCTCGTCGCCATCACCGACCCCAAGGGTGCCTATCGGATCGAGAAGGGGGAGAAGTTCTGATGATCATCCGAAAGCTCTCCGAGGCGAAGTCCTACGAAGCTCCCAATCACCGCGACTACAAATCATTGCGTGTCTTCGGCGCCGAGATGGGTGGCTCGCAGACGCTTGTCTTCGGCATCTCGCATTTCCTGCCGGGTGGCGGCGCGGGCCCGGACGCATCGCCGCCCGAGAAGATCTACTATGTGTTGGCAGGCGAGTTGACGGTGATTGCCGGTGGCAAGGAAACCGTCGTGAAGCAAGGCGACAGTTGCTATATCGGCCCAAATGAGAATCGCGAAATCGTCAACCGCGGCAATGAGGTCTGTACCATCGCGGTTGCCGTCGCGCCGGTGAAATGAGCCGCGGTGGTCATCGTGGGTGTTCGCATGTTCGCTGGCCTCGAATGATAACGGGCGCCAGACACCGCTGCCCTTAAGGTCCCGCTTCGTTCGGGGCCTCAGAATGACGGGTCAAGGTTCGTGCAAATTGCGAGCAATGCAATGTCGGAAGATTTCTTGAAGAACCCGCTCTCTCTCTTCGACGTTCGCGGCAAGACCGCGATCGTCACCGGCGCCACCGGCGCGTTCGGCGCCATGGCGGCGAAGGTCCTCGCTGGTGCCGGCGCCAACGTGGTGCTTTGTGCGAACAACGCGGGCGAGCTGCAGAAGGTCGCCGCCGATTGCGCGAAGCTCGGTGGGAAGACCGAGGTCGTCGCTAAGCGACCGAGCTCGGAAGCCAATTGCGATGCAATCGTGCAGGCGGCGGTCAAGACGTTCGATCGCCTCGATATCCTCGTGGTTGCGTCCGGACAGAACAAGGTCTCCAAGATCGTTGACCAGAAGCCGGAAGATTTCCTCGACGTCATGGACGCCAACGTCACCCAATCCTGGCTGATGGCGCGCGCGGCCGGACGGCAGATGCTCAAGCAGGGGCAAGGGGGCAAGGTGATCCTGATGTCGTCTGCGCGCGGGCTGCTTGGTCATCCCGCCGGTTACACCGCCTATTGCGCCTCGAAGTCAGCCGTCGACGGCATCACCAAGGCGCTCGGCTGTGAGTGGGGCGATACCGGCATCACGGTCAACGCACTCGGGCCGACAGTGTTTCGTTCCCCACTGACCCAATGGATGTTCGAGGACACCGAGCGCTCGAGAGATGTGCGCAAGGGCTTTCTGACGCGCGTGCCCAAGGGCCGGCTCGGCGAGGCATCCGATCTTGCCGGGCCGCTATTGTTCCTTGCATCCAAGGCATCGGATTTCTACACCGGCCACGTCCTCTACGCCGATGGCGGCTACACGGCGGGGTGAGCCATGCCGCGCATCGCCGTCATCGGTGCGGGTTTGATGGGCCACGGCATCGCCCAGGTGTTCGCGCTCGCCGGCCACGACGTATCGATCTACGATTCGGTTACGGCGAACCTCGACAGCGCCAAGGCGCGCATTCTCGGCAACCTGCGGGATCTCGGCGACGACCAGTCTGCGGTCGAGCGCGTGCGTCCGACCGGAGACCTGGGCGCCGCGGTGCGCGATGCCGACTATGTCGTCGAGGCTGTGCTCGAAGACCTGACGCTGAAGCAGAAGCTGTTTGGCGAAATCGAAAGACACGTGCGACCCCAGACGATCCTGGCCAGCAACACGTCGGTGATCCCGATTACCAAAATCATGGAGGGTTTGCGCGACCGCTCGCGCGCGCTTGGCACCCATTGGTGGAACCCGCCCTATCTGGTGCCACTGGTCGAGGTCATCGGCACGCAGTGGACGTCGCAACAGGTGATCGACTGGACCATCGCGCTGCATAAAGCGGCGGGTAAGATGCCCGTTCACGTCAAGAAGGACGTACCCGGCTTCGTCGGCAACCGCCTGCAGCATGCATTGTGGCGAGAGGCGATTGCTCTGGTCGAGAATGGCATCTGCGACGCCGAAACCGTCGACACCGTGGTCAAGGCGAGCTTCGGCCGGCGGCTGGCCGTACTGGGCCCGCTCGAGAACGCCGATCTCGTCGGCACCGATTTGACCCTCGCAATCCACAAGACGGTGCTGCCCGATATCGATCAGCGGCCTGGTCCGTCGCCGTATCTCGAAGCACTCGCGGCGAGCGGAAAGCTTGGCTTCAAGTCCGGCGAGGGGTTCCGTAGCTGGAGCGCCGATGAACAGGCGGCGCTGCGGAGCAAGCTCCTGCAGCATCTTAAGCGGGCGCGCGAGTGACGCCTGAGCAATCCACCAGGGAGGTTTTCAATGACAACCAAAGACGCTTCCGAAATTCAAGCGCGCGGATCACTGCAGGGCGTGAGCCGGCGCACGCTCGTCAAAGCGGGCATCGGCGCCATCGCCGCACCCGCGGTGCTGCGGGCGATCCCGGCCAATGCGCAGAGCCGTGTCATCAAGATCGGACACGTGAGCCCGCGGACCGGTCCGCTCGCCGGCTTCGGCGAGGCCGATGGTTTCATTCTCGAACAGGTCCGCGGCATTCTCTCCAAGGGATTGCAGAGCGGTGGCCGCACCTATCAGGTCCAGATCATCAGCAAGGACAGCCAGTCCAGCGGTAGCCGCGCCGCCGAAGTCGCGTCCGAATTGATCCTCGGGGACAAGGTCGACCTCATCGTCGCGTCCGCAACGCCCGATACGACCAATCCGGTGGCCGACCAGGCCGAGGTCAACGAGGTTCCCTGCATCACCACCAATTGCCCCTGGCAGCCGTACTTTTTCGGACGCAAGGGCGATCCGGCAAAGGGCTTCACCTGGACCTATCACTTCTTCTGGGGTCTGGAGGACGTCATCGGCGCGTTCCTGGCGCTGTGGGATTCAGCTCCGACTAACAAGGTCGTGGGCGGTCTGTTCCCCAACGATGCCGACGGCAACGCCTGGGGCGATCCGCAGCGCGGCCTGCCGCCGGCTCTGGCGCAGGCGGGTTACAAGCTCACCGATCCCGGCCGCTATCAAGTCATGAACAACGACTTCACGTCGCAGATCTCGGCATTCAAGGCGGTCAATGCCGAGATCGTCACCGGCAACATGATCCCGCCGGACTTCGCCACCTTCTGGTCGCAAGCGGCGCAACAGGGCTTCAAGCCCAAGATCGTCACCATAGGCAAGGCGCTGCTGTTTCCTTCGGTCATCGACTCCCTCGGCGCGCGCGGCAACGGACTCACATCCGAGATCTGGTGGACACCGAATCATCCGTTCAAATCCGGTCTCACTGGCCAGAGCGCGAAGGAACTTACCGACGCCTATGTCGGCGCCACCAAGCGCCCGTGGACGCAGCCGATTGGCTTTCAGCACGCGCTGTTCGAGGTTGCCATCGACGTGCTCAAGCGCTCCAAGACGCTGGAGCCCAAGGCAATCCTCGATGCGATCGTGGCGACCGACTACAAGTCCATTGTCGGCCCGGTGAAATGGACGGGCCAGCCCGTGAAGAACGTAACCAAGACTCCGCTCGTGGCCGGGCAGTGGCAGCGCAGGGGAGACAAGTTCGACCTGGTCATCACCACCAACAAGACTGCGCCGGAGATTCCGGTCGGCGGACCGCTGCAGGTCCTGTCGTGAGGTGGCGACCTGTTGTTGCGATGTTCGCCGAGATGTCGTCCCCGCGAAAGCGGGGACCCACGCTGCCCTGAGCTGCTTGTGGAAATGGATCCCCGCCTGCGCGGGGATGACAACCGATGATGCAGCAACGCCTGCGGTCGCACGCCGTTACGCCTGACGACGAGTCATCGCATGGTTGAACGGCCCATGCCCCCCATCCTCGCCTTCGACAAGGTCTCGAAGCGGTTCGGTGCGGTGATCGTGGCGCAGGCAATCGATCTCACGGTTGCCGACGGCGAGGCACTTGGCATCATCGGACCTAACGGCGCCGGCAAAACCACGCTGTTCGGTATCGCGAGCGGCACCGTACGGCCCGACGCCGGGCGCGTCGTCTTTGCGGGAAGCGACATCACGCGCCTCGCGCCCGAACGCCGCTGCCGCATGGGCATCGGGCGGTCGTTTCAAATTCCGCAGCCGTTCAATGGCATGAGCGTGTTCGAGAACTTGGTTGTGGCGGCGGCGTTCGGCGGGGGGCGCAGCGAGCGCGACGCCTATCCGCGCTGCGTCGAACTGCTCCAGCAATGCGGCCTGGCCGACAAGGCGAACAGGCCGGCCGGCCGGCTCACGCTGCTCGATCGCAAGCGGCTCGAACTCGCACGCGCGTTGGCGACGCAGCCGCGGCTGCTTCTTCTCGACGAGGTCGCCGGCGGCCTGACCGAGCACGAATGCACGGCGCTGGTCGATCTGATCCGAAGCATTCATCGCAGCGGCGTCTCGATCGTCTGGATCGAGCATGTCGTGCATGCACTCATCGTGGTGGTCGATCGGCTGCTCGTGCTGCACGGTGGGGGCTTCATCGGCGAGGGCGACCCGAAGACCGTGATCAAGTCGGCCGCAGTTCGCGAAATCTACATGGGAATCCCCGCCGATGCCTGAACCACTCCTCGACGTACGGGCACTCGACGCCTTCTATGGCGACTTCCAGGCGCTGTTCGGCGTTTCGCTGCACGTGTCACCGGGCGAGGTGGTCGCCGTCATCGGCGCCAATGGCGCCGGGAAATCGACGCTGCTCAACTGCATCGCCGGCGCCATCCGGTCGCGTCGTGACGCGATCCTGTTCGACGGTGAGCCGATTGGAGACCAGGCTGCGCATGCTGTGGTCGGGCGCGGCATTGCGCTCGTTCCTGAAGGGCGGCGGCTGTTCGCCTCGCTCTCGGTCGAAGAGAACCTGCTGATCGGCGGCCAGGTCGGTCGGGCGGGACCGTGGAACCTGGCGCGGATCTACGACCTATTCCCGGTGCTCGCGGAACGACGCCAGGTGCCGAGCACGTCTCTGTCGGGCGGCCAGCAGCAGATGGTCGCCATCGGCCGCGCGCTGATGTCCAATCCTAAGCTTCTCCTGTGCGACGAGATCAGTCTTGGGCTTGCGCCCATCGTGGTCCGCGAGGTCTATGCCCGCTTGCCGTCGATCGTCGCGGAAGGCAGCTCGCTCATTATCGTGGAGCAGGACATCGTGCAGGCGCTCAAGGCGGCCAGCCACGTCTACTGCCTGCAGGAGGGCCGCGTGGCGCTGACCGGGTCCGCCGGGACGCTGACGCGTGAGGCCATCTCGGCCGCCTATTTCGGAGCGTGATGATGCGACCGGGTTGGAATCACTGAGAACGTACCGCGATGGAATGGGTCAACATCATCATTCAAGGTGTGCTGATCGGCGGGCTTTACGCCATGTTCGCCGCCGGGCTCGCCCTGATCTTCGGCGTGATGCGGCTCGTCAACATCGCCCATGGCGATCTGATCGTGCTCGCGGCTTACATCGCGCTGATGACGACCGACACGCTCGGGCTAAATCCCCTGCTCGCCATTGTCGTCGTTGTGCCGATCATGGCGGCGATCGGCTATGGGCTCCAGCGCGGGCTGCTTAACCGCACCCTCGGCGACGACGTCCTGCCGCCTTTGCTGGTGACCTTCGGGCTCTCCGTCATCATTCAAAACGCGCTGTTGGAGCTGTTCACCGCCGATAGTCGCCGGCTCAAGGCCGGCGCCATCGAGGTTGCCAGCTTTCAGATCGGGGAGGGCATCTGGATCGGCGTCCTTCCCCTGCTGCAATTCGTGGTCGCCATTTCCGTCATCGCCGGCCTGCAGCTCCTGTTCTATCGCACCGCCCTCGGCCGCGCCTTCCGGGCGACGTCGGACGATCAGTCGGTGGCGCAATTGATGGGTCTCGACAATCGCCACATCTTTGCGCTGGCCATGGCGCTGTCGCTTGCGGTCGTCGCGGTCGCCGGCGTCTTTCTTGCCGTGCGCACCAATTTCGACCCGGCGATCGGGCCTGCTCGGCTGATATTCGGTTTCGAGGCCGTCATCATCGGCGGGCTCGGCAGCATGTGGGGTACGCTCGCGGGCGGCATCATCCTCGGCGTGTCGCAGGCCATCGGCGCGCAGATCAACCCGGGCTGGCAGCTGCTGGCAGGGCATCTCGCCTTTCTCATCATTCTGGCCGTGCGGCCCGAGGGCCTGTTCCCGAAGGTGCAGGGATGAGCGCCGCATTCCACGTCGAGCATGCGAGCCGCTCGAGCCGGATCGGCTTGGCGGGGTTCGCCATCGCTTTGGTTGGGCTCGCCGCGGCCCCGGCCTGGGGCGGCCGGGACGATTTGCGGCTCCTGTCCGAGATCTATGCCTATGTTGCACTCGCAAGCCTCTGGAACCTGCTCGCGGGATACGCCGGGCTGGTCTCGGTCGGCCAGCAGGCCTATGTCGGGCTCGGCGCCTATGTCCTGTTCGGAGCCACCATTCTCTTCGGGATGCCCCCGCTCGTCGCCGTGCCGGTCGCCGGTGTGATCGCGGCCGTGATCTCGCTGCCGGTCGCGGGTCTCATGTTTCGGCTGCGCGGCCACTACTTCGCCATTGGTACCTGGGTCGTCGCCGAGGTCTTCCGCCTCCTCTCGTCGCAAATCTCCGCACTCGGCGGCGGCTCCGGAATCAGCCTGCCCGCCGGGATAGTGACCGCGATGGCCTCGAGCCGGCAGATGCGGGAGTTCCTGATCTATTGGGTCGCGCTGGCACTGGTGGTTGTCGTACTCGCCGCGATCGTGCTGTTGCTGCGCTCGCGCTATGGTCTTGCGCTCACCGCAATTCGTGACAACGAACTGGCCGCGCGATCGAACGGGATCGACGTCACCCGCACCAAGCTCGTCGTCTATGTCCTGACCGCATTCGGCACCGCGATGGTCGGCGCGCTGATCTTTCTGCAGAAGTTGAGGATTTCCCCCGATACCGCCTTCAGCGTCAACGATTGGACCGCGTTCGTGATCTTCATCACCGTGATCGGCGGGATCGGGCGGGTGGAAGGGCCGATCATCGGTACAGTCGTATTTTTTCTGCTGCGGCAGACACTGGCCGATCTCGGTAGCCTGTATCTCCTGATGCTCGGCGCTGTCGCGATCGCGGTGATGCTGTTTGCACCCAAAGGGATCTGGGGCCTGCTGGTGGAGCGGTTCGGCTGGCAACTGTTGCCGTTGGAACGGCGCTTGCGCCTGACCGCAGATCCCCGCACAAACTGACCCTAAGTCATCTTTGCGAATAGACCGGGAGACACCCATGGCTGCGAAATCCGACAAGGTCATCATCACCTGCGCCATCACCGGCGCTATCCATACTCCCACCATGTCGGACGCCTTGCCGATTACGCCCGATCAGATCGCCGAGCAGGCTATCGCTGCCGCGGAGGCAGGCGCCGCCATCCTCCACCTGCACGCACGCAATCCCGAGGATGGTCGCCCGACTGGCGACCCCGCGATGTTCATGCAGTTTCTTCCGCGCATCAAGCAGGCGACCGACTCCGTGATCAACATCACCACCGGCGGATCGCCCACCATGCCGGTCGAAGAGCGGCTGGCCGGTGTCATGAAGCTGTCGCCGGAGATGTGCTCGCTCAACATGGGTTCGATGAATTTCGGGCTCTACCCCATGGTCGCGCGTTACAAGTCGTGGAAGCACGACTGGGAGAAGCCATATCTGCTCGGGACCAACGAGACTATCTTTCGCAACACTTTCGCCGACATCGAGAAGATTTCAAAACTGATGGGCGAGGGCCACGGCACCAAGTTCGAGCACGAATGCTACGACGTCGGGCATCTCTATAATCTCGCTCATGGTGTCGACAAAGGCTGGTTCAAGCCGCCGATCTTCCTGCAGCTCATCTTCGGAATCCTGGGCGGCATCGGGGCCGACATGGAAAATCTGATGTTCATGAAACGCACCGCCGACAAGCTGTTTGGGGACGACTATCAATGGTCGGTGCTGGGCGCCGGCCGCTTCCAGATGCCGTTCGCTACCCAGGCGGTGATGATGGGGGGCAACGTACGCGTCGGCCTCGAAGACAGCCTGTTCATCGGTCGCGGCAAGCTCGCCAAGAGCAATGCCGAGCAGGTTGCGAAGGTGCGCCGGCTGATCGAGGAACTCGGCTATCAGGTCGCCACGGCGAAGGAAGCCCGTGAAACGCTCGGGCTGAAGGGACCGGATCGAACGACGTTTTAGCCTTGATGGAACAGGCGGTCAGCTCTCGTTGTCATCGCCCGCGGAGGCGGGTGATCCAGTAATCGCCGGGCGGTCTATCGTGCACCAACATGTCCGATGGCTGCGTTTGTGTTTACTGGATGCCCGTTTTCGCGGCCATGACGATCGAATAAATGGAAAAGGCTAAGCCAATGGCCAACGATACAATCGTCGACATCTACTGCCACATCATGCCGGAGAAGTTTTCCGAGCAGATGAGCCGCATTGCGCCCCGCTTGGGAAATATCGCGGCGCGGCTGCGGGGCGTCAAAACGTTGTTCGACCTCGATGAGCGCTTCCGCGAGATGGATCAGTTCGGCGATTATCGCGAAATCATTTCGCTGCCGAACCCGCCGATCGAGGACCTTGCGGCCGGCGATGTCGGCCTCGAATTGGCACGGATCGGCAATGATGCCATGGCCGAGTTGTGCGCCCGCCACCCCCAGCGCTTCCCGACATTCGTGGCCGCGCTATCGATGACGGACGTTGACGGCTCGGTGAGGGAGGCGCGGCGCGCGGTGAAGGAGCTCGGCGCCGGCGGGGTGCAGATCTTCACCAGCGTGGCGGGCCGGCCGCTCGATGATCCCGCATTCGAGCCGATCTTCGCCACCATGGCGGAGTTCGATCTTCCGATCTGGCTGCACCCCGCACGCACCGCCAACATGCCGGATTACCCGTCCGAGCAAAAGTCCCGGTTCGAGATGTGGTGGTGCTTCGGCTGGCCCTACGACACCTCGGTGGCCATGGTGCGGATGGTGTTCGCAGGATTACTCGACCGCTATCCAGGCCTTAAGATCATCACCCATCATCTCGGCGGAATGATCCCGTTTTACGATGGACGGATCGGCCCGGGCTTGCAGGTGCTCGGCAGCCGTACGAGCGACGAGGACTATTCGAACATTCTGCCTTCGCTCAAACGGCCACATCTGGACTATCTGCACGAGTTCTACGGCGATACCGCCCTGTTCGGCGGTGGAATCCAGGCGGTGCGCTGCGGGCTCGAGTTCTTCGGCATCGACCACGTCGTGTTCGCGACCGACACCCCGCTCGGTCCGATCGCGCCCACGATCGATACCATCAAGCGGCTCGACATTGTGGCCGGCGATCGACGCAAGATATTCGTAGGCAACGCCGAGCAGCTTCTGAAGATGAAGTTTTCCTGAACCGAGAGATAGTCATGTCGATGAACGCGCTGTCGCGCCCCGTGTTCGGCTCCGCCGCCGTGATGCTTCTGCTCACAGTCTCGAGCGCGATGCTGGCATCGTCCGCTGACGCGGCGGAAAAGCTTCGCGTCGGCAAGGCCGTGCCCGAGGCGTTTTCGTTCGTGCCACTCGATATCGGCACCCGGAAGGGGTTTTTCGCCAGGAACGGCCTCGACATCGAATCGATCGCCTTCGCTGGCGACGCCCGCATGCAGCAGGCGATGGCGTCCGACAGTCTCGACATCGCGCTCGGTTCCGGCCCCGCGATGGCATTCATCGTCAAGGGCTCGCCCATCAAGGGCGTAGCAGCCATGGCCGGACCGCCGCTGTTGCTGGCCATCGTCGTGCGGCCGGATGGTCCGAAAACCGTCGCCGATCTCAAGGGCAAGAAGATCAGCGTATCGACTGCCGGCTCGTTGACATATTGGCTGGTGAGCGAAACGTCGCGGCGGCAGGGCTGGGGGCCGAAAGGCATCGAGATCGCGCCCATGGGCGCCATGCCGGGACAGATCGCGGCGATCAAGCGCGGCGACATCGATGGTGCCATCATGGATATAGGAAATGCCTTTGAGCTCGAGAGGCGGGGCGAAGGCCGCATCCTGGTCCGCTTCACCGATATCAAGGATTTCCATATCCACGTGATATTCGCCGCCGACAAGCTCATCGCCGAACGTCCGCAGGCGCTTCGCGCATTTCTGCGGGGTTGGTTCGAGACCATCGATTTCATGCGCAAGAACAAGGCGGAAACCGTGGCCATCGCCAAGGAGGTCACGAACAAGGATGAGGAGATCACGTCACGTGTCTACGACGAGCTGATGCCGATGTTCTCCGACGACGGAAAATTCAGCCCCGGCGCGCTCGCCACGCTCGCAAAGTCATACGTCGAACTGCAACTGCTGCCGTCGGAGCCTGACCCGGCGAAACTCCAAACCGAAGCGTTCCTGCCCACGAAGTGACGCGCCTACGTCGGCGGCCCGCAGGTTCTACGGCTTGATCAATTCCTTTGCCCGTTCGACGGTCGCCTTCGGTGTGGCGTAAAGCTGCTCCACGAGCCGCTGCACTCTCTCGCCCGATGACGGCTCCACGTCGATGCGTGTGCGTTCTGCGTCGGCAAGGAATTCCTTGTCCTGCATGGTCGCACTGAAAGCATCGCGCAGGATTTTGATCGGCTCTGCCGCCACGCCAGGGGGTGCGAGATAAGGACGGCCGAAGACCTGTTGGCTGATGATCAATTCGACCGCCTTCTTGTCGCCTTCGCTCTTGATGAATTTCCAGATTTGCGGGACACCGAGTGCGGTCAGCTCGGCCTCCGGCTCAAGATTGATCTGGGCAAGAATGTTGGCGGTCTTGTTGCGGATCCAGTCCGGACGTTGCGATTTCAGACTTGCCCAGTCGAGACCGCACATGCCGTCGACCTCGCCCCGCTCCATGGCGAGAAAAATATCGGCGGTTCCCTTGTAGCCGGCGACCAGGTCGAACATCGCTCCCGTGGTCCTTTTGTGCATATTGACGTAATCGCGGGTAGACCCGCCGGCCGCGCTCGCACCCATGATCGCCTTGTGCTGGAGCGCGTCATCGAAGCTCTTGATCCTGGAGCGCTCGTGGCTGATACAGACCCGCGTCGCGTTGTCGGCGCTGCCGAGATATTGAAACTTGGTCGGGTCATACAGCGCCTGTGCGCGCTCATCGAGCAGCGGACCCATGATGGCGCCGGGAAAGACTGCGCCGATCACCGATCCGTCCTTGGGGGCGACGCCATAAAGGAAGGATGCGGCCCGTCCGCTGCCGGCACCCGGTTGGTTCTTGGTTACAATGGTCGGGCTTCCGGGGACGAAGCGGTGAAGATGTCGCGCGAGTACGCGGGCATAGATGTCATAGCCGCCCCCGACGTCCCCGCCGATGAGAAAATCAATGGTCTTGCCGGCGTAGAAATCCGCGGGCGCCGCCGGCGTCGCCGTCAGACAGGCGGCCAGCGCGGACACGCTAACGGCAAGACCAGCGCGTGATCGCACAGGTCGAGCGGCCATTCCAAGCTCCGTCGTTTCCTCGTGCCTTGGGTATTGTTGTCATTTCCCAAGGACCGTCATTCCAGAGGCCGTCATTCTACAAGAAACGAGAGGGCGCGAGATGCGGCCAATACGCCGCCCGCGATTGCTCAAGCCGGGCGCCGTCCCGACATGCCGAACGCGACGGTGGCGATGGCGAGGATCGCGCAGCCCGCGATGTAGAGGAACACCGCGCGAGGATGCCCATGATCGAGCAGCTGCGCGAAAATCAAGGGCGCTACCATGCCGCCGATATGAAATCCGGTGGTCACGAAGCCGAATACCTTGCCGAACGAGCCGGGCGGCGTGACCGAACGCACGATCATGTCGCGCGACGGCATGGTCAGGCCGCTCGCGAAGCCGCTCAGCGACACGATCAGGACCAGCAACAGCGCGCCCGGATCCACAAAGCCGATGAGCGTGCTGACCGCGCCGGTCACCAGCAACCCGGCAGCCGTCACGACGTTGTGGTGGGCGGTGCGGGTGGCGAGCGTGCCTCCGACCAGTACTCCGATCGCACTCATGGCCAGCAGGCCGGTGAGCGCGGTATTGGCCAGCGCGGGCGGCGTCCCGTAGAGGGCACCCAGCCCTACCACCAGATATTGGTTGAGACCGCCGCCGACCATCGCCAGCAGCACGAAGAAGACGAGATTGAGCAGGATCGGCGGCGACAGCAGGAGACGCCAGCCGTCGGTGGCCGCGTCCGGCGGCTCGTTCCCGCGCGGCTTCGACGCATGCGCGGTGCGGTGACGCGGCGGCTCACCCTGCAGCGCGAGAATAAGCGCTGCAACGATCCCGAGCACTGCGGCACAGACAAAGGCGCCGCGCCATCCCACCAGGCTCTGCATGAACAGAAGTGTGCCGGGCGCGACGGCGGAGCCGATCATTCCGGAGCAGGTGTGGAAGGAGAAGACCTGCGGGATACGTTGCGGGGTGACGCGTTCGGACAGCAGCGCGTAGTCGGCGGGATGATACACGGTGTTGGCGAGCCCCATCACGGCGAACATCGCGATGAACACCCAGAACGAATTGACGAGGCCCGCCACCGCCACTGCCGCCGATCCCAACAGCAAACCGCCGATCAGATTGAGTCGCGCTCCGAAGTGGTCGACAAAAAAACCGACCGGCGTTTGCAGGACCGCGGACACCACGCCGAAAGCGGCGAGCGCGAGGCTCAGCTCGGTATAAGTCACGCCGTAGTCGTCCTTGATGAAGACGAATAGCGGGGCGAGCAGCATCATGTAGTAGTGGCTGACGAAGTGGGCGATACACACGCCGGCAATAAGCTTGTCTTCGCTCGCGCGCGTAGGAACGAGAATTTCGGCGGCCTGGGTCATTATCTTGTTTGTTCAGAGAGGCGCGATCAGGCCGCGGGCGCGGCCTTGGCGTCTTGAATGGCACGCCAGACGCGGTAGGGCGTCGCCGGCATATCAATGTGCGGGATCCCGAACTCGGCCAGCGCGTCTGCTATCGCGTTCATCACCGAGGTGAGCGAGCCGGCGCAACCCGCTTCGCCGCACCCCTTCACGCCGAGCACGTTGGTCGTGGCCGGCACCGGATGGTCGACGACCGCGACCTCGGGCGAATTGCTTGCCCGCGGCAGCGCATAGTCCATGAATGAACCGGTCAGGAACTGTCCATCCTCGTCGTAGACCGTCATTTCCATCAGCGCCTGTCCGATGCCCTGGATCACGCCGCCGTGCAACTGGCCTTCGACGATCAGGGGATTGATGACGGTACCGAAGTCGTTGACCGAGGAATATTTGACCACTGCGATCACGCCGGTGTCGGGGTCCAGCTCGACCTCGCAGACATGACAGCCGTTAGGATAGGTGGACGCGCCGGGGCCGTCGCTGACGTGACGGATGTCGAGGGTGGACGGTACCCCCTCGGGCAGATTGAGGCCGGAGCGGAGCTTTTCCGCGAGCTCCATGATCCCGATCGCGCGGTCGGTGCCGGCGATCACGAACCGTCCCTGCGCAAACTCGATGTCAGCGGCCGCGGCTTCGAGCACGTGGGAGGCGATCTGCTTGCCCTGATCGATCACCTTGGCGGACGCCTCCACGATGGCGGTGCCGCTGTGCATGATCGATTTCGAGCCGCCGGTGCCGCCGCCCGCGAGCAACTCGTCGCTGTCGCCCTGGAGGAGGCGGATGCGTTCAAACGGAATGCCGAGTTTGTCGCTCAGGACCTGCGCGAAGGGGGCGGCATGACCCTGTCCGTAATCGAGGGTGCCGGTGATGATCGTGACCGTACCGTCGGCTTCGAAGCGGATGCCGCCCATCTCCTTGCTCGGTGGCGCGGTGACTTCGAGGAAGCTGCCAATCCCAAGCCCGCGCACCTTTCCGCGTTTGCGGCTCTCGCGTTTTCGGCGGGCGAAGCCCTTGACGTCGGCGACTTCAAGCGCGTGCTTGAGCACGCCGGGAAAGTCCCCGCTGTCATAGGTGCTTCCCGAGGCAGTCTTGATCGGAATCTCACGCGGCCGGATCTGGTTGCGCCGGCGCAACTCGACGCGGTCGATCCCCATCTCGGCGGCCGCGGCGTCGATCAGCCGCTCCATATAATAATTGCCCTCGGGCCGGCCGGCACCGCGATAGGCGGATACGTGCGAGGTATTGGTGAACATGCATTTGGTCGAAACTTCGATCAACGGCGTGCGGTAGACGCTCTGCACATTCTTGACCGTGTTGAGCGTGGAGGGCATCGGCGCCACTTGGGCGAGGAAGCCGCCCATATTGCCGAAGTTGGTAATGCGCAGCGCCAGGAAAGTCCCGTCGGCATCGAGCGCAAGCTCGGCGGTCAGGTCGTGGTCGCGGCCGTGGCTGTCCGACACGAAGCTTCCCGACCGCTCGTCGGTCCATTTGACGGGACGGCCGAGCGCGCGCGCGGCATGGAGCACGCAGACATATTCGGGAAATGGCGCCGACTTCATGCCGAAGGAGCCGCCGACATGACCGGTCAGGATGCGAACCTGCTTCGGTTCGACCTTGAGAATCTCCGCCATGTTGCCCCTCATGCCGAACGCGCCCTGGGAGGGCGCGTGGAGCGTGAAGCGTCCGCTCGCGGGGTCATGGATACCGATGGCCGCGCGCGGCTCCATCGCGTTCACAACGACGCGACTATTGCTGAGCTTGAGGCGGGTGACATGCGCGGCCCTGTCGAAGGCGGCGGCTAACTTTTCGCTATCGCCGAAGTGATAGTCGAGCGCGACATTGCCGGGCGCTTCGTCATGGATGAGCGGCGCGCCCGGACGCGACGCTTCCTCCGGCCGGACCACGGCCGGCAGCGCATCGATGTCGACCTCGACCGCCTCGGCCGCGTCCTTTGCGTGCAACACGGTGTCTGCCACGACGAAAGCCACGGGGTCGCCGACGAAGCGGACCTTGTCGGTCGCCAAGGCCGGCCGCGGCGGCCGTTTCATGGGCGTGCCGTCCCGGTTGTTGAACGGGACGATGCATTTGAGCGTGCCGTAGGCGGCAAGATCGGCGCCGGTATAGACTCCGAGGACGCCCGGCATGTTGCGCGCGGCCGTCGTGTCAACGCCCTTGATCACGCCGTGGGCAATGCGGCTGCGGACCATCACCGCATAAGCTTCGCCCGTGAGCTTGATGTCGTCGGTGTAGCAACCCTCTCCGCGCACCAGCATCGGATCTTCGGTGCGCCGCACCGGTTGGCCGATGCCGAATTTCATCAATGCGAAACTCTGCGGGTCGTTTTGAAGATTCATAAATCAACGCCTGATCAGTATATCGCCTGCAAGCCGGGACGGCCGCAGGCGAGGGGGGTCGAGGATATCGCCCGCCGCCGGCACGGTCGGGCGGGACGGAGGCGCGGACACGACCTCAGATAAAGGACGCTGACCCCTTCGACAAGGACGTCCGGCCCAGGCCATGCGCTCAGCGCGCATCTGTTGCGCGAGGCTCCCTCGTGTTACACTCGCGCCGATATCGTCGGGACATGGCCGCTGCCGTCGAGCTGGAAAGGCTTCGGCGCGGCAGGAAGGAACTGGATGAAGGACGAGGGCCGGGCAACCGGCGGCCTCGACCCCGACCATGATCGGCCGCGGCAGCCGCGGTTGCGGTGGGGTCGGCGGTCACCCTATGGCTACCCGCGTTACGACCGTGGGCAGGGCGAGACCGGACATGCGGGTCCGACCTACGCCGCGCTCGATCTCGGCACCAACAATTGCCGGCTCCTGGTCGCGCGCCCCACCGGCGACAGCTTTCGTGTGATCGACGCCTTCTCCCGCATCATCCGGCTGGGGGAGGGTGTATCGACATCCGGCCGCATCAGCGATGCCGCGATCGCCCGTGCGGTCGAAGCGCTGGCTATTTGCCGCGACAAGATGCGCAATCGTGGCGTGACGCGGGCGCAGCTGATCGCCACCGAGGCGTGTCGCGCAGCGATCAACGGCGCCGAATTCCGTGCCCGCATCGCCGAGGAGGTGGGACTTGAGCTGGAGATCATCGACCGTGAGACCGAAGCAACGCTGGCGGCCACAGGCTGCACCCCGCTGATCGACCCGCAGGCCGATGGCGTGCTCCTGTTCGACATCGGCGGTGGCTCCTCGGAATTGGTCCGTCTCGAGCGTTCTCCGCCCACGCGGCGCGGCCCGCCACTCCCCAAGATCAAGGCCTGGGTGTCGCTGCCGGTTGGCGTGGTCACCCTCGCCGAGCGCCATGGCGGGCACCTGGTTACACCCGAGATCTACGCGGCGATGATCGCGGAGGTCGCCGCGTTGCTCGACCGGTTCTCGGCCGAGCATGGCGGCCTCGGGGCCGGTCAGGTCCATCTACTCGGCACCTCGGGGACGGTGACCACGATCGCCGGCGTGCATCTCGAGCTCCGGCGCTACGAGCGCCGCCGGGTCGATGGCTGCTGGATGGTCGACGATGAGGTGACCCGCGTGATCGAGCGCCTGCTGGCCTGGAGCTATCAGGATCGCGTCGCCAATGCCTGTATTGGCGCCGAGCGCGCCGATCTCGTGCTCGCGGGCTGCGCGATCCTCGACGCTATTCGCGGTGCCTTCCCCTGCCGACGTCTGCGGGTGGCCGACCGCGGGCTGCGCGAGGGGATGCTGGTGCAGATGATGCGCGAGGACGGCGCGTGGGGCGCCGAGGCGCGGACCCCGTGACCACGCGCGGCGGCGGGCGCGATCTCAAGGTCCGAGTCAAGACGGGCAGGCGTTCGCTGTCCTCCAAGCTTTGGCTGGAGCGGCAGCTCAACGATCCTTACGTCGCGCGCGCCAAGCGGGAAGGTTTTCGTGGCCGGGCGGCCTTCAAGCTGATCGAGATCGATGACAAGTATCGACTGCTCAAGAAAGGTGGACGGGTGGTCGATCTCGGCGCTGCGCCCGGCGGTTGGAGCCAGGTCGCGGCGAAGCGTGTTGGTGCGGAGGAGGGCACAGGAAAGATCGTCGCAATCGACCTCCTCCCGATGGCGCCGTTGCCCGGAGTCCAATTCATCGAGCTGGACTTTCTCGACCCGCACGCACCGGAAGCGATCAAGAGCCTGCTTGGCGGTCCGGCTGATGTCGTCCTTTCGGACATGGCTGCGAACGCTACCGGCCACCGTCAGACCGACCATCTCAGGATCATGGCACTGGCGGAGGCCGCGGCCGACTTCGGGCGTGAGTTGCTCGCACCCGGCGGTGCGTTTCTCTGCAAGGTGCTGCAGGGCGGGACCGAGACGACGCTGCTTGCCGCGCTCAAGCGCGATTTCGCCAGCGTGAAGCACGTGAAGCCGTCGGCGAGCCGGGCGGATTCGGCAGAGCTTTATCTCTTGGCGACGGGATTTCGCGGTCAGAGTTCGTAGCGGTTTCGGCAGCTGCATACTCAGCTCAGTTTCTGATCGGTCGCCTCGGTCGGGCCCGCGGCCGGCGCAGGGCTGCGCCGCGCCAGTTCCGCGCCCGCATCCTTCGGCATCCGCGCGAAGATGAAAAACGCGCTGCCGGCGATCACGGCGATGGCGATGAAGGCCGGCTGGAAGTCGGCGGCGGCGGTGATGGTCGACTGTCCGCGCGCCACTAAGGTCAGATCCACCGCGACTGCGCCGATGGCGACCCCGACCGAGATCGATACCTGCTGGGCGACCGCCACCAGCGAGGTGGCGCGGCTCATGCGGCGATTGTCGACGTCGGCGTAGGCGATCGTATTGAGGCTGGTGAATTCGAGCGAACGGAAGAAGCCGCTGACGATCAGCACGCCCACGATCCACGCGAATGACACGCCCGGCGTGAACGTGGCGCAGGCGGCGACCAGCGCCGCGCTGACCAGGGCGTTCACCACCAGCACACGGCGGAACCCGAACCATCGGAGAATGATGGGAATCACCGTCTTCATGCCCATGGCGCCGACGACGTTCGAGAGTGTGATCAGACCGGACTGGAACGCGGTGAGGCCGAAGCCGAGCTGAAGCAGAAGCGGAAGCAGGAACGGCATCGCTCCAATGCCGGAGCGATAAATGAAGCCGCCGACGACGGCGGCGCGCATGGTCGGGATCTTGAGCAGCGCGAGATCGAGCACCGGCGCGGGTGTGCGGCGCGCGTGCCGAACATAGGCGTAGGTTGCGG
This sequence comes from uncultured Alphaproteobacteria bacterium, assembly GCA_963725065.1. Classification (GTDB taxonomy): domain Bacteria; phylum Pseudomonadota; class Alphaproteobacteria; order Rhizobiales; family Xanthobacteraceae; genus VAZQ01. The sequence goes on from CAVRXD010000034.1 coordinate 50,340, forward strand.
CGGCCCCAATGGCGATCAGCGCGATGACCACGCCGGTCGGCAGAACAGTGAGTCCGAGCAGCGAGCCGCCGAAAACGAGGCCGCCAATGCCGACGCCGGCGAGCACGGCGCCGATCGGGTCGAACGGATCGGGGGTCTCTGCCCGCACGTCCTCGATGAAGATCGTCGCCAGGACGATGCCGGCGATGCCGATTGGAATGTTGATCAGGAAGATCCAGTGCCATGAGATGTAGGTGGTGATGAAGCCGCCGAGCGCCGGCCCCAGCAGTGGACCGACCAAAGCCGGCAACGTGACCCATACCATGGCGTTGATCAGCTCACGTCGGTCGACGCTGCGCACGAGGATCAGGCGCGCGACCGGTGTCATCATCGCCCCGCCCATCCCCTCGACAATGCGCGCCGCGACGAATTCAGCCAACGAGTTGGAGAGCGCGCAGCCGATCGAGCCGAGCATGAAGACCGCGATGGCACTGCGGAAAACGGTGCGCGCGCCGAAGCGGTCGGCAGTCCAGCCGCTCACCGGGATGAAGACCGCCAGCGACAGCAGATAGGCGGTGACGGCGAGCTTGAGCGTCAGGGGGCTCGTTCCGATGTCGGCGGCGATCGCGGGCAACGAAGTGGCGATGACCGTCGAGTCCATGTTTTCCATGAACAGGGCGACCGCCACGATCAGCGGGACGATGCGTTTTGCCAACATGCGGGGTGGACCGTAGGGCCTGATTCCGGGAGGGCAAGCTAGCAGAGTCGCCGTCGGCCGCGCCCCACCGGTATTGTCCGGCGTTTGGCGCAACCCCACATGCGACGCATCGATCGGTGGATTACCGCCGGAGTGCTAGGATTCGCCCACGAGCCGTGCTAACGACCGGCGCCAACCCAAAACGGGTCGTCGAGTCGCGCGCGAGACTGCCGTTTCGCCGCAGAGCGGGCGCTATCCGCTTCCGACGGTGCCCGGCGACCAAGCCCGCAAGCCGGGTGACTGGAGTGGCAATGGACCAGAAATCCAACGGAACCCTGCGGGAAGCCCTCACCTTCGACGACGTCCTGCTCAAGCCGGGATTGTCCGAATTGCTGCCGTCCGATGCCGATATCCGCACCCGGATCACTCGCGAAATCTCCCTCAATATCCCGATCATCGCCTCGGCCATGGACACGGTGACCGAAGCCAAGATGGCGATCGCCATGGCGCAGGCCGGAGGCCTCGGCGTCCTCCATCGCAATCTCGAGCCGGATGCCCAAGCCGCGCAGGTCCGCCAGGTCAAGAAGTTCGAATCCGGCATGGTGGTGAACCCTGTCACGATCGCTCCCGCGGCCACGCTCGCCGACGCTCTCGCGCTGATGCAGGACCACGGCATTTCCGGCATTCCCGTAGTCGAGGGTGGCGGCTCCGGCCGGGCCGGCAAGCTGGTCGGCATTCTCACCAACCGCGACGTGCGCTTCGCCACCGACCCCCGCCAGAGCGTGGCCGAGCTGATGACCAAGGAGCGGCTGATCACCGTGTCCGAGAGCGTCGGGCAGGACGAGGCCAAGCGCCTCCTCCATCAGCACCGAATCGAGAAGCTGCTCGTGGTCGACGATGAGTACCGCTGCGTCGGGCTGATCACGGTAAAGGACATGGAGAAGGCGGTCGCCAATCCGCACGCCTGCAAGGACGAGCAGGGCCGCCTGCGCGTCGCCGCCGCGACGACCGTGGGAGACAAAGGCTTCGACCGCACCGGGCGGCTGATCGAGGCGGGCGTCGATCTTGTTGTGGTCGATACCGCGCACGGCCATTCGCGTGCGGTGCTCGATGCCGTCACCCGCATCAAGCGGCTGTCGAACAAGGTGCAGGTGGTCGCCGGCAACATCGCCACCAGCGAAGGCGCCAAGGCACTCATCGATGCCGGCGCGGACGCCATCAAGGTCGGCATCGGCCCGGGCTCGATCTGCACCACCCGGATCGTCGCAGGGGTCGGCGTGCCGCAACTCACCGCCATCATGGATGCGGTCGAGGTCGCCCACAAATCCGCTATACCGGTCATCGCCGACGGCGGCATCAAGTACTCCGGCGATCTCGCCAAGGCGCTGGCTGCCGGCGCCGACTGCGCCATGGTGGGCTCGCTCCTTGCCGGTACCGACGAAACGCCGGGCGAGGTGTTCCTGTATCAGGGCCGCTCCTACAAGACCTATCGCGGCATGGGCTCGGTCAGCGCGATGGCGCGCGGTTCTGCCGACCGCTACTTCCAACAGGACATCAAGGACACCCTCAAGCTGGTGCCGGAGGGCGTCGAGGGCCAGGTGCCCTACAAGGGCGCGGTGGCGACCGTGCTGCACCAGCTCGCCGGCGGCCTGCGCGCGGCCATGGGCTATGTGGGCGCGAAGGATTTGCAGCAGCTGCATGAGAAGGCCGAATTCGTGCGCATCTCGGGCGCCGGCATGCGCGAGAGCCACGTGCACGATGTCACCATCACCCGTGAGAGCCCGAACTACCCATCGCGGGTGTAATTCGTCCATCCGACGCAGACTGATCCCGCCACAGATGCGATCCCGGCATGAGGGCGCGGTAAGAGTCGAGGCTTCGGCGCAGGGTGCGCCTATAATGTTGCGTTCGATGCCGCAGATCGCCAATTTAGCCGCGCCGTTAGGCGGGGGGACCAAGTCATGACCATACAAGCCGTGTTGCTTCCACTGTTCGTCGAGGTGGTGCTGACTTTCGTGCTGCTCTGCTGGATGGCCTATGCGCGCACCGAAGCGTTCAAGCGGGGCGCTGTCCGACCGGCCGACATCGCCTTGCGCGAGCCGAACTGGCCGCAGCGACCCACTCAGCTCGGCAACGCCTTTCTCAATCAGTTCGAGCTGCCCGTTCTCTTCTACGTGCTCACGATCCTTGCCTGGATCACCCGCCACGCTGACCTTCTCTTCGTCATGCTGGCGTGGGTCTTCGTCGCCACGCGGCTGGTTCAAGCCTACATCCACGTAACCCACAACGATGTACGCCAGCGCGGCACTGCGTTCATTGTGGGCGCGATCGTGCTCATGCTGATGTGGTTGATTTTCATCCTGCGCATCCTCCTCGGCATCTGATGACACCCGCCGCCCGGCTCTCCGCCGCGATCGAGATCGTCGCCGATATAGAGGCACGGCACCGGCCGGCGCCCGAAGCGCTCAAGGACTGGGGGCTCTCGCACCGCTTCGCCGGCTCGGGCGACCGCGCCGCGCTCGCCGGCCTGGTCTATGACGCGCTGCGCCGGCGGGCGTCCAGCGTCCATGTCATGGGCGACCCCAGCCCGCGCGCGATCCTGCTCGGCATGCTGCGGCTCGAGCGCAAGCTCGAGGCCGATGCCATCGCCGCTCTGGCGAATGGCGAGCGCTTTGCGCCGCAACCGCTGAGCGCCGAGGAGCAAACGCGGCTCGCCGTGCCTGACCTCGAGGGTGCTCCGCCCTGGGTGGCTGGCGACTACCCGGAATGGCTCGATCCGTATCTCACCCGTGTGTTCGGCGAGGAGCGCGCCGCCGAGGGTGCGGCGCTGGCGAGCCGCGCGCCGCTTGATCTGCGCGTCAACGACATCAAGGGCGACCGTGACGAGGCGGCGGCGTTGCTTGCGGACCTCAATCCCGTGCCGACGCGCTGGTCCCCGTTCGGGCTGCGGATTGCGCTCGATGCCGGCGCCAAGAATCCCGCCATCCACGCTGAGCCCGCGTTCATCAAGGGCATGATAGAGGTGCAGGACGAGGGATCCCAACTCGCGGCGCTTCTCGCGGGTGCGAAGCCGGGCGAGCACGTGGTCGATCTCTGCGCCGGCGCCGGCGGCAAGACGCTCGCGCTTGCGGCGGCGATGCACAATCAAGGACAACTGTACGCAACCGATTCCGACAAGCGCCGGCTCGCGCCCATCCACGAACGGCTCGCGCGCTCCGGAGCGCGCAATGTGCAGGTTCGTACCCCGAAATCCGTAGGCACCGAGCTTGCCGATCTCGCGGGCCGCGCCGACCTCGTGCTCATCGATGCGCCCTGCACCGGCATCGGAACATGGCGGCGCAATCCCGATGCGAAATGGCGCGTGCGTCCCGGCGCGCTCGCGGTGCGGCTCAAGGAGCAGGCGGCCGTGCTCGACCGTGCCGCTGCACTGGTCAAGCCTGGTGGTCGTATCGCCTACGTCACCTGCTCGGTGCTGGTGGAGGAGAACGGCGACCAGATACGCGCCTTTCTCGCGCGCGAGCCGGGTTTTGCGCTCGTGCCACCGGGCGAGGCGGCAAACGCACTCGGAGAGCGCGCCTATCTGTTCCGCCATGCCGTGCTGATGTCGGACGAGGGATTGCTGATGACCCCCCGGCGCACCGACACCGATGGTTTTTACGTATCGGTTATGGCGCGGACTTGATGCCCTGATTCGCCGGCAGTAGGTCGGCCGACCTGGATCCGGCCTGAGCGCCTCATGAGAGGCGTCGCCTGAGTGAGCACCATCGCCCCTCCATTCGGACCTTCCGAGGGCTATTGGCGACAACTTGCCTAAATACCGGTGGTGTTTGAGCAACACTCGCCTGAAAACCATCCACCAATGCCCGGAATGACGCAGTTTTTCATTGTGCGGCGGGCCCGGTCAGAGCATTTCTTTAGGGTACAGCGGATAACGCTGGGGGCTGAGTGATGGTGCCAAGAAAGTTTGGCATCGCTCTCGGGTTACGCGTTCCGGGGCGTTCAAGAGATACTCGAAACACAAGGGGATGAGCCATGTTGAAGATCCTGACCATTACTGCGGCATCGATCGCGATGTTGAGCGCTGCCGCCGCCGCTGACCTGCCGCGCAAAGAGCCTCCTCCGCCCGCAGCTCCGGTTGGCAAAGCGCCGATCGGCAAGTATCCGGTCGGCAAGGCTCCGATCGGCAAGTATCCGCAGCCGGTCGCCGCCAGGGGCTGAGCTGCTGCAAGAATTGCGTGACGCTGAATAGAGGCCAGCCATGGCAGTGCGGGGAATCGTATTTCTTTTGTCGGGACTTCTGCTCGGCGGATGCATGCAGGCAACGTTGGACCCCGTGTCCGACGCCAACTTCACCGCGCGAGATAGGAAGCTCCTGGCGAATCCGCCCTATGAGAAGGCAACGATTCCCCTCACTTACCAGCGTCACGTTGTTCAATACCACCGCAAGGAAGCGCCGGGCTCGATCCTGGTCGATACCTCGGAGCGCTTTCTCTACTACGTCCTGCCCGACGGGAAGGCGATCCGTTATGGTGTGATCGTCGGCGAAGACGCGCAGGCTTGGTCCGGCGTGGCCAAGGTGGGCCGCAAGGAAGAATGGCCGGGGTGGACGCCGACCGAAGGTGAGAAGAAGCGGCTCGGCCCCCTTCCCAATTATGTCGAAGGCGGCGCGCACAATCCGATGGGCGCCCGCGGGATTTATCTCTTCTCCGGCGGCCAGGATACGTTGTTCCGCATCCACGGGACCAACCAGCCGCAATATATCGGGCAGGCGATATCCTCCGGCTGCATCCGGTTGACCAACGAGGACGTGATCGACCTCTACAACCGGGTCAGGACGGGCGCGATCGTCGTGGTGCTGGGTCCAAAGGGAAGCGAGAATAGGCTCGCGTCGGCTGCGACGGGCCGGCCCAACTAGTACCGCTTCGATGTCTGCACCCACGGCAGGGGATCGCGCGATCCTGCGATCGCAAGCCGACGAACGACGCGCCGCCCTGACGAGCGCGGTGGTTTCTCCTGGCTAAGGCTTGCGACTGGGCGCCACGAACGGATTGGCTTCGATTCCTTCGCGGCCATTCTTCTCGAAGCACGATTCCAGACGGTCGAGCGCGAGAGAGCTCTTGTCCAGCGGGACGTGAAGCGTCGCGCCTTCTGCGCGCACGTCAAGCATGCTTGCGGTCCGCAGCCGCTCGTTGAAGGAACGATCGGCAAACGCGATCGTCACGCCCTTGGTTTCGGCCAATGCCTTGGCATCGACCGAGTGCGAGCCGACGGCGAGCCTGACCGTATACGCCTTGCCGCGTTCGAGCTTCCATTTGCTCGAGTCGAGAAGCAGCAACAGACCATCTTGATTCCGTACGAAGGTGACCCCGAGGCCCGAGGCTGAACGCGTCATGGTGCAATAGTCGAACTTGTCGCCCTTGTAAGTCGTTGCAATGCTCCAAGGGCCTACGGTCACTGCCTGACTTTCCTGCTGCTGTTGAGCGAGCGCCGACGAACTCAAGATGCTCAGACAAACGAGTGAGGCGGTCGTTCGCATCGTCTACTCCTTCTGAGAGGGCCGCTATGATCGAAGGGCCGTCGGCGTGTGGTCGAGAACAACCGATCAGGGCGCGTGACCCGAACGATCGTTTCGGCATGGCCGGGGTCTCGATATCGAGGGCAGTGCCGTGGCCGCCCACACATCAAGCCCTCTGCCCGACCTGCGGTTCCATCACGGCAAGTGTGCGCAAAGCATTGAGGGTGAAGACGGTAAAATGTGCCCGACGACGGCCAGCCCGCTGACCGTGTCGGTCAATCGGCAGGAGAAGGAAGACCTGGCGCGCTATCGTCTGCGCGCGAGGCACGAATTCTCACCGACGATGATCTGGATCGAGCACGACATGCAACTGGTCCGCGACTCGCCGACAAGGTGCTGGTGCTGCATTACGGCAAGGAATTGGCATGAGGCCCGCCGAATCAGGCTTTGTCCGATGCCGCGGTGATCGCAGCCTGTATCGGCAAGCGCTGACCAGCCGTGATCGTGGATACCGCCGCCCCCCGGTAGCGAACCTTTGCTCGGTTGTACTAGGGTTCGGCGGGCGGCCGCCCGAAGAAATCATAAGCAGGATCACCCGGCCGTCCCAAGGAAGTCGATCGTCAGGGAGGACATCATGAAACGCGTGCAGGCTGCGGCTTGGCGAAACGTGTGCGGGCGGGTCTCGATAAGTAGCCTGGTTGCCCTTCTAGTCGGCGTGCTCGGGTCGGTGGCCCCGTTACAGGCGCAAGAGCCGATCAAGATCGGATTCGGCGTATCTCTGACCGGGGGCCTCGCCTCGTCGGGCAAAGCCCATCTGCTGTCCAAGCAGATCTGGGCCGAGGAGATCAACGCCAAGGGTGGGCTGCTCGGCCGTCAGGTGAGGCTCATTTATTTCGACGACCAGACCAATGCCGCCAATGTTCCCGGCATCTATTCCAAGCTCATGGACGTCGACAAGGTCGACCTGCTGATGGGTCATGCCACCAATCTGATCGTCGCCGCCATGCCCCACATCATGGCCCGCAAGAAGATGGTGATGGTGCTGCTGGCGCTCGGCTCCAATGCGGAGTTTACCTATCCGAAGTATTTCCAGAGCGCGCCATTCGGACCCGATTCGAAGGGTGTCCTTTCCAACGCCTTTTTCGAGGTTGCAAAGTCGATCAAGCCGGCGCCGAAGACCGTGGCGCTTGTCGGCGCGGATGCCGAGTTCTCCAATAACGTGCTGATTGGCGCCCGCGAGAACGCGAAGAAATTCGGCCTCCAGATCGTCTACGACAAGAGCTACCCGCCGGCGACCGTCGACTACTCGCCGATCGTGCGGGCCATCCAGGCGACGAATCCCGATGTCGTCCTGCTTGCATCGTATCCACCGGACTCCGTCGGGATGGTGCGAGCGGCGACCGAGATCGGCCTGCGGACGCAACTCTTCGGTGGCGCGATGGTGGGCATGCAATATGCCTCGCTGATTGGGCAATTGTCCGAGAAGCTCAACCGTGTCGTGAACTACCACTTCTTCGTTCCGAGTCCGAAGATGAGTTTTCCCGGCATCGAGGATTTCCTGAAGAAGTATCAAGCCCGGGCGAAAGACTCCGGCGTCGACCCGCTCGGTTTCTATCAACCTCCGTTCGCTTACGCCGCGATGCAAATCCTCGAGCAGGCGATCAAGGCGACAGGCACGCTCGACGACGACAAGCTCGCCGATTATCTCCACAAGAACACGTTCAAGACGATCGTCGGCGATGTCCGCTTCAACGAACTCGGCGAATGGGCCGACCCGCGGGTGATCATGGTGCAATTCCAGAACATTCAGGGCGCCGGCCTGGAGCAATACATGACTGGCCACAAGCAGGTGATCGTCTATCCGAATGACTTGAAGGATGGAGACTTGGAATATCCGTTCTCCAAGTAAGTTCGTTCAATCGATGGGCGCGCGCTGATGACGGGCGTCCGATTTCCTTGAGGGCGGTTCATGCAGATCGTTGCGGCCGTCGCGCGTGAAAGAGCGGGAAGTTTCAGCATCGAAAAGCTGGACCTGGCGGATCCGCGGCCGGACGAGCTGCTGGTAAGGATCGTCGCGAGCGGGATGTGCCAGACCGATCTGCACGGACGGGACGGCTATTATAATACGCCGTTGCCGGCGGTTTTCGGCCATGAGGGGGCTGGGATCGTCGCGGCGGTCGGAAGAAGCGTGACGAACTTCGCCGTCGGCGACCACGTCGTCTTGTCATTCCCGTGGTGCAGTACATGCGCCAATTGCAAGCGCCAGATGGAGTTTCATTGCCAGAACAATTTCGAACTGAAGATGCGCGGCACCCGGCCGGACGGCTCAACGCTCATGAGCCAAGGCGGCGCGCCGGTCTACGGCGCTTTCTTCCAGCAGTCATCCTTCGCGACCTATGCGATTGCCAACGAACGGTTCGCGGTGAAGATCAGAAAGGATGCGCCGCTCGAGCTGTTGGGACCGTTCGCCTGCAGCGGGCAGACGGGAGCCGGGGCGGTGCTCAATGCGATGCAACCGAGAGCGGGGGACGCGTTCGCCGTATTCGGTGTCGGAGCCGTGGGACTTTCCGCCCTCATGGCGGCCAGGATCGCGGGCTGCGATCCGATCATCGCCGTGGACATCCATGAAAAGCGTCTCGTGCTCGCGCGAGAGCTTGGCGCGACGCACGTGATCAACCACACCGGCCGGACCGACGTCGTGGCTGAAATCAGAAAAATCACCGGTGACGGTGTGCGCTTTTCGTTGGAGACATCGGCGCAGCCCGCCGTCTTGCGCGAGGCCATAGAGGCCCTTATGCCGGCCGGCACTTGCGTTCTGCTCGGCAGCGCGCGCAGTGGAACGGAAGTCTCGTTCGAAATGCCGTTTCTGCAGTTCGGTCGGGTGGTGCGTGGAATCATTCAGGGCGAAAGTCATCCGCAGGAGTTCATCCCGAAGCTGGTCGACTTTCTGGTGCAGGGCAAAATGCCGATCGACCGCATGATGACGTTTTACCCTCTCGCCGACATCAACCAGGCCGCACGGGATTCGTCGAACGGAACCGCCATCAAGCCGATCTTGCGCATGTGATCTTTGGGCAACGGTCGATGGCAAGTTGACCGCGCGACGTCGTCAGCAGAGCCCTGGCGGCATGTCAGATGAGTACGCTGAAAACCCGCACGGGCCGGGCGATGTTCTTGAGCTTGCACGCACCTTTGTCCGCGAAGCCGACGTCGAGCTTGCCACTCAGTTCCTCGCGCACGCGGCCGGAGACGCAGATTCCGCCAGGCTTCGCCAGCGCCGCCAGCCGCATCGCTATGTTGACGGCGATGCCCCACATGTCCGCACCGTCGGCGATGACGTCGCCCACATTGATGCCCACCCGGAACTCGGGGCGCTTGTGCAACGCGCCCGCATTACGCTTGAGCATTGTACGCTGAACCTCGACGGCGCAGCGCACCGCCGCAATCACGCTCTTGAATTCCACCAGCGGCGGATGGCCGGTTATCCTGCCAACACGGCCACCGTATTCCAGTATCCTGGGATCAATCAGTTCTCGCCACTGCGTCTTCCACAATGCGGGCGGGGCTTCTTCGTCCGACACGACGAGTCGGCCGTTGCCGACGACATCGGCTGCGAGAACGGCCATGAGTCGCCGCTCTACCTGCTCGCTGGCCAAGAGGGCTCCTCCGTCATCGCGTGGGGGACGCCGGCCAACGTCAGGTTACGATCCAGAACTCGTGATTGACGTGGCGAAAAGATCGTCGCCGCTGCACAATATCGTTCACAGCAGTATTGCGACTTGGGGTCCACGGTTCGTTCGGGGTGCAAATGGTTGTCGGGCCGACGAAGATTCTCAAACCATTCTTTGTGCGGGCCGTCGGGCCATTCCTCCAGCGCAAAGCACGGTGCCGTAGCAAAAAGAAGTAGGGTTACGACACTACAGATGCATGCCGGCCGGATGAAATACATGCGGCGCTCCTCCCCTTCGAATTAAAATGCAGGAGCGAGCTGAATTTCGTCACCTCCCATTTGGGGGGTGGGCGCTGGTATTTAAGTGTGCAGTCAACGCACGATGTTCATTGCATTAATGACCACGATGACTAGTTCGGCCTGTCGGCAAGTACCAGTTTTGTGAAAAACCGACTTAAGGGTCGTGCGCGCCGTCTCGTATCCAATATTGAGGGTTTGCGCGGCCGACCTCAGCGATTCGCCGACGATCAACCGTAAGACAAGACGCGCCTCCGCTGGCGTCAGCTCAAACCGTTCCTTTAGAAATACTGCCGGCGGCATTCCTGATGCTTTCCCGTGATGCAAGCTTTGTGCGGAGCGGCGTTGCGCTGGTCACCTCCCAATTGGGAGGTGCACAATTGCTTATAGGCGACTCTTTGCCGGCATCTTGTTATGCTGTGCCAAAGATTTGCTCTTCCATGCCAAAGGCACGACGCATTGGCGTCGACCGGCCGGGCTTTCGGATTGCCGTTCATGCGCAATTCGGACATTCGTTATGCGGACACGGTGCCCAGCGCTGTGGGCGGCATCACGCGGTTTGCCTGCGAATACGCAAAGGAGCACGGGATCGATGTCGAAGCGCTGTTACAGAAGTCGGGCCTGACGCTTGGGCAGATCGAGCAACCCAGTGTTCGCCTCAGCGTGCGAAGCCAGATCAAGTTTCTCGAGTTGGCCGCGCGTGCATTTCAGGATGACTTTCTCGGATTTCACCTCGCGCAGAAATTCGAGCTTCGCGCGATCGGGTTGCTTTACTACGTACTGGCGTCTTCAGACACGCTGGACGAGGCGTTGCAGCGCGCTGCGCGCTACAGCACGATCGTCAATGAAGGCATTGTGCTGAAGTTTCGCAACGGCAAGGAAAGCGGGATCGCGTTCGAGTATGTCGGCGTTGCGCGGCGGACGGATCGGCATCAGATCGAGTTCTGGATGACGGCCCTGGTTCGCATATGCCGGCAGCTGACCGGCCGCCGGCTGCCGGCAAGTCGCGTGCAGGTTGCCCATCAACGCAGCGGCGATACCTCCGAGATGAGCGCCTTCTTCGGCGGGGATGTCATGTTCGGTGCACCGGTGGATGAAGTCGCATTTCCGGAATCGAGCACGCCCGTAGCTCTTGTCGGCGCGGACTCGTACCTCAATCAGATGCTGGTCAAATATTGTGAGGAGGCTCTGGCCCGCCGTGAAACGAACCGGAGTCCGTTCGGACTGAAGGTCGAAAATGCGATCACGTTGCTGTTGCCGCACGGCAAGGCGCGGGTGGGTGAAGTCGCTCGCAAGCTGGGCGTAAGCCAGCGAACGCTGGCGCGGCGACTTGCGTCGGAGGGACAGACATTCGCCGGTGTCTTGCAGAGTCTCCGGTCAGATCTCGCCAAGCGCCATCTGGCGGACGAAGGCTTGTCGATTTCCCAGATTGCGTGGCTGCTCGGTTACCAGGATGTCAGCGCGTTCACGCATGCTTTCAAACGCTGGACGGGCCGGGCGCCCGGCGAGGTGCGGCAGCAATCGAGCTGACGCTGCTGCGGCCCTGGGATGCGCTCGCCCATTGTGCGATATGAGTTGCTCCTCAGCGTGATCTTTGCAGGCGCATCTTGCAGGCGACAAATCCGTCTGTTCCCGGGGTGAATCCGTACCCGAGGCATGTCTGGTGGTCATCGGCGTCGATGGGCGCCGAATCCGTGCGTCCACACGCCGTCGCCAGAACCAATACCAGGAGCAGGTAGCACTTCGACATTGCACGACGCTCGCAGAACAAGAGGCGACGTCGTTCTTGCGACATTCCAACCCGATTTCTTGCTCATATGCGCCATGGAGTTGTCTTTTGCTGCCAATGTTCGCGGCGCGGGCCCCGCGGAGGGCTGCCCGTGATGAGGCGGCATCGGGAACAAGAAAATCGCTTGCCGTGCCGTCGACGCTCGGCAAGCGACGCTCGCAACGCACTCGTGGCGCGATCCGCACCACCGGGCCCTGACGCTTCTGATCGGATCCGGCCGGATCAGACCATGCGGGACGCTTCGTCTTCGCTCGGGATCCGTCCGTGCGGCGTCAGTTGATCGACGAAGCCCGGCAATTGATGCCGCAGCGCCTCGAGCAGCTCGTTTCGTCCCATGCCGGTCTGCTGGCTCAGCGTATCGAGCGTATCGCTGCCGAGCGCATCTGCCAGGTCGTTCGGGGCGATCGCTTTGTTGGGGCCGGTGCCGACCCAGGAGTCGGCGGTATGGCCGTGGCCGCTCTCTTGGAAGCCCTGAAGCAGGTTGCCGAGGCCGCCGCTCAGCACGCTGCCGGCCGCGGCGCCGCCGAGCAGTCCGCCCAATCCGCCCTTGAGGAGGTCGCCCAGGTTGCCGCCCGAGGTGGTGCCGGCCGGCGCGCTCGCCGTCTTGCCGCCGAACAGCCCGCCGAGAACATCGGCGAGGCCGCCGCCGCCATTGCCGGGTGCCCGCCAGCGGGAGGTACGCGGGCCGGCTGGCCCTGTCCGCCAGTGCTGGTGGGGTGGCCGCTACGACCCTTGAGCGCCTTGTACGCAAGCAATCCGAGGAGCGCGATGACGATCGGCGACATGCCGCCGCCGCTGCTGCCGCTGCCGGGTTGAGGTTGGCCGCGGGGGCCATTCTGCATGCCGGTGAGAATGTCGCGCAGTCCCATGTCTGCCTCCAATTCTTGTCTGAGCCTGAGGTGTGCCCTCCACCCGGAACGGGGGGAGAGCGGTGAAACGCTGAGTCATGGGGCCGCGCCTTGCGCGCTGCCGTCACGGTCGGCCCGGCGGCCCGGCTGGGGCCGGGCCCGCCTGATCGGTCACAACGTGGTGCACCACCAGTCGGTTCCAAATGAACAGCGCAAGCAGCGCGCCGACGGTCGCGCCGATCAGGCCGGCACCCGCCCCGGACTTCAACCCGTCGGCGTGTGCGCCGTTCAGGAAATCGTCGGGCGCCACGCTACTAGCTGCGTTGATCGGCGACCCGCAACGCGCCCGTACTCAGTGCGTCTGCTCGCTCGTCACCATGTTCTTCACAAGCCCGGCGATGCCCGTGAGGATCGCGCCGCCAGCGCCGCCGCCGACGATTTGACTGATGATGGCTCCGACATCGAGGCTGCCGCCGGCCGCGCCTGCGATCGCTGGCATCGCGGCTAGCAGAAGCTGACCGCCACCGACGCCGCCGAGGGCGCCCGCGATGGTGTTGCCCAGACTGCCGAGATTGTAGTCCTTCAGGGCCGCGCCGACGGCGTTCCCGCCGACCACTCCCGAGATGAGTTGAATGACGAGATTGATGAGCATTTCCATGACAATCTCCTCTCCCTTGCAGATCGTTGTAGTTGCGGGCGCGTTCTTGGCTCATCCGCTGCGTTCGGATGCGCGCATTTGGGCCACATGGTCATCTTCCAGGAACGCACTTACGCGTCGTCGGATCGATTGACGGCGCTCGTTACCGAACGCGTGCCGCGTCATCGTCAAGCGTCAACGAAGATGGTCCGTAGTCTCATTGGCTCTGCCCGCTCTACGCGCACTTCAAACGGCTGGCAGCGGATGCGGCCTATAAGCGTTGCGATGTTGCGCCGACGCATACGCGAGAGGCATCACAAGTCTGTGAAGCACGGCTGAATTTGTGTCACGCGCCCTGACCCATTCTCTGCGTGATAGTCAATAAGCAGGAGCGAATTACATTTCGAATTGAGTTGGTTGAGACGTCGCGGCGCGACATGAACAGCGCACGGCGATGGCGACGAAATAAAGCGCGCTGATTGCATCGTCGCCCCATCGGGCTTCAGAATGTGTCGGCGATCGAAAGCACTTGCGAATTGGCGGCCGCGCTGCAACGCGCGCGCCGCGTGCCGAGTGCAGCCAAAGACAATACGGCAGGAGGGCATCATGAGCGTGTTCGGAAGCATCGTATCGGCCATCTTCGGTTCCAAGCATGCGGCAAATGCAGCGCCGTCCGCGGGCGCGACTCCCGGGTCACCCGCGTCGGCGGGGGCATCGGCGCCATCGGGGTCAGCTGCATCGTCCGGCGCGGCGGCGGGCACGGCGGCGGCAAAACCGATCTCACGGGAAGACGTCGAAGCCATTCTCAAGCGGCTGCACGACGATCAGAGAGAAGATTTCGACTGGAGAAAGTCGATCGTCGATCTGATGAAGCTGCTGAAACTGGACAGCAGTCTCAGCGCGCGCAAGCAATTGGCACAGGAGCTCGGCTACTCCGGCGCCCTCGATGGCTCCGCCGAGATGAACCTCTGGCTGCACCGGCAGGTCATGACCAAGCTCGCCGAGAGCGGCGGCAAGGTGCCGGATAGTCTCAAGGCATAGGACAGCCTCGGCGACGGGACGCTCAGAACTCGTGCGGCTCCGGGCGCGTCGGCAAGGCCAACTGTGCGCCCATCGTCGCATCGCGGCGCAGATCGTCCCACATGCGGTTGAACGCGCCGGCCGTACCGGTGGCTCTGGCCGTTGCGGTACGTTCGAGCACGATTTGCCTGCGACGAAGCTTCTCGATTGCGTTGGTCCAGGTCGAGGACTTGGCGGCCGCTGGCTTTGTTCTCAGCGCGATCGGCGCGCTCTTGGTTGCCTTGAGCGCCGACAGCCGGTTCGAAATCCGATCCGTCGGCTTTCGCTCCTTGAGCGCCGTCTGTCTGCTGCTGAGCTTCTCGATCGCTCTCGTCCATCCGCCGCTCGGAGGCGCAACATGGGCGGCTTGAAGCTTGATCGCCGGCGGCTCCGGACGCGCCGCCGCGGCGTCGGGCAGATGGATGCTCGACATTCTGGCGCGGTTGAACATCAGCCGCTGGGCACCTTGTGGGCAGGCTGAGCACCTGAAGATGTGGCGCTCAATTCCACACACCGCGACGGTGTCGGTTTCGACCTGCATCAGGCGCATCCCCGCGCCGCACGCCACGCACTTCATTACGCCCCCCGATACCAAGCGCGCACATGGAATGCATTGGCCGGTCACGCTGTCAAGCGGCGACAGCGGATTGCGTAGGGATGTGGCCGCGGCGCCACGAACTGCGACGAAATCAGGGCGCTTCGGCGGCGCCTGTGGCGCTGGATTCGCCCGCGGCGTCCAGACCAGAGGCGGCTGCAACTTCCGATGGGCTCCCTGCACGGGAGGCTCACGAGGGCATTGCACATGCATTCTGCATCGGCAAGCTTGCAAAGCTGCGCAAGCAGGTTGGCAAACGGTCCCGTCGTGGGTTGCCCTCCATGCCAACGCCGCTGCGGCGACCCGTGCGCCTGGTCGCATCAGAGCCACGGGGTGACGGAGGAGCGCGAGATGTCCGGCGCGCCATGAACCGCGCATTGGTTTGCTATTGAAGGGTGTAGATTGGCGCGCCCGTTACGGCCGGCCTCGGCGCACAAATGCGCGTTGTGTTGGTGATGGTTCGTGCAGGTCTGACCGGCTGGTGCCGCCCGCTGCGGTGACGTGCGCCGCCGGCGATAGAATCCGAACGGAGGCTGCCCATGTGGGAAGAATTCAAGAAATTCGCGATGCGCGGCAACGTGATCGATCTCGCCGTCGGCGTCATCATCGGCGCGGCGTTCGGAGCCATCGTCACTTCGCTCGTCGGCGACATCATCATGCCGGTCGTCGGCGCGGTCACCGGCGGGCTCGATTTCACGAACTATTACACCCCGCTGTCGTCGAAAGTGGACGCCAGCGTTTCCTACGCCGACGCCAAGAAGCAGGGTGCGGTGCTCGGCTGGGGCCAGTTTCTGACCGCGGCCATCAATTTTCTGATCATCGCCTGGGTGCTTTTCATCGCCATCAAGGGGATCAACAGGCTCAAGCGGGAGGAACCCGCGGCCGCTCCCGCCGAGCCGACGGCGGAGGTCAAGCTGTTGACCGAGATTCGGGATCTGTTGCGTCGGTAGGCGCGCTACGCTGCGTCATCGCTTGCGAATCGGCACCTTCGACATCCCTTGTTGAATCCGGTGTCCCCCACGCTCACGATGGAGACAGAGAATGAGATGGATGCTACTCGCGGCCTTGTCCTTGTGCTTGGCCCTGTCGCTGAACCTTTCCGTCGCGTCTGCGCAGGAGACCTGCGAGAGCAAGGCCGTCAGCAAGGAGGGTAAGCCGCTGGCGGGCGCCGCCAAGACCAGCTTCCTCAAGAAGTGCAAGCGCGACACCTGTCAGGTCAAGGCGGTTGGCAGCAACGGCAGAGCCCTCGCCGGCGCCGCCAAGAAAAGCTTCATGCAGAAGTGCCAGCGCGAGGCATAGACTGCGGAGAAGGTGCCGCCGTGTATTCCGCGTTCTTGCCCCGACGAGCCCTCACACCTTTTCGTCGTTCGGGATATTGAGCACAACCCCGCACGCCTTGCAGTGCACGGCGTCATAGTCGTGCCGCTGCAGGCCGCAGTCGGGACATTGGAAAACAACCTTGCGCGGCTGAAACAAAGTGCGGGCCAAGTTCAAAAACAAGGTCACTCCGCACACCATGATGACGACCGAGATCATGCGCCCCGCCGTGCCTTGCAGTGTGATGTCGCCGAAGCCGGTCGTCGTCAGCGCAGTGACGGTGAAATACAGGGCGTCCGCGTAGTTGACGATCAGCGGGTTCCTGTAATGCTGGGTCTCGTACACGATTGCCGTCATCACGAAGATGAAGACGAAAAGATTCGCGCTTGCAAAGATTACTTCTTCGTTGCGCTTGAAGAACGGGCTGTCCTTGCGAAGCCGTTCGAGCAGTTGATAGGTGTGGAGCAGTCGTAGCGTGCGCAGAATGCGCAGGAAGCCCGCGCCCTCTCCGACCAGCGGAGCAAGGAACGAGACGAGGGCCGCCATATCGGCCCAGGTCGTCGGATGAAGAAATTCCCGCATGCGGTGACGGCAGAGCGTCAGGCGGGCGACGAAATCGGCCAGAATGACGAGCCCGAAGCCGACATCGAGCGTTTCGACGACGGGGCCGCGCGGCAGGAAGGATGTCACGACAATGAAGGCGACGGTGACGAGATCAAAGGCCAACAGGCCGTAGCGGAACCGGTGCGCGCGGACGCTCTGGCCCTCGTAGAGGTCGCGGAGAGGCTTCAGGCGGTCGGGGGAGCGACCCTGCGCTCGTGCCAGGGAGCGCTTGCCGCGGCCGTATTCACCGTTGATCGACCGGGCGCCCGGCTTCATGGCCGGCGTCGCGGCGCCGCAACCGGGTGCGTGCCGATACCCCCCTTGCGTAAATCAGGTAAATGCACCTAGTCGTTCCAAATGATGCCGATCCGGGCGGCTCCGAAGACATCAATGCATCCGTGACATTCAGGTTCCTGCGAGGCGGCCTGCTGCGGCGTGCCGTCCTTGCCGGCTGACCTTTTGCGACCCCACCGAGGGGCCGTAGTCGGGGTAGCGGTCGGGCGGATGCTGCCTCAGCCGTTCAACGGTCGAACGGAAACACTTTTTTCCAGTCGCGCTTCATGTCGACGACCGTCCGGCCGCGTCGGACCGCCTCGTCCCAGGCCTTGTCGAGCCGTCCGACCGGCGAGTTGCGGTCATAGGCCCATTCGCGCACGGCGTCGGTGTGGTGCACGAGGCCCATGAAGCGGGCGCCGCTCCCGGCGGCGGTCCATTCCAGCATCTCCTTGTCGCCGTCGGAATTTCCGAACGCGAAGACGGGACGCCGCCCGATGAAGCGGTTGATGCCTTCCGGCTTGCCGTCCTTGTCGTCGACAAACTCGACCTTGCGCTCGCGCAGCAGCACCGGCCTGTCGTTCGCCCGCATCTGGTATTTGGTCACGGCCGACGAGCCCACCACCTGCTCGGGTGGAATGCCGTAGGTCTTCTCCGTCCACGGGCGCATGAACTCGATGCCGCCGCCGGAGACGATGAAGGTCTTGAAGCCGTTGGCGCGCATATACGCGAGCAGCTCCAGCATCGGCTGATAGACCAGATCGGTGTAGGGTCGGTTGAAGCGCGGATGGCGCGCAGTGGCGAGCCAGTCCGCGACGATCTTGGCGAATTCCTCGGTGGTCATGCCGGTATGGGTGGCCGCCAAAATCTGCAGAAATCCGGGCTCGCCCAGCGCCGCCAGCGCCTTGCGGTCGTCTTCGAGGGCGGCCTTGAACGGCTGCTTCGTTTTCCAGTCCGGGTTCTTGGCGGCCAGCGCCTTGACCCGATCGATAGCAAACATGATCTGGAAGTACATCGGCTGCTCGGCCCACAGCGTGCCGTCATTGTCGAAGGTGGCGATGCGCTGGTCGAGCGGTACGAAATCCGCGTTGCCCTCGGTCGTGACGCGCGGGATGAAATCGATGATCGACTTCTTCACCGCGCCGTCGTTCCAGGAGGGGAGCGGATCGGCTGGCGCCTGCGCATGGGCGCCGGCAAGCCAGCCGAGGCTGGCGACCAGCACGAGCGCCTTGAGGATGCGCTGGAAGCAAGGACGAGCGGCATGCATCGGGGACTCCGGCCGGGGACGCATGAATCGAGCGGACGTTCGCGAGAGTTTCGCGATCGTGGGCGATTCTTGCGCCTTCTTTCTACCGGATGCTGCGTTCCCGAAACCGCTGATCCATCATCTGGTTCAGCCGGTCGCGAATGCGGTCGACGTCCAATCCTTCCTTCAGCCGCCTGTCTTCCTTGATGCCCTCGAGCGTGCTTTCCATGATGTTTGCCGGGTTGAAGCTCGGCGGGAACGAGCGTGGCGGAAACTCCTTGAATGTCGCGACGAACTCGAACACCTCCTGCATGACTCCGTACATGCTTCCGACGTGATTTAGGTTCCAGTCCCAGTATGTGTTGGACGTGATGTCGGCCCGCTCGAATGGATCCTGAAACAGGTTGAAGATCTTTTGCAGGCGAAGCGTCGTGAACGGCTCGGCCCACAGGCCCATCGTTCCTTGCAGGCGCTGTTCGGAGAAGACGTACTTGTAATCTCCCCACCGCATGGCCACCAGCAGTCCGTCGTCGTCGGAATAGAAGAATTTGTCGCGCGCGCTCTTCGTGCCGTTGTTGTTGGCGGCGCTGCCGCTCACGTTGCGCAGGAACGCGGACTGGTCGTATCCGTCGAGATGAACCTTGTAGTTGATCCCGTTCGCCGTGTAGCCGGCCTTGAGCTTGTTGACGATGTCCGGCTCGCCGGCGATCGCACAGAGCGTCGGAATCCAGTCATTGTGGCTCATCACCTCGTTCGTGATCGTCCCGGGTCTGGCAGCGCCCGGCCAGCGGACCAGGCAGGGCACGCGGAAAGCGCCCTCCCAGTTGGTGTTCTTCTCGCTGCGGAACCAGGTCATGGCACCGTCGGGCCAGGTATTCATGTGGGGCCCGTTGTCGCTGGTGTAGACGACGATGGTGTCGTTCGCGATCCCCATATCGTCCAGGGCCTTGAGCAGGGTGCCGATGGTGTCGTCGTGCTCCAGCATGCCGTCGGCATATTCACTGTCGCCGTGGGTGTAACGGCCGCGATGCTCGGGACGCACGTGCGTCCGCAGATGCATGCGGGTCGAGTTGAACCAGACGAAAAACGGTTTGCCCGCCGCTTGTTGCCGCTTCATGTAGTCGATGGCGGCGGCCGAGGTTTCGTCGTCGATCGTCTCCATGCGCTTCTTGGTCAATGCCCCGGTGTCCTCGATGGTCTGCTTGCCGATCTTGCCGAAGCGTGGATCGATCGTGGGATCATCGGTGTCGGTCGCCTTGCACCTGAGGACGCCGCGCGGCCCGAACTTGGCCCGATACGCTGGGTCCTTGGGATAGTCCGGCAGTTCCGGCTCCTCCTCGGCGTTGAGGTGATAGAGGTTGCCGAAGAATTCATCGAAGCCGTTCACGGTCGGAAGCGATTCATTGCGATCGCCGACGTGGTTCTTGCCGAACTGTCCGGTGGCATAGCCGAGGTTCTTGAGCAGGCCGCCGATGGACGGATCCAACTGGCTCATGCCCATCGGAGCGCCCGGGAACCCGACCTTGGTCAGCCCGGTGCGAATGCCGTGCTGACCGGTGAGGAACGCCGCGCGGCCGGCGGTGCAGGACTGTTCGCCGTAATAGTGCAGGAACGTGATGCCCTCGCGGCCGATGCGATCGATATTCGGCGTCTCGTAACCCATGAGCCCGTTGGAGTAGCGGCTGATGTTCGCAACACCGACATCGTCGCCGAAGATGACGAGGATGTTCGGACGCCTACCGGAGGGTTGCACCGGAGCCGGCGTCGGTTGCTGCGCTTGCGCCGTGGTAGCGAGGCCGGTTGGGCTCAGCGCCGACGCGGCCACCAGCAAGGAGGCGCTCAGCAGCAGGTCGCGCCGCTTCAATCCGGTGCCGTTCTGCATTGAAACATCTCGGGGTTTGTCCCTCGATGGATCGTTGCTCATGAGGCGCTCCTGTCTTTGATGATGCATCTGAATCCGACATGGCTGGTCGACGTGTCGACCGGCTGCGCGTGGCGCGCGGCCGGCCGGTAGCGGCGGCAATAGTTCGGCGCGCACAGATGCGAGCCGCCCTTGATCACCTTTCTCGCAATCTTGATGCTGGGCTGCGTCGGGTCGTAGCTCGCGTCTTCGCACGCGCCGCGCGGGTTCTCCGGGATGCAGCAGGCCTTCGGCGCATCGGCGGTGTGCTGTTGCGAATACCAGTCGGTGGTCCACTCCCAGACATTGCCGATCATGTCTTGCAGGCCGTAGCCGTTGGGCGGGAACGCGGTCACGGGGGACGTGCGCTCGAATCCGTCGGCGCAGAGGTTCTCGCGCGGAAACTCGCCCTGCCAGGTATTGGCCATGTGCACGCCGCCGGGCGTGAACTCATCGCCCCAGGCGTAGTCCGCGCCGTCGCGGCCGCCGCGCGCAGCGAACTCCCACTGCGCCTCGGTCGGCAGCTCCTTGCCGGCCCATCTGGCATAGGCGACCGCATCGGCGAACGTGACATGCACGACTGGGTGATTGTCGCGCCCGTTGATGTTGCTCTTGGGGCCGTAGGGATGCCGCCAGTCGGCGCCCTTCAGGAAGGACCACCATTCGCTCCAGTTGCGCAGGTCCACCGGCCGCGCCGGGGGCGTGAACACCAGCGAGCCGGCGTACAGCATGTGCGCCAATGCGCCGGGATAATCTTTCGCCTCGGGCGCGATCTGCGCCGACGTGACGTGGCCGGTCGCGCGCACGAACGCCTTGAACTGCCGGTTGGTGACGGGCGTGCGATCCATCCAGAATGCATCCACTGCGACGCGATGAACCGGCGCCTCTTCCGGATAGTGCTTGTCGGAGCCCATGCGGAACGTGCCGCCGGGGATCCGGATCATACCGTCGCGCGGGTCGCCGTCCTGATCGTGGGGGCGGGCAGGGGATGTCGACTCCAACATGACTGCGCTGCCTGCGGTAGGCTCGTTGAGTACGCGTGTCTCAGCCCCCGCTGAGTATAGGCGGTTCCCGGCCGCCGCCACCACCACCACCACCGAATACGAAGCCCGCGATCACACAACGATGTCTCCCCCGCCATCGGGACCCGGCCGCGGTGGCGCCAGGCCCCAGAAGTCATGCCGCCCGACGCTGGGGAACAGCCTTTTCAGGCTGTGGTGAACGGTATCCAGCGCCTTGACCGGAGGTCCCCCCGGCCGCACATACGTCTGAATGACCATCCTCGATTCCTCTCTCGTGCGCGGCGCCGGCTCCGACCGGCTCGCCGGCCACGACAAGATCCTGATCGTCGATTTCGGGTCGCAGGTGACCCAGCTCATTGCCCGGCGGGTCCGCGAAGAGAAGGTCTATTGCGAGATCGTGCCGTTCCAGAAGGCGGATGAGGCCTTCCGGGCGTTGCGCCCGAAGGGCGTGATCCTCTCCGGTGGGCCGTCGTCCGTGCTGGACCAGGGCGCGCCGCTGGCGCCGGCCGCGATCTATGACGCCGGGGTGCCGATCCTCGGCATCTGCTACGGCGAGCAGGCGATGGCGGCGCAACTCGGCGGCGTGGTCGAGGCCGGCCATCACCGCGAGTTCGGCCGGGCCGAGGTGCTGGTGACCGAGGAGACGCCCCTGTTCGAGGGCGTGTGGCGCAAGGGCGAGCGCTATCCGGTCTGGATGAGCCACGGCGACCGCGTCACCCGGCTGCCCGACGGCTTCCGCGTGGTCGGCACGTCAGCCAACGCGCCGATCGCCATGATCGCCGACGAGCGGCGCAAATTCTACGCCACCCAGTTCCACCTCGAGGTCGTGCACACCCCCCACGGCGCGGCACTGTTGCGCAACTTCGTGCGCAAGATCGCCGGCTGCAAGGGCGACTGGACCATGCGCGCCTTCAAGGAGGAGGCGATCGAGAAGATCCGCGCCCAGGTCGGCAAGGGCCGCGTGATCTGCGGGCTGTCCGGCGGCGTCGACAGCGCGGTCGCCGCCGTGCTGATCCACGAGGCGATCGGCGAGCAGCTCACCTGCGTGTTCGTCGACCACGGCCTGCTGCGGCTGGCCGAGGGGGAGAAGGTGGTGGCGCTGTTTCGCGACAGCTACAACATCCCGCTCGTCCACGTCCAAGCCGAGGCGCTGTTCCTCGACGCCCTCGCCGGCGTCACCGACCCCGAGGCGAAGCGCAAGACCATCGGCAGGCTGTTCATCGACGTGTTCGACGCCGAGGCGAAGAAGCTCGGCGGCGCCGAATTTCTGGCGCAGGGCACGCTCTATCCCGACGTGATCGAGAGCGTGTCGTTCACCGGCGGGCCCTCGGTCACCATCAAGTCGCACCACAATGTCGGCGGCCTGCCCGAACGCATGAACATGAAGCTGGTCGAGCCGCTGCGCGAATTGTTCAAGGACGAGGTGCGCGCGCTCGGCCGCGAGCTCGGCCTGCCGCCGGCGTTCGTCGACCGCCATCCGTTCCCGGGGCCCGGTCTCGCCATCCGTTGTCCCGGCGAGATCACCCGCGACAAGCTCGACATCCTGCGCCGCGCCGACGACATCTATATCGAGGAGATCCGCCGCGCCGGGCTCTACGACGAGATCTGGCAGGCGTTCGCCGTGCTGCTGCCGGTGCGCACCGTCGGCGTGATGGGCGACTTTCGCACCTACGATTACGTGGTGGGCCTGCGCGCGGTGACCTCGACCGACGGCATGACCGCCGACTTCTACCCCTTCGACATGAAATTCATCGGCCACGTCGCGACGCGCATCGTCAACGAGGTCAAAGGGGTCAACCGCGTGGTCTACGACATCACCTCGAAGCCGCCCGGCACGATCGAGTGGGAGTGAGGGTGGGATACCGCGCAGCAGAGTGGGCGAGAACTGCGCGTTAGAGGCGACGTTGTCCCAGCAGCGCTTCTGCCAGTGAATATCACGTAACCTTATAGTTATCGATCTGACGTGATCGCGGGCGATATCCCACGTTCTCGCTTGACTTATGCATATCTCAGCGGTTATACGTCAATCAATAGCCAACGGGTTATCGATTGCGATGCCGCAGCGCCCACGACATTCTTTTCAGAACGCTCGCCGATCCGACTCGGCGGGCTCTCTTCGAACGACTGTGCCGCGAAGGCGAGCAGACGGTCGGGGCTCTGACGGCGCGGGCCGGGGTCTCGCAACCAGCCGTATCAAAGCATCTCGGGGTACTGAAGCAAGCCGGGCTGGTGCGCGACCGCCACGAAGGTCGCCAGACGCACTACAGCGCGCAACTCGGCGCCTTGGCCCCGCTGATCGACTGGACGAGCCAAATGGCCGGGTTCTGGCAAAGCCGGTTCGACCACCTCGAAGATCTGCTCAAAAGGATGGACCAATGACCAATACTGTGACCGAAGCGCGCTCCGTCGTCGTCGAACGGGAGCTGCCTTTTCCGCCGGAAAAGATCTGGCGCGCGCTCACACAACCACACCTGATCGAGGAGTGGCTCATGAAGAACGACTTCACGCCGGTCGTGGGCCACCGTTTCGATTTTCGCGCGGACTGGGGTTCTGTCGAGTGTCGGGTCCTGGCAGTCGAGCCGAACAAGACGTTGTCTTACACGTGGGGTGCCTATGGTCTCGCGAGTGTGGTGACCTGGACTCTCACCCCGACGAGCACGGGGACCCACCTGCGCATGGAGCAGTCGGGCTTCCGGCCGGATCAGCAGCAGGCCTATCAGGGCGCCAAGCACGGGTGGCCGCAGTTCTTTGCAAACCTGGAGCAGGTCTTGGCGCGGATAGCGACGTGATAAGCTGGTTTGACCTCGAAGGCACCGATGGAAACGAGCGAGCGGCAAGCCATGAAGAAAGCGACGACAGCCATGAAGAAGAGCGGCTCGAAGGAAGGAAAAGGAGGTCACTCTCCGTCTGCGCTGATCGATGCGAGAATCAAGGAGCTGAGTGACTGGCGGGGCGAGATGCTCGCGCGAGTCCGAACTCTCATCAAGCAGGCCGACCCCGAAGTGGTCGAGGAGTGGAAGTGGCGAGGGGTTCCGGTGTGGGAGCACGCCGGCATCATCTGCACCGGCGAGACATACAAGGCTGTCGTGAAGATGACCTTCGCCAAGGGCGCCTCGTTGGAGGACCCTTCAGGCCTCTTCAACTCCAGCCTCGAAGGCAACACCCGGCGCGCCATCGACTTCCATGAGGGCGACAAGATTGATGAAAAGGCGTTGAAGGCGCTCATTCGCGCCGCCGTGGCACTGAACACGTCGGCGCGGTCTACCGCTCGTCCCGTCCGCTCGCAGAAGCGATCAAAGAGCGCTTGAGCAACGCCGTGAGATGCGGCAGGCGGAAATCCGTTACACGCAGGCATAGCCGACGCCCCTCGGCAGCGTTCCGCATGGGAAGGCTCGCATGAGCGGATTGGGGCAGCGCGAGCGGGCCGTTCTTGCGGCTGTTGCCAGGCATTTCTCTGCGACCTGGGAAAAGGGCGACGCTCCGTCCGACGCCTATCTCACGATCGCCGGGAAGCGAATTGCCGTCGAGGTCAGGATAACAAAGCAGCGGATTGCCGAACGGGGCGGCCTGACGAAGCCTCGCTTGCGGTTCGATCGGGTTGCGCTCGGGTTTGTTCGACGTTTGCAGGCTGCCCTGAGCGCGTCCGTGCCGGATGGCAGGACGTTGATACTGACCATCACCGCCCCCATACGGGTGCCCGCGAAGACGGCTGCCGCGCTGGAAGACAACATCCGGACCTATCTCGCGCGGCAATCCGGCGAGGGGGTGGCCAAGCACACGATCCATGGAAATCAGATCCGGGTTCGTCTTGTGAAGGGCGGCTCAAGACAAACAACGAAGGTGATCGGGTTCGTGCACAATCCCGATTCAGATCCGGACGTTCTCTTCGACATCACGCTTTCATTGATCGAGCGCATCGGCGCGAAAGCACGCACGGGCGCGCCGGCAAGATCTGCGGGCGATCGATGGCTCGTTCTCGCCGGCGACGACCGGTTCTCGTACATCGAGCCGTATCGACACGTTTATTCCCAGCTGTCCATCCCGACCGACTTCAAGAAGGTTCTGATGGTTCTTGCCGATGGGCGGATCGAGACCCTGACCGGGTGAAGGCGCATCGCGCTGGTAGCCGGTAGGTTGGGTCGAGCGCTGGCGAGACCCAACACCCCGAGGGGTTGTTGGGTCTCGTGAAGAACTCGACCCAACCTACGTTCCGCTGCTCGCCGCTTAGCCTCGCTTCGGCCGGCGGACGGCCCGCACCTTCCCGCTGTTTCCACCGCCGCAGAAGAACTGATCGTCGCCGTCGGACTCCAGCCCCGACACGCTCACGCCGGGCGGCATCTCGATCCGCTCCAGGACTTCGCCCGTACGCGGATCGATGCGGGTCAGATCGCTCTCGTCGCCTTCCCAGGTGCCGTGCCAGAGCTCGCCGTCGATCCAGGTGACCCCGGTGACGAAGCGGTTGGTCTCGATGGTGCGCAGGATCGCCCCGGTCTCCGGATCGATCTGGTGAATCTTGCGGTCGCGATACTGCGCCACCCAGAGCGTCCCTTCCGCCCAGGCGAGCCCGGAATCGCCGCCGCCGCCGGGCGCCGGGATGGTTGCGAGCACGCGGCCGGTCTTCAGATCGATCTTCTGGATGCGATCCTCGGCGATCTGAAACAGGTGCCGGCCGTCGAACGCCGTCCCCGCATGCGCGGCGACCTCGATCGAGCGCAGCATCGTCCCGCTCGCCGGATCGAGGGCGTTCAGCTTGTCTCCGGCGGCAAACCAGACGTGCTGACCGTCATACGTAACGCCATGCACGTGGTCGACACCCGGAAAGGGTCCGTACTCACGGAGGATTTCGGCTGCAGAGTGTTTCATGCTTCGAACCTGGTGCTCATGATCGTTGAAGAGCGAACCCACGACCTCTCATCGCACGGTCGCGCGACTGATGAGTACGGATCTTAGTCGCTCGGCAGTGGACCGGGGAGTAACAAGGTTGTCGTGAAACCGGGCACGGGCGGGGTCGTCCACCGGCGCGCCCGCGCGCGCCCGTACGACTGCACCTTGCCTGCTGCCGCAAGCTGGTCGAGTGCCCGCTGCACGGTGCGCTGGCTGGCCCCCAGTGCAAGCGCCAGGGCGGAGCTCGACCACGATTCACCGTCGGCGAGGAACGCCAGTACCGCCGCATGCTCCTCTTCGACCGGTCGCGCCAGCACGACGATTTCGCGCGCGCGGCGCGGCACCAGCGCAAACCCTCGCTTGGTCGCGCTCACGTCGGCGAGCGTCCGCAGCGCCGCGCGCAGCCGCCCGATCTCGACCCGCAATCGGGCGCGATGCGATTCATCGGCATGCTTTGCCCGGAATGCCCGCGCGATGAGCGTGCCCCGCGGCACGTCGCCGGGCCACGCCTCGCCCAGCGCGCGCGCGAGCGCGAACAGCACCGGACGCCTTGCCAGCGAGACCACGGTGCCTGCGTCACGCACGACATGACGGCACGCGTCCACGACCAGCGCCTTCGACGCCAGCAGCGCTTCGACCTCGTCGAGCCGGATAAGCCGCTCATCGCCACGCGCCATCAGGCGGGCCGCGGGCGAGCTCAGAACAAGGGATAGGCTTTCGACCTCCGCCGCCAGCGCCGGGATATCGGCGTCGCGGGCGGCGCGCCCCGCCCGGGCGAGCGCGGCGCGCGCCGCCTTTGTCCGCAGGCGTCGCATCGCGATCCCCGCCACCACCAGCTCGTGGGCGGCTTTCAACGCCGGCGGGAGGGGCGCGGGGTCGAGTTCGGCGAGCGCATGCTCGGCCTCGTCGAGGCGGCCGATCAGGAGCAGGCGCCGGACCGCGAGGCTCTGCGCATGCGCGGCATTTATCCGGTCGCCGTGCGCTGCGAGGGTCGCCCGCGCCGCGTCGAGCGCCTTCACCGGAAAGCCCAGGTCGCGCGAGACGAGCGCGATCTCGGCCTCGGCGACGACGCACCGCGCGCGGGCCACCGCCTCTTTCGGACTGAAGGCGCGCGCCGCGCTTCGCAGGAGAGCTTTTGCTCGAACGAGATCGCCGAGCTGCGCCATCGCGATGCCGCGAAGCGCGAGGGCAGGGGCGTCGTCGCGCAAGGCGACCCGCTTCAGTGCGCCGAGGGGATCACCCGTTGCGAGGGCTCGCGCCGCAGCCGTGATCAGCGAGTCCATTTGAATCCCGCCACACTTGTAACTCCCACCATTCGATCCCCGGTACTAATTCATCTCACGACCACCGGCCGGCACGTCGTGTCGCGAACGGTGCGGCCGACGAAGGCGCCCAACGGAGAAAGCAACGATGACCAGACACAATACCGGAACACGTGAACAGTGGCTCGCAGCGCGGCTCGAGCTGCTCGAGGCGGAGAAGGACTTCACGCGGCGCAGCGACGAGCTGGCGCGGCGGCGGCAGGAGCTGCCGTGGGTCCGGATCGACAAAGCATACCGTTTCGAGACCGACGAAGGCAGCGCCTCGCTGGCAGATCTCTTCGGCGGGCGCTCGCAGCTCATCGTCTATCACTTCATGTTCGGGCCCGACTACAAGGCGGGATGTCCGTCCTGCTCGGCGATCGCCGACGGGTTCAACGGCATCGCGGTCCACCTGCAGAACCACGACGTGGCGTTTACCGCCATCTCGCGCGCCCCGCTCGCGAAGCTCCAGGCCTACAAGGGGCGAATGGGGTGGACGTTTCCGTGGGCGTCCTCATCCGGCAGCGATTTCAATGCGGACTTCAACATCGCCTTCACCGAGGAGCAACAGCGCAAGGGAGGCATCGAATACAACTACCGGCCCGAGGCGGTGTTCGAGTGGCGCGCGGGCCAGGAGGGGGGCGGCGAGGGGGCGGAGGCCAGGTTCGCCGCCATGTGCGGAACCGATGTGGCCACCTACCATCGCGACCGGCCGGGCATGAGCGCGTTCGTGCGCGAGGACGGCGCCGTCTACCACACCTATTCCACCTATGCGCGCGGACTGGACGGCCTCTGGGGCATGTACCAGTGGCTCGACCGCGCCCCCAAGGGTCGCAACGAGGCGCGCCCGTGGTGGCGACGCCACGACGAATACGCCAACGGCTGACGTGTCATGTTCGCCCCGC
The DNA here is from genome assembly GCA_963725065.1 of uncultured Alphaproteobacteria bacterium. Taxonomy (GTDB): domain Bacteria; phylum Pseudomonadota; class Alphaproteobacteria; order Rhizobiales; family Xanthobacteraceae; genus VAZQ01. The sequence goes on from CAVRXD010000034.1 coordinate 78,877, forward strand.
CCGACCGGAACGAAGCCGATATTCGCGCATCGTCGCGGGTTCGCCACGATGATTGCGATCCGGCGTGAAGATGCGTGCGGCCACGCCGGAAACGTCGATGCGACGGGCCGCGGCGCCGTCCACTGGCTAGGCCTCGCGGCCGCGCCGACCTTCGCGATCATGGCGCTGCTCACGGGCGTTCTTGGTGGTGGCCCGCCGGATGTGCTCTGCTCGGCCGCGCACGATGCGTCACCGCTGAGCGGAATGGTCCCGATGTACCTGCTGATGAGCGTCTTTCATTCGGCGCCTTGGCTGAAGCTGATCTGCGCGTTGCGTGGCGTCGGCGGCAAGGCTCGCGACCGTGGTGAATCCGCTCCTGGGGTCATGTCTTCCCAAGCGCGCTGACGAGCTCTTTCGTTGTCAGGATGGCGCGCGCGAAGGTCGGGCCGTTCAGCTCATGGGCCGCATCAGCGGTTTTGACGCCGAAGCAGCGGCGGCTATTGTGCGCACATCGAAATTGCCGACGCGGGAGCGAAGGGGAATGGCCAAGGCGGTCACCATCTACGGCATCAAGAACTGCGACACCATGAAGAAGGCGCGCGCCTGGCTCGACGACCGCGGCGTCGCCTACAGCTTCCACGACTACAAGAGTGCCGGTGTCGACCGCGGCACGGTCGAGCGCTGGGCGCGCGCGAGCGGATGGGAGACGCTGCTCAACCGCGCCGGCACCACGTTCCGCAAGCTTCCGGACAAGGACAAGGAAGGGCTCACGGAGAAGAAGGCCATCGCACTGATGCTTGCGCAGCCGTCGATGATCAAGCGTCCGGTGCTCGATATCGGCGGCAAGCTGCTGGTGGGGTTCCAGCCCGAGCAATACGCCAAGACGTTCGGCCGCTAAGCAATATCCGTCGTCATTCCGGGGCGCGCCGAAGGGCTCCCTCGCTACGCTCGGTCCCCGGAATGACGACTGTGGGGGGCTTGCGGCGTCGGTTGCGAACTTCAAAGCTTGGCCACCAGCGCGGCGAGCTGATCGGTGCACAGGCCCCAGCCGCCGTGGAAGCCCATCTTCTCGTGCGCCTCGCGGTCCGCAACCGTCCAGTGGCGCACGCGCGCGGTGTAGCGGGTCTTGCCGCCGCCTTCGTCCTCGAAGGTCAGGATCACGGTCATGAACGGCTTCTGTGATGGCTCCCACGCTTTGGTGTAAGCGTCGGTGAACACGAGCCGTTCGTTCTCCACCACCTCGAGGTAGACGCCGCGGTTCGGCAGGTCCTTGCCGTCGGGGCTGCGCATGACGACGAGGTTGGCGCCGCCCGGGCGCACGTCGAGCTCCGCCACCGGCGTGGTGTAGGGCAGGGGCGCGAACCACTGCTTGAGCAGTTCGGCATCGGTCCATGCCCTGAACAGCTTTTCGCGCGGCGCATCGATGATGCGAGTCAATACCAGCTCGCGATCAGTGGCAGGGGCGGTTTCGGCGATGGCGGTCATTGGTCCTCTCCGTGTTTGTTCGTTCCCAGGACGAACCGGCGGTCCGCGATCCGACACCTGCGCCGAAGAATTTTCGCGAAAAATTTCACGACTGCGGCCTCGTTTGTTGCCGTAATCCATTACCGGGATGGGCGTCCGGGCGGCACAACGCGTCCTAGGCCGCAAGACCGGACCATTTTCCGCAATGCCGGCAACGCCGGCCCGTTCGCGATGCCCTATACCTCGCGGCCCCGCCGTCCTGCTTCGAGCAGGCGAACAACCCGGAATGACAGCGGAGAAATTGGCGCCAAGCAAGCAAAAGGCGGCAAACGCAAACGCGCCGGACGTGAGCGCGCCTCTTGTCCGCTACCGCGAGGAATCTCCGCCGATGTCGCCGTGGCTGGCGACGATGTCGAGCACCTGCACTCCGGCTCGGCAGCTCGATGAGGAACTCGGCGTCACGCTCCAGGTGATGGATGCGCCGGGGATCGTCGCCGGCAAAGCGCGACATGGCCTCGACGCTCTCCCAGTACGAGATGGTCACGAACTCGCTCTCGCCGGCGCGGTCCTCGCGCAGCATCTGCACGCCGAGCGCTTTCTCCACCAACGGCTTGATGCCGTGCTCGTAGAGATAGCCGGCGTATTCATCGGCCTTGGCGGCCGTGGTGCGGCCGCGCCATATGCGGGCAATCGCGGGGCGCACATTGTTTGCGGACGCGGTCATGGCATCTCCTCCAACGACGGGCCGGCGTGAAGCTTCACGTGCTGTCTGTACGACGGCAAGGGGGTATCGCGTCGACCGTATTCGCGTCTCGCGATGCGCCTCGCGCTCGTCGGCCTACGGCGGCACCGGCGGAGAGATCGTCCCGTCGTGGCATCGGCAGGACCCTGGATGTCCTTGTCCACGAACTCTAGCGCATGCCCTTGAGCAGCTCGTAGGCGACCGGATCGGCGGGGCAGGCGGCCAACCCGCATTCGAGCAAGGTTGAAATCACATTCGCCGCAGTGAGTCCGATCACCAGCCACACCGCGGTGCGCGCAAACGCGCCGGCCGCGTCCGGCGGCGTGCCGCCGTCGTCCTCGAACTGGCGATCGAACAGCAGCATGACCGCGGTCGCGACGATGGCGACGGCGAATCCGATAAAGGCCCAGGTGTAATAGTGATACCCGAGCAGCGCCGAGCCATAGCCGGGATCTCCCGGCATGATGTGCAGCAGGATCTGGCGCATGGCGAAGGCCGCGCCGGCAGCGGCAACCAGCAGCGACGCCGCATAATGGCTGGGACGCGGCCCGAAGCGGACATTGAGAATGGGTCCAATGGCCAGCAGCGCGAACTGGATGCGCTGGAGCAGGCACAGCGGGCAGGGGAGCTCGCCGAGCAGAAGCTGCGCGGCAAAGGCTGCCGCCAAAACGAGCGCAATGGCGTAGAGGCCGAGCGCGTTGAGTGCCACCGCCAGCGACCGGGTCATGCGCCGCTCCTCAGAACGACAATTTCAGCACGTCGCTGGCATGATGCAGATAGGTCGCCACGCAGGCTACGAGCGTGACCGCGAACAGCGCCAACGCCAAGGTGCGCGCGCCGAGCCAGGCGGCCAGCAGCACGACCGTGACGGCGAGAAACAGCGCGGTGAATTCCATCGGCGTCGATCTCGATTCGAGGTCGGCCATTCTAGAACGGGTTTCGCGTACTGTAATCCTCCGGATGCCGGCTCAGAAGGCGCACGTTGCCCTGCAATCGGAATCGATGGCGATGTCGGCGGCCTTGACCGTCAGGGGGTGTCGTCGTCGGACCTGCCTGACAGCCAACACATTCGGGATTGATCCGCCCCCGCCAACCCGACCCCGCTGGCAGAATAGCGAACCCGCCTCCACGAATGCCGTGGTCATGGACGGAAGAGTCGTGTGGAGCGCGAGCGCTTTACCGAATTCTTGATGTACTCGGAACCGGCGCAGCGCTCTGCGCTGTGCCGTTATGGAAGCTCGGATATCAGTTTCTGAAATTCGGACTGAGGCCAGGCTCTGACCGTGCGCGTACGCACGTTTCCAAGCGAACCGAGCGCCAGCGCGAACTTGGCGACGTTGTCCCCGTTAGGAGTGTCGACAATGACCAGAAGATCGTTGTCGCCCGAGGTCATATAGACCTCCTTGATTTCAACTCCCACTTTCTTGGCCAGATCGCGAGCGGCTTGGGCGCGCTTGGGAGCATCCTTGACCGAGCGGATTCCTTGGTCCGTCCAGTTCAGCGAGCAGATGAACATGGGCATGCGGTCCTCCGTGCGGTTAATCGCAAAGATCGACGCCCGCGGCGGAGTGGCGGGCGGCCGGTGGAATGTGAAAGGGTGCGGAGACGCAAAAAAAGAGCGATCTCCCGAGAAATCGTGCCCGCCGACGGCATCAGCGCTGCCTCGAACAAAAGACTTCGGCACGGTCCTGTTGGCAGCTCGTGGATCAGACTACTCCGGCGGAGGTGTGTGCGAAAGGGGCGAGTGCGCGGTGCTTCTTGATGGCACTCTCGACGCGCTCGCTCTAGGCGGCGATATTCTTCGCGAGCTGCGTCTGCTGCTTTCGCCCAAACATCAGAAGTCCCTGACCCGGGCCTGATCGCCAAGGAGGCGCTCGTCCTCACCGGCCGCGCTGCGCCGGCATGTCGAGGTTGCCTGCGGCTTCGGATTCCAACTACGATGCGCGCGGATCGATCGCCGGGGCATCATCTCGGAAAAATATCTCACAAGGAGAATGACATGTCGGGAGACGTCACTGAGGTGCTGGCCGGCTTTGCGGCGTCGCTGCAATACGATGATCTTTCGGGACGCGTCCGCGATCACTGCAAGAACGTCCTGCTGGATACATTGGCATGCGCGGTCGCTGGGCACCGTGGCGAGGAGACGCAACAGGTCGCCGCCCTGGCGTCGGCACTGGCGCAATCCAGTGAGAGCAGCGTCATCGGCGGCGACCGGCTGTCGCTCGCCGGCGCGACCATTCTCAATGGCTATCTCGTCACCGCGGTCACCATGTGCGACGTGCATCGCTCGACGCTGACCCATGTGACACCGGAAGTGATCCCGCCCGCCTTAGCGATCGCCGAGCGCGACGGTCTGTCGGGCCGCGAGCTGATGGTCGCCATCGCCGCCGGATGCGAGGTGACGACGCGGGTCGGCATCGGTCTCGATTACCCTGCGTTCCGGGCCAAAGGCTGGCATGGCCCCGGGGTGCTCGGCCCGTTCGGCGCCGCCGCGGCGGTCGGCCGGCTTCGCCGGTTCGACACCGAGACCATGGCCAAGGCGTTCGGCCTCGCCGGCAGCCAGGCGGCCGGTACCTTCGCGGCGTGGGGAACGCCGACGGTGAAGTTCCACCAGTGCCGCGGCGCGCTCTCCGGGTTGCTGGCGGCGCTGCTGGCCGAGCAGAAGTTTCTGGCGACGCGCGAATTCCTGACCGCCAAGGACGGTGGCCTCTACAATACATATGCGAATGGCGGCCGCCCCGAAGCCGTCACCGCCGATCTCGGAAAGCGCTGGGAGCTCGAACAGATCGCGCTGCGCCTGTGGCCGTCCGCCTCGTCGATCCAGGGCATGAACACCGCACTGTTCGATCTCGTCGAACAGCACAAGATCGATCCCGCCCGGGTGAAAAAGGTGCGCGTGGCATTGAGTCAGCCGGCGTTCGATCTGCACGGCAAGCTGGCGCACTACAAGGCGAAGTTCGACGCGCTGATTTCCGGCCATTACACCGCGGCGGTGATCCTGCACGACCAGGAACTGACGCTCGCGCAGTTCGAGCCTGCCCGCTACGACGATCCAAACATGCGGCGCGCCGCGGCCGAGCAGATCGAGATCCGCCCCGATGCAGCGCTGACCGGCGTGCAGGCGGTGGTCGACATCGAGATCGACGGCTCGATGCTCACGGCCCGCTGCGAACATCCTCGCGGTTCGGCCGAGAATCCCCTGTCGCGCGCCCAGATCGAGGGCAAATTTCGTACCTATGCGGACGGCGTACTCACGTCCTCCGCCATCGCAGGAGCGATCGAGGCGGTCGGAGACCTGGAAAATCTGAGCTCCGTGCGAAAGCTCATGGACTTGCTCCGTCCGGCGGCGCGGCGCGGCCAGGCCGAGCGCGCGACGCTGGCCGCAGCACGCGGCTGACGAGGGCGCCGTCACGCGGGCCCGACGGCTCTGCGTTGTCATTCCGAGCTCCTCGCTTTCGCTCGGCCCCGGAATGACGAGTCGCACTAGGCTGTCGTCAAAGCCGCTGATACGCTGAGACGACCAACCGCAGTCCAACTGCGGGCAAAAAATAATTGGGAGGAGCGCTGATGAACAGACGCACGCTAATTGCGGCGCTGACGAGCGTGGCCGCATTCTCGCTCGCCGCGGCCGCTGCCGCGCAGACGCCCGACGATTATCCGAACCGTCCCATCCGCATCATCGTGCCGCAGGCGGCCGGTTCCGGGGTTGACCAGCAGGCGCGCGTGCTGGCGCAGAAGATGGGCGAACTCTGGGGCCAGCAGGGGGTGGTGGAGAACCGTCCGGGAGCCAACGCCATCGTCGGAATGGAGGCCGGAGCCAAGGCTGCCCCCGACGGCTACACGCTGATCTATGCTCCGGTCAGCGCAGTGGCGATGAACAACTTCATCTACAAGAAACTCTCCTACGACCCGCTGCGCGACTTCGTGCCGATCACCCAGACCGTCGCCAACCCGCTGGGCGCGGTGGTCAATCCCGCTTCCGGCATCAAGTCGATCAAAGATATTGTCGAGCGGGCGAAGGCGAACCCCGGTGAGCTCAATTACGGCTCGTTCGGCATCGGCAACATGACCCATCTGATGGGCGTGCTGCTGTCGATTGCCGCCGATATCAAGATGACGCACGTGCCCTACCGGGGGCAAACGCCGGCGATCACCGACGTCCTGAGCGGACAGATTCCGCTTGCATTCACGACCACGGCCGGCGTGACCGATCTCGCGGAATCGGGAAAGCTCAAACTTCTCGCCACTTTCGGCAAGGAGCGCGATGAGCAGTTCCCCAACACGCCGACCCCGACCGAATTCGGCTACCCGAGCGTGGTCATCGTGGGCTGGGCCGGCCTGTTCGCGCCGGCCGGCACCCCGCCGCACATCATCAACCGGCTGCATGGCGCAATGGCGAAGGCGCTTGCCTCGCCCGATGTCAAGGACGCGATATTGCGGCAGGGCTCGAAGGCGGTGAGCAGCAGCAGCCCCGCGGAATTCGAGCGCTACATCAGATCGGAATCGCAGAAATTCCAACCCGTCATCAAGGCGGCCGGCCTCGAAGGATCGCAGTGAGCCGATGTCCTACATCAAGAAGACCCATCGCTTCGGTCTGCTGACGCCCTCGTCCAACACGACCCAGGAGCCGGAGTTCTCGGCGGCGTTGCCGCCGACCGTTTCGCTGCACACTGGACGCGTCGCATACCGCGACATCACGCCGGAAGAGCAGATGCGCTGTGTGCTGGAGCTCGAATCGGAAAGCCGCAAGCTCGCCGACGCCGAGGTCGATGTCATCGTGTTTGCGGCGACCGCTCCCACGCTCGCCAAGGGCAAGGGCTACGACGGCGAGCTGATCAAGCGCATGGAGGATGCCTCGGGCAAACCCGCGACCACAGCGGCGACCGCCTTTGTCGATGCTCTCACGCGACTCGGCGCCGGCAAGATCGCCATCGGCGCGCCGTGGAGCAAGACCATGGACAAGTCCATGGTCGGCTTCATGGAGACGAGCGGCTTCGAGGTCGTCCACAGTGAGGTGGTGGGTTTCGTGGCTTCGATCGAGCTCGGCCGGGTCGGTCCCGAACAAGCCTACGAGCTCGGCCTCCGGACCGACCGGCCGGACGCGGATGCCATCATCATACCCGGCGGCAACTGGCCTTCGATGAGCATCGTCGAGCGGCTGGAGCGCGAGCTCGGCAAGCCGGTCCTCGCGAACAACGCCGTCAGTCTTTGGGCCGGTCTGCGTCTGCTCAAGACGGGCGACAGCATCCCCGGCTACGGCCGGCTGTTGCGCGACCACCTCGCCGCATGAACTGGTAGGTATGCATTCTTTCTAACCGCGAGATTTCCCGGAGAATCCGCTCATGGCGACCGGCTGAGAGAGAAAGCGAAGTCCCCTAAAAACCGGCCGGAACATTCCGATCTGGCTGACCCCGCCGAATGTAGACCAAAACCGGCGCTCGTGCTAACGTAGTTGGGTGACCGCGCAACTGTCCAATCGGCATAGACCACCTGTTGGAATCGCCGCCACCCTGTCACGTCGACGTTGTCGAACCTCGTAGGCCGCTGCTGCATTTGCTGGCCGGGGCAAATCTAGCCAGCCTGGCGCGCATCCTGTCGCGGCACGGTGCACTCTCGCCGCGCTCTTACACGCAGATCGCGATCATCTTCGCGGGTGCCCTCCTGCGTTGGCCGGGTTGCATGATCGAGGCATTGCGTGTGGCGCGCCGAGTAGAGCGAGTGTCGTTCGATCCGCCTCCGGTTTTCATCGTCGGACATTGGCGCAGCGGTACCACGCTTTTGCACAATTTGATGAGCCGGGATCCCGGTTTCTGCTTTCCCACGATCGTCGATGTGCTGCGGCCGTACGACTTCTATCCCAACCCTCTCGACTTTGTGACTCGCCGCATCGTTCTGCGGTTTCTCCCGCGGACCCGTCCGATGGACGATGTGCGGCTCGATCCCGAATCGCCGCAAGAGGAGGAACTCGCCCTTGCCACCATGGGTGCCCCTTCCTTTTTCAACTGTGTCTATTTCCCGAAGCAGATGACTTCAGTGTTCGCGGAGGAAGTCCTGTTCGCGGGCGCGGACCACGAGACCGTTCAGTTGTGGCGAGACGCCCTTCGATATTACCTGGCGAAACTGGCGGCGCTTAACCCAGGTCGACGGCTGCTGCTGAAGAACCCGGCGCACAGTGCGCGAATACCTCAGCTGCTGGCCTTGTTCCCGGGTGCGAAATTTATCCACATCCATCGCGACCCGTCGGCCGTATTTCATTCAATGCGAAAGTTTTACCACCGTATGCTCCCCATCCTCGCCCTGCAGGACTATCGGCCGGCGGAAATCGATAGTCATATCCTGTGGGCATATCCAAGGGTGATGAACCGACTGCTCGATTCGCTGGCCGAGCTGCCGCCGGGGCACGCGATAGCCGTTCGCTATGACGAGCTTGTGGCTGACGCTGCGAACACGGTGAAAAGGATCTACTGCGACTTGAACCTCGGCGATTTCGAACGCGTCAAATGCTCGATGATGGCTTACGCAGACGAGTATGTGCACGACATGTCGCCGGGGCCGACCCTCGACCACCAAACGGCGTCCCGGTTAGCTCTTGATTGGGGCTCGGTGTATACTCGTCTTGGTTATCCGTCGCTGGCGTCCGTGTAAAAGCCGGCGATGAGCTGAGAGGAGCTGGCGGCATGTCCGCGGCCGAACCCCGCAGTTGCCTCTGCCGTTATCTGCCGACGCACATTGGACCGCCGATCTCGGGGCGCCCCCGTGTTGCTTTCCTAGCTATCGACTATTCGCACGCTCATGCGGACGCAGGCCTAATTCCGACGCCGCTGGCATGGCGGCCTCACATATCTCTGGCGTGACGGGCGCACCGGTATGCTGCACGCCGCCAGCATTTCGAAATCCACCGACCAGATCGCCATCATCGGCATCGGCTGTGCATTTCCGGGCGGCATCGAGTCGCCGGATGCGCTGTGGCAATTCCTCTCCCGGGGAGGCGACGCGGTCGTCGAGGTGCCGGCCGATCGCTGGAACGTCGATGCGGTCTACGATCCGACGCCCGGGACGCCGGGCAAGGCGATCACTCGGAGCGCCGGCCTGTTGCGCGACGTCGCCTCGTTCGATGCCGGGTTTTTCGGAATCTCGCCGCGCGAAGCGGCGCCGATGGATCCGCAGCAGCGATTGCTGCTCCAAGTCGCATGGCGTGCGCTTGAAGATGCGGGGATTCCGGCAGAAAGCCTGGCCGGCAGCAGCACCGGTGTCTACATCGGCGTTTCGCACAGCGACTACCATGGGATCCAGCAGTTCGGCCGGCGGCAGATCGATGTTCACGCCGCCACCGGCGGCGCACTCAGCATCGTGGCCAACCGGTTGTCGCACCGCCTCGACCTGCGGGGGCCGAGCCTCGCGATCGATACCGCGTGCTCGTCGTCGCTGGTGGCGCTCGATGCGGCCTGCACGGCCCTGCTGACCGGCGAATGCGAAGCTACCATGGTCGGGGGCGTGAACGTCATGCTCACGCCCGACGTCACGATCACCTTCAGCCGGGCTTCCATGCTGTCGCCGGACGGCCGCTGCAAGGCGTTCGATGCGCGCGCGGACGGCTATGTCCGCGGCGAAGGCGCCGGCATCGTGATCCTCAAGCTCCTGTCGCGAGCGCTGTTCGATCGTGACCGCATCCACGCGGTGATCCGGGGCACTGCCGTCAATCAGGACGGCCACACCAGCACGATCACGGTCCCCAGCTGCGACGCGCAGATCGCTATGCTGCGGCAGGCCTGCGCGCGAGCCGGCGTTCGCCCGAGCCATATCGGCTATGTCGAGGCGCACGGCACCGGGACCGCCGTCGGTGATCCGATCGAAGCGAGCGCGATCGGTACGGTGTTTGGCGAAGGACGCACGGGGGAGGGCGCCTGCGTCATCGGTTCGATCAAGACCAATATCGGCCACCTCGAGCCGGCGGCCGGCATCGCGGGGTTGATCAAGGCGGCGTTGTGCGTGCGGCAGGGGGAGATTCCGCCGAGCCTGCACTTCGAACGCCCGAACCCTCACGTCGATTTCGATGGCCTCGGCATTCGCGTGCAACGCAAGCTAGGGGCGTGGCCGAGCGGGCACCGGTCGAGGATCGCAGCCGTCAATTCCTTCGGCTTCGGCGGCACCAACGCCTGTGCGATCGTCGAACAGCCGCCGCAACTGGCGGAGCCGATTTTCGACGATGCTTCACCTGATTGGCGGCCGACGCTGGTTCCGGTATCGGCGGCGAGCAAGACCGCGCTGACGACCGCGTGTGCCCAGCTCGCGGACAGGCTCGAGGCGCGTCCCTGTGCGTTCCCCGACGTCGCGGGAACCTTGGCGCTGCGACGCTCCCATCTCGATCATCGACTGGTCGTGGCGGCGCAATCCGCCGAGGCGGCGGTGAGCGCGCTGCGCGCGGTTGCCGCCGGCGAGACGTCCGACGCCGTGATATCGGGTCGCAGAACAAGCGGCCGGCGGCTCGCATTCGTGTTCACCGGGCAAGGCGCCCAGTGGTGGGGCATGGGGCGCGAGCTGCTGCGGCAGGATCCGCTGTTTCGAGAGACCGTCGAGCGCTGCGACCAGCTCTTCTCGCAGCGGTCCGGATGGTCGCTGCTCGACGAGCTGGCGCGACCGGAGGATTGCTCGCGCATCAACGAGACCGTCGTCGCCCAACCGGCGATATTCGCGCTGCAGGTGGCGCTTGCCGAGCGGTTGGCGGCGTGGGGCATCCGGCCCGAGGCGGTCGTCGGGCACAGCATCGGCGAAATCGCCGCGGCGCACGTTGCCGGCGCGCTCTCGCTGCCGCAGGCCGTGGATGTCGTCTATCACCGCAGCCGGCTGCAGGAGCGGGCACGGCGGCAGGGCGGCATGGCCGCGGTCGGGCTCGCCGCCGGGCGCGTGCGGAACTACCTTGAAAAATTCGACGGACAGCTCGAGGTTGCCGCGATCAATGGCCCGGAGCTCGTAAGCATCGCCGGCCCGCGTGCGTTGCTCGATCAATTCATCGCCGAGGTCGGCCGCGAGCAAGCGGATGTACTGTGTCAGATCTTGCGCGTCGACTACGCATTCCACAGCCACCAGATGGACGCGTTCACCGGCGAGCTCGGCGACAGCCTGCGCGGTCTGCGGTCGCAGGCGGTGGCCGTTCCGATGTTCTCCAGCGTGACCGGAGAGAACATCGATGGCGAGGGGCTCGACGCCGACTACTGGTGCAGCAACATGCGCCAACCCGTGTTGTTCAAGCGGGCGATCGACGAAGCGATCGATGCCGGCTTCGACACGTTCCTAGAGCTCGGCGCCCATCCGTCGCTGATCACCCCGATTCGCGCGTGCCTCGCCGGACACAATCGCGAAGGGCTTGCGCTCGGAACGCTCCATCGCGAGCGCCCGGATACCGATTCGATCGTCTCGGCCGTCGCGTCGCTGCACGTGCACGGTCTCCCGATCGACTGGGGCGCGATCATCCCGCGGAGCTGGACGTTCGTGGAGCTGCCCGGCCATCCCTGGGAGAAGCAGGTTCATTGGGCGGAATCGGAGGAGAGCCGCGCGGCGCGCCTCGACGGCCCGGTGCATCCGCTGCTCGGGTACCGTCTCAGATCCACCGAGCCGATTTGGCAGTCCGAGATCGACGCGAACTCTCCGCGCTATCTTCAAGACCACCGCATCGACGGCGCAGCCTTGTTTCCGGCAGCCGGTTATGTCGAGCTGATGCTCGCGGCCGCACGTCAAGTGCTGGGCGAAGGGCGCCTCGAGGTCGAGGCGATTTCCTTTCACGAGGCATTGTTTCTCAGCGCCGAAACGTCGACGCTGATCGAAACCTCGCTCGACCAAGCCCGCGGAATCGTCCGGGTGCGCAGCCGACAGCGCGGCGCCGGAATCGATTGGGTCTTGCGCGCAACCGGGCGCGTTCGACGCTGGCAGGTTCCCGAATTTCCGATCGATCTGTGGACGCCGAAGATCGAGCCGCCGCCGCAAGTGGGCCGCGCGCGTTTCTACCGCGATCTGGCCAAGGAAGGACACACCTTCGGCCCGGCATTCCAGGGCGTCGAAACGATCTGGTATGCGGAGGGCTGCGCGCTCGGCAAGATCGTGATGCCGGCATCGATCACCGATGCGGACAGATACATCCTTCACCCCGCTGTGCTCGACGCCTGCCTGCAGGCCACCCGTGGCCTGCGTGCCTTCGGCGACGATGCGCCGCCCGGCGCAGCCGTCACGATCCCGTTTGCCATTGATCGATTGCGGCTGTTTCGCGCGCCGTCCGACACGATCTTTGCGCGCCCCCACGTCATCGAGGACAGCGCGACCGAGATCGTCACGCGTATTTCGATCATCGATGACGCCGGCCGGCTGGTGGCTGCGATCGACGGTCTGCGTTGTCTTCGCGTCGCCCGCTCGGACAGCAAACGAGAGGGTGGTTCGACCGGCCTTTATCGGGAACGTTGGGTAAGTCTTCCGGCGCCGGTCGAGACATTGTCGGCAGAGCCCCGCGAGCTTGTCGGATTCTGGCTGATCCTGGCCGATCGTGGCGGGGTGGGGGAGGCGCTTGCGAGATCGATCGCCGCCCGCGGCGGCCGGACGGCGCTCGTCTTCAATGGCGGTCGCGACGCGCGGATCGCCGAAGATCGTTATGAAGCGACATCGACCGCCGCGAGCCTGAGTCGTGCGTTCGGCGCGATGGAGCACAGCCCCACTCACGTCATTCATCTCTGGGCGCTCGACGAGGCGGCGCGCCGCCCGACGGCGGCCGGCCTGGTTCGCGTATCCCGCGTGGCCATCGAGGGCGTGGCGGCCTTGGTGCAGGCGTTGGCGATTGAGCCCGCCAAGCCGCGACTGTGGGTGGCGACGGCGGGCGGCGCGGGGCCGGCGGCGGCATCGGGCCACCATGGATCGTTTCTCCATGCCGGAATGACCGGCTTCCTGCGCACGCTCGCCAACGAGCATCCGGACTACCGGCCGACTCTCGTCGACCTCGACCCCGCGGCGATCTCCGCCGACGCCCTGCTGGGCGAGATCGTGGCGGACACCGGCGAAATGGAAATCGCCCTGCGCGGCGGCGAGCGTTTCGGGACACGGCTGGAGCCGGTCGCCGAGGAGACGTGGCCGTCGCGGCGCCGCCGGTGGGACCCGAAGACGCGCATGCCGGCCTTCCGCGTCGCCATGAGCGCGCCGGGGTCGATCGAGAACCTCGTGCTCGCCTGCATCGACCAGCCTGAGCCGCGAGCCGGCGAGGTCGTGATCGAGGTGCGGGCGGTCGGACTGAATTTCCGCGACGTGATGGCCGCGACCGGGCTGCTCCCGCCGGATGCGGAAGCGGAGCCGGCCTGGCAGCGGCTCGGCTTCGAATGCGCCGGCATCGTTTCGGCGGTCGGCGAAGGCGTGGACCGCGGTTGGATCGGCCAGCGCGTGGTCGCGGTGACGCCCGGATGTCTCGCGTCCAGCGTCGCTGTCGCTGTCGACAAGATCTTTGCGATCCCCCGCCGGCTGTCGTTCGCCTCGGCCGCCGCGGTTCCGGTCGCCTTTGCGACGGCGCACTATGCGCTCGTGACGCTTGCCCGCCTCAAGGCCGGCGAACGCGTGCTGATCCATGCCGCGGCGGGAGGGGTCGGGCTGGCGGCGGTCAGCATCGCCCAGGCGCAGAGCGCGGACATTCTCGCGACCGCCGGGAGCCAGGAGAAGCGAAGCTATCTCTATCGACGCGGGGTCGAGCATGTATTCGACTCGCGATCGCTCGCCTTCGCGGATGACGTGCGATGGAAAACCGGCGGCCGCGGCGTCGATGTCGTACTCAATTCCCTGCCCGGCGCCTTCCTTGAGAAGAGCATTTCCGTTCTTGCCGCAGGCGGCCGCTTTCTCGAGATCGGCAAACGCGACATCTATGCCGACACCCCGCTGGGCCTTCATGCCCTGCGCAACAATGCCGCGTTCTACGCCATCGATCTCGCAAAGCTGGCGACGGAGCAGCCGCAACTGCTGAGGGCGGAGATCGAAGCCGTGCTGACGAAACTGGCGCGCGGCCAGCTCCAGATGATGCCGGTGACCACGGTTCCGGTCTCGCAGATCGCGACTGCGTTCCGGCGCATGTCGGAAGCAGGGCACATCGGAAAGGTCGTCGTGTCGTTCGACGACAAGAACGCGCTGGTGCAGGAGCAGGCGGGTGCGAGCCTCCCGATTGCTTCCGACGCGACCTACCTCGTCACCGGCGGGACCGCCGGTTTCGGGCTCGAGACTGCGCGATGGCTTGTCGACAACGGCGCACGCTCGCTGGTGCTCGCCGCCCGCTCGCGCACGCTGACGGCCGAGGCGGAAGCAACGCTGGGCAGCCTGCGATCCGGCGGCGCGGCTGTGGTCGTGGTCAGCGCCGATGTCGCAACCCGCGCTGGCGTCCGTGCGGCGCTCGCCGCCGTCGAGCGCTCCGGCGGGCCCCTGCGAGGAATCGTGCACGCCGCCGGCACGATCGACGACGCGCTCATCGAGAAACTGGCGCCCGATCGGATCCGCCGCGTTTTCACCGGCAAGGTGCTCGGCGCCTGGCATCTGCACGAGCTGACCCGCTCGGCGCGGCTCGATTTTTTCGTCGTCTATTCCTCGGTCGCGGCGACGCTCGGCTCTCCCGGCCAGGCCCATTACGCGGCGGCAAACCGAGTTCTCGATGCGATCGCCGCCTTGCGCCGATCCCAGGGGCTGCCGGCGACCTCGATCGCATTCGGTCCGATCGGGGATAAGGGGTATCTCGCGCGGCGGCAGGACGTAGCGCGCTACGTCAGCGGTGCCGGGATGCAAGTCCTGCCGGCTGCCGCCGCCCTGGCAGCCCTTGGCGGCGTGCTACGCCGTGCTCCGATGGAGGTTGCGTTTGCGGAGATCAATTGGTCGAAGCTCGCGCAGACCTTCGCGCTCATCGCCTCCTCGCCGCGAACCTCGGGCCTTGCCCAGGTCTCGCTGAACGGCGCGGGTGGCTCCAACCAGCACGTGAGATCGAGCATTGTCGCCGCGTCGGACCGGCAGCGGCAGGACATCGTCGCGGATTATTTGCGGCGCAAGGTTGCGACGGTGCTCAAGGTCGAGCCGGCGGCGATCGAGTTCGAACGCCCCCTGCAGGAGCTGGGGCTCGATTCGCTGACCGCGTTCGAGCTGAAGAATTGCATCGAGATCGAGCTGGGGGTCGCACTTCCCGTCGGCAAATTCCTGCAACGGCCGACCATCGCCACGATCGCCCCCGCGGTCGTCGAGGCGATCAACACCGACAGCAGGACCGGTGCCATCGATCCCGTCGAGATCGACGGTCCCGGGATGAACATGTCGATCGGCCAGGAAGCGCTGTGGTTCGTCAATCGTTTCGACCCCGCCAATCCGGCCTATGGGCTCGCGGCCTGTCTCGCGTTCCGGCCGCATCTCAATGCCGACTCTCTCGACCAGACCATGCGGAGTCTGGTCCTGCGCCATGAGAATCTGCGGTTTGCCTTCCCGAGTGACGGCGTCGGGCCTGTGCCGACGCTGTTGCCGGCGGAATTGTACAAATTGAGGCGGCACGATGCGGCCGAGCTGAGCGAAACCGAGTTTTCGGCCGCGCTGCAGGTCGAGGCCAACAAGCCGTTCGACGTCGAGGAAGGGCCGCTCAGCCGCCTGCATCTGTTCCGGCGAAGCGACCACGACATTGTCCTCCTGCAGTTCCATCACATTGTCGCGGACGCGGCTTCCATCGCCATCCTCCTGGATGAGGTGATCGCGGCCTACTACGCACTGCAGGCAGGCCTGCCCTTGCCGTCGGGGCGGCGACCGGCGCATTTCGAGCAATTCGTCGCGCGGCAGCGAGCGCTGGTCGCGGGGGCGCAGGGCGAGGAGCACCGGCGGTATTGGCGGCAACAGCTCGACGGGGCGCCGCCATCATTGCCGCTCGCCACCGACCACCCACGACCTCTGAGCCCGCTCGGTCCCGGCGCGGCGCGCAACTTCATCGTGAAGGGCCCGATCGTCGAGGAGCTCAAGGGGCTGGCGCGGGCGGAAGGAACGACGCTGTTCTCGGTGCTGCTGGCGGCATTCAACGTGCTGCTGCATCGCCAAAGCGGTGCGTCCGATATCGTCATCGGCACGCCGACGAGCGCGCGCACGCGGCCGGAATTCGAGCGCATGGTCGGCTACCTCGTGAACGCCTTGCCGATCAGGACGCGCCTGCGCGGCGACGCTCCGTTTGCGCAGCTCGTTGCCCAGGTCGATGCAACCATTCGCACCTCGCTCGAGCATCAGGACTATCCCTTCCCGATGATCGTTCGCGACGTGGCTCCGCCGCGAGAGCCGGGTCGCTCCCCCATCTTCCAGATCATGTTCGGCATGGAGCGTTTCGACTCGGCCGATCCGCGCGGGCTGGTGGCGACGCTTTTGAACGTGGCGGGTCTCGCGATCCAGTACCGCGAGTACACGGTCGAATCGGTTGCGATCTCGCGCAATCGTGCGCCCTTCGACATGACGTTCACGATCGAGGAGTTCGACAATCAGATCTTCGGCGTGGTCGACTATCGCTGCGACCTCTGGGAGGATCGCACCATCGCGCGGTTGATCGACGATTACCAGGCGATCCTGCATCAGATCGTCGCCTCGCCATCGCGCAAGATCTCGGATTTCAGACACGGGCGAAGCGAATCGGATCTGATCGTCGGGCGCGAGCTCTCCGACCGGCCGGATGTGCTCGTGTCGTTGTCCGCCGCCGCCGTCGCCCGGCCCGACGCCGTCGCGGTGACCGATGCTGCGGGCGATCTCAGCTATCGCGCTCTGGCCGGGCGAATCGAGAATCTAGCCGGCGTTATGGCGGGGCAGGGGATCGGCCGCGGCGCGCGCGTAGGCGTCTGCCTGCCGCGCACGCGCGATCTGCCGGTCGCCATGCTGGCGACCCTGCGGACCGCAGCCGCCTACATCCCGCTCGATCCGTCCTATCCGACGCAACGCCTCGCCGCCATCATCGCGGATGCGGGGCCGACGGTAGTCATCGCGGATCCCCGCACGGCGAAGAACCTTCCCCGCGACACGCCGCTTCTGTTCATCGAGCCCTCCGACGTGGCGCCGGAAGCCGTCACTCTGGCCTCGGCCCCAGCAGACGATCTGGCCTACATCATCCATACGTCCGGCTCCACGGGCCGACCGCTCGGCGTTGAAATCGAGCGCGGGGCGCTCGCGAATTTCCTGGGCGCGATGCGGGCCGAGCTGCGGCTGTCCCCTGACGATGGTCTGCTCGCCGTCACGCCGTATTCGTTCGACATCGCCGCGCTCGAGCTGCTCCTCCCGCTGACCGTCGGCGCGCGTGTGGTCATTGCGGACGAGACGTGCGCGCGCGACGGCGGACTCTTGTCCGCCCGCATCGAACGCGGGGATGTGACCGTGATGCAGGCCACGCCCGCGACATGGCAGATGCTGCTCGACGCCGGCTGGAAGGGGAGCGATCGTCTCACGGCGCTGTGCGGCGGGGAGGCGCTGCCGGCGATGCTTGCCGCGAAACTCCTCCCGCGCGTCGGGTCGTTGTGGAATCTCTACGGCCCGACCGAGACGACGATATGGTCGACGGCGGCGCGTGTCGATGATGCCGACGTTTCCATCGGCCGCCCGATCGCCAACACCTCCTGCCTCGTGGTCGATGAGATGCTCAGGCCGGTCGGCCCGGGGGTTGCAGGCGAGCTCCTGATCGGGGGCGCCGGGCTCGCGCGCGGCTATCACAATGATCCGGCGCGCACGGCCGAACGGTTCATTCCCGATCCGCTCGATCCGCAGCGGCGGCGCAAGGTGTTCCGCACCGGCGATTTCGTGCGCGCGGGCCCCGATGGCGCGCTCCGGTTCCTCGGCCGGCGCGACCAGCAAGTGAAGGTGCGCGGATTCCGCATCGAGCTCGGTGAAATCGAGACGACCCTCCGCAGCCACCCCTCGGTGCGCAATGCCGCGATTATCGACATCGGCGACGCCCTGGACAGCCGGCGGCTCGCGGCATTCGTCGAAACCGAGTTACCGATACGCTCGGATGAATTGGCGACGTTTCTGCGCGAGCGGCTTCCCTACTACATGGTTCCGGACCCCATCCGGACCATCGCGGCCATCCCCCGCTTGCCGAACGGAAAGATCGATCGGCGTTGGCTGGCCGCGCAGGCGCAGCGGCCGGTCGCACCGGCGCCGGAGACGGAGCGGCCGCGCACGCCGCTCGAGGCGCGGATCGCCGCGATCCTCGAAGAGCTGCTGGGCCACGACCGTATCGGCCTCGACGACAATTTTTTCGCGCTGGGCGGGACTTCGCTCCTCGGCATGCGCTACCTCGCGCGCATCAACGATGTCTGCAACGCGCGCCTGGGAGCGGCCGCGCTGCTGCGCGCCCCGACAGTGGCGGCGATGGCGCAGTTTGTGGCGGACCAGTTGGCCGCCGGCCCGACCGTCGAGACGCGCGAGCGCGATGTTCTCGTTGCGGCGACGATCGGCGAAAAGCGCTGGCGTCCGCTGGCGATGATGCGTGCCGAGGGATCGTTCGATGCGATCGACGGTGCGGCCATCGCCTACCTGCCGGACGATCTCCTGGCGGCTGCTCGGCGCATCGGCGCCGAAGAAGCGCTGCGTCGCCAGTTGCCGCGCGCCGACGATCCGCAATGGGGCGCGGTTTGCCGTGTCGAGCTGGGCACGATCGCCCTCGTGGTGGTGCCGCGCTTCGGCATCGATCTGATCGCCGATGCCGGGGCGGCGATGCGCGCCGTCGACGCGGCGGCGGACTACGCGCGCAGGCTCGGCGCCAGGACCGCCGCGTTGACCGGGCTCATTCCCGCGGTCACGGATTTCGGGCGCGCGCTGCAGCCGCGCCAAGGCATGGCGATCACCACCGGCCACGCGACCACCGCAAGCGCCATCGTCTTGACGGCGATCTCGGCCGCCCGGGCAGCGGCGCGGAAGCTCACGAATGAAACGATCGCCTTCGTCGGGCTTGGCGCGATCGGAACCGCGACGCTGCGATTGCTGTCGGACCGGCCGATCCATCCCCGCCGGCTGATCCTGTGCGATGTCCCGGCGAAAGCGCGCGAGCTCGAGCGGCTGGCCGACGAGATCCGCACCACCTTCGGATATCGCGGCGATATCGAAATCGTCGCGGCGCAGGGCACGGTACCCGCCGAGGTCTACCGATCGACGTTCATCATCGGCGCCACCAATGTACCCGGCGTCCTCGAAATCGACCGGCTGGCGCCAGGGACCATCGTGGTCGACAACTCGTTCCCGCACTGCTTCGATCTCGAGCAGGCGATTGGTCGCATGGCGTCGCGCGGCGATGTCCTGCTCGTCGATGGGGGCTTGGTCTCACCGCCTGGAACGATCGAATGGACCGTCAACCTGCCGGCGGGCATCGCCGCGGTTCTCGGCCATCATCCCGAGGCGAGCCTGCTGCCGGGCTCCACGTCGATCACCGGCTGCATCCTGTCGTCGCTGCTGGCGCAACACGACGGCGCCCTGGCCACGGCAGGGCCGGTGAGCGCGGCCACCTGCCGCGATCATTGGCGGACGCTGGAGCGGATGAGAATCGGTGCCGCGCCGCTGGGTTGCGGACGCTGGTCGGCGAGCGCCACCTACCTCGACCAGTTCGGCAGCCGGTTCGGCCATTTCGGAGGCTGATGCGATGCATGACCACGATCACCAACTCACGGCCGACCGATCGGATACGAACACCGCTCTCGCGCGGCCACGCGCGGTGCGCCCGATGACGACAGGCCTCCCCAGGCCAGCCTCGCAGACAGCTCGCACGGTGATCGAGTGCTACGACTTTCTCGACCGTTTCCTGCCGGAATGCGGAATCTGGGATCTCACCGACGGCCTCTACCATGGCGACCCGCGCACGCCGCACGAGCAGGCGCAGCAGGAGCAAGTCGAGTGGCTGCTCGACCAGGTCCATTGTCAGCGCGGGACGCGCCTTCTGGAGATCGGGTGCGGCAACGGCAGGCTGCTGCGGGCGGCAGGCGCGCGCGGCGCCGAGGCGATCGGCGTCAACGTTTCAAGGCTGCAGGTCGAGCACTGCCGTGCGAACGGCCTGGATGCGCGGCTGATGGACTACCGGGAGATCGACGAGTCGTGGAACGGACGCTTCGACGCCGTCATCCTCAACGGATGCATCGAGCATTTCGTGCAGGCCGAGGACGTGCAGGCCGGCCGCGCCGACGAGATCTACCGGGAGCTGTTCCGGATTTGCCATCGGGTCATCGATCCGGCATCGCCGTCGCGGCGGATGGCCACCACGACGATCCATCTCAACGAGCGCACCCCCAAGCTTGCTCTGGACGAGGTGACGAAAGGGCCGTTCGCGTTCCTTCCGTTCTCCGACAAGTTTCACTACGCCATGGTGACGCGGTGCTTCGGCGGATCGTATCCCCATCCCGGCCAGTTCGAGCGCTGTGCGTCGCCGTATTTCCGGCTGCTTGGTGAAGTGGACGGCACGCTGGACTACCACCTCACCAGCGAGGAGTGGTTGCGGCGCGGCCGACGCACGCTGTTGCTCCCCGGCCCAGCGGCCTTCCGCATCTGGCAGGGAGTGCTGCGGGTTCTGGTCCGTCAGCCGCGTCACGCGGCGACCATGTGGCTCTGCCTGTTCGTCACCGATTCATGGCAGCGGCAGTTCCGCGGCGAACATCCGCCCACGACGCTGCTGCGCAAGACGTGGGAATACGTAACGGCATGACCCCGACCAAGCATGCCCGATCCGGGGTGGGTCCGGTTTCGGAAAAGATCACGCTCCAACAAGGAGCTAGAACGGGATGACAACTCGAAGAAAAGTCATCCCGCTCTAGGTGGCGAACGATGTACTACGACACGGCGCGGTTCCCGTTCACGACGATACTGGAGCAGAACTGGCGCGTGATTCGAACGGAGCTCGACGCGCTCGATCGCCACGAATTCATCGACTGGCCGGAGCATTCGCTGTACGGCGATCGCGGATGGGAAACCTTCGGGCTCTACGCGTTCGGCCAGCGGCAGGCGGAGGGATGCGCACGCTGTCCGCAGACTGAAAAGCTGGTGCGGCAGATTCCCGGCCTGATGATGGCGGGCTTTTCCCGCCTGGCACCGGGCGCGCACATCGTGCCGCATTGCGGCTACGAGGGATATTCTGGCTACGTGCTCCGCCTGCATCTGGGCCTGGACGTGCCTGCCGGTTGCGCCATCCGGGTCGGGGCGGAGACAAGAAGTTGGCAGGAGGGCAAGTGCCTCGTGTTCGACGACTCGTTCGAGCACGAAGCCTGGAACCGCGGCGACCGCACCCGCACCGTTCTCCTCTGCGATTTCCTCAATCCGCTGCGGCGACGGCCGCTGCTGCTCAATCCGAAGTTCACCCCGGAGCTCATCGGCTACATCGAGAAGGAGCACCTGCCGACGCGCGGGCTCGGCCAACGCCTGCTGTGGTATCTGTGGAAGATCGCCAATCCCGCTCTCGTTCGCCAAGCGCGCGGCAATGTCGCCCGCGATCGGTATTCGTAAGAATCGGCCGTCATGGATACGATCCTGCAGCACTGGGGCCTGATCGATCAGCACCTCGACGGCATCCTGCTGTCGGCGGGGCTGATCGCGCTGTTCAGCGTTGCCGAGGTCCGCTGGCCGGCGTCGCGCCAACGCGACGTCCGCAGCCGCATCGTCAACATCGTCATCGGCGTGATCGTTTCAGTGTTTGCCTTCCTCTGCACCGTCCTGATCGCCTGGGTCGCAACGCTGGTGTGGCGCGACGGCCTGATCGGTCTGGTCGTGCCGGGATGGCGCAGCGGCGGTATCGCGGGCCTTGCGGTATCGGTCATCGCCTACGGAATGGTGTGGGACTTCTTCCAATACTGGTTCCATCGCTGGCAGCACACGTCGCCCACGCTGTGGCCGTCGCACCGCGTGCATCACAGCGACGACAGCGTCAATACCACGACGGCGCTGCGCCGCAGCGTGCTCGAGCTTCTGCTGATTTTTGTTTTCATCCTCGTTCCGACCGTGATCGTGGCGGGCGTGGACGAGGTGGCCGCACCGATCGCATTCGCCATCTTCTACGGCTGGGGTTTCTTCAACCATGCCAATATCCGGCTGCCGCTCGGGCCGTTGACTGCGGTCTTCTCCGGGCCGCAGTGGCATCGGCTCCACCACGCGATCGATCCGGATTGCCGCGATCGGAATTTCGCCGCGTATTTTCCGATCCTCGATATCGTGTTCGGCACCTACCGCGCTCCGCGCCCGCACGAGTATCTCGCGACCGGCGTGACCGACTCGGCTGTCACCGCGCGCCCGTTCCGCGACTGCCTGCTGCCCCGCCGCACCCGGGAGGATGCGACATGAGCGCGGTTGCGTGGAGATATGCGCTCACCAATGCGCTGATGGTCGCGTTCGTTTCGGCGCTTGCGCACGGCGGCTGGCCGGTCTGGGTGGTCGCCGGGCTCGCAATTCTGATCGGCGGCGCAATCGATGAAGCGGTCGGCAACGAGCATGAGCACAGCGGCTGCGCAGCTTCGTGGTTCTTCGACCTCAACCTCTACGCCACGCTGCCGCTGCTTGTGGTCATCACGTTGCTGCTGTTGCAAGCGACCCTCGCGGGCGGCGGCACCGTCGTCGCCGCGGCGATCGGGGCGGGCTACTTCTATGCGCTGGCGGGGGTCACGGTCGCGCATGAGCTGACGCACCGCGTCACCAGCCAGCTTGCGCTCATGTCGGCCCGCGCCTTGCTGGCGTTCACGCTCAACCCGACATTCGAGAGCTACCATGTTTACGGCCATCATCGGAACGTCGGGAGCTGGCACGATCCTGCAACGGCGCGGCGCGGCGAGTACGTGCTGGCGTTCGTCGCCCGCACTGTGGTCGATCAATCCGTCGCCGGCTGGCGTCTGGAAGCGGAGCGGCTGCGTCGTAAGGGCCTTCCCACGTGGTCGTGGCACAACCGCGTGCTCGGCGGGCTCTTCTGCTCCCTGGTCATCCTTGCGGCGGCGGCCACGATCGCAGGCGCTGCGGGCATGCTGGTGTTCCTGGCCGCAGCCGTGTTCGGGCGCATCATCCACGAGATGGTCAATTACGTTCAGCACTACGGGCTGGTGAGAGCCGATGGCGCTCCGATCGAGATGCGCCATGCCTGGGACTCCTGCCGCCTCGTTTCGAACCTGCTGCACTACAATCTGCCGCGCCACGCCGATCACCACATGTTCGCGTCGAAACCGTTCTGGGACCTCGATTTCGCCCCAGATGCACCGAGGCTTCCGCGCGGGTACCAGACGATGTCGCTGATCGCGCTCTATCCGCGCGCGTGGCACCAGGCGATGGATCCGCTGCTGGCCGATTGGGACAGCAGGCTGGCGAACGACGTCGAAAGATCGCTCGTGCGGGACCGCGGCGGGACCGTGGCCACAACGCCGAAGCCCACGGCCAAGGCATTTGCGTTCGCGATGGACGAACCGGCGGAGGACCACAATGTCCGATGAGCCACTGATCGTCGGTCCCGAGAGCGCAGTCGCTCCCGCCTTGCTGCGACGCGAGCCGGATCACGTCCGCCAGATCGACTGGACCTACGCCGGGGGCATCGCCGTACTCCACCTGCTGGCGTTGCTGGCCTTCGTGCCGTGGTTTTTCAGTTGGACCGGCGTCCTGCTCGTGCCGATCGGCATGTACACGTTCGGCACGCTCGGCATCAATATCGGCCTCCATCGCCTGCTGACGCATCGCAGTCTCGCGTGTCCGCGCTGGCTGGAGCGCACCCTGGTCCTCATGGGGACGTGCGGCTGGATGGACTCACCGGCCTATTGGGTGGCGGTCCACCGCCGCCACCATCAGTTCGCGGACGAGGAACGCGATCCGCACAGCCCGATGGAGAGCCTCTTCTGGTCGCACCTGGGCTGGTACATGGTGAAGGTCGACCCCGAGCGGCGCGCCGAGCTGGTGCAGCGCTACGCCAGGGATGTCCTGCGAGATCCGCTCTACGCGTTCCTCGAGCGCAACGGCAACTGGTTGTTGCCCATCGCCATCTCGTGGCTCGTGCTGTTCGCGCTCGGGTGGGGTGCCGCGCTGGCGGCCGGCGCCGGTACGACTGGCGCCGTCCAGTTCGGCGCCAGCGTGCTGGTCTGGGGTGGCTTCGTGCGGGGTGTGGTGGTGTTCCACATCACCATGAGCGTCAATTCAATCACCCATCTGTGGGGCTACCGGAGCTATCAAACCAACGACAACAGCAAGAACAACGTCTTCATCGGGATACTCGCGGCCGGCGAGGGCTGGCACAACAATCATCACGCCGATCCTGGTTCCGCCCGCCACGGCCGGCGCTGGTGGGAGCTCGACATCGCCTGGCTCCTCATCCGCCTGCTCGGACGGGCCGGCCTTGCACGGGACGTCGTCATGCCGTCGCCACACCCTGCCGCGGCGACGGCCGGTCAAGATCGGCCGTGAGCTCGGCGAGCGAACTGCACGGTGTCGCGCCGCATGCCAGCGTCACGTTCACTCGATGCTGGCGAGCTTCGCGCTCTCCTGCCAGAGCCGTTTTGCCGCGTTGTCGTCCTCGGCCTGCGGGGCGGGGGCGCTCGCCCGGCACTTGAAGAAGTAACCACCGCTGAGATCGGCGACCTCCGGGGAAGAGGCGAGGTACACGAGGGTTTTCGCTCCCCCCTCGGGCGAGATCGCAAACAGCTGCGCAGCCCGCAAGACGAACGGGAGGAGGCCGCCGCTTTCTTTGCCGAAGCGGCTGGCGACGAAGCCCGGATGCAGGCAGTTGACGGTGACGCCCTTGCCGACCCAACGGCGAGAAAGCTCGCGTGTGAACAGGATGTTGCACAGCTTCGATCGCTGATAGGCCGACACGCCGTTGTAGGCCCGCGCGAACTGCAGATCCTCGAAACGGAGTTGCGCGCTCTGGTGGGCGGCCGAGGCGGTGTTGACCACCCGTGCCGGCGCCGCCGCGAGCAAGGGCTCGCGCAGACCGTGGCTGAGCACGAAATAGGCCATGTGGTTGAGGGCAAAGGTGCGCTCGAGCCCTTCGGCGGTGAGGCGGCGATAGCTGAAGATCGCACCGGCATTGTTGACCAGGATATCGATCCGCCGCTCTTGCGCCGCGATCTCGGCCGCCACGCGCTTGACTTCTGCGATGAGCATGAGATCGGCGTACAGGACGCGGTGCGCCGCGCCGGGAGCGCGCGCTCGCAATCGCCGGAGCGCGGCCTCGCCGCGCGCCCGGTCGCGCGCGATCAGAACGAGCCGCGCCCCCATGGCCGCGAGCCTCTCGGCCGCGACCTCGCCGATGCCTGACGTCGCGCCGGTGATGACGCAGGTCTTTCCTTGAAGATCAAGCCGCTTTGCGCACATTGCTCCCTGACCGTGCAATGTCGTCCTGCGTGCGTCCCAGCCGCTCTCTTTCCTATACGGGCAGGGCGGGCAGCGGCCGCCGAGCCATGGCGCTTCGCTGCCGCGGCCCGGCATCGCAGGCCATACGCTGGTCCAGCACATTCACGGCGTAACGTGAAAACGGTCCCAGGTGCAGGTAGACAAGCGACAGCTTGAGCACCGCGCGCAGGCTGCGCGGGTTGTGCCAAAGTCAATCGACGACGGTCTTCCACACCTCGCTGCGCATCGAGGTGTCCCGCACCATCGTATGCCAAGCGAGACGAGCGGCATCATAGAGGTCCCTTCGGATCGGAGTTCTCGCCCTGCGGCCGCGACAGTCGAGCGCCCGCGCGAGCCGCCGCACGCGCCCGAAGTAGCTCGGCGTGTCGTAGATTCGCCCGATCACCGCCTGGCAATCGCGCATCACCTCGATCGCCGGGCGCCGCGTTTCGAAATTCAGCGTGAAGTTCAAATTGCTGAAATGCATGATCTCATAGTCGCCGTGAAGCCGGCCCTCCTTTGCAAGCCGGCGGGTGAGCTGCGTGTTCGGCAGCGCGGAAAGGAGCGCCACCATGCACACCGGCAGCGCCGCGTCCTCGATCAACGTCACCATCGCATTGGCAACGCCGCCGTGCTCGGTGTCGAAGCCGACAATGAACCCGGCGGACACGAAAATCCCGGCGGCATGGATCTTGTGAACGCTCTCGGCGATGCTACGTCTCGTGTTCTGCTTTTTCCCGGCCGCAATGAGCGTATCGGTATCGGGGCTTTCGATCCCGACAAAGACCGTGAAGAAATTCGCCTGCCGCAACAGATCGAGCAGCTCGTCATCGTCTGCGAGATTGATCGATGCCTCGGTCGCGAACTCGAAGGGATAGCCGCGCACCTGGAGCCACCGTGCCAGCTCCGGCAGAAACTTCTTCAGCGCCTTCTTGTTGCCGATGAGATTGTCGTCGACGAACTCGACCATGCCGCGCCATCCGAGGCGATAGAGTCCGTCCAGCTCGGCCAGCATCTGATCATTGGTCTTGGTCCGCGGCACACGCCCGTAGAGCTCGATGATGTCGCAGAATTCGCAGGTGAAAGGACAGCCGCGGGAGAACTGCACGCCTACAGAGAGGTAATTTTCGAGTTTGAGCAGATCGAACCTCGGGATAGGGCTCTTGCGGACGTCGATCTGAAATTTGGCTGCCTCGAATACGCCGTGCCCCGCTCCGCCGTCGATCGCCGCGACGAACTCGGCCATGATGTCTTCGGCCTCGCCGATGACTTGGAAGTCCGCTTCGCGATAGACATGCGGACTGGAGGTCGCATCCGACCCCCCGACGGCAACCGGTATTGCGCGTGCGCGGCACATTCTGATGATGTCGAGCGTATCGCGCTGTTGAACGATCATGCCGCCCGTCATGACGAGGTCGGCCCACGCGAGGTCCCGTTCAGTCAGTTCCTCGACATTGCGGTCGAGGAAGCGCACGCTCCATTCGGGCGGAAGCAGCGCCGCGACGGTTATCAAGCCGAGAGGCGCGGCGGCGGACCGCCGGCCGATCGCCTCGCAAGCGGCGCGGAAATTGAAGAATGAATCCGCGACGAAGCGCGGATAAACCATGAGGACGTTCCGGGCACGCATGCCGGCCATGACCGTGTCCACAGCACATGGTTGCGTCCGGCGCGTCGAGTTAGCGCCAAGCGCGGAAGCGACGGGGCAATTTCAAATGCTTCGGGCGCATCTCGACGCCAACGGCTCGCGCGCTCGTCACGGGCCGCGGCGATTTGGGCATAACGACGTCCCATGCGAGGCCGAGTCTTGCCAGCAGGCGGATCACCCAGAACACCGGGTCGAACTCCCACGCGCGGCGGCCCTGCATCGCGGCCTGCGGATCGGCGTGATGATTGTTGTGCCATCCTTCGCCGTGCGCGAAATACCCGACGAAGAGATTGTTTCGGCTGTTGTCGTTGGTTTCGTAGCTGCGATAGCCCCACAGATGCGAAGCCGAATTGACGAAGGCGGAGACGTGCCAGACGTAGACCGTTCTGGCCGCAACGCCCCAGACGAACACGCTCGAGGCAAGCTGCAGGGCCGCTTGCGCGCTCATGCCCGCAAGCAGGCCGCCCGTAAGGGCGGCTGCGGGAAGCAGGATCCACGAGGCGAGGGCGACTCCTTGCCAGTATTTGTCGAGCCAGACGTAGAGCGGGTCGCGAAGCAGGTCGCCGGCATATCGTTTCGTCACATGCCCGGCCAGCATGTCCTCGGTCTGGAACGTGATCCATGCAATATGGCCCCAGAGGAAATTGCGGCCGGGCGCATGTGGATCCTCTTCCTTGTCCGCGAAATGGTGGTGCATCCGGTGAATCGCGACCCACCAGGCAGGCGCCCCCTGAGCAGAGCAGACGCCGAGCATCGCGAGCACGTGTTCGAGCCACCGGGGGCATGAAAAGCTGCGATGGGCCAGCAGCCGATGGTAGGCGAGATTGATGCCGATCATCCCGAAGAGATAAATGCCCGCGGCGAGGAGCACGACGCCGGTCCAGCTGAAGAACCAGGGCACGAACACCAGCAACGCGAGCAGGTGGACTCCGACCGACCAGATCGCGGCAACCCGGTCGACGCCTCGAATGCGAGTGGCGTCTTCTTCGCCGGGAAGGGTGGCGACGGCGCTCGTTGCATCGATCTGAGCCATATTCTTGGACATGATCGATCAAACGTTGTCGGCGACGGCGGAAGGCGCAACTGCCAACGGGACGGTCTCGCGCCAACTCTCTTGCGGCGGCAATGGCTCCTTTACCCGGAACCAAAGAACATATAGGGCCGGAAGGAATGTCAAGGTCATCAAGGTTGCCACCGCCAACCCGCCGATGACGGCAACGGCGAACGGTCCCCAGAACACCGTCGACACGATGGGGAGCATGCCGAGAGCTGCGGCTGACGCGGTCAGCAGGATGGGGCGGAAGCGATGCATGGTCGCCGCGACGACCGCATCCCACGGGTCGCGGCCCTCGGCGATCTCCGCATCGATCTGGACCATCAGAACGACGGAGTTGCGCACGTCCATGCCGACCAGAGCGATCACACCCACCAACGCCACGAAGCCGAGCGGCTTGCCGGTCAGGAGCAGCGCGCTCACCACCCCGATGAAGCCGAGTGGCGCGACGCTGAGCACCAGAAGCATTCGACGGACACTGTGCAACTGAACCATCAGGATCGCGAGCAGCAGGACCACCATCAGCGGCACCTGGGCCATGAGTGATCGCTGCGACCTGGCACTCTCTTCCGCCACTCCGCCGACCTCGATCTTGTATCCCGCGGGCAAGGTCGCATCGAGCGCGGCGATCTTCGAGCGAAGATGGTCGACCGCGGTTTCGGGCTGAACACCGGGCGCGACGTCGGCTTGAACGGTCAAGGTCGGCAGGCGGTCCCGCCGTCGGACGAGGGGGAGCTCCTGGCCGTACTCGATTGCCGCGACTTGCACCAAAGGGACGGTCCGACCGTTTGGCAGCGGAATCTGCAACGTCCCGAGACTGTCGAGCGACACTCTTTCCTGCTCGGGTCCCCGCATCACCACGTCGATCAGGTGAATGCCGTCGCGAATCTGCGTGACCGTGACGCCGGAAACGACGATCTCGAGCGCCTGGGCCAGGCTCTCGGAGCTGAGATTCAACAGTCTCGCTTGATCCTGATCGACCCTGATGCGCAATGTCTTGCCGGTTTCGATCCAATCGAAGTTCGGATTGCGCAAATCCGCGCTCTGTGTCAGCAGGGCTGCGAGCTGGTAGGCGATCTTGCGGACCTGGCCGGTTTCGGGACCACTCACGCGGTACTGCACCGGCCACCCCACTGGCATCCCCATTTCGAGCGGGTAGACGCGCCCGACCGCCTCTGGAAACTGCTCCTGGAACGCGCGCTCGATGCGGGCGTGCACCCGCTCCCGCGCGGCCAAATTCTTGGTGAGCACCACGGCTTGAGCAAGGGAGTTGTTCGGGAGCTGCACCAGCATCGGGAGATAAAAGCGAACGGCGCCTTGCCCGATATAGGTGCTCCAACGCTCGATGTCGGGATCAGCGCGCAGCAGCCGCTCGAGCTCGGAAATGGCCTTCTCCGTCGCCGCAATCGACGCGTTCTGCGGCAGCTGCATGTCGACGAAAAGCTCGGGCCGGTCGGCGGATGGAAAGAACTGCCGCGGCACGAAGGCGAGCCCCGCCATGGCAAGCACGAACACCACGCACGCGAGCGCCACCGTGGCCCGGCGCCACCGCATGCAGAGGAGGAGAATTGCGCGAAAAGCCTGCATTCCCCGTCCCGGTTCGTGACGGGTGCGGTGCTTCTCCGAGAGCAGCACGACGCCGAGCAACGGCGTGAAGATGGCGGCGACGAACCAGGAGGCGATGAGCGCGACGGCGACCACTGCGAACAGCGAAAACAGGTACTCGCCGGCAGAGCTCTGGGCCATGCCGATCGGGAGGAATGCCGCCACGGTCACCAGCGTGCCGGTGCCCATCGGAAAGTGAGTCGTCATGTAGGCGTGAGTGGCCGCCTTGGCCTTGGTCCAGCCTTCCTCGAGCTTCCTGATCATCATCTCGACGGTGATCATCGCGTCGTCAACCAGGAGGCCGAGCGAGATGATGAGGGCGCCGAGCGAGACCCGCTGAAGCGCGATATCACTCAAGTCCATGAACATGAACACGGTCGCCAGAACCACCGGGATCGACAGGGCCACCACGGCGCCCGCCCGCAATCCGAGGCTCAGGAAGCTGATCGCAATCACGATGACCAGCGCCTCCACCAGGGATTGCATGAAGTCGCCGACCGCGTGGGACACGACGTACGGCTGATCCGCGACCAATATCGGCTCGATTCCGATCGGCAGGCCGTTCGTGATCGAAACCATCTCCCGCTTGATGTTGTCGCCGAGAGCGAGAACGTTGCCCCCCTCGCGCATTGAAATGCCGAGCGCGATCGCAGGCTGGCCGTTGACACGGAACATCGGTTGCGGCGGATCGGCGTAGGCGCGCGTCACCGTGCCGATGTCGTTCAGTCTGACCAGTTGCCCGTGCAACACGAGATTCACGCGCCGCAGGTCGCTCTCCGAGGCAAACCCGCCCGAAACCCGTACGTGAATGTCTTCCTTGGCGGTCCGCACGACGCCGGCCGGCGCCACGGCGTTTTGCGCCTGCAAGGCGCGCACCAGTGCGCTGCGATCGATAACGAGGCCGGATGTCTGCTGCGCCGAGACCTCCAGATAGAGGCGCTCGTCCTGCGCGCCGATGATATCGACCTTGTTGACGTCCTGCACCAGCAGCAGGCGAGAGCGCACGCCCTCCACGTAGTCGCGCAGTTCGCGATGCGTGAAGCCGTCGGCGATGACGCCGTAGATGACCGAGTAGGTGTCGCCGAACTCGTCATTGAAGGTGGGGCCGATGACCCCCTGCGGCAGCGTCCAGCGGATGTCGTCGACCTTCTTGCGGACTTGGTACCAGATGCCCGGAACGTCCTTCGCCGGGACGCTGCCCTTGAGGGCCACTCTGATCGTTGCGCGCCCCGGAACCGTATAGCTGGTGACGTGGTTCACATACGGCGTTTCCTGGACCTTCTTTTCGATCTTCTCGGTGACTTGAAGAAGGGTGTCGGAAATCGTTGCGCCCGGCCACTGCGCCTGAACGATCATGTCCTTCACGGTGAAGGGCGGATCTTCGGCGCGGCCGAGACGGCTGTACGACCACGCGCCCGCCGCAAGCAGCATGATCATGACGAACGTGACGAACGGACGATGGTTGATCGACCATTCCGCGAGATTGAAGGTTCGCCTCATGACGCGCCGGAGAGCAGTTTTACCTTTTGCCCCGGATGCAGAACGTTCACACCGGCGGTGACCACAACCTCTCCGTCTCGCAAGCCGTTCGATACGATAACGGCGGAAGGATCGTAGCGTAAGATCTCGACCGCACGCAGCGCGACCGTATTGCTGGCTGGATCGACCACCCAAACGGACGGCTTGCCGTCCGATTCGATGACCGCCGTGAGAGGAAGCGTCATGATCGGAGGTGTGTCGAAAGAGATCGCTCCGCTGACCATGCCGCCAAGGAAAAATTCGAGCGGCGAGCTGTCGAGGCCGACCTTGACGGGAAACAGCCGTGTCACGGGATCTGCCTGCGGCGAAACTTCCCGGATTCGGCCAGTGGTCTTGATATTCGGGTTGTCGACCAGCGCGACATGGATGAGGGGATCCAGCGGAATCCGTCGCGATAATGCCAGCTGGGCCGGCACCTCGAACAAGGCATCCTTCTGGTCTTCTCGTGCGACCTTAACGATCATTTGGCCGGCGCGGACGAATTCGCCCGGTTCGGCTCCCTTGGCGGTGACGATGCCGCTAACCTCGGTTTCTAGCTCGGTGTACTTGAGCCGGCTCTGATTCGTGCGGTGGCGTGCTTGCGCGGAGTCCAGCTGCGCCTGCGCGGTTTGCAGTTGCTGTAACGACTGGTCGTAAAGAGCGCGGCTGGTGATGTTGCGCTTTAGCAGATCGGCTTGGCGTCCCTCGAGCTTTTCCGCTTGCGCCAATGCTGCCTGGGCAGCAGCGATATCGGCTTCGGCTCCTTGCAGTGCGTTTTTTTCGTCTTGCGGGTCAAGTCGTGCAACGAGACGACCAACGGTGATCCTGTCGCCGACGGCGACCGGCCGCTCGATCAGCTTTCCGTCGATGCGGAAGGCGAGGCTAATCTCGTTCCGCGCCCTGATCTGCCCGATCAAGACTACCGGTTCGGAGATCACGCGACGTTCGACGGTGACGGCGCGGACGGACCTGATTTGGGGTGTTGGAGGGCCCGGTTGTTCACAGGCCATGAGCCCCGCCGAGACGAAACCGATAACGGCGAAGAGCTTGAGGCGCATGTCGCTCCCTCTGCCACATCCCTACCGGTAAGATGGCCTCCGGGTCACTAATCCTACTTGCGCAGCCGAAATGAATTCCACCATAAAATAGCATGAGGGCAAGGGACGCTGCCCACGCATCGAGAGATTTCGGTCGGGTCTCTCTTGTCGGCGTGGCAGTCCACATGGACGCAAGGAAAATCAATGCGTTATGGACCGCCAGCAATCAACTTCCATCCCAGGGAAACACCACCCCGAGAACCACAAGGGGGAGGGGAGCAGACCGAGTTTGCCTTTGACTGCTCCGATCCCAACAGGATGTGATGTGCTCTGGCATTTCCGCCCGCGGGCGTGCAGCTTGCTCCGAACGCTGAAGCATTGTCCCGGCCCTCCCGATGCGATCAAAGCGCGCGGCGCGTCGTTGGGATTTCATAGCGCGTCAGCTTGCCGCGGTCGACACGCTTACACGACCGCGCCAAGTTGATGCACTCTGCCCTGCAGACGCGCAGAATGATCCGGCGTGGCAGCCGTGTTGCAAATCATCAATCGCTATATATAGTCGGATACATCGAGGCATATCCAGGGGGCAGGTGTCCGAAACAGAACCATCGGGTTACATATCCCATGGCGTGCCTCGGGCGCGCTCGTCCGCTCAGGCTGGCATCAAGCTGGTGCCGGACCGCGGCGTGCAGGCCGAAGCAATCTCATACGGCCGTCGTTCGCCCGCCGTTGTGCGGGTGAGCGCACAGGGTCCGCGGACTTGAAAAGTTATAGGGAGAAAACCATGACGACACTCAAGGTGCTGATGACCTCATCCGCGCTTGTGCTGCTCGCGACGCTATCGGCCGGAGCGCAGCAGCCCGCCGCACCCGCTACACCTGCCGCACCCGCTGCGCCTGCGGCGGCGCCGGCCGCACCGCTGGTCTATGGGGCCCCGATCACCCTTGAGGCGGCAAAACGGGCAGTGGCCGCCGCCGAGGCGGAAGCCAGGAAGAACAATTGGAACGTGATGATCGTTATCCTCGACAGCGGTGGGCATACCGTGATGTCGCAACGGCTGGACGGCACGCAATACGCGTCGATCCGTATCGCAGCAGGCAAGGCGCGCACGGCACTCGAGTTCAAGCGCCCGACCAAGGCGCTCGACGACACGATCGCGGCCGGCGGCGGCGGGTTGCGGCTGCTCAGCGTGGGCGGCGTGACCGCGATCGAAGGCGGCATTCCCATCGTTGTCGACGGCAAGATCGTCGGCAGCATCGGAGTTTCGGGAGTGACGGCGCAGCAAGACGCGCAGATCGCGCGTGCCGGCGCGGAGGCGGTAAAGTAAGTTTCGGGCGCTTGTCCGACGTGATATTCGAGTTGAACCGCTAGTGTCCAGCTTCCGAAGTTCGCATCATTGTGCGGCACGCTCGCTTGCGAACTTCGGAATCGAAGGACACTGGCCACTTATTGACCTAGTGTGGCTTTGGTTCAGAAGTCCGCATTTTGGATTGGCCGCGGAAATGATGCGGACTTCTGAACCGCCTAACAGGCTGCTAGATCAGGCTGTTAGAAGGCTATTTCGGCTATTCCCCCGACCGTTCCCCCGCTGGGGAAGGACCCTTCGATCCTAGCATTTGTGGGGTCCGCTCGATCGCCACGACCGCCAGAAGGTCGGCCGACAAAGGCAGGGGGTCCGGAGCTAATGCGGGACCCAAAAATAACGCGCGTACGCCATCGCTAGCGGCTCATTCAGGGCTGGGTCTTGTGCCCTTGTGCGGGTAAAGCGAGCGCGATGAAGGCCGAAGGTCGGAAGGGCGCGGCCTCCGAGCCTAACTTATCCGCGCGTAGCGCTCATTTCTCCATATTGTGCTCAAGGCCGCAGTTCACACAAGCCGGCTCAGCTCACATAACCTGGCAGCGGTGAAATCTTTGGCGCAAAGCAACAAGTCCCGCACGAGGGTAGAGCGACCAAGAATTGGAAACAGGACCGCTCCCCCGAACGCATTATTCGTGATGCTGGCATCGGTGGCGTTGGCAACGTTCGGCCATCTTTTCACATGATCGCTTTCCTGATTGGCGTCTTCGTGTTGTGGCATCAGCCAGCATGTGCCGCGCTCCACTTCGGCGATCTTTGGTCTCGATCGAGCCCCCTTCGGCCGACATGCAGCTTCTGTCAGGCCTAATGCTATGACGACTTTTCCAACCCACCACCGAGACGTTGGCATGATGTCGCGATACGCGGACGCGTCAAGGCGACCTCGTCAGTGTCCCCGCTTTGTTGCGATAAGTCAGAAGGGAGCCACCAAAAAAGAACCGGCAACAACACGACAACCGCAACTCGTCGATAGCCTCGCGCACTTCCACGTCAGACTTGCCGACGAGATCGTGGACGGCCGCGAACCCCGCAAGGTCGGGCACAGTCTCCAAATCCCACACGATGATGCTTGGTTTCATTCCTCCGGCGACTCCTCGCCATCGTCCACAGCGGCTGGTCCAGCTGGCAATGCTCTGACGCGCCTTCCGAATACCTGCTTCATGCGGTCCATCTTAGTCAACATCCAGGCGTGAAGCTCGGGATACTGTTTTGCGTCGGCTGGATTGACGTCATGCTTGTAGACTGCGATGCGAGTGGCCTTCTTTCCGGGGAGCTCTTCCCACGATAGCCGCTCACCAAACTCTTGCTCAATTTCCGCCTTTTGTGCTTCCAGAGCCCGGAAGGCCGTCTTTGTAGGATCGTTCGAGTTATAGAGTTCTACCCCAACTCGCCGCTTCTCGGTGCTAACGGTCGCGTTAATGTTAAACGAAGAGCGCCCAATACCAAACGAAAACCAATGATCTTTACAGAGGCGTCGGATGTGAAATGCTGATCGCTGTTGTTCGAGGTATTCAGCGAAAGAACTCCAATAAGCGCGCGAGACCGCTCTAGCCCCTTCAATGAGGCCCTCATCAAGTCCGCGAACGGCTGTACGGGTTGTTCGCGTCCAGTCGTTGGGACTGGCAATCACGTTAAACCGAGGAGCGGGAGGGGAAGTGCCGATCCGCCATAACTCGATCTCGATCGCAAAGAACGAAAAGTCTTCAGTAGTGTTGGCGTTCAACCAATCAACCGCGGCACGATGGTCCGACTGAATTGTTTCAGCAATCCATACGACAGTCTTTGCGCCATCAATGCCCGCGAGGTAAGTAAGAATTTGACCTAGATGACCGTGGTCCGTTCGGCCAAACTGGTTCTCGATGATGACGCGGTGGTCGGCTTCGTCCACAGCCTGCGCGAGTATGTCCGCAAGGAATGAACCTACCCGATGTTCAACCGCTTCGACCTCCAATTCCATATTCAGCGCATCGCCTAGTAGCTTGATGTTTTCGGGCTTGGCAAGCCAAGGAGTAAAATTCTCGTTTTCGCGTGGCCAAGCGTCCCTAAGAGAAACCCGGTCGAACGTGCCGAGTGGTATAATGGCTGTCATGGCCATTCCCTCCGAACGAAGTTGGGAGGTTCGTGCATTGTCGGCTTACGCAATGGCAAGCCTCTCCCGGTTTGGAAATTGCAATATCGTCGCGCTGGCTGGTCGAGCTGTCAATCTGCGACGTGCCGTCTCGTACAAGCGCGCGAGCCCGCTACCGGCATAATCGTGATCGATACTCCCGCAGTCCTTGATCGTGCCGGTGCAATCAATGATCTTCCCGGCCTGATCGAATTCGAAAGACAGCTCCGTTAAACGATCAAGATTACAGTTCGGATTCGCGCGCATCACGAGTGCAATTTGTGATTCGGTGAACCTGATAACTGTCGGTTTCATCGGACATGCTCATTTCCCTACTACTCCTTAGTCGCTTCGCTGCCCGCGCAGGATTTGTTATTCAGCGCCAAAGATTTGTTCGTCGCTGCCATGGTGGCAATTTTAGCCCGGACTTGGCTCCATCCTGAGGGCGCAACGGGGCCTTGCCCGCCTACCAGTGGCGCGCCTCAAAATTGTGGGGCAGCCCGTTGGACCGACGCCGGAGCTGAATAAGTTGCGAGTCCGTGCTAATCTCCTGGCCGGGCATTTGATCGCGCCTGGAAGGAGGAAACCGGGTTGCGGGTCTTCCTGAGCTTTCACACGCCGGACCGTGTAGTCGCGCTAGGGCTCAAGAGCGCGATCGAAACCCTGTTGCCCGACGCCGACGTATTCGTTGACCAGACCAATTTTCGTCACGGCCACCTCTGGCAGCCGAGCTTGTTCGACGCCATCGCCAAGGCCCAGGCGTTCCTGATCCTCGTCTCTTGCCGCGCCGGCGACTGGCAGAAGTACGAGTACTACGAGGCGCTCGACCGCAAGGTGAAGGATGACGCCTTCGTCCTGTTGCCTGTCATCATCGCCGATCGCGCCAAGGGGCCCGCCGCCAACCTGCCGGGCCTCGCACAATTGCACTGGATCGAGAGCACGGAGCCGACCGCGCCCGATCCGCTGGCGAAGATCGTGGCGGCGCTTCAGGCCCGCGAGGTGGCAAAGCCGCCGGAACCCTGGCGCGCCATCAATCCCTATCGCGGCCTCGTCGCGCTGGAGGAACAGGACGCCGACTTCTTCTTCGGCCGTGAAAGCGAGACCGGCGAAATCATCGACAAGATCATTGCCGCTCCCGGTCGGCTCATTGCGCTCGTGGGTAACTCCGGTGTCGGCAAGTCGAGCCTGGTGCAGGCCGGCGTAATCGGGTCGCTCAAGCGTCAGCGCTGGCCCGGCCGACAACAGGCTTGGCCGGAGACGCTGAAGGATAGCCGCGCCTGGGCCTATCTCGCCATGAAACCCGGCCAGGACCCTATCGGCGCGCTGATGTCCGAGTTCTCCGCATTGTGGTTTCCCGACCCGACCGATCCGAAGCGCGTCGATCGTCGCCAGGAATGGGCCGACCGATTGCGCGAAGGAAAGGCGCGGCTCGCGGATGTAATCAAGGCGAGCGATGATCATCTTCGCAACGGGCTGTCGCTCACCCCGCCGCCGCGCATTTTCCTCTACATCGACCAGGGCGAGGAGCTTTATGCCCGCTCACCGCTGGCCGAGCGCAAGCGTTTCTCGGAGATCATCGCCGATGGACTTGCTCGCAACCCGGAACGCCTGATCGTCATGACCAGCCAGCGGGCCGACCATTACGGCGGGCTTCAAGCCAACGCGGCATTGTTCAGGCTTGCCGAGACGATCGATGTGCCGCCGCTCGGTGCGGACAATCTCGCGCTTGTGCTGCGCGAGCCGGCGCGCGTGCTGGGCGTCGGCTTCGAGAGCGACGATCTCGTCAGCCACATCGTCAAGTCAGTGGAGGATCAGCCCGGCGCGCTGCCGCTGCTCGCCGATCTTTTCACTGACCTGTGGGAGCGCATGCGCGAGCGCGGTGACGGGACGCTGCGCGTGTCCGACCGGCGCGAGATCATCCAAGTCGGCGCGGCATTGTCGAAGCGCGCCAACAAGTTCCTTGCAGAGCACCCGAACAAAGTGGAAGCCGTGAAGCGGCTGTTCACGCTGCGTCTCGCCCACGTGCCGCGCCAGGGCGAGCCGGTGCGGGCGCGGTGGGAACGCGACGCAAAACAGGGGTCCGATCCTGCCGTTGACGTGGAATGGGCGCTGGTCGAGCGCCTGGCGGGACCGGATTGGCGCCTGATCGTCACTGGCGAGAAGGACGGCAAGGCCACCGCCGAGGTCGCGCATGAAATCCTGTTCAAGACCTGGCCGACCTTGAAGCGCTGGCTGGAGGACGAGCGCGACTTCCTCGCATGGCGCGGCGAATTGGACGCACGGCGGTGGGAATACGATAAGTCTGGCCAGACGGGCGCGCGCCAGCAGCGGAAAGCGCTACTGATGGGCTTGCCGCTCGATACCGCCAAGAAGTGGCTTACGACGCGCCGGGGCGACATCGAGCCCGTCGATCAAGCGTTCATCGAGGCCAGTGTGCGGGCGGAGCGTGCTGTCGCGCGCAACCGGCAGCGATTGCAGGCGGCAGTCGGCGTTCTGATGCTCGGTACAATCGCGGGTCTCCTGGGCATCATCTACAAGGACGAGATCAAGGACGTTTGGTTCGGGTACCGCACCGTGCGCCCGTACATCGCTGCAAATTTCACGCCTTATGTGCTTAAGCAGGAGGCCGAGCGGGCGCTCAAGCCGGTAGACACATTCCGGGAATGCGCCAAGGACTGTCCCGAGATGGTCGTCGTTCCGCCGGGCGAGTTCTGGATGGGCTCACCCAATGGCGAGGGATATCCCGCCGAGCATCCCCACCACAATGTCAAGATCGCCAAGCCCTTCGCCGTTGGCAAGTTCGAGGTCACCCGGGATGACTGGGAGGCCTGCGTCGCGATGGGGGGCTGCGGCGGAATGCCAATGGGAGATGCCGGCTCGGGGAAGGAGCGGCTGCCGTTGATCAACGTGTCATGGCACGAGGCGAAGGCCTACGTGGCTTGGCTGTCGCGGATGACGGGCAAGCCGTACCGGCTGCTCACGGAGGCCGAATGGGAATATTCGGCGCGCGGCGTCACCAGCGCCGAGGCACCCCATCCACCTTATCCCTGGGGCGACAAGGCGAGCCACGAATACGCAAACTACGGCACGGACCAGTGTTGCGACGGCAAGATCGAGGGACGGGACAAGTGGTGGCACACGGCGCCGGTGGGACAGTTTCCGCCGAATGCCTTCGGGCTTTACGACATGCACGGCAATGTCATGGAATGGGTCGAGGATCCCTGGCATCACACCTATGGCGGCACGCCGCCCACGGATGGCAGTACTTGGATAGAAGGCGGAGATCCAAATCGCCGGATCCTGCGCGGCGGGTCCTGGATCAACGAGCCTGTGGGCCTGCGCTCGGCCGACCGCCGCGTAGTCGCAAGCGGCTATCGGTACGACGGCGTGGGCTTCAGGGTCGCCCGGACGCTTAGCCCTTGAACCTTTACCTCTTTACCTGGTCCGATAGAGCGGCCTGCCACGCGGGCCTTGCGGCATGATCAACACGATGCTGCGGGCAATTCCCTCGTTCAAGCGCGTCGGCTACATCACGCAAAATCTCGGCCAGAAGGTATCGCTCGCTCTCGAATAGGGGGCTGCGCAAGCCGGCTAATCTCCAGAGCATTGGCCCGATCTCGGCCACTTCTTGCCAGACCTCCAACGTTCCTTTGACGTTGACCGTCACGCGACCCGCCTAACGCCGCTCCGCGGCTGTTCCAACTTGGCCTCAAGCGATGTAATCCGCTCCTCAAAGGGGAGCGTGGCGCGCAACTCTGAAAAATCTC
>CAVRXD010000035.1:0-109481 GCA_963725065.1 uncultured Alphaproteobacteria bacterium
GATCCCTCGCTCCACGAGCACCTTGTCGACCACCTGACCGTCGGGGCTGGTCTGAGATGTGACGAGCTTGCGGCCCAGCAGTGCCCTGGCGGCAACTTTGGCCTCAGCCGCCGAGTACGCGGCACGAATGCCACCGCCAGACATGCGATCTCCGGCTCCGACCTGGGCTTTGACGAAAACGGGCTCCCGCCCGAGGCGCGTCGCCGCAGCCTCCGCCTCTTCCGGCGTGGCGGCGACAATTCCAGGGGGCTTGCGATGGCGTGGCGAGACAAGAGCTTCTTCGCGTCGCATTCCAGAACCTGCATCGCGTACACCTCCAGCACCCCGCGGCGCTGCGGATTTGCCCAGCGTTGCCGCTATGGCCGATCCGAATTCTGAGAGGCCAGCGCAAGCGACATCCAAAGACCGGGACCGCTATTCGGCGGAAAACTCTTGAAAGGCCGGGGCTCTCGGAGAATGTAGACCCAGAGCCCGCGCGGGACCCGCAATGGAGAAAATGTCCCACGTCCTATCTCGCTTCGGGCCGTTCGCCGCAGGGCCCTTGGCCGCATTGCGTCCAGGCCCAATGCTGGCATAATGTATTCCTGCGGGGACTAAGAACCGCGCAAAGGGCTTCCGCCTTTCCAAGAAGAAGTCCCAGGAACGTGTCAGGGAGGAAATCGGTGATCACGGCGGTTCGCCGCGCCCGAATATTGCGGGCATCCATCGACTTAGCGGCCTGCACCAGCGTCGCGCTTGCAATCGGGCTTCGATGCAGGGCGCGAAGCGGCTGCGTCGTCGTGGAAGCGGCCGTGCGATTTGCCCTGCGACGGCGTTGCGCAAAGACTTTAGGTTGGCCCCCCGCCCGACCGAGCATAGGGGCGAACTTCGCGGGGCGCGCACAACAGTTCAGGGAGACACCTCAAATGAAAGCAATAAGGCATCGGGGCATCTGCGCCGTCGCCGTGCTGGGGATCGCGCAAGCGTTGGCGCCGGCCTCGGCACTGGCCGCGTGGGAGCCGACACGTCCGGTCGAGTTCATCATACCGGCCGGCACCGGCGGCGGCGCCGACCAGATGGCGCGTACCATCCAGGGCATCGTCACCAAGCACGGCCTGATGAAGCTGCCACTGGTGGTGATCAACAAGGCCGGCGGCGCCGGCGGTGAAGGCTTCCTCGACGTGAAGGCTTCGCGCGGCAATCCGCACAAGATCATCATCACGCTGTCGAACCTGTTCACGACGCCGCTCGCGACCGGCATTCCCTTCAACTGGAAGGACCTGACTCCGGTCGCGATGCTTGCACTCGATGAGTTCGTCCTGTGGGTCAACGCCGAGAAGCCATACAAGACGGCAAAGGAATACATCGACGCCGCCAAGGCCGCGAACGGCACGTTCAAGATGGGCGGCACCCGTTCAAGCAGGAAGACCAGATCATCACAGAAGCGATCGAGAAGGCCACGGGCGCAAAGTTCATCTACATTCCGGAGCGTGGCGGCGGCGCGGTGGCGGTCCAGTTGGTCGGCAATCACGTCGATTTCGACCGTCAACAACCCGATCGAAGCGGTCGCGCAGTGGCGCGGCGGTCAGCTGCGCCCGCTCTGCGTGTTCGACAGCAAGCCGCTCGACTACCAAGACAAGATCGCCGGCGACCAGTCGTGGAGCGGTATTCCGACCTACCAGGGGATCGATCAGACCGATGCTGCGACGGAATCCTCGATGCCCCCAGCGCAACTGTGATGACCGCCTATGGATGTCGATTTGTTTATACAGGTGCGCGATACGCCGGAGTGGAAGAAGCTGATGGCCGACGCGCGTTCAAGCGCAGCCCTTCATGACCGGCGCCGACTATGTCAAATGGGTCGGCGGCGAGGAAAAGCGCCACGAAGGGCTGATGAAGGACGCGGGCTTCCTCGCGAACAAATGAGCGTTACGGTCGGAATTGTGCTGGCGGATGTGCGTCCGCCGGCGATCACTTGGCCGTATCTCGCGAGGTCTTCCGGGCGCGGTGGGCGTTAGCACCGACGCATGCTGGCGCTTTCCGACTGGCAGCTTCAATTTGCCGTCAGACCCGTATCGCAGGCGAAGGCCAAAAGTCGCATTGCGCCTCTCCATGCGCTGGAATACTGTATACCAGGTTTGGGGTGGCACGCTTTCCGGGCGAGCGATTGATGACCGATGAGTTCCCACGGCTTGCGCGGTGGCGGACCAACGCAACGATCGGTTGAGATCGGCGTGGCGGTGGCGATGGCAGTGTTTTCGCTGATCGTGATCGCCGGCAGCGTTCAAGTCGGCATCGGCTGGGGCGCCGAAGGTCCGCAGGCCGGCTTCGTTCCGTTCTATGTCGGCCTGCTGATTTCCTGGGCTTGAGCGTCGTCAATGGCGCGGTCCTCTCCGAGCCCTCCGACAAGCGCATCTTTGCCGAATGGGGCAGCTCGCGAAGGTGATGTCGATATTGGTACCGACATCGATCTATGTCGCGCTGATTCCTTGGATCGGGATTTACGTCGCCTCGGTGATTCTCATCGCCGTCTTCATGCGTTGGCTCGGACGCTACAACTGGAGCCTGGTCGCCGCGATCTCGCTGGGCGTGCCGCTCGCGGTCTTCCTCATATTCGAAAGGTGGTTCTTCCTGCCTTTGCCGAAAGGGCCGATCGAGGAGTTTCTGGGGTTCTAGAGCACGTCCCGCAAGAGCGGGAACCGGTTTCGCGAAGGACATGTCCAAGCAAAACGCCGGCCGGTAGGGCGTCGT
The DNA here is from genome assembly GCA_963725065.1 of uncultured Alphaproteobacteria bacterium. GTDB lineage: Bacteria > Pseudomonadota > Alphaproteobacteria > Rhizobiales > Xanthobacteraceae > VAZQ01. The sequence goes on from CAVRXD010000035.1 coordinate 2,731, forward strand.
GGAGTAGCGAAAACAGATTATGGAAGAGATCGTCAATCTGTTCCACGGCTTCGCCGTTGCCATCCAGCCATTCAACCTGATGGTGATGGTCGTCGGCATCATGCTCGGCGTCATCAACATCGGCGCGCCACCTGGTCTCGGCGGGGCAAATGGCGTCGCCATCCTGCTGCCGCTGACGCTTCTCGATGTCGCCCACCTCGGCGATCATCATGCTGTCCTGCATCTACTGGGGGGCGTTGTTCGGGGGCGCCATCACCTCAGTGCTGTTCAATATTCCGGGCGAGCCGTGGTCGGTGGCAACCACCTTCGACGGCCATCCCATGGCGCAACAGGGCAGGGCCGGCGAGGCCTTGACCGCGGCCTTCACGTCGTCGTTCGTGGGCGCGCTGTTCGCGGTGATCATGATCACGCTGGTTGCGCCGCTCGTCGCAAAGTTTGCGCTCCAGTTCGGGCCGGCGGAAAAGTTCGGCGTCTACTTTCTCGCCTTTTGCAGCTTCATCGGCATGTGAGTAAGGAGCCACCCTTCAAGACCGTGGCTGCGATGATGATCGGCTTTGCGCTGGCTGCCGTCGGCCTCGACAGCATCACCGGCCAGCTGCGATTGACCTTCGGCTACACCGAACTCCTCACCGGCTTCGACTTCCTCATCGCGGTGATCGGCCTGTTCGGCATCGGCGAGATCTCGGTTTCCATCGAGGAAGGGTTGACCTTCAAGGGGGCGGCGCCGGGATCAATCCGAAGGTGGTGTTCCAGACCTGGGCGCAGTTGCCGCGTTACTGGATGACGTCGCTGCGTTCTTGCGTGATCGGATGCTGGATGGGCATCAGCCCCGCCTGCGCCACGCCGGCCTCATTCATGAGCTACGGCATAGCCAAGCGGGTGTCGAAGAACGGCGATAGGTTCGGCCACGGCGAGATCGAAGGCGTGGTGGCGCCGGAAACCGCCGCGCACGCCGCCGGAACCGCTGCGTTGTTGCCGTTCATGTTGTCGCTCGGCGTTCCCGGCTCGCCGACCGCAGCCGTGCTGCTCGGCGGTCTCCTGATCTGGGGTTTGTAGCCCTGGGACCGCTGTCGTTTGTCGAAGAAGGAATTCGTCTCGGGGATCCATCGCCTCGATGCAGTCCTCGGCAATGTTGTCGGGCTCATCGTGGTGCTGACCTGCGTGCCGCTGTTCGCCGCCATCCTGCGCATTCCGTTCAGCATCATTGCGCCGATCATACTGGTCCTGTGCGCGATCGGCGCCTACACCGTCCACAACTCGACCTTCGACGTCGTGCTGATGCTGGTCTTCGGTGTCGTCGGCTACCTTCTGAAGAAGTGCGGCTATCCGCTGGCGCCAATGGTTCTGGCGATCGTGCTGGGCGACAAGGCGGAGGAAGCGTTCCGGCAGTCGTTGCTCGCCTCGCAGGGCGGGCTCGGCATCTTCTTTTCCAACTGGCTGGTCAGCAGGGCGATCATGGGGCTCGGGCTCGTCGCCCTGTTCTGGCCGTTGATCTCGAACGTGCTGACGCGACTGCGGCCACGGGCAGCGCTTTGACCAGTTTCAAGCCGCCCACGGCCACGGTGGGCCAGCTACCCTGCCATCCGGGCGGGCACACCTCGAGCGCCACATTGCAGGCCGGCGACATTCTGGAATATTGAATACCAGCTATGAGCAATGGTGACCGCACTCCTGCCAAGGCCCGCGTCACGGCGCCGCTCCGCTCCGCGGTAGAGCGGCGTCGCCGCGGGTGGAGCCGATGGCCACCCCGGAAAGCTTCAAGAGCCGAGCCTATTCCGCGCTCAGGGACGCCATCGTCTCGATCGACGTCTACCGCAGCCGTGACGATATCCGGCGAGACGAACGGCGACTGGCGCTCGATTTCGGCATCAGCCGCACGCCGGTGCGTGAGGCCATGGCGCAACTCGAGCGCGAAGGCTTCTGTCCGCGCCGTTCCCCGGCGCGGGATATATGTCGTTCGCAAGACCAGGCGCGAGGTGATCGAGATGATCACGGCCTGGGCCGCGCTCGAAAGATGGCGGCGCGCCTGATCACGGAGAACGCGAGCGCAGAGGAGGTCGCCGCTCTGCGCAGCATGTTCACGAAATTCGAGAACGGCAGGTGCACGCCAAGCTGGACGAGTACTCCGAGGTGAACATCGAGTTTCACCAGACCATCATCCGCATGAGCCGCAACGGCGTGCTCATATCGCTGGCCGAGGTTTCCGTTCGCGCATATGCGCATGATCCGCCGGAAGACCATCGGCGAGCAGGACCGGGCCGATCGCTCGATCCGCGACCATATGACGATCATCGAGGCGCTCGAGGGGCGCGATACGGAGCGGGCCGAGGCACTCGTGCGCGACCACGCGCTGGGCCTCGCCGAGCACGTCGAGAAGTACGCCGATGATTCCGGACTGACACCGAAAAAGATTTCGAGGGCATTCCCATGGCTGACGCAGCAGTGAAACCAAGTCTGCGACCACCACCGCGGAAGACACGGAGCGAGAGCTGACGGACGGCTTTCATCTCGTCATCGACGCGCTCAAGCTCAACGACATCAACACAATCTACGGTGTGCCGGCATCCCGATCACGGACCTGGGCCGTATGATGCAGGGTGCAGGCATTCGCGTCATCTCGTTCCGCCATGAGCAGAACGCCGGCAATGCGGCGGCGATCGCCGGCTTCCTGACCGAGAAAGCCCGGTATCTGCCTCACGGTATCGGCGCCCGGCTTTCTCAACGGCCTCACTGCGCTGGCCAACGCCACCACCAACTGCTTCCCGATGATCCTGATCAGCGGTTCGTCCGAGCGCGAAATCGTCGATCTGCAGCAAGGCGACTACGAAGAAATGGACCAGCTCGCCATTGCCAAACCGCTCTGCAGGGCCGCCTTCCGTGTATTGCATGCCTGCAACATTGGCATTGGCGTGGCGCGTGCCGATCCGCGCGGCTGTCTCGGGGCGGCCGGCGGCGTCTATCCTCGATCTGCCGGCCAAGCTGTTCGCTCAGGTCATGGATGCGGATGCCGGCGCGAAGTCGCTCGTGAAGGTCATCGACCCGGCGCCAGCTCAGATTCCCGCTCCCGCCGCCGTCAAGCGCGCGCTTGATGTCCTGAAGGGTGCCAAGCGCCCGCTGATCATCCTGGGCAAGGGCGCGGCCTATGCGCAGGCCGATGACGCGATCCGTGCCCTGGTCGAGCGGAGCGGCGTTCCGTTCCTGTTGATGAGCATGGGCAAGGGGTTGTTGCCGGACACGCATCCGCTGTGTGCGGGCGCTGCGCGCTCGACGGTGCTGAAAGACTCCGACATCGTCATGCTGATCGGCGCGCGCCTCAACTGGCTACTGTCGCACGGCAAGGGCAAGGCGTGGGGCGAGCCGCATTCGAAGAAATTCATTCAGATCGATATCGAGCCGAAGGAGATGGACAGCAACGTCGAGATTGTCGCTCCAGTAGTCGGCGACATCGGCTCCTGCGTGTCGGCTCTCCTTGCTGGTATGGACGGTAAATGGCCGGCACCACCGGCGGACTGGATCAGCGCCGTCAAATCGAAAAGAGAAGAGAATATCGCCAAAATGGCGCCGAGGCTGATGAAGAACTCGGCGCCGATGGACTACCACGGCGCGCTCGGCGCGCTACGCACCATCGTCAAAGAGCGGCCGGATGCCATCCTCGTCAACGAAGGCGCCAACACGCTCGATCTCGCGCGCGGCATCATCGACATGTATCAGCCGCGCAAGCGTCTTGACGTCGGCACCTGGGGGGTCATGGGCATCGGCATGGGCTTTGCCATCGCGGCCGCAATCGAGACCGGGAAACCCGTGCTCGCGGTCGAAGGGGACAGCGCCTTTGGTTTCTCCGGCATGGAGGTCGAGACGATCTGCCGCTACAGCCTGCCGGTCTGTGTCGTCGTCTTCAACAACAACGGGATTTATCGCGGAACCGACGTCAATCCCTCGGGCGGTTCCGACGTTGCGACGACTGTCTTCGTCAAAGGTTCGCGCTACGACAAGATGATGGAGGCGTTCGGCGGTGTCGGCGTCAATGCGACGACACCCGACGAACTGAAACGCGCCGTGAACGAGGCCATGGACTTGGGAAAGCCGACCCTCATCAATGCGGTGATCGACCCGGCAGCCGGCAGCGAGAGCGGTCGCATCGGCAACCTCAACCCGCAAAGCGCGCTTCGCAAGAAATAAGTCGGCCACATCGATTAAACTCTTAGAGGAACGGCAATGGCAAAGCGCAAGAAGGCGAAAGCGAAGACGAAAGCTAGGACGAAAGCTACGCCCAAGTCCAAGGCGACGGCGAAGAAGGTTGTGAAGCTGAAGGCGAGAAAGCCGGCGGCGAAGAAGGCCGCTGCGAACGGCTTGCCGAAGCCGTCGAGCAAGCCATTCGGCCAGGCCGGCAAGGCGCTCGACGGTGTGCGCATCCTCGATTTCACCCACGTGCAGTCGGGTCCGACCTGCACGCAATTGCTCGCCTACATGGGCGCCGACGTGATCAAGGTCGAGCGGCCCGGCATCGGCGACATCACGCGCGGCCAATTGCGCGACGTGAAGGGCGCGGACAGCCTCTACTTCACGATGCTCAACGGCAACAAGCGCTCGATCACCATCGACTCCAAGCACCCCAAGGGCAAGGAAATCCTCGAGCGGCTGATCAAGCATTGCGACGTGCTGGTGGAGAACTTCGCGCCCGGTGCGCTCGACCGCATGGGGCTGACCTGGGAGCACATCCACAAGACCAACCCGCGCATGATCGTGGCCTCGGTCAAGGGCTTCGGCCCCGGACCCTACGAGGACTGCAAGGTCTACGAGAACGTCGCGCAATGCGCGGGCGGCTCGGCCTCGACAACGGGATTCCGCGAGGGGCCGCCGCTGGTCACGGGCGCGCAGATCGGCGACAGCGGCACCGGCCTGCATCTCGCCTTCGGCATTGTCAGCGCACTGTATCAACGCATCCGCACGGGTCGCGGTCAGCGCGTGCTCTGTGCCATGCAGGATGGCGTGCTCAACCTCGCCCGCGTCAAGCTGCGCGATCAGCAGCGCCTCAAGCATGGGCCGCTCACGGAGTACAGCCAGTACGGCGAAGGCATTGCGTTCGGCGAGGCGGTGCCGCGCGCCGGCAATGATTCCGGCGGCGGTCAGCCCGGCTGGATCCTCAAGTGCAAGGGCTGGGAGACCGATCCCGACGCCTACATCTATTTCATCACCCAGGCACCGGTGTGGGAGGCGATCTGCGACCTGATCGGCAAGCCGGAATGGAAGACCGATCCGGACTATGCCAAGCCGCCGGCACGGCTGCCGCGGCTCAAGCACATCTTCAACACCATCGAGCAATGGACCATGACCAAGACCAAGTTCGAGGTCATGGACATCTGCAACGCGCACGACATCCCGGTCGGTCCGATCTTGTCGATGAAGGAGATCGCCGAGGAGAAGTCACTGCGCAAGACCGGTACCGTGGTCGAAGTCGATCATCCCACGCGCGGCAAGTATCTGACCGTTGGCAACCCGGTGAAAATGTCCGATTCACTGACCGAGGTGAAACGCTCGCCGCTGCTCGGCGAGCACACCGACGAGATCCTCCGCAAGGAGCTCGGGTACACCGAACAGGACATCGCCGAGATCAAGACGTCGGGCGCGATCACTGCGCCAGAGAAAGGCGCGCGCGCCGAGGCGGCGTGAACCAGGCACCCGAATAGGCATAGTGTCGTCCCCGCGACTGCGGGGACCCAGTAATCACAGGCGAACTACTGGATGCCCGCTTTCGCGGGCATGACAGCGAAGGTTTTGGAGGAAGTCTGAATGCGTATCGTGGTGCACGGCCAGCAGGCGTTCGGCAAGGCCGTCTTGGAGGCGTTGCTGAAGCGCGGCGACGAAGTGGTCGCGGTCTATGTCGCGCCGGAGAAGGAGGGCGCCAAGGCCGATCCCCTGAAGGAGGCTGCGCTCGCAGCCTCGCTCCCGGTCTATCAGCCGGCGTCCTACCGCAAGCCCGAAGTCTGGGCCGAGTTCAAGGCGCTCAAACCCGACCTGCAGGTCATGGCCTTCGTCACGCTGTTCGTGCCGGAAGAATTTCTCAACGTCCCGACCAAGGGCTCGATCCAGTACCATCCCTCCCTGCTGCCGAAATATCGTGGACCGAGCGCGATCAACTGGCCGATCATCCAGGGCGATACCGAAACCGGGCTGTCGATTTTCTGGCCCGACAACGGCCTCGATACCGGCGACGTTCTGCTGCAGAAGAAGACCCCGATCTCCGACACCGACTCGCTCGGCTCGGTTTATTTCGACCGGCTGTTCCCCATGGGCGTCGAGGCGATGCTCGAGGCCGTCGATCTGGTCAAGGCCGGCAAGGCGCCGCGCATCAAACAGGATCACGCCCAGGCGACCTATGAGGGCCGCTGCGGCCCCGACAACGGGCGCATCGACTGGGGCAAGCCCTGGCGGCAGATCCACAATCTGATCCGTGGCTGCAATCCGGCGCCCGGCGCGTGGACGACGCTCAATAGCCAGGCGTTGCAGATCTTCGAGGCGAAGCCGTTGCCGGCACGCGACCCCAAGGGGATCGCCGGCAAGATGGGCGAGATCGTCGAAGTGGCGACCGACGGCTTCACCGTCGTGTGCGCCGACGGCCGCATCAAAGTTCTGCGCGTGAAGCCCGCCGACGGGCCCAAATGCGCGGCCGGCGAATTTGCCACCAATGCAAAACTTAATCTCGGCACGAGGCTCACATGACCCCGACTCAAGCGACCGCAGCCAAGCAACCGACGACCGCCTCGCAGCACCTCAACCCGAAGTCCGACATCGAGATCTCGCAATCGGCCACGAAGCGATTGATCCTCGATGTGGCGCGCGACAAGCTCGGCATCGGGCCGGAGCACCTCGAGCCCTATGGCCACTACAAGGCCAAGGTGTCGATGGAGTACATCAAATCGCTCAAGAACCGTCCCAACGGCAAGCTGATCCTGGTTTCGGCGATCACGCCGACCCCGGCGGGCGAGGGCAAGACCACGACGACGGTCGGCCTTACCGATGCGCTCAATCATATCGGCAAAAAGGCGATGCTATGCTTGCGGGAGCCTTCGCTCGGCCCCTCGTTCGGGATGAAGGGCGGCGCGGCGGGCGGCGGCTATGCGCAGGTCATACCGATGGAGGATATCAACCTCCACTTCACCGGCGACTTCCACGCCATCACCTCGGCGAACAACCTGCTCGCCGCCATGATCGACAATCACATCTACTGGGGCAATGCGCTCGGCATCGATCAGCGTCGCGTCGCCTGGCGCCGCGTGCTGGACATGAACGACCGGGCGTTGCGCTCGATCGTCTCGTCCCTCGGCGGCGTCGCCAATGGGTTCCCGCGCGAGGACGGCTTCGACATCACCGTCGCGTCGGAGGTGATGGCGATATTCTGTCTCGCGAGCGATCTCGAGGATCTCAAGAAGCGCCTCTCCAACATCATCGTGGCCTACACCCGCGACCGCAAGCCGGTACGGGCCGGCGACCTCAAGGCGCATGGCGCCATGACGGCGCTGCTCAAGGAGGCACTCGCCCCCAACCTGGTGCAGACGCTGGAGGGCACGCCGGCGTTCGTGCACGGCGGGCCGTTCGCCAACATCGCCCATGGCTGCAATTCGGTGCTGGCGACGACGACCGCGCTGAAGCTCTGTGACTACGTGGTCACGGAGGCCGGCTTCGGCGCCGATCTCGGCGGCGAAAAATTTCTCGACATCAAGTGCCGCAAGACCGGGTTGTCGCCGGACTGCGCGGTGCTGGTTGCGACCATCCGCGCGCTCAAGATGCACGGCGGGGTCAAGAAGGAAGACCTCAAGTCCGAGAACCTGAAAGCGCTCGAAGCCGGCATGGCCAACCTCGCCCGGCACGTGGAGAACGTGCAGAAGTTCGGTATCGTGCCGGTGATCTCGATCAATCGTTTCAGCGCCGACACCGACGCCGAGATCGCGCTGGTGGAGGAGCACGCCAAGAAGCTCGGTGTCGAAGCCGTCATGGCCGACCATTGGGCCGAGGGCGGCCGCGGAGCCGCCGACGTAGCACGTGCGGTGGTGAAGGTGGCCGACAGCGGCAAGAGCAAGCTGAAATTGCTCTATCCCGACGAGATGCCCCTGATCGAAAAGATCCGTACCATCGCCAAGGAAATCTACCGGGCAAAGGACATCTCCGCGGAGAAGTCGGTGCGTGACCAACTCGCCCAGTTCGAGCAGATGGGCTACGGCCATCTGCCGGTCTGTATCGCCAAAACCCAGTACAGCTTTTCCACCAATGCCGACAACAAGGGCGCGCCGGTCGATCACACCATTCCGGTGCGGGAGGTGCGGCTCTCCGCCGGCGCCGAGTTCGTGGTGGCGATCTGCGGAGAGATCATGACCATGCCCGGCCTGCCGCGGGTGCCCGCCGCCGACTCCATCGATGTCGGCGCGGACGGCAAGATCGTCGGGCTGTTTTGAGAGGTTGGACCAAGCGCTACGGAGGCTTACTCCGGCCGTCACCCTGAGGTGCACGAGCGAAGCGAGGGCCGCGAAGGGCGACGGCCCGCACCTCGCCGCGAGTCAGGAGCCGTTCATCCTTCGAGGCTCGCTGCGCTCGCGCCTCAGGATGACGGTCGTTAGAGTTTCGCGATGCCGGCCTGGACCATGATGTCGCGGAACATCGGCACCTCTTTGGCCACGCGTTCCATGTGGCCCTGGCCGGTCCTGGCCGTCACCTCGAACCCGGCCTGGGTCAATCGCTGACGCATGTCGGGCTTGCTGAGAATCTCAAGCGCGACCTTTTCCAGCCGGCTCACGATCTCGGGCGGAGTCTTCGCCGGTGCCATCAGCGCGGTATAGGTGTCGAATACGAAATCCGGGTAGCCCGACTCGACCATGGTCGGAATATCCGGCAGGTCGTGCCAGCGCGTCGGGCCGGTGACCGCAAGGCCCTTGATGTTGCCGGCCTTGATCTGCGGATGGGCGGGCGCCAGCACGCCGGAGCTGAGCTGCACGGTGCCCGAGAGCAGCGCCTTGAGCGCGTCGCCGCCACCGGGGAAGACGATGGTCGCCATCTTCTGCAGCCCTTCGCGCAGCTTCAGCACTTCGGCCTGGAGTTGCGGCGTGGTTCCGATCGGCGGCGTGGAGACGTTGAACTTGTCGGGATTGGTCTTGGCGAGTGCGACGAACTCCTTCATCGATTTGACGCCCAGGTCCGGCATCACCGCGAACACGTGGGGCGAGACCGCAAGCTCACAAACGGCGGAGAAATCCTTGAACGGATCATACGGCGGGTTGTTGTAGAGGCCGGGATTGACCGAATAGGCGCTGGTCGAGAGCAGGATGGTGTAGCCGTCGGCATCGGAGCGCGCGACATAGCCCATGCCGATATTCCCGCCGCCGCCACCCTTGTTCTCGACGATGATCGACGACCCCGGCATCGCCTCCTGCATCGCCGCCGCCATGATGCGGGCGATGATGTCTGATGGTCCGCCCGGTGTGTTGGCCACGACGATGCGGACCGGGCGGTCGGGGTAGGCGGCGAAGGCCGTGCCGATGCGCAGCACGGCGGGCGCGACGATGCCGGCGAGGGCGGCCTTGATCAGCCGGCGCCGCGAGGTTGAAACCTTGCTCTGGTGGGATTGCGACATTCGGTGTCCTCCCGGGACGTTCCTGGTTTTGCGGGCGATGCTAGGAACTTGCGGCCGGTGCCGCAACTCGGATCGGGCCGCGGCGCGACCGCGCGTGTTGCGGCCATCTGCCGCTCGGCTGGCGCCGCGAGGCGTTGCGATGACATCCGCGCAGAAGGTTCACGGCCGTCGCCATCAACCCCGCGGCTGGTGCGCCGTGCGCTCCGTCGGCGCGACCTCTCCGATCTCCGGCGCGAGGCGGTGCGCCTCGGCAACGAGCGCCGCGGTGAGCGGCGTCATCGGTTCGCGCGAGGGGACGACCAGGCCGATCGTGTGCACGGCTTCCGGCTCGACGATGGGAATGGCTCTGATCGTCTCGGTGAGCCCCAGCGTTTCCGCGAGCTTCGCCGGCATGACGCTGGCCCAGCGGCCCGTGCGCACGTGGGCGAACAGCACGATCATGGAATTGGATTCGAGGGTTGGCTGCGGCGTTCCACCCGCCCCGCGCAGGAGCTCGTCGATGATGCGCCGGTTCTGCATGTCGGGCGTGAGCAGGCAGAGCGGAACCTGCGCCACCTCCGCCCAGGTCACCGCCGCGCGGTTGCCGAACGGCGCGTCCGACGAGGTGAGCAGCCGGTAGTGCTCGCGATAGAGCGGCACCACGTTGACGCGGCCGAGCGGTTCGTTGTCCAGGTAGGTCAGCCCGGCGTCGATCTCCAGGTTTTCGAGCTGCGCCAGCACCTCGATCGAGGTGCGCGACAGGATCGTGAACTGGACGTTGGGGTGGCGCATGCGGAACGGGGTGGTGAGGCTCGCCACCATCGCGAGGGTGGTGGGAATTGCGGCAATCCGCAGCCGTCCGGTCAGGCCGTGGCGCAGCGCCTCGAGCTCCTGCCGCATGGCGCGGGAGTTGCCGACGATGCGCCGCGACCAGTCGAGCACCCGTTCGCCCTCGGGGGTGAAGCTCTGGAACCGGGAGCCCCGGTTGACCAGCAGCACGCCCACGGTTTCCTCGAGCTGCTTGATCCCCGCGGACAGCGTGGGCTGGGTCACCCCGCAGGCCTCGGCCGCGCGGCCGAAATGCCGTTCGCGGGCCAGGGCCAGAAGGAATTCCAGCTTATCGATCAAGGCAGTAATCTCCGAACTGGGGCAGATCCAATATTGATCGCTCGATAGAGAATTTCAATCGATTGATGGCAGTTGGGGGCTTGTTTTTGATCGATAAATCCCGCTCTTCTGGCGTTCAGAAGGATTCCAGCATGGACGCGCGGACCGACGATCAGGCGCCCGGGTCGGGACGGCGCAACCGCCCGCGGCGAACCCCCAAGGGCCGACAGGTCGACCTGCAGGCCCTCGACGAAGTGCGCGCGCTGCTCGGCGACCGCCCGCGGCGCCGTGACCTTCTGATCGAGCACCTGCATCTGATCCAGGACGAATACGGCTACCTCTCGGCCGCCCATCTTGCCGCGCTGGCGCTGGAGATGAAGCTTGCGCTCACCGAGGTGTACGAGGTCGCGACCTTCTACTCCCATTTCGACGTGGTGAAGGAAGGCGAGACGCCGCCGCCCCCCGTCACCGTGCGGGTGTGCGACTCGCTCTCTTGCGCCATGGCGGGCGCCGAGCATCTCCTGCAGAACCTGCCGAACACGCTTGGCCCCGACGTGCGCGTCGTACGCGCGCCCTGCATGGGCGCCTGCGACCGCGCGCCGGTGTGCGCCGTGGGGCATGTCCAGGTGATGCACGCGTCCACGGACCGCATCGAGTCCGCCATCGCGCACGGCGCCCATGCGCACACCTACCCGACCGACACGCCACTCGACGCTTACGTCCGTGCCGACGGTTATGCGCTGCTCAAGTCGTGCATCTCGGGCGCGCGCACGCGCGACGACCTCATCAAGGTGGTGAGCGACGCCGGACTCCGTGGCCTCGGCGGCGCCGGCTTCCCGACCGGCCGCAAGTGGTCGCTGGTGCGCGCCGAGCCCGCGCCGCGGCTGATGGCGGTCAACGCCGACGAGGGCGAGCCCGGCACCTTCAAGGACCGGCATTATCTCGAACGCGATCCGCACCGCTTCATCGAAGGGATGCTGATCGCCGCCTGGGTGGTCGAAGCGCCGGACATCTACATTTATATTCGCGACGAGTACCCCGAAGTGCGGTTGATGCTGGCCGACGAGATCGCCAAGGTCGTCGAGGCCGGGCTCGCCAAGCACACCAGGATTCATCTGCGTCGCGGCGCCGGCGCGTATATCTGCGGCGAAGAATCCGCGATGATCGAATCGATCGAAGGCAAGCGCGGGCTGCCGCGGCATCGCCCGCCTTACGTGGCCCAGGTCGGCTTGTTCGGCCGACCGACCCTCGAGCAGAACGTCGAGACGCTCTACTGGGTGCGGGACATCGTGGAGAAGGGCGCGGCCTGGTTCACCTCTTATGGCCGGCGCGAACGCAAAGGCTTCCGCAGCTTCTCGGTGTCGGGCCGCGTGCGCAAGCCGGGCGTGGTGCTGGCGCCCGCCGGCGTCACCGTCCGCGAGCTGATCGAGGAGTATTGCGGCGGGATGACCGAAGGCCACGAGTTCAAGGGCTATCTGCCGGGCGGCGCCTCCGGCGGCATCCTGCCGGCATCCATGGCCGACCTGCCGCTCGACTTCGGCACGTTGGAGAAATACGGCTGCTTCGTGGGGTCGCACGCGGTTGTGATCCTCTCGGACAAGGACGATATGAAAGCGGTGGCGCTCAACCTGCTGCGTTTCTTCGAGGACGAGAGCTGCGGCCAGTGCACCCCCTGCCGGGTGGGAACCGAGAAGGCCGTCAAGCTGATGGCAACCGGTCCGTGGGACAAAGCGTTGTTGACCGAGCTGTCGGACGCGATGCGCGACGCCTCGATCTGCGGGCTGGGCCAAGCGGCGCCCAATCCGCTGCTGAGCGTGCTGAAATATTTTCCTGAGGAGCTGAGCAAGCCGCTCGGCAGCTGGTGACGTCATGAGCAGCACCAACGGACACGACAGTTCCAGCGCTCCCGGTCCGGCCGCGCCGATGGGCTATGGCCATGACAAGAAGGGCACTGTCGTTGGAGCCGCCAAGAACGACGGCAAGGTGCACGTCACTCATCGGAACGAAGGAAGCGGCGGCGCAACCGTCGCCTTTACGCTCGACGGCGTCGAGGTTGACGCGCGTGAAGGCGAAACGATCTGGCAGGTGGCGCAGCGCCACGGCACCGAGATTCCGCACCTGTGCTATTCGCCCAAACCGGGCTACCGCCCTGACGGCAATTGCCGCGCCTGCATGGTGGAGGTCGAGGGCGAACGCGTGCTGGCCGCGAGTTGCATCCGCACGCCGACGCCGGGCATGAAGGTCAAGACCCAGACCGACCGCGCCAAGACGGCACGCCGGATGGTGATAGAGCTTCTCCTGACCGACCAGCCGCCCAAAGATGTCGCGCACGATCCGACTTCGCAATTCTGGGCGACGGCAGACCGACAGAACGTGACAGCGAGCCGATTTGCACGCCACGCCCCGCCGGTGGCCGACCGCAGCCATCCTGCGATGGCGGTCAATCTCGACGCCTGCATCCAGTGCAATCTCTGCGTCCGCGCGTGCCGCGAAGTGCAGGTCAACGACGTCATCGGCATGGCCGGGCGCGGCTATGGCGAGAAGATCGTATTCGACTTCGACGATCCGATGGGTGCGTCGACCTGCGTCGCCTGCGGCGAATGCGTGCAAGCCTGCCCGACCGGTGCGCTGATGCCGGCCACGCTGGTCGATGAAGCCAACGTGCGCACGAAATATCCGGATCGCGAGGTCAATAGCGTGTGCCCCTATTGCGGCGTCGGCTGCCAGCTCACCTACCACATCAAGGACGACAAGCTCCTTTATGTCAGCGGCCGCAACGGCCCCGCGAACGAGAACCGGCTTTGCGTCAAGGGCCGCTTCGGCTTCGACTATGTGAGCCATCCGCATCGGCTGATGCAGCCGCTGGTGCGCAAGGACGGCGTCGCCAAGGCCGCCGACGATCTGGTCGATCCGTCCAATCCATGGACGCATTTCCGCACCGCGACCTGGGAAGAGGCGCTCGATCGCGCCGCCAAGGGCCTGGTGAAAATCCGCGACCGTGACGGCCCGCGCGCGCTCGCCGGCTTCGGCTCCGCGAAAGGCTCGAACGAGGAGGCCTACCTGTTCCAGAAGCTGGTCCGCACCGGCTTCGGCTCCAACAATGTCGACCATTGCACGCGGCTTTGCCATGCGTCGTCGGTGGCGGCCCTGCTTGAGGGCGTCGGCTCGGCGGCGGTGACCGCGACCTTCAACGAGTGCAAAAACTCCGACGTCATCATCGTCATTGGCGCCAATCCCACCGAGAACCATCCGGTCGCCGCGACCTTCTTCAAGCAAGCGGCCAAGCGCGGCACGAAGCTCATCGTGATGGATCCGCGCGGCCAGGCGCTCAAGCGCCACGCCTGGCAGATGATGCAGTTCAAGAACGGCACCGACGTCGCGATGCTCAATGCGATGCTCAACGTCATCATCGCGGATAAGCTCTACGATCAGCAGTACGTCCAGACCTACACCGAGGATTTCGACAAGCTCGCCGAAAGCGTGAAGCCGTTCACGCCCGAGGAGATGTCTCCGATCTGCGGTATCGAGCCGGACGTGCTTCGCAACGTCGCGCGCGCGTTCGCCCGCGCCGAGAGCGCCATCATCTTCTGGGGCATGGGCGTGTCGCAGCACACCCACGGCACCGATAACGCGCGCTGCCTGATCGCGCTGTCGCTGATCTGCGGCCAGATCGGTCGTCCCGGCACCGGGCTGCATCCGCTGCGCGGCCAGAACAACGTGCAGGGCGCCTCCGATGCCGGGCTGATCCCGATGTTCTTCCCCGACTACAAGTCGGTGGAAGATGCCGAGATCCGGGCGAAGTACGAAGCGGCGTGGGGCGTGACGCTCGATCCCAAGCGCGGCAAGACCGTGGTCGAGATCATGGATGCGGTTCATGCCGACGAGATCAAGGGCATGTACATCATGGGCGAGAACCCCGCGATGTCCGACCCCGACCTCAACCACGCCCGCGGCGCGCTTGCCCATCTCGAGCATCTCGTGGTGCAGGACATCTTCCTGACCGAAACGGCGTCATACGCCGACGTCATCCTGCCGGCCTCCGCCTGGCCGGAGAAGGACGGCACGGTGACCAACACCAACCGCCAGGTCCAGATGGGACGCGCGGCGCTGCCGCTGCCGGGCGAGGCGCGGCAGGATCTCTGGATCATCCAGGATCTCGCCCAGCGCATCGGCTGCAACTGGAACTACAAGCACGTCGGCGAGGTGTTCACCGAGATGGCAGCGATGATGCCGGCGCTCGACAACATCAGCTGGGAGCGGGTCGCGCGCGAGGACCACGTCACTTATCCGGTCGACGGCCCGGACGTTCCCGGCCGCGACGTGGTGTTCGACCAGGGATTCCCGCGTCCCAATGGGATGGCCAGGCTGGTTGCAACGAAATTCCAGGCGCCGGACGAGATGCCCGACGCGCAGTACCCGTTCATCCTCACCACCGGCCGCCAGCTCGAGCACTGGCACACCGGCGCGATGACGCGCCGCGCCTCGACGCTCGATGCGCTCGAGCCCGGCCCGGTCGCGGGGCTGTCGCGGGGCACCATCGCCAAGCTCGGCGTGAGGCCGGGCGACACAGTGCGGGTGACCACGCGGCGCGGCGCAATCGAGCTCAGCGCACGGCAGGACGACTCGGTGCCCGACGGCGTCGTGTTCATTCCCTTCGCCTATGTCGAAGCGGCCGCAAACCTGCTCACCAATCCCGCGCTCGATCCGTTCGGGAAAATTCCCGAGTTCAAATATTGCGCCGCCAAGATCGAGCCGGCGGATGACGCGCACCGAGTCGCGGCTGAATAGATCGCACGGATTGTGCCTGTCTGTGACGCGTCTCGAGGGCGGCGGCGGCCGGTGCCGTTATCTCGCTCAGTGCCGAAAACGCGCGCGACCTGCGGCTTGCTTGACCAGGCGAAGGGGCGCGGTGATCCGCCAACTCGTTGATTTGAGCAGCGCGTCGCGCTCGCACCGCACCGCCTTGAGATTGGTGATGAGCTCTGCGACCGACGGATCATCCTCGCCTTGTGAGGATCCCATCGCCAATGGCGGGGTCTTGACGATCCAGGCGTCCATGAGGCGATCAGCGTCCGCCGTCGGCACGAACGCATCGATCGGGTCGCTTGCCCGCCGCGCCGCATCGAGCCGGCGCTGCAGATAGTCGTGGAACCAGCGGCCGTCGGTGAGCAACGACGCCGGCACCAGGTAACGCTCCAGCAGCCAGGCGAGGAAGTTGTCGGCGTCGACATTGGTCGACCTGCGATGCCCGAGCCGAGCGAAAAAATCCTCGAGCGTTGTCGCATCCGCGACATTCGACAATTCCGTCGAGGACGGCGAGCCGAGCAGACGGCTGAACAGCAGCGCCTGGTAACCAACACTCGACGAGACCGTCCAGACGCCGTCGACCCGCGGCACCAGGAGTTGCGACGGCGACTGGCACTGCCGGAATTCGTCGAGAAAGACGATATTCGGAAACGTCCTGCGAAGCATGTCGATGTTCGCGCAGGAGCCGGATCGCCTCAGAACGGGATCGCCGTTCGGGTGCTCGGTCACGATCACCGCGACATCTTTCGGGGCTGCAGCCAGGACGTCATACAAGTATTCGAATTGGGTGCGGTAGTTGACCAGTCCGTCGAAGGAAAACTCGTTCGAGACCTGCAGCGGAAGCAGGCACATTCGATCGAATCGCTTGCGCAAGGCCTGGGTCCGAAATGGATCCAGACCGTCGAATGCGGCTGTCATCTGCGAGCGGAATGCCGACACCAGCGTGCGCCCATCCGACGTCAGGGGATATGCCAGCTTCAGCCCGCCGGCGCGCGCGACGGCCGATCTTGCGTGCGTGCCGACATGGTCGAAATACATGCTGAACGGGTATGGGTCCCGCCCGAAGTGTCCCCGCTCGATGTGCAGCCGTAGCGCGGACGGCCACAGTCTGGCGAGGTAATTGGCTTGGCCGGCAAACCCGATGATGATGTCTGGCTCGAAGCCGTTGGCGTCCCGCGCCATGGCCTCCGCGATGACACGCAGCGCCGGGTGCTCCGCGTCATCGGCCTGATAGGCGGTCTGGTCCAGGGCGGTGGGGAGCTCGCCGAGCGCGCTCAGTCGTCGGTAGAGCGCGAGCTCGTCGATCCAGACGGTGCGAAGCCCGGTCAGGAGCGCGCCCTTCTGGTTCTGGCTGGCCCAGTCCTTGAACCAGCCGCCCGCAATCAACATGCATTCGCATCGCGCGTCCCGACGTAAGGGCTGCAGAAGATTGGCGAGGGTCTCCACCCAGCCGAAGTTGAAGCAGGGCCCCCGTGCCTGCACGAGCGGGTTGACGAAGCAAGCCACTTTCATGGCACATGCCTATGCGAGAACTGCGCGCGAACTTTCGGTATCCCCACAACAAGATGTGCTTACGGACCTTACCGGAACGTGGCGACCGGATTAAACAAGGCGTAACGGCTTCGTAAACGCAAAGTCCGAACGCGAAGCAGCGGCATCGATGCCGTCCTCGGGTGAAGCGGACAGAAAATCAGCCGGAGCCCGCATGATGCGACGCTTGTCACGATGATACGATCGATCGTCGATCGTCCTTCTCCGGGCATAAACTCCGCATGAAAATGGACATGGCTCCCAGCCCTCCGATCCTCCGCAGCGCCACGCTTGCTGCCGGGACGGGTGCGCCCGTGTTGTTGCTGCACGGCTCCGCGAGCGCGGCGGTCATGTGGGTCCCGGTGATCGACGGGTTGAAATCCAGGTTCCGCGTGATCGCTCCGGATCTGATCGGCTATGGCCGGACCGATTCCTGGCCGGACGGTTATGGCTTCACGGTGGACGACGAACTCCAACTGGTGGAGCCGCTGCTGGCGCACGCGCCGGCACCGGTCCACGTGGTCGGTCATTCCTTTGGCGGCGTGGTCGCGTTGCATCTCGCGCTCGCCGGCCGCGTTCCCATCCGCTCGCTGACGCTGATCGAACCGGTGGCTTTCTTTCTCCTGCCGCATGCCGGCGCACAGGCTGCCTGGCTGGAGATCCAGGACCTCGGCCAAACCTATGCGGCGCGGATCGCGGCCGGCGAAACGCAAACGGCGTTGCGGGGCTTCATCGACTACTGGGCAGGCCCCGGCGCCTGGGATGCGATGGATGCATCGCTGCGCGCGCAGATCGCCCGGAGCGCGCAAAAGATCGTCCTCGACTTCGAGGTGACCTTTACCGATCCGGGAATGCCGGCAATCCGGGCGCTGGAATGTCCCGTTCATCTGATATCGGGCGGCCGCAGCCGGATTCCCACTCAGCGCATTGCGGCATTCCTCGCCGAGCAGATCCCGGGCGCGACGCTCGAGATCGTCGCCGACGCCAACCACCTGTTGCCGGTGACGCACGCCGACATGCTGCGCGCGCATCTGCTGCGGGAATTGGCCGACTGAAGCGGCCAGCCGTGTGGCGGTTCAGAAGTCCGCATCATTTCCGCGGCAAGTCCGAAATGCGGACTTCTGAACGAAAGCCACACTAGGTCAATAAGTTGCTAGTGTCCTTCAATTCCGAAGTTCGCAAGCGAGCGTGCCGCATAATGATGCGAACTTCGGAATCGGAACACCAGGGCCGGCTTGATTTTGCGCTCACCCCTCGCCAAGGTGCGGCCATGGATGACCGCACTGCTCCGGCCGGACGTTACCCGCGCGAGATCGGCCTCGGCGCCGTCCGCCACGACTGGACACGCCAAGAGGTGAGGGCGCTGTTCGAGCTGCCCTTTCCCGAACTGATCTTTCGCGCTCAAACCATTCATCGCCGCCATTTCGATCCCAATGAGGTGCAGATTTCGACGCTGCTCTCGATCAAGACCGGCGGTTGTCCGGAGGACTGCGCCTACTGCCCCCAGAGCGTTCACTACGACACCGGCGTCAAGGCGGAGAAGCTGATGGCGGTGGATGCGGTCCTCGCCGAGGCGCGGGCGGCGAAGAGCGCAGGCGCGAGCCGCTTCTGCATGGGCGCGGCGTGGCGCGAGCCGAAGGATCGCGATCTCGACAAGGTGTGCGAGATGGTCGCCGGCGTCAAAGCGGCCGGGCTCGAGACCTGTGCGACCCTCGGCATGCTCACCGGCGAGCAGGCGCGACGTCTCAAGACGGCCGGGCTCGACTACTACAACCACAACCTCGACACCTCGCCGGACTATTACGGCGCGATCATCACCACGCGCACCTACGAGGAGCGCCTCCACACCCTGGATCGCGTGCGCGCGGCCGGTATTCACGTCTGCTGCGGCGGCATCGTGGGCATGGGAGAGAGCGCCGAGGATCGCGTGGGCATGATCGCAACGCTCGCTACGCTGCCCGCGCATCCCGAGAGCGTTCCGATCAACATGCTGGTCAAGGTCGAGGGCACACCGCTGGCCGCGGGCGGGTCGCTCGATCCGATCGATTTCGTGCGCACCATCGCGGTGGCACGCATCACCATGCCGAAGTCGGTGGTGCGGCTGTCGGCCGGTCGCGAGGACATGAGCGAGGAGACCCAGGCGCTGTGCTTCCTCGCCGGCGCCAATTCCATTTTCTACGGGCCGAAGCTTCTCACCACGGCCAATCCCGAACGCGACCGCGATCTGCGACTGCTGGACAAGCTCGGGCTGGTGCCGATGGCCTAGGCCAATATCTCACGGTTTTGCTTCAGCAAGAAGTTAGCAGCATCCGATGGACATCAACGCGATCTCGATCGGCCCCAATCCCCCGAAGGATTTGCACGCGATCATCGAAATCCCGCTGGGCGGCGCGCCGGTGAAGTACGAGCTCGACAAGGCCTCGGGCGCGCTGAGGGTCGACCAATTCCTGCACACCGCAATGTTCTATCCCGGCAACTATGGCTTCATCCCGCATACGTTGTCGGCCGACGGCGATCCCTGCGACGTGCTGGTGGTGAGCCAGGTTCAGGTGGTGCCGGGCGCCATCGTGCGCTGCCGGCCGGTCGGTGCGCTGCTGATGGAGGACGAAGCGGGCGGCGACGAGAAAATCATCGCGGTGCCGGTCGACGCGCTCGCCCCGTTCTATTCCAACATTCGCAGCTATCGCGATCTGCCGCCGATCATGTGCGAGCAGATCGCGCATTTCTTCCAGCACTACAAGGATCTGGAAAAGGGCAAATGGGTCACGATCGTCAAGTGGCTCGACGCCAAGGGCACTGAAAAGCTCGTGCTTGACGCGATCGCGCGCGCCGCCAAGGGGCAACCGGGGGAAAAGGCTACGCAAGCTGCCGCACCAGCGTCAGTCCGGCCAGCAGGCCGCCGACCGAAAGCGCGACGGAAAGAATGACGTAGAGCGCCGCAAGGCCAAGCTCGCCGCGCTGATAAAGCAGGATGGTATCGAGCGAGAACGCCGAGAAGGTGGTGTAGCCGCCGAGGATCCCGGTGGTCAGGAACAGCCGCACGTGCTGTGGGACGCCGCCCTGGAAGGCGAAATAGCCGACCAGCAGGCCCATGATCACCGAGCCTGTGACGTTTTCGAACAGCGTCGCGTAATTGAAGCCCGTCCCCAGCAGGCGCGCACTCACGAGGTTGACGCCATGGCGGAGCGCAGCGCCGATGCCGCCGCCGAGAAATACGATCAGGAAACCCATGCTGCTCCTCCTCGCTCAGCCAACAAAAAACCGCCTTGCGGCGGGTCACGAACGGACACCTACCGCAGCATCGCGCGGTAGGAGTCATCAGCCATTGCGGGCGGTTTCGGGGGACTCCATCCCCATCGCGGGTAACGCTAGCGACGAGCGGTTATTCCGTCAATGCATCGCCGCGGTGGCCCGCGGCATCAGCGCGCCGCGGTGGCGGATGACCTTTGCGGCGAGGTTGTGCGCGGCGCCGGCCGCCTCGGCCGGCCGCTTGCCGGACAGGCGCGCCGCGATATAGGCGGCGTTGAAGCTGTCGCCTGCTGCCGTGGTGTCGACCGGCACCACCACCTCCGGCACCGGGATGAATTCGCTTCGTCCGCCGGCGGCGACCAGCGCGCTGTTCGGCCCGTTCTTGACCACGATCTCGGGGATCCCGAACGCCTGCAGCCGTTCGACCGTGGCCTCCGGGCTCGGATCTCCCCACAAGACGGCTTCGTCATCGTAGGTCGGCAGCGCGATGTCGACGCGCTTCAAGGCTTCCATGAACACCGTGCGTGCGCGGGTCAGGTCCCCGCGCCATCCGCGCGGACGGAAATTCCCGTCGAACGCGACCTTCACGCCCTGCTGCCGGGCCATCTCCACGAGCGCGAGGAAGCGGCCGAGTCCGTTGTTGGAATAGAGCGAGAGCGTGATGCCGGAGAAGTAGATCAGGCTTGCCTTGGTCAGGCCTTCGGCCACCCGTCCCCAGTCCGGCAGCTCGAACAGGTCGCGCGCCGGCGATTGGCCGCGCCAGTCGTAGCCCCGCCGCCCGCCCGTCGCATCGGTGTCGACCACGACAAGCCCCGGCAAACGGCCGCGCGGGCGCAGCACGAGGTTGCCGGCCACACCCTCTGCGGTGGCGAGGGCAAGGATCGCGTCCGAATAGGCATCGTCCCCGAGCGCGGTCGCGAAGGCAGTGTCGATTCCCGCGCGGGCGAGATAGACCGCCACGTTGAAGGTGTCGCCGGAACATCCCATCCCGAAGCGGCCGTCGCCGCCGCGGACGAATTCGACCGTCGCCTCCCCAACACAAACGGTCCGGGGTCGTTGCTCGCGCACGCTGCTGGTCATGGGGTCTCGGTCCGGCCTTTGCCGGACCATGGCCCGACCCGGAGGCCTTGGCAAACCCGGGGCGGGCCTCCGCCAAGCCGAACAGTCCGGACTGGCGCTGGACGAGCGCCAATGTTACATTATAACATGCTCGAACCGGAACCACCCTGCCCATCGCCCGCTCATGCCGACGCACGTTCATCCCCACCACCATCATCATCCCGGTCAGGGGCATCCCCCGGCGGCGGTGTCGCCGTCCATTCTGCGCATGTCGATCCTGGAGCGGCTGGCGATCGCGGCCGCGTTGATCGCGCTGCTGTGGGGGGTGGTGGTCTGGGCGATGATGGGATGACCCGATGACCGCGGCGCTGCAATTCCGCGACCTCACGCTCGGCTATGACCGGCATCCGGCCGTACATCATCTCGACGGTGCGATCGAAACCGGTGCGCTGGTTGCGGTCGTCGGCCCGAACGGGGCCGGCAAGTCGACGCTGTTCAAGGGCATCGTCGGCCTGATCAAGCCGTTGGCCGGACGCATCGAACGCGGCGATGTCCCCGCACAGAATATCGCCTATCTGCCGCAGGCCGCCGAGATCGACCGCACCTTCCCGATCAATGTCTACGACATGGTGGCGATGGGGTTGTGGCGGCGGACCGGGCTGTTCGGCGGCCTCGATCGCGGGGCGCGGGACAGGATCGAGCAGGCGATCGCCGCGGTCGGACTCACCGGCTTCGAGGATCGCTCGATCGCGACGCTCTCCGGCGGGCAGATGCAGCGCATGCTGTTCGCACGGCTGCTGCTGCAGGATGCCCGCGTGATCGTGCTCGACGAGCCGTTCAACGCGGTCGACGCCAAGACCTCGGCCGACCTGTTCGATCTGGTGCAGCGCTGGCACGGCGAGCGGCGCACGGTGCTGACCGCGATGCACGACATCGATTTCGTACGGGCGAACTTTCCCGAAACCCTGCTGCTCGCACGCCAGCCGGTCGCGTGGGGCCGTACCTCGACCGTTCTCACGCCGGAAAACCTGCTGGCCGCGCGCCGCATGTGCGAGGCCTTCGACGAACATGCCGACCTCTGCGCCGCCGCCGAACCCGCGCCTGCCGCAACTCCCGCTCCCCCCTCCTGAGCGGAAATAGCCCACGCGGATCTCGGCAAATCCGCGGTCGCATACCCGGGAATGACCAAGAGAGGCGGACGCCGTGTCCATGTTCTACGACTTCTTCATCGCTCCGTTCGCCGATTTCGAATTCATGCGCCGGGCGCTTGCGGGCACGCTGGCGCTGGCGCTCGGCGCGGGGGCCATCGGCGTGTTTCTGATGCTGCGGCGCATGTCGCTGGTGGGAGACGCGATGGCGCACGCCATCCTGCCGGGCGCCGCGGTCGGATTCCTGCTCTCGGGGTTGAGCCTGGTCGCCATGACAGCGGGCGGCTTCATCGCCGGCTGCGTGGTCGCGCTGCTGACCGGATTTGTCGCGCGCACGACCGAGCTCAAGGAGGATGCGGCGCTGGCGACGTTCTACCTGCTCTCGCTCGCGCTCGGCGTCACCATCATCTCGCTCAAGGGCACCAATATCGATCTCCTGCACGTGCTGTTCGGCAACGTGCTCGCGCTCGACGATCAGACGCTGCTGCTGATCGCCGTCAACGCCACCGTCACCCTGGTCTTGCTGGCCTTGATCTACCGGCCATTGGTGATCGAATGCGTCGATCCCGGCTTCATGCGCTCGGTCAGCAGCGCAGGTGGCCCGGCGCATTTTGCATTCCTCGTCCTCGTGGTCGTCAATCTGGTGAGCGGGTTCCATGCGCTCGGGACCCTGCTGGCGGTGGGCATCATGATGCTGCCGGCGGCGATCGGCCGCTTCTGGGCGCGCGATGTCACGCTCATGATCCTGATCGCGACGGCGAGCGGCGCCGCCGCGGGCTATGCCGGCTTGCTGCTGTCCTTCCACACCGGCGTCGCCTCCGGACCCGCGATCATTCTCGTCGCCGGCGCGCTTTACGTGGTCTCGTTGTTGTTCGGCCGCGTCGGCGGCCTGGTGCGGCAGGCCTTTCCCGGCCGCCATCTCGAAGCCTGACTGGTTCGGCGCATTCAGCGCGCTATCGCAGTGGAGAAATGCCATGCTGACCCGACGCCGGACGATTTTTGCGATGGTCTGCGCGACCCTGCTGCCGGCGGCGCCGGCCGGAGCGCAGGACAAACTTCACGTCATTGCCAGCTTCTCCATCCTGGGCGACCTCGTGAAGAACGTCGGCGGCGAGCGCCTGCAGGTCGGGACCCTGGTCGGCCCCAACGGCAATGCCCATGTCTACGCACCCTCGCCCGGGGACGCCAAGAGCGTTGCCGACGCGAAGCTGGTGTTCGTCAACGGGCTTGGCTTCGAGGGCTGGATCGACCGGCTGGTCAAGGCGTCGGGCACCAAGGCGCCGATCATCGTCGCGACCAAGGGCATCAAGCCGCGCGAGCGCGCCGGCGCCGGCGGTCACGATCACGACCATGGACCGGCGGACCCGCATGCCTGGCAATCGGTGGCCAACGCCAAGGTCTATGTCGCCAATATTCGCGACGCGCTGATCGCGGCCGATCCCGCCGGCAAGGACGTCTACGCCGCAAATGCCGCGGCCTATCTCGCCAAGCTCGATGCGCTCGAGCAGGAGGTGCGGGATGTGATCGCCAAGGTGCCCGCCGACCGCCGCCGGGTCATCACCAGCCACGCCGCTTTCGGCTATTTCCAGGACGCCTATGGCGTGCGGTTCACCGCGCCGCAGGGAGTCTCGACCGAAGCGGAGGCGTCGGCGAAGGACGTGGCCGCCATCATCACGCAGATCAAGAAGCAGAAGATCCCGGCGGTGTTTCTGGAAAACGTGACCGACCCGCGCCTGGTGCAGCAGATCGCGCGCGAGACCGGCGCCAAGATCGGCGGCACGCTCTATTCCGACGCGCTCACCGACGCCAAGGGTGATGCGACGACCTATATCGATCTGATCCGCCACAACCTGAAGCAGCTCGCCGCCGCGTTGGAGAGCTGACAGGCCTAAAATCCGCATTCCTTGCAATGGTCATGCCCCGCTTTCGCCGGGCATGACATTGAGGTCGTGGCTCGACTAATCGATCTCAATCCAGCGGCTCGACCCGCACGATCGAGGCGCCGTGGTTGCTGCCGACCCAGAAGGTCGGAGGCGTGGTCGAATTGTCCACGAACATGCGCCGCATGTTCGTGTCGCGCGGCAACGGATATTCAACCACCTCGTTGCTCTTGGGATCGAGCCGGATCACGCGATCGCTGGTCATGCCGCCGGTCCACAGCTGGCCGTTCTTGTCCCAGATCACGTCGTAGGGCTGCGTGAACTTGGTCGGCAGCGGCCATTCCTGGATGCGCTCCTCCTTGGTGTCGAGCATCGCGATCTTGTTGCCGCGATATTCCGCGAACCAGAAGCGATCCTGATCGTCGATGCGGCCGCGCCGGTTTCGCGAGAACGGCGTGCCGGTCTGGTAGGCGGTGAACTTCCCGGTCTTGGCGTCGACCTTGACCACGTAGTTCTTCTGGAAGTCTGTGACATAGACGTTGTTCTGCGAGTCCGCGCGCACGTCGTAGATCGAGTAGCCGCCCTGGCGGCCGCCCGGCAGGATACTGAACGGATCGAATTCCTCGAACTTGCCGGTCGCCATATCGAGCCGCAGCAAGGTCGAGGGTCCCGCATCGTTCACCCACAGCTTGCCATCGACGTGGGCTTGGTTCGTGACCATGTTGAGCTGCGAATCGTCCTTGAGCCGCTCGGGCGGGAGCTGCCAAATCTGGAACTTCTCCGTCTTGGGATCGAACCTGGCGACGCCGCCCTGATACATCATGCCGAGCAGGAGATGCCCCTCGCGGTCGATGCCGAGGTCGAGGTTGCCGGTCGGGAAGCCCTTGCGCAGCTCGGGCATTGCGTATTCGGTGTGCTTGCCCGTTTTCGGATCGAGCTTGCCCAGGAACTGCTCGCCGAAGTTCGAGTACCAGGCTTCGCCGTTCACGATGATCACGTCGTGCGGCTCGATGGTCGGGCGCGGCAGATCGTATTCCGTAATGATGACGTTGGTGGCGCGACCCTTGACCCGCGGCAGGGTCTTGAGCTCGAACTCGTGCTTCATGCCCGAGCTCAGATTGATGGTGGCAAGATACTCGGCCGCCTTGCGGAAGCGCTCGGGATTGGCGGCGCGCGAGAGGTCGACCCGCCGTTGCGGCTTGATCGGCTGGCTGACCTGGGCATAGCCATTCATGCGCGCGATCACTTGCACGAACTCGTCGGCGTCGTGGCTCGATTTCACCACCCGTTCGAGGGTGTGGCAGCTCACGCAGTTGATGAGCTGGAGCTTGTCGTCATCGGTGCCGGGGACGCTCATCATCCATTCGGCATTGGTGAGCTGCTTGCTGAGGTTGCGGGTCTTGCGCAGCTTGAGGTCGGCGCTGGTGGGTGCGCCCGCCGCGATGTCGGCGCTCTTGGGACCTTCGAGGTCGTATCCGACCGCGCGGATTTGCAGGCTGTAACGGCCGGGCTCGAGCCGCGCCGCCGGGAAGCTGTAGCGGCCCTGCGCGTTGGTGATGACGCTGACGGTGATGGTTGAACCATCCTGCTTGGCGCTGACGATCACGCCTTCCATCGGCCCTTCCTCGGTGGAGGCGACCTGACCGGCGAGCGCCGCGGCGGCGCTGTTCGCGCCTTGCGCGGCCGCGGGTGGGATGGAGTTTGCAGGAACGAAGGTCAACGCGAACGCGGCACCGACGACCAACGCAATGCGTTGCAATAGCATCGCAGCCTCCCTTGGTCCGACCTTGGTTGGGGGACGCGCTGCGGCCTCGCCGCTGCGGCCCGAACGGTCTTGTCGCAAGCCTAGAACCGCACCCGCCCGCCGACAAGCGGGTTCAACCGGTTGGGAGCTATCCGGATTTGGCGGCCCCGCCGCGGGGCCGCCGATCGCGATGGCGATCGCTTATTTGCTTCCGCCCTTCTCCCGCACGAGCGTCGCAAGCTCCTCGCGCGAGAAAAAGTTCGCCCAGCCGAGCGCCGTCGCGCCGTATTTGTCATCGCGGATGTTCGGATCGGCTCCGGCGTCGAGCAGGATCCTGGAGAGATCGAGCGCCCCATTCTCCGCCGTCATGTGCAGGGCGGTGTGGTTGCAGTCCCACATCGGGCGTTTGGCATTGACGTCGACGCCGTGCTCGATCAGCCACCGCACGGATTCCACGTTCCGCTTGCTCACCGAAAGGTGCAGCGCGATGGTGTCGCGTCCATCGGGCCCGATGCGGGACGGATCCTCCTTCAGCATCGCCGCCGCCAGGTCATAACGCTTGAGGTTCAGCGCGGCGATGAAGTCGAACTCTGCGCCGGCCGCCGCGAGCATCGAGACGATACCGGAGTCGGCACTCTCCTGGGCGGCGGTGGTCAGCGCTGTCGCGCCGGTCGCATCGGCGGCGCGCGGGTCGGCGCCAAGATCGAGCAGGAGGCTCACCATCGCCGGCCGGTTCTTCGCCGCGGCGTGGTGGAGCGGCGTTCGGCGGTGCTGGTTGCGGGTCATGCGCGCGTTCAGCAGGGCCGGATCGCTGGTGACGAGGCGCCGCACGTCGTCGGCGCGGTCGAGGGCGATCGCCGACCACAGATCGAGCTTCGCTCCCTTGCTCGACGCGCCATATCGCGTCGCGCGTAAGCAGCGGCCCGGCGAGGCCGTGACGGCACAGCTGGCCTTGCACGCTCTCGAGGTCGGCGACCGCGGCGGCCGGTACGCAGAGAGCGGCGGGGAAGTCGCGGGCGTGGATATCGAAGCTCCTTCGACGTCGTTCATCGGGCGTGAGCAATCGGCGAAGGATCGACGGGCCCTGATGGGCGGGCGTCGAGAAGGCGCCGGCCATGCGCAACTCTGCGCTGGCCGTCGGCGCCGGAAATCCGAGCGCCTACGGCGGTGCCATAAGTCGATCTGCCGCCGATGCGGCATCTGTCACGGCGTGGGCCGGCCCGTGAACGGAACGGTTGACGTCGAGCCGGTCAGGGCGGCGGCGGTGCGTAGCCTTTGGGAGCCTCCTGCATCACCGCGAGCGTATGACCGTCGGGATCGGCGAAGAAAGCCATCCAGAGATCGTGATCGTCCATCTTGGCGATCAGGCGAGGCTTGTGCGTGAATGTGACGCCGCGTCGGGTCAGCTCACCGACGGTGAGCGCGATGTCCGCGCAGCGGAAGGAGATACGCCTGCGGGGTGATCGCTCCTTCCGATTTCTCCAGCAGGAGCCGAACGCCGGCACAGTCGAAAAATGTCAGGTCGCCGAAGCGGTACTGCTTCGGCAGGCCGAGCACATCGCGGTAGAACGCCTCGGAGCGGTCGACGTCGGCGACCGGGAGGGCGATCTGCCCGATATGGGTCAGATTGAGCAGCATGCGTGCCTCGTCGCAGCGGGCTCGCCGGGGTGCAATCCTCGGCGTCTTCCGAGCCCGGCGCCGACGATAGCATCCGGCAGCGGATGCATATATACGGTGGCGAAACGGAGTTAAACAATGTCCGACAAGGTTCCCGTCACCGTGCTGACCGGCTATCTCGGCGCCGGCAAGACCACCCTGCTCAACCGCATTCTGTCCGAACCTCACGGTCAAAAGTACGCCGTCATCGTCAACGAATTCGGCGAGATCGGCATCGACAATGACCTCGTCGTCGGCGCTGACGAGGAAGTGTTCGAGATGAACAACGGCTGCATCTGCTGCACCGTGCGCGGCGACCTCGTGCGCATTATCGACGGGCTGATGCGGCGCAAAGGCAAGTTCGACGCCATCATCGTCGAGACCACCGGGCTCGCTGATCCCGCCCCGGTCGCGCAGACCTTCTTCATGGACGAGAACGTCGGCCGCAAGGCCAAGCTCGACGCCGTGGTGACGGTCGCCGATGCGAAATGGCTGCTGGAGCGGCTCAAGGATGCGCCGGAGGCGAAGAACCAGATCGCGTTCGCCGACGTCATCCTGCTCAACAAGGCCGATCTGGTCACGCCCGAGGAGCTGCGCGAGGTGGAGGCGCGAATCCGCGGGATCAACCCGTATGCCAAGGTGCATCGGACCGAGCGCTGCCGGATCGCGTTGCCCGAGGTCCTCGGCCGCAACGCGTTCGACCTCGACCGCATCCTGGAGATCGAGCCCGAATTCCTCGAGGGCGACGGGCACGCTCACGCGCACGATCACCATCATGACCATGATCATGGTCACGACCACGACCACGCTCATCATCACCACGATGGCGGCGGCCTGAAGCACTATCACGACGAAGAGATGCAATCGGTCTCGATCCGGACCGACAAGCCGCTCAACCCGGACAAGTTCTTCCCCTGGGTGCAGGACCTGGTGCAGAAGGAGGGGCCGAGCATTCTGCGCTGCAAGGGCATCCTCGCCTTCAAGGATGACGACGAGCGCTTCGTGTTCCAGGGCGTGCACATGATTCTCGACGGCGATCACCAGCGGCCGTGGAAGGCCGGCGAGAAGCGCGAGAGCCGCCTCGTCTTCATCGGCCGCAAGCTGCCGGAGGACAAGATCCGGCAAGGGTTCGAGGGTTGCCTGGCGTGATCGCATCTGAATCCGGTGCAGCCATGACGTCGGCCGCGCGGTCGAACGCGACCATGCAATCGCACCTGCTCGGGCTGACTGAGCCGTGACCGACACCAAGAGCGATATCCCTTCCGTCGTGGAGCGCACGCGGCCGTTCCAAGCCGACGCGCCGGTCGTGGCCGCGCATTTTCTCGGCCAGACCGCGGTGTTCGTGCTGGGCGAGGAGAAACTGCTGTTCGTTCCGAAAACGGGCGACGTGCGCACGGCGGCGGTGCACAGCGGCGCCATCCTGTGCTCGACCGCGGACGCCGGCCGCATCGTGACCGGCGGCGACGACGGCAAGGTGGTGTCGACCGACGCAGCCGGCGACGGCACCGTGGTGGCCACCGACGGCAAGCGCCGCTGGATCGACCATGTGGCGGTCGGCCCGAACGGCGCCGTCGCGTGGTCGGCGGGCAAGCAGGCGTTTGCGCGCAGCGGCAAGGGTCCCGAGCGCATGCTCGAGGTGCCATCGACCGTCGGCGGATTGGCGTTCGCCCCGAAGGGTGTTCGCCTCGCCATCGCGCATTACAACGGCGTCACGCTCTGGTTCGCGAACGCGCAGAGCGCGCCCGAGACGCTGGAATGGAAAGGCTCGCATCTCGCCGCGCTGATGAGCCCGGACGGGCGGTTCGTGGTCACGTCCATGCAGGAGTCGACGTTGCACGGCTGGCGCCTGGCCGATCGCAAGGACATGCGGATGTCGGGTTACAGCGCACGCGTGCGCTCGCTCGATTGGACCGTCGGCGGTAAGTGGCTGGCGACGTCGGGATCGACCCAGCTCATCCTGTGGCCGTTCCAGGCCAAGGACGGCCCCATGGGCAAGACCCCGCGTATCCTGGCGCCGGCGGAGGCGCAGGTCGAGGTCGTCGCCTGTCATCCCAAACAGGAAGTGGTGGCGGTCGGCTATGCCGACGGCCTGGTGCTGCTGGTGCGCCTCGACGACGGCGCCGAGGTGCTGGCGCGCCGGCCGGGTGACGCGCCGGTGACGGCGCTCGCCTGGAGCGCGACCGGCAACCTGCTCGCCGTTGCGGCGGAGGACGGCGCGGCCGGCGTCATCGATCTCGCGTGATGCACAGCGCGCGCTAGTGTCCCGATTCCGAAGTTCGCATCATTGCGCGGCACACTCGTTGGCCCCGAACCGCCATCGAGCGGGGCCGGACGAGATCACAGGAGTCGCCGCTATTGCTTCTTCTGCGCGCCGCCCTTGGGTGCGGGCCGCGCGCCTGCCGGCTGCGGGCCGAGCGCATTGTCGGGCAGCCGGTTCCAGACCTGGCTGCGGCCGAACAGCGAAATGCCGAGATAGCCGCGCACCTCGAGCTTCTGGCCATCCGGGCTGAGCTTCATCAACGCGCGGTAAATCGATCCATCGCGCGGATCCATGATCGTCCCATCCTCGTAGGACATTCCGTTGCGCTTCATTCCCTTGATCAGCGCCAGTCCCAGCACGGGAGCGCCTTTCTCGGCGCCTTCGCACTTGTGGCAGACCCAATTCTCATCCTCGCCGGGCTTCTGGAAGATCTTGACGATGTTGCCTTCGTAGGCACCGTTGCGCTCGACGATCTTGAACCAGCTCTCGGGCTTCCCGGAGTTCTCGTCGACCTGCTCCCACAGGCCCACGGCCGTCGGGTCGGCGGCGCGCAACGGGACGCTCGTGGTGGCCACCACTGCGACAGCGCCCAGCGCGACGGCACCCGAGACAATCAGTTTCAGCAACGACCCTCTCATCACAACACCTGCGATCTGTTTGAGCCCGAAAAGTTATTTGATCCCGCTGCCCAGTCGGGCGGTTTTCGACACCGTCCCATGGCCTCAGACTGTGGTGATTTCGCGGAAACTTTCAATGCCGGGGAATTCCGCCTGACGCCGCCCCCCGCAACCGGGGGGATATCCCGTCCTGCAATCGAAAAAAGCGGCCAACTTCATGGCTTTCCGGGGGGCGCGGAGGGAAAAGGCCGGCGGCGAGGGCAGGAGCGAGCGTCCGCAACGAAACGGGCGGCCGTGGGGCCGCCCGTTCGTTTCTGGCGCTGCGGCCGGGCCCCGCTCCCGGGGCAGCCGCGCCGTTCCCGTCAGCTGACCAGGACGTTGGTGAACTGCCAGGGGTCGCTGGTGTCGAGGTTCTCCGGAAACAGCTCGCCGCGGCGGTCGAGCGGCGTCCAGTCGGTATAGCGTCCGACCACCGGCCCGAGATAAGGCCGCTGCAGCTCGAGACAGCGGCGGAAATCCATCTCGTCGGCCTCCACGATGCCGCGCTCAGGGTTCTCCAGCATCCACACGATGCCGGCGAGCACCGCCGAGGTCACCTGCAGGCCGGTCGCGTTCTGGTAAGGCGCCAGCCGCCGCGTCTCCTCGATCGAGAGCTGCGAGCCGTACCAGTAGGCGTTCTTGGCATGGCCGTAGAGCAGCACGCCGAGCTCGTCGATGCCGTCGACGATGTCGTCCTCCGACAGGATGTGCCAGGTCTGCTGCGGCTTCCACTGCGCGCCGGCGAGCTCGTGCAAGGAGAGCACGGCATCGTCGCACGGATGATAGGCGTAGTGGCAGGTGGGCCGGTAGACCACCTTGGTGCCCTCGCGCACCGTGAAGTAATCCGCAATCGAGATCGACTCGTTGTGGGTCACGAGGAAGCCGTGCTGCGCCTGCGCCGTGGGCGTCCACGAGCGCACCCGCGTGCCGGCGCCCGGACGCTTGAGGTAGATGGCGGCGTCGCAGCCGAAATCGTGGCGGGCTCCGCCCGGCGGCAGCGTCTTTTCATGCGTGCCCCAGCCGAGCTCGGACGGCTGCATGCCCTCCGAGATGAAGCCTTCGACCGACCAGGTGTTGACGAACTTGCCCTTCGGCTTGGGGTCGCGCGCCCGCTGGGTGTCGCGCTCGGCGATGTGGATGCCCTTGACCCCGGCGCGCTGCATCAGGCGGCCCCAATCCTCGCGCGATTGCGGCTCGGCGAAATCGAGCTTGAGCTCGCCGGCGATGTCGACGAGCGCCTGCTTGACCATCCATGAAACCATGCCGGGATTGGCGCCGCAGCAGCTCACGGCGGTGACGCCGCCGGGGCGCCGCCGGCGCAGATCGAGCAGGCTCTCGCGCAGCGCATAGTTCGAGCGCTCGGAGATCGAACGGTTGCGGTCGGTGTAGAGACCAGGCCACGGCTCGACGACGGTGTCGATGTAGAAGGCGTCGAGATCCTTGCACAGCTCCATGAGGGCGACCGAGGAGGTGTCGACCGACAGGTTCACGCACAGGCCGCGGCCGGGCCCCGCGGTGAGCAGCGGGGTGAGGATCTCGCGATAATTCTCCTTTGTCAGCGCCTGGTGGATGAACTGGATCTGGCGCTCGTCCAGCAAGCCGCGATCGCTGTCCTCCGGCGCGATGACGGCGAACTTCGAGCGGTCGAAGGCGATGTGGCGCTCGATAAGCGGCAAGGTACCCTTGCCGATCGAACCGAAGCCGATCATCACGATCGGACCCTCGAACCGGGCGTGCAGCGGCCAGCCTTCGGTCACGGCGGCGGGTGCATTCATTTCAACTACTCCTGAAGCAAAAAAGGGTGAGGGATCACGCCGCGCGCGGCGCGAGCGTCGGCTCGCTGCCAGCGAGGCCGGCAACGAGCGCAGCGAGGTCGGGCTGTCGCTCGGGCCGACCGGAGGCGCTGATCAGCCCGCGCGCACCGTCGAGCGCGCCCGGATTGAGCTCGCGGGCGAGCAGCCGATGCGGCTCGTAGGGTCCGGGCAGCCACAGCGCCGCGGTCTTCTCGTTCGAGAAGCCGAACCGACCATAATAAGGCGCGTCGCCGACCAGCAGCACGGCGGCATGGCCTGCGAGGGCCGCTTCACGCAGCGCGACCTGAACGAGCGCCGAGCCGATGCCGCGCTTGCGGCAGTCGGGCGCGACCGCGAGCGGTCCGAGCAGCAGCGCTGGCCGGCCCGGACCCGCCGACACGTCCCACAGCCGCACGGTGCCGACCAGGCGACGGCCGCTGGCGGCAACGAACGACAGGCCCGGCCGGCGTCCTTCGCGCAGGCGCTCGGAGGTCTTGCTGAAACGGATCGGCCCATAGGAGACGTCGAGCAGCGCTTCGCGCGGCGCGACGTCGGCCTTCCGCTCCCGGCGGATGGTCACCATCGTGTCCTCCCGCCGGTCAGATGTGGAACGTCTTCAGCGGCGCAAAGCCGTTGAAGGCCACCGACGCATAGGTCGCGGTATAGGCGCCCGTGCCCTCGATCAGCACCCGGTCGCCGATTTCGAGACTGATCGGCAGCGCATACGGCTGCTTCTCGTACATCACGTCGGCGGAATCGCAGGTCGGCCCGGCGAGCACGCAGGGCGCGAGCTCGTCGCCGTCCCGCGTGGTGCGGATCGGATAGCGGATCGACTCGTCCATGGTCTCGGCCAAGCCGCCGAACTTGCCGATGTCGAGATAGACCCAGCGCACGTCGTCGTTCTCGCTCTTCTTGGAGATGAGCACGACCTCGGCCTCGATGATGCCGGCGTTGCCGACCATGCCGCGGCCCGGCTCGATGATCGTTTCCGGGATGCGGTTGCCGAAGTGCCGCCGCAGCGCGCGGAAGATCGCCGAGCCGTAGGTCTTCACCGTCGGCACGTTCTTGAGATACTTGGTCGGGAATCCGCCGCCGAGATTGACCATGGTGAGCGTCAGGCCGCGCTCGCCGCACTCACGGAACACGGCCGCCGCCGAGGCGAGCGCCCGGTCCCACGCATGCGGATTGCGCTGCTGGGAGCCGACATGGAACGAGATGCCGTAAGCCTCGAGGCCGAGCCGATGGGCGTGCTCGAGCACGTCGACCGCCATGGCGGGCTCGCAGCCGAACTTGCGCGACAGCGGCCATTCCGCCCCGACGCAGTCGGAGAGGATGCGGCAAAAGACGCGCGTGCCGGGGGCGGCGCGGGCGATCTTCTCCACCTCGGCCACACAGTCGACGGCGAACAGGCGCACGCCGAGCGCATAGGCGCGCGCGACGTCGCGCTCCTTCTTGATCGTGTTGCCGAACGAGATCCGGTCCGGCTTGGCGCCGGCCGCGAGCACCATCTCCACCTCGGCGACCGAGGCGGTGTCGAAGCTCGAGCCGAGCCCCGCGAGGAGCGCGAGCACCTCGGGCGCCGGGTTCGCCTTGACCGCGTAGAACACTTTCGTGTCCGGCAGCGCCTTGGCGAAGGCCAGATAGTTTTCTCGCACGACGTCGAGGTCGACGACCAGGCAAGGGCCGTCGTCGGCCCGCTTACGCAGGAACTCGCGGATGCGCGCAGTCATGGCGCTCTTCCCCACAGCTCAGGGGGCGGCGAACCGCCCGATGATGCGGATCGGAGTTCGTCGCCCGCGCGCGATGGGGACGCGCTGGCGAACGTTGGGCTCTCGACCCGCTTGTGCTGCCTTGGATTGGAATGGGGATGTCCCGTTCCGCACGGCCGGCAATGATGAACAAGCCTCTTCGGTAGCCACGCCGGCTGATGGAAAGCCGGCAGAGACCAAAAAAGCCCGGTCCGTCGTTGCTTTAAGCCGCGTCCCCCGTTGAGAGCGGGGTGCGCCGGTTTCGCCTCCGGCTGCCGGTCAAGTGGTTTCGGAGCTCAGACGATCGCAGCGACTTGCTGCGATCTCGCTCCGGGCGGCTGTCCGGCCTCTTGTCCGGATGCCCACCGACCGACACACGGCCACAGGCACGTGCGAAATTGGGCAATCGCGCACATAAGCGATGTGCGCGCGCATTACAAGAATTTTTTTCAGAAATGCCCAGCGCAGTCCATCGCGAACACGGCGCGAGGCGCGTAGCCCGACCTCCCGCGCCGTCAGCCGCGCGTGACGAAGGGCTCGACGCGTTGCGCGTTGCGCAGGAACGCGATCATCACGGCGACGCCGCAGATGAAGAAGAGGCCTTGCACGATGTGCTCGCCGTAGATCCCCAGATCCAGATAACTGGCGACCGCCCAGCCGCCGGCAAACGCGGCGCCGAACACCTCGGCCCCGATCAGGATGGCCGCGCTGACCACGGTCATCACGTTCTGCCACAAAATGCGGCCGCTGCCGCCGGTCGGTTTGCCGTTCATGGCCTGGGTCCCTGTTGGCGGGCGCAATCTCGGCCAAAGCGATGGCGGAATCAAGTCGCCCGGGCGGCCATCGGACGCGTACGCCGGGCAGCGTCGGCTATGCCGGCAGGAACAGCGCGAACGGCTCCTCGACCGTGCGCCGGAGGTAGCTGCGATAGCTGTCGTGGCGCGGATGATCGGCGGCGATGCGGCCGAATTCGACATCGCCCAGGCCGTCGAGCGGTATATACGCGATCGGGGCGGCGACCGGGATGAGCTGGGCGCCGCGCCCGGCCTGCAGCGTGGTCATGATGCCGAACATCTCGCCGTTGATGGTCGGACGCGAGATCAGCACCAGGCGAAACTGCCCGTGCCGGTTCGTGATCAGGTAGATGTAGCCGGACTGGTTGGGTACGGAGACCAGACCCTGCTGCGCGAACTTGGCGTCCAGCCGCTCGGACTCCCGGAAGATCAGGCTCGATGTGCCGGCATCCCAGCAGATTTCCGTCCGGTAAGCATAGATGGCGCTCGGGTCGCCAAAGGACGGACGTAAGGTCAGATAATTTCCCTCGATGAAGGACACCGCCGGCCGCGAGTAGAAGCCGAGCTCGCCGGGCGCCAGGGTGATGGCGACCGCCGCCGCGAGCGCGGCCTCCGCGTTCGGCTTGCGCAGCGACACGCCCAGCGCCTGCTCGAGCCTGATCGTGGTGGCGAGCGTGAATGGCCGGCGCCCGGAGAGGGCCTTTTCCAGTGTCGAGATGCTGATCTTGGCCATCTCGGCCAGGTACTGGCGCGAGATGCGGCGGCGCGCGAGCTCCTCGCGGACGATGGCGGCAACCGATCGGCTCTGCTCGTCGGAGAGCTGGTTTTCGGAGAGCTGTGTTTCGGAGTTAGCCCCCATCATTTGCCCTGTAGGCAAGCTACGTCCGCACAATCCCCCGCCCAGATCATAGATCCCTCGCCGTGCCGCCCCGACATCATTGGTTACGCCGCGTCGCGGCTCGCCTTGGCGTCGAGCAGGCCCGACTCCACCAGGGCTGCGCGGATGCGCTCGATCTCGGCGCGGCCGAGCTTGACCAGGGGCGGGCGCACCACCGCGCGCGGCAGCCGGCCGAGCAGCACGAGTGCCTCCTTCATGCGGTTGTGCATGTCGGCCCAGGGCTCGGCATAGAACACGCGCGCCAGCGGATAGATGCGGTCGTTGAGGCGGCGCGCCTCGGCGAGGTCGTTGGCACCGACCGCGCGGAACAACTGGGCTTGCAGATCCGCGATCACGCTGCCGCTGCCGGAGAGGAGGCCGTTGCAGCCGAGCACCAGCGAGGAGAACAGCCAGGCGCTGTGGGTGGTGAGCAC
Organism: uncultured Alphaproteobacteria bacterium; assembly: GCA_963725065.1. Lineage (GTDB taxonomy): Bacteria > Pseudomonadota > Alphaproteobacteria > Rhizobiales > Xanthobacteraceae > VAZQ01. The sequence continues at coordinate 39,073 of CAVRXD010000035.1, forward strand.
GTTCACCGGCCGTGCCAGGTTCTGCAGCGTGCGGATGTGCATCTCGTGCTGCGGCACGTTCCCGGCCCAGTCCTTGATGGCGCGGATGCTCGGCACCTGCTCGATCATTTTCAGCAGCGTGTCGCGCGGGTAGCCCTGGCCGGTGGCGAGCGGATACTGGAACGCGATGATCGGGAGATCGGTGGCATCGCCGATGCGCTTGAAATGCGCGACCGCCATCTCCGGCGACTGTCCCAGCGTGAACGGCGCCGGCGGGAACACCAGCAGCGCCGAGGCGCCGCCCTCCGCCGCCATGCGCGCGATCCGCGCCGCCTCGATGCTGCCGTCGGCCCACACGCCATTGACGATCGGGAGCCGATCGCCGATCTCGTTCTCGGTGACATCGAGCACGCGCCGCTGCTCATCGAAGCTGCAGGAGGCGACCTCGGTCGAATGCGCATTGATGGTGACGGCGGACAGCCCCTTGACCGCCGCCACGTCGCGCAGGTGCCCGCGGAAGCTCTTCTCGTCGATCGAGAGATCGTCGTTGAACGGCAGCAGCACGGCCGGAATGACGCCGTGGGGAATATAATGAGGGTGACGGGGCATTGCTGTCTCCTTGGCCGCGGTCGGCTGCATCGAAATCGACCGCCATCCTACCACGCCGGCTGCACCGAAGTCCTGTGCGGGCGCGCCGTCCTCGTCTTGATGTTTACCGAGGGTTGAGCGTACGCTCGCCGGCACCGAGGCATGAGGAGAATTCCATGACCGCCCGTGCTCGCCCCTTCCGCCGCTCCTGGTTCGTGCTTGCGCTTGCCGCGTCGTTGCCAGCGCTCCCGCCGGCATTGTCGTCCGCCTGGGGCGGCACCGCGCTGATCTACGTCACCAACAGCGCGGGCGACAGCATTCACGTGATCGATCCCGTCACCAACAAGGTGGTGCAGGAGATCAAGGGCGTCGAGGCGGCTCATGGCATCGCGCCGGCGCCCGACGGCGCGCGGGTCTATGTCAGCAACGAAGCCGACAGCACGCTCGATGTGTTCGACCGCGAAAGCGGCGCCCTGATCAAGAAAGTGCCGCTCAGCAACCATCCCAACAACATCGCGGTGACGAAGAACGGCGATCGCATCCTGGTCGGCATCGCGCGCGGGCCGGGCGCGGTCGATGTCATCGACGCCAAGACGCTGACGCGGACCAAGAGCATCCTGGTCAAGGGCCGGCTGCACAACATCTATGTCACGCCGGACGGCAAGCATCTGATCACCGGCTCGATCCCGGGCAAGCTCATGACCGTCATCGATCTCGAACGCGAAGTCCCGGTATGGGAACTGCCGTTCGATCTCGGCGTGCGCCCGATGACGATCGAGGCCGGCCCTGACGGCGCCACCAAGCGCATCTTCGTGCAGCTCTCGGACACCAACGGATTCGCGGTGGTCGATTTCGCCGCGCGCAAGGAGGTGGCGAGGATCAAGCTGCCGGCGAGCGCAACCGAATTCGAGACCGATGCCGGGCGCGCCACGTCGCCCTCGCACGGGATCGGCGTGGCGCCGGACGGCAAGACGCTGTGGGTGACCAGCATCCCCAACAACGCGGTGTTCGTCTATTCGCTCGCCGACCTCAAGCTCATCGGCGAGGTCGCGCTGCCGGCGCTCAAGCTGCCCGGGACATGGCCCGATCGCCTCGGTGCCGAACTGGGTGACGTTCACGCCCGACAGCAAGACGATCTACATCTCCAATGCCGCGATCAAATCCGTCACCGCGATCGATACGCAGAGCATGACGGTGAAGGCGGTCGTTCCCGTGGGTGAAGTGCCCAAGCGCATCAACACGCTGGTGATGAACTAAAGCGTCGATACAGTCCGCGTGGGCACGGCGCTCCGCGCCTTTGCCCACCCTAAGGGACCCGTGGCCTTCGCGCGCCGGAGAGCAGCGCCGACACTTTGATTCGGCCGGGCCAAGCCCCATATTTGGCGTCGCGGCCGATCGGTGCGGCCAGGATCGGACGCGCGAGCGACCCGCCCTGATGGCGGCCGGTGCCATCTGCATTCTTTTCGGTGCCAATGAACCCAGTGTCCCTGTTTCATCCGGCCGTCGCCGACTGGTTCGACCGCAGCTTCGCCGCGCCGACGGCGGCGCAGGCGCAGGCCTGGCCGGCCTTCCAGGCCGGCCGGCACGTGCTGATCGCGGCCCCCACCGGATCCGGCAAGACGCTCGCGGCCTTCCTCGCGGCCATCGACGCGCTGGTGCGCCAGGCGCTCGCGCACGGGCTCAAGGACGAAACCCAGATCGTCTACGTCTCGCCGCTCAAGGCGCTGTCGAACGACATCAGGTGCAACCTCGAAGCGCCGCTCGCCGGCATCCGCGCTGCGCTGCAGGCGCGGGGCTTGCCCGACGTCGATATCCGCACCTGGGTGCGCACCGGCGACACGCCCGCCGGCGAGCGCGACCGCATGCGCCGTCGTCCGCCGCATATCGTGGTGACCACGCCGGAATCGCTTTACATCCTGCTCGGCTCGGAATCGGGCCGCGCCATGCTCGCGACCACCCGGACCGTGATCGTCGACGAGATCCACGCATTGGCGCCCAACAAGCGCGGCACCCATCTGGCGGTCTCGCTCGAGCGCCTGGCGGCGCTGTGCGGCAACCGGCTGCAGCGCGTCGGCCTCTCCGCCACGCAGAAGCCGATCGAGGAGGTCGCGCGTTTTCTGGTCGGAGCGGCTTCGGACAGCGGCGCCGGTGCCGACTGCACCATCGTCGATACCGGCCACCGCCGCGCGCGCGATCTCGCGCTCGAGGTTCCGGACGCTCCGCTCGAAGCGGTGATGTCGGCCGAGGTGTGGGAGCAGGTCTATGCGCGTCTCGCGCACCTGATCGAGGCGCATCGCACCACGCTGATCTTCGTCAATACCCGCAGGATGGCGGAGCGGGTGACGCGCCAGCTGTCGGACCGGATCGGCGCCGAGCACGTGGCCGCACACCACGGCAGCCTGGCCAAGGAGCAGCGCCTCGACGCCGAGCAGCGGCTCAAGCACGGCAAGCTCAAGGCGCTGGTGGCGACCGCCTCGCTCGAGCTCGGCATCGACATCGGCGAGGTCGACCTCGTCTGCCAGCTCGGCTCGCCGCGCTCGATCTCGGCGTTCCTGCAGCGGGTCGGGCGATCCGGACACGCGGTCGCGGGCACGCCCAAGGGCCGGCTGTTCCCGCTCTCGCGCGACGAGCTGGTGGAATGCGCGGCGCTCATCGACAGCGTCGGCCGCGGCGAGCTCGACCGGCTCGCCATTCTGCAGCAGCCGCTCGACGTGCTGGCGCAGCAGATCGTGGCCGAGGTGGCGACGCAGGAATGGAGCGAGGACGAGCTGTTCGCGCTGATCCGCCGCGCGTGGCCCTATCGCGCGCTGGCGCGCGAGGATTTCGCGGCGGTGGTCACCATGCTGGCGGAAGGCTTCAGCACGCGCCGTGGCCGCCGCGGCGCGCTCATCCACCACGACGCCGTCAATCACATGCTGCGCGGGCGGCGCGGAGCGCGTCTCACCGCCCTGACCTCGGGCGGGACGATCCCGGACAATGCCGACTTTCAAGTCCTGCTGGAGCCGGAGAACCACGTCGTCGGCAGCGTGAACGAGGACTTCGCGGTCGAGAGCCTCGCCGGCGACATCTTCCAGCTCGGCAACAAGAGCTATCGCATCATGCGCGTCGAGCGCGGCGTGGTGCGGGTCGAGGATGCCCATGGCATGGCGCCGACCATTCCGTTCTGGCTGGGCGAGGCGCCCGGCCGCAGCGACGAGCTCTCGGTCGCGGTGTCGCGGCTGCGCGCGGACATGGCGGCGCGCCTGCGCAGCGACCCGAGCGGGAATGACGCCTTGCGCTGGCTGATGGACGACCTCGGTGTGGTCGCGCCCGCCGCCGAGCAACTGGCCGAATATCTCGCCGCGGCGCACGGCGCGCTGACCTGCCTGCCGACGCAGGACACGATCGTGCTCGAGCGCTTCTTCGACGAGGTCGGCGGCATGCAGCTCGTCATCCATTCGCCCTATGGCAGCCGCATCAACCGCGCGTGGGGCCTGGCACTGCGCAAACGGTTTTGCCGCAAGTTCAATTTCGAGCTGCAGGCGGCGGCGACCGAGGACAACATCATCCTCTCACTCACCACCGCGCACAGCTTCGAGCTCGCCGACGTCTCCCGCTACCTGCATTCTGCCACCATCCGGCCCCTGCTGATCCAGGCGATGCTCGATGCTCCGATGTTCGTCACGCGCTGGCGCTGGGTGATCGGCGTTGCGCTGGCGCTGCCGCGCTTCCGCGGCGGCCGGAAGGTGCCGCCGCAGCTCGCGCGCATGGGCGCCGAGGATCTGATCGGATCGGTGTTTCCCGATCAGATCGCGTGCGCCGAGAACCTCGCGGGCGATCGCGAGGTCCCGGATCATCCGCTGGTGCGCCAGGCCATCGGCGACTGTCTCAACGAGGCGATGGACCTTGCCGGCCTCGAACGCCTGCTTGCGGGCATCGAGTCGGGTGACATCAAAGTCGTCGCCCGCGACCTGACCGAACCCTCGCCGCTTGCGCTCGAGGTGCTGTCGGCGCGTCCCTACGCCTATCTCGACGATGCGCCGCTGGAGGAACGCCGAACCCAGGCGGTGATGAGCCGGCGCTGGCTCTCGCCCGAGGCCGCGTCGGATATCGGCCGGCTCGATCCCGAGGCGATCGCGCGGGTGCGATCCGAGGCGTGGCCGGAGGCCACCAATGCCGACGAGCTGCACGATGCGCTGGCCTGGCTCGGATTCCTCAGTGCCGACGAAGCGCATGCCGGATCGGGCTGGAGCGACTGGCTGTCGGAGCTGGCGCAGCACCGGCGCGTGACACGACTCGATGCTGCGCAGGCGCCGCTCTGGATCACGGCGGAACGGCTGCCCCAGTTCCAGGCGCTGTGGCCGGCGGCCAGTTTCGCACCCGCGATCGCGGCGCCGGCCGCCTATGCCGAGCGCGAATGGTCGCGCGAGGCGGCGCTGGTGGAAATCCTGCGCGGCCGGCTTGAGGGGCTCGGTCCGGTCACTGTGGAAACCCTGACCGCTCCCCTTGGCCTTGCGCCGGCCGAGGCCGCCGCCGCGCTGGCGGCGCTCGAAGCCGAAGGTTTCGCCATGCGCGGGCGCTTTACGGCGGGAGCGGAGGCCGAGGAATGGTGCGAGCGCCGGCTGCTGGCGCGCATTCACGGCTACACCGTCAAACGGCTGCGGGCCGAGATCGAGCCGGTGGCGGCGCGCGACTTCCTGCGTTTCCTGCTGGGCTGGCAGCGCGTCGCGGCCGACGCCCGGATGGAAGGGCCGCAGGCGGTCGATACCGTGGTCGGCCAGCTCGAAGGCTTCGAGGCGCCCGCCGGCGCCTGGGAGAGCGAGATCCTGCCGGCGCGGCTCGCCGGCTACGAGCCGACCTGGCTCGACGATCGCTGCCTCGCCGGGCACGTCGCCTGGACGCGGCTGCGGCCGCGCGCGGGGCGAGCGGGCAACGGACGAACAAGCAACGGACGACCGAACGGTAGCGAGAGCAAGGCGGCGACGCCGGTGCGCACCACGCCGATCACGCTGATCGCGCGCCGTCACGCCGCGCTGTGGGGCTCGCTGTCGATCCAGGAGGAGGGCGTCCAGCCCAGCCACCGGGCGCAGCTGGTTCTCGATCACATTCGCGCGCATGGCGCCTCGTTCTTCGACGAGCTCGTGGACGGCACTGGCCTGCTGCGCTCCCAGGTCGAGGAGGCGCTGGGCGAACTGGTGACGCTCGGCCTGGTGAGCTCGGACAGCTTCGGCGGGTTGCGCGCGCTGCTGGTGCCGTCGGGCGAGCGCAGGCCGATCGCCGGCGCGCATCGCCGCCGTCGCACCGCGAAGTTCGGAATGGAAGAGGCGGGCCGTTGGGCGCTCGTTCGCCGTCCGCGGCCGGCAGCGTCAGGCGCGCGCGCGGATGCGGGCGCCGCGCAACAGGCGGTCGAACATGTCGCGCGCGCGTTGCTGCTGCGCTACGGCGTCGTGTTCTGGCGTCTGATCGAGCGCGAGGCCGCGTGGCTGCCGCCGTGGCGCGATCTGCTGCGCGTCTACCGCCGGCTCGAAAGCCGCGGCGACATTCGCGGCGGCCGGTTCGTGGCCGGCTTCTCCGGCGAGCAATTCGCGCTGCCCGATGCGGTCGCGACCTTGCGCGAGGTGCGCCGCCAGCCGGCCTCGGGCGCGCTGGTGTCGCTGTCGGGCGCCGATCCGCTCAACCTCGCGGGCATCCTGACACCCGGTCCGCGGCTTGCCGCGCTCACCGGCAACCGTCTGCTCTATCGCGACGGCGTGCCGATCGCACTGCTCGCTTCCGGCGAAGTGCAGTTTCTCGAAACGCTCGACGCCGCCAGCGAGTGGGCCGCGCACAAGGCATTGCTGCGCAGCGCCGTGCCGGGTCCGCCGCGTGCCCCCGACGCGGTGCCCCGCGAGGCGCGCGCGGACAAGTCCAGGCATTCTGCGCACGAGCGGGCGTAGACCACGACGGGCGTCGACCCGTGTCTCGCGTTCCGGATGCGATCGAGCGCGAAGCGCGCTCGGCCCGCGCTGCCGGCGTCCTCAATGCCACTGCGAGAGTTCGACGGTGACGCCTTCGGGGCCGTCGATGAACACCAGCTTGCGGGAATGAAAATCCATGATCTCGTTGCGCGTCTTGAATCCGTTCGCCCGGAGCCGGGCGACTTCGGCCTCGATGTCGCCGACCGCGAAGCAGATGTGGTTCATGCCGAGCTTGTTCAGGTCGCGGATGTGCGGATCGGGCAACGGCTCGGGATGACGGTAGCGCAGCAACTGGATCTCGGTGCGGGGCGAGACGTTCTCCAGGACTAGCGTGACATGCTCGGCTTCGATCCCCGGAACACCCATGTAGCTCGCGAACGGCTCTCCGGCGATGGTGACGGACATCGCTTCCTTGAATCCCAGGACCGCGAAGAACGCCTTGGCGCGCTCGGTATCGCGCACGACGATGGTCAGGTGGTCGAAATGCTTCACCATTCGTGTTCCTCCCGGCGCGGGCGCGGGGCTACTTGTTTGAGCATGATCTTTGCCGAAAACCGCTGCACATTTTTCGGGATCATGGTTTAGAGCTTCTGCCCGTTGACCCAGTCCGCCAGGATCTTCCAGTTCGGATCGTCCTTGGACGCGAACTGCCGCCCGCCGGAATGGAAGACGTTGCCGCCGACCTCGGGCGCCAGCGGCTGCTGCAACAGCCGGCTGGTCGCGGGATCGCCCGGGTTCACCAGGATCGCGGCCATCTCGAAATTCTTGCGCGACTGCTCCTCGGTCCACGCACTTGCGCCGGGTGCAAGCCGCTCGAGCCGGAATGCGTTGTTGCTCTCGGCGTGGCAGACGTAACAACGGGTATGGCCGTCGCGCTTCTGCAGGAAGATCGGCTGCACCCGCGCTTTGAAGAAATCGAAATCGAGGGATGGCGCCGCGCGTGACGCCATCGGCAACGGGGAGGCGGCGACCAGCAGCGCAGCCGCCATGATGCATTTTGCCCGCGAAGCCGCCATGCGCATCCTCCCGTGCCTTTTTTTGAATGTTCAGAGCACTGGAATGCTATTCCCCCAAGGCAACGCTGCCAATGCCGGTGACCGGTGATCCGGGGCACCGACTTCCCGGTCGTCATTGCCGGGCTTGACCCGGCAATCCATCTTCTTCGCGAAAAGGGATGGATGCCCGGGTCAAGCCCGGCATGACAGGCCGACGATTTGACGCCGGTTACGTGTTGGTCAGGCGAACTCCGCCGCGGCGGCCGAGACCGGTGCAGTCCTCGTCGGTCTTGAGCCCGATCGCGCGCACGCCGTAGGCGGCAAGCTCCTCGTCGCGGTCCTCGGTATCGCCGGTCACTCCGACCGCGCCGATGACCTCGCCATCGGCGTTGCGGATCTGCACACCGCCGCCTTCGGGGAAAATCTGATCACCGGTCGCGCTGAGCAGGTAGCGCATGAAGATCGGCTTCTCCTCTGCCCGCACCTTCACGAGCTTGGAGGAGCGGCCCATGGCGAGCGCGGCATAGGTCTTACCGTAGGCCATCTCGAACCGGATCATGGAACTGCCGTCCTCTTTCTTGAACGCCTTTACCTTGCAGCCGGGCTCGACCACGATCACGGAGAGCGGCCGGCAATCGAGCTCGGCGCCGCGCTTGAGGATGGCGTCGATGAGACGGTCGGCCTGATCGAGAGTGATGGCAGTCATGGGTCCTCCGGTTGCGATGATTCGATGCGGCGCGTCAGCATCAGCCGCCGAATGTAGCAGCGTAACGCAGCGCAAGGGATAGCGGCTTCGGTTGACTCGGCATCGGCAGCTGTGACACCGGTCTGTCGCGTCGGGCGGCGGCGCAGTTGATCCGAGGAGGTGGTAATGTCCGAATTTTCGCGCCGTGAGATGCTGAGCGCCGCGGCCGCCGGCGGCGTGATCGCGGCCGCAGCGAGCACCGATGGCCTGGCGGAAGGACAACCGCCGTTCGGGCCGACGCCGCCCGTGCTCGCCGGCGCCCAACTGCCCTCCTTTCGCTTCCAGCTCGGCGCGGTCGCACCCAAGACCTGGAACGGCGGCTGGGCAAAAGAAGCGACGGTGGCGGAATTCCCGGTGTCGGAAAAGCTCGCCGGCGTGCTGATGTCGCTCGTCCCGGGCGGGTTGCGCGAGCTGCACTGGCACGCCAATGCGGCGGAATGGGCCTACGTGATCAAGGGCCAATGCCGCGTCACCACCATCAACCCGCAAGGCCAGGCGCAGATCGCCGACTTCGCCGCCGGCGACGTGTGGTACTTCCCGCGCGGGTTCGGCCACTCGATCCAGGGCATCGGCTCCGAGGACTGCCTGTTCGTGCTGGTGTTCGACAACGGCTATTTCTCCGAGTTCGGCACCTTCAGCATCACCGATTGGGTCGGGCACACGCCGCCCGAGGTGCTGGCGAAGAACTTCGGGGTGCCGGCCGCGACCTTCGCGAATTTCCCCAAACGCGAGGTCTACATCGCCAAGGGGCCGGTGCCGCCGCCGCTTCCCGCCGATCCCGCGCCCGGCACGCTCAACGCCGGAACGCTCACCCATCGCTACCGCCTGCTGGCGCAACGTCCGGAGACTTATCAAGGTGGCACGAATCGTCTGGTGTCGCAGCGCGAGTTTCCGATCTCGACCACCATCACCGGCGCGCTCATGCGCATCAAGCCGGGCGGGATGCGCGAACTGCATTGGCATCCCAACGCCGACGAATGGCAGTACTATATCGGCGGCCGCGCCCGCATGAGCGTGTTCGGCTCCAACGGCCGCGTGCGTACCGAGGAATTCAACGCCGGCGACGTCGGCTACGTGCCGCAAGGCTACGGGCATTACATCGAGAACGCCGGCAGCGCGGATCTCGAGCTGTTGATCGTGCTCAACAACGGCACCTACGAATCGATTTCGCTCGCCAACTGGATGGGCGCCAACCCGCAACTCCTGCTCGGGACCAATTTCGAAGTGCCGGACAGCACGTTCAAGGATTTCCTCACCCGCGACCGCTTCATGCCGGGGTGATCTGCGCCAGACGGGATGATTTTAGTCGAATCATCCCGCTCCAGCTTTTTGTTTGTGCGTGATCTTTTCCGAAAACCGCTGCCCACTTTTCGGGACCACGCAATGGGCTGGGCGGCGGCAGCCGGAATCGCATCTTATCGCTGCACAAGTCGGGGCAAGCCCGACTTGCGTTGGAGGGGCGGGGCGGGCCGTGATTACGGCGCCGTCACCGCTCACGCCTTGAGCGTTTCGAGCACGCGCTCGGGCGTGAACGGCAGGTGGCGTATCCGCTTGCCGGTCAGCCGATAGAGCGCGTTCGAGATTGCGCCCGCGATGAAGGGATTGCCGATCTCGCCCAGGCCGGTGGGCCTGGTGTCGGCCTCGACGAACCTGACGTTCATCTCCTCCGGCAGGTCCGACATGCGCATCACGTTGTAGTCGTGGAAGTTCGACTGCTCCACGGCGCCGTCCTTGATGGTCACGCGCTCGTGCAGGATGCTGGACAGGCCGTAGATGATCGCGCTCTCCACATTGGCCTTGGCCGCGGCCGGCTGAACGATCACGCCGCCGTCGATCGCAGCCCAGACCTTGTGCACGCGGATCTTGCCGGTCGCGCGGTCGAGCGAGATTTCCACCGCGCCCGCGCCGAGCGAGCCCGAACGCTCCGTGATCGAGATGCCGATGGCGCGGCCGTCCGGCCGTTTTGCTTTGTAGTCGGACATCTGCGCCAGTGCCTCGAATACCTTGCGCGCCTTGGGCGTGGCGCCCATGCGCTCGAAGCGGAATTCGATCGGATCGATGCCCTGGTCGACCGCCATCTGGTCGACGAAGCTCTCGATGGCGAAGGTATTGAACACGTGCCCCACGGCGCGCCAATGCTTGAGCTTGATGCCGTGGGAGACGCCGCGCCGTTCGATGTGCTGGTTCGGCACCCCGTAATACGGAATCTTGATGCCGGTGATGAGGAGGAATTCGCCGTCGCCGACGACGCAATGCTTCCAGCCCGTCACCTTGCCGGACGCGTCCGTTGCCGCCTCCAGGCACTGGAACGATTGCGGGCGGAACATGCCTTGCGCGATATCCTCCTCGCGCGTCCAGATCAGCTTGACCGGACGGCGCACCTCCTTGGCGATGAGGGCGCATTCGGCGGCGTAGTCGCCGAGCGAGCGCCGGCCGAAGCCGCCGCCCATGTAGCACTGGTGGAAATCCACCTGCTCGTCCTTGAGGCCGAGCGCCTTCGCGACCGCCTTGCGGGATTCATCCGGCGCCTGGCTGCCCTCCCATACCTCGGCCTTGTCGCCGGCATCGCTGATGCGAACCACCGCGTTGAGCGGCTCCATCTGCGCGTGATAGCCGTAATCGCTGCGGAACTCGGCATGATAGGTCTTGGCCGCGCCGGCAAACGCCGCTTTCACGTCGCCTTTCTCTTCCAGCTTCGCCGCCTGCGCATTCGGGTCGGCATGGATCCGTACGTAGTCCTCGAGCGCCTTGTCGGAGCTGAAGCCGTCGGCCTTGGCCTTGCTCCAAGTCACCTTCAGGGCGTCGCGACCGGCCTTGGCCGTTTCGAAATGATCGGCGACGACGGCCAGACCGGTGGGCAGCTTGACGATGCCGATGACGCCTTTCATGGCCTTGATCTCGGCGTCGTTCCAACTTGCCGGAGCGGCGGCCGACTGGTCCTGCTTGCCGGGATCCCAGATGCCGGCCTGCGCGTTGTGCACGGGTGAATGGAGCGTCGAGGCGTAGACCATTCCCGGCAGCTTCACGTCGATGGCGTATTGCGCCGTGCCGTTGACCTTGAGCGGGGTGTCGCGGCGCGGAACCGACTTGCCGATCAGGCGGAAATCCTTGCGGTCTTTGAGCTCTTTCGGATCCACCGCGGGCAGCGTTGCGGGGATCGTGCCGAAGGCGGCGATCTCGCCGTAGGTCAGGCGCTGGCCGTTGGCGGGATTGATGACGACGCTCGGCTCGGTCCTCAGCGAGGCGCCATCGACGCCCCATTTCTGTGCGGCATTGGCGATCAGCACCTTGCGCACCTGCGCGCCGGCGGTCCGCAACTGGGTGAAGTAGAGCTGCACCGCGCGGCTGCCGACGATCCACATCAGGTTCTCGGTGCCGAACGGGTCCTTGTAGCCGTAGACCTTGGCATCGGCGGGGGTCCATTCGATCGCGACCTTCGACCAGTCAGCGTCGAGCTCTTCCGCGACGATGAGCGGCAGCGAGGTCATCGAGCCCTGGCCCATCTCAGCGCCGGCGCTGAGGATGGTGATGCGGCCGTCGGGCGCGATGCGCACCCATGGGGTCACCGGCATGTTGGCCAATGTGTTCGCCTGCGCCTGCGACATCAGGCGGACGCCGTCGTTGCCGACCGCGATGCAGAATGCCATTCCGCCCAAACCGGCGAGAACGCCGCGGCGAGAGAGGTTGGTGTCGATCATGTTCATGGCTCAGGCCCCCCGCGATGCGCGCTCGATGGCGGCGATGATGCGGTGATAGGTCCCACAGCGGCAGATATTGCCGTCCATGTGAGTGATGATGTCGGCGCGCGAGGGCTTCGGATTCTTGGCCAGCAGCTCCGCGGCCTTCATGATCTGCCCGGACTGGCAGTAGCCGCATTGCGGCACCTCTTCGACGATCCAGGCCTGCTGCAGCGGGTGGGAGGAATTGGGCGACAGGCCTTCGATGGTGACGACGGTCTTGCCCGTCACCGAGCCCACATCGAGCTGGCACGAGCGCTGCGCGACGCCGTCGACGTGAATGGTGCAGGCGCCGCAGAGCCCGGCGCCGCAGCCATACTTGGTGCCGGTCAATCCGACGTGGTCGCGAATGGCCCACAACAGTGGCGTGCCGGGGTCGGCGTCGAGCGAGACTTGTCGATTGTTCAAAGTGAACGAGACCATGCTTCCTCCTGCGGCTTGACGCTTTCCTCGCGCACGCCGCCTGATGACCTCGGGCGGCTGAAGCGCGGGCGCGGCTTGATTGCTGGCTGAACGCGAAACGACTGACTGGACGTTGAGCTTGCGCTCAGCTTAGCAAGCACGGCAATTGTTTCACATCGGAAAAATTCAAAACAAGGCCCGCCCGGGGGTGCCTTGGCCCCGGTCCTCGCCTACGGTGCAATGCAGGAATTCAACCCCCATATGAGCCTCATGAATCAGCACAGCCAAGCCGCCGCCGCCCAAGCCGCCAGCGCCAACCCCTTGTTCGACGACTGGTCCGGGCCGTTCGGCGTTCCGCCCTTCGGCCAAGTCGCGCCGCAACATTTCCTGCCTGCCTTCGCGCGCGCGTTCGCCGCCCACGAGGCCGAGGTCGCGGCCATCGCCGCCGATGCCGCCGAGCCGACGTTCGCGAACACCATCGACGCGCTCGAAACCGCCGGCGACGCGCTCACGCGCGCGTCCAACGTCTTCTATCTCCTCGCCGGGGCGCACACCAACGACGCGATCCAGGAGGTGGAGCGCGAACTGGCGCCGCTCGCGGCCAAGCACTGGAACCGGATTCTCATGGATGAGGGCCTGTTCCGCCGGATCGATGCGCTTCATCGCCGGCACACGCAGCTCGGCCTCACCGCGGAGCAGGTGCGGGTGCTCGATCGCTACCACGCGAGGTACAAGCGCGCGGGCGCCGCCCTCGACGCCGCCGCGAAAGCACGGCTCGGCGATATCAACGAACGCCTCGCCACCCTCGGCACGACCTTCAGCCAGAACGTGCTAGCGGATGAGCAGGGCTACACGCTCGTGCTCGACGGCGAGGACGACCTCGCCGGGCTTCCCGATTTCGTGCGCGCGGCGGCGCAGGCGGCGGCCGAGGAGCGCGGCCTCGCCGGCAAGCACGTCATCACCATCTCGCGTTCGAGCGTCGAGCCGTTCCTGCAGTTCTCCGCCCGCCGCGATCTGCGCGAGAAGATCTTTCGCGCCTGGATCGCGCGCGGCGACGGCGGCGGCGCAACCGACAACAAGGCGATCATTGCCGAGATGGTGGCACTGCGCGCCGAGCGCGCGCGGCTGCTCGGCTATCCGACGTTTGCCCATTACCGGCTCGACGACGCCATGGCCAAGACCCCGGAGGCGGTGCGTTCGCTGCTCGAGCGCGTGTGGCTGCCCGCGCGCAGCCGCGCCATGGAAGACGCGGTCGCGCTGCAGGGCCTGGTGCAGGATGAAGGAAAGAATTTCGCGCTCGCCCCCTGGGACTGGCGCTACTACTCGGAGAAGCTGCGCAAGGTGCGCTGCGACATCGACGAGACGGCGATCAAGCCGTACTTCCAGCTCGACCGCATCATCGAGGCGGCGTTCTACACCGCCAACCGCCTGTTCGGCCTGACCTTCGAACGCCGCGAGGGCATTCCGGTCTGGCATGACGACGTGCGGGTATGGGAGGTGCGCGATGCCGCCGGGCGTCATCGCGGACTTTTCTTCGGCGACTATTTCGCGCGCGGCTCGAAGCACAGCGGCGCCTGGATGACCACGCTGCGCGACCAGGAAAAGCTCCGCGGCGATATCCGGCCGCTGGTCGTCAACGTCATGAATTTTTCCAAGGCCAGCGCAGGCGAGCCGACGCTGCTGTCGTTCGACGATGCCCGGACGCTGTTCCACGAATTCGGCCATGCCTTGCACGCGCTCCTCTCCGACGTCACTTATCCCATGATCTCGGGGACCAGCGTGCTCACGGACTGGGTGGAACTGCCGTCGCAGCTCTATGAGCATTGGCTGGAACGTCCTGAAGTCCTCAGCCGCTTCGCCGTGCACTTCCGCACCGGCGAGCCGATCCCGCAGGATCTGTTGCGACGCCTGATCGCCGCGCGCACGTTCAACCAGGGCTGGGCGACGGTGGAATACGTGGCGTCCGCGCTGGTCGATCTCGACGTCCATCTGCAGGCGGCGCAGAGTGACGCCAAGGTTGGCGACACCAAGGCCGCGGGCGCCAAGCCGTTCGACATCAGCGCCTTCGAGCACGACGCGCTCGCGCGCATCGGCATGCCGGCCGAAATCGTCATGCGCCACCGCCCCACCCACTTCCAGCACGTGTTCGCCGGCAGCGGCTACGCCGCGGCCTATTACAGCTATATGTGGTCGGAGGTGCTGGACGCCGACGCCTTCGCCGCGTTCGAGGAGAGCGGCGACATCTTCGATGCCGGCACCGCGAAGAACCTGCGCGATCACGTCTATGCCGCCGGCGGCTCGCGCGATCCGGTCGAGCTCTACACCGCCTTCCGCGGCCGCATGCCGACGCCCGACGGGCTGCTGCGGCGGCGCGGGTTGAGCGAGAAGGTCGCCGAGACCTCGACATGAGCGAGGCTCATTTGCATCGGCTTCTGTTGTCATTGCCGGGCTTGACCCGGCAATCGATCATTCTTCGCAAGACGTTGTTCGAAGAGGATGGATGCGCGGGTCAAGCCCGCGCATGACACATCCTTTTTTTCGCGTGACATCCTAAGCCATGGACCTCCACACTGCCGGACATCGCCAGGGCGTCGTCGCCGCCCCGCATCACGCCGCCGTCGAGGCGGGGCGCGCCACCTTGGCCGCGGGCGGCAACGCGCTCGAGGCCATGGTGGCGATGGCGGCAACCATCGCCGCGGTCTACCCGCACATGACCCAGATCGGCGGCGACGGGTTCTGGCTGGTGCACCAGCCGTCGGGACGCGTGCGCGCGCTGATGGCTCCCGGCCGCGCCGGCGCCAATGCGCGGCGCGAGCTTTACCGCGAGCATGAGACGATCCCGCCGCGCGGTCCGCTCGCGGCGCTCACGGTGCCCGGCGCGATCTCCGGCTGGATGCTGGCGCTCGAGGTCGCCCGCGCCCATGGCGCGCGCCTGCCGCTGCCCGACCTGCTCGGACCGGCGATCCGCCACGCCAAGGACGGCTACACCGTCACCCGCAGCCAGGCCCGGCTCACGGCGGAGAAGCTCGCCGAGCTCAAGGACGTCCCCGGCTTCGCGCCGACATTCCTGGTCGATGGTCGCCCGCCCGATGCCGGCGCGACCCTGAGGCAACCGGCACTCGCGGCGACACTCGATCATCTCGCCCAGGCCGGGCTCGATGACTACTACCGCGGCGATGTCGCGCGCGAGATCGCCGCCGATCTCGATCGCGTCGGCAGCCCGGTCACGCGCGGGGACCTCGAACGCTGCCGGGCGAGCCCGACCGAGCCGCTGTCGGTGGTGCTGGAGGCTGGCACCGTTTTCAACACGCCGCCGCCGACGCAAGGTCTCGCATCGTTGATCATTCTCGCGCTGTTCGAGCGTCTGCGCGCGCCTGACGGCGAGAGCTTTGATCACTTGCACGGCCTGATCGAGGCGACCAAGCGGGCCTTCGCGGTACGCGATCGGGTCGTGACCGATCCCGATCGCATCCAGCAGCCGGTCGAGCGCTACCTCGACGCCGGGTTTCTCGATGGCGAAGCGCGCAGGATCGATGGCCGCAAGGCCGCGCACTGGCCGCTCCCCTATGGTGAAGGCGACACGGTGTGGATGGGCGCCGCTGACGCCTCTGGCCTCGTCGTCTCCTATATCCAGTCGCTCTATTGGGAATTCGGCTGCGGGCGTCGTGCTGCCGGCAACCGGCGTGCTGATGCAAAATCGCGGCGCGAGCTTTTCGCTCGAACCGGGCGCGTTGAACGCGCTCGCGCCCGGCCGGCTGCCGTTCCACACGCTCAACCCGGCGCTCGCGGTGCTGGCCGATGGCCGCGTGCTCGGCTATGGCGCCATGGGCGGCGACGGCCAGCCGCAAACGCAGGCCGCCCTGTTCACCCGGCACGTGCGCTATCGTTCGCCGCTCGATCGCGCGATCGATGCCCCGCGCTGGCTGCTCGGCCGCACCTGGGGCTCGACCCACACCAATCTGCGCATGGAAGCGCGCTTCGACGGCGCCCTGGTCGAGCGCCTGCTCGCGGCGGGACACGATGTCGAGGTGCTGGCGGACGCCTATTCCGACGTCATGGGCCATGCCGGGGCGGTGGCGCTCCATCCCGACGGGACGCTGGAAGGCGCCCACGATCCGCGCGCCGACGGCGGCGCGGCGGGGGTGTAGCGACCGGCCGCCGCGGCATGTCGGAACTGTCATTTCCGCGCCTCCATTCCGCCGCACTCCGTGATATCGTGCCCTGCCGGCCCGCGGCGAGGCGAGATTGGCGAGCACATCCATGATTGATCGTTTCTGTTTGTCCGTCCTGGCCGCGTTGGTCGGCGCGGTCATCACCGGCGGAACGGCATCCGCGCATCCGCACGTGTGGGTCACCGTCAAGAGCGAACTGGTCTACGCGCCCGACGGTTCGGTGACCGGCGTGCGGCACGCCTGGACCTTCGACGACATGTTCTCGGTGTTCGCACTGCAAGGTCTCGATTCCAAGAAGAAGGGCGAGTACACGCGCGAGGAGCTGGCGCCGTTGGCCGACGTCAACGTCACGTCGCTGAAGGAATACGACTTCTTCACCTATGCGAAGGCGAACGGCGGCAAGGTCGAGTTCAACGACCCGCAGGCCGGCTACTACCTCGACTACAACACCAAGGAGAGCGTGCTGACGCTGTTCTTCACGTTGCCGCTCAAGGCGCCGGTGAAGGCGAAGGATCTGTCGCTCGAGGTCTACGACCGGGAATATTTCGTCGACTTCAGTTTCGCCGAGAAGGATCCGGTCAAGCTCGTCGGCGCTCCCGCGCAATGCAAGCTCTCGGTCGCGCGTCCGCAGGAGATGAGCGCCGCACTCTCGCAACAATTGAGCCAGCTCGGTCCCAACCAGCGAGATCCCTCGCTGACCGTCGGCGCCGAATTCGCGAACAAGATTCTGGTGAAATGTCCGTGAAACCCGTCGTCGGGGGGCGACCGGTTGTTCATTTCGCGCTGGTGATCGCCGCGCTCGCCGGCCTCATGCTGGTGGCCGGCGCGCTCGACGTTGCCTTCGCGCAGGGCGGCCCGTTCGGCGCGCCGCGCACGCAGGCGCCGCCGCCGCCGATGGGCGGCGTGCTCGGCTGGATCTTCGCCAAGCAGGCGGAATTCTATCGGCAGTTCTCGAGCCTGATCCGCGCCGCCAAGGCCGATGGCAGCGTGGCCTGGGGCCTGTTCGGATTGTCGTTCCTGTACGGCGTCTTTCACGCCGCCGGCCCCGGCCACGGCAAGGCGGTGATCTCGTCCTACATGGTCGCGAACGAAGAGACCTGGGTGCGCGGCGTGGTGCTGTCGTTCGCGTCCGCGCTGTTGCAGGCGCTGGTCGCGGTGGTGCTGGTGGGCATCGCCGCCGCGTTGCTGAACGCGACCGCGGCGACCATGAAACGGGCGGTCGATCTGATCGAAATCGTGAGCTACTCGCTCATCATCCTCATCGGCGTCAGGTTGCTGTGGGTGAAAGGGCGGGTCTTCCTTACGACGCTGCGCACGCTCCATCGCCCCGCGGCCGTCGGCGCCGCGGTCACGCGGCGCATGCCCTCCACGATCACGGCCATCAGCATGCCCATGCCCACGAGCATGCTCATGCTCATGCGCATGACCACGGTCATGCTCATGCCGATCATGATCACGATCATCACCAGCATTGCGACGGCCACGCGCACGATCATGCGCACCATCATCATGATCACGACGACCATGCCTCGGCCTGGGGGCACGCGCATGCGCCCGAGCCCGAGGAGCTCGCCGGCCCCGGCGGATGGAAGCGGGGGCTCTCCGCCATCGTCGCCGTCGGCTTGCGGCCGTGCTCGGGGGCCATCCTGGTGCTGGTGTTTGCGCTGGCGCAGGGGCTGTTCTGGACCGGAGTGGTCTCGACCTTCATCATGGGGCTCGGCACCGCCATCACCGTGGCCGCCATCGCCACCATCGCCGTGTTCGCGAAATCCTGGGCCAAGCGCTTCGCCGATACCCGTTCCGGTTATGGCATGCTGGTGATGCGCGGCATCGAGGCCGGCGCCGCGCTGGTGATCATCGGCTTCGGCGTTCTGCTGCTGACCGGGTACATGGTGAGCGAGCGGATGGTCGGACTCTAGCGCGGGGCGGTGCTCGCCCGCCGCGTGTCCACAATTTCACCGTTACGGCGATCGGAAAGGGCGCATGAATGGCGAACGAACAAATTTCGACCCGTTGCTGTGTCGTCGGCGGCGGCCCGTGCGGACTCATGCTCGGCTATCTGCTGGCGCGCGCCGGCGTCGACGTCGTCGTGCTCGAGAAGCATGCCGACTTCCTGCGCGACTTTCGCGGCGACACCATCCATCCCTCGACCCTCGACATCATGGGCGAGCTCGGCCTGCTCGACGACTTTCTGAAGTTGCCGCACCACAAGGAGGCCACGCTCAGCGCATATTTCGGCGGCCAACAATATGCATTCGCGGATTTCAGGCAGTTGTCCACCCGTTGCAAATTCATCGCGCTGATGCCGCAGTGGGACTTCCTCAATTTCCTCGCCGACCGGGGCAAGCGCTATCCGTCGTTCCATCTGCGCATGCGGACGGAGGCGGTCGAGCTGATCGAGAGCAACGGCCGGGTGACCGGCGTGCGGGCCACCACGCCTGACGGCTCGCTCGAGGTCCGGGCCGATCTTGTCGTCGGTTGCGATGGCCGGCATTCGACCGTGCGCGAACGCGCCGGACTGAAGGTCGATGACATCGGAGCGCCGATGGACGTGCTCTGGTTCCGCCTGCCTAAGAAACCGCAGGACCCCGATGAGTCCATGGGCCGGTTCCAGTCCGGGCGCATCGTCGTGCTGATCGATCGCGGCGACTACTGGCAATGCGCCTTCCTGATCCCGAAGGGCTCGATCGAGGAAACCAAACGCGCCGGGCTGCCGGCCTTCCGTCAGACCGTCGCGCAGGTCATGCCCGTGTTCGCGGACCGGGTCGACGAGCTCAAGGACTGGGATCAGATCAAGCTCTTGACCGTGGCGGTCGACCGGCTCGAGCGCTGGCATCGCCCAGGATTGCTGTGCATCGGCGATGCCGCGCACGCGATGTCGCCCATCGGCGGGGTCGGCGTCAATCTGGCGGTGCAGGACGCGGTGGCGGCGGCGAATATCCTGTGGCAGCCGCTCAAGGCCGCGACGGTGACCGAGGACGACCTCGATCGGGTCGAGAAGCGGCGAATGTTTCCCACCCGCGTCATCCAGCGCCTTCAGGTTTTCGTTCAGAACAACGTGGTCGATCGCGCGCTCGGCCCGGACAAGGGCATCGACGCACCGCTCGCGCTGCGGCTGATGTCGCGCTTCGCGCCGCTGCGCCGCATCCCGGCGCGCATCGTCGGCCAGGGCGTGCGGCCGGAACATGTGCAGTCGCCCGAAAGCGCAGCGCCCGCGCCTGTGGGATAAAAAAACGCTCCTCTAGTCTAATCCGCGAAGTCGTCCGGCCTGAGCTCGATCGGCGTGCCATGCGGCGTGCGGTCCGCGGCGTGATGCCAGGCGCGGCGATAGCGCGCGAGCATCGCCGTGTCAGCCAAACCTCTGGCGGCGACGATGCGCTCGAGCGCGTTGAGCCAATGCCGATAGTAGGTCTCGCCGGTATCGGGATCGCCGGCGGCCTGCGCGCGCTTGATTTCCTCGCCCAGCGTCGCCGCCCATTCGGGCCAGCTGAACAGGCCGCGCTCGTGCAGGGCGAGCGTCATGGCGAAGGCCTGCGCTTCCCAGGGTTCGCGGAAGACCGGCCCTTCCGCATCGCGCGGAATGCCCGGCACCGCCGCGGTGGCGCGACGGGCGGCCGCGGCGTCGATGCCGGCGCCGTCACTGCGGCCGGGCGAGCGTCGCGGGCGAGCGCCGGAGGACTCCATCACGCCGGATCGAGATAGGGCTCGAACGCGTCGATCGACACCTTGACCGTCGGGTCGGCATCGGGGCCCCACAGCTCGGCGCCGTCGAACACGACGGTATAGAGCCATTGCGGATCGTCGCCCTTGTCGATCGCCACCGCATCGGGGAAGGCGTGGCAGCCGTGCACGAGCTGAACCACGCCGACGCGCCCGCGCGCGTAGCGCGGCAGCCGGGTGTGGGTCGGCGGGTGGATGTTCTTGGTGCGCACGTGGTCGCCCGGCTTGAACCGTGCGGGCGCCTGCGCCTGGCGATAGAACGAGCCGCGCGTCATCCCTTGCCGGACGACGTCGGTCGTGAGCTTGCGCTTGAGCGGCTTGCCCGGACGCAACGCGTGACCGGCGGCGAGTTCCTCGGCATCGGCGTAACCGCGCTCGACGACATTCTTTTCCATCGCCAGCGCCCAGCGCTGGTAATAGGACGCGGTGACGTAGACCTGCGGCGGCAGCCTTTCCTGCGCGAAGCGCGACATGTCGATGTGCCACGCGCCGGCGTAGCCCATGGCGCGTTGCATCGCGAGCACGCGCCCTTCCCAGGAGGCGTGAAACGGCGGCTCGTTGGGCTCGGGTTCGACCTTCCCGAAGCCGTCCATGCCGCCCATGTCATGGATGCCGTCCATCACGCGGCCTCGTCGGGGCGCTTGGCGACGCCGGTGCCGATCATCGAATCCCGCGTCACCAGCTGGGCGAGGCGTTCCTCGCTCCAGCCTTCGGTGCCGGGCGGGCGCATCGGCAGCACCAGGAAGCGGGTCTCCGCGGTCGAATCCCACACGCGGATTTCGGTCTCTTTCGGCAGGCTGACGCCGAAATCGGCCAGCACGCCGCGGGGGTCCTTCACCGCCCGCGAGCGGTAGGGCGCGGATTTGTACCAGACCGGCGGCAGCCCGAGCACTTCCCACGGATAGCAGGAGCAAAGGGTGCACACGATCATATTGTGCAGCGCGGGGGTGTTCTCGACCGCGACGAGATGGTCGCCGACCCTGCTTTCGTGGCCCAGCGAACTCACCGCCTTGGATGCGTCTTCGAGCAGCGCATGCTTGAACGCAGGATCGCTCCAGGCCTTGGCGACGACACGCGCGCCGTTGTGGGGCCCGACCTTGGTCTCGTAGGCCTCGATGATGGCGTCGAGCGCGGCCGGATCGATGTATCCCTTCTCGGTCAGGACCGTCTCCAGCGCCCGCACGCGCAGCTGCGTCTCGGACAGCTCCGAACCGTGCTGATGATGGTGGTCGTCGTGATCATGCTCGGCCATGAGGGCACCTTCAGTGCAAAGGGTCGTCATTCCTGCGGATGATGATCTAGTATCCTCCGGGCCGGATTTGAAGTCGAGAGCAGGACGTTCGTAAGCGCGCGAGCCGCATGGATACGAACGCCGGAACCGGGGGCATCAGACGCAGCATGGGCAGTGCGGCGGAACTATTCGACCTCAAGGGACGCGTCGCGCTGGTCACCGGCGCGTCGAGCGGGCTTGGCGTGCGCTTCGCCGAGGTGCTGGCGCGCGAAGGCGCGGCGGTCGCGCTGGTCGCCCGCCGCAAGGAGAAGCTCGCGGCGGTGCAGGCGCGCATCGAACAGGCCGGCGGCCGTGCCGTCGCGATCGCCGCCGACGTGCTCGACCGCGCCGCGATGACGCGCGCGTTCGACGAGGCCGAGACGGCCTTCGGCACCGTCACCATCCTGGTCAACAATGCCGGCGTGGCGCATGCGAACCGGGCCGTCGATCTGCCGGCGGAGGAGTGGCGACGGGTGCTGGGCACCAATCTGGACGCAGTGTTCTTCTGGGCGCAGGAAGCCGCGCGCCGCATGCTGGCGGCGAAGCAGGGCGGCGCCATCGTCAACATCGCCTCGGTGCTCGGCTTCGGCGTCGCCAAGGGCACGGCGGCCTATGCGGTGGCGAAGGCCGGCATCGTCCAGCTCACCAAGGCGCTCGGGCTCGAGCTCGCCTTCCGGGGCATCCGCGTCAATTCCATCGCGCCGGGCTGGATCGTGACCGATCTCAACCGCGAATATCTGTTGAGCGAGCAGGGCGCGGCGATCAAACGCGAGATCCCCGTCGGTCGTTTCGGCGAGGAAGGCGATCTCGACGGGGTGCTGCTGCTGCTGGTCTCCGACGCCGGCCGCTTTATCGCGGGGACCACCATCGTGGTCGACGGCGGCCAGATGGTGGGATTGCGGGGGTGACGACGGCCCCGCGGGCGGCGTCCACCGTGATGTGACAAGGATACGAGCATGGACTTTACGCTGTCGCCCGAGATCGAAGACATCCGCCTGCGCACGCGCCGGTTCGTCGAGCAGCATGTGCTGCCGCTTGAAAGCGATCGGGCGAATTACGACGAGCACGAAAACATCCGCCTCGACGTGTTGCGTGGCGTGCAGGCCAAGGCCAGGGCGGAGGGGCTGTGGGCGCCGCAGGCGCCGAAGGCCTATGGCGGGATGGCGCTGCCGATCGTCGGCTGGGCCGCGATGTACGAGGAAGCGAATCGTTCGATCTTCGGGCCGCTCGCGTTCAATTGCGCCGCGCCCGACGACGGCAATATGAATCTGCTCGCGCTGGTAGGAACCGATGCGCAGAAGGACAAATGGCTGCGACCCATCGTCGACGGCAAGGTGCGCTCCTCCTTCGCCATGACCGAACCCGCGCCCGGCGGCGGCTCCGATCCGGACATGATCCGCACGCGCGCGGAGAAGAAAGGCGACACCTGGGTGATCCACGGTCACAAGTGGTTCATCACCGGGGCGGGCGTCGCCGACCATTTCATTCTGCTCGCGCGCACCTCGGACGACGCGCGCCGCGGGCTCACCGCGTTCCTCTTCCACCGCGACCAGCCCGGCTGGCGCATCCTGCGCCGGATCCCGATCATGGGGCCGGAGGAGCATGGCGGCCACTGCGAACTCGCCTTCGAAGGGCTCGAAGTGCCCGACGAGAACGTGCTGATGAAGGTCGGTGACGGATTGCGCGTCACCCAGATCAGGCTCGGGCCGGCGCGCCTCACCCATTGCATGCGCTGGCTCGGGCTGGCCAAGCGCTGCATGGAAATCGCCCAGGGTTATGTGGCGGACCGCGAAGGCTTCGGCATCCGATTGGCCGACCGCGAGAGCGTGCAGATCAAGCTCGGTGAGGTCGCGCACCAGATCCAGATCGGGCGGCTGCTGGTCATGCACGCGGCCTGGAAGCTCGATCACGGCGACCGCGCGCGCAAGGAAGTCTCCATGGCCAAGGTGCACGTCGCCGACACCCTGCATCAGGCAGCCGACGTCGCGATCCAGCTCAACGGCGCGCGCGGCTATTCCAAGGACACGATCCTGGAATGGATTTACCGCTACGCGCGGCAGGCGCGCCTCGTCGATGGCGCTTCCGAGGTCCACAACATGGTGCTGGCGCGGTTCATGAAGGACGAGGGCCGCGACTTCTGGACCTGGGGCGGTGGTAACAGGGTATGAGCGCGGCGCTGCCGTATGCAAGGGCACGCCCCGCGAGGCTGCATGCAGGTTGGGCGATTTCGGTCCAATAAATATTCAGACAGACATTAACGAGACCAATTCATCCCAAAACGGCGGCATGCAGGTTCATAATTAGCCGCTTCAAGTAGTCGCGAAGTCGTGTTGCAATCCGCCGCCAAAAGTTACTGGTGCGGGCCCCCATATTCCTGTATCGCAGCCGCCCTTGGACGGGAAAGCGTTCTCCGGGTTGATGGTTTTCGACGACTTCCCTGGCAGCAGCCGAGATCATCCATGAAAATCCGTATTGGTTTCGAGATCACCTACGACTTCGTCGCGCCTACGCCAATGATGCTGATGCTCAACGTGCATCCATCGCGCGCCGCCGACATCATCAAGCCCGATCAGCTTCGCGTCTCGCCGGCGGTTCCGTTCACCCGCTATCTCGACGCGTTCGGCAACGTCTGCACCCGTCTGGTGGCGCCGCCGGGCCAGCTGGACATTCGCACCGACGCCCTGGTGGCGGATTCGGGATTGCCCGACGTGGTCGAGCCGGCCGCCCGCCAGCACGAAGTCGCTGAGCTTCCGCACGACGCCTTGGTGTTCCTGCTGGCGAGCAGATATTGCGAGACCGAGCGGCTGATGGAGGCGGCGTGGTCGCGCTTCGGCAACACGCCGCTGGGTTGGGCGCGGGTGCAGGCGATCTGCGACTTCGTCCATTCCCACGTGCGCTTTGGCTATCAGCACGCGCGCGCCACCAAGACCGCGACCGACGTCATCATCGAACGCCGCGGCGTGTGCCGCGACTTTGCTCATCTCGCGATCACGCTGTGCCGCTGCATGAACATCCCGGCGCGCTATTGCACCGGTTATCTGGGCGACATCGGCGTTCCGCCGGAGCCGGATCCGATGGATTTCAGCGCCTGGTTCGAGGTCTATCTCGGCGGCCGCTGGTACGCGTTCGATGCCCGCCACAACATTCCCCGCATCGGCCGCATTGTCATGGCGCGTGGCCGTGACGCCGCCGATGTGGCGTTCAGCACGACCTTCGGGCCGAACGTGCTCCGGCGCTTCGTCGTGCACACGGACGAGGCGCCAGTGGCCGAGATTGAGCTGGTCGAGCGCAAGGTGGCGTAAGCCATCCGCCGGCGGCGGTTATTGCGCGTCGAGCTCGGCGCCGGTCTGCAGCGGCTTTTCCTCCATCAGCGCGATCGCGATGAACGCGATCGTCATGCTGGCCGCGGCGACGAAAAACACTCGCCCGAAAGCGGTCGCGGATATCCCCGCCTGCAATGCGCTGTCGACCGTTTGGCCCGCCACCGTGCCGGCCAGGACGATCGCCCCGAACACCGCGATCAGCATGGTGGCGTAGAGGTTGCGGCTGAAGTTCATCGTTCCCACCGAAATGCCGAGCTGGTGACGGGCCACCATGTTCTGCATGGCGACCGCGGTGAGCGAAGGGAGCGGCCCGAACCCCGCCCCGATCAAGATCAGCGTGAGTTCAAACGACAGCGGCGTCAGGTTGTCCGCGCGCCACCCCAGCGATATGACCGCCCCGATCGAGATCAGCAGCGCGCCCATGGGCAGCAGCTTGTAGTGGCGCACGCGGCCAAGCACCTGGCCGGCGAAGCCCGCGCTGGTATTGAGCGCCACCATGAACACCACCAGGCTGAGACCGGCATTGGCCGGCGAAAGTCCCATCACCCGTTGGAGATAGATCGGCAGAAATACGTTCAGCCCGATGATGGAGCCCCAGCCGAACGCGTTGGCGGCGATCGCACAGCGAATGACCGGATTCTTGAGAATGGCGATCGGGATCAGCGGCTCGGGCGCCGTGAGCAGACGCAGCACGAACAGCACGGCCATGATGACCGCAAGGGCAAATAGCGCCAGGATCGGGAACGACGTCCAGGGATAACGGACGCCGGCCAGGTTCAATGCCAGCATGAACGACACGCTGGCGCACACGATCAGCGCGGCGCCGAGGAGGTCGAGGAGATGCGGCCGCTCGTAGCGCGGAAGCCGGCGCAGCAGGGTTGTCGTGATCGCGAGCGCCGCAAGCCCCATGGGAATGTTGATCCAGAAGATGACCGACCAATGCAGATGGTCGGCGATCAAGCCACCAAGCAGCGGGCCGCTGCCGCCGGCGGTGGTATAGGTCGCGGCGAAGTAGCTGTAATAGCGACCGCGCTCCTTGGGCGAGACCAGATCGGCGAGCACGACCATGCCCATGGACGACAGCCCGCCGCCGCCGAGGCCATGCAGGACGCGGCCCAGGATCAGGACCAGCATGTTCGGCGCCAGCGCGCACACGAGCGAGCCGGCCATATAGGTCAGGATCGCGATGCGCAGCGTGAACCGGCGTCCATGGATGTCCGCGATCTTGCCGTAGAGCGGAATGACCGCGGTCGATGCCAGGAGATAGGCGGTGATCAGCCAGGGAAGGTTGTGCACGTCGCCGAAATCGCGCCCGATCGTCGGCAGCGCCGTCGCCAGAATGGTCTGGTCGAGCGAGCCCATGAACGTCGGCAGCAGCACGCCCAGCACGATCAGCAGGGTCTGTCGATGCGTGAGGGACGTGGCCTCACGGCGATCGGCGTAGGCATCCATCGGAAGAGGCGTTCCAGTCCCGAGATATTATGCGGCCGGCGTCGTCGCACCGTCACCCTTGCCGCCGGTTGTAAAGCACGCCTGGGATCGCGGCCAGCCCGCGCCCGGCATTGGCGCGATGACCGCGCCGCATGCGGGCAAGCGCGCGGGGGAGCGGATGGTCGTGCTGCATTGCGCCAAAATGCGCGGCGCGCTGGCGGCCCGACATTTCATTGCCGGGGTGGGCGCTGCGGTGAAATCGCCTGCCTGCTCAACTTCTTGGCATTGCTGCCACGCCTGCTCGGCTTATATCTTTGAACGAGTTGAATGTTCCCGCGGCCGCAAGCCGCGCAGGCTCGCAACGCCGCGGAGGCGCAATGGCGCTCAACCACGTCACGCTGGACGACAAATACGACCTGACCAAGAGCCGGATTTTTGTCACCGGCTTCCAGGCGATCGTGCGCCTCTGCCTGATGCAGAAGGAACGCGACCGCCGGGCCGGCCTCAACACCGCGGGCTACGTGACGGGCTATCGCGGATCGCCGCTCGGCACCCTCGACTTGCAATTCATTCGCGCCCAGCGCGCGCTCGACAAATACGACGTCCGTTTCCAGGCCGGGGTCAACGAGGACATCGCCGCCACCGCGATCTGGGGCTCGCAGCAGGCCGAGCTGCGCGGCGAGGGCAAGTTCGATGGCGTGTTCGGGCTCTGGTACGGCAAGGGACCGGGCGTCGACCGCACCGGGGACGTCTTCCGCCACGCCAATTTCGCCGGCACCTCGAAGCATGGCGGCGTCCTGGCGCTGATGGGCGACGACCACACCGCCGAATCCTCCACCACGGCACACCAGTCCGAATATCACTTCATCGATGTGATGATCCCGATTCTGAACCCGGCCGGCGTTCAGGAAATTCTTGACTACGGTCTCTACGGCTGGGCGATGTCGCGGTTCTGCGGCAGCTGGGTCGCGCTCAAATCCATGCACGAGACGGTGGAATCGACCGCCGTGATCGACGGCAGCCTGGAGCGCGTCAACATCGTCATGCCGCAAGATTTCGCCATGCCGGAAGGCGGGCTCAACATCCGCCTGCGCGACACGGTTCTCGGGCAGGAAGCGCGGCTGCACGACTACAAGCGCGATGCCATGCTCGCCTTTGTGCGCGCCAACAAGCTCAACAAGTACATCACCTCTGGCGGGCGCAGGCCGAAGATCGGCATCATCACGGTCGGCAAGAGCTATCTGGACGTGCGCCAAGCGCTCGACGAGCTCGGCATCGACGAGGTCAAGTGCAACGATCTCGGCATCCGGCTCTACAAGATCGGATGTCCGTGGCCGATCAGCCGCGACGACCTCAAGCAATTCGCCGACGGCCTCGAGCTCATCATCGTGGTCGAGGAGAAGCGATCGCTGATCGAGGTGCAGGTCCGTGAAGAGCTTTACGGCACCGCCAACCAGCCGGTCTGCATCGGCAAGAAGGACGAGCGCGGCAACTGGCTGTTCCCGGTGAAGGGCGCGCTCGATCCCAACGAGGTTGCGATCTGCATTGGTGAGCGCATCCTGCAAAGGGTCGGTCCCAACGACGCGATTGCGGCGCGGGTCGCGGCGCTCAAGGAGGCGCAGCGGATTCTGGCGGAGACCCAGGATGTCGCGGTGCGCATTCCCTATTTCTGCTCGGGCTGCCCGCACAATTCCTCGACGGTCGTGCCGGAAGGCATGCGCGCCTATGCCGGTATCGGCTGTCACTACATGGCGCAGTGGATGGACCGCTCGACGCTGGGCTTCACCCAGATGGGCGGAGAGGGTGCGAACTGGATCGGCGAGGCGCCGTTCTCCAAGCGGCCGCACGTGTTCCAGAATCTCGGCGACGGCACCTACAACCATTCCGGCTACATGGCGATCCGCGGCGCGATCGCCTCGGGCGTGAACATCACCTACAAGATCCTGTTCAACGATGCCGTCGCCATGACCGGCGGGCAAGCCAATGATGGCGGGCTGACGGTGCCGCAGATAGCGCGCCAGGTGGCGGCCGAAGGCGCCAAGCATGTGGTCGTCGTGACCGACGAGCCGTGGAAATACAGCAAGCAGGAGGACTGGCCGCGCGGGCTCACCATCCACCACCGCGACGAACTGATCACGGTGCAGCAGGAGCTTGCGAAGATCCCGGGCGTGACGGTGTTGATCTACGACCAGACCTGCGCCGCCGAGAAGCGCCGCCGCCGGAAACGCGGACTATTTCCCGATCCGGACAAGCGCGTGGTCATCAACGAACTGGTCTGTGAAGGCTGCGGTGACTGCGGCGTGAAATCGAACTGCGTCTCGGTGCAGCCGCTCGAGACCGAATGGGGCCGCAAGCGCACCATCGACCAGTCGAGCTGCAACAAGGACTTTTCCTGCGTCAAGGGCTTCTGCCCCTCGTTCGTGACCGTGCATGGCGGCAAGCTCAAGCAGGGCACGGGGGTGGCCGCGGCTCACGACACGGTGCCGCTGCCGGAGCCCACGCTCCCGGCGATCGGGCAGACCTATGACATCATCGTGACCGGCGTCGGCGGCACCGGCATTGTCACCATTGGCGGCATCCTGGGTATGGCGGCGCATCTCGAGGGCAAGGGTGTAGGCGTGCTCGACATGGCCGGCCTCGCGCAGAAGGGCGGCGCGGTCTACAGCCACATGCGTATCGCCGAACGACCGGAGGATATCCACGCCATCCGGATCGCGGCGGGCGGCGCCGATCTCGTGCTCGGCGGCGATATGGTGGTCGCCGGCAACAAGAAGGTGCTGGCAGCGGTCAAGCACGGCAAGACCGAAATGGTCATCAACCTCGCCGAGTTCCTGCCCGGCGATTTCACTCGCAACGCCGATTTCTCCTTGCCGACCGAACGGCTCAAGCGCGCCATCCTCGCCGACGCCGGCCGCGACAAGACGCATTTCATCGATGCGACGCGGGCAGCGACCGCGCTGTTCGGCGCCAGCGTGGGCGCCAATATCTTTCTGGTCGGCTATGCCTACCAGCTCGGTGCGATCCCGCTCGCGAGGGCGTCGATCGAGCGCGCGATCGAGCTCAACGGCGAAGCCGTGGACATGAACAAGGCCGCCTTCGAGTGGGGCCGACGCGCGGTGGTCGAACCGGCCGTCGTCGAAGCGCTGGTCAAGCCCGCGCCGGACGCGACCAGCGACGCGCGGACGCTCTCGCAGTCGTTCGATGAAGTGGTCGCGCGCCGCGTCGCGTTCCTCACCGCCTATCAGAATGCCGCCTATGCTGCGCGCTATCGCCGCCTGGTCGAGAAGACGCGGGCGGCCGAGACGGCGCGCGCGCCGGGCAAGACCGGCCTGGCCGATGCGGTCGCGCGCTATCTGTTCAAATTGATGGCGTACAAGGACGAGTACGAGGTGGCCCGTCTCTATTCCGACGGTGCTTTCGTCAAGCAGGTGAACAGTGAGCTCGGCGGCGAGCACCTGCGCTTCCACGTGCATCTCGCCCCGCCGCTCCTCGCCCGACGGGACAAGGCCACTGGCGAACCGAAGAAGATGACATTCGGCCCGTGGATTTTCCCGCTGTTCTCCCTGCTCGCGAAATTCAAGGTCCTGCGCGGCACCGCCTTCGATCCGTTCGGCTATTCGACCGAGCGCAAGACCGAGCGGGCGCTGGTGCGCGATTACGAGGCGTTGCTCGCCGAGGTGCTCGCCAAGCTCGACGCCGGCAATCACCACATCGCGGTGGGGCTCGCCGCGATTCCGGAAAAGATCCGCGGCTTCGGCCACGTCAAGATGCGCCA
Organism: uncultured Alphaproteobacteria bacterium; assembly: GCA_963725065.1. Classification (GTDB taxonomy): domain Bacteria; phylum Pseudomonadota; class Alphaproteobacteria; order Rhizobiales; family Xanthobacteraceae; genus VAZQ01. The sequence goes on from CAVRXD010000035.1 coordinate 69,146, forward strand.
CCTCAAGGCGGCGAAGGCGGACGAAGCGGTGCTGCTCGATCAGTTCCGCGCGGGTCCTGCGCCGCTGCTCAAGGCCGCGGAATAGCTGTCCAGCGCCGCATGGCGCTTCGGCCTGGTGGCAGTCGCGGCGAACGGTCGCAGACGCGGCCGCGCCCGGAAACGCCAAGTGCTCACTTGACCTCGGGCTGAGCCCACTTTCTTATTGGCAATAACAAGGTCTGCCGGTGAACGGCGGCGGGGCATCGCCCGCGGGGCTTCGACGCGGTGAACTGGGAGGATTGCTGTGGCGATGGACGCCGCTCGCGCCGACACGTGGTCCAACGTCCTCACCCGCAATGCCCTCCTTCATGCGGGCCAGTCAGTCGACGAAAACCTCAACACGCCGCGCGATTCAGGAGAGATTGTCGCCTCCAGGTTGTGGTACCAATTGGCAATGTGGCGCGACGTCCGTGCGTTCAATCTCGCAAACCGATGTTCGGAGCGTCCCTCGTGAGCCCGTCCGAGCACATTCTGCGGGTGTCGGACGTATCGATCCAGTTCGGCGGCGTGCGCGCACTGGCCGATGTAAGCTTCCACGTCGAGAAGGGTCAGGTATTCTCGATCATCGGTCCGAACGGGGCCGGCAAGACCTCGATGCTCAATTGCATCTCGGGTCGCTACCGCCCGACCAAGGGCCAGCTGTTCTACAAAGGCGAGTCGCTCGCCCGCCGCTCGATCAACGACCGCGCTCGACTCGGCATCGGACGTACGTTCCAGAATCTTGCCCTGTTCAGCCACATGTCGGTGCTCGACAACATCATGGTCGGTCGCCACCATTTGATGCGCAACAATTTCGTGACCGGCATGCTGTATTGGGTCGGCGGTGCGCAGCGCGAGGAACAGGAGCATCGCCGCAAGGTCGAAGACATCATCGACTTTCTGGAGATCCAGCACGTGCGGAACGAGCCGGCCGGCACGCTGCCCTACGGCTTGCGCAAACGAGTCGAGCTCGCGCGCGCCATCGCTATCGAGCCCGAGCTGATCCTGCTCGACGAGCCGATGGCTGGCATGAATCTCGAAGAGAAGGAGGACATGGCCCGCTACGTCGTCGATCTCAACCAGGAGCTCGGCAAGACGGTGATCATGATCGAGCATGACATGGGCGTGGTGATGGACATCTCGCACCGTGTCATGGTGCTGGATTTCGGCAGGAAGATCTGCGAGGGGAGCCCCGAAGAGGTGCTGGCCAACGAGCACGTGAAGCGCGCCTATCTTGGCGTGGACGACGTGCCGCTCCACGAGCAGGACGCGGAGCTCGTGGCCCCATGATGGATATGCGCACCGATATCGTGCTGGTGGAGGGCTCGACCTGCGGCTGGCATACGACGTCGATTGCCTCGGCCGAGGTCATGCGTCACGACACCACACCGCGCATGCTGGCGCGCAATGCGCGCGAGCATCCTGACCTGATCGCTCAGCGCGAGAAGGAATTCGGCATCTGGACCGCCTACACGTGGCGGTCCATCGAGGATCATGTCCGCCGCATGGCAATCGGCCTTGCCGGCCTCGGCGTCGCCCCCGGCGACGTGGTCGTGTTGATCGGTGACAACCGCCCGGCATGGGTCTGGGGGGAGATTGCGGCTCATGCCTGCCGGGCTCGGAGCCTCGGCATCTATCGCGACGCGCTGGAGGACGAGATTGCCTATCTCGTCGACTACACCTCGCCCAAGGTGGTGATCGCGGAAGACGAGGAGCAGGTCGACAAGTTCCTCACCCTCGGACAGCGTATTCCGAGCGTCGAGCGGATCATCTATCTCGACCCGCGCGGCATGCGGAAGTACGACGACCCGCGCCTCATGTTCATCGCCGATCTCGAAGCATCCGGCCAGGCCGCGCTAGACAGCGACCCCGGATGCTATGAGCGCATGCTGGCTTCGACGCACACCGATGATGTCGCCATTCTGTGCACGACCTCGGGTACGACCTCGCATCCAAAGCTCGCCGAGTGGACGCATCACGCCTTCCTCGGACACGCTGCCGCCTACCTCGAGGCGGATCCAAAGGGCGCGGACGACGAATATGTTGCGGTGCTGCCGCTCTCGTGGGTCATGGAGCAGATGTATTCGGTTGGCTGGAACCTGATCGCCCGGATGAAGGTCAACTTTCCGGAGGAGCAGGCGACGGTCATGGCCGATCTGCGCGAGATCGGACCGACGTTCCTGCTGCTGGCGCCCCGCGTGTGGGAGCAGATCGCAGCCGACGTGCGCGCCCGCATGATGGACTCGAGCGCCTGGAAACAGGCGATCTACAAGTGGGGAGAGTTGCGCGGAGTCGCGGCCGTCGGCCAGGGAAAGCGCTCCTGGCTCGCCGACAAGCTGCTGTTCTCGGCATTGCGCGACCGGCTAGGGTTCAAGAATCTCACCTCCGCCGCCACCGGCGGCGCCGCGATGGGGCCGGATACATTCAAGTTCTTCCTCGCTATGCGCGTACCCCTTCGGCAGCTCTACGGGCAGACCGAGGCGCTCGGTGCTCATACCATCCACCGCGCCGACGACGTCCATCATGAGACGGTCGGATATCCGATGCCCGGCGTCGAGATCGCGATCAAGGACCCCGATCAGGAGGGACTCGGCGAGATCATCGTTCGCCACCCGCACATGATGACGGCCTACTACAGGAATCCCGATGCCAGCGCGGAAATGTTCGACGGCGCCGGCTGGTTTCTGACCGGCGACGCCGGCTACCTGACGCCCGGGCGCCACCTTGTCGTGGTCGATCGCGCCAAGGATCTGGCGGTTACCTCCACCGGCGTGCGTTTCTCGCCGCAATATATCGAGAACAAGCTGAAGTTCTCGCCCTTTGTCGCCGAGGCGGTCATCATCGGCGATGGTCGGCCCTACCTGACTGCCATGGTCTGCATTCGCTATCCGGTCGTGGGCAAATGGGCGGAGAAGCGCCGCATCACCTTTACCACCTACACCGATCTCGCGGCCCGGCCGGAGGTCTACGCCTTGCTCCGCCGCGAGGTTGAAGCCGTCAATACGTCGTTGCCCGAGGGCCAGCGCATCCGCAAGTTCGTGCTGCTGTACAAGGAGCTCGACGCCGATGACGGTGAACTGACCCGCACTCGCAAGGTGCGCCGCGGCGTGATCGCGGAAAAATACGGCTCTATCATCGATGCGCTCTATTCCGACACCGCTTTTGTCGACATCGATACCTGGATCCATTTCCAGGACGGTACCCGGCAGCGCATCGTGACCAAGTTGAAGAATGAAAGCCTCGAAGCGGAAACGGTCGGCGGAGGCCGGGGATGAATTGGGACCTGCTCATCCAGTTGCTGGTCAACGGGCTGATCGTCGGGATGCTCTACGGCGTTGTCGCGATGTGCTTCACGCTGATCTACAAGTCGACCCAGGTGGTCAATTTCGCGCAAGGCGAATTCCTGGTGCTGGGGGCGTGGATCTGCTGGTACTTCATCGTGAAATGGCAGTTGCCGTTCGTGGCCGCTTTCGCGTTTGCGCTCGTCTTCACCACCCTTTTCGGCATTTTGGTGCAGGTGGTTCTGCTGCGCCCTCTGGTCGGCGAACCGATCATCTCCGTCATCATGGTGACGATCGGGTTGGCGATATTCATGCAGGCCGTCATGAACTGGGCCTTCGGCAACAATGCCGCCCGGTTCCCGAACGTCTTCAGCACCGAGAAGATTAACATCGCCGGTCTCAACGTCGAGACCGCCTATCTCATGAGCTTTGTGCTGTCGCTCGTGATCATGGTCGTGTTTTTCTATTTTTTCCGCTACTCGCGCTACGGCCTGGCGATGCGGGCGACGGCCTACAGCCAGCAGGTCGCGCAGAGCCTCGGCATCTCGGTAAAGCAGGTTTTCGCGATGGCCTGGGCGATCTCGGCGCTGGTGTCCTGCGTCGCGGGTGTCGTGCTCGGGCTCGTCAATGCGGTCTCCAATTCGCTCGCCATCATCGGCATCAAGGTCTTTCCGGCGGTCATCGTCGGTGGGCTGGATTCGATCGTGGGCGCGGTGGTCGGGGGCGTCATCATCGGACTGCTGGAGAACTTCGCGGAATTCATCGACGGCCAGTACCTGCACGTCGGCAACATGTACACCGTCGCACCGTTCTACGTGCTCATCATCATCCTGATGATCCGCCCCTACGGCCTGTTCGGCACCGAGAACATCGAGCGGATGTGACGCTGCGGCGACCGGGAGGATTCTCGTTGAAACTGGGACCGGTCGGATCGGCATCGCATCAAACCGGAAGGGACGCGCACTAGCCCATGTCCTACGTTCCCTATCCCCGGCCCTGCGGCGACTTCCGCACCAGCTACGCCGCAGACATGACCATGTTCCGGACCCGGGGAGCGATGATCATGGCCTGCGCCGGCGTTGCGCTTTTGCTCGCGCTGCCACTGTTCGCCAGCGATTACGTTCTGAGCCAGCTCATCCTGATCGGCATCTACGGCATCGCCGCGCTGGGGCTCAACGTGCTGGTCGGGTTCACCGGCCAGATATCGCTGGGCCACAGCGCATTTTTCGGTTTCGGCGCGTTTGCCTCCGCCTGGCTTGGGACCAAGCACGGCGTGCCGCCGCTGATCAGCATCCCGATCGCCGGTGTCATGACCACTGCGCTGGGTATGGTCTTCGGCATACCTGCGGCGCGTCTCAAGGGCCTCTATCTCGCCATTGCCACGCTCGCCGCGCAGTTCATCCTCGAGGACTTCTTCGCCCGCGCGGACTGGTTCACCGGCGGCTCGTCCGGAGCTCCTGCGGAGCAGGCGAGCCTGTTCGGCATTCCGCTCCATACCGATCGGACCTATTTCTATGTCGTGCTGTTCTGGTTCGTCCTGAGCTACGTCGGCGTTGCCAACTTGATGCGCACGCGCGATGGCCGGGCGCTGATCGCCGTTCGCGATCACTATCTTTCTGCCGAGGTGATGGGGATCAACCTGACCCGCTACCGGATTCTCTCTTTCGGCATATCCAGCTTCTTCGCCGGCATCGGGGGCGCCCTCTATGCGCACTACCTCGGCTTCGTCTCCGCGGAGGCGTTCACCATCCTGCTTTCCATCCAGTTTCTTGCCATGGTCATCATCGGCGGCCTCGGGTCGGTCGCCAGCTCGGTGCTCGGCACCGCGTTCGTCCTGCTCCTGCCGCAGGTCATGCAGGCCGGAGCCTCGACGCTCGCCGACTTCCTTCCCGCAATGCAGCAGGGCGTCGCCTACATCAAGGAGATGTCGATCGGTGCGGCGATCATGCTTTTCCTGATCTTCGAGCCGGAAGGCCTGATTCACCGCTGGCGATTGATTCGTGCCAGCCTCAAGCTCTATCCCTTCTCGTACTAGGTATCGTCCCGTCGAAGTGGGATCGGCACGGCGGTGGACGCGGTCTGTCTCCTTTTTTGGGGCTCGCCCGCGTCCCGGCCAGCGCTCGCCGGCCGGCCGGGGATTACCCCAGGTATCGGCAGCATGAATCCTAAGAACCCCCCGGCAAGCCGGGGTCGGTGAGGAAGGCAGCGCACCCGAGTGCGCGCGGCAATATGCTGCGTCAAGTCCGACCGAATACGGTTGGTGCGGTGGATTTGAAGTGGCAACTTGAGATCGAGACCGCACTGGCATCGTAAATTTGCTAGTATCCCTTGGACTGCCAGGTTCGCATCGAGGGGTGCCGCGATGTTTGCGAGCTTCGGAATCGAGACACGAGGAGAACCCGTTGCTCTCGGCGGCGAGCGACGGCCGGCCCTTGAGGTTGCCGCCTGGGAGAAAACGAGATGAAAAGGGCTGTTATGGCCGTGAGCTTTCTTGTTGCGAGCGCCGCGTTTCCGGCCCTGGCACAGGACAAGGTGTTTGTGGGCCACCTGGCCGACTACACCGGCGCCACGTCTTTTGTCGGCAAGTATTACGGTCCGGGCGTGCGCGACGCAGTCGACTTCATCAACGCCAACGGCGGCGTCGCCGGCACGCCGATCGACATGGAAACCGTCGACTATGCTTACAAAATTCCGGACGCCATCGCCAACTACAAGCGGTGGAAAGGCAAAGGCATGGTCGCGCTGCAGGGCTGGGGCACCGGCGATACCGAGGCGCTTATCGGTTTCGTCGCCGAGGACAAGGTACCAGTATGGTCGGCTTCCTATTCCGGACATCTGACCGATCCGACCGGAAAGAACCCGGACACCAAGAAGCCCGCGCCGTACAATTTCTTCTACGGCCCATCGTACACCGATGCGTGCCGCGCGATGGTGCAGTGGGCCGCGGGCGATGCCAAGGCGAAGGGCCTTGCCAAGCCGAAATACATTCACACCGGCGACAACCATCCATATCCGAACGCGCCTAAGGAGGCCTGCAGCACGTTCGCCAGGGAGCTCGGATTCGAAGTGTTGACCCCGGTCGTCATTCCGCTGAAGCCTGGGGACTTCAAGGCGCAGTGCCTGACCATCAAGGATTCGGGCGCGAACTATGTCTATATCGGGAACCTCGGTGGCTCCGTCGTCTCGATGCTCAAGTCGTGCGACACAGTCGGGCTCAACGTGACCTATCTCGCGAACATATGGGCCGGCGACGAACCGACGATCGCCGCGGCAGAAGCCAAGAACTACATCTTCCCGTCGGCCACGCCATTCTGGGACCAGGACGCGCCCGGCATGAAGCTCGTGCGCCAGATCGCCGACAAGAGCGGCTTCACCAAGAATGACACGCCGACCCACCACTACGTCCGCGGCGTCTGCTCCGTTTACTACATGAAGGAAGCAATGGAGTGGGCGAAGGCCAACGGTGGAATCACCGGCGAAAACGTCAGGAAAGGCATGTACGCCAAACAGGATTGGGTGCCGAAGGGCCTCGAAGGCGTCTGCATCCCGTCGACGTGGACCCCGACCGACCACCGCGGCACCATGACGGTCTCGATCAACCGCGGTAACTTCGAGAACGGCAAGGCCAAGGTCGAGAAGGTCGCCGACACCGTGCTGAAGCGCGAAGACCGCTGGCTGGGCCAATAGCTTGGTGCATGATCCCGAAAAGTGGAGCCGGTTTTCGGACAAGATCATGCACAAACGAATGGGTGCATGATCCCGAAAAGTGGGAGCCGGTTTTCGGACGGGATCATGCACAAGCCTCCCGCTGGGGGGAGGTCAGCACACCGAGTGCGCGGCGACGTTCCGCGTCGATATCGCAGGGACTTCAAGCCCGCTGCGAGCGACCATGATCCATTTCGATTGGACTGGATTACGGTCTGGTTCCCGAGGCTCGCAGCCGGAACGAGATGAAGATGGAAGCGGCCACGACAGCAACGGAAGGTCGGGCGGCGGCCGGCAACGCCATCCTCGAGGTCAAGAACGTCGAGGTCGTCTTCAATGACGTCATCCTCGTGTTGCGCGGACTCAGCCTCGAGGCTCGCCGCGGAGGCATCACCGCGCTGCTCGGCGCCAATGGCGCTGGCAAGTCGACGACCCTCAAGGCGATTTCCGGCCTGCTGGCGGTGGAGGACGGCGCGATCACCCGCGGCAGCGTTTCGTTCGATGGCGAAGAGATTACCCGCTTGCCGCCGAACCGCATCGTGCATCGCGGCATCTTCCAGGTGATGGAAGGTCGCGGCATCGTCCAGGATATGACGGTCATCGAGAACCTTCGTCTCGGCGCGCACACCCGGCCCTCGACCCACGTAGGTGAGGATATGGAGCGGGTCTTCGCCTACTTTCCGCGATTGAAGGAGCGCACCGGGCTCGCGGGCTATCTGTCGGGTGGAGAGCAGCAAATGCTGGCGATCGGCCGCGCGCTGATGGCAAAGCCGCGCCTGATCCTGATGGACGAGCCCTCCATGGGACTGTCGCCGTTGCTGGTGCGGGAGGTTTTCGCCATCATCCGCCGCCTTAACCGTGACCTGGGTATCTCCATCCTCCTCGTCGAGCAGAACGCCAACATGGCGCTGCGGGCCGCCGACTACGGCTACATCATGGAGGGTGGCAAGGTGGTACTCGACGGCCCGGCCGAGAGCCTCATCAACAACGAGGACGTCAAGGAATTCTACTTGGGCGGCGGCAGCGGCGAGCGCCGCTCGTTCAAGAACCTGAAGTCGTTCAAGCGACGCAAGCGTTGGCTTTGATGGCTCATAAAAGTTCGTGTGAGAGTCTGTCGCGAGGAATTTGCGAGGATCGGACTCGGGGCACTACAACCTGATCCCAAAAGCTAAAGACTTTTCGCAGAAGATCATACGACCGAATAAATACTTAGCGCGAAATCTTGATTCAATCTGCAGCGCTGTTGCGCAAGTGCGGTGGATTTGCAATTTCCGCGATTGTAAGCTGCAATCCTGGTTCAGGAACTCAAATCAAGAGTGGCAATAGAATCATTGTCGCTGGTGTTTATTTGATTCCGAAGTTTGCATCCCGCGAGGATGTACGAACGTATGGAACACTGGAGCAGTTGTTCCGTTGCAATGGAATCACCGCAAATGGCAGACTCGGCGCGGCAACTGTTTTGCGTCGGGCCCATCGGGAGGTGCTGTAGCGGCATAGCTATAAACTGGAATCATAAGCGCAAATCCTGCTCTACGACGCTGTACGCGAATCGCTTGCGAAGCCGTTCGGTGGCACGAAACTGCTCCAGGGCCATGACCGATGACGTCTGAACACTTCGACCAGCTCGAAACCCGCGACGCTGACGCGCGTGAGCGCGATTTTTTTGGCCGGCTGCCCGACTTCATCGCGCTGGCCCTGAGTGCGCCGGGGTGGGCGGCGCAGCTTGCCGGCGTCGACCCCAATACTGTGACCTCGCGGGCGGCGTTGGCGAAGCTGCCGGTGCTGCGCAAGTCCGAACTGGTCGTACGGCAGACGGAACGGCCGCCGTTCGGCGGCTTCAATGTCACGGCGCCCGGTCGCATGCGGCGATTGTTGATGTCGCCCGGACCGATTTTCGAGCCCGAAGGAGAGGCCAAGGATTTTTGGGGCGTGGCGCGCGCGCTGTTTGCCGCGGGCTTCCGGACCGCCGAGGTCGTGCATAACTCGTTTTCGTATCACCTGACGCCGGGCGGCTTCATGATGGAATCGGGCGCGCATGCGCTCGGTTGCGCGGTCATTCCCGCCGGCACCGGCAATACCGAGCAGCAGGTCGCGGCGATCGCGCATTTCAAGCCGACCGGCTATCTCGGCACGCCCGATTTCCTGAAGGTTCTGCTCGATGCGGCGGAGCAGGCCGGCAAGGACGCATCGTCGCTGCGGCGCGCGCTGGTGTCGGGCGCGGCGCTGCCAATGTCGCTGCGCCAGGAACTGGCTGCGCGCGGCGTGAGGGTGCGCCAATGCTACGCCACTGCCGACCTCGGCGTGATCGCCTACGAGAGCGAAGAGATCGAGGGTTTGATCGTCAACGAGACCCTGCTTGTCGAAATCGTGTGGCCCGGCACCGGCGATCCGGTCGCAATGGGCGACGTCGGCGAGGTCGTCGTCACCTCGTTCCACCCGGACTATCCGATGATCCGGTTTGCGACCGGCGATCTTTCGGCGGTGATCCCGGGCCGCTCGCCCTGCGGACGGACCAACATGCGACTCTCGGGCTGGATGGGCCGTGCCGACCAGGCCACCAAGGTCAAGGGCATGTTCGTTCATCCCGCCCAGGTCGCCCAGGTCGGCAAGCGTCATCCCGAGCTTGGCCGGCTACGGCTCAGCGTCACCCGCGCCGGCGAGCAGGACGCCATGACCTTGATCGCGGAATCGTCGGCGCGCGCGGACGGATTGCAGGCAGCGGTGGCGGCCACGCTGCAGTCGGTGACCAAGCTTAGGGGCGAGGTAAAGTTCGTTGCACCCGGCAGTCTGCCGAACGACGGCAAGGTCATTGCCGACGAACGGCCATCAGGGTGATGCGGCCGTCTCGAGCCGCGGTTGACGCCGGCCAGGATCGATGGCGATCGTGCAGAGCCGGCCAATCGTCAAGCGGCGCCTCACCGGTGGCGGTGGTCAGAACACGTCCAGATCGTGAGCGGCAACGACGGCGCCGCCGTAGTCCCGCCTGATCTCCTCGAGCAGAACGTCTTCCCGATCCGCGCTCGATGCCCCTCCGCCTGCATTCGAGCGATGATAGATGACGAGAAGACCCGGCCTCACGGTGTTCGCAATTTCCGCCAGTTCGACGGACGACGTGTGGTGGTTTCGGCGGAACCGCTGCGACCGTGACGAGACCTGGTGATAGGTCGCCATCGAATAGACTTCGTGGATCAGCACATCGCAACCCCGGCCGTGGTCGACGATGGTCTGTGCAGGGGCGGTGTCGCCGGAGATGACGATGGTGCGGCCGGGTGTTTCGAACCGGTAGCCGAATGAATTGATCATCTCCTCGTGCCTCACCGCGAAGGCCACGACCGTCACGTTGTCATCCTTGTAAGCGACGCCGGTCGAGATCTCGCGGGCGTTCACCTTGCAGCCGGTCGAATTGTGTTGGTTGATGCCGTTGATGCGGGCCTCGGTGTCGATCTGCCAGGCCTTGAGCACGTTCTCGGTCATGTCTTTGAGACCCTTCGGGCCATAGACATCGAGCGGCGCCTGACGCCCCATCACCCAGGGCGTGAAAATGAGGTCTGGATAGCCCAGCGTGTGATCGGAATGCAGATGGGTGAGAAAGGCTGTTTTGATGTTGATGCCCCCGAAGCCGAGCGCCGTGACGCCGTTCTCATAGGCCGCCGTCGCGCGCCGGATCACGCCGGGACCGAAGTCAATCAAGTAGGGCATATCGTTGACGACGATGGCTGTTGCCGGCCCGGAACGGTTGGGATCAGGCCGCGGTGTGCCGGTCCCGAGCATGACCACTTTCGTCAGTCCTTGTGTACCGGTCGTTCGTTGCATGTCCGGGATACCAGTCATGGCGCGGCACCTGTTGTGTGCGTGTTCACATCTGAGCAGGGGCACTGAAGCGAAGGAGGCGCGCCGACGATGGCGGGCTCGCGCCGGTCAATCGACCTGCATGCCGGCCGCCTTGACCACCTTGGCCCACAATTGGAGATCGGATTCGATGCGTGCCCTGGCCTCGACACGCGTGGCCGGAGCAATCACGATGTCCTGCGCGCGGAATCTCTCCCGGAGCTCCGGATCTGCCAGCGACCGCAGCACCTCGCGCTCCAGCAGCGCCGCGACCGGATCCGGAATCCCCGCCGGCGCCGCCAGCACATGATAGCTCGCGAATTCGAATTCCGGATATCCGGCCTCCGCGATCGTCGGCACGTCCGGGGCAAGCGGGGACCGCGAGCGCGTCGAAACCGCGAGGCCTTTCAACCGGCCTTCGCGGACGTGCTGGATGACGCCGGATGCCGCCACAAAGCCGGCCTTGATCTGGCCGCCCACGAGATCGGTCACCAGTTGCGGATTGCCGCGGTAGGGCACCGGCGTCGTCTGGAAGCCGGCCATCAGGCGGAAATATTCCATGGTCAGATGACCGGGTGTGCCGTTGCCGCCATGCGCGTAGGCTATCGGCTCCTTCTTCGCAAAGGCGACGAACTCGGCTACCGAGCTCACCGGGACCGACGGATGGACGACCAGTACGGTGCTGGTCGTTGCCGTTATCGCGATGAACGTGAAGTCCCCCAGCGGATCGAACGGCGGCTTCCGGTAGAGGCTCGGGTTCACCGCGAAGGTGGTGCCCAGCGCCATGATGAGCGTGTACCCGTCGGGGGAAGCCTTGGCGACGAACTCGGCACCGACATTGCCGGCCGCGCCCGGCCGAGGCTCCACCAGAAAGATTTGCTTGAGACGAAGCGAGAGCTGATCCGCCAGCGCACGCGCGACGAGATCGAATGTCGTGCCCGGGATGCCCGCGGTGATGATTTTGACCGGCCGCTGGGGATAGGGTTGCGGGGCGTCGGCGGCCGCGGGGATGCCGAAGCTCGCCCCTGCCACGACGGAGAGAAGAAGCCGCCTGGACAACATCTGACCCTCCTCGATCGCGTTCACATCGGCATTGCGATCGTGCCCCGATTTGATGTTTCATGGAATCTCTGTTTTTCGTAGTCCGGTTATCCGTTTGGCTAAGAGGCAGGCGGGCATGCAATGGTCGGAGCGGATCGGTCGCCGCATCAAGTTGCGGGACCTGCATGTGCTTCACACCGTCGTGCAGGCGGGGAGCATGACCAAGGCGGCCCACGACATGGCGATTTCGGTGCCGGTCGTGTCGAAGGCGATTGCCGACCTGGAGCACGCGGTCGGCGTCCGGCTGCTCGAACGCAACCCGCAAGGGGTCGAGCCCACAGCCTATGGACGCGTCCTCCTCGGTCGCAGCCTGGTGGCGTTCGACGAATTGCGGCAAGGCATCAAGGACATCGAGTTCCTCGGCGATCCCACGGCAGGGGACGTGAGGATTGGAAGCACCATCCCGCTGGCAGCGAGCTTCGTGTCCGCCGTCATCGATCGGCTCTCCCGGCGCTATCCGCGCGTCGTATTCCATGTCGCGACCGGAGAGGCGGTGGCGCTGCGCCGTGATTTGAGCGATCGGCGCGTCGATCTCCTGATCGTGCGCAGGTTCGGTCCCTTTGCCGAGGAGCAGCTGAGTTTCGAGACGCTCTACGAGAATCCATACGTGGTGGCGGCGGGAATCAACAATCCATGGGTACGCCGGCGCCGCATCGGGCTTGCCGATCTGGTGGGAGAATTGTGGGCGCTGCCGCCTCCCGACAGTGCGGTCGGATCGGTCGCCGTGGAAGCGTTTCGCGCGAGCGGCCTCGAGGTCCCTCACGCCACCGTGGTAGCTTTCGCGCACGAGATGCGGATCAACCTGCTGAGGACCGGCCGCTATCTCACAATCCTTCCCCAGTCCGTGCTGCGTGTCCCCGACAAGCATCCGTTCCTGAGCGAGTTGAACGTCAAACTTCCGATTGTCAGCGGGCCGATCGGCATCCTCACTCTGAAGCGCCGGACACTCAGCCCGGTGGCGCAACTCTTCATCGACTGCGCCCACGAGGTTGCGGAGCCGCTGGCCCGGCGCCGATAGCCGTTTCAATGGCGCTCCGGCGCGAGGTCGGCGAAGACGCCGCAAGCAGGCCTCCCCCTTCTACGTCCACCCCGGGACGCGCTACAGTACGGCCGTCCGCTTTCACCGTGGAGGCTCCGATGCGCCGCGTGAACGTCGTCGCTCTTGCTACAACAGTTGCCCTTCTTGCCGTCTTCGCTTCTCCCGCGCGCGCCCAGACCGGCGTCACCGCGTTCGAGGGCGCCCGCCTCATCGTTGGCGACGGCGGCGCTCCGATCGAAAACGCCACGCTCCTCGTCGACGGCGCGCGGATCGTCGCGGCCGGCCGTGCCGCCGACATGAACGTGCCGTCGGGCGCGACGCGCGTGAGCCTTGCCGGCAAGACCGTGATGCCGATGCTGATCGACACCCACGTCCATTTGAGCCCCACACGCGAAGCGATCTTGCGCGATCTGCAGCAGCGCGCCTATTTCGGTGTGAGCGCCGCGCTAAGCCTCGGCATGGACAACTACGAGCTGCTCGATATCCGCGGCCAGACCATCCCCGGCTCCGCGCGCTTCTTCAGCGCCGGGCGCGGCATCACCATGCCCGAACCGGGACGCCTGACGGTGCCGTACTGGATCAACACCGAGGCAGAAGGCCGCAAGGCGGTGCAGGAGCTCGCTGGGCACAAGGTCGATATCGTCAAAATCTGGGTCGACACCCGCGACGGTAAGTACAAGAAGCTCACGCCGGAAATCTACGGCGCCATCATCGACGAGGCGCACAAGCAGGGCCTGCGGATCACCGCGCACATCTTCGATCTCGAAGACACCAAGGGGCTGGTCCGCGCCGGCATCGATGCGTTTGCGCACGGTGTTCGCGACCGCGACATCGACGACGAGCTGGTGGCGATGTTTAAGGAGCGTCCGAACCTGGTGCTCACGCCGAACTTGCCGGATCGCGGCGTCAAGACCGACCTGACCTGGCTGCGGGGAAGCCTCCCGGCCGCCGACCTGGAAAAGCTCGAGGCCGCCAACACCGACAAACCGCGCGAGCAGGCCTTCTACGGCATCCAGGCCCGCAACCTGGCGAAGCTCAACGCGGCGGGCGTGCGCATCACGCTCGGCACCGACGGCAACCGGCCGTGGGGACCGCATGAGGAGATGGCCGACATGGTGATTGCCGGGATGACGCCGATGCAGGTGATCGTCGCGTCGACCCGCAACTCGGCCGAGTTCCTGCGCATGACCGACGCCGGCACGCTGCAAGCAGGCAAGAGCGCCGACTTCATCGTGCTCGACGCCAATCCGCTCGATGACATCACCAACACGCGGCGCATCTCGTCGGTGTATCTGCGCGGCGCTGCCGTGGACCGCGCGCAACCGGCGCGGTGAGGGCGAGCGGGAGAATCTGCCGGACCGCGGACGCGGCGCGGCCGATGACCACAAGCCGCGGTACGCCATGTCTGTCGATGCGATGCCTGGGAACCGTAGCAAATTCGTGCTGCCCACCGTCATGGCCTGCGCGGCACTATTCGCTGCAGTTGGACAAGCCGCGGTCGGCGGAGACTTTGCCGGGCTGGTCGACATCGGCACCGGTCGCAAGATGTATCTGGAGTGCCGCGGCGCCGGCTCCCCGACCGTCGTGCTGGTGGCGGGCCTCAAGGGTTCAGCCGATGATTGGAGCCTTGCCGCGCCATCCAAGCCGACGGTCTTCGCCGAAGTCGCCAAGTTTACCCGGGTCTGTGCCTACGACCGTCCGGGAACGCCCGTCGGTGAGAAACCGAGCCGCAGCGACCCGGTGCGGCAGCCGACCACGGCGGGAGACGCGGCGGCCGACTTGCACGCGCTCTTGAGCGCTGCCGACGTGGTGCGACCCTACGTGCTGGTCGGTCACTCCTACGGCGGCCTGATCGCCAGGCTATATGCCAGCACATATCCCGACGACGTATCCGGTCTCGTCCTCGTCGACGCCCTCTCCGAAGGGCTTCGGGATGCGGAGACGCCTGCGCAGTGGGTGACGCAGCGCAAGCTGATGGAGGGTGAGATACGCGACAGCCTGGTTCAGTACCCGGACCTCGAAAGGATCGACCCGGACCGCAGCTTCGACCAGGTCCGCGCCGCTCCGCCGCTGCGTCCGGTCCCCGTGGTCGTTCTGTCCGCGGACCGGGCCGTGGGACCGCAAATCCCGTCAATGATTGCGGCGGGCGTGCTGCCGGCTGACGTTCCACCGGACTTCGGCTACATCATCGATGCCGCGCAGAAACAGGCGCAGGAGCGGCTCGCCAAGCTCGTGCCGAACGCGAAGCACGTCACCCGCACTAACAGTGGTCACGAGATCCACAAGGAGCAGCCTCAGCTCGTGATCGACTCGATCCGCGAGGTGGTCGAGGCCGTTCGCAGCGGGAGCCGGCACTTGGCGCGCTGAGGCATGGCGGTGCTGGCGGCCGACAGGTCCGGGTTCGGTGCATGCGATCTGCTATGAGCCCGCCGTACCGAATCAATTGAGTCGTAAGGGTCCGTCGTCTCGGCCTTCCACGACGCGAAGATCGATCTTGCTGATCAGTTCGGCGCGTTGTGCCTCAGCGGCTTTCAGGGTCGAGACAGACTGCTGCCATGTGCTCCAGTTGGAGCCAAGCACCACGATGCCGCCGACGACAGCCGTCAGGGCGCCGATCATCAGCATGGGATCGAACCTGATCAGTCCGATCGTGATGGCTGCGATTAGCAGTCCGCCGACGACAATGAAGGCTTTTGAAATCTGAATGATCTTTCGACAACTCTCGATCGTCTCGGCAAGCTCTTCGATCTGGGCTTCGAGACCCAGGATTTCCTCGCGCAGGTCGCCATCGCGCATCTCTGCTCAGCCGCTACCTTGTCGGAAGGTTGCGAAAAATGCATTCTTGAGTCCGGGAATGCAATGATTATTCACGCACGCGGTGTCGAACGCCCAGTACCTTGACCACATTGGGCGGCGGAATAACACTCGCAAGATTTAGTCCGATAACGACGTTCTTGATTCGATCGCGACCCAGCATGGAAGGGCGACGTCGCGCCCTCGCAAAAGGAGACCGCGCCATGAGCGAGATCCAGGCTTTGGACGTCCGGATTCCGGCGGAGATCGTCAACAACTGGGGCTGGTTCCTGGCCTTCGGCATCGCCCTGGTGCTGCTCGGGGTGCTCGCGATCGTGCGCTCCGTGGCAGCCACGGTCGTGTCCATGCTGTTCTTCGGATGGCTGCTGCTGTTTGCCGCCGGCATCGAGGTTGTCCAGGCCATCATGGTCGGGAAATGGGCCGGCCTGTTTCAACATTGGCTGAGCGCGGCCCTGTTCGGGGTGCTCGGCGCTCTCATCATATGGCGGCCGGTGGTCACCGCCGAGATTTTGACCCTGCTGATCGGCGCGTTCTTCCTGGTGGCCGGCGTATTCCAGTTGGTCACGCCGTTCGTGATTTCTCTGCCGGAGTGGGGCTGGCACGCTCTCAATGGCCTCATCACGTTGGTGCTGGGCATTCTCATCCTGGCGCAATGGCCGGTCTCCGGGCTCTGGGTGATCGGCCTGTTCCTGGGAATCGAGTTGGTCTTCTACGGCGCCGCGTGGGTCGCGGTGGCGCTCAGGCTGCGCGCGGTGTGAGATCGGATCACCACGCGTCAGAACCCGGACGGAGCGATCGGGCGGTCATGCGACCGCGGGCCGTTCGACGCGTGCGTCATCGACGTCCTGCCTGGCGAGGGCGTCTTGTCGCTTTCCGAGCCAGAGGCTGTTCGCGAGCCACGCCGCCGACAGGATGACGGCGACGGCCGCGGCCTGGGTGACGCCGAAGCCGAGCGCGCCGATCAGCGCGTAGGACCACGCGCCGACCTGGTCCCCGGTGCGGTACACCGCGGTGTCGATGAAAGCCTTGGCCTTGTAGCGGTCCTCGCGCGCCACCACGGTGAACAGGACCTCGCGTGCGGGCCGCGTCAGGGCGAAATTGCTGGCGCGACGCAGCACCTGGAATCCCACGATCACGACAAGCGTCGGCACCACGGCGAGCAGGCCGAAGCCGAGCATGGTCATGGCCGGGAGCAGCGCCAGCGCCATGCCGACCCCGAGCCAGCGTACGATCCGGCTGGTGAGGAAGATCTGCGTCACCAGCGTGAGCACATTCACCGCCAGGTCGATGCTGGCGAAGAACGCCGTCTGCGCGCCGCGATCGCTGAAGCTGCGGGAGACGATGCTCGCCTGTTCGAAATAGAGCAGCGTCGAGGTCACGGCATACAGCAGCAGGAAGACGCCGATATTGAGCAGGTAGGGCGAGCGCAGCGTCTTCATCAGGCCGGCGAGCACCGTGCCCCCGATCGGAACCTCGCCGCGCTCGGGATGCGGACGCTCGCTCAGCGTGACCGACACGCGCGACAGCCGCCGCACGCACCAGATCGAGACCTCGAGCAGCAGCGCCGCTCCCAGCAACAGCACCGGCTGCGACACCATCGTCGCAAGCGATGCGGTCACCGCGGAGCCGACGATGGCTCCGATCGTCGCGCCGGCGGCGATGAATCCGAACAGCCGTTTGCCCTGCTCGGACGTGAAGATGTCAACCACCATGGCCCAGAAGATCGAGACCACGAACAAATTGAACACCGATGTCCAGATGAAGAAAAAGCGGCCGATCCACACCGTCGCCTCGGGCGTTGCGAAATGCAGCGCGGCGCCGAAGGCCAGAATGGTGACGGCAAAGAACCGGTAGGTCAGCGGAATGAATTGCCGGCGCGGCAGCATCTTCACCAGCGCCGAATACGGGATGTTCAGCACGATCATGACCACAAGCGTGCCGGTGAACAGCCATTGTAGATTGTTGACGCCGCCCGCGACCCCCATCTGGTCGCGGATCGGCCGCAGGATGTAGTAGGACGCGAGGACCGAGGAGATATAGAGCCAGCACCAGCCGAGCGCCGGCAACTCCTCCGGTTTCACGTCGATGAGCCGGCGGGGAATGCGCGCGAACGGGCGGGCAGGGGGCGTTGTTGAATCCTCCGGCCGAGATAGCGTCATTGCGCCAAGCCGAAACGCCGGCGCAATTCCTTGGCGGTGAGCTGCTGGCCGTAGAGCGGGCCGCCCTGGGCGAACTCCTGCGCGCGCGCCAGCGGCACGGCGACCGCCTCGAAGCCCGCATCCCGCACGAGCTCGCTTGCGACCGCGACGGCGTGCGCGTCGTCGCCCGCGATCGGGATCGCCATCGGCTCGCCCGGGCGATGCGACTCCCTGATGAAGTAGGCCACGCTCATCGAGTTGAAGGCGCGCACCACATGGGCGCCGGGGAAGTAGGCGGCGGTGGTGTTGCCGATGCCCTTGTCCCGGGTTTCCTTCAGCAGATCCGCGCCGTCGCGCGCCGCGACCGCGTTGCCGGCGTCCAGCACCACCTTGCCGGCGAATTGCGGCGCGTAGTCCTTGGCGAGTTGCGGCACCGCCTTGTACGGCACCGCGAGCAGGATCGCGTCCCCGAACGCCAGCGCTTCCGCGACGGTCCCGGCCTTGGCGAGCGGTCCAAGCCGGTCGGTGAGCGGCGTGAGCTCCTCCGGATGGCGCGAGGAGAACATGACGGGATGGCCGGCTTTGACCCAGAAGCCGCCGATGGTGCCGCCGATGTTGCCCGCGCCGATGACGCCGATCTTGAGCTTGTCCGCGGCTGGCTGCGCGCCTGCGAGCCGGGGCAGCGCAGAGGTGGCGAGCAGTGCGGATGCGCCGATGCGGAACAGACCGCGGCGGCCGTGGTCGACGACATCGTCGGTCATGATGGACCTCCAGCAGGAAACACCCACCTGAAGAGGCGAACCATCGTGGCAGGGCGATGGTTGCTGCCATCACGTCAGTGTGAGGCGATGTCGGTGCGAGCGATGCCGGCGCGAGGGAAAGGCGCTGCTACCTGCCGGCGTCCCACTCCGCGATGATGCGCTTGAGCAAGGCGGCGTCGGGCAGCGCTCCGAAACCGGCCTTGCAGTTGTCCGCCATGTGCGCCGGGTTGCCCGTGCCGGGAATCACGCAGGTCACGGCGGGATGGGCGAGGACGAATTTCAGCAGGATCTGCGCCCAGCTGGTGCAGCCGATCTCGGCCGCCCACTCCGGCAGCGGCCGGTCGCGCAGACGTCGCAGCAGGCCGCCGCCGCCGAACGGCACGTTGACCAGGATCGCGATGCCGCGCTCGGCCGCCAGCGGCAGGAGCTTGCGCTCCGCCGCGCGGTCGTCGAGCGAATAGTTGAGCTGGACGAAATCGAGCGTCTCCTTGCGCATGACGGCTTCGAGCTCGTCATAGGCGCTCGAGGTGTAATGCGTGACGCCGAGGTAGCGGATGCGACCGTCCTGTTTCCACTTCCGCAGCGTCGCCATATGCGTCTGCCAGTCGAGCAGGTTGTGCACCTGCATGAGGTCGATGCGCTTGACCTTGAGCAGCGCGAACGAACGCTCCATCTGCGTGATGCCGGCCTGCCGCCCCCGGGTCCACACCTTGGTGGCGATGAAGGTGCGTGCGGGGTCAGGCGCGGCCGCCAGGAGGTCGCCGAGCACGGCCTCGGCGCGGCCATACATCGGCGAGCTGTCGAACACCTTGCCGCCGGCATCGCGCAGCGTGCGGACCACCTCGGCCAGCGCCGCGAGCTTCGCGCTGTCGGCGCCGATGTCGAAGCCCACATAGGTGCCGCAGCCGACGACTGGCAGCGCTTCGCCGCTCGATGGGATCGGACGTGTCTGCATGGCTGTTCCTTCATCGCGGGTTTGCGCGCCGGCGAGCTTATCAGCGAGCAGGGCGGCGCCCAGGCCGGCGGTCATGCCGGCGGCAAGCCGCAGGAAGCCCGCGCGCGACAGGCCAGCGGTGGGCATGCGCCCCGGAGCCGAGTTGTTTGCCATGCGATGATTGCGCTTCCTGAGCATCAGCACACCAGTACGACCTTGAGTATAGTGTCCCGATTCCGAAGTTCGCATCATTGCGCGGCACACTCGTTTGCGAACTTCGGAATCAAAGGGACACAGCAATCTATGATTTAGTGCGGTTTTGGATTTGAAGTTCCTACACGAACGCGCGGCTATAATGATAGGAACTTCAAATCCACCGCACTAGCGCGCACATGAGCCGTCCGTCTGGTCGTGCTCCGCGCGCGCCGGCTGGAACACCCTGCCGAGATGCGCGAGCAAACCTGCATCCCGCCACGACCGTCCGCGCCAGCCGATATAGCCGTCGGGTCGAACCAGGAAGACCGCCGCCTGCGCGCCATAGGCGGCGGACAGTGCACCCTCGGCATCGCCATAGGTAGCGACGGCGAACGGTTCCGCAAGCGGAGCGCCCGCGGCAACGGCGACCACCCGCAGTCGCGAACCGAACCGTGTCGGCAGCCCTCGCGCGAACATCGCGAGATCGGTGATCACTTGGTCGGACCCGGTCTGCGCCAGGTGCGCCAGCAGGACGTGCTCAGTACCGCGCAGGACGTCGAACAGCCGAAGCGGAAATCCAACTCCGTGCCGCCGGAGACCGTGTGCATCCGGCGCGCGGTCGCCGGCTGCCGGCACGGCGGCGTCGAGGCCCGCGCCGTCGTCGCGCACCCATGGCGTCCCACGGTAGGACAGCAGGATTTGCGTATCGGCGAGGCGATCCGGCTGTCCGCCCGGCTCGCGGCCGTAGCCTTCGCTGGCGGCGCGCGTGCGGGCGATGACCTCGGCGCCGACCGGCCGGCGTTCCGCCTCGTAGCTGTCGAGCAGCGCTTCCGTTGCGGCGCCTTGCAGCACAAGGGCGAGCTTCCAGGCGAGATTATACGCGTCCTGGATTCCGGTGTTCATGCCCTGCCCGCCGGTCGGGGGATGAATGTGCGCCGCATCGCCGGCAATAAACACGCGGTCGCGGCGGTAGGCATCCGCAAGCCGCATGCTGATGCGAAAGATCGACGACCAGCGCAGGTCCGACAGTTTTGGTTTTTGCGGCAGGAGGTCGTTGGCGACCGATTGGAGCTGGGGGAGCTGCGGGCCGGGAAGCTCGGATTGAATGCCGTGGCCGGTGCCGCCGGGAGCCGCGAGCTCCGCCGGTGCGAGCATCGATACCCGGTAACGGCCGGGCTCGGGGAGGGGAATGGCGATGAACATGTCCGGCGCGGCGTTCTCGACCAGGCGCAGCGCCCGCAGCGCCATGCCGCGCGGAAGGTCCCAGTCGATGTGGACATCGCCGAGCATGAACATGATCGGGAAGGCTTCGCCTTCGAACGGGATGCCGAGCGCGCGGCGCACCGCGCTGTGCGCGCCGTCGCAGCCGACCACGGCGCGGAACGTTGCGGTCTCCGCCGTGCCGTCGGCGCGGTCGAGCCGGACTTGCACGTCGCGCTCGCGCTGATCCAATGCCGCCAGCGTGACGCTGCGCTCGACCTCGATGCCGAATTGGCTGAGATGGCGGGCCAGCAGCCGCTCGGTCTCGTATTGCGGCAGGCCGAGCTCGCCATAAGGCAGCTCGTCGAGCTCGAGCAAGTTGTCCTTCGGCGGATGGCCGTGGATGATGGAGCGGAGGCCGTCGATCCAGAGGCCGGCGTCGATCATCTCTCGCGCGATCCCCATGTCCTCCCACACCTCGAGCGTGCGCGGCGTGACGCCGATGGCGCGGCAATAGGGCAATGGCTGCGCCAGCCGATCGATGATGCGGCAGCGCGTGCCGTGCCGCGCCAGCTCTGCCGCCATCGTCAGGCCAACCGGCCCGGCGCCCACCACCAGAACGTCATCCATCACGCACTTGCTCCTCGATTTGTCGCCTCGGTCGCCGCGAGCCATTCGTCGGAACGTCAGATCCATAGCCAGACTAAACAAGCACGCGCCTACCGGCGAGGGTAACCGGTTGCTCCCGCTCCGTGCGCAACACAGCGGTCGGTCAAGCTCGGATCCACGTTCGAGCGTTGACACCTGGGAGTTCGCGGCTTCTACTCAAGGCTGCGTCAAGGTCCACGGTCGCGCGACTGAATGGTCGGGGTGTACCAGATGGCATCGGACATCTTTGCAAAGATTGGCGACATCAAAGGGGAGTCCCTCGACTCCAAGCACAAGGACGAGATCGAGGTCCTGTCGTTCTCCTGGGGCCTCACCAATGGGGCGAACATCGGTGCCGGCGGTGGTGCCGGCGCCGGCAAGGCGACCTTCCAGGATCTGACCATCGTTCACACCATCGACAAGGCGTCTCCCCTGCTGATGAAGGCATGCGCGACGGGGCAGCACCTGAAGGAAGCCACCATCACCCATCGCAAGGCCGGCAAGGGCCAGCAGGAATTTCTCATCGTCAAGATGAACGACGTCCTCATCACCGGCGTCGTGCACGGCGGCGCCGGCGACAGCCCGGCATCGGAGTCGGTGAGTCTGGTGTTTGCCAAGGTCGACCTCGAATACAAGCCGCAGAAGGCCGACGGCTCGCTCGATGCGGGCATTCATTTCAAGTACGACATCAAGGGCAACAAGGTCGGCTAGCGCATTACCCATGGGTTCGGGCCTCATGGTTCGAGACGCGCCTTGCGCTCCTCGCCATGAGGAGACAGAGCTGCAGCTGCTGGTGTCCTTGGATTCCGAAGTTCGCAAACGAAGGTGCAGAACTCATGGAGCCGTCGGAATCGACGACGCGTGAGTTGACGCTCGAGGAAGCGGTGTCGTTCGCGATCCTGCTGCAGAAGAACGAGCAGCTCGACGAGGCCCACGCGGTCTACCGCCGCGTGCTCGAGGCTGCACCCGATCATCCGCGTGCGCTGCACTACGCCGGGCTGCTCGCACACCAGCAGGGCCGCAACGGCGAAGCCCTCGCGCTGATCGAGCGCAGCCTCGCGCTCGCGCCCGACCAGGCGGACTGGTGCAGCAACCGCGGCGTGGTCCTCCAGTCGGATGGCAGGCTGGACGCCGCCATCGAGTCGTACCGGCGCGCGATCGCGATCGATCCCGGCCACGCCAATGCCCACAACAATCTGGGTGTGCTGTTGCGGGCGACCGGACGGCCGGTCGAAGCGGAAGCCGCCTATCGCGCGGCCATCGGGCTGAACCCCGAACATATCGACGCCTACACCAATCTCGGCATTCTGCTCAACGGCTTGCAGCGCACCGAGGAAGCCGCGGCCTGCTACTGCAGGGTGATCACGCTGCGCCCGAAATATCGCGAAGCGCGGAAGCTCTTGGCGCTGGCGCACTGCACCCTGGGCGAGTTCGGCAAGGCCGCGGAGATTTTCGAGCAATGGCTCGCGGAAGAGCCGGACGATCCGATCGCGCGACATATGCTGGCGGCATGCACCGGGCCGCAACGTGCCCGCGCGCGCAGCGAATGGTTTCGTGCAGGCAACCTTCGACAGCTTCGCCGCGAGCTTCGAGGCGAAGCTCGCCACGCTGTCCTATCGTGCGCCGGCGCTGGTCGCGGCCATGCTGGAGGATGCGGGCCTCGCACCGTCCCAGCGTCTCGACGTGCTGGACGCGGGATGCGGGACCGGGCTGTGCGGCGCGCTGGTCGCGCCGTTTGCGCGTCGGTTGGTCGGCGTGGATCTCTCCGACGGGATGCTGGCGCATGCCAGGGACAAGGCCGTCTACCACGCGCTGATCAGAGCCGAGTTGACGGACTACGCCGGCGCTAACAACGACGCTTTCGACCTGATCGTGTCGGCCGACACGCTGGTCTATTTCGGCGAGCTCAAGGGCATCGTAGCGGCGTTTGTGCGAGCGCTGCGTCCGCGCGGGCTCCTCGTGTTCACGCTCGAGCACGCGGTCGGGAACGGCGACGTCGACTACCGCCTGCAGCCGCACGGCCGTTACAGTCATGGCCGCGGCTATGTCGAGCGGTTGCTGACGTCGGCGGGTCTTCGGCCGAAGATCGTCGAGGCCGAGTTGCGCATGGAGGCGGGCGCACCGGTGCCGGGGCTGGTGATCCGTGCGGAGAAGCCTGTCTCAGCGAAGCCTGTCTCAATTCTTGGCTGAGCGCGGCGGCCGAATCTCTTATCGGCCGCAGCCCTCCCAGAACCCGTCATCCAGTGCCGCAAGCACGAACTCTCGCGTCACCACCAGCAGCCGCCGTACTCCGCTTACGATCTGGACCATGGACCGCCCCCCTTATCACGCAGGCCTCAATCAACGCGCCGTCGATCTAATGCGTCATGGCTCCAACCCACGATGTCATCGTCGGTTCCGCCATGGCCGCGCAATCGTTGCGGTGTGGCCTTTGGGCTACAGTCAAACGCGCGCGAGCAGCGTTTCACAGGTGTCACCCGCGGGCTTGACCACGCAAGTCGATTTATCCGACTTGCGCACTTGAGAAATCCGAACTCGGGTTAACCCGAGTTCAGTGGTCCATCATTCTTTCACAATAGCTTACGCCAAGCACATGGATGCGCGGGTCAAGCCCGCGCATGACGACCTCTGGGTCGCCGGGTGCGGAACGGCCGTCAATTGCAGCCGAGCCGCTGCTCCTGCCGCGAGATCTCGGCGATGCGCTCGCGCGCCGAGCGTGACAGCGGGACCGCGTTCTCGCTGTCGTAGCGGCAGCCGGCATTGCCGAAATAATTGATCCCGCGCGACGTCTTGAAGCAATAGCCGCCGTCCTTGTAGTAGGTGTTGCGCTCGACCCAGAGCGACTGGCAGCTTTGCGCATGCGACAGCGAAACCGTGGTGGCCAGGGTCGCGGTGGCCAATAGCATTGTTACGGCAGTGGACATCAGACGCATCGTCGCCTCCGTTGAGTTCAGGAACGTTTCATTCGTCGCAGAAAGTTCGCGTTTGACCCTTATCCCGGTGCCGATAGATGGCACACGAGCCGTCGCTTTTGACGAACTGCCAGAACCTCTGGTCCGGGGAGTAGGACGTCGAACGGTCGACGGCCGGCGGGGAGGAACAGATTACCCTGCCGCTCGGCGAAATCTCGCACCGCCGAGGCCCGGCTGCTTCGGCACTCGCCGCCAGAAGCACGCTGCTGATCGACAAAACGGCGAAAGCTATCGGGGGGTGGATTGGTCGCATCGTCGTCTCCATGGTTGGTCGACGCTCGATTTGCGCCTTGTATATGACTCCGTCCGCGCGTCCCGGCTGTGAACTGGTTCACCGAGACCGTGGATGCCGCCCGCCCGGTGCGAAAAAAAGTTTCGGCGGGATGTCGATCCCGGCGCCGCTCGTTCGTCGTCCGGATAGGGGGGCCGGTGCGGCCTCGACAAGCAGAGGAGACAAGGCGATGCGCGTGATGGTGATGGTGAAGGCGACGAAGGACAGCGAAGCGGGCGCCATGCCCTCGACCGAGCTGCTCGAGGCCATGGGCAAGTACAACGAGGAGCTGATCAATGCCGGCGTCATGCTGGCCGGCGAAGGTCTGCGCCCCTCGGTCAAGGGGAAGCGCGTGGCCTTCGACGGCCCCCGCCGCACCGTCATCGACGGCCCCTTCGCCGAGACCCGCGAGCTGGTCGCCGGCTTCTGGCTGTGGGAGGTCAAGGACCTGGCCGAGGCGGTCGAGTGGGTGAAGCGCTGTCCCAATCCGATGCCCGGCCCGAGCGAGATCGAGATCCGGCCGGTCGTCGACATCGCCGACTTCGGCGAGGCCGTGACCCCGGAGGTCGCCGAGCTGCACGACCGCAATCGCGAAAAGACGGCCGGCCGCTGAGGCCCGCCGTCCCCGCCGCGGCTTGCGTTGCCCCTGCGCCTTCCCTTAAGCGGGGAAGATGGCGGCGGCCGAAACCCATCAGGCGATCGAGACGGTCTTCCGGATCGAACGGGCCAGGCTCATCGCGGGCCTGGCCCGGATGGTGCGCGACGTCGGCTTGGCAGAAGAGCTGGCGCAGGATGCCTGCGTGATCGCGCTGTCCGAATGGCCGCGGACCGGCGTCCCGGACAATCCCGGCGCCTGGCTGATGGCCGCGGCCAAGCGCCGCGCCATCGACAGCGTCCGCCGCAACCGGATGCTCGCGCGCAAGCACGAGGAGATCGGCCGCGACCTCGAGGGTGAGCGCGATACCGGGGTCGAGGACCTCGAAGCGGCCATGGACGACGATGTCGGCGATGAGCTTCTCGAGCCTCATCTTCATTGCCTGCCATCCGGTGTTGTCCACCGAGGCGCGCGCGGCGCTGACGCTTCGCCTGATCGGCGGGCTCACCACCGACGAGATCGCGCGCGCTTTCCTCTCCAGCGAAGCGACGCATCGCCCAGCGCATCGTGCGCGCCAAGCGCACGCTCGGCGATGCCGGCCTGAGCTTCGAGGTGCCGCGCGGCAAGGAGCGGGAGCAGCGTCTCGCCTCGGTGCTGGAGGTCATCTACCTCATCTTCAACGAGGGCTATGCCGCCACCGCCGGCGAGGACCTGATCCGCCCGGCGCTGTGCGCCGAGGCCCAGCGCCTCGGCCGCATCCTGGCCGGCGTGGCATCAGACGAGCCCGAGGTCTTCGGCCTGCTTGCGCTGATGGAGATCCAGGCGTCGCGTCTGCCCGCCCGCACCGCGCCGGACGGCGCGCCGGTTCTTCTCACCGAGCAGAACCGCGCCCGCTGGGACCAGCTCCTGATCCGCCGCGGCCTCGCCGCCCTGCAACGCGCCGAGGCCCTCGGCGGCGTCAACGGACCGTACGCGCTGCAGGCCGCGATCGCCGCCTGCCACGCACGCGCGCGCAGGTTCGACGAGACGGACTGGACGCGGATGGCGGCGCTCTACGACACGCTGCGTGCGGTCATGCCGTCGCCGGTGGTCGATCTCAATCGGGCCGTCGCCCACAGCATGGCCTTCGGTCCGGAGGCCGGCTTGAAGCTCGTCGACGAGATCGCGCAGGCCGCGGCCTTGCGCAACTACGCCCCGCTGCCGGCGGCCAGGGGGGATTTTCTGTTCCGCGCCGGCCGGCTGGCCGAAGCCAGGGTCCAGTTCGAGCGTGCGGCCGCGCTCACCCGCAACGCGCGTGAGAAGGCGTTCTTTCTCAAGCGCGCGGCGGCCTGCGGCGGCTGACCGTGATCGGATCGGAGTCTGCCCTGCCTGTCGGTCGTTCTATCTGGCGTTCATCAGGATCTCGGGCCGGTACTCGAAATGCATGGTGTCGTAATGGTACCACTTGCCGCCCCACACGAAGCCGTGCGCTTCGAACACCCGCACGATCTCCCACGGGATCTCGTTCTTGTAGCTGACGCGGCCGCTCGCATCGGGTTTCGACCACAGCCAATAGTGTGAATGCGCCGCGGCGATATCGACGGCGATCCCCAGTCCATGCGCGCTGAGACGGTTGGTGCCCGCGATCGGCCGGCAATTGTAGCTGCCTTGCAGTGGTCTCAGGTACTCCAGGAATTTGTCCGGCAGCCGGTCGAGTTCGTCCGCGACTTTCTGCAGCGCCGCCGCCGCGCCGTTGATCTTTGAGAATTTGACGATCTTGCCGTACTTGCTGCGCAGCCAGACCACGTCGGCGGCGCCGGCGGCGATATTGGTTTTCTGGCAGTCGCCGTACATCTTGAGAAACAACGGCATGTACCTGATCCGGCCCGGATCGAAATTGATCGCGGGCGCGAGGCCCTTGTCGCCGGCGGGATACGTCAGCGCGAACATGTCCTTGATGTCGGGGTCGTCGAGCATCGCCTCGAAGCTCTTGGCCGCCTTGCCGTCGTCGATGCGCTGGCGCGTGCCGTCCTTCCACACGAGGTCGTTGCCATCGATGCGATCGAGGAAATCCGGATAGGCCTTGACGAGGGTCGCGATCGCGCCGGATTGCGTCTCGTCAAGCGCAGTGGCCTGGACGATGCCAAGAGCGATGATCAGAACAAAAGACGCGAATCGCAATGCGATGCTCCTGATCACGTTTGACGTCTCCCGGTGCAAACGGGTCACGGCACGCCGGCAGCCGTCGTCCGTCAGTACTCGGCGCCCTGACCTGTGGAACTCTCGCACCCTCGCCGGCCAACTGTCACCCCACCCCTCCCCAGGCCGGAAAGGGGCCAAGCCCGCTTCCAGCAACATTATGTGCAACACCGGCAAGCCGGGGTTGGTCGGCGAGGGGAACTCTCCGAATGCTGGGCAACCATCTGCGTCGAGCCGACCCGATACATCTATAGGATCAAGATACCACTGCAATACGGCTGCAAGATACCGCCCCGGATTCCTTAACGCGCGCACGGGAACTTTTGCTACGTGCGGGCATTGGTCTGCATGCGGACTTGTCGGGGGTTTGCACGAAGTTCCGGGTTTGGTGGTGTCGCCGGTTTTGCCGGTGCCATCGTATGGGCTGTCGTTCTCTGTTTCGGTGACGGCGCTGCAGCAGCGCAGAAGCCGTCGAAGCAAGCGCCATCGAAGCAGGCGCCGTCGAAACAGGCGACGCTGAAACAAGCGCCGCCGAAGCACGGGCTCGTCCGGGCTGAAGTCGCAGAAACAAGAGCCACTCAAAAAAGAAACGAAACAAGAGGCAAACGAAGCAAGACGCGAAACAAAAACGAAGCGAAAACAAGACGCGAAACAAGAAAGTCGCTCAAGCAGGAATCATCGAAGCAGGATCCGTTGAAATCCTCCGGCAGCCAGTTCGAGCCGCTCAAGTGGAGCGAGCTCACGGGCTGGGCGGCCGACGATCATCTCGCCGCGTTCGCGGCCTACCAGGCCGGCTGCCGCGCCGCGCGCAGAAAGCCGCGCAGCGACGAGCGCGGATTGATCTTCGGCGCCTTGTCGAATGTCTGCCGCAAGGCGCTCGCGCTCGAGCCGCAGGATTCCGCGGCCGCGCGCGCCTTCTTCGAGCAGAACTTTCAGCCCGTGCGCATCGCGCGCCTGGGCGAGGGCGAGGGTCTGGTGACCGGCTATTACGAGCCGGTGGTCGCCGGCTCGCGCTTTCCCAGTCCGGAATTTTCGGTGCCGATCTACCGCCGGCCGCGCGACCTGGTCGCCGACGGCTACAAGCAGGGTTCGACCGCGTTTCCGAACAAGGGCGGGCGCATCGGCCGCCGCACCGAGAACAACGATCTCGTGCCGTATCACGACCGCGGCGCCATCGAGGCCGGCGCACTCGACGGCCAGAAGCTCGAGATCTGCTGGATCAAGGATCCGCTCGACCTGGTCGCGATCCAGATCGAGGGCTCGGCGCGCGTGATCCTCGAGGACGGCACGCCGCTGCGCATCAGCTACGA
Organism: uncultured Alphaproteobacteria bacterium; assembly: GCA_963725065.1. Classification (GTDB taxonomy): domain Bacteria; phylum Pseudomonadota; class Alphaproteobacteria; order Rhizobiales; family Xanthobacteraceae; genus VAZQ01. The sequence continues at coordinate 98,134 of CAVRXD010000035.1, forward strand.
TTCGCACAACGGTTATTCCTACAGCTCGATCGAGCGCGTGCTGGCCGAGCGCAATCTGATCCCGCGCAAGGATCTCTCGAAGGAGCGCATCCGCGCGTGGACGGCGGCGCATCCGGAGGAAGCCGCGAAGGCGCGCGCCACCAACCGCGCCTACATGTTCTTCCGCGTCACCGGGCTCACCAACGACGGCGAGCCGGTCGGCGCGCAGGGCGTGCCGCTGACGCCGGGGCGCTCCATCGCCGTCGACCGCGTGCACGAATACGGCACGCCGTTCTTCATCGAGGGCAACCTGCCGATCGAGGATGCGAAGCCGGCGGCGCCGGTCGGCCGCCTGACCATCGCGCAGGATACCGGCTCGGCCATCGTCGGGCCGGCGCGCGCCGATCTCTATCTCGGCGCCGGCGACGACGCCGGCCGCATCGCCGGCCGCATCAAGCATCGCGGCCGCTTCTCCATGCTGGTCCCGCGCGAGCTCGATCTCGCCGCGGCGGCGAGCGAGCTGCCGTTGCCGGTGCCGAAACCGAAGATCGCCGAGAGCGAAGGCGACAAGCCGGACGACAAGGGCAAGGAGAGCAAAGGAAAAGAGATCGCGCAGCGCGACGACAAGGGCAAGAACGACAGGGGCAAGGACGACAACGGCAAGGACTACAGCGGCAAGGCGGAGCCCGTCCGTTCCGGCACGGTCGCCGACGGCCGGCATGCGCCCTCGCCGATGCCCAAGACTGTACCGTCGACGATGCCGTCGCCGATGCCGAAGATGAAGATCGTCGCGCTCGATACGGAGAAAGCGGAGCGCAAGGGCCGGGCGGAGTCCGCGGGCGCCCGCGCCGAGCACGGACACCAGGCATCCGCCGCTGCCCGCGCCGAAGACGCTTTCCGCGCCGAAGACCAAGATCATCGTGAGCGAAACCGGGAAGCCGGACCGCAAGGGCAAGGCGGACTCCGACAACGCGGCCTGGACCGTCGCCGGCAAGCAGAAGTCGCTGTCGCCGGCGGCGAAGAGCAAGATCGGCGAGACCGAAGGCCGGAAACAGGACGGCAGGGGCAAAGCCGAGGCCACCAAATCAGGCGCGACTGCCAAGCCTATGCCGTCATCGGGATCGAAGACGAAGATCGTCGAGACCGAAGGCAGGAAAGAAACCGGCAAGCACGAGGGCAAGGGCAGGGCCGAGTCCGCCAGGGAGTCCGCCAAGGAGTCGACCAAGGCCGGAGCGACCACGGCCGCCAGGCATACGGCGTCGCCGAAGGCCAAGATGTCCGAGACCGAAATCAAGAAGCAGAACGGCAAGAAAGCGGAGTCCGCCAACGGCGCGGATGGAAAAGCGGCGGCAAAGCCGGGCCGGCAAGCCGCCTCCGCACGCCGGAGCTCTGGCTCGTTGAATTGACGGCGCCGTTTAGCGCCAATCCGATTGGCCCGAGGCGGGTGATCGGGCCGGGAGCAGCGACGCGGTGGCCGGAGCCATGGATAGGCTTGGCGCGCCGTCCGGCCGTCCCGGATCGACATACGCATTCAACGCCACCAGTCCCAGGAACAAGGCGACCCCGACGGCGAGGAAATATCCGAGGAGCGGCATGGTATCGGGGTAGACCGTCCGCGATGAAGACGGGGAAAGCGCCACCCTGATCCTTTGCGGTTGCTCCGCTCCAGCTCGACCCGCTCGGCGAGCGCGAGCCAATAGTCGGCGGCCTGCTCGCACGCCGTCCAGGCGGCCGTCGTCCGTGCGGAGCGGGCGAGCTCGCGCGCGTCCATCGCCCGTTCCCGACATTCGTGTGCGCGCAAGCTCATGTGGCCGGAACGTCACCCGGGGCTGCGCGGTTCCCGGATTCTCGATCACCTGATCGTGGGCGGGCCGTTATTCCGGTGCGCGCGACCCCGGCGCTTTCACGCTTTGCTAACCGCGAAGCGGCAGCCTGTCCCGGTCGTCAGCGTCCGCCTGGCAGCCCGATGGCACGAGCTTGGCCGCTCGTCCGCCCCCGGGCGAGGTCATGGTTCGAGCGAGATCGATCGGAAGATGCTTCGCTTTTTATGCCGGCTCGTTGGTTTCCTGGCGCTGGCGGCTGCGGCTGCCGGACTGGCGTACGATGGCGTCACGTCGGTCTTTGCCGAGAGCCTGCATGTCAGCAGCGTGGCCGAGGTCTGGGAGCATATCCCCGACAGCTGGCTCGCCGCGCTCCAGCCCATCGTCGCGTGGCTCTCACAGCTCTGGCGCGAGATGATCCAGCCTTATCTTCTGCAGCTGCCGGTCTGGCTCGTACTCGGCATCGCCGGCGCGATCCTGCTGTGGGCGAAGGAAGAAGCCACCGAGCGCACGCAGGAAAGACTGCGACAGTCCGTGCGCTGAAACCGGCGCAGGCGCGGGCATCACCCGCGGGTCGGCCCGCGTTCCGCATTCAAGCCTCGATGGAAAATGCGCGGCGCTAACCCGACAGCATCCCGCTGACCAGCGCCTGCCAGGTGATGGGGCCGACGATGCCGTCAACGACCACCGCGGGAATGTCCAGCGACAGCGCGTGCTGAAAGCCGCGCACGGTGGCATCGGTCTGCGGTCCGAAGGCTCCGTCGATCTGGAGACCTTGGTTGGGGTCGCCGGATCCATTGCGGAACTGGAATTCCTGCTGCACGCCCCGCACCGCATCGCCGCGATCGCCGCGTTTGACCTGGATGACCAGAGCGATCCACGTCTGCGGATTGATGATGCCGTCGCTGGTCAGGCCCTTGCTGGTCTGGAACGCCTTTGCCGCCGCCGCGGTCAAAGGACCGAACACGCCGTCGACCGTGAGCTGGTGGCCGCGCGCACGCAGCAGAAATTGCAATGTCTCTACGGGGTGCCCGTGATGTCCGATCTGGACCACGGGCCATGGGCTGAGAGTGCCGGACATGTCGTGCTCCTCCTGATGGATTCAGCTCGCCGGCCCTTCGTCTTCCAGCGCGTCGATGACGTCCCACGTCTGCGCGCCGACGACGCCGTCCGCGGTGATGGCGTGCTGCTGCTGCAGTTGCTTCACCGCCGCTTCGGTCTTGCTGCCGTAACGGCCGTCGACGCCACCGACCTGATAGCCCACCAGGCTCATCCGTTTCTGCGCGCGGCGAACCGGAAGCCCGGTCGCGCCCAACGTGAGCGTGGGCTCGCTCTGGTCGGCCTCGTCGATGTTGATCCACGTCACCCGGCCGACGACGCCGTCAGCCGCGATCTCGCGCTCCTGCTGGAACGCCTTGACCGCCGCTTCGGTCGTCGGCCCGAACACGCCGTCGATCGGCCCGGGATCATGACCCAACGCTTTCAACGCCGCCTGCAGATCGCGGACCGCGGGATCGTTCGAGCCCTTCTTCAGGACTGGTTCAGCCATCGTCCCTCTCCTTTGCAACCGGTGCGGTGAATTCGCTTGTGCCGCGAGGCTAGTGCGTGATCCCGAAAAGTGGTCGCCGGTTTTCGGAAAAGATCACGCACAAACAAAAAGGTTAGGCCGATATCCAGCGCGCCGCTGTGACGGCGGTCACCGCTGGAGCGATTTGCGGACCGGCGCTGCGTGCAATCGCCTCGTGCAGGCCCGCGAGCTTGGCCTCGATGTCGTCGAGCTGCTGCAGGGTCTCGCGGCAGCTGGCGGTCAGGCGTTCATTCAATTCGGACATGCTGTCGTCCATGGCGGCGGCTCCTTGCTGGCCGGTTTGCAGTCGAACGGTTGTTGGCTTGCCGCAGCGCGGCTGCGGCGCCGGCGCGGCAAGCCGCCGGACGGACCAGCTCTATGAGCTCGAGTGCAGGTTGTCTGTGTGCTGCATCACAGATGCCGGCCGCCGCACGAGGGCCGCCAGCATTTGGAGTCAGGCCGCGCGGCTCGCGCGGAAGATCGCAAGACGCCTTATTGCGGCTCCTGGCCTGACTCCTTGGCCAGCTGCGCGGCCTCGGCGCGGGATTGGACGATGAACCGCGCGAACGCGTCGGGCGTGTTCACGCCATACTCGATGGCGCGCTCGACATAGTTCTTCTGCCGGAACGCCGGGTCGCTCGTGATCTGGACCACGTCGGCATGCACGCGGTCGATGATCGGCCGCGGCGTGCCCGCCGGCGCGAACAATCCGAACCAGGTCACCGGATAGTTCTCGCCGGTCGCCTCCAGCAGCGTCGGCATCTCAGGGAACAGCGGCGAGCGCGCATTGGCGCTGAGCGCGATGCCGGTGATGTGACCCGATCGGACCTGCGACAGCATGTTGCTCAGCCCGAGCAGGGCGACCGGCGTCGTGCCGGACATGATGGCGTTGACGACCTCGTTGCCGCTGCGGAAGGGCACGCGCACGATGTCGATGCCGTGCGTTTTCTTGAGCTTCTCCATGAACTGCACCAGCACGAACGAGAACGTGCCGTAGCTCAAGGTGCCGGGTTTGGCCTTCGCCAGCGCGACCAGGTCGGGAATGGTCTTGACCTTGAGCTGCGCATTCACGACCAGCGCTTCCAGGTTGAAGAACAGGTTGGTGATCGGCTCGAAGTCCTTCTCGGGATTGAACGGCAGGCTGCGGAACAGGAACTGGTTGTAGACCACGGGCTCGCTCGACATGACGCAGAGCGTGTAGCCGTCGGGCGGTGCTTCCGCGCAGGCGCGGGCGCCGATGTTGAGCCCGCCGCCGGGACGGTTCTCGACCACGAACGGCTGCCCGTATTTCCGCTGCAGCTCGTCGGCGAGCAGGCGGGCAAAAACATCGCCGCCGCCGCCGGCCGCGAGCGGAATGACGATCCGCACCGTTCGCGTCGGCCAGCTCTGCGCCGGCGATGTCGGCGACTGCGATGTCTGCGCTGTTGCGGTGGCGCCGAGCGCGAGCCAGAACGCCGCGGCCAGAAACGCTAGTCCACGCTGCACGATTGTTTCTCCTGGCTGGTCTGAAGATTGCCGAAGCTGCGATGCAACAGCAGGTCCTGTTGGGATGGAATCAGTCAAGCGGCGAACTCAGTCTGCCCTTGTGGGGAGGGGTTGGGGGTGGGGGTCGTTGTTATCTTGCTCGGTAGCTCCTCAAGGCTGCCGTCGACATTCGAGAGCGGCAGGCTTGGCTTCTCGCTTTCTTGCACTTGGCTTGTAGTTCTTACCCGCGGACAGGGCATCGGGTCCTTACTCGACCCCCACCCCCAACCCCTCCCGGCCGGCTGCGGGCTTGCCCGCTTCCGGCAAGTATAAAGTGACCAAACCCGGCAAGCCGGGTTTTGGTTGGGGGGAGGGGAGCACACCGAGTCTGCCGCTCCCACTGATTCCATTTCGCCGGGACCCGCGCTAGACCCGCGGGATGTTGGCGTCGGCCACGACCTTGGTCCATTTGGCGACGTCCTCGGCCACCCGCGCTTTGAATCCGTCCGGCGTGGTGGGCATCGTTTCGCTGCCGAACTCCCGCAACCGCTCGATCACGGCCGGCTCGGCCAGGATCGCGGTGATCTCCGCATTGATCCTGGTGACGAATGGCGCCGGCAATCCCGCCGGACCGGCGACGCCGAGCCAGGATGTCACCTTGTAGCCGGGCACGCCCGCCTCCGCGATGGTCGGCACGTCGGGCACCGCGAAGAACCGCTGCGACCCCGTCACGGCGATCGCGCGCAGCCGGCCGTCCTTGATGAAGGGGAGCAGCACGGTGGGGGTATCCATCTGGAAATCGATGCGCTTGGCCAGCAGGTCGGTGATCCCCTGCGGCGAGCCGCGATAGGGCACATGCTGGATCTTCGCCCTGGCCATGGCGACGAACAGCTCGAACGCCAGATGCATGCCGGTGCCGTTGCCGGCGGTGGCGCAGGTCAGTTTGCCTTCGTCCGCCTGTGCGGTCCTGATGACATCCGCGATCGACTGCGCCGGATGATCCGGATAGGTGACGAGGATGAACGGGAAATCCGTCAGCATGCTGATGAAGCTGAAGTCCGCGACCGAATTGTAGGGCAGCTGCTTGTAGATGGCGGCCGACACCGCATGCCCGCCCGGGAGCACCGTCAGCGTGCTGCCGTCCGGCGCCGCGCGGGCAACCGTCGCGGCTGACGTGGTGCCGCCGGCGCCCGGCCGGGACTCGACGACGATCGGCTGCCCCAGGCGTTTGCTCAGATTGTCCGCGACCAGGCGCGCGACCAGGTCGACGTTGGCCCCGGGCGTGAACCCGTGCATCAGGGTGATGGTGCGGCCCCCTTGGGCAAACGCCGGGGTGATCGCCACAGCGGACGCTCCGCTGAGTACGGAACGGCGGGTCAGCTTCGTCATCGTCGTTGTCGTCTCCGGTTGCACATGTCTCGTCAGCTTACACCAACATTGAACGGCGTGCCGTTCGCGCCCGGCTGAGGCCCGCGCGATGCGCGCACAATTCTGCCGCGCACGAGGGACATTTTTCACCCGTACCCGACATGCATTTGGGTCGTCATTGCCGGGCTTGACCCGGCAATCCATCTTCTTCGTGAAAAGTTCTTACGAAGACGATGGACCCGCGGGTCAAGCCCGCGGGTGACACCTTTAAATGCCTTAATCCGGTGCGCTCGCCACGCGATAGCCCGCCTCGCGCATGATGCGCGCGCCCGACTCCGCCAGCTCCGCGAGCCGGCTGGCGAGCACGTCCGCCGGGAACGTGAGCTTGCCGTTCTGCTTGCGCACGATCCCGTCGATGATCACAAGATCGACATTGCCGGCGCCGGCGATCTCCACGATCGAATAGATGGGATCGTGGACCGGGGCCATGTTGATGTCATCAGCGCGCAGCATGACGATGTCGGCCTTCTTGCCCGGCGACAGCGTGCCGATCTTGCCGTCCATCAAAAAGGCGCGCGCGCCGCCGATCGTCGCCCACTCGAGCGCCTCGCGCGATCGCACCGGAAGCTGCCGGAACGGCGAGTTGCCGCGCAGCGCGTTGTTGCGGATTTCCTTGCCGCGCGCGAACAGCAGCGCCGCCTGCATCTCGCGGAACATGTGCCCTGTCGTGAACGGTTCGACGTCGATGCCGAGCGACGGCAGGCCGCCGGCGGCGCGGAACGCCGCCACCTGCGTGTCGCCGATGTGATGATGCAGCTCGACCAGCACCGTCGACGTGAGCGACGCGCCGTGGTCCACGATCAGCTTGAGATCCGCCGCGTCGTAGCTCGTGCCATGCACGAGATTGTGGTCCGGCCCGAGCAGCCCCGCCTCGGCCATGCGCCGATAGCCGTCGGGCACGACGCAGTCCTCCCGCCGTCGTGTATGCGACGACGACACCAGTCCGAGCTCGCGCGCCATGCGGATGTCGTGCTCGACCACCTCCCAGCTGCCCCAGTCCGGACCGAGTATGGCCATGGCGAGGGTGACGCGGCCGTCGTCGCCCGCCAGGCGGCCTTTGCGCAGCGCTTCGATGCGCTCGCGCGGATGCGGGATGTCGGTGAACGGCCTCGCGCCCTCGGCGGTCGGCGGCTTGGCGGTGCCGTGCGCGAACACCGCGCGGATGCCGCTGTCGATGAGGCCGTCCACCGCGCGCTCGGCGAGCTCGATGCCGGTGATGTTGTGGCACCAGTCGACCAGGGTGGTGACGCCGGCGTCGATCTGGGCCAGCGCGCCGATCAGGTTGCCGAGATAGTTGTCCTCCGGACGATAGCGCGTCGCGAGATTGAGGTGCATGTGGCGGAGATAGTCCGCGGTCATCCACTCCGCGCCGATGCCGCGCAGCGCCGTTTCCCAGGTGTGCATGTGCGCGTTGACCAGGCCGGGCATGACGATCTTGTCGCCGGCATCAATCGTCTCGTCGGCCGTCGCGCCGAGGTTGCGGCCCACCGCCTCGATCCGGTTGCCGCTGAACAGAAGCTCGCCGTGCTTGAAGTCGCCGATGTCAGGGTCGAGTGTGACCAGCCAGCCGCACCGTATCAGCACACGTTTCATATGGACGTTCTCGTTTCTGCCGTGGAATAGCCGGCATGAAATAGCCGGAAGGTCTCGTTGTACAACAGTGCGCAATGCAGCGAAATGTCACGGTGCACTGGGGCGTGTACCTAACCGTGGGCACGCTACTTTTGCCCACGATACGCTTGTTGGCCTGATCGGTTTGCAACGATGCAGCGTGTGCGGCAGTATCCCGGCCGTCCGTCAAGCAAGCCGCTGCAGGTCTTTCGCTCTCAGGCAGGGCCGCTCATTGGCACCCGGCGCTGGAACAGGCTCAACCGCGGCCGTCAAACAAAGCACCGGACCAGGGAGTGAACCATGCAACGGAATATCTCTCGTCGCGACTTTGGCAAACGGCTCGCGGGCGGAGCGGCGCTCCTCGTGCTGCAACCGGCGGGCAATGATCCGGCCGGCGCGCAGTCGCTGCGCAATGACCTGAAGGATCTCAAAGGCGAGTTGTCCTTCGATGATTCCGTGCTGCAGCCGGCGGCCGACGACTTTGGACACGTCGTGCACAAGAAGCCGGTCGCCGTGCTCCGGCCCGGCGATGCGCAGGACATCGCGAAGCTCGTGCAGTTCGCCAACCGCGAGGAAGTCAAGGTCGCGATGCGCGGCCAGGGGCATTCGTTTTTCGGCCAGACCCAGGTCGAGGGCGGAGTGGTCATCGACTCCAGCAGCCTGAATGCCGTCCGCATCGTCAAATCCGGCGCCGGCGGGACCGCGGAGATCGGCCCCGGTTCGAAGTGGCACCCCGTCCTCATGGCCGCGAACGCCCAGAAACTGACCGTGCCGGTGATCGCCGACACGTTCCTGTCGGTCGGCGGAACGATCAGTACCGGCGGATTCGGCGTCACCACCTACAACCTTGGTCTTCAGGTCGACCATGTGCAGGAGCTCGAGGTCGTGACCGGCGACGGCCAGGTCGCAACCTGCTCCGACGAGCGCAACGGCGATCTGTTCAACGCCATGCTCGGGGGCCTCGGTCAATGCGGCATCATCACGAAAGTCGTGATGCGGTTGATGGCTGCGCCCACCAATGTGCTATTCATCAAAATGGACTACGACGACTTTCAGAGCGCGTCCGCCGATCTCGCGCTGCTGGCCAGAGACGGTCGCTTCCATCACCTCGACGGCCGCGGCGCCGGCCGCCCGGCCGGCGGCGTCGGATACTACGTCGAAGGCGGCGCCTTCTATGACGCGCCGGATGCGCCGGACGAGGCGAAACTGACGGCTGGACTCAAGTTCGCGAAAAAGACCGCCGTCGTGATGACCTACGAGCAGTATTTCCGCCGCGAGGAATTGTGCGGGGCCTGCACGACGCCGCTGCAGAAGCCGTTCGTCTATCTCTGCGTGCCGTCGTCGCGCTACGTCGAGTACACGTCCGGCATCCTTTCATCGCCGACGGAGTCCGCGTTTCTCGTTCCGCGGATGTCGGCGTGGCGCCGAAACGCCATCAAGCGCCCGCTCACCCGCATGCCGGACGAAGAGATCATCTACCGGTTCCAGCTTTCGCGCACACTGCCGGCGGGGACCGACACCGCGGCCATGATCGCGCTCAATCGCTTGCTGTACGAGCGGGTGCGCGACATGGGCGGCTACCGCATGACGTCGAGCGCGGTGACGATGTCGCAAGACGATTGGAAACGGCACTACGGACCCGCCTGGCAGACGGTCCAGGCAGCGAAGACGAAGTTCGACCCGAAGAACGTGCTGACACCGGGGCACGCGATGTTTCCCGGCTGAAGCTTGAGCCGGCGCGTCCGCGCCGCCCTCACTGCCCCCACAGCCGCTGCAACGCCGCGCGCGGCGCCAGCCCCGGCGCCGCCGGGGCCGGCAGGGCAGGGGCGGCGGCGGACAGCACCGTCGGAATCGTTGCCGCCTTGGTGGGCGAGGCGACCATGATCTCTTCGCCGGGCGGCGGATCGATGCCGGCCGCCGCATAGACCGCCTGCGAGATCGCGAAGGCCGCGCCATGCGCCGCGGCGGCCTTGCGCAGTTCGTTGGTTGCGTCCACCGCCTCGCCGATGGCGATCACCGCCGGCGGGTCGAATGCGCCGATCTCGCCCACCACGGCGCGGCCGAGATGGATGCTGACCGCCAGCGTCACCTTGCAGTTCCACTGCCGCCCCAGCCGCTCGTTGAGCTCGGCCATCACCTGCTCGATCGCGCCGGCCGCCTGCAGCGCCTGGCGCGCCGCCCGCGCCGGGTCGCGCTCGAGCCCGAACAGCGCGCACAGGCTGTCGAGCTCGATGTAGCTCAGCATGCCGCGCGCCGCGCGGATGGCGTTGCTCAGCCCCTCGATATAGAGCGTGAGCACGTAGAGCAGGTCCTGCGGCATGTGATCGGCCGCGAGCTCGGCGCGATTGAGGAAGTCGCAATAGAGCACGACGACCTCGCGCTCGGCGCTGCGCCGCGGCGCGGTCGGGCGATAGTTCGGCCGCTCCGTGCGCACCAGCGGGATCACCGACAGGTCGCCCTGCGGGCGCAGCTGGCAGGCGAGGCGCACGTCGGGCGGCGCGCCGATGCGGTCGAGCGCCGCGCGCTCGTCGCGCGCCGCGGGCGGGCAGGCCTTTTCGCCCGCGCTCACCCGCACCCGGCAGGTCGAGCAGCGCGCGCGCCCGCCGCACATCGAGGCGTGCGGGAGATGAAAGCTGCGGCTTGCTTCCAGCACCGACCATCCGCGCGGCACGCGCACGGTGCGGCCGGGATACGAGATCGTGACCAGGTGGCGGCGGCCGCGCTCGAGTGCGTTGCGCACCGCGCGCGCGACGAAGATCGCGCCGATGAGGCCGAAATATCCGAGCAGCAGCCCGTTGCGCCATTGCGCCAGCGCCGCCCGCTCGGTGGCGTGCTCGGGCCCGAGATAGTCCGACACGGCGGCGGCCGCGGCGGTGCTGGCCGAGAGCTCCCGCGCCATGGCGATGAATCCCAGCCCCGAAAACACCGGGATGAGCAGCGCGAAGGCGAACAGCACGTAGCGCAGCTTGCGATAGAGCGGCCTGCGGTTGAGCAGGAAATGCAGCCCGAGGCAGCCGTGCACCCAGCCCGGCGCCATCACGCCGAGCTGCATGCCCTGCGTGTCCGTGAACCAGAGCGTGGCCACCACCCGCGCATAGTCCGACGGCATCCCGAACAGCTCCCACGCCAGCCTGGTATTGGCGGCGTGTCCGATCAGCATGATCGGCAAGGTGAAGCCGAGCGCGATGCGCAGGAGCTCCAGCGGCGGCAGGCGGAAGGTGCGCCGCTCGTAGACCGACCACAGCGCGAGCACGAAATGGATCGCGAACGCGCCGTACAGCAGCACGGTGCCGAGCGGGCTCGACCAGACCTCGACCGCGAATTCGAGCGCGGCTTCGGCGGTCTTGAGCGACACGAGCCCGAGCGCGTGGTTGACGAGGTGGGCGGTGATGTAGGTGAAGAGCACGAGGCCGGAGGCGAGCCGCAGGCTGCGCCGCATCGTGCTGGTGGCCAGGTCAGGAACCAATCAGTCGCTCCCC
>CAVRXD010000036.1:0-99042 GCA_963725065.1 uncultured Alphaproteobacteria bacterium
TGTGCGGCTGCGTTCACCCGGATCTCCACGCTGGCATGGCGGTCTTGCTCCATCCGACGTATACGTATAGGAAAAACAAACGCTATTTTGCCACCGCCGCTCGGACAACGTGACACGCGTGCAGAGGCAAGGCGCCGCATGCTGCGTGTTTCCCCCACATCCTGAGGTAACATTTTGCTTGTATACTGAACAAATGAGCAGTATAGTTGCGGGCAATTCCTGGCACTTCCCTTCTCTCCCTGCTGTCCGTGGGGGCTGTTATAGCGCCAGCGATTGCCACCTACACACCCCGGGATCCCAGCCAGACGGTGCTCTACACCGTGATCGCGGAGCACCTGGAGACTTTCCTCGCCTCGTGCCATGACGACCCCGATGCCTTGGGCTTGCCGGCCTATGTCCAACGCGAGTTTTACGACTACTTGCGGTGTGGCATTCTGGCGCACGGGTTTCTCCGTCTCGGTTGTGACACCTGCAAGAAGGATCTCCTGGTGCCCTTCAGTTGCAAGCGGCGCGGGTTTTGTCCGTCGTGTGCCGGCCGGCGCATAGCGCAGACGGCGGCGCATCTCGTCGAGCAGGTCATCCCCTGGGTCCCCACACGGCAGTGGGTGGTGTCCGTGCCGATTCCGTTGCGCTACTGGACCGCCTCCTCACCGGACCTGACCGCCAAAGTCCATACCATCATCCGCCGGACTATCGCGCAATATTACGTCAACCAGGCCGTCACGCGCGGGGTCCCGCGGGTCAAGGTGCATGCAGGATCGGTCATGTTTATCCAGCGCTTTGGCAGTGCGCTCCAGCTCAATGTGCACTATCACGTGCTCTTCCTGGAGGGGGTGTTTCTTGATCGGACTGACCAGGGGCGCCCACCCCGCTTTCTCCCGGGTGAGCCGCCGACCGACACGGACATCGCTGCCGTGATCCAGAAGATCAGCCGACGCGTCATCCGCACGTTGCGTCACCTGGGCTATCTGGAGGCGGGCATGGAAGGAATCGACAGGTAGCGATGGTGCTCGGCATGGTACGGCGTGTGCCACATCCTATGCGCTGTGGCACACCGTGCCGAGCCTGTGGACTCACAGGTAGAGGCACCCCCGCGGTCTGCCACCCAGGCGCCCCTGCCAGAGGGACTGCAGCCTGTAGCAGCGGTGCTCTTGATGAAAACTACGCGCTCTATGGGCCTCTGGGAATGTCCCCCCTGCCTGTGCTCCCTCCAGTCTAGCAAGACACGTACCAGGCACTGCCCTGTCGCCTGTCTGCAGTTGCTATGAGTTTGTAAAACAATGGACCAGGGGACGAGAGATCGGTGGGGAAACAGGCGAGCCCCTACTGCACTTTCCGACAAGCATGTCTGCAAATGCGAGGCTAGAGACAAACCTGTCTCAGGGCGGGGACCTTCGTCTCTACGTGAGAGCCTTGATCTCTTTCTGACGAATGGCGACACCTGCATCGCTCTGCCTCGCCAGGCATCTGGGGACGCCAGGCAGGGTGTGATCGTGCGCACATTGTGGGACATCGGCCGTTCTCCCGGGGATTGCTGGGTAGGAACCGCCTGCCACCGTGCGGGCCTCGGCAGCGACCGCCGCCCTACCCAGGGGCTGGCTACGCCAGGCCTGCACATCCTCCGAGCGCGGCGCGATGGCGTAGGCGAGCGCGGCGGAGCGTGGCACGCGTGAGGCAGTGTTATCCAAGGAATGCGCACGGCATTCATGAGGTACGCGGCCCCCAGCGTTACGCCACGCTGTGGAGGGATGCCGGGTACCAAAGGAGATGAAGCATGAACGCGACAAGGAAACCGTGGCTGGGTACGGCGGTCGGTCTGCTGACTGTGCTCCTGGCCACCAACGCCATGGCCGCACCGGTCGTGGTCGGCAGCGTCAATCCGGTCACCCAACAGGTGACGATCTTCCAGGACCTGTTGGTGACGACCTTTCCCGATGGCACGCCCATCCAGCACATCTACGGCCGCTTTGATACCGTCACGCACGCGTTTCTCATGGTGCGGACGGGGAAGATGGCGGATGGGGACTGCCGCACCGACGCCCTCCGGCTCCTCCGACTCTCCGCTAACCGCCTGGCGCTCGCGACCGATAAGGTGTCGTCCGTCCCCTGGAACGGCACGGGCACGATTCACCTGCTCAAGCTCTGTTTCAAGGGCACCTGCCAGGGCTCGTGTCAAGTGCTCGGCAATCCAGATACCCCGCTGGATTCTGCAGGATTACCTCTGCTGGTGCTCGAACGCCGGCGCGTGTGAAGTCGCCTTCCCTGAGGTGGTGACGCTGGACGAGCTCGTCGTGCTGAACGAGTAGGCCCGCATCGGGGGATGTGCGGGAGCAGCGTGCTGAGGCCGTGACGGACATCAACACGCCTTCCGAACAGCCCCGAGTGTGTCGGCTTGTATTGCACATGAAGGACGAAAAGTCTAAGGGGCGGGTCTGCCAGAGCATTGTGCTTGACACGATTGCCTCCTGGTAGGCCTAAATCTAGGGTCGCTGCTACGAGGGGCAGCATAGACAGCAAATGGCGTCACGTCTGGTTGTACCCGTCCATCCGTGTGCCAACGTGTGACCCGCTGAGGACGATCCGTGGCTGATGGAGACAACGCAGCATGCGGTTGTCCAGCGACCACTTTGCCGAAAATGATGGGTGGTCCCTTCGAACAATATGTGATCAACCCATTGTTTCACTTGTGTTATTGTTGTGAACTTGACCGAAGGAAGTTGTTTTCGGTCACGTCTGTTTCGTAGGTCATCACCTGCTATTGCCCCTCATGCCAGCTACTCTAGATTTAGGCCTGCTGTGAGCGAGCTCCCCTGGAATTTGTAACCGCTCTTACGGACTATCTCGTCCTGTTTGGGTATATTTTTCTCTATTGAACGGTGGGAACGGATACACACGGCTGTAGACGATGAGCGGGGGCACGCGCGACCACGCGCGGCCTCCGCTGTATGGACTCTTCGCGCCTTTTTGCAGCGAAGACGGGCAGGAAGGACGGTAGCCGGGATGGATCTGGACTAGCGCAAGCGCGGTTCGCCATCTTGCCGGACCTGACGCACTACCACGGCTTCTCATCGCCGCTGCTGGCCTCCACAGTCGCGTCGTTTCTCGATGCGACCACGCCCGGCGCGACGCCCGTTGGCAGCGCTCGGAGGAACCGCACCTGACCGCCGATGCACGCTATACTTCCCGACCTGGCTTGGGCATCTGCGGTGATTGTGCCGCCGCCAGGGCCGGCCAGGGAAGCGCCATCGCGATACAGGCAATAAGGTGACGCGCCATAGACAGTAGACATCAGGGGGTATCGCCATGAACGAGCGTACGCGCCGGTGGGATTTCGACAAGAGGATGCGGAAGAACTTCATCGGCGCCCTCAAGGCCACAACCAGAGCGAATGAGATCAGCGAGGAGACCGAGCGTCGAGAGTGGCGGGAGAGAGCTGAGACCTATCTGAAGCGGCTGTCGGATGCAAGAACCTCTGTGGTGCATGACCTGTCCAGCACCCGCTGTCTCCTCACCGACGAGCGGCGCCGATGGTGCAAGCGACTCGAGGGATTAGACGTGTCGTCCTCGGGCGCCGCAAGGGAGCTGACGGATCTGCTTGAGGAGGTGAAGGACAAAGCGGCGATCCTGGCGCCCCGAAACACCGCAATGCGCTCGCCACCGGGCGCCGCAACGATGCGGGCGCCCTTGTCTGGGATCGAAAGCGGTGCTCCGACCGAAAGCCAGCCGTCATCACTCAGCCCGTCGCAGAGGTCACCTGTGCGCTCGCGCCAGCCGGCAACGAGGTGCAGTACCGTCACGCAGAGAAACCCGCCAGCCAGCATCACCGGAATGACCGGGTCGCGGTCGTATTGCATGACGCCGAGCGCCACATGCATCACCACGAGCCCGTAGGCGACGTAGAGCGCCATGTGCAGGCTCTTCCAAACCGGTGGCGAAAGGAAGGCCAGCCAAAAATCGTGGCTGGTCGCCGCCATCACGAACAAGATCAGCAGCGCGAGCAGCCCCAGCGCCTTGAATGGAAAGCCGATGAACTTGCCGTAATCGGAGACCTTGGTCAGTTCGTCATAGAGGCTGGGGAGCGCGTTCTGCACCGCGAACCACTCGATCATAAACGATGCGTGCAGCAGCGCGACGAAGAAGGTCAGCACGCCGAAGTGACGTCGATTGTAGAGCAGTGGCAGGAAACGGCGATCGAGCCGCGCCAGCGGCCCGATCGACAGGATGATCGTGAGCATGAAGAACGCGCAGGTGCCGAACGCCCGGATGCGCACGTCGATCGCGGCCGGCTCGTCCTTGGGAGGGTCGAGCCAAACCGACAAAAGGATGTACGTGCCGATGTAGAGCGTCACGCCCGCCAGCAGAACGCCGTCATAGACAAGCTTCGCTCGGTTCCATTGCACCGCGCGGAAACCCGCGCTCATGGCATGAGCTCCTTGGCCGGCGGCGGCGCCTCCGCATCGGGCGGCGGTCGCAACACCAGCGCCATTACGAAGCCCAGCGCGATCGCGAAGGCGAGGATGGGCCACAGCGCCCGGTGAACCGCTCGATGCGCACGCCTCATCGGGAGGATTTCAGCCAGCGCGCGAGCACGTAAGGCCAGAGCACGGCAGCGCCGGGGAAAAAGCAGGATCCGCGCGCCCACGGTCACCGGGAGATACTCCGGCAACACGCGCGTGACGCCAAAGGCGACGAACGCAGCCGCCACCGCGACGCCCGCCGCCACGTAGACCCCAAGAGCAATCAGCACGATCATCGCTCGCTGATCCAAGCTCCGCTCGACAGCATCGATCATGGCCCCGGCGAACACAAGCCGACCGTTCGACGCCCCTGATGTTCGACGCCGGACGGCGTTTCGTCCACCTGCGCACAGCAGCCGGGCGTCCGAGGGTCTTGCCCGCACAACCTGAAAGGCGCATTTTGGAATGAATGTAATCCGGAAAATTTACAAGCCGGAATCAGGGAGGCGCACAATGAAAGACGAAGGTCTAGGCCGCCGCGACTTTCTCAAGGGCGCCGTTGTCGGGGGCGCCGCCGCCGCCACCGTCAGTTTGCCGCCGAATGCCGAGGCGCAGCAGGGTGCTTCGCCCGCCGCCGCACCGGATGCAGCCAGTCCAGGCTACTCGTTCTTGAATCTGGAGGAAGCGGCGTTCGTCGAGGCGCTGGTCGACCACATGGTGCCCGCCGACGATCTCACTCCGAAGGGCACCGATATCGGCATCAACATCTTTATCGACCGCGCGCTCGCCGGCGGCTGGGGTAAGGGCGAGCGCCTTTACATGCAGGGGCCATGGAAGCTCGGCCTCCCGAGCCAGGGCTACCAGTTGCCGCTGACGCCTGCACAGCTCTATCGCGCCGGCATCGAAGCAACCAATGCCCATTGCCGCAAGTCTTATGGCAAACCGTTCGACCGGCTCGATGACAAGCAGCGCGAGGACGTGCTCGTGGCGCTCTCCTCCGGCAAGCTGAGCTTCGACAATGGGCTGCCCGCACGTGTGTTCTGGACCACGCTGTACCAGACGGTCATGGAGGGGATGTTCTCCGACCCGATCTATGGCGGCAACCGCAACAAGGCGGGCTGGCGATTGATCGGCTTTCCTGGCGCGATCGCGGTGCATCGGGAGAATGTCGAGAAATATCGCGACAAGAAATTTCCTGCCGATCCCATCAGCATCTCGGACATGAGCTGAGGAGGACGACATGGCAACCAAATTGAAGGAAGTCGACGCCGTTATCGTCGGGCTGGGCTGGACCGGTGGCATCCTCGCGAAGGAACTGGCCGAGGCCGGGTTGAAGGTGGTCGCGCTCGAGCGCGGTGCGATGCGCTCGACCGACAAAGACTATGCGGTACCCAACATCCGTGACGAGTTGCGCTATGTGGTGCGCCACGATCTCATGCAAAACACCGCGCGCGACACCCTCACGGTGCGCAATAACCCGACGCAGGAAGCGCTGCCGATGCGGCGACTTGGTTCGTTTCTGCCCGGCGAGGTCGTCGGCGGCTCGGCCGTGCACTGGAGCGGCCACACCTGGCGCTGGACCGACATGGAGTTCAAGGTCCGAAGCCTCTACGAGGAGCGCTACGGCAAAAGCTTCGTCCCTGCCGACATGACCATCCAGGACTGGGGCATCACCTACGCCGAGCTCGAGCCCTACTACGACAAGTTCGAATATACCGCTGCGGTGTCGGGCAAGGCCGGCAACATTCAGGGACAGATCCAGCGCGGCGGCAATCCGTACGAAGCACCGCGCGCGCGTGACTATCCCCTGCCGCCGCTCACGCCGATCCTGGCGAGCGAGATGTTCACCAAGGCGGCGGAGAACAACGGCTACCATCCGTTCCCGCGACCGTCGGCGAACGCCTCGCAGGCCTATACCAATCCCGACGGATCGAAATTCGGGCCCTGCCAATATTGCGGCTACTGCCAACGCTTCGGTTGCGAGGCCAACGCGAAGGGCAGCCCGCATATCACGGTGATCCCGATTGCCATGCGCAACCCGAATTTCGAGCTGCGTACGCATTCGTGGGTGACGAAGGTGCTCAAGGATTCCGACGGCAAGCGCGTCACCGGCGTGACCTACACCAATGTGCTCAACGGCGAGGAATTTGAGCAACCGGCCGGCATGGTGCTGCTCTGCGCCTACGCCATCAACAACGTGCACCTGATGCTGCTCTCAGGCATTGGCCAGCCCTACGATCCGGTCGCGCAGACCGGCGTCATCGGCAAGAACTACTGCTACCAGACCGGCGCCGGCGCGACGCTGTTCTTCGAAAACCGGCACTTCAACCCCTTCATGAACGCTGGCGGCTCGAACGCCACCATCGATGACTTCAACATCAACTGGGCCTTCGATCGCGGACCGCACGGCTTCGTCGGCGGCTACAACATGGCTGGCGGGTTCAACACCGTGCTGCCCATAGGCTATCGCCCGGTGCCGCGCGGTACGCCACAGTGGGGCAAGGAATGGAAAGCTGCGACCGCGAAATGGTACCAGACCGCGATGAATATCGGCGCCAGCGGCAGCGTCATGGCCAACCGGTACAATTACTATGATCTCGATCCCACCTATCGCAACGCGTTCGGCCAGCCGCTGATGCGCATGACGTTCGACTACAAGGAGAACGAGCACAAGATGGGGCGGCACGCGGCGGCGGCGATCAATGCCATCGCCAAGTCGATGAACCCGACCCGACTGAACGAGGCGACCGCCCGCACCGACCCGTGGACGGTCGTACCGTATCAGAGCACGCACAACACCGGTGGCACCATCATGGGCACCAGCCCGCGCGATAGCGCTGTGAACAAGTACCTGCAGAGCTGGGATTGCCACAACCTGTTCGTGGTCGGCGCCAACGTGTTCCCCCACAACGCATCGTACAATCCGACCGGCCCGGTGGGCGCGCTCGCCTACTGGATGGCGGACGCGATCAAGACCCGCTACGTCAGAGCTCCCGGTCCGCTGGTGCCGGCATGAGCAGTCGTTCGAGACCGGTTGTCCGGCTGTTGTGGCTGGCGGCACTGATCGCCGCCACGACCACTGCGCGAGCTGACGGCGATGCCGCTCGCGGCGAACAACGCTTCGCGGACTGCGTCGCCTGCCATTCGACCGAGCGTAACGTGAATAGTGTGGGCCCGAGTCTCCACGGCGTGTTCGAGCGCAAAGCCGGCGAGCTTCCGGATTTCCGCTATTCGCCGGCGATCAAGCGCAGCGGCATCAGTTGGACGCCGCAAACCCTCGACGTCTTCATCGCCGACCCGCAGAAGATGGTGCCCGCCAACCGCATGCCCTATGCCGGGATGCCGGACGCGGACGCCCGGGCCGATTTGATCGCCTATCTGCTGAAAGCATCAAAGTAGTCCGGGTCGTGGCCGCACGCTCGCTCTGGACGCTGCTGGCATGGTTCGGGCGGCCCGGGCTTGTTCTGGCAGGCTGCCTGGCATCTTCCGCGACGACATCCTTCGCCCAGGCGCCGACCTATCCCGACCGGCCGGTCCGGCTCCTGGTCCCGCTGGCGGCAGCCAGCGCCGTCGATGTCGTCGCGCGGCTCGTGAGCGAGAAGATGAGCGACAGCCTCGGCCAGCGCTTCTATGTGGAGAACCAGCCGGGCGCCGCGGGCCTCCTCGGGATGCGCGCGGGAGCCCGCGCGCATCCGGACGGCTACACTGTCGTGGTCGCCAATGACAGCGTGATCACGATGCTGCCGAACATGAAGGCCGATGCCGGTTACGATCCGCTCAAGGACTTCCTGCCGGTCACGCAGCTGGTCGGAATTCCGCTGGGGCTGATCGCGCACCCGACGCTGCCGGCTGCGAACGTGAACGAGCTCATCACGCTTGCACGTCAGAAGCCGGGCGGCATCAACTATGCGTCCGGGGGCATCGGTAGCCCGCAGCACGTCGCCACGGAGCTGTTCGTGCGCGCCGCCGGGATCGAGATGACCCATGTGCCCTATCGCGGGGCGACGGCGGCGGTGAACGAGATCGTCGCTGGACATGTGCCCGTCGGATTCACCGGCATGTCCTCGGTGGTCCCGCTGCTGGCCGACAAGCGCGTGCGCCTCTTGGCTACCAGCACGTCTTCGCGTGCGAGCCAGTTGCCGGACGTTCCGACCGTGGCCGAAACGGTTCCCGGTTTCAGCTTCGTGCCCTGGTGCGCGCTGCTGGTGCCCGCGCACACGCCGCCGGAGATTGTCGCCCGGCTCAACACCGCCGCCGTCACAGCCCTGAAGGATCCAACCGTACGGGCGCGGCTGGCCGAACTCGGCTTCGAGGTCGTTGGCGGCACGCCGGAGCAACTGGCCGTGGCCATGCGCGCGGAATTCGCCCGCATGGGCGACCTGATCCGCGCTGCCAATATCCGGGAGTAGCCGCTCGATTATTGTAGGCGGCGTTTTCCACAGCCGCTTCCCGCTCGTACAAGCGGCTATAGTTCCCATCCATCGTTAATCGAAAGCCAGCCAAACCGATGAAGATCGTCATTCCCGATGACTATCAAGATATGGTGGATCAGCTCGCGTGTTTCTCGCTGATCCGCCATCACGACGTCATCCGCTACCGGGAGCCGGCACGCGACCTGGCTGCGCTGGTCGAGCGCCTGCACGATGCCGACGTGGTCGTGTCGATCAGAGAGCGGGTTGAATTTTCGCGCGTGCTGCTGGAACAACTTCCGAAGCTCAAATTGATCGCGCTGGTCGGACGCAATTCGCAGGCGATCGACTTTGCCGCCTGCACCGCGCTCGGCATCCCGGTCACGACCGGCAAGAGCAATTCGCCCCATGCGCCGGCCGAGCTGGCGCTGGCCTTGATCGTGGCGTCACGCCGTAACGTGGCGCTCGAGGCCGAGCGCATGAAACGCGGCGAGTGGCCGTGCACGCTGTCGCATCGCCTGCGCGGGTCGACGCTCGGCATTTTCGGGCTTGGCGCCATCGGACAGTTGGTGGCCGAGGGCGGGCGCGGATTGGGCATGGACATCCTGGTCTGGGGCCAGGCGAACTCGCTCAAGCAGGCCGCAGCCAAGGGATATGCGAGCGCCGCCAGCAAGAGTGTATTGTTCGAACGCTCGGACGTGCTGTCCCTGCATGTACGGCTGACACGGGAGACCCGCGGGATCGTAGCTGCTGACGACCTCGCGCGGATGAAACCCACCGCGCTGATCGTGAACACCGCGCGCGCAGAGATCATCGCACCGGAGGCGCTCCTTGAGGCGTTGCGCAAGGGCCGCCCGGGCTACGCCGCCGTCGACGTCTACGAGCAGGAGCCGATCGTGAACGGCAATCATCCGTTCCTGTCGATGCCCAACGTCCTGTGCACGCCGCACCTCGGTTGGGCGGAATGGGACAATTTCGAGCTCTATTTCCGCGAGGCGTTCGAGCAGATCGTTGCCTATGAGCGCGGCTTGCCGCTGCGAATGGCCAATCCGGATGTCCGGCCACGCCCTTGAACTCCAGGAATGGGCTGTGTGAGGCAAAGCCCCATCCCGAGCGCCATCGCATGCGGCTGACGCTGCGTTGCTGGCTGCGCGAGCACGACTCAATATCCAGTGCGCGCATCCCGATCTGTCGCGCGTAAGACGTCGGGTGCTAGCCAGAGTCCTGCTCATCATTCAATTTTTATGTCGCATTGTATCGCTCACCGGACTGCAATGGCGGGCGCTTGCGAGCATCTGCCGCAATATTACGCCCCTCATCCAACCTTGCTCCGCGGCGCCACATCTCGCAATCCGGCGCAAGAACGACTAGTTGATGGTCGGGCTGGCGACGCCGATCGAAAGACCTGCGGAGGGACGAATGGCCAGCTCTCTTCTTCTCGGAGTGAATCTCGCCGGGGCTGAATTCGGTTGGAATGTGCCTGGCGTGTTTGGCACCGACTATACCTATCCCACACACACCGAGATCGATTACTACGCCGCCAAGGGCATGAGCGTGGTTCGGCTACCGTTCCTGTGGGAACGCGTCCAGCACTCCGAGCAAGCACCACTCGACGCCGCAGAGCTCGGGCGGCTGGACGACGTGGTGAACTATGCGACCGGCAAGGGCCTGAAGATCGAAATCGAGCCGCACAATTACGGCTACGGCTTCGGCGCATTGATCGGAAGCGCGCAAACACCCAATTCGTCCTTTGCGGATTTGTGGGGCAAACTCGCGTTTCATTTCAAAGCCAACCCCGATGTCATGTTTGGGCTGATGAACGAGCCGCATGAACAATCGGCTAGCGCATGGATTGGCTCTGCGAACGCCGCCATCGCGGCGATCCGCGCCGCCGGTGCGGTATCGCAGGAAATCCTGGTGCCCGGCAGCTATTGGGACGGCGCCTGGACCTGGACGAGCACTGACAATGCCGCGGTGGTCGGCGCTGGCGTTCAGGATCCTTCACATAATTTCGCGTTCGAGGTGCATCAGTATCTCGACTCGGACGGTAGCGGCAGCCACGCCGGGGCCATCTCTGCAACGATCGGCGTCGAGCGCTTGACCGCGATCACGCAATGGGCGGAAGCGACCGGGAATCATCTGTTCCTCGGCGAAGTCGGCGTCACCACCGATCAGACGAGTCTGACGGCCTTCGACGGAATGCTGACCTACATGCAGCAGCATTCCGGGGCGTGGCAGGGAGTGACGTACTGGGCTGGCGGCCCGTGGTGGGGCGACTACATGTTCTCGATCGAGCCGCAGAACGGCATCGACAAGCCGCAGATGGCCGTTCTTTTGCAGCATGTCGGTGCGCCCGGCGGCAACTACAATGGCACGTCGGGCGCCGACTCCTTCAGCGCGACTGCAAATCAGCGCCAGGCCTTCGGCAACGACGGCGACGACCAGCTTTATTTCATCGGCAATCAGAATCTCCTTTCCGGCGGCAACGGTAATGACACGCTCCGCGTCGACGGGGCGAACAACTCTCTCTACGGCGACGCCGGCAATGACTCGCTCGCCGCCTCCGGCGGTTCGAACCAGCTCTTCGGCGGCACCGGCAACGACGCCTACATCGTCGACAACACCGGCGACGGCGTGGTCGAGAACGCCGGGGAAGGTATCGACACCGTCTATGCGACCGCTCACTTCCGGCTGGCGGTCAATGTGGAAAATTTGGTGCTGCAAGGCAGTGCCGATTTGCAGGCCTACGGCAACGGCCAGAGCAACGCGCTCTACGGCAATTCCGGAAACAACATCCTGAACGGAGGCATCGGTGCCGACGCCATGTTCGGCGGCGCCGGCAATGACGTTTATTTCGTCGACGACGCCGGCGATGGGGTGTTCGAGAATTCCGGCGAGGGATCCGACACAGTTTTCTCCACCGCCCACTTCCGGCTGTCGGCGAACCTGGAAAATCTGGTGCTGCAGGGCAATGCCGACCTGCAAGGCTACGGCAACGGCCAGGCGAACGCGCTTTATGGCAATGTCGGAAACAACCTTCTGGACGGCGGCGCCGGCGCCGACGCCTTGGTGGGCGGGGCTGGCAACGACACCTATTTCGTCGATGACGCGAACGACGCCATGTTCGAGAACGCCAACGAAGGCATCGACGTGGTTCTTGCTACCGCCCATTTCGGGCTGTCGGCCAACCTGGAGATCCTGGTGCTGCAAGGCGGCGCTGACCTGCAGGGCTACGGCAACGGCCTGACGAATTCGCTCTACGGCAATGCCGGCAACAACCTGCTCAACGGCGGGACGGACGCCGACGCGATGGTCGGCGGAGCCGGCAACGACACGTATTTTGTCGACAATGCCGGCGACACGGTGTTCGAGTACGTCAACGAAGGCACTGATGCGGTGTTCGCCACGGTCAGCTACATTTTGACGTCGAACGTGGAAACGCTGGTGCTGCAAGGGGGCAGCAGCCTCTCCGGCACCGGCAACGCCATGAACAACAGCCTCTACGGCAACTCCGGCGATAACACCCTCAATGGCGGCGCGGGCGCCGACGTTCTCACGGGCAATACCGGCAAAGACATCTTCATGTTCAATGCCGACCAGGCAAACGGCGACATCGTCGTGGATTTCGACGGTCAAGGCGCCGGCACGGGCGATTCCCTGCACTTCTTCGGATTCGGCACCACCGCGCAGGGTGCTTCATTCATCCAGATCGGCACGGCCGGCCAATGGCAGATCCACTCCGGCCTTGACGCCCACAACGAGATCATCACGTTCAGCAACGCTGCCGCGATCGACCCGAGCGACGTCCTGTTCGCTTGAGATGTGTGCAGGATCTTTAGGACCCAGAGAAAACATCGGGCTTCAGCCGGGGCGCCTTTCGTTCCCGCCTGACCGCGCTCGCGCTGACGAAGCGCAAGCGGAGGCTGCCAAAGAGATTTTCCAGCATGGTGCCTCGGCCCGAGCGGAGCTAGAGTGCAGGGAGTACGCGGGGTGGCCAGATGGGAGACTTCCATGACACCCATTCGCGTCTTTGCGGCTGCCCTCGCCTGTTCCGCGCTCGGGGCGAGCGTTACGACTTCGGCCGAGGCCGAAATCTATCGACCCTGGTGCGCGCAGTACTACGGCTTCGGCGGCGGCGGCACCAATTGCGGCTTCATCTCGTATGAGCAGTGCATGATGACGGCGTTCGGCGCCGGGGCCTGGTGCGTACAGAATCCCTGGTATCTGGCGTACGGCGACGGCAGCCAAAAGACTGCCGCCACGGCACGGCGCGCGCGCAGCCGGCAGCGGTAGCCCCCGCTGCGACCGGCCGGACCGGCGCCGCAAAAGCCGCCTTGACATCGCTTTTCCGCCAAAATCCAGGTGCAGGGTACCTCCTTGAGTCGCGTGCAGAGGTAGCACGCTGGGGGGCGAATTGTCGCCGGGGCTCGGGGGAACAGCTTTGACACGATATCGGTCAGCACTTGTTGCTGCGCTCGCTTGCGCGAGCCTGCTTGCGATCACCCAATATGCAGAGGCCAAGGCCCGTCACGGCGGGGCCAAGAGTTCGTCCTCCGCGACGGCAAAAGCGAGCAAGGCAAAGTCCGCCGCAAAAAGGCCCACTGCCGGAAAGTCCAAGGACGCCAACAAGGGCGGTAAGTCCACCTCGGGCAACGCGACAGCGGTCGCGACGCCGACCACCAGCCCCGGCCCGTCGAGCGCTTCCACGACCGTCAAGGTGTGGGCTCCCGGCACCGGCGAGACCGGCACCGGCGAGGCCCAGCCTCCGTCATCGCCGCTGGCACAGGCGCCGGCGCTGCATGCGTCCGAGGCGGATGTCGCGCTGGTCAAGAATGCGATCGAAACCCTCCGCAAGGGCGGCGCCAGCAAGGCGACCGCGGTTGCGGCCGGCATCTCTGATCCGGTAGCGCGCAAGCTGGTCGAATGGATCATCCTGCGCAGCGACCACAACGGCGCCGACAGCGCGCGCTACACCGCCTTCATGACCGCCAATCCGAGTTGGCCCAGCCTGGGCGCGTTCCGTCGCCGTGCCGAGGCGATGCTTTGGGTCGAGAATGCCAAGCCGGCGCGCGTCATGAGCTTCTTCGAGGGCTCGCCGCCGCAATCGGCGATGGGCCGGCTGGTCCTCGCGCGCGCGATGTCTGCGCAGGGCGACACCGAAGGCGCCAAGGCGCTGGTGCGGGATACATGGCGCAACGATCCGATTCCCGCCGATGTCGAGAAGCAGGTGCTCGAGCGCTACCCCGACCTCTTGAGTTGGGCCGATCACAAGGCTCGCATGGAGAAGAGGCTTGTCGCCGCCGACAAAGACTCCGCGATGCGCGCGGCGAAACGGCTGGGGGGCGCCGATCTCGCCATCGCCCAGTTGCGTCTCGCGCTCGCCAGCAAGGGCGGCGGCAACGCCAAGAAGCTGCTCGGCTCCGTGCCGGAGGAGGCACGCCGGGATCCCGGTTATCTCCTCGCCCGCGTATACCTCTTGCGCCACGACGAGAAGATCGCCGAAGCCGCGCAGGTGATGCTGTCGGCTCCCACCGATCTCGCGCAGGTCCACGACGGCGAGGATTGGTGGGTCGAGCGACGGATAATGGCGCGCAAGCTGCTGGATATCGGGGATGCGCGCTCGGCCTATCGCGCCGTGGCGGAAGCCGCGGAGCCGACCAAGGAAAACTCCCGGGTCGAGCGCCTCTTCATGGCTGGGTGGATCGCGCTGCGGTTCCTCGATGACCCGGCGGCGGCGACGACGCATTTCGCCCGCATCCAGGAAGTGAGCTCGCATCCCACGTCGCAGGCGCGCTCCCATTACTGGCTCGGACGCACCGCGGAAGTGCTCAATCGGCGCGATCAGGCGCGCGCCGAGTATCAGGCGGCGGCGAGTTCTTCGGCCGCCTATTACGGACAGCTCGCGCGCGCGCGCCTTGGCCTCGCCGCGCTCGCGCTCGCTCCGCCGCCGGCAAGGCCGGACAAGCGCGCCGAGATCGAACGCCTCGAGCTCGTTCGCGCAGTGGAAATCCTCTACGCGCTCAAGGAGACGGCACTGGTCATCCCGCTGATGGCCGACCTCGGCGGCAAGTTCGACGATGTCGGTGCACTCTCCGCCCTCGGCGAGCTGGCCGAGCAGCAGCAGGATGCGCGCGGGATGCTGCACCTGGGCAAGGCGGCGCTGGCCCGCGGCCTGCCGCTCGACTACTACGCGTTTCCGGCGGTCGGGGTGCCGCGCTACTCGCCGATCGGTCCCGGCATCGACAACGCCATGCTGTTCGCGATCATCCGCCAGGAGAGCGCGTTCGATCCGGCCGACTGGTCGCACGCTCAGGCAATGGGCCTGATGCAGGTGACGCCGATCGCCGCCAAGGATACCTGCAAGCGCTTCAGCTGCAGCTACGACGTCAAGCGCCTCAAGAACGATATGCCCTACAATCTCCAGGTCGGCGCCGCCGAGCTCGGCGGCCTCATGCAGGACTATCGCGGCAACTACATCCTGTCGTACGCAGCTTACAATGCCGGGCGCGGCCGCGTGCAGGATTGGATCGCGAAGTTCGGCGATCCGCGCGACCCCAAGGTCGATCCGGTCGACTGGGTCGAGCGCATTCCGTTCATGGAAACCCGCAACTACGTACAGCGTGTGATGGAGAACACGCAGGTCTATCGGACGCGCTTCGGCGCCGCGCCACTCACGATCGAGACGGACCTGCGTCGGGGAGCCTCATCCGCGGCAGCGCGCTGAACAGTCGGCGAACGTGGAGTCGGCGAGGCGGCAACGGGCCGCCCCGCTAATCTCACCGGCGGCTTTAGGGTCGGGGACTTCCGATGACGGTGGCTTTCGCCGCGCTCCGACCCACGCTTCGGGTCGGCGCCTAAAACAGCTCGAAATATTCCCGCTGCTCCCATTCCGTGACCTCGGCGTTGTAGCGCGCGATCTCGGCCTCCTTGATGCGCAGATAATAGTCGATGAAATTCTTGCCGAAGCCTTCGGCGAGGCAGGTGTCGGTTCGCAACGCGGCGAGCGCCTCCTCGAGGGTCTTCGGCAACAGCGGCGCTGGCGCCTCGTAGGGCGTATCCGCCGAGGGGCCAGGGTCGAGCATGCGTTGCATGCCATCGAGGCCGGTCACGATCTGCGAGGCCATGTAAAGGTAGGGATTGGCGGCCGGTTCGCCGACTCGGTTTTCGAGCCGCGTCGCCGGATCGCCGGGGCCACCCAGCACGCGGATCATCACCCCACGATTGTCGCGGGCCCAAATGGCGCGGTCCGGCGCCAGCGAGTAGCTGCGATAGCGCTTGTAACCGTTGATGGTCGGCGTGGTGAAGGCCGCCGCGGCGCGCGCATGGGAGACGAGGCCGGCGAGGAAGCCGCACCCCGTGCGCGACAGCAGTTCCTTGTCATGGGACATGAACGCGTTGCTGTCGGAGCGCCGATCGCGCAGCGACTGGTGAAGGTGCCAGCCGCTCGACAGCACGTTCGCCACCTTCGGACGCGCCATGAAGCTGGCGTGATAGCCATGACGCCGGCAGATCTGCTTCACCGCGCTGCGGAACAGCATCATGGTATCGGCCGGTGAAAGTCCGACCTGCGGATGGAAGGTGAATTCGCATTGGCTGGGCCCGAGCTCGATCTCGACCGAGCGCAGCGGCAGGCCGAGCGCGATGATATCGCGGCGCACCGTTTCGAGGATCGGCTCCATCTGGTCGAGCCGTGTCTCGGTCAGATACTGGTAGCCTTGGGAGACCAGGCTGACCTCGGGCGGCTCGCCCGGCCAGGTGGCGTCCGACGGCTTGAGCCGCGCGTCGTCGAGCTTGAACACATGAAACTCGACTTCGAGCCCGGCCATATAGTTGAACCCGGCCTCGGCGAGCTGGTGCAGCGCGCGACGGTAGAGGTGGCGGGTCGAGAACGGCACCGGGTTTCCGTTGGGGAAATAGATGTCGCACAACACCCACCCGGTGTGCGGCGCCCACGGCAGCACGCGGAACGTGGTGGGATCGGCGATCATGAGGAAGTCGCCACCGCCCTCCATCTCGGCCATGCCAAAACCGCCCCCGGGCGTGAAGACCGGGAATGCCGTCTTGTGCGCGGTATCCTTGGCCAGGAGCGTGGTCGTCATCGAGCAACCGTTGCGCATCGCTGCGGCGGCGTCGCCCGCCATGACAGACTTTCCGCGCAGAATGCCGTGCTGGTCGGGAAACGAGAGGCGCACGACCTCGAGCCCATATTCCTCGATCCACTTGTCGGCCTTGACCGCGGCTTCGTACTGTTCGTCGTTCCACAATCCGTGGCGCTCGACGAAGCTGTGCGCAGTTCTCTCTTGCGATGAGGACACTGGACTCACTTACCCCGCTGAAACGTCGGAGGTTAGTCGATTTATTTTCGGCGTTCGAGCCCCGGCATCCTTCAATGCAGGCTTGGGGCCACTGCCTGCGTATATGCATCAAGTTATTGTATTCATTGCACTTTATCAGGATTGGCTTAGGGACCGTGAGCATGCGGTATGCATTCGCCGCGCAGACGGTGCCGGCGGCCGGAACCTTTCCCCTGCGCGAGCTTTTCTCCGATCCAGGAGAGATCGATGGACGCAAACTCAGGTGAGCCCTGGTGCGAGATGGGACATCAGTGACTTGACGAACGAACTCGACCACGGTCGGACGATTGCGCAAACGGCGAGCTTCCTTTGCCGAGACGAGGATGAGGTCCGGCAGAAGGCGAAGGAGTTGGGGCTAACCCCAGTGCTCAAACGCCCCTAATCGGCCAGAAGAATAGAAATCCGCCGCCAACGACGACGAGAGTCAGCAGGCCCAGAAGCATCATCTTCATTCTACAAGCGTATCATGATTCCCCTGCCGCAAAAAAAGCCCCGCGGGGAAGCGGGGCGCAGTAGCGGGGTAACATCTAGAGGAACACGGACAGCATAACAAATTCGCACGGCTCTATATCCCCCAAGTTTAAGGCACCTAGTCCAGCTTCGCCCACGCCTTCCAGGCGCCCCAGTTCTTCTGCCACGCGATCCGCTCGCGTCATCGGGCCGTTGTGATTGGCCAAGTGGGTGGGACCACCACCTCGCCTTTCGTAGCTGCAGCACCCCAGTTTTGTATTGCCAATGGCTTAGACACGTCGCGCACGCAGTCGATGAATGTCTGCACTACAGGGTTTATCGTTCGGCCCTTCAAAGTGACGATAGCAACTGGCCAGGAACGGATCGGAAGATCGACCGGCAATAAGATTACGGAGGACGCGGCGCCGTTGTAACGGAGCACCGAACGAGAGTCGGCAGAGACAAAGCGGCCAGTTGCGAGCAAGCTGATCCGCTGATGAACCGAATACGATTTTACGCCTATCTTAGGAAGGGCGAAGCCCTTTGCCTGAAGCGCCTCTTCGAGGACGGACCTGAGAATGCTTTCGCCTGGCAATACCCATTGCTGCTCAAGCAACTCGGCGACCTCTACCCTGCGGCGCAGGGCCAATCGGTTGGTCGCTCCCGTCGTAATATACGGTCGATCTTCATAAACTACTTGCGCATCCAGGTCCTCTCCGACAAACGGTCTCGTTATTGAGCCAAGCAACAAATCGACCTTGCGCTCGCGTAACATCTGATATTCATGCGCTAAGTTATTGGCTTCCTCCACATTTACAACCACGCGTGGAAACTGCGTGCAGAAGCGGACCAGAACTGCCCCCAATAAGCCAGACGCGATCGCTTCAGGACAACCGATCGTCACCTGGCCGGCTGTCGGGTCGGATAAAGTATCGATATCCCTAAAGCTTTGGTTCAACTCATCGAACGCACTTATGCCTCGCATAACGAGCGCTTGCCCGTAGACCGTGAGCGCTGCGCCGCCAACGGAGCGATCGAGCAGACGAACACCTATTGCGTGCTCGATGTCAGAGATGGCTTTTGACACGGAAGGTTGAGTAATACCGAGCGCCTTGGCAGCTTTTCCCATGCTTCCGCTCTCGGCAACGATCATGAGAATATGCAGGTCGTGTAACTTAAGGCGTCTGCCGATGCGGTCATTCCATTTCATCGCGGAGACCTCCGCAAATGGGCAATAGCCCGGTGGGTGGCAGGGCTCGATAAACACATCACGCTACATGCAGGATATTATCAGGTCGTCGGCTAGGTTGGCCTGCATTTCGCAAGAAACAACCCCGGCCGTGCGAGCCGCCGGCCAGGACCCTTGTTGACACACTGAGCCCTGGTCTGAGGCCGCCGCGCTGTTCAAGCCGAGTCATGGCGCTGCACCCTCGGTTTTCGCGTTGGCGGCTTCGCGGCGCCCCGGCCGATCTCCTTTATTGGAGCACCGGGGAATGACCGGCGCACCAGTCCTTGGCTTCTCGACGTGAGGCGAATGTCCGCGCCATGATATCCTTGCCGGTGACGAGAAACGCGCCCTTGGTGTAGCGCATGGTGATCGTTGTCATCGCTCGGCGCTGTCCTCGACTATGCGGGCCTCCTGGCACAGCCGGATGCGATCTTTTGGCCAGCGTTTCAGCGCCGCCTCGTAGGTGGCTTTCGCCAGCATGAAGTCCTGGACGCCCGCCAACTGGTCCACGATTTCTCCATTGTCATCCACCAGCTCGACACTGTGCTTGAAATGGCTTCGCACAGGCCGATCCCCACTCAGGACAAAAGAGGGAACTGCATCTCCGGCCCGACCCAAAGCCGCGCGGACCGCCTGAGAGCCCTGTATTTAGTTATTTAATTAATCCCAGGGCAAATCAAGAACCTGCGTCAATTAATTAAATAATGCAGATAGTTTCACCTTTTGTACATGAATGGACTTTTCAGTCTGTACTGCATTACCTGTAACGCCAAAACAAAAAATGTTCCGTCACCGAAGCAAATGAGGGTTGTAGTATGTCGATGTCGCTTCAGGAAGCGGCCTCCCAAGTAGGCCGTCGGGCAACAAAGTTCTGCCCCGCGAACGTTCAGAAGATTAAGGATTGGGTGGCAGAAGGAATTTCACGGGAAGAAATTGCTAAATCTCTTGACGTGACTGTCGGCTCTCTCCAAGTGACATGCTCACGGTTGGGGATTAGCTTACGGATGCCAAAGATGTTTGAGCGCCGCAGGCGTGTGGAAAGTCGTCCTTACCTTCCAAATCCTCCGCCGATGGTCGGGCACATTGGACCCAAGCCGCAGTATCTGCGGTTTCAGATTATCCTTGAACACGACGGCTTGCAGCGAGTGACCGATGTGCCCCTCGCGGGCCTCGACATCGCGCGCGTCGCGCTTGAGGCCGAGGCGCAAAATCTCGGAATGACTCAGTTCCTGACGCAAACTGTGACCACGGCAATCAAGAAGGACATGATCGAAAAGATTCTACGCGAGCCG
Organism: uncultured Alphaproteobacteria bacterium; assembly: GCA_963725065.1. Taxonomy (GTDB): domain Bacteria; phylum Pseudomonadota; class Alphaproteobacteria; order Rhizobiales; family Xanthobacteraceae; genus VAZQ01. The sequence goes on from CAVRXD010000036.1 coordinate 20,191, forward strand.
TCCCCGGACCCTGCTCCGCAGGCGGGGCCGGAAAGCCCGTAATCGCGTCGGAGCCCCAGGTCCTACTGTGGCTGGTCCTGCGCCGGATATGGCAGCGGACCCTCGTGCTCGACAACAGCGTGACGATCTCGCGCGACGACCAATAGCAGAACGTTAACCATCGGCCGCTAAGCCTTCGAGTGTCGGACCCCTGTCCGGCTGACACCCAAAGCGACGAGACCCCCGGCGTGGCGATGCACCGGGGGTCTTCTTTTTGTTTTTGGCCAGCAGTTGGGAATACGTCGCGTTGTTGTGTGTGGTTTTTGCAACGCTCTAGGTTTTTCATGCGCTAGCCAACGCCGAAGGTTAATTTTTCGTGTATGTTGCAAATCTACTGCAATGGGGGACGTGTTTGATGAAATCACCAGTTGTTAAGCGCTCAATCATCCTCGCGGGTCACAAGACAAGCGTGAGCCTTGAGGATGCATTCTGGACAGGGCTGAAGGAGATCGCCAGCGGTCGCGACATGACGTTGTCCGATTTGGCCGGCTCGATCGATGCGCAACGCCAGCAAGGCAATCTCTCATCGGCGCTTCGGCTTTTTGTGCTCAATCACTATCGCGGCCGGGCATGCGACATGGAAGCCCGCTATGGCATTCATGAAGTGCTCTCTCATCCCGCGAGTTTGCACTCCTGAGCCACTAAATTGGGGCCGCTCGGGTTTGCCAGCATCCGGGCGGCTTTATTTCACTCTACCTCTTCCAGCTTCGCCCACGCCTTCCAGGCGTCCCAGTCTTTTGAAACTGCGCCTTGGCCTCTTCAAGGGTCGCCACGCGGCCCGAGCGCGTCATCGGACCGTTGACGGTCAGCGACCAGGACCAGCGCAGACTGTCGGGACCGCCGCGCGTCTGATAGATGCGACCAATATTCCATTGGCCACTGTAGACGGTGTAGTCCGCGCGGTCCTTATCGATCCCGTCGGGCGGAGCTTGAGGAGCGCCAGGGTGCGTGATCGACCGCTGGGCCAAGACTCGCACGCAGAGCTGGCCTCAGACCAAGAATGATTATCGATATTCATCCGCTACATAGAAGTCATTGACCTCTATAAAAGGTGTTTTGACCCCGTTAATTTTGATCACTTTGGGCGGCTCGACACGGATCTGTGTTGCCATCATAGCTGCGAAGGGCCTGCCGTTCGCGCCCGTCCAAAATGGTTTAATTCTCATCCTCGGGCTTTTCGCGGCCAGTATCCAATTGGTGAGGTCGGGCAGGTTTATTACGTATTGGCGGAACCGATCGACTTGCTCGGTATCTTTTCCTAGTGCCATCATTTGTAAGAATGAAGTGACTCATGGGCGAAACAGTGGGCGCAATTACACCCCCAGCCGATCCAACGCGACTGTTCGTTGCTGCTGTCCCCCATACCCACAGCGCCGACCAGTTATCCACCGATTGTCCACATGGTCGCGACCCCTCTTGACCATCGAATCCGTTGCCATCGATTCCTTTCGGTTGGACAACAACGCCAAAACCCATTCCGTAACGCGACTCTTGTCACCCTAATCCCAAGTCCGCGGACAAGTCGCCGTCGGACCCCTTCCTGTCACGCTTTTCCACGACACCTGGGCAGCAGGTCTCGCTGCCGGGCAAGTTCTCTGTTTGTTTGTTCCGCGGGGCGCACTAAGGTGTCTGGTCCCGGAGTGTAGGGGAATCAGCCAAACTGATCCCGCATTCCGGGAGGGATTATGGGCCAGGTACTTCACGGCTGCGCCACGACCACGCACGCCGTCCGAACTGCGATACAGCGATCGAAGGCTCCGCTCAAGGAACTAGCGGCGCGGTATGGGCTGAACCACAAGACAGTTGCCAAGTGGCGTAAACGGGCCTTCGTCAACGATGCCCCGATGGGGCCGAAAACGCCGCACTCGACAGTGCTAGCTTCTCGAACGCGACCTTCATTTGCTCTTCGTATTTGTGTCGGTCGTAGATGCCACGGACGCCGCCGATCGCGTGCCCGAGGCACCGCTCTGCAGTGTCGGCATCGACGCCCGCTCGGCTCAGCAGCGTCCTGGCGGTCCTGCGCAGGTCGTGGAACGTCCAGCCCCTAACGCCGCACGCCTGATCGACTGAAGCCTTGCCGGTCGAGAACGTCGTCACCGCCCCGCGGCCGTCCGTAGTGAAGATGTATTTGCACCCATCTAACGTCGGCATCGCGGACAGCATCTGCTGCGCAGCGCGTGAGAGTGGCCCGCGCAACCTCTTTGCCGTTCTTCACCCGTGCCGCCGGTATCGTCCAAAGCGAGCCACTAAGCTCGTCCCGTGACATCCCAGCGAGTTCTGTCCTGCGCGCCGCAGTCAGCAGCAGCAGCCGGGAGAAGTCGCCCCAGAAGCCCTGCACGCCCCACACCGCGCGTATTTCGTCATCGGTCAGAACGCGCTCACGCGAGCTGGTACGCCGCGTCTTCATCTTGCCAATTGGTGGTCTGAAGTCGTCGTGTCGCTCTTCGTGCCAGCTAAAAATTCGGCGCGTGTAGCCAAGCGCCACGTCTGCCTGCCCTGGACCGTTCTCGTCTTCGATCTTGTCCAACATCCGAATGATGTCGCTGCGCTTGATATCCTCTACCGCCATGTTGCCAATCATGGGGAAGACGAGGCGCTCCAGGAGGACACGGCGTCTTTTGGCCGTCCGTATCTTCGATCCCTCGCGCGCAAAGTAGTTGTCGGTCAGCGCCCTGAACGTCGAGACCCGCAATTGCTCGGAGAGTGGATCGCGGCCGAGATCAACGTGGCCAAGCAATTCCTTCGCGCGTTTGCGGGCAACCTCAAGATCAAGCCGCGCAGCCGAACCAATCACCATGCGGCGCGATCGGCGCGAACCCTTGACCCGAAACTGGATGATGTAGCGCTTCGTACCAGACGCATAGACCGCGAGACCGAACCCGGTCAGGCGCTCATCCCACATGAAGAGCGGTTCGGCGCCGGAATGCTTGGCCCGGTCCACGGCGTCTGCGTCAGCTTGGCACTCGGCATCGGAAACCCCTCAGTAAGCCAAGGGCACGACACGCCGAGAAATCGGATAGCACAAGATGAAATAGAAAAGTGCCCGTTATGTTGGGCTATCTGGCAACACGCGAAGCGAGATGGGCTAATCGGAAAGATTAAGAAATGGGGTGCAGGCTTGCGGCCACGGCCTGCAGGCTGGCGAGGAGATCGCTCGACCCCTGGACCGCCAGGCGCTGGTGGTAGAAGCGCAGACCATACAGACCGCCCAGCTCCTCGCCCGCCCCTGCGCGGCCCGGACCGCCGTGATTGCATTGCGGCATGACGATGCCGTGTCCGGTATGGGCGCTCGCGACGGACGGGTCGACCATGAGCAGCCGTCCATGGCTTGGCCCGATTGCGCTCACCATGCGGGCGAGAAACGTCAGGTCTTCGCCGTAGACCGAAGCGACCAGGGAGCCGCCGCCCCGCGCGATCAGACCGGCAGCGTCCTGTTCATCACGATAGGGCACGACGGTCGCAGCGGGACCGAAGACCTCGACCTCGTGCACAGCGCCGGCAGCGCCGGCATCGGCGACCTTCAGCAGGGTGGGCGCTACGAACGCCGATCTGTCCTTCTCGATACCCTGGAGCTCGGGCGCGTCGGCACCGCCGCACACGATCGCCGCCTCGGCGGCCAAGCGCCGGATGCCATCGAAGGCGGCGGCCTGCTGGCCGCGCGTCACCACCGGTCCCATGCGGGTGTCGTCCTGGCGCGGATCGCCCAGCTTGATGACTTTGAGCTTGGCCGCAAGCGCTTCGGCGACCGCGTCGGCCTGGTCCGCCGCCACGAAGATGCGGCGGATGGCGGTGCATTTCTGACCGGCCTTCACCGTCATCTCGCGCACGACCTCTCGCACGAAGGCATCGAAGGCCACGCTGCCGGCGGACGAGCCCGGCGCAAGCAGCGCCGCGTTGATGCTGTCGGCCTCGATATTCACCGGCACGCTTCGCGCCACCACGTTGGCATGGCCGCGCACGCGCCGCGCGGTGTCGGCCGAGCCGGTGAACGCGATCACATCGTCGGAGCCGAGCGCGTCGAGGAGATCGCCGGCGCCGCCGCAGAGCAGATTCAGCGTGCCGTCCGGCAGCACCTTGGCGGCGATCACGTCCTTCACCATGGCGTGTGCCAGGAGCGCGGTCGGCGACGCCGGCTTGGCGAACACCGGGACGCCGGCGAGCAGCGACACCGCGGCCTTCTCCCACAGCCCCCAGCTCGGAAAATTGAAGGCGTTGATGTGGATGGCGACGCCGCGGCGCGGCATCATCAGGTGAATGGCCTGATAGTTCTCGGCCTTGGCGAGCCGTACCGGCTTTTCATCGAGCAGCATGCGCGTGCCGCCGAGCCCGGCGCCGAGCCGGGCGTAATACTTCAGCGTGCCGATCCCGCCGTCGATGTCGATGGCGGCATCGATCTTGGTGTTGCCGGAATTGGCGATGGCGATGTCCTCGTAGCGCACGCGGTTGGCGATAAGCACATCGGCCACCGCGCCGATGAGCTTGCCCCGCTCGGCGTAGCTCATCGTTCGCAGACCGCCCTGCCCTTGCGTGCGGGCGAATTCGAGCGCGGCCGTGAGATCGACGCCCTTGCTCGACGCCATCGCCAGCTCATCCCCTTTGACGGGGTCGACCAGCCGGGTCTCAACGCCTTCCCCGCGCACCCAACGGCCCGACAGATAGCTCTCAAGATGTTCTGAACTCATGGCTGTCTCCCTCGATGCGCTGGCGTCGCGGCTTTATCCGCATTCTAGTGTCCCGATTCCGAAGTTCGCATCATTGCGCGGCACAGTCGTTTGCGAACTTCGGAATCAAAGGGACACTAGCAATCTATGATTCTAGTGCGGTTTTTGGATTTGAAGTTCCTACACAAACGCGCGGCTATAATGATAGGAACTTCAAATCCACCGCACTAGCGCTGCGGCTACCCTCAAAGGAGGGTGCGGCGCCGTTCCGGTCTGGGATGCGATTCTCGACACCAAGCCGGGACACGGGCACCCGCCATTTTACCGCTACCCTTTGTCGCGTAGGATGCCGACCTTGCGCCCGCTATGCGGCCCATGATCGGAGACGGAATGCCGGAGATGAACGTTCGCTCGATGAAAGCTCTTTCGCTTCTCTGGACCATCTGCTGTGCATCGCTCGCGGCTGCGCCATGCGCGAATTCCGCGGAGCCGATCAAGATCGGCGCGGTGCTGCCGTTCTCGGGCGGCGTCGAGTTGTACGGCCGGCAGGCCAAGCTCGGGCTTGATCTTGCCGCCAAGGACATCAACGCGGCCGGCGGCATTCTCGGCCGGCCGGTCGAAGTGGTCTATGCCGACGACAAGACCGATCCGGCGGTCGCGACCGACGTGACGCGCAGGTTGATCGAGCGCGACGGCGTGGTTGCGCTGGTCGGCCCGATCACCTCGAGGAACCTGGATGCGATTGTTCCCGTGGTCGAGAGCCTGAAGACACCGCTCCTGTACGCCACGAATTATGAAGGCGGCAAATGCAGCCGGTACGTGTTCTCCTTTAGCACGGTTCCCAACCAGGAGCTCGCGCAGCTGCTGCCGTACATGAACCAGACCTTCGGCAACTCCTATTTCCTGCTGGGCGCCGACCGGACCTGGCCGCACAAGATGTTCGACGCGGCGGAGCCGATCATCGCAAAGCTCGGCGGCAAGGTCGTCGGCAAGGAGTTCACCAAGGGCGACGAGACGGACTTCGCCCCGCTGATCGCGCGGATCGCGGCCACGAAGGCGAAGGTTCTGCTGTTCGCGCTGAAGGGCGACGGCCTGGACTTCATCCGGCAGGCTGATGACCGTGGCCTGTTGAAGGACACGACCGTTGCGTTTCTCGGATTGTCGGAGGTCGATCTCGGCGTGTTCAAGGGCAAGGGCCAGAACATGTTCGCCGTGGTGCCTTCAGTTGCGACCAGCGACGATCCCGCGTTCAAGGCGTTTGTCGCCAAGGTGCGCGCCGACGCCGGCGGCGACGCCACCGTGTCGAACTACGTGATGACGCACTACAACGCGCTGGTTGCGCTCAAGGCGGCGATCGAGAAGGCCGGCAAGGTCGACAAGGAAGCGATCGTCGATTCCATGGCGGGGCTTGCGATCAAGTCACCCACGGGAGCGGTCACGATCGGCAGCGATCATCACGCCACCATGAGCATGTTCCTCGCGAGGACCCAGGGACGCGACCTCGTCCCCGTGCGCGCGCTCGGAGAGATCACGCCGGAACCCGGATGCAAGATGGACGCACGCTGAGATGCGCGCCGGCTGGACGTTTGAGCTCTATCCCACCTGACCAAAAGGGAACGCCATGACCAATCCCACCCGCCGCGCGCTCATCGGCGGCGTCGCCGCAGGCGCGCTCGTCCCGCTGTTGCGGCCATCGGCGGCGGGCGCCGCCGCGCCCGCCATCGGAAAGCAGGCGCCCGGATTCTACCGCTACAAGGTCGGCAGCTTCGAATGCACGTCGGTGAACGATGGCGCCCTCACCTACCCGATCTCGAACGAATACGTGACCAATGTCAGCAAGGACCAGGTCATCGCCGCCGCCGAGGCCGCGTATTTTCCCCAGAACATGGTCGTTTGCCCTTACAATCCGCAGGTGATCAACACCGGCTCGAAGCTGGTGCTGATCGACACCGGCTGGGGCCCCGGCGTCGATCCGGCGGTCGGCCAGGTCCTGCGCAACATGACGGCGGCCGGGATCGACCCGGAAGCGGTCGATACCGTGATCGTTTCCCATTTTCACCGCGACCATATCAACGGCCTGCGGAAAGCCGACGGCGCGCTCGCCTTTCCGAAGGCGGAGATCAAGGTCCCGGCACCCGAATGGGCCTTCTGGATGAGCGACGACAACATGTCGAAGGCCACCGGCGATATGATGCAGGGCAACTTCGCCAATGCTCGCAAAATGTTCGCCGGGCTCGCGGACCGGGTGACGAAATACGAGTGGGGTCAGGAAGTCCTGCCTGGCATAACGGCGCTCGAGACCCCCGGCCACACGCCCGGACATACTTCGTTCGCGGTGCAATCAGGCTCTGGGCGCGTCTTCATCCAGTCCGACGTGACCAACATCCCGGCACTGTTCTTGCGCCATCCGGATTGGCACGTAATGTATGACGTCGAGCCGGATCTGGCGACGCGCACACGCCACAAATTCTACGACATGGCCTCGGCCGAGAAGACGCAGGTCGTCGGGTTCCATTTCCCGTTCCCGTGTCTGGGTCAGGTCGAGAAGGACGGGGGCGGCTACCGCCTGGTGCCGACCGCCTGGAGCCCGGTGCTTTAGGGCGTTTTTCACGAGCGCGTATGACATCGTCATGCGCGAGCTAGACCCGCGCATCCATCTCCTTGGCAAATGAGCCGTAGCCAACGATGCAATTGGTTATGGCGAAGGATGGATGGACCCGCGGGTCAAACGCGCGGGTGACCCATAGACCGGCCGCACCGCCACGCTCAGGACTTCTTGTGCTCGTGGCCGTGGTCTGGCTTGGTCAGCATATGGGCACAGCCGGCCTTGGTCGCCCAGAACTCCCAGGCGCGCCAGGTCTCGGTGGAATAAGGGCTGTAGCCGCGGTTGCGTGCGTCGATCTCGCCCTGCCGGAGATACTTGATCTCCCCGCCCAGTTGCTTGGCGTGCAGCAGCGCCCGCGCGTTACGCGGCAGATAGACCGACATGCGCACGACCTCGATCAGCGAACGCCCGGCCGAAGCGAAACCGTGGCCCCGCATCAGGGCGACGTTGTTGCTGGCCATGCATTTCGCCAGATCACGTCCCTGGTCCATGTTGGTGACGAGCAGATTGGTGTCGCCGAACTTGTCGGCGATGTCCCAGACCGGCACGTTGGCGCCGATGAAGCTGCCGGAATGGATGACCGGACGCAGAGGCGTCGCCTGCGCGATGCCGAACGGCAGGATGTCTTCGGCGTGCGCATGCACGACAGAATGGATGTCCGGCCGCGCTTCGTAGATGGCGGCATGGATGAAGCGCTCAAGATACAGCGCGCGCTTCTCGTCGCGCACCGGCTGGCCGTCGAGCCCGAGTTCGACGATATCGTCACGCTCGACCAGTTCGGGCGACACCGAGCGCGACAGGAAGAAATGCTTCGGGTTGTCAGGGTTGCGGATGCTGACATGACCGTAGGCATCCACCACCTCCTCGCGCGCGAGGATGCGGTTGGCGATGACGAGATCCTTGATGACGGTGTCGAGATTGCTCATGGTTCAATGGCCCGGGCTTGAGGTGTTCTTGATGGAAGGACGGCGCTGGTTCGCACGGCGTCAGTGGGTCGGAACGAAGAGATCGTCCACCGGAACCGGTGCGGCGATCAACGACTGGTCAGTGAGGTAGGTCACGAAGGCTTCCAGAGTTGGCCGGTTGGGCTCGACCCCATACGGCCATGGATCGCCGTCGAAGAACTCGTAGATTTCGTCGATGTCCCGCATCAGAAACGGCGTCATGTAGCGCAGCGCGCGGAGATTGAACATTTTCTCCAGCGCGATCTTCTTGGATTCGCAAAAAGCATTGTAGAGACTGGTCGCGACGAAGGGATACTTCTCGTAGACCTGCTTGCGGATCGCGACCAGGTGCATGATCGGATAGATTTTGGTGCGTCTGTAGAACTCCTTCTCCAGCTCCACATAGTTGGGAAACAGCCGGGTAATATCGGGGTTGGTGCGGATCGCCTCGGGCAGGCTCGTGCCCAGCGTGGCATCAACAACGCGTTCCTCGATCAGGTCACTCATTGATTTTTTCGACGTGTTCTGCTCGATCGGGATGGGATTGAGCAGCGGCAGCACGGTCGGGCTGCCGTGCGCGCCACCGGTGTTCATCGCGCCCTGCACCCACCGGATCTTCCTGAGATCGACGCCGTATTCGTGTTGCAGCAGCCCGTTGATGTAGATGGCCGCGGTCATGGTCAGCAACGGCACGCCCACCCGCTTACCCTCGAGATCCTTCGGCGACTTGATGCCTGCCTTGCGATGGATGGCGATGAAGCCGTGGCGAAACGCCCGCGAAGGAAAGACCGGAATCGCGACGAACGGACACTGCTTGTTGGCGAAACGCTGGACGAATTCCGAGCTCGAAAACTCGGCGACATCGAACTCTTCGCCAGCCGCCATCCGGTCGAAGATCGGCCGCGGCTGATCGATGGCGATGAAATTGAGATCGATGCCGTCGACCTTGACATCGCCCGTGTAGAGCGGCTGCATCCGGTCATAAAGTCCGCACGCGAACGAAAGCTGCAACTTGGCCATTTGTTGTTTTTCCCCGTCCTCTTGAGCGATGCTACAGCCTTAGCACGCGCACTCGGCGCCCGAAAACCCCGTTGGCTGTTTCCCGGCCGGGGGCGTATGACACGGCCGGCGGGAAACGATGCGGCGCGCGGGATATGACGGGAAGCGGAGCCTCACGTATGGACAAACCAGGGGTCGTCGAGCAGCTCGCGGGCTGGGTGCTCGCGGCTCGCGCCGAAGACCTGGCGCCGCCCGTCGTCGATCAGGCCAAGCTCCTGCTGCTCGACACCATCGGCTGCGGATTTGCCGCGCTCCATGAGCCATCCGCGTGTGCCCTGCTCGCGGTGGTGGAAGGGTCCGGCGGCGCACCGCAATGCACGGTGATCGGGAGCGTTCGCCGCACCAGCGCCTCCAATGCCACCCTCGCCAACGGCGCGCTCGTCCGCATTCTCGATTTCAACGACTACGTGAACGCCAAGGCCGGCGACCTCGGCGGACATCCCAGCGATAACATTCCGGTGGCGCTCGCGGCCGGCGAACTCTCCCGCGCGACCGGTCGCGAGGTCATCGCGGCGATCGTGCTGGGCTACGAGATCTTCGGCCGCTGCAAGGAACTGATGGAGCGGGATTCGGCGTGGGACGGCGTCACGGTTTCGGGCCTGGTCGCGCCGGCGATGGCGGGGCGGCTGATGGGGCTCGATCGGCACCGCCTGGCGCACGCGATCGCTCTGAGCGGCGCACGCGCCGCGACCTCGACGGCGGTTCGTTTCGGCGACATTTCCGCCGCCAAGTCCATCGCCAACGCCCTCGTCGCCCAGAACGGCGTGCAGGCCACTCTGTTGGCCGAGCGCGGCATCACCGGACCGCTGGACCTATTCGAGAACCCGCGCGGGATTCGCGAAGTTTTCAGCAAGGGCGACGCCGCGGCGGACCTCACCGCCCCGCTGGCGGCGGAGAGCGCCATCATGGCGGCCAACGTCAAGGCATTTCCCTGCTTGGCGACGGGGCAGAGCGTCGCCGCGGCCGGGATTGAGATGCATCACCGGCTGCGCGGCATGGTGGACGGGCTGCGCGCCTTCCGGCTCATCATTCCCGACACGCCGGGGCTGCGCCGGCAGAGGGTCGATCCCGGTCGCATCAAGCCGCTCTCGCGCGAAGCCGCCGACCACAGCTTCAACTTTCTCGCCGCCGTTTCGCTGATCGATGGCGCGTTCGGGTTGGCCCAATTCGAAGATGAGCGCTGGACCGACCCCAAGGTCTGCGCCTTGATGGCACAACTGGAGATCGTCAATGACAGCGCCTGGAACACGCGCGCGCCCGACAGCTATCCTTGTTCGCTGGAGGTACGGACGCAGGACGGACGCGACGAGCTGGTTGAGGTCCCCTACCCGCCCGGCTTTTCCCGCGGCCGGCTCGACGCCGAGACTGTGGTGAAGAAGTTTCACGGGTTGACGGCATCGATCCTCGCGCAAGACGCGCGCGATCGCATCATCGAACGCGTGATGGTGTTGGACGAGAGCCCCTCCTGCGCCGACCTGATGGAGTCGGTAACGGCCTCTGCGGCCTGATCGGTGCAGTATTAGCGCAAAGGCGCACGACGGCACGTTGAGCACGCGCGAGATCACGCACGCCTCGCCCAACTACGGTCTCAGTTCCACGCGCACCTCATTGGCGTCCGTCACGAACCTGGTGCCGAACGGGGCGCTGCGCGTGACGATGTCGCTCAGTTCCTCGGCCTCCTTGGCCATGTTACACGGGACGGTCTCATTACGGTCGTTGTGCCGCACGAGCTGGAAGGTGACCCGCTCGATCCCCGTTCTGCCCGCGGCCACGCGTACCAGCGTGCCGACCCAGTCGCCGTGCTTGCGTCCGCCGTGGCCGGTGTGGAACGAGAAGTTTCCAAGCCCGTAGAAGACCGGCTTTTCCTTGTACACCTCGATCGGCAGGGAATAGTGCGGTCCGTGGCCGATCACGATGTCGGCGCCGGCATCGATGGCCGCGTGCGCGATGTCTGTCATGTATTGCAGGACGTCCTTGCCCAATCCCCAGTGACACGACGCCACGAGCACGTCGACGCGCGGGCGAAGCGCGGCGATATCCTCCTTGAACCATCCCAGATAGGCCGCATCGGCCCAGGTGATGATGTCAGGCGGAATGCCGGGACGGTTGGGCGGCGGCACCTCGACCCGCGTCTTGAACATCGGAACGTGGTAGGCGGTATGGCCGCGGATGACGGCGATGCCGGCCGCGTCCTTGCGCGCCTCGTGGTTGGTCGGCCAATAGACCGAGCTGCGCTGCAGAAATCCGAAGCGAACGCCGTTCCGCTCCAGGATGACCGGCGCGCGGGCGGCGGCAAGGTCGGCGCCCGCTCCCGCGTGCTGGATTCCGAGCTGGTCCAGGCGGGCGATCGACGCTTGGATGTTCGTATCGCCATAATGCACGTTATTGGCGATGCCGACGGCATGAATGCCTGCAAGCTTCAGCGCTTCGCCCCCGACCGCTGGGTCCGCGAAGAAACCTTCATTGCTGACCGAATGCCCCGCCGGTGTTTCGACCAGACAGCATTCGAGATTGCTGAACACCACGTCGGCTTGGCACAGCTCATCGACGAGCAGGGCAAACGGCGCTCTTGGATCGGTGACGTTCATGAGGTTAACGTCACCGGTGAGGATCATCCGCAACGACATCGCACTACCCTCACGACGCGGACGAGCAGCGCGCGCGTGCTGTCACCCCACATGGGTATGCTCGCTCATTAACGCACCGAACCGCGGTCCAAGCACACGCATCGCCCACTCGCTCACGGCCAGCGCCTCGATGTCCCTTCCTGTGCCGCCGATGATCTGAATGCCCACTGGCAGCCCGTTCGGCCCTTGCGCCGCCGGGATGGTTATCGCCGGCACGCCGAACAAGGTCCAGATCCGGTTGAAGACGGCGTTACCGGTGCTTGTCAGTCCTTTTGGCGCCTCTCCGATCGCGCTGGGCGCTAGCAGCGCATCGTAGCGATCAAAGACCTGGGAGAGCGCCCGGCGGCATTCGGCAGCTACCGCGAGCCCATCGTCATAGCGTTCCGGCGCGCATTGGGTGCCTTGTGCCAGCCTCCCCTTCAGCACCGCGCTGAGTTGATCCGCATGTTCGCGCGCCTCGAACGCCAGCGCGCGCGCCATTTCGAAATGCTCGATGTCGTGATGTGCCGCATCCGCTTGCGCAAAGATAGGTGCGATGCTCACGTCCTCGACCCGCGCTCCATGTTCCTCGAACGTACGGATCGCACTCTCCAATGCTGCAATGGTTTCCGGCGCCGCCTGTCCCCACGTGGGGGTTCGCCACACCCCGATCCGTGGCGCCTCCACTTGCGGCGGTTTCGCCCAAGCTTGTCGACCCGTCATCACGGACATGAGCAAGGCGGCATCGGCAACGCTGCGCGCCATGACGCCGACGGTATCGAGAGATTCGGAGAGCGGCTTGACGCCATGGCGATTGATCGCTCCAAAGCTCGGTTTGTAGCCCATCACTCCGCAGAAACTGGCTGGGCGGATGACGGAACCGCCGGTCTGCGTGCCCAGTGCAAGCGGAACCATGAAGTCGGCCACCGCCGCCGCCGAACCGCTCGAGGAGCCTCCCGGCGTTCGCGTGGAATCATGCGGGTTGACGGTTTTTCCGGCATAGCTCGTGGCGAATTCGGTGGTCACGGTCTTGCCGAAGATGATCGCGCCCGCCGCGCGCAACGCCGTGACGCAAGCGGCGTCCCAAGCCGGCCGGTGATGTCGATAGATCGGCGAGCCGTATTCGGTCGGCATGTCCGCGGTCGCAATGATGTCTTTGATCGCGACCGGCACGCCGTGCAACGGTCCGCGTACCGCGGCAAGATCAAGCGCCCGCGCCTGGCTCAGGACGTGGTCCGGGTCGAGATGCACCCACGCACCGACCGACGGCTCGCGCTCGGCAATGCGCTCGAGATGCTCCCGGGCCACCCGCTCGGCCGACAGCGCGCGCTGGGCCAAGCCGGCCGCGAGCTCGACCGCAGTCAGACGAGCAAGCGATTGCCGCACCTTCATCCCTTCGCGTTCCAATGCTGCTCGCCGCTTCGTGACGCCACGGCTTGCCGATCAAAAGGTCGCGCCGCTCGCTAGATAGTGCCGGACGATCTCTTCGCCGGTGGCGAACCAGACGCGATCATGCGAGCGAATATATTGCAAGGCGCGGTCGAGCGAGTTGATTCGGTGTGGGACGCCGATCATGAACGGGTGCAGGCAGATGGCCATCACCCGGCCGGATTGCGCGCCTTCGCGGTAGAGAACGTCGAACTGCCGCTTGATCATGCTTTCGAACTCGTCCGCACTACCGAAGCGATAGTAGACGTGCGGGGAGTCGTTGATCTCGTACGAATAAGGAATCGAGACGATGCGGCGCCCATTGACGTCCATCAGATAGGGCTGATCGTCGTTCACCCAGTCAGCGACGTAGAGACAACCCTCATCGATCAGATGATCGAGCGTATTCCAGCTCTCCGCGAGGGCCGAGCCAAGCCAGCCGACCGGCCGTTTCCCGCTCGCCTGCTGCAGGCGATCGAGTGCATTGTGAATGAGCTCGCGCTCCTGTTCAGGCGGGATCGCATTCAGGCGCTGGCTATTGGTCTTATTGTGGCCGACGAGCTCCCAACCAAGCTTGACCGCCTCCGCGATGATCTCCGGATGAAATTCGCAAATGTCGCTGTTGACGGTCGGAGATGCACGAATGCCGTGCTTCGTCAGCACATCCATGATGCGCCAGATGCCAACGCGATTGCCGTAGTCGCGCTGGGCCCAGGCGCGCACTGACGGGACCGGCCCTTTTCCTTCGAACGGATGGCCGGACAGCGCGTCCTTCAGCGAAAAGAACTCGATGTTCGGAATCACCCAGACGGCAAGTTGCGCCTCACCCGGCCAGACGATCTTCGGGCGACGCGTGATCGGAACGTATCGAAAAGGTCCGTAATCCGTCGGTTCCACGCTCAGTTTACCTTGATGTCGGCGGCCGTTACGACGGCGCGCCACTTGACCATTTCGGAGCGGATATACGCGCCGAACTCGTCGGGCGTGCCGGTCACAGGCTCGATGCCCAACGACGCGAACTTTTCCTTCATGGCCGGGTTCTGCACGATCTTGATCAATTCCCGATTGAGCTTCGCAACGATGTCGGGCGGCAGACCGGCGGGTCCGAGAAATCCGTACCACGAGGTCGCCTCGTAACCCGGCACGCCGGCCTCCGCGAGCGTCGGCAGATCCGGAAGATCGGAAAAGCGCTGTGCGCTGGTGACCCCCAGTGCACGCAATTGGCCGGATTGCACAAACGGGAGCAGACCGGCCATGTCGGAGAAGATGATATGGATGCGTCCGCTGACGAGATCGGCCAAGGCCGGTCCGAGGCCCTTGTAGGGCACGTGTACGATGTCGATGTTCGCCATCGACTTGAACAGCTCGGCCGTGAGCTGAAGGGACGAGCCAACTCCGGAAGAACCGAAATTGATCTCGCCGGGCTTGTTCCTGGCGAGCGCGATCAACTCTTTGACCGTCCGGACAGGCAGGGACGCGGGAACCGCGAGCACGAAAGGTCCGCTGGCGACCTGCGTGATCGGCGTCAAATCCTTGGGCGGGTCCAAGTTCATCTTGGTGTAGAGGCTGGGATTGGCGGCCATCGTGCTGGTCGCGCCGATCATCAACGTGTAGCCGTCGGGCGCGGATTTCACGACCGAGTCGGTCCCGATCACGCCCCCGGCGCCGGCCCGATTGTCCACGACCACCGTCTGACCCATAGCGTCAGTCATCTTCTCCGCGATCAGCCTGGCGACGATGTCGTTGCTGCCGCCGGGCGCAAACGGAACCACCAGCCGGATGATCCTGTTCGGGTAACCCTGAGCGGATGCTCCATTCGGCCAAAGCGCCATGCCGAGGGCCGCGACAAAGGCGCAAGCGAATCCGCGTCGATGCATGATCCTCGTCTCTCCGTTCACGCGGGAACTCTAGGCTGACGGCGAAATGTTTGTCCACGCATCGGCACGCGCGTCGACCTACTTTCAGTAGCATTCGCATGCCGCTGCGCAGCGGCTCCTCACCGGCGGTACGCGCGCGCCCGCCCGGAAACCGTCCGCGTGCATTGGCCCGAATAGGCAAGCCGCCTATAGTGGTCGCGAACGGCCAGCCACGAAAAGACGGCCGACGACGGAGGAAACCCGATGTGGACATTCATTCGGGTGATTGGCGCGCTCACGGTGCTGAGCGGCGGAGTTTGTCACGCCCAGAACGCACCGGCGGCGCGAGAGCCCTACCCCGTTCGGCCGGTGCGCATCGTCGTGCCATTCGCGGCCGGTGGTCCCGGCGACCTGATCTCGCGGCTGATTGCGCAAAAACTCTCCGAAGGCCTGGGCAAGCAGTTCTACGTGGAGAACCAGGGCGGCGCCGGCGGCAATATCGGCATGGGGATGGTCGCTCGTGCGCCGGCGGACGGCTACACGATCATGATCGCGAGTTCGACGTTCATGATCAATCCGAGCCTCTACGGCAAGGTCCCCTACGATCCGATCAAGGACTTCGACCCCGTCACGATCGCGGCGACGACGCCGAACCTGCTGGTCGCGCATACATCGGTGCCGGCGACCAACGTGAACGAGCTCGTCGCGCTCATCCGCGCCGGCAAGTACAGGAACTATGCGACGCCGGGCGCGGGCACGCCGTCGCACCTCTCGGGCGAACTGTTCAGGTCCGCGTTGAAGCTCGACCTGACTGCGGTCCCGTTCCACGGCGGCGGCCCGATGATTCAATCCGTGCTCGGCGGCCACACACCGATCGCCTTCTCATCGCTGCCGCCCGCAGCGCCCATGATCCGCGACGGCGCGGTCCGTGCGCTCGCCGTGACAACGGCCAGGCGGGTCAGCCTGCTGCCCGAGGTGCCTACGCTGGAGGAGATCGGCTATCCCGGACAGGAAGGTGACACGCCGCAATGCGTTCTCGTTCCCGCCGGCACCCCAAGGGCGATCGTCGATCTTCTTCACCGCGAGATAGTGCGGATCATTGCGCTCCCCGACGTCAAGGAAAAATTCGCGGCGATCGGCTTCGTGCCGATCGGCACTACGCCAGAGGAATTTGCCGCGCGCATCAAGGTAGATGTTCCGCGATGGGCGAAGATCATCCGCGACGCCAATATCAAGGTGGATTGACGCCTTTACTTGGCGGTGCGTGCGCGCTGGCGCGGGAGAGATTTGCGAGTTTGGGGGCCCGCTCCGTTAAGTAGCCGCGAGAGTTCGCGCGTCGATGGGATGCGCCGGCGCGACGTCAGCGATGCCATTTCGTCGGCGGCCAGGTTCTCGATGAACGCAAGCAGGGTCCGGCGTGTCGCGGCGATGTCCGCACTCTCGACGTCCTGCAACGCGACCTCGTTCACCTCCTCGGCGAGGGGAACGAGCTTGTTCTTCAATGCCCGCCCCTTGCGCGTCAAATAGACGTGCACCTCCTTGCGGCTCGTCGGGCTGGGCTTGCGCACGACGTAGCCCAATCGTTCCATGGCATTGAGCGCCGAAAACGTGGTCGGCTCCATGACCCCGGCCTGGCCGCTGAGCTGCCGCTGCGTGAGGCCTTCGCTCTCCCACAGGATACGCAGGAAACTCCAATGACCGTACGACACCGAATGCACGGAGAGCCGCATCTGCAGGGCGCGGGCGAAGCTTCGGGCCGCGTGCTTGACGAGGTGGGCCAGCCGGTCATTGGGGACCGCCTCCTGCCAATGGCGCAGGATTTCGCGGGTCGCCGGCTCACTCGCAGCGCGCAACGCTTTCACTGCCGTTGTCCCTGATCGGCGCACCCCGCAACTCGACAGGATGCGACAAAATTGCTAAAAGATATGCTTAGAGGGCTAAGTATGGCACGCCTGCCGAGCGACTGTCGAGGTGACCCATGAATAAGCCGATGACCGACATGCAGCACCCCAAGATGCTGCTCGACCCCTATGCCACCTGGGCGGCGAACGAAGGCGTGCCGATCACCGAGGATTTCGGCGTCGACCTGCTCGCGGTCCCGACCGCGCCGTGGGCGCGCTTCGGCGTCGATGGCGGCCTCGTCCACCTCAAGGGCCGCGGCGATTTTGTCTCGATCTTCGTCCTCGATCTCGCGCCGGGCGCGAAGTCGACGCCGCAGAAGCATCTGTTCGAAGAGGTCGTCTACGTACTGTCCGGTCACGGCAACACCACGATCGAGACAAGCGACGGCCGCAAGCACAGCTTCGAGTGGGGACCCAAGAGCCTGTTCGCGCTGCCGCTCAACTCCCGCTACCAGCACTTCAATTCGAGCGGACGCGAGCGCGCGCGCCTTGCCTCCACCAACAATCTCGCGCTCATGCTCAACCTGTTTCACAACGAAGCCTTCGTATTCGACAACGGATACGCCTTTCCCGAACGGCAAGGCGCGGCCAAGTATTTCAGCGGAGAAGGCGAGTTCATTCCGGTACGGCCGGGCCGCAACATGTGGGAGACCAATTTCATTCCCGATCTCGCGGGATTCGAGCTCAAGGCTTGGGACCAGCGCGGTGCCGGCGGATCGAACATGATGTTCATCCTCGCCGACGGCACCATGCACGCCCACACCTCGCAGATGCCGGTCGGCACCTACAAGAAGGCGCACCGCCACGGCGCCGACTTCCACGTATTCGCGGTGACCGGGCACGGCTTCTCGCTGCTCTGGTACGACGACGCCAAGGATTTTGTGCGCATCGATTGGAAGCATGGCTGGGTGTTCGCCCCGCCCGACCAGATGTTCCACCAGCACTTCAACACGGCGCGGGACCCGGCACGCTACCTCGCGGTGGCGTTCGGCAGCCTGCGTTACCCCTTCACCACCGACAAGCGTCACGTGTTCCTCGGCATGGACGTGAGCGTGAAGGACGGTGGTTGCCAGATCGAATACGAGCACCAGGACGCTCGCATCCACGGGATCTATCTCGAGGAGCTCGGCAAGCATGGCGTGGCGTCCGGGATGGCCAAGTTCATCGACGAACGGGTTTACGCCAAGACTTCGGCCTGACGTCGTGTAGCGCCGCGATGCACGACCTCGAATTCGATCATCTTCATGTCAGCGCCGAGGACGCTGCGATCAACGAGGTCGCCTGGGCCGCCGACAATGTCGAGCTGACCACGGTCGGGATCGATATCGGGTCGTCGACTTCGCACCTGATGTTCGCCCGCGTGCACCTGCAGCGGCTGTCGGCGGCGCTGTCCAGCCGTTTCGTTGTGGTCGGGCGCAAGATCCTCTGGCAGTCGCCGATCCTGCTGACGCCCTATCGGCCCGACTACACCATCGACGTCGACGAGCTCGGCGGCTTCATCGGCGGCTGCTATGCCTATGCCGGCCTCGAGCCCGAGGAGATCGACAGCGGCGCCGTGATTCTGACCGGCGAGGCGCTCAAGCGCCGAAACGCGCGCGCGATCGCCGAGCTGTTTTCGGACGAAGCCGGAAAGTTCGTCTGTGCCTCGGCCGGGCACCATATGGAATGTCAGATGGCGGCCCACGGCTCCGGCGCCATTGCGCTCTCGCGCGGTCACAATGCGATTGTGCTCAATGTCGATATCGGCGGCGGCACGACCAAGTTCGCGCTGATCGAGAACGGCCGCATCCTCGCCACCTGCGCCATCGCGGTCGGCGGCCGCCTCCTGGTCGAAGACGGCGACAACGGCCTCAGCCGCATCGAGCCGCCGGTCGAAGTGGTCGCCAAGGCTCTCGGCATCGGGCTCGCGCTCGGCAAGCCGCTGGCTCCCCAGGATCGCCGCCGCATCGCCGCCCGCATGGCGCGCATCGTCATGGGCATGATCGATCTGCGCCAGCCGGGCGAGCTGGCCCGCTCGCTGCTCGTGACCGAGAGCTGGCCGGCCGCGCTCGCCAACAAGGGCGTCGACGCCATGACCTTTTCCGGCGGGGTGGCGGAGTATCTCTACAAGCGCGAGACGCGAGGCTTCGGCGATCTGGGCTCGGACCTTGCCGAGGAGTTGCGCCATGCGCTGGCGCACCGCCGCGACCTGCCACCGGTCTGGGATCCGGGCCAGGGCATCCGCGCGACCGTCATCGGGGCCGCGCAATTCTCGGTGCAGATCAGCGGCAACACCATCCTGATCGCCGACCCCGACAAGCTGCCGCTGCAGAACCTGCCGGTGCTGTCATGCAGTTTCGCATTGGATGATGTGATCGCGCCCGATGCCGTCGCCACCGCCGTGCGCGGAGCGCTCGCCCGCGCCGACTTCGAGGAGGGCGAGAGCCCGGTCGCGCTGTCGTTCCCGTGGCGTGGCGATCCTTCCCATGCGCGCTTGCACGCGGTCGCTGCCGGCATCTGCACCGCCCTGCCCCGCACCCTGCAGGAAGGGATGCCGCTCGTGTTGCTGATCGACGGTGATGTCGGCAAGAGCCTCGGCCGGGTCATCCGCCACGAGATCGCGCCTGATGCCGACGTGATCGCGATCGACGGCGTGCAGCTCAAGGAATTCGACTACGTTGACATTGGCAGCGTCATCGCGCTTACCAATGTGGTGCCGATCATCATCAAGTCATTGCTGTTCAAGTAGCCGAGCCCCCCTGAGAGCGACAGCGCGGACGAATGATGGAATTTCATGCTGCATCGGCGAAGGGACGCGTTGCGTGCGTTTGGGTTTGCAAGCCTTAGCCGGTCGCGTCAAATCACCGGGCGTCCCGTTAGCGTTCAGCCTCCCCAGACATCGCCATGAGGAAACCCATGCCCGCCAAAAAGCCCGCCAAAAAGCCGGTCAGGAAGCCCGCCAAGAAGGCGGCCGCCAAGATGCCAACCCCCCGCGTCGAGGTTCTCGCGGAAGACAAGCTCACAGCGGTCCAGCGCACGCTCCTCGACTCGATCCGTTCGGGCCCGCGCGGCGGCAGCATCAGCATCCGCGGGCCCTTCGCGGTCTTTCTGCATGCGCCGGAATTCGGCGAGCTCGCGCAGAAGCTCGGGGGCTTTCTCCGCTATCAGACGGCGGTGCCGCCGAGGCTCTCGGAGTTCGCGATCCTGGTCACGGCCAAGCTGTGGCGCGCCCAGTACGAGTGGTTCGCGCATGTGCCGCAGGCCGAGCGTGCCGGGGTCACGAAAGAGACGATCAGCGACCTGCACAAGGGACGCGTGCCGAAGTCGCTCCCCAAGGACGAGCGCGCGATCTACGACTTCATTCAGGAACTCTACAAGACGCGGCGCGTGAGCGACAAAACCTACAAACTTGTCGTTGATGTTCTCGGCGAGCCCGCGACCGTCGAGTTCGTGGGCATCCTTGGCTACTACGTGTTGATCTCGATGATCCTTAACGTCTTCCGCATGTCTCCACCGGAAGGTCAGCCGCTTCCGTTCGCGGAATAGGCAGACACGTCACGCAAAGAGCCGCCACGGATGGGCCGATAGAGCGGATATGAAGGACCGGCCGGAGGTTCCGAGCAGGCTGCGCCGATCTCCTTATGATAGGACCGCAGAGGCACCGCCTCGCAGGGTGGCGCTAGTACCCCGATCCCGCCCAATATCTGTCCATACCCAATGGAGTGCTGAAAAAATAAGCATTTAGGGGTGCAACCGACCGTGGCATGTGGTTTGCTGCGCTTCCCGGTACCGGGACCCCTCAGCGTGGAGCGTTACAAATGCGAGGTCGCAAATTCAGCGGGCTTTCTCCGTCGACGCAGGCGGAAAAGAAGAAAGAGGGAGCCGTCATCGAGCGCCGGAATGTCCTCGCCGCCGGGCTTGCATTGGCTGCGGGCAGCACCCTCGCAGCGCCAGCCATCGCGCAGACGCAGCCTTCGATCCGCTGGCGCCTGACCTCCAGCTTCCCTAAGAGCCTTGAAACGATCTACGGCGGCGGCGAGTTCTTCGCCGAACGGGTGAACAAGCTCACCGACGGCAAATTCAACATCCGCGTCTTCGCCGCGGGCGACATCGTGCCTGCTTTTCAGGCACTCGATGCCGTCCAACAAGGCACGGTCGAGCTCTGCCACACGGCGACCTACTATTACGTCGGCAAAGACTTCACCATGGGTTTCGGAACGGCGCTGCCGTTCGGTCTCACCACGCGTCAGCAGAACGCGTGGATGTATCACGGCGGCGGCCTCGATACCCTGAATGCATTCTTCAAGGAGTATGGCGTCATCGGCTTCCCGGCCGGCAATACCGGGGCGCAGATGGGCGGCTGGTTTCGCAACGAAGCGTGAACACGCTTGCCGACTTCAAGGGGCTGAAGATGCGCATTCCCGGCCTCGGCGGCCAGGTCATGGCGCGGATCGGCGCCGTGCCGCAGGCATTGCCCGGCGGCGACATTTATCCGGCGCTGGAGCGCGGCGCGATCGACGCCACCGAATGGGTCGGACCCTACGACGACGAGAAGCTCGGCTTCTACAAGATCGCCAAGCACTACTACTATCCGGGTTGGTGGGAGCCCTGCTCGATGTACCACGTCATGATCAATCTGCAGAAATGGGAGTCCCTGCCCAAGCCCTACCAGGAGGCGATCATCAGTGCGGCGCGCGAGGCCAACCTCGACATGGTGGCGGAGTACGACGCCAAGAACCGCCTGGCCTTGATGCGGCTCAAGGCCAACGGCGTTCAGTTGCACAAATTTTCCGACGACATCATGAACGGCTCCTACAAGGCCGCGACCTCACTCTACGACGAAGAGGCCGCGAAGAACGCCAAGTTCAAGACGATCTATGAAGGGTGGAAGAAATTCCGCGCCGAGGAAGCTCAGTGGTTCGCGCTGAGCGAGTTGTCCATGGATCAGTTCTTCGCGGCGCAGCCGTCCTAGCCAACCGCATCGCGAGCATACCGCTACGTCCATGCGTCCATTCCTGAAGTTCGCGGACGCGGTCGATTGGCTCGACGAGCAGGTCGGACAAACGCTCAAATGGCTCGTGCTGTTCGCGAGCCTCATCAGCGCGGGCAACGCGCTGATGCGCTACACCATCCACTACAGCTCGAACGCCTGGCTCGAAATCCAGTGGTACATGTTCGGCGCCATGTTCCTGTTGGCGGCCGGCTACGCGCTCAAGCACGGCGAGCACGTTCGCGTCGACGTCTTCTACAGCAAGATGTCGCCGCGAACGCAGGCCTGGGTCGATGTCGTCGGGACCGTCCTGTTCCTGATGCCGATGGCCGTCATTATCGCCTGGCTGTCGATCCCGATGGTCGTGAACTCGTATCACATCCAGGAGCATTCGTCGGACGCCGGCGGGCTGCTGCGTTGGCCGATCAAGATCATGATCCCGCTCGGCTTCGCGCTGCTTGCCCTGCAGGGCGTTGCCGAGATCATCAAGAAGGCGGCCGTTGCCGGCGGCATCCGCGAGGCGGGTAAAGCCTACGAGCGGCCGGTGCAATGACGCCGTCATTCGAGTTGATGGCGCCGCTGATGTTCGCGGGGCTGATCGTCGTCCTGCTCATCGGTTATCCGGTCGCGTTCTCGCTCTCGGCGGTGGGCCTGGGCTTCGGTTTTCTTGCCATCCAGCTCGGTTATTTCGACTTCGTGCTGCTGCAGGCGCTGCCCGAGCGTATCTTCGGCATCGCCTCCAACCAGCTGCTGCTGTCAATTCCGTTCTTCACCTTCATGGGCGCGATATTGGAGCGCTGCGGGCTGGCCGAGGATCTCCTCGACACGATGGGCCAATTGTTCGGCCCAATCACGCGGAGGCCTCGCGTATTCGGTCATCCTCGTCGGCGCGCTGCTCGGGGCGATTACCGGGACCGTGGCGGCCTCGGTGATCGCGATGGGGCTGATCTCGCTGCCGGTGATGACGCGCTACGGCTACGATCCGAAAGTGGCAACCGGCGTCATCGCCGCGTCCGGTACCATCACCCAGATCATTCCGCCCTCGCTGGTGCTGGTGGTTCTGGCCGATGCGATGGGCCGCTCGGTCGGCGACATGTATGCGGGCGCATTCATCCCGAGCTTCATTCTCGTCGGCCTGTTCTGCCTCTGGATCTTCATCGTCGGCATCGTCTGGCCGGAAAAGGTGCCGCCGCTGCCGAAGGAGGTTCGCACCGCCAGCCTCGGCGTGCTGTTCGTCCGCTGCATGGTGTCGATGGTGCCGTCGCTGGTGCTGATCTTCATGGTCCTGGGCACGATCCTGGTGGGACTTGCCACGCCGACCGAGGGCGGCGCGATGGGAGCGGTCGGCGCCCTGGCGCTCGCGATCATTCACCGGCGCCTGACCTGGAAGCTGCTCAAGGAGGCAATGGACACCACGCTCAAGCTGACGACCATGGTGATGTTCATCCTTGTCGGCTCGACGGTGTTCAGCCTCACCTTTCGCGGCGTGGACGGCGATCTCTGGATCGAGGGGATGCTGTCGAACCTGCCGGGCGGCGTTTTCGGCTTCCTGGTGTTCGTCAACGTGTTCATATTCTTCCTGGCGTTTTTCCTCGACTATTTCGAGATCGCCTTCATCATCATTCCGCTGCTCGCGCCGGTGGCGGAGAAGATGGGCATCGATCTGATCTGGTTCGGCGTCCTCATCGGCGTGAACATGCAGACATCGTTCATGCACCCGCCGTTCGGCTTTGCGCTGTTCTATCTGCGCTCGATCGCACCGCCCTCGATCAAGAGCGAAGATATCCTATGGGGCTCGATCCCCTGGGTCGTCATCATGTTGATCATGGTGGCGCTGGTGATCCTGTTTCCAGGAATGGTGGCGCTCAGCATCCAGATCTTCGGCAGATTCTAGGGACCGCTCCAGTCTTTAGCGGTCCCGGGCGCCGTCAATGGTTATGGCCGCTCATCGGCGCAGAGGGCGTACCCGCCGCCTCAACCGAGTATTCGACGTCGACCTTGCCGGCCTTCTCGAATTGCAGCGTGGCTTTGACCTTCTGGCCCTTTTCGAGCGGCTGCGTCAGTCCCGTGAGCATCACGTGAAACGATCCAGGCTTTAGCTCGACCGTCTCGCCGGGCTTGATTTCGAGCCCGCCTTCCACCGGCCGCATCTTTGCGACGCCCTGCTCCATCACCATGCTGTGGACCTCGAATCCGCTGGCGGCCGAAGTCGAGCCGCCCACCAGGCGATCAGGAGCCGTGCCTTTGTTGGTGATGGTCATGTAGGCGCCGGCGACCTTCGCCCCCTTGGGGGTCGCGCGGCTCCACGGCTTGCCGACCTCGATCGAGCCGATGCTGTAGTTCTGGGCCATGGCGGCGCTCGCCCAGAGCGAGAGCGCGACGCCAAAAACAAGAGCGATACGTGTCATTGATTCCTCGTAAGGGAGCTTGCGCACGACAATGCGGCGGCAGAGCCGGCAGGACATGGCGTCAATGTAGGATCGAAGCAGCAGCGCGTCCACCGCCCGCCGCCCAGCCCGCAGCGCGATGCTCAGGCCGAGGCCGGAGTGCGACGGTTCGGCTGGTTCTCGCGAATCAATGATTTGACCACATCGGCGCACGCTGCCGGCTTGAAGCCGCGGGCGCGGTTCTTGTCCCCGATCAGAAACATGATGCGTTGCCGGTCCACCGCACGACGGTAGACTTCGGCCCACGGCAACGCCGCCTCGCAGCGGCGATCGGCGGCGCCGTCGACACCACTGATGTCGATGATCGTGAAATTTTCTCCACGCATGAGTTCGCCGACGGTGGCAAAGCGCAGAGCGAAGCGGCCATAATGAAATTCGCGCATGCTGCGCGCGACCGCGTCGAGCCGCGCTTCCAGTTCGGGTGTAATATGCTGACGCGCGTCGCGGTCGACCCCGTCGGTACGCAAAGTCAACGAGAGAACGCGCCCGCTCGACGCTCCCGGCAGTCGCGCATAGAGCGCCGAGGCCGCACCGGGATGGGACACCAGGCGTTGCAGGATCAGTTTCTCACCGGGCGGGACGTGACGCAGATATTCGCGCAGCGCCGAAACGTCGTCGATCCGCCGTGCGCACCGCCGTCCGCTATCGGGCTTGGCAATCAGCGGAAACACCAGTCCGGCGGCGGACAGGAATTGCCGAGCCTGCTCGAGGTCGGCGTAAAGCGTGCGCGGCCCCGTGCTTCGCGTCACCACCACGCAATCGGCGATCCAGCTCCGCTCGCTCGCGGCGACATCGAGCAGATAGGTGCTTTTCGAGTCGCCCCACATGCCGCCCGCCCGCGGGTACGGATTTGCCACGCTGGGCAAGGTCAGTGACCGGTATTTGAAGGCGAAGCCGATCCAGCTGACGATCAAGGGCAAGCGGAACAAAGCACGCGGAACGCGCTCAGTGAGTGCCATCCTGCGCCCGCAACCCAGCGTCCGCGTCCGATGCCGATCAATCCGAGAGGCAGCTGCGGCCGGCGTCGGCGAGGCGTCCGGCTGCGAGGCGTCCTGGAACGCAAAGACCCGTCGCCGCACGAATCCGATGGCCACCAGCACGCACAGCAGGAACGGCCACGTCCACAATCCGGCACGATTGTCGAGCGCGTCGCCGAAGAAGACCACGATGCAGAGCATGAGCGGGAGATAGAGGGCGGAGACCAGAAGGCTTGCCGCGGTAAAGCGGCCCAATGGCACGCGCGTCCATCCGCACGCGATGAACGCGATGAACACAACGCCAGGCACGACACGGCAGAGCGCAACGAGAGCAAACAGGTTTCGCTTGAGCGCATCGGCGAAACCGCGGACCCGGTCGTCGACAGCGAGGCGCGTGAGCCACGGTACGTGTCTCGCCCCCGCGCCGATGCCGTACAAGGCGAAATCGCTCGCCACCATGCCGCCGTAGATGCACAGCGCCACCAGCCCGACCGGCATGATGTCGTTCACAACGATGTAGGCACCAAAGATGATGGCGATGTCTTCGTGGGCGAACGGCAGGAACACCAGCGAAAAAAATTGCGCGAGCCACGACGAGTCGTGGTCGAAAAAATGCAGCAAGGCTGACAGCGCGTCGCTCACGGCCATTCCACGCTCGGACGCATTCCTCCCGACCGGCGCGACCGCGCCGGCATCATGAGTGGCGGATCAGCCACCCGGACCGCACTTTGGCGGCATTTTTTATTGAAGCGAGTTCACTTCCTCTGGCAGCCAGGCAATTGCCCGTCTTTATCGTGTAAATTTTCTGTAAAGTAGCGCCAAGTGACGGGTTTCGACAAGGAACTTTCAGCGTTCGGAACCTTATTTTTTCGTAAGGCTGGCCGCCCTGGCGCGCACCACTTTCCGCCATTCTAAGAGGCGCGAGCTGCCCTGCACCTGGAGTCACGGGTTTTGCTTGAAATCGGGCCCGCGCGCGCCGATAGAGGCCGTACACCGGAGACGTCAGGATTTATCGTGCCGCCCGACCGCTCCAAGAGCACTGACGACGACCACCGGGTGGTGCCGTTTCGGCCTCGCGGCGGTTCCACGGGTCGAGACGAGTGGCGTTGGCAGGCACACCCCCCTCAGCCACCCGACCCGCCGGTTCCGGACCTCGCCAAGTACGAAGGCGGCGGCGAATATGATGACAACTACCGTCACCGCATGATGGTCAACATCGCGGCCTTGAGCTTCACCGCCGTGCTGGCAATTGCCGGCGTGTGGCTGGTGATGCAGCTCGCCGACCTGCGCAAGAATCAGGACTGCGTCCTGTCAGGCCGGCGCAATTGCGCGCCCATCGACGTCAAGGCGATGGAGCGTTGAAGGCTGATTCCAAACACTCAGCTCGTCGCGCGGTCTCACTCGCCCTTGTCGATTGAGACCTGAGCAAGTCCGGAAAAGCCGAGAACCCGTGCCGCTGCCGGCGTAACATCGATCACGCGGCCGCGTACGAACGGACCGCGATCGTTGATGGTCACGACCACTGAACGTCCATTGTGCTTATTGGTTACCTTGACCTTACTGCCGAACGGCAATGTCCGGTGCGCTGCCGTAAGAGCCTGAGGATTCAATTTTTGTCCGCTGGCGGTCCCGCTGCCGCTCTCCGTGGAATAAACCGAAGCAACACCACCGCGATCGGCGGCGGCAGCATCGTGGGTCGAAGACATTTGACAGGCCAAGCCTGCGACAGCAACGAGCACCATTCTACCTTTCACTCCGGCCTCCTTTCATTGCGGCGACGCCGCTAGGTCGGCCGCCTTGAGGCGGTCGACGCGTTCAGTGCTGAAATGCGGCGGTAAATGGGCAGTGTAGCCGCTGCCTAATCCCCGCGATCCTTGCCGCAATAATCGGCAGGACCCCCATTCGGTTCCGAGGAGTTTTAAAGTTCCATGCCGTTGCCCGCGCGGAAGACGCCGCGTATCGTCTCGCCCAGAAAATCAAAGCGTGGGGCAACCTGCCTCGGGAGGAGCAAATGATCGATTGGTCGCGCCGGTTTGCGTGGACAAGCCTGGCTGCAATGACGGCCCTGATGGTCGCAGGCAGCACGACCGCGATAGCGCAGGAATGCAAGAATTGCGGCCAGCTCGACACGCTCTATTGCGACGAGAACAACGACCTAGTCGCCGATGTGCCGACCGATCCGAAAAAACTGCGCGATCCTTCCACGCTCGTATTCGCCTACACCCCAGTGGAGGACCCGGCGGTCTATCAGAACGTGTTCAAGCCGCTCACCGATTTCCTGGCTCAGTGCACCGGCAAGCGGGTAGTCTACTACCCGGTGCAATCGAACTCGGCCGAGATCGAGGCGATGCGCTCGGGTCGCCTCCACGTCGCGGGCTTCTCGACCGGACCGACGGGATTCGCCGTCAATATGGCGGGAGCGGTTCCGTTCGCCGCCAAGGGCACCGAAAAGGGACCGCATGGCTACCATCTCCTGTCCATCGTCAAGAAGGACAGCCCCTACCAGAAGCTCGCCGATTTGAAGGGCAAGCGCGTCGCGCACACATCGCCGTCGTCGAATTCAGGCCACCTCGCGCCGCTCGTGCTTTATCCCTCGGAGGGCCTCAAGCCCAACGAGGACTACAAGCCGCTGATGTCGGGCGGGCACGACAAGTCGGCGCTCGGCGTCGTGTCCGGCGATTACGACATGGCCGGCGTCGCTTCCGACGTGTTCGAGCGGATGATCACGCGTGGAACGCTGAAGGCGGATGACTTCCGCATCATCTTCACGAGCCCACTTTTCCCGACCTCGTCCTTCGCCCACGCACACGATCTCCATCCGGATCTCTCCAAGAAAATCCGCGCCTGCTTCTTTGCCTTCGACTTCCCGCCCTCGATGCGCAAGGAGTTCAACGGGGACGACCGCTTCTTCCCGATCACCTACAAGGACGCTTGGAAAGTGGTGCGCGAGATCGCCGAAGGGTCCGGCACGCCCTACAACAAGGCGGCCTACGAGGCGGAAGCAAAGCGCGAGGCCGAGGCGCTGGCAAAGAAGCAGCAAGAGCAGGCGGCGCCGAAGCAGTAGCCCGCGAAGGCATGCGGGCCATGGAGGTATCGACACCGCTCAAGCCCGTGGCGGATGACGTGGACCGCGCGCTCGTCATTCGCAATCTGCGCAAGGAGTATCGCCCCGGACAGCCGGTGCTCAAGGACGTCTCGCTCACCGTCGAGGGACGCGGCATGACCGCGATCATCGGCCCGTCCGGGACCGGCAAATCGACGCTCGTTCGGTGCATCAACCGCCTGGTCGATCCCACCGCGGGTGAGATCCACTTTCGCGGCCATGACATGGTCCGGCTCGGCGGCCGCGAGTTGCGCCTAGCGCGCCGCCGCATGGGCATGGTGTTCCAGGAATACAATCTGGTCGAGCGGCTCTCGGTGATCGAGAACGTGCTGTGCGGACGGCTTGGCTACGTGGCGGTGTGGCGGGCGTGGCTGCGCAAGTTTCCCGCCCGTGACGTGGATCGCGCCTTTCACCTGCTCGACGCCGTCGGCCTGGGTGACTTCGCTACCCAGCGCGCCGACCAGCTCTCCGGCGGGCAACGGCAGCGTGTCGGCATTGCGCGCGCGTTGATGCAGGAGCCGGAGCTCGTGCTCGCGGACGAGCCCACCTCTTCGCTCGATCCCAAGACCTCGGTCGAGATCATGGAGCTGATCGCGCGCCGCACCGGTGAGCGCGGCATCCCCGCGATCGTCAACATCCACAATGTGGATCTGGCCCGGCGCTTCGCCGACCGCATCATCGGCATGTCGAAGGGCGAGATCGTGTTCGATGGTCCGCCGCTGGCGCTGCAGGATACACATCTCCTGCAGATCTACGGCGGCGAAGGATGGCTGCAGTGAGTCCGAAGCGATTCGATTGCCGTACCGGCGAGACACGCGCGCACAGACTGCGCCTACCGCATCATGACTGAGCCTTCAGCCGCGGCCCGACGCGTCGCCTTTCCGCCGAACTGGCCGGCACGGATCGCGTTGGCTGCCCTCGCCCTGTACGTCGTTTACGCGTGCTCGGTCCTCGACATGACCTGGGCGCGCTTCGTGGCGGGCTTCGGGCACGGCGCCCGCTTCATCTCCCGGATGTTTCCGCCCAACTTCGCCCACGACAAGCTCGAGCTGCTCTACAGCGGCATGCTCGAGAGCCTACAGATCGCCATTATCGCGACGGTGGCGGGCGTGCTCCTGTCGCTCCCACTCGGGCTCATGGCCGCGCGCAACCTGTCACCGTTGCCGCTGGCATGGGCCGCGCGCGCACTAATCGCGCTGTTTCGCACCTTTCACCCCGTGATCATCGCGATCCTGTTCGTGAAGGCGGTCGGCTTCGGCGCGCTCGCCGGCATGCTGGCCCTGATCGTCGCCTCGCTGGGATTCCTTTCCAAGCTCGTGGCCGAGGCCGTCGAGGAAATGTCCATGCCGCAGGTGGAGGCGGTGCGGGCGACCGGCGCTCCCTTCCTGTCGCTGGTGATCATGGGTGTGCTGCCGCAGGTGATGCCGCGCTTCATCGGATTCTCTGCCTATCAACTGGATTCCAACCTGCGCAATTCGGCGCTCGTCGGGCTGGTCGGCGGCGGCGGCATCGGCGCCACGCTGTTCACCGCGTTTCAGCGCTTCGACTACGATTTTGTGCTGACCATCGTGCTTGCCATCATCGCCATCGTCATGATCGGCGAGATCCTGTCCGGCTGGATGCGCAGGCTGTTCCAATGAGCGCCCCGATCCCTCCCGGGCCGGCTGGCGCATCCCTGCGCCGTTGGCAACGCTTCACGCCCGCCGAGCGGGTGATGCGTTCCGCCTTCTATGTCGTGGTGCTGATCGCCATCGTATGGTCGCTGCGCAGCATCGAGATCATCCCGGAGTTTCTCTACGACGCGCCGCAACAGACTGTCGATCTGTTCGCCCGCATGTGGCCGATCGACTGGGCATGGTACCCGAAGGTGGTGAATGCGGCGCTGCTGGAGACGCTGCACACCGCGACGCTCGGCACGATTCTCGCGGTCGCGATGGCAAGCCTCGTCGCGCTCATGGTTGCCCGCAACATCACGCGCTCGATCATTCTCAACACCATCGGCCGGTTCATCCTGGTTGCGACCCGTTCGGTACATGCAATGATCTGGGCGCTGTTCTTCGTCGCCGTGTTCGGTCCCGGCGCGCTCGCCGGCACCATGGCGATCGCCATGCATTCCATCGGTTTCACCGGCAAGTTCCTCTCGGAAGCGATCGAAGAGGCCAAGCCCGGCCCGATCGAGGCGCTGGTCGCGACCGGGGCTTCCCCGCTCGCCATTTTGCTCAAGGGCTATTGGCCGCAGGTGAAGCCGGCGTTCTTCTCGATCTCGATGTTCCGCTGGGACATCAACGTGCGCGAATCGGCCGTGCTTGGTCTCGTTGGCGGCGGCGGCCTCGGCATGGCGCTCGATACCGCCCTCTCCAATCTTTATTGGGACCAGGCTGGGCTGGTGCTGTTCGTCATCTTCGTGGTGGTCATCATCGCCGAGATCGTGACCGCGTGGCTCCGGTCGCGGATGATTTGACGAGGGCGCAACGCCGCACCCGCCCGCGCCCGAGGTCCGGCGCGAGCGTCGCAGGCTTCGGCCTCGCTTATTTCAATTGGTCGGCAACCTTGGCGAGGCCGGCCATGGCGCATTTCTCGTCGCCTTCCGAGCTCGATCCGCTCACGCCCACGGCGCCAATCGTCTCGTTACCCACCTTGATTGGAACCCCGCCCCGCAGCGCGATCACATCGGCAAGCTCACGCTGGGCAGCGAGCTCGGGCATTTCGGTGGTTCGCTTCGCCCATTCGGCGCTGGTGCGGCCAAAAGTCCGCGCCGTGTAAGCCTTGCGGCGGGCAAGCTCGAGGTTATGGGGATTGGCCTGGTCAGACTGCAGGAACACCCGAAGCCGGCCGGCGCGATCGACCACGGCAACCGAAACGCTGTTGCCATCCTTTTCGCACTGGTCGAGGGCGCCGACGGCGACTGCCAATCCCATGCGCACCCCGACGTCCCTTTGGGTGATGACCTGCGCCTGCGACGGCAGCGCGCAGGTGGCGATAAGGCCGGCGGCCAGAGCACATCGAATCGTCATGAACGAACCTCCCTTTTTATCGTTGGCAGCGGTCCGATCGCCCCTGCCCGCCGTTTTGGCGTTCTCCGATCTGCCGATTATCTCACGTGCGCGGCCGTTGATCACCCCGGGGGACGCCTAATGTCTTCTGCCGTCGAGGCTTTCGCCTTTGAGCGCTGCCATTGAACTTGCGCTATGTCTTCGCTATACGGGCACCCGACCTCTCGCGGGGGAGATGGGCCGCTCCGGGGCGATCCGACCCGCCATCGCAAACACGTCATCGCGGTCGCCGAAATGCGTGGCCGATCAGGGATTTACTGATGCCTTCGACTTTTGACACCGTGGCCAATATCATCTCCGAGACCTGCGACATTCCCCGTGAGACGATCAAGCCGGAAAGCCACGCCATTAACGATCTCGGCATCGACAGCCTGGATTTCCTCGACATCGCATTCGCGATCGACAAGGCGTTCGGGATCAAGATGCCGCTCGAGCAGTGGACGCAAGAGGTCAACGACGGGAAGGCGACGACTGAGCAATATTTTCAGTTGAACAACCTGTGCACCCGCATCGACGAGCTCGTCGCTGCCAAGGGTGCCTGACGCGCCCGCATGCGTCTCGAGTACTTTCAGCTCATCGACCGCATCGCCGAGCTTGATCTTGCGCAGCAGACCATTCGCGCCGAGGCGCGGGTTCCGGCCGAATCGACCATCTTCGAGGGACATTTCCCCGGCTATCCGCTGATGCCCGGCGTGCTGCTGATCGAGGCCATGGCGCAGACCTCCGGCTGGCTCGTCATTGCCGTCACCAATTTCACGCGCATGCCGTTCTTCGCCGCGCTGAAGGAAGCCAAGCTGCGCACGTTCATCACGCCAGGTCAGAATCTCTCGCTCTCGGCCAAGCTGCTGCACGAAGGCTCCGGCTACGCCGTCACCAAGGCCGACATCCGCTGCGACGGCAAGCTCGCCTGCAATGCCGAGATCACCTTCCGGCTGGTCGAGTTTCCCAACCCCGAATTCCGGGCGAGCATGGAGAAGATGGCCGCAATCCTCGAATTTCCGAGGGGAGCGCCGGCCCATGGCTGATGCGCCGCGCGAAGCGTGGATCACCGGTATCGGCATCGTGTCCTGCCTCGGCGAAGGCGCCGAGGCGCATTGGGAAGCTCTCACGGCGCGACGCCCCAACGTCGACGCCGAAACCTTTGCTCCCCATCTCGTCCATCCGCTCGCGCCGGTCAATCTCGACCTGCAAATCCCCAAAAAGGGCGACCAGCGCCAGATGGAAGCGTGGCAGCGGATCGGCACCTACGCCGCCGGGCTCGCGCTCGCGGATGCGGGAGTGAAAGGCAACGCCGAACTGCTCGCGCAGATGGACATGGTGGTCGCCGCGGGCGGCGGCGAGCGCGACATCGCGGTCGACGGCAATATCCTCACTAACAAGTCCAAGGCCGCGAACCCCGAAGCCTTTCTCAACGAACGCCTGATGAGCGATCTGCGGCCGACATTGTTCCTGGCACAGCTCTCCAATCTGCTCGCCGGCAATATTTCGATCGTGCATGGCGTCACCGGTTCGTCGCGTACATTCATGGGCGAGGAGTCGGCCGGCGTGGACGCGGTGCGCATCGCGCTTGCGCGCATCGCCGGCGGACAGAGCGATCTCGCGTTGGTGGGCGGCTCGCACAACGGCGAGCGCGAGGACCTGCTGCTGCTCTACGATGCCGGCGGACATATGTTGCGCGGCCCGTTCCAGCCGGTCTGGGAACGCAAGAACGGAATGGTGCTCGGCTCGCTCGGCGCCTTCCTCGTGCTGGAGGCGCGCAGCCATGCCGAGGCGCGCGGCGCCATGCCGTTGGCACGGCTGTCGAGTGTCATGTCGGAGCGCTCAAGCCGGCCCGCCGGCGCCGTCACCGCGGCCTTGGCGCGGATGTGGCAACAGCTGGCGCCGCCGCCCAAGAGCGGGCGCATCGCGGTGATTTCAGGCGCCAGCGGCGCTGAGCCGGCAACCAATGAAGAGCGCGCCTGGCTCCAGACCATGCCGGACGTGCCGGTGCGCGCGACCGGCAGCGATCTCGGCCATGGTTTTGAGCCGCAATTCGCCATGAACATCGCGCTTGCCTGCCTCGCGCTCGGTCGCGAAAAGTTGTTCCCGCCCTTCGATTCGTCCGGGATCGAACGGGCGTATGAAGGTCCGCTCGACCAGGTCGCCGTCACCGCCGTCGGCCATTGGCGCGGCGAAGGCATGGCCCTGGTCGAGGCCGTGAGGTGAAGGAGGGCTGACATGGCATCTTCGCACGACAAGAACGGGCGTCCGATCGTGGTGGTCACCGGCATGGGCGTGATCACCTCTCTGGGCGCGGGCAAGGCCGACAACTGGGCCAAGCTCACCGCCGGCGAATCCGGCATCCACCGGATCACCCGTTTTGCCAACGAAGGCCTCAAGACCACGATCGCGGGCTCGGTCGATTTCATTCCGGTCGAGCCGTTCTGCTCGACCGACCTCGGCGAGCGCATGGCGGCGATGGTCGCCGAGGAGGCGATCACCGAGGCTGGCATCGGACGCAAGGGTGACTTCCCGGGCCCGCTGTTCCTGGCCGTCGCACCGGTGGAGATCGAGTGGCCGCATCGCGACGTGCTGGCGGCCGCGTCCGGCGCCAACGACGCGGTCGGATACGACGACCTCCTGCGCGCCAGCGCCTCGGGCCGCTTCCACGCCATCCATGAGCGCTGCCTGTTCGGCTCGGTCGCCGAGCATCTTGCCGACCAGTTCGGCACCAAGGGCTCGCCCATTTCGGTGTCCACCGCCTGTGCCTCGGGCGCGAGCGCGATCCAGCTCGGCGTCGAGGCGATCCGCCGCGGCGAAGCCGAGGCCGCGCTCTGCATCGGCACCGACGGCTCGGTTAATCCGGAGGCATTGATCCGCTTCTCGCTGTTGTCCGCGCTCTCGACATCGAACAATCCGCCGGAGTCGGCGGCAAAGCCGTTTGCCAAGAACCGCGACGGCTTCGTCATGGCCGAAGGCGCCGCCGCGCTCGTGCTCGAGAGCTACGATTCCGCCGTCGCGCGCGGCGCGAACATCCTCGGCGTTCTCGCCGGCTGCGGCGAGATGGCGGACTCGTTCCACCGCACCCGCTCGAGCCCCGACGGCAAGCCGATCA
This sequence comes from uncultured Alphaproteobacteria bacterium, assembly GCA_963725065.1. Classification (GTDB taxonomy): domain Bacteria; phylum Pseudomonadota; class Alphaproteobacteria; order Rhizobiales; family Xanthobacteraceae; genus VAZQ01. Next base: position 54,933 of record CAVRXD010000036.1, read on the forward strand.
TCGGATGCATCCGCCGCGCCGTCGAGGATGCCGGGCTCTTGCCCGAGGACATCGACTACATCAACCCGCATGGCACCGGCACCCCCGAGAACGACAAGATGGAATATCTCGGCGTGGCGACGGTGTTTGGAGAGCGGGCCAAATCGATTCCGATTTCCTCGAACAAGTCGATGATCGGGCACACGCTGTCGGCAGCCGGCGCGGTCGAGACCGTGTTCACGCTGTTGACCCTGGAGCATCAGCGCTTGCCCCCCACCATCAACTACAACGTCCCGGATCCGGCGATACCGCTCGATGTCGTGCCGAACACCGCCCGCGATGCCAAGGTCCGCCATGCGCTGTCGAACTCGTTCGGTTTCGGCGGACAGAACGTGTCGCTGGTGATGAGCCGCGAGCCCGCGTGACGCATGCGGGCACTTACCCTCCTTGCCGATCGCAAGCTTGAGCTGACCGACATCCCCGCCCCTGCCGCGCCGGCCGCGGGCGAGGTGCAGATCCGGGTCAAGGGCGTAGCGCTCAATCATCTCGACCTCTGGGGCTATCGCGGCATGGCCTTTGCCAAGCGCAAGATGCCGGTCGTGGTCGGCGTCGAGGCCGCCGGCGAGATCGCCGCGGTCGGTCCGGGCACGGCCGGATTCAAGCCGGGCGACGGCGTCGTCATGTACGGGGCCTTGACCTGCGGCACCTGCAAGGCCTGCCGCGAGGGCCGCGACAATCTGTGCGAGAACGTCGGCGGCATCATGGGCTTCCACATCGATGGCTTCGCCCGCGATCTCGTCAACATGCCGGCGCGCCTGGTGATGCCGGTGCCCGCGGGCGTGTCGTTGCGCGATGCCGCCTGCGCGCCGATCGCCTTTGCGACGGTGCAGCACATGCTGTTCGACAATGCCAGGCTCGAGCCGGGTGAAACCGTACTGGTGCACGCCGGCGGCTCCGGGATCGGCTCGGTCGCGATCATGATGGCGAAGGCGATCGGCTGCACCGTCATCACCACGGTCGGCGACGACGCCAAGGCGGAAAAGGCCAAGGCGCTGGGCGCCGATCACGTCATCAATTACCGCACCGACCGGTTCGAAGGCGCCGTGCGCAAGATCACCGCCAAGAAGGGCGTCGACGTGGTGTTCGAGCATGTCGGCGCCGAGACCTTCAACGGCTCGCTCCTTTGCCTCAAGCGCGGCGGCCGGCTGGTCACCTGCGGTTCCACGTCGGGACCGACGACGACCATCAATCTGATGCAGCTTTTCCAGCAGCAGTACCGCATCATCGGTTCGTTCGGCGCCTCGATGCGCAATATCCGCGAAAGCCTGGCCAAGATGGCGGACGGCCTCCTGCCGGTGATCGACACCGAGGTTCCGCTTGCCGAGTTCGAGCGCGGGCTGGCGCGGCTCGAAAGCCGGCAGGTGTTCGGTAAGATCGTCGTCTCGTTTTGACGCGCCGCCGCGAGCGCCATCCATGACCGCGTCGAGAGCTCATCGCGCCGGGCAACAGGTCAAGGCCGCTGCCGACGCGACGCTCGGTCTCCTGGCCGTCGGCATGTTGCGGGCGATCCGCGCCACCAGCCGCACCGGCATGTCCGACTTCGCCGGCGGCTTCATGCGCAGGCTCGGACCGCGGCTCAAGGAGCACGAGATCGGCCGCGCCAATCTCGCGGCTGCATTTCCGGAAAAGTCCGCAGCCGAGATCGAGGAGATTCTGCAGGCGGTCTGGGACAATCTCGGCCGCGTCGCCGCCGAATTCGCCCATATCGATCGCCTGCAGATGTTCGAACCCGATCCGCACGACCAGGGCGACATGCTCTACACGCAGGAGGTCTACGAGCGGTTCAAGCACCTGCGCGACGACGGCAAGCCGGCGCTGATCTTCGCCGCCCATCTCGCCAACTGGGAGCTGCCGGCGCTGGTGGCGAGCAAATACCGGCTGGACACCACCGTGCTCTACCGGCGGCCCAATATCGGCGCGGTGAGCGACGCCATCATCCAGATCCGCAAGGACAGCATGGGCACCTTGGTTCCGACCGGTCTCGATGCGCCGCTCAAGCTGCTGCGCGTGCTCGAGGCCGGCGGCCACGTCGCCATGCTCGTCGACCAGCATTACGTGAACGGGGTCGACGTGACCTTCTTCGGCCGTACCTGCAAGGCCAATCCGTTCATCGCCCGGCTCGCGCGCCACATCGACTGCCCCATTCACGGCACGCGGGTCGTGCGCCTGCCGGACAAGCGGCGCTTTCGCGTCGACCTTACCGAGGCGATCGAGCCGCGGCGCGACGCCGACGGCAAGGTCGACATCGCGGGCACCATGCAGGCGGTCACGTCGGTGGTCGAAGACTGGGTGCGCGAGCACCCGGAGCAGTGGCTGTGGGTGCACCGGCGCTGGCGCTGACAGCCGCTACTTTCCGGTCTTGATCCTGGTCCACATCCGGTTCATCAGCCGCTGCGTCTTCGGATCATGGGCGGCGATGGTGTAAAGCCGCTTCATCTCCGCGTCGTCCGGATAGATGGACTTGTCATCCAGGATCGACTTGTCGATGAATTTCTGGCTCGCCAGGTTGCCGTTGGCATAGAAGATGAAATTCGAGTTCTTCGCCGCGACTTCCGGCTTCTGCAGATAATTGATGAAGGCGAGCGCTTCGGGCCCGTTCTTGGCGTCGCGCGGAATGGCGAGGTTGTCGAACCATAGCTGTGTCCCTTCGCGCGGGATCGCGTAGGCGATGTCGACACCGTTCTTGGCTTCCTGAGCGCGCTTTTGCGCCTGCTTGATATCGCCGGAGAATCCCACCACGAGGCAGATTTCTCCGGACGCCAGCAGATTGACATACTCCGAAGAGTGAAACCTGCGCACGGAAGGTCTGATCTTGGTCATGAGATCGGCCGCCTTCTGCAGATCGGCCTCCTTCGCGGTGTTCGGATCGAGCCCGAGATAATGCAGCGCGGCGGCCAGCATATCGTCGGACGAGTTGAGCATGTAGACGCCGCAGTCCTTGAACTTGGCCAGATTCTCCGGCTTGAAGACGATGTCCCAGCTGTCGATCTTGCCGTCCCCGCCCAACGCCTCGCGCGCCTTCTTGACGTTGTAGCCGATCCCGATCGTGCCCCACATGTAGTTGACGGCATACGCGTTGCCGGGGTCGTAGCTGGCCAGGCGCTGCGTGATCTCCGGCCACATGTTGACCAGGTTCGGCAGCTTGGCCTTGTCCAGCTTCTGGAAAACGCCGGCCTTGATCTGGCGCTCGAGGAAATAGGCCGTCGGCACCACCACATCATAGCCGGACTTGCCGGCCAGCAGCTTGGTCTCCAGCGTGTCGTTGGAATCGAAGGTGTCGTAGCGCGCCTTGATCCCGGTCTCCTTGGTGAACTCCTCCATCACGTTCGGAGCGATATAGTCGGTCCAGTTGTAGACGTTGACGATCCGCTCCGATTTGGTCTGCGCAGCGGCAGGCGTGATGACCGCCGAGGCGGCAACAAGGGCGAGACAGATCGGTCGGCGCATGGATGGTACCCTCTCAAGGGAAGATGATCATCAGCGGTTGCGGATATGGATTGCGGGCACGCCACGGCGCGGCGCCCCGGATTGACAGCCAATCGAAGCAAGCGTCAGCGGCACGCCTTAGCTCTCGGTCGGCAGACCGAGCTCCTTCCACGCCTTCATGCCGCCGGCGAGATGGCTATCGTAGGGCAGGCCCGCGCTCTGCGCGATCAGCGACGCGGTGACGGAGCGATTACCCGAACGGCAGGCGAAGACGACCTGCCGGCCCTGCGGATCGGGGATCGCGGCCGGGTCGAACTCCGACATCGGAAGATAGAAGGCGTCGGGATAGCGCTCGACCTCGGTCTCGTTCGGCTCGCGGACATCGACCAGCAGGATTTTGCCCTCGGCCAGGCCGCGCGCGACCTCTTCCGGGGCCAGATCGTGCACGTTGTCTCGGCCAAGCTGAGCGGACATCGGACTACTCCTCGTTCCGGCGTGGCGGCGCCGCCACGCGACAGAAGTCGCGCGTCACGGCGACGGAATCAAGAGAGCTATCCACCGATTTTCATGCCGGCGGCATTTACACCGTGACCTGGGTGCCGACCTCGACCACCCGCCCGGTGGGGATCTGGAAGAAGTCCGTGGCGTCGCTCGCCGACTTCGCCAGCCCGATGAACAGATGATCCTGCCACCGCGGCATGCCGGAATGCGCCGCCGGTTTGAGCGCGCGGCGCGACAGAAAGAACGAGGTCGACATGATGTCGAACTGCCACCCGTGCTTGCGGGCGATGGCCAGCGCCTTCGGGACATTCGGCGATTCCATGTAACCGAACTTGAGCGCCAACAGGCTGAAGCGCGGCGAGCGCGCCGTGATCCGCACCCGCTCCTCGTCCGTCACGCGCGGAGTGTCGGTCGTGATGATGGTGAGGATGACGTTGTGGTCGTGCAGCACCTTGTTGTGCTTGAGATTGTGCAGCAGCGCGGTCGGCGCGAATTCCGGCTGGCTGGTGAGAAATACCGCCGTGCCCGGCACGGTGTGCGGCGGATGCTTCTCCAGGCTCCCCAGCAAGGTATCGAGCGGCACTTCGCTGCGCCGGGTCTTCTGAGCGAGGATGTTGGTGCCGCGCCGCCAGGTCAGAATGATCAGCACCATCGACGCGCCGAACAGGATCGGCACCCATGCGCCTTCGAACAGCTTGAGCAGGTTGGCGGAGAAGAACACGACATCGACGAGGATAAGCGGTGCAACCACCGCGATCGTCCGCCATAGCGGCCAATGCCACAGCTTCCAGATCACGATGAACGCCAGCACCCCATCGACCACCATCGTGGTGGCGACCGCGATGCCGTAGGCGGAGGCGAGCGCCTCCGAACTGCGGAACACGCCGACCAGCAGCAGGACCCCGATCAGCAGCATCCCGGTGACGCGGGGAATGTAGATCTGTCCCGCCTGCGACGCCGATGTGTGCAGGATCGCAAGCCGCGGCAACAGGCCGAGCTGGATGGCCTGATGCACCAGCGAATAGGCGCCGGTGATCACGGCCTGGCTCGCGATCACGGTGGCGGCGGTCGCTAGCACGACCATGGGCAGCAGCAGAATGTCGGGCACGAGCCGATAGAACGGGTTTTCGATCGCGGCCGGGTCCGCGAGCACCTTGGCGCCCTGGCCGAAATAGTTGAGCAGCAGCGACGGCAACACCAGACCGAACCAGGCCCTCCGGATCGGCTTGCGTCCGAAATGGCCGAGGTCGGCATAGAGCGCCTCGCCGCCGGTGACGACGAGGAAGACGAGGCCGAGCGTCACCAGCCCGATATCGCCGTGATAAAACAGAAACGTCAGGGCGTAGATCGGGTTGATGGCGGCGATCACCCCCGGATCGTCGCGAATGTGCAGCAGCCCTGCCGCCGCGATCGCGACGAACCAGACCACCATGACCGGGGCGAAGAAGCTCGCCACCCGCGCGGTGCCGCGGCTCTGCGCGGCGAACAGCGCGATCAGGACCACGATGGTGAACGGCACGACGTAGTGGTCGAAGGCGGGCGTGACCAGCTTCAATCCTTCCACCGCCGACAGCACGGAAATCGCCGGCGTGATGACGGCGTCTCCCAGAAACATGGAAGCGCCGACGACGCCGAGCAGGAAGACGAGCGCGGTGCGCCGCCCGAGCGCGCGCGTCGCCAGCGCGGTGAGCGACAGCGTGCCGCCCTCGCCGTTGTTGTCCGCCCGCAGCAGCAGGACGACGTATTTCAGGGTGACCACGATAATCAGCGACCACAGGATCAGCGAGAGCACGCCGAGCACGACGGTACGGGTCACCGGGCCGGATTCGGTCGCGGCCACCACCGCGACGCGGAACGCATAGAGCGGGCTGGTGCCGATATCGCCATAGACGACGCCGACGCTGCCCAGGGCCATCGCCCACAGGCTCGTCTTGTCATGTGACACGCCATGGCTCGGCACATGGGCCACGCCGGACGCGGACTTTTCGTTCGCTACATGAGCCATCGGGGCAGGATCGGTCCGGCGCGCGGCCAAGAGAGGGGCGGCTTATATCACCCCTCACCCGCAAGCAACATGCTCCAGCACAACAAGTTCCGCATGCGTGCCGAGCAGGGTCCGGAGGTACCGCGCTCACACGCACCGATCCGGGCCGTCAGGCGGCAATATTCCCGTATTCTTCCTTGAGCAGCCCGAGCCGGGCATACATGTCGCGGTCGGACACCTGAAACAGCCGCGCAGTGCCGCCTGCGGCCTGGTGCACGATCCGGTTGCCTTGCGGCAAGGTGAAGATGTCGCGCTTGCACCACCGGATCGTCTCGTTGCCGATTTGGCTCTCGCCGGAGCCTTCCACCACGCAGCAGACCGAGTTCGCCGTGGTGCGGAACGGAAGCGTGGCGGCACCGCCATCGAGCTGCACCAGGAAGCAGTCCATCATCGCCATCCCCGGGCCGCCGGTGAGCGGGTTGACGTAGCGCACGCGCCGCGAGCCGTCGCGCGCGGGCGGCGCGGCGGCCACCGCGGCCGCCGTGCTCGCATAGGGATACCGAAACACCGGCGAGTAGTCCCTGGTCGCATAGCTGGTATCGGGTACGACATTGGCGACCGCAAAGGCGGCGTCGGCCACAGTCTCCGGCATCTCGGCGATCGGCCCGGGCTGGAACGCGCCGGTGCCCATATATTGCTGGAACGGCACGTCGAGGGCATCGAGCCAGATGATCGGGCCGCTGCCCTGGTGAACGTGCTCGTGCCAGGTCCAGGCCGGGGTGAGGATCAGGTCGCCTTCCTCCATCGGGCAGGATTTGCCATCGACGATGGTGGACGCGCCGGATCCCTCGAGCACGAACCGCAGCGCATTCATGGTGTGGCGATGCGGTCGCGCCTTCTCGCCCGGCAACAGGATCTGGATGTTGGCGGCGAGCGTGCGCGAGGTCTGCTGCTCGTCCTGGCACTTGGGAATTGGCGGCACGAGTTGCAGCACGCGCCGTTCAACCGCCTCCGGCGACGCGACCTCGATGGCCGCGGTGATCAACGGCCGGATCTTGTCCCACGACCACAGATAACCGGCATCGGGCGGCGGCGCCGGACGATGTGCCTTGGCATTTTCCCAGAGCGGCGCGAGATTGGCCTCCTTCCATGCCTTGCGGACGTCGCTGATATCTTGCGGGGCGGCGGACATGGCGGCCAACCTTTCCTCATCTCGGCAACGATCGATGGCATCGGAGTCTAGATTACGTCCGTATGCTGTCAATCGCGGCCCGCACCAGGGCCGCGTTCGATTGACTGGCACATGCCCGGCCCTATAGTGCCGCTATTCCCATCATCGCAGGCGAAGATCTACGAGCGGACACGGGAGCGCGGCGCCACATGCAGTTCGGTGTGCAGTTTTTCCCCGCCATCGACCACACCGACAAGAGCGCCGCCGACTATTATGCGGAATCGCTGGCGATCGCGGAGGAAGCCGAGACGTTGGGGTTCCGGCACGCCCGCACCGTCGAGCACTACTTCACGCGCTATGGCGGCTACAGCCCCAATCCCATCGTCTTCCTCACCGCCATGTCTCAGCGCACGAAGACGATGCGCCTCGTCACCGGGGCGGTGCTGCCGGTGTTCAATCATCCGTTCAAGCTCGCAGGCGAGATCGCGATGCTCGACGGCATTTCGGGTGGGCGGCTCGACGTCGGGTTCGCGCGCGCGTTCCTGCTGCACGAGTTCCGGCGTTTCGGCATTTCGCCCGATGAGTCGCAGGCGCGCTTCCGCGAAGGCCTCGAGCAGATCGAGCTCCTGCTGACGCAGGAGAATGCCACCCATCGCGGCGATTTTCATTCGTTCGAGAATGTGACGTCGCTGCCGCGGCCGACGCAGACGCCGCGCCCCAAATTCTACATCGCCGCGACGCAAACACCCGAATCGTTCGAGTTCGCCGGCCGTAAAGGCTATTCGCTGATGGCGATCCCGATCGGCCCGATCGGCCCGTTGCTCGAGCTTTACCGCAAGTCCTGGCGCGATGCCGGCCATCCCGGCGACGGCGAGGTGATGGTCGCCTTCCACATGTTCTGCCACCAGGACGGCGGTCTCGCGCGCGAGATCGCACGCCCGCCGTTCGAGGAATATTTCCGCGCGCTCAATGAGGCGGCCGGCGACTGGTCGCGCGGCACGACCTCCAAGGACTATCGCGATTACGATACCTCGATGCGCAGGCTGCGGTCGTTCACCCTCGACGGCCAGATCGAAGCCGGCGGCGCATGGGTCGGCACCCCCGACGAAATCAGGGACATCATCGCCCGCGTGAGCGGCGCGATCGGCAAGTTCGAGCATGCCTCCCTGCAGATCAATTTCGGCGCGCTCGATGTGCGCGAGGCGCAGAAATCCATGCGGCTGTTCGCCGCCGAGGTGATGCCGGCATTCGCCAAGTCCGTCCCGCCGGCGCGGCAGCCGGTACCGCGTGCGCAGGCGCGATGATGCCTCGGGCACGGGACCATTTGGGATTCGTTGCGCAACATCGCTAAGGCGCGGTCAGGGAATCGCGCGCTGAGTCCAGGGCCCGATTGATATCGTTCGACGCTTCGCCCATCGCCTTGGCCCCGCCAAAATTGCGGGTGTTCACGACGAAGCAGAGGTCGAGTCCGTCCGGCCGCGACATCGCGAGGCTGCTGGTGCCTGCCATGGCGCCGCTGCGCGCCCAGTTCTGATTGGCGCGCCGCAGACCCAGGCCCCACACCGCGTAATGACCGATCATGCGTGCGACAGCGCCGGCGCTGGCGGCAAGTCCTCCCCCCGCGGTCATGCTCTCGGTCAGCCAGCCCTCACCGCCGTAGGGAAGCGGCGCGCGCACCTCGCGATCGGGGAATTCCGGTGTCAGGCCGGTGCCGGGCTGATCATAGAAGCCTTCACCAGGCAGGCGTTGATCCCTGCGGGTGCGTGCACTGAAAATCCTGTCGATCCCGAGTGGCGCCGCTACCTGATCGCGCACCAGGTCGTGAAATGCCGATGCCCCGGCCTTCTCGGCAACCAGTCCGAGCATGACGTAGCCGAAATTCGAATAGTGCTGTTGCGTCCCTGGGGTGAACTGCAACGGCTCGCCGACCATGAAGCGCGCGATGTCCCAACTCGACGGGCCGACCCGAAGGCCAAGCCTGCGGGCGATGCGCCGCATCGAGAAAACCGGATCGAAGTTCGCTGCACGCGAATCCCACCCTCCCCTGTGATTGATCAATTGCTGGACGGTAATGGTCGCGAGGCGCGGATCGACGGTCTGGCCTGGAAGCGCGGCCCGGTCGAGACCGAGCCAGGGAAATACCGGCAGGCTCAATTCAAGCTTCTTTGCCTGCAGCAGCTGGTAGATCACCGCCGCGGTGAACGCCTTGCTCACGCTCGCGAGCCGAAACGGACTATCCGCTTGCGTGACCGGGTAGTCCGGCTCGGCCCAGGTGTAGCCGCGCGCGAACAAGAGCTTGCGTTGGCGGGCAACGGCAAGCGAGCCCGCGCGCACCGCGTACCGCTGCAGCAATCGTTGCATCGCCGCGTCAAGGCTGTCGAATTCCTCGACCCGCGTGCCGGTGATCGTCCACCGGCGCGACGGCGCGGCGAGAACCGAACGCGGCAGCAGCAGGTACGGCACAGCCGCGAGCATGCGCAGGGTGCGGCGGCGGGTGGCGGGATGAAGCTTGGACATTGACGAAGCCGATTTCAGGGCGAACCAGGTGGGCGATGCCGCTCAGGGCGCGCGCGGACGAAAAGACGACCGCCGCGCTGGAGAAGGCCGCCGAGATTGCCATCGGCAGAGCATCTTTCAACGCGGACGGTCGCAATCCGGTTGTTGCGCGATCGCACCGTGCGGCGCAAGGTGCCGCGACAATCCGTCGGCATTGATTTTGCATCGGTCGATCGGTCGAGACGAGGAGTGATGACATGAGATCCGCATTGAGCATCGCAGGGGTTGCTATTTTTGTTCTGACGGCGGCGGGCACGGCCCTGGCGCAAGGCAGCGGCGCGGAAGCGCGGCTGAAGCAATTGAACATCACGTTGCCGGCGGACCAGGCTCCGGCGGCCAACTTCGTCAACTCCGTCCAGGCCGGCAAATTGCTGTTCCTCTCCGGCAATACGCCGGGCGGGCAATGGCCGCTCAAGGGCAAGGTCGGCAAAGACCTCACCGTCGAGCAGGGCTACGAGTCGGCCCGGCAAACCGGGCTCATCATGCTCGGCAAGATAAGGACCGCGCTCGGTTCGCTCGACCGCGTCAAGCGCGTCGTCAAGGTGCTCGGCATGGTCAATTCCGCCGACGGCTTCTCCGACCAGCCCAAGGTGGTGAACGGATTTTCCGACCTGATGGTCGAGGTCTTCGGTGAAGCGATCGGCAAGCACGCCCGCTCCGCCGTCGGCATGGCTGGACTTCCCGGCAACGCGCCGGTCGAGGTCGAGATGATCGTGGAAGTCGAATAGTCCCCTGGGGTGACCGACAGCAGAAGCGCGAGGTCGAGATGAGCGGCACCCGTCGGGAATTCCTGCGCAAGGTGGCGCAGGCCGGAGGCTATCGCGCCACCTATCTCACCATGCAGGCGATGGGACTTCTGGGGACCGCCGCCCTCGCCGAACCGCTCGCGCTCGAGCCGGGCAGCCGTCACGGCACCAAGGTCGTCATTCTCGGCGCCGGCATCGCCGGATTGTCCGCGGCCTATGAGCTCGGTAAGGCCGGATACGACTGCACGGTGCTCGAAGCCCGCGATCGCGTGGGCGGACGCAACTGGACCATCCGGGGCGGCGCGACGCTCGACATGACCGACGGCTCCCGCCAGGTCTGCGAGTTCGACGAGGGGCTCTACTGGAACGCGGGGGCGGCGCGGCTTCCCAGCCATCATCAGGCCATGCTCGGTTACTGCAACGAGCTCGGCGTCGCGCTCGAGGTCGAGGTCAATACCAATCGCGGGGCGTTGCTGCACAATCCGTCGGCCAATGACGGCAGGCCGATCGAGCTGCGCCAAGCAATCAACGACACGCGCGGAGAAATCTCAGAGCTGCTCGGCAAGGCCATCAACCGCGGCGCCCTCGACCAGGAACTCACCACACACGACAAGGAGCGGATGCTCGCGTTCCTGCGGCACTACGGCGACCTCTCGCCCGACCTCGTCTACGAAGGCTCGACTCGCGCGGGCTACAAGGTCTTGCCGGGGCCGGCGGGGGAAGCCGGCGTACGGCGCGATCCGGTGCCGTTGAGCGTGTTGCTCGACGCCGACATGTGGGGCGAGATGCTGTTCGAGGAGAACTTCACCCAGCAGGCCACCATGTTCCAGCCGGTCGGCGGCATGGATCGCATTGCGACCGCGTTTGCGGACAAGCTCGGCCCCGTTGTGCGGCTCGGGCGCGAGGTCACCGCCATCCGGCGCACGGATACCGGCGCGAGCGTCATATTCGTCGACAAACGGACGGGCAAGCGCGATGCGCTCGACGCCGCCTATTGCATCGTCACTATCCCGCTCCAGGTCCTGCAGAAGATCGAGTGCGATTTTGCCTCCCCGTACCGCGCCGCGATGACCGATGTCACCTACGGCAACGCCGTCAAGGTTGCGTGGCAGTCGCGCCGGTTCTGGGAAACGGACGCCCACATCTACGGAGGGATTTCATGGACGGCGGGTCCCTCCAACCTGGTGTGGTATCCGAGCGACCGCTTGTTCTCGCCCAAGGGAATCCTGCTCGGCGCCTATTCGGTGCGTGCGGATGCCGACGAGTTGGCGGCACGGCCGCTACGCGAGCAGTTCGAGCTGACGCGCGCGGCGATCGAAGGTCTGCATCCCGGCTGCGGCCGCGAGCTCGAAAAACCGATGGCGATCGCCTGGAGCAAGGTGCCGCACAGCCTCGGCATCGCCGCGCGCTGGCAGCCAGGCCAGGAGAGCGCCTACGCGCTGCTCAACCAACCGGACGGGCCGTTCTATCTCGCCGGTGAACATCTCAGCCAGCTCGGCGCCTGGCAGGAGGGCGCGGTTCTCTCGGCACGGCGGGCGATCAACATGATCGACCAGCACAGGCGGACGAAGCGAGGGTAGAAGCGGCTTGCCGATGACGCCCCTGTGCGGGCCCGCCGGCGCCCGCCCGACGCATGAGTGGCGATCAGGCTGCCACGCGCTCGAACAGACCTTCCAGCCGCTGACCGATCAGCTCGTCCGCGAAGTTGCGGTCGGCCGGACTGAAGGCGCTGTTCCAAGAACCGCTCTTGCCCTCGCGGAAATGTCGTTCGCCTGGTGTTGGCGGCTGCATCGTCGAAAGATCGTAATCTTCAACGCGATGAAACGTGAGGATCAACTCGACCAGCGCGATCGGATCGGAGCGCAACTCGTCAAAGAGCGCGACCTGAAGCTGGACCGGCTGCTCACCCGCCGCGGCTGCGCCGACCCATGACTCGATCCAATTCACCGCCGCCGGCAGGAAGGTTCGCACCTGGAATGCCAATTGTGCCTCGTGCGGCCAGCGGAAATAGTCGAGCGGAAGGTACTGGATGAGCGAATTGAAGTTCACCATGCCTGGGCCCATGGCGCAAAGATGGTGCGTCCACGACACGGTGCTGTCGCGGGGATCGCGGACGAGGACGGTCGCGCGCTCGAAGCCCGCGTCGCGCAGCACACAGAGATTATGATAGGTCGCACCGCAGTGCGATTGATGGAGATATCCGCGCGTCAACCGGCGGAGTGTGTCCAGCAGAAGCCGCTCGGATACGAACACCCCCGTCGAGACGACATCTTCCCGATTGCAGTAGCCGGAAAGATAGGCGCGGCTGAACGCATCGTCCCAATGGCTCATGGGCGAAACCAGCTTGGTGGCATCGCGAATGGCACCGCCAACGAATTCCGTTCCGCTCTTGGGCAGCGACGCCATGAAAAGCGAGCGCTGCGGTGAGGGAGAGGGCTCCGGCTCGCGCGTCGAGCGCCTGATGCCCTGCGCCTGGGTCATCAGCGCGGCGTCGAGCTGGCGCCGAAACTCGTTGCGCTCCCCGGTCATCTCGTCGAGCTGCCGTCGGAGCTCGTTACGCTCTCCAAGCGCGATGTCGCGTTGAAGGAGGAACGCATCGCGCTCGGCCACTGTCGCCGCTAGCGCTGCCGCGGCCTGGCGCCGTGACCTGGACCCGAACATAGGGGGCACTCCATGACGTCCCGGTTGCAGCACAAAGGCTTACAGGCGCGAGACGACCGGCCGCAAGCGCCGCTGACGGGATTGCGTGCTTGCCGGGTCGATCGCGAGATAGCCTCCAACCCAGGATGCGGCGGGACTACTTCGGTGGGCACGGCCCCGCATACGGCGCGACGGCCGCGCTGCCCCGGCAGATCATCACCCGCTCGATCTTGTCCTCCGGACTGAGCGAATAGGAGCGCAGGCTGTAATTGCCTGATGCGTTGATGTAATTGCACATCGGCAGCACGGTGGTGGTGCGGTCGACCAGCCAGTCGCCGCCGGCCTGGTAAGGCGGCCCATCTGCGACGTGGACGATCTCGTGCGACGGCACGGTCGACCAGCCGGGCTCGCCGAGCGCATCACAGCTGTGATCCGCGCGTGCGGACGGGGCAAGCATTCCCGCGCCGGTCGCTGCGAGCATCGAACAGATCGCCAAAGCCTTGCGCATTCATCAGCCCCCTCGCCCCGCGGCTACATCTTGATTCGCAATTCCGGAAGGCGGACACTACCGTCGTCGTCATCAAGCAAGATAGCCGAAATCGGCATTCGGGAGGTCAAGGGATGAGCAAGACAACACGCGCGTCCGGCAAGGCTGAAGTCAGCCGTCGCAACTTCCTCGCGCGCGGCGCAGCCGCCGGCGTCGGTGCGGTCGCGATCGCCGGAACGGGCGCGCACGAGGCCGCCGCACAGAACGGCAACATCAAATGGGACTACGTAGCCGACGTGGTCGTGATCGGCGCGGGCGTCGCGGGCCTGCCGGCGGCGATCACTGCGCGCGACAACGGCGCCTCGGTCATCATCGTGGATGAGAATTTCGACATCGGCGGGCGGGGGATCCTGAGCGGCGGCCGCGTGCAGGTCGGTGGCGGACATGCCTTGCAGCAGAAGCTCGGCATCAAGGACACGCCCGACATGCTGTTCAACGACTGGGTGCGGTTCGATCACCCGGAGAGCCGCTACAGCGACCGCGACCTGATCCGCGTATTCGCCGACGAGAACGTGCCGACCTACGACTTTCTCATCGAGAACGGCGTCGAGTTCATCGAGAAACCGATCCGCTCTCCCGACGCATCGACCGTGGACCGCATCTTCGTCACCAAGGAGTGGCACATCCCGAGCCAGGTCTATGCGCCGCGGCGTGGCCGCAACGGTTCGGGCCTGGTGCGGCGCATGGAAGAGAGTGCGCGCAAGAAGGGCGTCCAGATCTTCCTCAAGCACAAGATGACCTCGATCGTGCGCGAGAAGCAAAATGCGGGGCGCGTGCTGGGCATCATCACCATCGCGGGCAGCAACCCGGTGAACATCCAGGCGCGCAAGGGTGTGATCATCGCGAGCGGCGGCCACACCGGCAACGTCAACTTCCGCCGCATGTTCGATCCGCGGCTGACGGAGGAATACCAGCAGGCGTGCTCGCCTTATGTCCACCAGGGCGCCGATGGCGAATTGGCCGCGATGGACATCGGCGCATCACTCTGGTCAACCGCCAACCAGACCGCCGATGAGGCGGCACAGATCACCAAGACTCGGCACATCGGTTGCCGCTGGGGCTACTCGTCGCTGGTCTACGAGCCTGACAGCCCGATGTTCCAGCAGGCGCGCGCCACCGGGCTGACCGTGCGCGACTGGCAGAACATGATTTTCGTCAATCAGAACGGCAAGCGCTTCTGGGACGAGACCGACGGCTCGCACGGATTCTTTCACGCCGCGATGGCGTATAACGGCGACAAGACCAAGCTCAACGGCGGCGGCCCGATCTGGGCGATCTTCGACGCTGACGCTGTCACCCGCGAGAAATGGAAGCCGGAGCCACCGCACGTCGACCGTGACGGCTATTTCTTCAGCGCCGACACCATCCCGGAGCTCGCCGCCAGCATTAAGAACCCTTACCAGAAGGCGCCGATCTCGGGCGCGGCGCTGCAGGAAACCGTCAACCGCTACAACGGATTCGTCGCGGCCGGCGCAGACGCGGACTTCAAGAAGCCGACGCCGCTCTACAAGATCGAGAAGCCGCCGTTCTACGCGGCATGGACGACGCCGATCCTGCACGACACGCTGACCGGCATCCGCACCAACACCAACTCGCAGGTGATCGACATCCGCGGCGAGGTCATCCCTGGCCTCTACTGCGCGGGCGAATCGCAGGGCGGCTTCGCCCAGCACGGGCTGACGCGCTGTATCGTGTTCGGGCGGATCGCCGGTCGCCACGCGGCTCGCCGCCAGATCGCCGAGACGTCGGGCGCGCGCTGATGACGGAGGAGTCCGGCGGCGCGCTCGTTCACTTGACGGTGAGCGAGCCGCTGCCGCTCGAAGTTCCGGCTGGCGATGCCCTGGCGATCACGGCGCGCGCATCGTGCCCGGACGGGCGCGACCGCACCGGCATGGCGATCGCCGTCACCGCGCCCGATGGCCGGACAGAACGGCACGCGTTTGCCCTGCACGCCGACGGCGTGAGCGAAACGGCTGCGATCACGCTTGTGGCACCCCCTCACCTCGGCGTGCACGTGTTCCGGTTCACATTGTCCCCGCACGAGATCGCGGGCACGCACTATGTGCAAGCCGTGCTCGACGTACCCGTACGCGTGACGCCGCAGGCAACCAGCCTGGCGGTTTGGGATGTACCCTCCCCTGTCGTCGCTGGCACGGGCTTTGTCATCAAGGCCGGCGCGAAATCAACGGCGAGCGTGGCACTTGCGGGCGGCGCGATCGAGGTTTGCACTGAAACGGGTGACATCGCCGGGCGGGGCGTACTGAGCGAAGCGCCGCTCCAGGACACCGGAGCACTCTACTGGACCGATATCCAACTGAAGGCTCCACGGACCGAAGGCATGGTGACGTGGTCGGCGCGATTCGAGGCGTCCGAGCTGAACCTGCCGCATGACCGCGCCACGACCTCATTCAGCGTCGCGGTCGTCCGCCCACCCGAGCATGTGCTCAGCGTGAGGGTGATCGACCAGGCAACCGCCGAGCCGATTCCGGACGTGGAGCTGCGGCTCGGCGCCTACCGCGGCACGACCGGCGCGTCCGGACTTGCGGAGATCGCGCTGCCGAAGGGCCGTTACGAACTGCGCCTGTGGAAGGTCGGTTTCGAGGCACCGCCGCGACCCGTCGAGATCGGCGCAGACGCGTTCGTCGAGATCGAAGCGCTGGTCGTTCCCGAGGAAGACCCCGACGCGCGCTGGCGCATGTAGATTTATTCTCCCTCCCCGCGGATATTGAGTTCAACGACCGAGCGGACAATGAGCCTGCCCGCCGCCAATCTCGGAAACGGTTAGCGCCGCCTCGCGCGAACACATCGTCTTGAGTGGAGACACATGAATGGCTGAACCGTCTCGTCCCGCCCGGCTGTGGTATCAGAGCTTCGTGCATCCGGTCGAGCAGGCGCCTTACATTAAGCGCCTACAAGCGCTGCTCGACGCCTCCGCGTCGCCCGGCATCACATTCGAGGTGCACGGGCTCGACCCACCCGACCACCTTTTCCATCCGCTGACGGAATTCCGCTGCGCCGCGCAGGCGATCCGCAACGCACTCGAAGCCGAGCGCGCGGGCTATGACGGCTTCGTCGTCGGACACTTCCAGGAACCCGGCCTCTTGGAAATCCGCGGCACCCTCGACATCCCCGTGGTCGGATTGGGCGAAGCCAACCTGCTGGCAGCGCTGAGCATGGGGCGGCGGTTCGGACTGGTGACCATCGATCCGGTATTCATTGACTGGCACGAGCGCCAGGTCCACGCGCACGGGCTCGATCAGCGCTTCGCGGGCGTGCGCGCGATCCACATGGATCTGCCCGGCTTCATTCGCGCCTTCACCGATGAGGCGAGCTACACGCAGGTCCGCGCCGATTTCATCGAGCAGGTTCGTCCGCTGGTGGCGCAGGGCGCGGAGGTCATCATTCCGGCCGGCGGCCTGCCCATGCTGCTGTTCGCGCGCGAATGCCCGTTCGTGATCGACGGCGCGCTGGTGCTCAGCGGCATCGCCGTGGCGGCGAAGGCGGCCGAGATGGCGCTCGCGCTGCGCCGCCTCACTGGCGCCGTGGTCAGCCGCCGCGGCACCTATGCCAAGGCGTCGCCGGCTTGCGTGGAAGAGTATCTGGGCGGACGGTGGTGAAGACGGCGGCGAATTACATTGGTCTCGAGCCGGTAGAGAGTGAGCGAATTCCACAGCGGCATCACGACGCCGAATACGACTTCTTGCAACTCGCGTGATTGATTCGACCGCTTCGGCAAAGAGTTTCGAACACCGAGATTGTGAACGAAAATCGCAACGACGCCGGCGAAGGGACCGAGACCGACCGCAACGACGAACATCAGTGCGCTCCGCAACGACGCTCGGCATCGTGGGGGCGAGGGGAATCGGTCAGACACTTTACGAAAGCATCCGCAGCTTCCAATACGCCGAGACGGCCGCGCAGGTCATCATTGTCGTCGCAACGGTTGTCGCGATCGACATGCTCAGCGCTCGCATCAGGAAGCATCTCGTCTAGTGATGCGAAGCGTTGCCGCTAGAACGGCAACTTCGGCTGGTCGGCCTTGCAGTGCTCGGAAAAAACAAGATGCAGCGCCTTTTCCGTGCGCTCGATGTTCCCCGGCAGCGCAATGTGGGCAGACTTGAACCCGAAATTCACCGTCTTCTTATCGGCTTTGAGATACTCCAGAATGGTGTCATCGCCTTCGACCTCCAGTTCGTAAAGAACCTGCCGGCCGGCATATTTCTTGCTGATGCGGGATACATCCATCTTGAAGCGGTTCAAATAATACCTGGCGTATCTGTTGAGATCAGGCTCGGGAAGCACGACGATGCAGGCCTTCGGGTCCACGATTTCGGGGCCGTCCTTCGGATCTATGCGTCCGGTGAAAATGTAGTTGACCGCTTGTTGAAAAACGTCGTCCTCGCTCATTGCGCGGGTTGGCAGCGGAACCAGCGCAAGAATGGATGCAGCGGCGACGGCCAGGGACAACCAGACCCTGGGACCGCTTCTCGTCCAGAGCGCCAAGCCCGTCATCACCACACTCCTCATGCTCACGCCAGGCTCCGGCCGCCTCACGGCGATGAAGACCGGATGAGACGCCAAATTATTGCGGAAAGCAGCCGCCTAATAAAGCAGCATGAGCAGTGCGCGGCGCACAGTCGCGGGGCGAGGCTGGGACGTCAATCCTGCTTCATGCGGGCGCCCACGGCCAGGCAACCGGAGGTAACCAGGTCGAGCAACCGAGGATAAAGCAGCGTCGCGATCAGGGGTACGCAGCACCAGGCGAGCACAATCCAAGGAATCACCCGATACGCGCCGGGCTGCGGCGGATAGACGTTCACCCAGAGGGTGTAGGCGAT
Source organism: uncultured Alphaproteobacteria bacterium (assembly GCA_963725065.1). GTDB lineage: Bacteria > Pseudomonadota > Alphaproteobacteria > Rhizobiales > Xanthobacteraceae > VAZQ01. The sequence continues at coordinate 73,381 of CAVRXD010000036.1, forward strand.
CGCCACCGCGGCAAGCGCGGGAATGAACAGCAGCCATCGCGTGCCCTGCCCCGACGGACGCATGAGCGCGCCGGCGGCGCTGACGACCACGAGCAGATAGGCGACCAGCAACGCGAGCGCGCCGAGCGTGGAGCCCCAGAAGAACGCATCCGATCCCGAGGCTCGAAAGCCAACGCGCATCGCCAGATATCCGACGATCGTCGCCAGCAGGACACAGACCGCGGCGTCGCGGGGCGTGCCGCTGGCCGACGACACCCGCGCCATCGGGCTCGACGGCAACAAATCCCTCGACAGCGCAAAAAGAATGCGCGAGGCCGCCACGATCGACGCCAATGCGCCTCCCAAAGCGGAACAGATGGCCAGCCCATCGAACAGATCTCCGGACCAGCCGCCGAAATAGCGCGCCGACAGATCCGCCAGCAGCGAGGTCGACGTGGTGAAGCGCGCGAGGCCGGCCCGATCGGTGCCGAACCCCAGCGTCTCGGCCGCCGTCACGAGCGTGAAAACGACTCCGGCGCCGAGGACGGTCCCGATCAGCACGCGGGGGATCGTGAACCTCGACTTCGTGACTTCCTCGCCCAAGGTCGCGACCTGCTCGAAGCCCGCGAAGGACAGCAGTCCGAACGAGAGTCCCATGGCGATGGCGGAGGCTCCGACGCCCGCCGCGGGAACCAGGAGATCCCGCAGCGGGGCATCGTTTTGCGGTCCATGTCCCTGCGCCACCAGCAGCAGCACCGCGCAAGCCATCAGCACCATGGCAACGACGGCAACGCCTTCGAGAATGATCAGCACCAGGCCGGCGCGCCGCGCAGGAACGATGCTCAGCGGCGCCAGCACCACGGCGGCCAGCACCGTCAAGCCGAGGCTGGACGCATCGCGCCAGAGATCAAGGCGCTGCAGGAGGTTGGCGCCGAACAGACCGAACGCCCCGAGGCCGACGATGGCAAAGCAGAGATAGGTCCCGAGCAACGTCCAGCCGGCAACCAGCCCGGCGCGGGGACCCAGGATCGCCGCCACGAACCCATAGGCGGAGCCGGCATTGGGATGCTCGTGGGCCAGGCGCGCGAAGCACCATGCCACCAGCAGCACGACCACCGTCGACAGCAAGAAGACGAGAGGAACCACGCGGCCGACATGCTCGGCCGGCTCCTGCGGGTTCAGGTTCATCGCCATCGTGGGCGCCATGCCCGCGACGGCAACAGCGATGGCACCCCATGTGCCGACGCCTTTGAACAGGATGGCGGCAGGGTCAATCGCAGGACGATTGTTCATATTGGCGAAACTGGCATGGGACACCGCCCAGGTCGAGCGCAGAAGCGGAATCGACCACAGAGCCGAGGAGATGTCCGATGCCGAGCGGCCTGCGGCCGCGCGCAGCCTCGTTCGTCCCCAGGCAGCACGGCGCCACGTCCCCAGTCAAGGTTGTGAACGCCGCGGGCACGCAGACGCCCTAGATATTTCGTAGGAGTCGACACTGTCGCCGATCGCTGGCAGGTTTGCGGCATCCGAGCATCATTTTTCGCACATGAAGCGAACCCTCATCAGTCGCTTCCGCTATTTGGCCGCGCTCTGGCTCGCCGGCACCGTCGCCCTGGCATGCGCGACCTGGATATGCTTTCAGCTCGGGTTGAATCCCGCGGCCACATCCTTCGTCTATCTGATCGTCATCGTGCTGCTGTCGCTGATGGACAGCTTCATTTCGTCGGCGTTGTTCTCCGTCATCGCCGTAGCGTGTCTCAACTTTTTCTTCGTCGAACCGCTCTACGTCTTCCACGTCGCCGCCGCCTCCGATCTCGCGATGCTGACCGCATTCCTGATCACTTCGCTCGTGGTGACGGGGCTGGTACGGCGGATCCAAAGGCTCGCCCAGACCCACGGCGAGCAGGCCCAGCTCCTCAATCTCACGCACGATTCGGTTCTCATCCGCGACATGAACGACGTGATCACGTACTGGAACCGCGGGGCCGAGGACCTCTATGGTTGGAAAAGCGAACACGCGGTCGGCAGGATCGCGCATCAGCTGTTGCAGACGGTCTTTCCCGCGCCGCTTGAGCAAATCACCGCAACGCTCCTGCGCGACGGCCGCTGGGAAGGCGAGCTGCTCCACATCAAAAGCGACGGAACGAAAGTTTCGGTCGCAAGCCGCTGGTCGCTGCAGCGCGACGAGTCGGGGCGACCCCTCCGGACGCTCGAGACCAACGACGATATGACCGTGCGCAAGCGCGCCGAGAGTGCCCTGCGTCGGACGCAGGACACATATCTCGCCGAAGCGCAACAATTGAGCCAGACCGGCAGCTTCGGCTGGAACCTGTCGAGCGGGCGGATCTTCTGGTCCGAGGAGACCTTCCGGATTTTTGGCTACGACCCGCTAAGCGTGCCGACGATCGAGCTGGTGCTGCAACGTGTGCATCCGGACGACCTCGCGGTCACGCGGCAAGTCATCGACCGTGCAGCGCGCGATCGCCAGGATTTCGATTTCGAGCATCGCCTGCTGATGCCGGACGGCTCGGTGAAGCATCTTCATGTCGTGGCCCACCCCGTAAAGGACGAGCCGGGCGACCTGCAGTTCATGGGCGCGATCATGGACGTTACCGCGCGCAAGAGCGCGGAAGAAGCGATGCGCGACAGCGAGCAGCGCTATCGCCATCTTTTTCATCATATGCCGATCGCCATGTTCCAGCTCGACGCACGCGAGCTGGCGAAGCTGTTCAGGGAGTTGCGGGCGCAAGGCGTGACGGATCTGAGTGCCTATCTGGGCCGGAACCCCGATTTCCTCCATCGCGCCATGGACGCGCTGGTCGTGAACGAGGTCAATGATCGCTCGGTCCAGATGTTCGGAGCTCGCGATGCGAGCGAGTTGGCGGGCTCGTTGACGCGCTATTGGAGGGTCAGTCCGGAGGCATTCCAGCGCGGTCTGGAAACCCAATTCCGTGGCGAGCGGATCTTCCAGGAAGAGACCAAAGTCGCGACCCTGGACGGGCGCGTCATCGACGTTCTTTGCACAAGTGCGCGACTCGGACGGGCCGACGAGCTCGAAATCAGCCTTGTCAGCTTCATCGACATCACCGAGCGCGCTCGTGCGCAGGCGGCACTTCAACAACTGCAGGCGAACTTCGCACACGCCTCCCGCATCTCGATGCTGGGAGAACTTACCGCCTTGGTCGCGCACGAGGTGAATCAGCCACTCGCCGCGGTGGTGACGAACGGCGAGGCGGCGCTGCGCTGGCTCAATCGATCCGAGCCGGAACTGGCTGAGGCTCGCGAGTCCATTCGGTCGATCGTAGACGACGGACAACGTGCCGGCGACATCATCGCGCGGATCCGCGCGATGGCGGGAGGCCGCGTGCCCCAACCGACCGCGCTGTCGCTTCATGACATTATCGAGGAGTCGATGATGTTCCTGCGCCACGAATTCCAGTCGAAGGAGGTCGCCGTTTCCCTCGACCTGGCGCCCGCACTTCCTCCCGTGCTCGGCGACCGTATCCAGCTCCAGCAAGTGGTTGTGAATCTGGGGATCAATGCGGTGCAGGCGATGGCGCACGCGGCAACGGGACGTCGCCAGCTCGCGATTCGAACCATGCTCACTGGCCGAAATACCCTATGCTGCACGCTGGAAGATAGCGGTCCGGGCATCAAGTCGGATCATCTCACGCAGCTCTTTGAGCGTTTTTTCACGACCAACGACGGTGGCATGGGGATGGGACTTCCCATTTCCCGATCCATCATCGAAGCACATGGCGGACAAATCCGGGCGGACAACGAGTCTGCCTTCGGCGGCGCGCGCTTCAGCTTCACGCTGCCTGCAGCAGCCGACCCGGCCGGCTAGGTCAGAGACGCGGCCGAAGCCCTCGGGGAGCGGGGCAAGCAATGGGGAAATCAACCGGGCCGGCGCAACTCATGCGACGAGCCCGTCCAGGGCCGACCACTCCACCAGCGATGCGAGTGATGGCACGTCGGGAAGGTCAACGGCGCCATCAACAATCTTGGGCATCACCGTGGTGACTTGCTCGGTCATCGCCAGAAACCAGGAGACCTCGGCGGGCAATGCGGGATCGGGCAATGCCGCGGCGAATTGCAAGGCGGCCAACGTCCCGAGCGCGCTTTCGCCCATGAGACCGACCACGCACGCGCAGCCGGACCGTCGCGCAAGCTCTTCCATGCCGCGTGCGGTCGAGAGCCCGAACCGTCCGGGTTTGATGCTGAGCGCCCTCGCCTCCTGAGCGATAAACAAGCCGGCATCGCGCAGCGAGGTGCAGCCGAAGTCGACGAGCAGCGGTACCGGACATTCCTGTTGCAGCTTTCGGAACCCGGCGTCGGGAACGAGCGCGCAGGGATCCTCGACCATCACGGCGCCGGCGTCCGCCATCGCTCGGGAATAATCGGGTGCCTGGTCCGCCGAGTAAGCACCGTTGGCGTCGACATACAGGCGAACCCCGTCCCCCACGGCAGAACGGATCTCTCGCATGCCGGCGACGTCGACCTCGAGGCCCTGGCCGCCTTTGACCTTGAGCGTCCGAAAGCCGTGACGGGCCACCATGGCGGCCGCCTCGGCAGCCATTGCGTGCGGCGCCTGCCGCGTGAGCGCCCACGAGAGCTCGACCCGACCCGATCCTCCCCAACGCCGCCACAAGGCCTGGCCGTGGCAGGCGGCATGGAGATCCCAGCAGGCGTTGTCGATCAGCGTCTTTGCCGCCTGGTTCTCGGGAATGCGGTCGAGCCGCGCGCGCACCTCGACCGGATCATCCAGATCCACCGTCCGCAGCAGGGGCAGAAAAATCTCTTCGATCGTCGTCACCAGGCTGCGGGCGGTGACGCCGCACCAGGTCGGCTTCACCGTAATCTCGGCAACGCCCGCGAATCCGGTGTCGCTCTGCAGGCGCAGGAGCACGAACGGCGCCGCCTCTTCGACGATGTCGCTCCATCGTACCGGCCGCTCGTAGCGTAACCGGTAGCAATGCAGCGCGTGCTCGGCGAGACGCATGGGGCGCACGGCTCCGGTTGTTCTCAATCGGCGCTCGCGCCCGACTCCCGGATCAACTGTCCCCACTTGGGCAACTCGACCGCGACAAACGCGGTGACCTGCTCGGGGCTCATGTATCTCGGCTCCGCTCCAAGCTGGAGCAGCTTGTCGTGGATATCGGGCGAACGGACGATCTTCTCGACCTCGGCGCTGAGCTTCGCGACGACCGGCTTCGGGGTTTCGCGCGGCGCGAACAGGGCGTACCACCCCAGAACCTCGAAGCCGGGAAATCCTGCCTCCGCAACCGTGGGAACATCCGGTACCAGCTCGCTGCGCGCGAGACTGGTGATGGCAAGGGCGCGAAGCTTGCCCGCCTCCACCTGCGGCAACACGGCAGGGACGGTGAAGAATATGAAATCGACGTCGCCGGTGAGCACGCCGGTCACCGCTTCGGGACCACTTTTGTAGGGCACATGGCGCATGTCGATCCGCGCCATGCTCTTGAGCAACTCGGCGGCGAGGTGTCCGGAGGTTCCGTTGCCCGCCGATGAATAGGTCAGTTGACCGGGTTTCTCGCGCGCGAGCGCAATCAGATCGGCAAGCGATTTCACCGGGAGCGACGACTTCGCCACCAGCAGGTTCGGCGCGACCGCGATCATCGCGACGGGCGGGACGTCGCGCATGGGCTCGTAGGTCAGGCGCTTGAACAGATGCGGTCCCACGGAATGGGTCGGGCTGCCGCTCATCAACAGCGTATAGCCGTCAGGCTGTGCGCGTGCGACCAGTCCCGCGCCCAGGTGTCCTCCGGCGCCAGGGCGGTTCTCGACGATGACCGGCTGTCCGAGCACCGGCGCCAGCCGTTCGCCGACCATGCGGGCGAGAATATCGGCGGTGCCTCCCGCGCCGGATGAAACGAGGATATGCACGGGCTTGGTCGGCCAGCTTTGCGCGCTGGCCAAGGTCGGCGCAAGCAACGCAAGAAATGCAAACAGCGTGTCCCGAATTCTCATTCTCGCGCATCCATCCTTTTGATTTTTGGCAAGAGCCTGCCGCACGGGTTCGAGCCCGTTCCGGCCTCGATCGCTACAGCATAACGACAGGATCGCCAAGACAGCCCGATCGCGACACGTTGCGCGTGCACCCGCACGGCACCAACATGGCGGATCATCGACAGCTTTCGCGAGGCTTCCCGCGCGCCGCAACCTGCGCTATCTGATACCGAGGTCGTTGGCACTATCCGTCGTCATTGCCCGTCGCGATCGGCAGTCCGTCCATCTCGAAAAGGGGCCGCTTTTTCGATGGATGCCCGGGTGAAGCGCGGGCGTGACGAAACGAGGATAGTGATCAAGACAAAACAAGCACCGGCTGCTCGATGCGAGCGCGGAGCCGAGGGAGAATACCCATGCGCGAGATCGGCCATTTCATCGGCGGCAAGACCGTAGCAGGCAGTTCCGGCCGCAGCGGCGACGTGTTCAACCCCAATACCGGCGAGGTGCAAGCGAAGGTGGCCTTCGCAAGCAAAGCGGAGATGGAACACGCGATCGCCAACGCCGAAGCGGCGCAGCCGGCCTGGGCAGCGACCAATCCGCAGCGCCGCGCGCGGGTGATGTTCAAGTTTCTCGAGCTGGTGCAAAAGGAATTCGACAGCCTTGCCCGGCTGCTCTCCTCCGAGCACGGCAAGACTTTCGCCGATTCCAAGGGCGACATCCAGCGCGGGCTCGAGGTGGTCGAGTTCGCCTGCGGCATTCCGCACCTGCTCAAAGGCGAGTTCAGCGACAGCGCGGGCCCTGGCATCGACCTGTTCTCGCTGCGCCAGCCGCTCGGGGTGGTGGCCGGGATCACGCCGTTCAACTTCCCCGCCATGATTCCAATGTGGAAGTTCGCGCCCGCGCTCGCCTGCGGCAACGCGTTCATCCTCAAGCCGTCCGAGCGCGACCCCTCGGTGCCGATGCGGCTGGCCGAGCTCCTGGTCGAAGCCGGGCTGCCCGCCGGCGTGCTCAACGTCGTCAACGGCGACAAGGAAGCGGTCGACACGCTGCTCACCGATCCGCGCATCAGCGCGATCGGCTTCGTGGGCTCGTCCGCGATCGCGGAGTACATCTACAGCACCGGCTGCGCGCACGGAAAACGGGTGCAGTGCTTCGGCGGCGCGAAGAACCACATGGTGGTGATGCCGGATGCCGACATGGACCAGGCGGTCGACGCGCTCATCGGCGCGGGCTACGGCTCGGCCGGCGAGCGCTGCATGGCGATCTCGGTAGCGGTGCCGGTCGGGCAGAAGACTGCGGACCTGCTGGTGGAGAAGCTGATCCCGCGCGTGGAGAGCCTGAAAGTCGGGCCTTCGAGCGATCCGCAAGCCGATTACGGGCCGATGGTCACCAAGGCGCAGGTCGACAAGGTGAAGAGCTATGTCGATCTCGGCCTCAAGGAAGGCGCCAAGCTCCGGGTCGACGGCCGCGGCTTCAAGCTGCAGGGCTACGAGAAGGGCTTCTTCATGGGCGGCTGCCTGTTCGACGAGGTGACGCCGGACATGCGCATCTACAAGGAGGAGATTTTCGGCCCTGTGCTTTCGGTGGTGCGCGCCAAGAACTACGAGGAGGCGCTGAAGCTTCCCTCCGAGCACGACTACGGCAACGGCGTCGCCATCTTCACCCGCGACGGCGACACCGCACGCGATTTCACCAACCGCGTCAATGTCGGCATGGTGGGAGTGAACTTCGCGATCCCGGTGCCGCTCTCCTACTACACCTTCGGCGGCTGGAAGCGTTCCGGCTTCGGCGATCTCAACCAGCACGGCCCCGACTCGGTGCGCTTCTACACTAAAACCAAAACCGTAACGTCGCGCTGGCCGTCGGGCACCAAGGAAGGCGCCGAGTTCGTGATCCCAACGATGAAGTGAGCGCGTGGCGGCGCGCGCAGGCGGCGCGGGCACGTCGAGCTGCTTAGTCTGTCGTTCACTCATCGCAAGGACCTGCAATGGCCGAATATCAGCTCTACTGCTTCGCCCAATCCGGGAATGCCTATCGCTGCGCTCTCATGCTCAACCTCATTGGCGCCGACTGGGAGCCGATCTGGGTCGACTTCTTTGCCAAGGGGGAGCAGCGCTCTCCGGAGTACCGCGCCAATGTCAACGAGATGGGCGAGGCGCCAGTACTCGTGCACGGCGACAAGAAGCTCAGCCAGTCCGGCGTGATCCTGACCTATCTTTCGGACCGCTCGGGCAAGTTCCGGCCCGATGGCGAGGACGAGCGTCTCGAGGCGCTGCGCTGGATCATTTTCGACAATCAGAAGGTCAACGGCTTTCTCGGGCCCTATCGATTCTTGCGGTTTCTCTCCAAGCCGCCGGGCGATCCCGCCGTGCTGGCGTTCCTCAAGGGGCGCATCGAGAACAACCTCGCCATTGTCGAAAAGCGGCTCTCGACTCGTCCATTCGTGCTGGGCGCGCGGCCGACCATCGCCGATCTCTCGCTGGCGGCCTACCTCTACTATCCGGCGGACGAATTCGGCTTCGACATTCCGGCGCAGCACAAACACATCGCGGTATGGCTCGACCGCATCAAGGCGCTGCCGGGATGGAAGCATCCCTACGACCTGATGCCGGGGCATCCGCTGCCCGGGCGGTGATGGCTCGCGCACGCCCACTCGTCATCGTGCGGTCAGGCCGCCGTCGATCACAAATTCCGAGCCGGTAACGAACTTCAATTCGTCGGACAACAGGTAGACGCAGAGGTCGGCAACCTCGGATGGCGCGCCGAGCCGTCCGAGCGGGATGTCGCGCGTAAGCTGGCCGCGCGCGATCTCCGGCCGTCCGGTCTGCGCCAGGATGTCGTCGACCATCGGGCCCTCGAGAAATGCCGGGTGCACCGAATTGCAGCGCACCGGCGGCTTGAGACGCGCGCCATGCAGCGCGACCGACTTGGTCAGCAGCCGCACCCCACCCTTGGAGGCATTGTAGGCCGTCAGATTGTGCCCGCCGACAATGCCGGAGATCGAGGACAGATTGACGATCGAGCCGCCGCGCGGTTTCAGCAGCGCGAGCGCGTGCTTGCAGCCAAGAAACGTACCGTCGAGGTTGACCGCCAGAACCCGCCGCCACGAGGCATAGTCGGTGTCCTCGATGCTGCCGAGGAACGCGATGCCGGCGGCGTTGACGAGGCCGTCGAGGCGACCATGCGCGCGCTCGACCTCCGCCAGCACCCTGTGCCAGTCGCTTTCGGCCGTGACGTCGAGGGCGTGATCGATGCCGCCGTGGCGCGCCAGGTCGGTCGCGACCGCGACACCGCCCTCGCGTTTCACCGCCGCGGCAACGGCCTGACCGATGGCGCCGGCCGCGCCCGCGATCAGCACGATCTTGTCCTCGAGACGGGCCACGCTGGTCCCCGATAGCGAAAATCTATGGGAGGGCTGCACCCCTCGCCCCTTCCGGGTCGTTGGAGCACCGAACCGCCCCCACCCGCAAGGGGCGACGCCAGTCTTGAACCAATGTGATGTGCCGGCGAACAAAGGCTCCATGCGCGCGCAATTGGCGTCCTCCCCGCGCCGTTCCGGGGTAACAAGGCACCTCGGCTGGACCTCGATGCGACGGTTAAGGTATGGTTCTGACCTGACGCCGGGAACCAACACGCCTCTTATGCACGACGGTGCTCCGGACATTGTCGTCGTCTCATCGCTTGCACGGACCAAGCTACGATGAGCAGCAACATCCAACGGCGCGCTGGCTCGATCGTCGAAGTTCTCAGGCACCGCGCGCATCACCAGGGCGAACAAGTGGCGTATACCTTCCTGCGCGACGGTGAGGCGCTCGAAGAGCCCATGAGCTACGGGCTGCTCGACCGCCGCGCGCGAACCCTGGCGGCGATGCTGCTGGAGCGAGCGCGACCGGGCGAGCCCGTGTTGATCGTGCTGCAGCCCGGCCTCGGCTACATCGCTGCGCTGTTTGCCTGCTTCTATGCGCGCCTCATCGCCGTGCCGAGCTTCCCGCCGCGTGCCCGGCGCCTGGCCGGAACGCTGTCGGCCATATGCCGCGATTGCCATCCGGCGGTGATGCTCACCGACGCAAGCTCGGACCCCGGCGTCGCCGCCCAGTTTGCGACCGACGCCACGCTCGCTCAGGTGCCGCGACTCGTCGTCGGCGCCGATACCTGGACCTCCGAGATCGCGGCGGACGGTGCCTCGCCCGGTCCCGCGGATCTCGCGCTGCTGCAGTACACGTCCGGTTCGACCGGAAACCCCAAAGGCGTCATGCTGAGCCACGGCAACCTGATCGATAACCTCGAAGCCGCCGTACGCCGGTTCGGCATCGGGGCCAGCTCGCGCGGCGTCACCTGGTTGCCGCCGTATCACGACATGGGCCTGGTCGCCGGAACCCTGCAGCCGGTCTATTCCGCGTGCGTGACCACGGTGCTGTCGCCGATGCACGCGATGCAGCGGCCGATTCGATGGTTGAAAGCGATCCAGCGCACCGGCGCCACGATCAGCGGAGGCCCGCCGTTCGGCTACGACCATTGTGTTGCGACCATCGATGAACCTCTTCGGCACGAACTCGATCTAACAAGCTGGGACTGCGCCTTCGTCGGCGCCGAGCCCGTCCGCTTCGACGTGCTCGAACGCTTTGCGGACGCATTCGGGCCCTGCGGATTTCAGCGTCGTTCGTTCGTTCCCTGCTACGGATTGGCCGAGGCAACCCTGATGGTGACCGGACGAGCGAAAGGCGGCGGAGCGCTCCGCGATTCGACGTCGGGACACGAAGAGCTGGGCCGCACGACCTGCGGTCACGTCATCGACGGGCATGACGTGCTGACTGTCGACCCGGAACACCGCATTCCGTGCGCCGATGGCAAAGAAGGCGAGATCTGGATCGAAGGGCCGAGCGTTGCCATTGGCTATTGGAACCGGCCGACGGAGACGGCGGCTGCGTTCGGCGCGCACCTCGCGGACGGGCGCGGGCCCTATCTGCGGACCGGCGATCTCGGGGTCATGATCGACGGCGAGCTGACCGTGACCGGGCGCGTCAAGGACCTGGTGATCGTCGCCGGCCGCAAGCTCCACGCCGAGGACATCGAAGCCACCATTCACGAGATAGCGGACGACCGGCTGCGGCACGGCTCGAATGCGGTCTTCGCCGCCGAGATCGGCGGCAAGGAGCGCATCATCGTGGCGGTCGAATTGAACCGGGCCCCCGGCCGCATGTCCGGCGATCTCGCGCCGATCCGCGCCGCCATCGGCGCGGCGGTCGCGCGCACGCACGACGTGACGGTCCACGACGTGGCGTTCCTCGCCCCCGGCGAAATTCCGCGTACATCGAGCGGCAAGGTTCGCCGTCATCTCTGCCGCGCCCAATATCTTGACCGACAGGAGAAGGGAGCATGAGCGCCCTCAACACGGCGTTGCCGCGCGCCAGCCGGCTGGCCGTGCATCGGCGCGTCGCGCTGGCCATGGTGGTGGTGCCGGCCCTGGGGACGCTCGCCGCCCTCGTCATGGCTTGGCACGTAGGCTGGCCCGGAGCGGTGGCGCTCTGGCTCTTCCTCGCGTTCTATCTGGCCAGCGCGATCGGCGTCGAGATCGGCTTTCATCGCTATTTCACCCACCGTGCATTCAAATGCGGACCCACGCTGCGGCTGGTCCTCGCCGCTTTCGGCTCGATGGCGGGCGAAGGGCCGGTCCTGTTCTGGGCGGCGACCCATCGCCGTCATCATTCCCATTCCGACACCGATCAGGATCCGCATGGGCCGAACCAGCCGGGATTCGCCGGGTTCTGGCGCGCCCACGTGGGCTGGCTGTTCGAGCCGCAACCGCAGGACGCCGGACGCTACGTACCCGATCTCATCCGCGACCGGACGACCTCGCTGGCGAACCGGTTCTATCTGTTGTGGTTCACGCTGGGTCTCGCGCTGCCGACCGCGATCGGCTTCGCGTTCGACGGCGGACGCGGCGCGCTCGAGGGACTTCTCTGGGGCGGGATGGTGCGGATCTTCGTGGCGCACCAGGCGACCTGGGGCATCAACTCGATGTGCCATCTGTTCGGCGCGCGGCCGTACGAGACGCACGACGACAGCCGCAATTTCTGGCCGCTGGTGCTGCCGACCTTGGGCGGGGCTTGGCACAACAACCATCACGCCTTCCCGCGCTCGGCCTTCAACGATTTGGCCTGGTGGCAGCTCGACCCATCGGCCTGGCTCATCCGGTTGGCGGAGGCGCTCGGCCTCGTGTGGGACGTGCGCCGGCCGCAGGCCCGAACCATGCAGGGAGACCAAGTCGCATGAGCGCGTCCGACACGACCACCACGGGCGGCTTCGAAACCATCACCGCCGCCGCGCTCGAGGCCTGGATCGCCAACTGGCTGGTGCGCAACGCCGACGTTCCCGCCGCGGACATCAAGCGCGATCTGGAATTTTTCGACTACGGCCTCGATTCGCTTCATGCGGTCGATCTCTCCGGCCACCTCGAGGAACTGCTCGGCCGGCCGCTCTCGCCCTCGCTGGCCTGGGAGTTCCCGACCATCTCCGGACTGGCCGCGCACCTCGCCGCCGGCGGCAGCGGAACGCAGGAAGACCTCGACGCGAGCTGAACGGCGGCGAGTGCCGCACAGGCCGGGCGGCCGAGGCCGCCCGATGCAACTGGCGCGCGACATCGGTTCCGTATAGACCCGGAATGATCGCCCGCGACCGGCGCGGCGACGCTGCGAGGATGCGACGTGTCCGGCGCCCTGCGTATCACGCTCACGATTTCCGCGATCACGGTGGCGATCCTCGGTGCGCTCGCGGCGCTCACGGCGGTCGGCGTCGGCAGGATCGAGCGGGCGCACCCGCCCTCCGGGCGCTTCGTCGCGGTCGAGGGCGGCCGGCTTCATCTGGTCGAGCTCGGCGCTCCCGACGCGCCGCCGGTGGTGCTGCTGCATGGAGCCAGCGACAATCTCGGCGAGATGCGCCTCGCCCTCGGCGATCGGCTGGCTGCGAGCTATCGCGTCATCCTGGTCGACCGTCCCGGCCATGGCTGGAGCGACCGGCCCGGCGGCAGCGCCGACGCCTCGCCGGCGCGCCAGGCCAAGCTCATCGACGAGGCGCTGACGCGGATCGGCGTCACCCGTGCGATCGTGGTCGCGCACTCGTGGGCCGGCGTTCTGGCGACGGCCTACGCCCTCGACTATCCGCAAAGCGTCGCGGGCCTTGTGCTGCTCTCGCCGGTGACGCATCCGTCGCCGCTCAGCATCGCCTGGTACAACAACATCGTGCGGGCGCTGCTCATCGAAAGCGCGCGCTATGCCACCGCGCCGTATATCGGGCCGCTGTTCGTGCGCACGCTGGCGTTCCCGTTCGGAAAAATGCTGATCGGGCCAAGCGTGCAGAGCGCATTTGCGCCGCAAGAGCCTCCGCCGGACTATTTGGCGCAGACCGGCGCGGAACTGATATTGCGGCCGTCGGAGTTCACCGCGTTCGGCGAGGACCTCGCGCAGCTCAAGGGTTTCGTGACGGCGCAGGCGCCGCGCTACGGGGCCATCGCCGTCCCGACCGTGATCATCACCGGCGACCTCGACGACGTCGTGCCGCCCGACATTCATGCCAAGGCGCTGGCGGCCGCGGTGCCGGGCGCCGAGCTCGTCGTGCTGCCCGGCGTCGGCCACATGGTTCAGTTCGCCGCGCCCGACCGCGTCGCCGGGGCCATCGCCGGAATAGAGAAACGCGACGCACAGAATGTCGGTCGCGCCCGGCAGGCCGGGCGATAGCAGGCGACTGTCGGTCGCACGCGCGCACGGACCGCCGCAGCAGCAGCGGGCCGCATCTGCATCTTACGATGTCAAACAGAGTGATCCCCTTTTTCGTCTTCGGCGCCGGCCTGTTGCGTTTCAGCAACCTGGGTTCGTTTCCCCAAAAATGGCCGCCGGCCGATGCCCGTTCACGTCATGCGCACGCCCTCACCTCTTGCCGTCGCGACAGCAGCAATTCCGTCCCCCCGATGAGGGGTGGATGGAGCGCCGACAGGCCGCACTCATTCTTTCGGTCGCGCCTGCGACGCGCGACCACCCTGTCCCGGGGCGACCGGGACCTCTCTCGGCGCTCCACCGTGGCGGTTTTCGGATGCGGACCCACGAAGCCGGCTCCCGGCAGTGGGACACCGGAGCCGCAGCGATTGCCCGCGCCACGCCATAACGGCCTGGCGGTCGGGGTCCGGACCTCCCTACGTTGCGGTTCGCGCCGCAGGCGCGGGACGCCACTCCTTGCTCCGTCTTTCAGGATCGTTTCTAGAAAACGCCCCTCATGAGCGAGGATGGCAAATTATATACACTAACCCCGTTACGTAGTCAAGTACTATTTACATAACGTAGCTACTAAATCTGCGCTCGAGGCATGGAGCCGCAAGCCCCACCCTCTGCGCAGCGCTTGCGCAAAACCGTTCCTCCCGCGACGCCCACCCCAAACACGTAGATCCAACCCTGGGTGAAATCAAACAGGTGGGAATTCAACAGCGAGCCCACGATGCTCTGGGTCACGATCACGAGCCCGATCCATGCCGGCAATCCCTCGCCCCGAAACAGCAGCAGATGCGCGAGCCACATCGCCCACAGCACGGCGATCCCGACGAGGCCAAGCTGGATTCCGACCGCGAGCGTCTGCTGCAGCGGATCGGTCGTCAGCCGCGCCGAGTAGCCGGTCTGGCCGACGGCCGAGCGCACGAACAGCTGCGGTATCGCGCCGGTGCCGTGCCCCACGAGCGGCGCGTCGCCGATGAAGCCCAGCGACTTCTTCCAGAATTCCGGGCGCGCCCCCGCCAGATTCTGGTCGTTCCCCGGGAACGGCTGGAGGTTGTCCCACAGCGCTGTCGCGTGGTGCCGCAGGTGCGGCGAAGCCGCCCACACGACCGCGCACAGCACCGCGGCGGCGGCAAGCCCGCCGAGCACTGCCTTGGCGTTGAATTGCTTGAACCCCAGCAGCAACAGCAGGACCGGGATGATGACCAGGGATGCCAGCGGGACGACGGTCACGTCCGCGAGCGCCAGGACCGCAATGTTGGCAACAAAGACCAGCGCAAGCGCCAGCAGGCCCGCCGCCGCGCCTCGGCGCCGGCGACGAAACCCGTCGACTGCGAGAAACAGCAGCACGAACGCGCAGGTGACGAACTGGCCGGTCTGCGTTGCCGGGTTCTTCACCGGCACCCCGAAGTCGTTGGCCAGCACCAGGGTGGCCCGCGGCCACAGCGCGAGCGCCGAGGCGAGCACGAGCACCATCGTGCACGAGACGAGATAGCCGCCCATCACCCAGAGGCCACGGTCAGAGCGTCGGAAACGAGTGAGGAGGATCGGAATCATCAGCAGCTTGGCAAACGAATCCAGACCGCCGAACCGCTCGGCCCAGCTCACGTCGGCCCAGGTCATGCCGAGGGCCGCGAGCACGAACAACGCGACCGGCACGCCGCCCGCCGGCGTTGCGACCTCCTGCAGGACATCGCGCGGGGTCTGGGCGGGAACGAGCGCCAGCAGCATGAGCAGGATCAGGATGCTCGCGGCCGAGCTCGACCAGGGCAGCGACACCGCCACGGCGATGGCCAGGCAGTCGGCAATGCGCCCGAACCGCACGCGAGCGACGGGGACGGCAATCGATGGCGCGCTCATCGGTCGCTTGTCATCTTGCCGCCCCAACACGCCTGCAGTGGCAATCAATTCGCGCCGCTACGAATACGAGCCGTTCCAGGGATGCTTGCGATGACCGCGCAGCTTTAGATAGCTCTTCTTCTCCTGGTCGAACTCTTTTACCCGAGCGGCGAGATCAAACGTCAACGCCTCAGTGCGCTGCCGATAAAGCTTAGTCGCCCCTTCGTAGAAGGCTATATCGTCCGCCAGCAGTTTTCTCAGCTCGTCAATCTGTTTTTTGGTCACCTTCGCTGCATTCTCCGGCGTCTTGTTCAACGGCACATAGAATACGTCTGGCAGCCCGAGCAACTCGGCGAGCAACACAACGAACTCGTCGAATTCATCCTGTATTCCGAATATAGAGACCATTTCATCGAGGTTGTGCAACGCCTCTGTCGCTCGCCTTGCTCTCCCCTCTGCGTCTCCGTTGTTGCCCGGCGAAAAATATTCCCATTGCAGCGGGATCGCGGACCGAAAACGGTGAAAGTATTCGACCACGTCAAGACGATGTTCTTGTATTGCGGTCTGAAAGATGGAGGGAGCGGTTGAATTGAACCGATAGTGGGAAATGATTCTGCTGACCGGATTGCGCAATATCGTAATTGCTACGTATCGAACAGGCATACGTTGAAATAATTCATTCCCAAGCCCGATATGCCCAGTGAAAAACATCGGCCTTATTCGATCGTCGTCAGTCGGAGGCGCCTCAACGAGTGAAAGAAACTCGCTCGGAAAATAGCGCGGGAAAAAATCGGTCCCATAACTGTCGGCGCGATACTTATAGTTCCTCATCAGGATGCTGTTCAGCGTCGTGCCCGCTGCCTTCGGCACATGAAGATGCACCAGCGGGGGCACACTGGGCGCGGCCCCCTTTGGGGCATCCCGCAGAGACAGCAGGTCGTCGAAACGATAGGGCGCGCCGGTCGACGCCTTTCCCCTGGCGGCAAGCTCCTCGAAGGTGGCGCCATGGCCGACCTTGAGCAGCCGGTTCTCCTGGGCCAGCTGGGCGTTCGTCGCGGCCAGCGCCTGCTGTTCCTGCCGGGCGGCGCCGGACTGGTGGACGAGGTCGCTCAGCGTCCCCAGCTTCGCCTGCTGGTCGGCAATCGTGGCTTCCAGGCCGGCCAGCTGCGGGGCCGTGACTTGCGCCGGGACACCCGACAGCAGATCGCGCTGACTGCCGGCTTCGGTGCTCAGGCGTTGCACGATCTCGTTGAGTGAAGTCAGCTGGATCTGGTTCGCATGCATCGTTGCGTTGAGCGCGCCGAGCTGGAGCTGCTGGCCATGCAGCGTGGCCTCCAGGTTCGCGCGTTGCGCCGGCGGCAGGTGCTGCGAGACTTCGCCGAGGAGCGCCCGCTGGCCGTCCTGGGCCACGCTCAATTGCTGCACACGATCGTTGAGGGGGCCGAGCTCCGCCTGCTGCGTCTGGATCGTTGCGGTCAGCGTCCCGAGCTCCGCCTGCTGACCCTGGATCGTCGCCTCCAGCTCCGCCAGCCGCGCCGGCGGCATTTGCTCGGCGACTTCGGCGAGCAGCGCGCGGTGACGGGCTTCGTCCGCGACCAGGCGCTGGATGCGCTCGTTCATGCGGCCGAGTTGGGCTTGCTGCTCCGAGATCGCAGCCTCCACCTCGGCCCGCCGCTCCGGCGGCATGTGCTGCGCGACTTCGGCCAGC
Organism: uncultured Alphaproteobacteria bacterium; assembly: GCA_963725065.1. Taxonomy (GTDB): domain Bacteria; phylum Pseudomonadota; class Alphaproteobacteria; order Rhizobiales; family Xanthobacteraceae; genus VAZQ01. The sequence goes on from CAVRXD010000036.1 coordinate 90,634, forward strand.
AGCGCGCGGTGATTGGCTTCGTCCGCGCTCAAGCGCTGCGCCTGCCCACCCAGCTCGGCGAGCTGGGCCTGCTGCCTGGTAATCGCCGCCTCGGCATTGGCCAGCCGCAGCATCACCCGCTTGACCGCCGGCAGCTTCAGCAGAGATCGAACCACCCGCCCCATCCCAGCAAACCTTTCGTCGTCTTTTCAAAATCGTTTTCTATTTCTGTTGGACACGGCGCAAGCCACTTGCCACGCACTCGGTGCGCTCCCCTCCCCCGTGAGCGGCTGTGCGCGTTGGAGATGCACGGCACGCCTAGCCCGAGACCGAGTCTGCCGCTTGCTCCGAGTTCATTTCAATGGGGCACGTCTACCCTCCGCGCGGCGGGCTCTTGCCCAGATGCATCCACCAGCCCAGCAAGTCGTAGAGCCGCTTCCACCTTCGCCGCGGCGGAGCGTTCATGGCGTCCTTCGACCATTTGCTGACGGCCGACCATTGCTGCATGCGCCGGAGCGCCGGCATGAACTCGCCGCGCAACGCCATGCGCCAGGTCTTGTTGAGATAGACCCTCCGGACGTCGGGGGGCGCACGCCGCCAGAGCGCCAGGGCGCGCCGGATATTGGCGAAAGCGATGCGTTCCTGCCCATATCCGCTTTCCGCCAGCAACCGGGCGACGTGGTCGGCGGCCGTCGCCTTGCGGGCGCTGCGGCTCAACCATCTTCGTTTCTTCTCGGGGGCCGAGCTGGTGCGTGCGACCTCGATGAAGCGCCGCTCGAGCTGGGTGGGATCCTGCATCGCCTCGAGATCCCATAGGCCCTCGTCGATCCGTTCGAGCAACGGTTTCGGCAACAGGGAGCGATAGTCCCAAAGCAGCGCGAGCAGCGCGAGCTGGTGCTTTTCGTCGTCGGTCCGCAATTTGTGGATGATGTTCGCGAGGCGATGCCAAGCCGCCAGGATATCCCTGGCAGCCTGCCGCTCGCCGTTGTCGGCCAGGATCGGAACGATGGTGTAGACGTGCGTCAGCAGGATCGACGGATTGATGTTGACGACGCCGATGAACGCCTCGGCGAGATCGGAGGCAAGCGCCGGCGTAAGCTTGCCGGCGTCCGCCGCCAGCCGCAGCAGGGTGTCGAAATAGAGCCGCAGCGTCGGCAGACCGTGCGGGTACAGCTCCATCGCGTATTTGAGCCAGGCGAGCCCCCCGGCCGTGTCGCGGTTCTTGAGCTTCGCCCAGCCGACATAGCCGTGGCATGCGGCTACGATGATATCGCGCGTGCTGTGCGGGAGCATTTTCCGGCCGTGAAGCTCGGGCGTATGGCGCAGAACCAGCTCGCTCGTGGCCACGTCGGCATATTCGTAGCAGGGGAAGACGGCGTCGAGCTCGTGCAGGGTATAGGCGAAGGCCACGTCCGCGCCGTGGACGTCGAATTCCAGATCGTCGAACCGCTCGATGATGTTGTGGAATCTGCTTTCGGCGGCGAGGATGTCGGCGTCCGGCTTGAAGAAGCTCCAGTGCGCCTGGTTGAACAGGAGCAGCAGCGAATCCGGGAAGCGCGCCAGGCCTTCCGCGAAATAGCGATCGGCGCGCGCGGCCCATTCCCCGACCTTCGGACTTTCGTGGAACGTGAACACCGCCTGGGCATGCAGGTGCGCGGCGTTGTTGTAGTCGACGTCGTCGAGCAGATCGTCATGGCCGATGTGCTCGCCGATATCGCCGATCCGGTCGCGGATGTGATTGGTGCCGAACAGGCCGCAGTCAACCGCCGGCGTCAGCCAGACCAGGCGCCGCTGGCGCGGCGTCCTGGCCGCCGGCGCGGATGGCCACACCAGGCCCATGAACAGCGCATATTTGAGCAACCGCTGGTAGCTCTCCTCGCGCGGCTGGCGATGAATCGCAAAGCGGGCGTTCACCTCGGGGACCACGGTTGCGAGGTCATACGCCGGATCGCCGCCGGCTTCGAAGCGGTCGAGGTGACCGCCCGCATCGCTCACCATCGTTTCCGCCCGGTACGGGAAGGTGCCGGGCGCAATCTCGCCGTAGAAGGTGCCTTCCGGGTAGAGCAGGAACGCGCCGTTGGCGAGCGCGTCGCGCCAGCGCGGCGATGGCGAGCCGGCGTAGCGATTGACGACGGGCAGGAACTTCGCGTGCGAGATCAGCTCGAAATAGTCCTTCTCGGGCATATGCCCTTCGACCACCTTCACGGTGTATTTGCTTCCGAGCTCCGCCAGATTGAACAGGAAGCGCGGCTTCTCGGAATGGAATGGCGCCAGCGCCGAGCCGGTGAAGATGATGTCGAAGTGCTTTTCGCGATGCGTGGAGGCCTCGGGAAACGGCGTCGCCAGCGGATGCAGCAGCATGTTCGCCGCGCAGAACAGTCCCGGGGTGCCCTGGCTGAGCTCGAAATGCTCCTGCGAGCAATTGCAGATCGCGGCATCGTAGAGCGCGTAATTGTCGACGTTGCGATACTGGAAGGCATCGGAGTCGTGGCACCAGATCACCTTAGGAACGGCGACCTTGTGGAAATCCTTGGCCAGCAGCCATTGCGGGCTCAGTGAAAACAGAATGTCCGGCTGTTCGTCAGGCGGCAATCCCTCGATGAACGCGCTCAGCGAGTCCGTCGCCGAGTAGTCATAGGCATTCTCCGGAAGCTGGCTTCCGACGTATTTCACCGTGATCGCGCCGTACTTGTAGACCGGCGCAATGAAGCTCTCCGAATAATGCTCCGGAAATACCGACAGGATCGCGCCGGTGATGAAGATCGTGACGTCGTCGCGGGCAAGCAACGCCTGGAATTTTCGTGTCGCCTGCGCAACCGCGGCATCATCGCTGCGGGCAAGCGCTGCCTTGGCGTCGGCCTCGCGATCCAGCGACCACAGCGCCAGCGCCTGGCACAATCGGGCACGGCCGCTCATGTCGGGCAGGCGGTCCAGGATCGCCAGGCCCTGCTCCAGAAGGCCGCCGAGAACGAGCGAGCAGCCCTTGAGCTCGGACCCCGCCGGCGCCCACTGCGCGGCATTGAGGAAATCGCCGCGCGCGAAAGCTCCGTCGGCGGAACCGTATGTCGCGTGGATATCCTGGGTGGTGAACCGGAACGAATATTCCGGGGCAATTTGGCGAGGCCTCATCGACTACCGATCTCCTGAACAGGCGCGAAAAGACGACACCGCTTCAAGCGCCTGAATCGTACCGCCCATAGCGCCGTTGCTGGACCGCGAGCACGGTGACGATCCGGAAGAACCAGAGTGGGTCCATCAACCCTGCTCCCAGCAGCAGGCCCGCGGCCGCCCTCCAATGCCCGGCGCGGCATTGATGGACGAACAGCCGCAGCTTTTCGCGCGCGCGCCAATTCTGCAGGAATCGCCGGGTCTGGCCGTCGATGTCGCCCCGCTTCGACAGCATGTCCGCGATCTGAATGTGCTCCGCCAGATACGGCGGCACCCCGTCGCGGCGATAATGGATCGTGCGCGAGCCCTCATGCAGCCGCAACTCCGACACCATGACGTCGAGCGAGGCTTCCCTGAGGCCCGCCATCGCAGCACGCAGCAGAAACTCGCGGTCGCTGCTCTCGGAGAACTTCGGATCGAAGTTGCCGATCTCGTCAAAGACCGAGCGATGGCAGAAGCGCGCGGACAGCAGCGGAATGTTGTCGCAGACATTCTCGAGCGAGAGCCTCGTGACGTCCCGACCCATCATCCGCCGCACCGTCACTTCGCGATTGTCCGGCAGCGTGCGGAAGATGCGGGCTCCTCCCGTCCAGATCTGCACGTGGGGCCGCGCGGCAGCGGCGGCCGCCAGCCGCCCGAGCGCTCCCGGGCACAGGCGATCGTCGCTGTGCAGCAGCAGGATGAAATCGCCCGTCGCCGCCTCGACCCCCAAGGCGGCCGCGGCGGTCGGGCCGGCCTTGCGGCCTTTCAAGATCTTGATGGCCGGACGTCGCTGCCGCAAGCCGTCGATGAATGTCTCGTCGCCATCGTGGACGACGATGTGCTCGAGCTCGACATTCCCCTCGCGTTCGATGCTGCCGACGGCTTCGTCGAAGTACCGCGGCGAATCGAGTGTCAGCGTGATGATCGAAATCCGCATCCGGCCCCGACTTTGCTCCCGAACATGCCCCGGCGGTTGCAACCAGAGCTGCGCCAATGCTCCCGAGGGATATTGTCACCGCCGGCGGCAGGCGCCCGACTGGTATGCCACACAATCGTACTAGAGAAAGCGCTCTAGTGGTCCAATTCCGAAGTTCGTCAGCACTCGCGGTACATTCAAATACGAACTTCGGAATCTAAGGACCACTAGCAACTGTATGATTCTAGTGTCCCTTTTTGAACCCGACATTCGCGATCGCATTTGCCGCCGGTGTGCGCGAACTTCGGGTTCGGGGCACTAAAAGCGGTTCCCGTTCGTATTGGCTCGGCGCTTGCCCATTCTCTGGCGTCACCCGCGGGCTTGACCCGCGGGTCCATCCGCTTCGAAAGAGCGTTTTGCAAAGAAGATGGATTGCCGGGTCAAGCCCGGCAATGACAAAGGAAAGACCGTGCCAATCATCTCGCATCCATTTCAACGGGAACCGCTTTAGTCCCGAGGAATCGCCCGGCCAGCCGGTTCCACCTGCTGCGATCCCGGGCTTGCATGCCAAGTCATCCGCGGTCGTTCAAGCCACGATCGCGCCCAGTAGTACAGCGCAGCGCCGCGACGGCCGGCGGTCAAGGCGGCGAGCCCTCGTTCCAGGTGGAGATAGGCTTTCAGTCGATGGTAAAGGGGCGCCGTGAGATGTCCGGCCGCGAACTCCTTTTGCCATTTGGCGGCCAGTATCTCGCAGCCGGAGTAGATCTTCGGGGCGGACGGACGGTTGCTGATCTCGATCGCGGCGGCCACCACGGGCTGCACGACCAACTCTCCGTCTGCCAGTCCGAAGCGCAGCGTCCAGTCGCAGTCCTCCAGGCGCGGCGGCCTTTCATCCTGCAGCCCGACCGCTTGAAGCACCGGGGCTCGCCGGAACAGCAGCGTGGAACCGGCGCAAAACCAGCACCCCCCGGCAAAGCCCTCCCAATTCGCCGGAGCGCGTGGATGCCGCATGCGCTGAATCTCGCCGCCCTGGCTGACCTCGGCCCAGCCGCAGGTGTACAGCACCAAAGGATTATTCCGCTGGCGTTGATCCTCGACCGCGTCCGCAAACCTTTGGTTCAAGGTATCGGGCAGCAGGTAATCATCGGAATCGAGGAACCCTGCCCATTCGCCGCCGGCCAGCGTCAGGCCGGTATTGCGCGCCGCGCCCGGACCGGCGGTTCGTTCCTTGCGCACGATCCTGGCGCGCGGATCGGAAGCGAGCTCGGGCGGAAGCGTGATCGGCGGACTTGAACCGTCGTCCACGACGATCACCTCGAGATCACCCTTGAAATTCTGGCTCAGGATCGAGTTGACCGCGCGGATGACCTTTTCCTGCCGATCGAGGGTCGGAATAACAAGGGAGAGCAGCGGCATCCGGGGGAGAGCCTTCCATTCGCTCCGAGCGGCCATGATCTGGCGCGACGTTAGAGCGGGATGACTTTTCTTCGAATCGTCATCCCGCTCTAGCCGTTATGTTGGAGCATGATCTTTTCCGAAAACCGGTATCCACTTTTCGGGATCATGCTCTAGCTAGAAACCTATCGCCTGATACCTGGATCGCGACCCGAACATGCCGTACGCGCACCAATTCCGGTCTTGATACTGCTCTTACCGCGTGTGCTTCACACGACCGCATTGGTGGCACAAGGCAATAGTGTCACCCTATTGAAATCATTATATGATTGGCCACATCTCAGCCAACCCGCCATAACCAATTCCGGGCCGAAAAGCAATGACTGAAGCGGCTTTTCGTCGAGTCGCAATCGCTGGTATGAGGTTCAGAACCCGATCTGAGCTGCCTTGCAGCCTCCGCCTGAGGAGGCCGGCCCGCAGGTGAACGAGCGATGGCTCCGCTGCAATCCGATGACCCCATGCATTCGCGACGGCCCGCCGCATTCCTCGATCGGGATGGCGTGATCAACCACGACGACCGATACGTGGGGACCCCCGATCGCGTCCGTTGGATGCCCGGCGTGGCCGCGGCCATCTGCCTGCTCAACCAGCGGGGCTACTTCGTCTTCATGGTGACGAACCAGGCCGGCGTGGCGCATGGTTATTACACCGAGCGTGACGTTCGGGATCTGCATGCCTGGATGCGACAGGAGCTGGCCGGCAAGGGCGCGCGAATCGACGATGTGCGCTATTGTCCCTACCATCCGGACGCGGCCATCGCCGACTACCGCAAGGTTTCCGATTGGAGGAAGCCCGCTCCCGGCATGATCCTCGACCTGATGCGGGTGTGGCCGGTCGAGACCACCGAGAGCTTTCTCATCGGCGACAAGCCCTCCGACATGGAGGCCGCGAATGCGGTCGGGATCACCGGCCATCTGTTCACCGGCGGAGACCTCGCCGCATTCGTGGAGAAGTGCGTCGCGAGGCCGGCGGGAAGTCCATAAGTATTAGTGATCCAAGCGCGCGGCAGGCAGGCGTCCCGAGGGCACCTCGTGAGGCGAACAGGATGTCCTGCACGTTGATTGCCGCACCGTTCATGAACGTGATGACATCGTGCGAGGCGCCGCCGGCGTAGTTGACCTGCCAATGGTCGCATCGATGTTGGTGAAGGTCGCACCCGGGCCGTAGCCGACGGGGGCTCGTCGCGTCAGCACACTTGCAGGCGGCCGGGCTCGAGCGGCATCACTAGAAGAACACATCGCTCGGATCGACCGTAGCGCCGTTCAGCAGCGTGATGGTCTCGTCCGGGCCGCCGAGGCCGGAATGGATCAGCCACTGGTTGGTCGCGCCGATCTGGGTGAACGTCGCACCCTCGGCGGCCGTGCCGAACCCCACGAATTCGAGCGCGTCTCCCGCCGCCCCGCCATTGCCGGCAAAGTCCACGACGACATCGCCGAGCGCCGCTCCCTTGTGGAACACGAAGGTGTCGTTGCCGCCGTTGCCGATGAGCATATCTGCGCCAAAACCGCCGTCGAGCATGTTGTTGCCGGAATTTCCGTAGAGATTGTTGGCGGTATCATTGCCGGTGCCGTCGATATCTCCGCTGCCCTGCAGCACCAGCGCCTCCACGCTCGTCGCGAGCCTGCAGCTGACGACAGCGAGCACCACGTCAGTCCCCTGGCCGGCGATCTCGTTCACCCTGTCGGCCGCGTTGTCGACGAAATAGGTGTCGTTGCCGACACCACCGGTCATGGTGTCGGCGCCGGCACCGCCGTCGAGCAGGTTGTTGCCGCTGTTGCCGAACAGCGCGTTGGCGAGATCATTGCCGTAGCCCTGCAGGTCGGCACTTCCCTGCAGCACCAGAGTCTCGACGTTCGGCGCGAGCCTGAAGTGGGCACTGGAGAAGACCGTGTCGTTGCCTTCATTGGCGTTCTCCACCACCGTGTCGCCGGGATCGTCGACGAAATACGCATCGCTTCCGGCACCGCCGAGCATGATGTCGGCGCCGGCGCCGCCATCGATGAGATTGTTGCCGCCATTGCCATAGATGACGTTCGCCGAGGCGTTGCCGTAGCCCTGCAGGTCGGCGCTCCCCTGCATCACCAGGGTTTCCACATTCGCCGACAATCGGAAATGGGCGCTCGAGAACACCGCGTCCGCTCCCTCGCCGGCATTCTCGATGACCGCATCGCCGGCATTGTCGACGAAGTAGACGTCGTTGCCGGCGCCGCCGAACATCGCATCGGCGCCGGCGCCGCCGTCGAGCAGGTTGCTCCCGGCATTGCCGTAGACCGAGTTGCTGAGGCCGTTGCCGTAGGCCTGCAGGTCGGCGCCTCCTTGCAGGACCAGGGTCTCCACGTTCGCCGGCAGCCTGAAATGCGTGGTCGAATAGATCGTGTCGAGGCCCGCGCCCGCGTTCTCGTTCACCTGGTCGCCGATATTGTCGACGAAATATACATCGTTTCCGGAACCGCCTGCGAACACGTTGGCGCCGCCGTCGCCCGCGAGCACGTCGTCGTGCGCGCTGCCGATGATGTTCTCGATGCCGGTGAGCATGTCTCCCTGCGCATCGCCGCCAGAGCCGACCCCGGTCAGGAGGTTCACGGTCACGCCGGCCGCAGACAAGGAATAATCCGCGGTATCCGTACCGAGGCCGCCCACCAAGGTGTCGGCGCCGGTGCCGCCATCGAGCGTGTCGTTCCCGGAGCCACCGAACAGCATGTCGTTGCCGCCCAGCCCGCGCAGAACGTCGGCCTGATCCGCGGACGCCACGACCGGCGTCAACCTGAAGACCTCGCCGTCGAAATCGGTCAGGTAGAGATTGCCGCGCGCGTCTTCGCCGAACGATGTCGGATTGGTCACAAAGCCGGCATCGGTCATGATCTGCGAGGTGCGGTCGGTTGCGACCCACGCGGCGCCGTCGAAGCGCA
>CAVRXD010000037.1:0-73074 GCA_963725065.1 uncultured Alphaproteobacteria bacterium
TGCAGGCGTCATTTGCTGAAGTCCTTGAGTGCCGACGCGGCAGCAAACTTCGATCGCGCGAGCCATTGCAACTATTAGTAGTATCTTGTACCTTGAGGTTGCGTCGGGCGACGGCCCGCAAAGACCGAAAGGTGGAGCATGAGCGGAAATTGCAGCCACATGGTCTGGCGGTCGGCTCTTGCGCTCTCGCTGTTCATGTCGGCGTTTGCGCTCACCGAAGCTCGGGCACAGCAGGGTGGCACGGGCACCGCGGCGGCCGCGGTCACCTACGCCGAGCAGGGATGGTGGCCCGCCGATCGCGACACGTTTTATACCACCAGCCAGGGCTCGCGCATGATGCCCTATGCCTGGTTCAAGGCGCTGCGACGCCTCGACGTCGACGAGTCGTTCGCCGCCGACAAACTGCAGCGCTACGGCTACCTGCCAAACGACCCCTCCCCCGACGGCAACCCGGAAGGCCTGCCGGTCGGGTTTGTCATCGACGGGACCGCGGCGTCGGGCATACCTCGGCATGACCTGCGCGGCCTGCCACACCGGACAACTCGAGTACCGGCAGAACGGCGTGACCCGCGCTCTGCGCCTCGACGGCGCGCCCGCCAAGGTGGACTTCCAGCAATTTCTCACCGATCTCCTTGCCGCGTCGCGGGCAACGCTGACGCAGCCCGACCGGTTCGATGCATTCGTCCGCGAGGTTGTCGGCCCCGGTTACACGAGCGCGAAGGCGACGCAGGTCAAGGACGACTTCGGCAAATGGGTCGCGCAATTCGGAGAATTCATGGACAAGAGCCTGCCCGCCACGTCGCCGTGGGGACCGGGCCGGCTCGACGCTTTCGGCATGATCTTCAACCGCGTCGTCGCGCGCGACTTGGACGTGGTGGATAATTTCAAGATCGCCGACGCACCCGTCAGCTATCCGTTCCTGTGGAACGCATCGCGGCAGGACCGCACGCAGTGGAACGGCGGGGTGCCGAATGGGCTCTACATTCACGCGCTCGGACGCAATACCGGCGAGGTCTTTGGCGTTTTCGCGGACTTTGCACCTCGTCGGCTCGTCCCGCCGACCAAGGTCAGTCCCGCGGTGATCGACTACACGAAGAATTCAGTCAGGTTCGACGGGCTGCAGACGCTGGAAGAGAAGATCGCGGTATTGCGCCCGCCGCCATGGCCGCGCGACCTTTTCGGCCTCGACGACTCGCTCGCGGCGCTCGGCAAGCCGTTGTTCGAAGCCCATTGCAGCGGTTGTCACGCGGTGCAAGCTTCCGTCGATGTGCCCGGCGCGTGGCGCACCCCTGTCCTCGCGGTCGGCACGGATCCGAAGATGGCACTCAATTCGGCGCGCATGTCCGACGCCGGGCTGCTGACCGGCGCGCTGATGCCGCCGCCCGCGATTGGCGCCAGGATCGGCAATCCCGCGAAGGCCGGCGACATGCTTGCCAACACGGTGGTGGGAACCCTGCTCGCCGAGGCCGTGGTCCCGCCGGTACCGCCGCCGGCAAAGCTAGCGCAGAGCGGCGTCTTTCGCGCGCTTCGCAAGGACCTCGCAGATCTGCCGGGCGAGAATCTCGACGCGCTGCTCGACCCGAAGCTCTCTGCCCGAGCTAAGGCCGAGGCGATGATCAAGGTCAGAGCCTTCATCAATGCGAAGCTGAGCAACCTGTTTCGCCCGCCGCCGGCTATTGCCGGCGCCGCCTACGAATCGCGGGTGCTGAACGGCATCTGGGCGACGGCGCCCTACCTCCACAACGGCTCGGTGCCCAACCTGTGGGAACTGTTGAAGCCCGCCAAGGACCGCAGGACGAGCTTCATGGTCGGGAGCCGCGTATTCGACCCGAAGAATGTCGGCTACGACACCGACCAGTCGCCATTTAAGAACGGCCGCTTCGTCGCCGACCCCGCCAACGCGAATGGCAACGGCAACGGCGGCCATGAATACGGCACCGCGCTCACGGACGAGCAACGCTGGGCGATCATCGAATACCTGAAGACTCTTTAGGCACGACATCATCCGGCCGCCGGGCCGGCGGCCATGATCGAGCTCCCGCAGCGCGATCGGAGATGCCATGGCGCATTATCTGCACCGCTTTGATGCGACGCCTGTTGCCGAACGCTGGCCGCTCGTGCGCCGCTGGATGTCGCAGGAGCCGCTGGCGTTCTTCGATGAGCTGCGCCGGAGACGCCCGGTTCTCGCCACGCCCGAGGTGACGCTGGCGGTGCGATTTGCGGACTGCCGCGACATCCTGCTCCGGCACGACATCTTCAGCGTCGCGCTCTACAAGCCGAAGCAGGGCGACTATTGGATGGCGCAGGACGACACCGCCGTGCATTGGCGCGAAAAATCGATCATGCAAGCGGTGCTCGATCGCGAGGACATTCCGAAGATTCGGACTTATGTGGCGAACAAGGCGGCGGCGTTGATCGCGGCGGCTCCCGGCGAGATGGACATCGTATCGGGCCTGACGCGCGCTGTGCCGCTGGCTCTCGTCCAGGACTGGTTCGGCTTTGCCGACAGCGATCCGGCGGAGCTCAAACGCTGGTCCTACTGGAATCAGATGGACGCGTTCTGGAATCAGCCTTTCGACGCGATTGCCGTGCGCGACCCGCACAAGATCGTCGCGGAGCGGGAGGCCGCCAACGAAGCCATGCGCGCCTATCTGATCGGCCTGACTCAGCGCCGGGCCGGCGAGCTTCAGGCCGGACGCGGCGGAGCCGATCCGGTGTCGCGTCTATTGATATTGTCATCGTCGAAGGCGCTGAAATTCGACCCGTCGCGGGTGGTGCTCAATGTGGGCGGATTGTTGATCGGCGCGGTCGAGACCACGTCTCACGCCGCGGTCAACGCCTTGGCCATGCTCATGGAGCGTCCGGACGACCTCGCCGGCGCCCGGGCAGCCGCCGCGCAGGACGATCCGGCCGCGGTTGACGGATTCGTGTTTGAAGCATTGCGGTTCAACCCGCCATTTCCTTATTTCTTCCGCGTCTGCGAGCAGGACACCGCCTTGAGCCGCGGTGGCGAGCACGAAACCGGGATTGCCAAGGGCACAACCGTCCTTGCCGTCGCGGGGTCGGCGATGTTCGACACCGAAGCGTTTCCTGATCCTGACCGCTTCGATCCGACCAGGGGACTGGGAAACTCCTTTCATTTCGGTCTCGGGCTGCACGAATGTCTCGGCCGCGCCATCGGCGAGGTCATGATCGCCGAGATCGTGCGGCAAGGCCTGCGCTTGAACGGCCTCGCCTGCGGTCCCGTCGACAACCGAGGTGGGCCGGTACCTGAATCCTGGCAGTGGCGCTGGAACTGAATCGCTGCGCGACGATCGTTTACGCTTCCGCGCAGCATCGACCCGGATTCAACTCCGGTTCGGCTTGCCGACGAAGCCGCGGCCGTGGCCCGCCGCATGCGCCGCCCAGCCGCCGGCGACGCGTCCGCTGAAAATCGACGGACCCAGCATGGTGCCTTCGAGGCCGGCGCGCCCATTGATATGGCCACCGGCCATGCCTGCGACCTCGCCCGCGGCGTAGAGCGCGCCGATCGGCTCGAAATGCTTGTCGAGCACGCGGCACTTGAGGTCGGTCTTGGCGCCGCCGAAGTTCTTGCGCGCCAGCGGGAAGATCTGAACGGCGTAGTAGGGTGGCGTGTCGAACGCCTTCGACGACTTGAGCGCCTTGCCGAATTCGGGTTCCCGCTCGAGCCGCTGCTCGCAAGCGTGGTTGTAGCGCTCGACGGTGGCGAGGAATGTCGGCACGTCGACCTCCATCCGTTTCGCCAGCTCGGCGAGCGTGTCGGCCTTGCGGATGAAGGGCGAGTTGTCGAGCAGTTCCACCACCTTTGCCCGCACCACCTTGTCGCCGTCGCGGTAGTAGGGATCGGCGACTTCCATGGTCGCGGTCATCGGCGTATCCATGATCGCCCAGGCGTGGCGCGGGCTCTGCGCCATCAGCGCGGGGCTTGCGGAGTTGCCGCCCGACATCGACTCGTTGTGGAACCGGCGGCCCTGCTGATTGATCCATATGTTGCCGGGCACCAGGCGGAACACGAGACCGCGGCGCTGCGCGGGGTCGCGGTAGTCGGGCGTGGCATACACGTAGAACCAGATGTGGTCCATGTGCGTGAGGTAGCCGCCTGCTTGGCGAATGAGCTCATGTCCGGTTCCGGTCGAGCCTCGACCCGATCCTTCCAGCACCTTGTCGTTCCTGAGAGTGGGGTTGTACCTGAGCACCATATCGAGGTTCGAGTTGAAGCCTCCGGTCGCCACGATGACGGCCTTGCTTCTGACGGTCACGCGCTCGCCGGTCCTGGTGTTGCGGCCTTGCAGGCCGGTGACGCAGCCGCCCTCGAGGCTCAGCCCCATGATCTCCGTCTCGGGAACGATCTCGCCGCCGCGCTTGCGGAAGCCTGTGATGAGTCCGGTCATCAGGCCCAGACCGTTGCGCTCGGGCCGGGTCCAGCGCTGCACGGAGTTGCCCTCCTGGACCTTCATGTCGACCCACTTCACGCCGAGGCCTTCGGCCCAGTGATAGAGATCGTGGAGGCTGTGCTCGATGTAGTAGCGGGCCCAGATCACGTCGGTCGACGGACCTCCCCACTCGATCCAGTCCTTGAAGGCCAGGTCGGGCGTGTCGTGGATGCCGTTCTCCGCCTGCAATGGCGACCCGACGATCAGGCAGCCGCCTCCGGAGATGATGGCCGCACCGCCGAGCTGGGAATCCTGCTCGAACACGACGGCGCGCGCGCCTGCATCAAGGGCCTCGATGCCGGCTGCCATGCCGGCGCCCCCTGCCCCGACGATCGCGACGTCGGTCTCGTATTGCTTGCCGCCTGTCACTGATGAAAATTTCCCTATCCGTAAGCGCGCGGTCTTGAATCCGGCTCCTGATTGGCAAACCGTAGTCGCAGTTTGGGTCCGAGTTCGCCGGCTCGCAAGCGCGCTGTCGCACACCGCCGCGATATTGGCACCGGCGGCCACATTCACTAACATCCACCTCCCGGCTTGCGGACAACAACGATAAATAGAATAGGGGTAGGTCGATGAAACGGCCGGCTGCGTGGATCTTCGGCCTGCTCGCGATATCGCTCGCCGCACCCGCGCTCGCGCAGGACCGTAACCAGGATCGCTATCCCACACGCCCGATCCGCCTGGTCATCCCGTCGGTCCCGGCCGGCGTGCACGACGTGATCGGACGGGTGTGGGCGGAGCGGGTCAAGCCACAGCTCGGCACCATCGTGATCGACAATCGCGGCGGCGGTGGCGGCCTGATCGGCGCCAACGACGTCGCGCATTCGCAGCCTGACGGCTACAGCATCCTGCTCGGCAGCACGTCGACGCATGTCCTGCTCACGCCGGTCATGGCCAACCCGCCCTACGACCCGGTCAAGGATTTCTCGGCCGTCGCCGTGTTCGCCTACAGCTCGACCTCGATCGTGATCAACCCCACGCTGCCGGTGCGCACACTCCGGGAGCTCATCGACTACGCCAAGGCCAATCCGGGCAAGCTGTCCTACGGTTCCGCCGGCAACGGCTCCATCACCAACCTCGCGGGCGAGCTGTTCAAGCTGCGCGCGGGCGGCCTCGACATCGTGCACGTGCCGTACAAGGGCATCGGCCAGGGCGTAACCGATCTGATCGGCGGGCAGATCCCGATGTTCTCGGCCAACGCCACCGCGCAGATTCTCGATCTCCATCGCGCCGGCAAGGTCCGCATCCTGTCGGTGAATGCGCAGGCGCGGATCCGGAGCGCTCCCGACATCCCGACTTCGATCGAAGCGGGATTGCCCGGCATGGTGGCGCAGACCACGTTCGGCATCTTTGCCCCGGCCGGCACGCCGCGACCGATCGTCGAGCGCATCAACGCCGTCACCCAGGAGGCGATGGCCGACGAGACGTTCCAGAACGAGCTGCTGCGGGTCGGCTTCGAACCGGTGCGCGAGATCGGTCCCGACACGGCGGCAGGCGTGTTCCAGGAGGAACTGGTGCGCTGGACGCCGATCCTCAAGACCATCGGCACGAAACCGGAATGAGACTACTCATCTGAAAACTTCAGGCGCGGAATCGCAATTCAAGCTGCAGGGATTTCGCTCTCGCCGCACATGAAACGACAAGGGGAAATGTGATGAACGTGATACAGCCACCGCATCCCGTGCTCGACAAGCGCGGCGAGCCGCATGTGCGCCGCTACGAGGAGCAGCGCTGGCTCATCGACAACGTCATCCGCGCCAACGGCATCGACTGGGACCAGCCGCGCTCGCTCTATCTCAACGGCCCGTGCGGCAACGAGGCCAACGCCGACTTCGCCGGCATCCGCGAGCGCGTGAAGAAGATGGCGGATATCGGTCCCGCCTTCGAGGCGGTTGCACGCCGGCGCGAGGCCAAGGCGCAGGCGGCCGAGGAGATCGGCCACAAGGTCACCGCGCGCGACAACTATTTCATGGCCGCGGTGCACTGGGGCGCGGCGCAGTGGCCCTATGACCAGAACAACGAGACCAACATCGCCTACAACAACAAGAAGCGCGAGTGCTATGCCAAATACGCCGCGCTCGCCGATCATCACATCGTGCCGGTATGGGTGCCGTTCAAGGACAAGGCGATCCCGGCCTGGTTCCATCTGCCGCCCGGCTACAAGGGCGGCCGCATCCCGGTGGTGATCAATGTCCCGGGCATGGACAGCTTCAAGGAGATCCAGGTCGCGCTCTACGGCGACCGCTTCCTCAACCGCGGCATCGCCGTGCTGGCGATCGACGGCCCCGGCCAGTACGAGGCGCCCATGGTCGGCGTCTACTTCTCGGTGGAGAACTGGGCGGCGGTCGGCAAGCCGCTGGTCGACTGGCTCGTCGAGCCGGCCCGAGGTCGATCCCGAGCGCATCGGCTGCTCCGGCACCAGCTTCGGCACCTTCTTCGGCACCATCCTCACCGCGCACGAGCCGCGCATCCGCGCCTTCGCGGCGATGTCGGTGTGCCACGAGCCCGGCTGCCACACCATCTTCCAGGAGGCGTCGCCGACCTTCAAGAAGCGCTTTATGTACATGTCGGGCATCACCGACGAGAGCGAGTTCGATCGCTTCCGCCAGACCATCACCTGGGAAGGCCACGCCGACAAGATTCGTGTGCCCTATCTCGTGGTCGCCGGCGAGGCCGAGGAGTTGAGCCCGGTCGAGCATTCCGAACGGCTGATCAAGACCGTGCAGGGGCCAAAGCGCATGGTGGTGTATCAGGAATCGCGCCATTCGGTCGGCAACGTGCCGGCGGCCAATCTCGGACCGTTCCCGCCGATCCTGGTGGCGGACTGGATGGCGGACCGGCTCGCCGGCAAGTCGTTCCCGAACGAGCATTGGTTCGTGCGCTCCAACGGGCAGATCGACAAGACGCCGATTTGAGCGGGCCGGCAGGCACGTTTGCGCTCTGACCCGCGCGACCGCTCCGGGAAGGAGTGAGGAGGCCCGCGATGCAACAGAGTATCGACCGCATCTTGACGACGCATGCCGGCAGCATCCCGCGCGGCGAGGCGCTCGGCGCCATGCTCCTCGACCAGGAGCGCGGCAACCCGGTGGACCAGGCCAGCCTCGACACGCTCGTGGATGCGCGCGTCGCGCACGTGCTCGCGAAGGAAGCCGAGGTCGGGATCGACAGCGCCAATGACGGCGAGCAGGCGCGTGTCGGCTTCCAGACCTACATCCCGCAGCGCATGGACGGGTTCGGCGGCGTGTCGAAGCGACCCTTCGGCAGGGAATTCGTCGAGTTCTCGCAGTTCACGCAGCGGATGCTGGCGCGCATTCCAAACCACAGCAAGGTGTTCGACGCGCCGCAGGCGGTCGGCGAGCTGAAGTATCGCGACACGGCCGCGATCGACGCCGAGATCGCGCGCTACCAGCGGCTGTCGGCGCCGATGAAATCCCGCTTCAGCGAGCTGTTCATGAACGCGCCTTCGCCGGGCATCATCGCGACGACGATGCTGAACGCGCACTACCCTTCGCATCAGGACTATCTCGATGCGATCGCGCGCGAGATGCAGATCGAGTATCGCAGGGTCGTCGATGCGGGTTTCATCCTGCAGATCGACGCACCCGATCTCGCGATGGAGCGTGTCCTGCTCTACCAGGACGCCTCGGACGCCGAGTTCGCGAAGCTGGTCGAGCAGCACGTGGCGGCTCTGAATCGCGCCCTGGACGGCCTTCCGCGCGATCGGGTACGGCTGCACGTCTGCTGGGGCAACTGGGAGGGGCCGCACAATTACGACGTGGCGATGGAGGTGATCCTGCCGGCCCTCTACCGGGCCAATGTCGGCGCGCTCGGCCTCGAATTCGCCAACCCGCGACGGCAACACGAGACCGCCGCGCTGCGCAAGCACAAGCTGCCCGATCACATGCTGCTGATCCCCGGCGTGATCGATTGCAAGAGCAACTTCGTCGAGCATCCCGAAGTGGTCGCGCAACGCATCGAAGCGGTGGTTGCCGCGGTCGGCGATCGCGAGCGCGTCGTCGCCGGCGTCGATTGCGGCTTCGGGACATTTGTCGGATGGGAATGGGTGACCGAGGACGTGGTGTGGGCCAAGCTCAAGACCCTGCGGGCGGGCGCCGATCTCGCCTCGGCACGGCTATGGGGAAAGCCGCACTAGCCGGCTTCCGTTCGATGGGATGCGCCGTAGGGTGGGGCAAAATCGCCTGCTGAAGCGGCGGCCACTCGCACCGTTTTTGCAGGCGATTTTGCCCACGCAGGCGTCGCGTGAGTCCGGTCGCTACCCCTCTAACTCGCGGCGGACGATGGCCGCGCCGGCGACCATCGCCTGCAGCTTGCCGAACGCCACCTCGCGCGGCAGGTACTTGAGCCCGCAGTCCGGCGCCACGATCAGCCGCTCCGGCGCCACGTAGGCGAGCGCGCGGCGGATGCGCTCGGCGACGAGCGCGGGCGTCTCCACCGCCATGATCGCCGAGATCGAGCACGCCCAGGATGATCTGCTTGTCCGGCAACCGCGCCAGGATCGCGCAGTCGAGCTTCGGCTCGGCAGCCTCGATCGAGATCTGGTCGACCTTCGAAGCCGCGAGCTCGGGCAGGAACGAATAGCCGGACGGCTTGTCCTTCACCCGCGCCGCGTAGCCGAAGCAGAGGTGGAGCGCGGTGGTCCCGCCCACGCCGTCGACCGCGCGGTCGATCGCCGGCACGCCGAAGCGCCGCGCCTCCTCCGGTCGCGCCTGCAGGAACGGCTCGTCGAGCTGCACCACGTCGGCGCCGGCGGCGAACAGGTCTCGGATCTCCTCGTTCAGCGCCGCGGCGCAGTCCAACGCCAGCGCGGCCTCGTCGTGATAGTGCTCGTCGTGGAGCTGCTGCGTCATGGTGAAGGGGCCGGGAATGGTGATCTTGATCGGCCGGTCGGTATTGGCGCGCAGGAACGCGACGTCGCGCGCCTGCACCGGCTGCCGGCGGCGGATCGGGCCGACCACCCGCGGCACGATCTGGAAACGGCCGGGCGTGCGCGAGGGAATCTGCGCCGGGTGCTCGCTGTCCATGCCTTCGAGCGCGGTGGCGAAACGGTTGGAGTAGCTCTCGCGGCGCATCTCGCCGTCGGTGACGACGTCGATGCCGGCGCGCTCCTGGTCGCGGATCGCCAGCAGCGTGGCGTCGTCCTGCGCCTGCTCGAGCCAGGCCGCCTCGACACGCCACAGCTCGCGCGCGCGGGCACGCGGCGGAACGATCTCCGCCAGGAGCCGGCGGTCGATCAGCCAGTCGGGCTGCGGGTAGCTGCCGACCAGCGTGGTGGGCAACAAGGTGTTCGGGAGACCTTCGGTCATTGGCGGCCGACGCGGTTTTCTGCTGGGTGGACTCCGTACTATCCTAGGGCAAAAGCGGGACGCCGGAAGGCGCCGGTCGCGCGCCCAGGTGCCGCCGCTGATCGCTGCGGGAGGGAAGCATGACGCGTCTCGCACTGGCGGTTCTCCTCGCCATGTCCGCGCCGGCGGGAGGCGCGCTCGCCCAGTCCTTTCCCGCGCGGCCGATCACGCTGATCAACCCCTATGCCGCCGGCGGCCCTGCCGACCTGCTCGCGCGCGCCGTCGCCGAGGGGATGAGCGAGACGCTCGGCCGCGCGGTCGTCGTCGACAACCGCCCGGGTGCGGGCACCGCCATCGGTGCCCGCGCCGTGGCGCAGGCCAAGCCCGACGGCTACACGCTTTTCATCGGCGGCTCGCCGTCACACGTGATCACGCCGGCGCTGATGAAGGACGCCGGCTACGACGGCATCGCGTCGTTTACGCCGATCGCCACCGTCGCCGACGTTCCCAACGTCCTGGTCGTGCCGCCGAGCCGCCCCTACAAGAGCGTGCCGGAGCTCGTCGCCGCCGCCCGCGGCGCGGCCGGCAACATGACGTTCGCCACGGTCGGGGTCGGCAGCATTCCGCAGCTTCTCGGCGTGCTGCTGCAGTTGCGCGCCGACGTGAAGCTGATCGAAGTGCCCTACAAGGGCGGCGCACCCGCCGCGCTCGATCTGATCGGCGGCCAGGTCGACCTTGCGTTCCTCAACGTCCCGGCGGTGCTGTCGCAGGTGCGGGGTGGCGAGCTGCGCGCGCTCGCCGTCGCCAGCGCGACGCGCGCCAGGGCGCTGCCCGAAACGCCGACCATGGCCGAGGCGGGCTATCGCGATTTCGCGATGGGCACCTGGTACGGAATCTCGGCGCCGGCCGAAACCCCGCGCGAGATCGTCGGCAAGCTCCATGCCGCCATCGCCCGCACGCTGAACACGCCGAAAGTACAGGACAAGATCGAAGCGCAGGGCGCCGAGGTCTTGCTGAAAGATCCCGAGGCGTTCGCGGCCTTCCTGCACGCCGATGCCAATCTCATGCGAGACCTGATCAGGCGCGCCAACATGACGGCGAACTGATGGTGGTGTGACGTCAGCGCGAGGACGTCTTCGGCATATACAAGCCGGCAATCAGAACAAGCGCGTGGAGGCCAGCTTCGCTCCGTCCCTGAGGCTGCGCAGCTTTGCCCAGACCACATCCGGCGCCACCCGGCCCCAGCCCGCCGACGTGTCGAAGCCGCAATCGGTCGCGGCCAGCACGGCGGAGGGATCGCCGATCGTAGCCGCCACCCGCTCGATCCGGTCCGACACGACCTCGGGATGCTCGATGATGTTGGTCAGCGGGTCGATCACGCCCGCCACCAGGACCTGGCCGCTCTTCAGGGGAGATTTCTCGAAGCAGCGAAATTCGTGCGCGTGGCGCGGGCCGGCGAAGGGGAGATACAAGGCCCCGACGTTCGCTTGCTGCACGGTCGGCAGAATATTCTCGAGCGGCACGTCGCTGTCGTGAGGCGATTCCGAATTACCCCAGCAGACGTGCAGGCGCACCCGGTCGGGCGGAATGTTCTTGAGCGCGACGTTGATCACTGCGACGACATTTTCGACGAATTCGAGAAACACCGACAGCGGCTTGTCCTTGAATGAAATGTGCCGCTCCAGCGCGAGGTCGGGCGCGTCGATCTGCAGCACGAAGCCGGCGCGAACGATCGTCTCATATTCGATCCGCAACGCGTCTCCGAGCGCCTGCAGATATTTCAAGTCAGTGTCGTAATGCTCGTTCTTGATCGCGGCGGCGACGATACCGGGCGACGGCGCGTTCATGAACGGTTCGACAAAGATATCCGGATGATCCTTGAGGACGTCTGCGAAGTCGCTGCACTCCGCCTCGATGGCAGCCGTATCGATATAGCGCACGTCGCCGATCGCCATCGGCAAACCTTCGTTGGGCGACACGCGCGCCTTGCTCGACGTCTGCTCTATCCATCGCTTCTTGAATTCGGGATAGCGGTCGACGTCGGCGCGCGACGGCCGCTGCCAGGTCCCACCCAGCCCGGTCAGGCGCTCTTTGAGATAAAGGAAAAAGGAATCGCGCTGCTGCTCGCCATTGTTGCCGACGTCGATGCCGGCCTCGGCCTGCCTCGGTACGATCGCGCGCAACGCGGCCAGGCCGGCTGCGGCAATTTCATCCGCGGCGACGCCTTCTCCGCGCGAGCGCCGAACGAAAAGGCTGGTCAGATGCTCCGGTCGAGGCAGGCTTCCGGCATGCGTCGTCAGAATTCGTTCCGAACTGCGCCGCATGGAATGACCTTGTTCCTTATCGGGGTTCTCAAGCCTGATCTAGTGTGGCGCATTTGACGTTCCTATCAGTATTGGCCGCGAGTCCTTCATAGGAACGTCAAATGCAAAGCCACACTAGGATCATAACTTGCTAGTGTCCCTTTGTTTCCGACGTTCGTAAAAGCGGGTGCTGCGAGATGATACGAACGTCGGAAACGGGACACTAGGCGGCGCGGGAGCGCCACGCCGCCCGTCTTGTTCGGGACGAGCAGGTCCGATGCCGGCTACTTCAAGCGGCCTGTCTTCTGATAAAATTCGCGCTCGGCGTCGGCATAGGCCTTGAGATTGGCTTCCATGCGCGCCGGATCGGTGAGCTTCGGATCGAAATAGACGCCCGCCTTGAGATACTCGGCGACCAGTTCGGGATCCTTCATCGCGGCCTGGACGGCAGCCCCGAGATAGGCCTTGCGATCCGCCGGCGTACCCTTCGGAACGACCGCAAACCGGATGATGATCCACTGGTATTCGTTGCCGCCCAGTGCCTCGTTCATGGTCGGCGTGTCTTTCAAGAAGCTCAATCGCTCCGGGGCCGCGACGCCAAGGGGAGCGACCTTGCCGGCGTCCGCCAAACCGCGGAATTCGGAGAAGAACCCCTGCGCGATGTCGACGTTACCGCCGGCCAACGCGTTGATGCCGGCGCCGCCGCCCTGGAACGGCACGCGCAGGAACTTTGCACCGGAGTTCGCCTCGACCTGATCAAGGATGTAGTCCCACATGCTGCCGGGAACGGTCGCGGCGCGAACCGTGTTGGGCTTGTCCTTGGCGATCTGGACGATCTGCTTGACCGACATGCCCTTGTAAGGCCCATCGGTCGGCCCGACCCAGATCAACGGATCGGAATTCAAGTACCCGATCGGCTCAAGATCGGTATAGGCCCAGCGGCCCTGCGCGCGCAGCATCGCGTCGCCCCACATCAGGTTTGCGATGACCCCGACGGTGTATCCGTCGGGCTTCGCCTGCGTGGCGAGATAGGCATGTCCGACCATTCCGGCGCCGCCGGTACGATTGTTGACGACAATCTTGTCGCCACTCCACTTTTCGACGTGCTTGGCGAGCAATCGCGCAGTGACGTCCATGCCGCCGCCGGCGGGATAGACCACCGTGTACTCGATCGGGCCGGTCGGAAAATCCTTCGGCTTGAGCTTGCCGAGTTCCGCCTTGGCATCACCGCCTTGGGCTGCGGCCGGCGTTGCAAGCAGGGCGGAAAGCAGTGCGAAAGCAATGACGCTTTTCATGGGCTCCATCCCTTAAGATTTTTTTGTGCGACGAAACATCAATGCGACGAGAACCGCGCAAGCCGTCAGCATCAGCGCGGTCCCCGGACGTTGCAGGAAGATCATAGCGCCGTCGGGCGACATCGCCAACGATTGACGCAGGGATTGCTCGAGCAGCGGCGCGAGCACCAGAGCGATGACGAATGGCGCAAGGTCGTACGCCAGCTTGTGCAGCACATAGCCCAGGAGTCCGAAGCCGAGCATGACCCACAGGTCGAAGACGTTCTTGTTCGCCGAATAGGTGCCCACCACGGAGAGCAGGAGCACGACCGGAAACAGCACGCGATAGGGAATGCGCAAGAGCTGGGCCCACAACCCGACCAACGGAAGATTCAGCAGCAGCAGGAACACGTTGCCTACATACATGCTGGCGACGATCCCCCAGAACAGGTCGGGACGTTGGGTGATGAACAGTGGGCCGGGCTGGACGCCGTGGATCACCAGGGCGCCGAGCAGCAGCGCGGTCACCGGGTTGCCCGGAATGCCGAGTGAAAGGACCGGGATGATGCTGCCGGCGACGGCGGCGTTGTTGGCCGATTCCGGACCGGCAACGCCTTCGATGGCGCCGTTTCCAAAGCGCTCGGGATGAGCGGATATGCGCTTCTCCAAGGCGTAGGACATGAACGACGCGGTGACCGGGCCGCCGCCGGGGACCAGGCCGAGGAAGAATCCGAGCCCGCTGCCGCGAAGCATCGGCCGCCACGACGCGCGCCAGTCCGCGAGCGTCGGCCACAGGCCGCGAATGCGGTCGGTCACGACGGTGCTTTTGACGATCCTCTCGACGTTGTTGAGAACTTCGGTCACGCCGAACAGCCCGATGACGACAGCCAACAGCTCGATGCCCGCGGAGAGGTCGATCGAGCCGAAGGTGAAGCGCTCGCGCCCGTTGACCACATCGATGCCGATCGCCGCGGTGAGAAATCCGAGCGCCACCATCAGCACGCCCTTCACCAACGAGCCGGCGATCATATAGAGCGTGCAGATGACGCCGAGCACCATCACGGCAAAGTTCTCGGGGGGTCCGAAACGGATGGCCACCGCCGCGATGGCTGGCGCGAAGAACGTCATCACGATAACGCCGAGCGTGCCCGCCACGAAGGAGCCGATCGCCGCGATGCCCAGCGCCGCGCCGGCGCGTCCCTGCTTCGCCATCTGGTGACCGTCGAGGCAGGTCACGACCGACGCGGCCTCGCCCGGTATGTTCAGCAGGATCGAGGTCGTCGAGCCGCCATACATCGCGCCGTAGAAGATCGAGGCGAGCATCACCATCCCGCCGACCGGGGTCAGCGTGAACGTGATCGGCAACAGCAAGGCCAGCGCCGCGAGCGGACCGACGCCCGGCAGCACGCCGACCAGTGTCCCGATCAGGCTGCCCAGAAAGCAGAGGTAAAGATTCTCGGGCGTCAGAATGACGCCAAATCCGGTGAGAAGTCCGCCGAACGCGTCCATATCTCACCAGCCCCACGGACCACGGGGCAAGGTCATGCCCAGGACCCGGCCGAACAGCCAGACGACAACGACGACGGAGATGAAGGCCAGAGCGATCGAGAACACCCAGCCGGATTTCTCGACGGCGCGCAGCAGGATGATCATGGTGATGAAGCCGGCAACCGCAAATCCCAGATAGGGAATGCTGACCGCCATGAATGCGAGGCCGGCGGCGACGCCGAGTACCCGCCCCAGCGCCGCGCCGCGCGGAAAGTCAGGTGCAACAGCCTCGCCCGGAGACCGCAACAGCAGCACAACCCCCGCGCCCATGACGATCAGCGCCGAGATAAAGGGAAACAAGCCGCTGTCGGGCCCGGACGAGCCAACAAGGCCGAGCGTCCACGCATATGCGGCCGCGGCGCCCCCCAGCAAAATCCAGAATATGTTGAGCGCGCGTTCAAACATGACGATCGGCTTTGATCTCTGGTGAATTGGTCAGAGCGCCAAGGCGGCAGCCTCTCCCTCGTGAATGGCGCAAAGAAGATTGCGCGGCGCCATGCAGTCTCCGATCAGCCGGGTGTCGATGCCCGCGCTCAAAAAGCTGCTTCGCGACGGCATCGTCGGCGACGCGCGGCGTCGACCAGACGAACACCCCGACGTCGTCGAGGTCCCGGGTTCGCCCGGTGAAGACGTTGCGCCAGGTGAGCCGGCCACCGCGAACAGACACCGGCTCCGCCGACAGAACGATCTCGGCATTCGCCTCATAGAGCCTGCGGTGGATGCCGATCGCGCTGCAATAGTTGACGTTGCGCGCGATCTGCTGGCGCGGTGTGAGCAAGACGAGCCGGCGATAGTCGCGCGCGAGCGCGTCCGCCACGGCATAGGTTGCGGCACTGTGATCCATGTCGAACAGCACCGCTGTCGCATCTACGCGGCCGCTATTGGAGCGCGCCTCCCAGTCGCGCGCGCTGACGCCGTCGCCGATAAAATCATTCGGGCGGCGCTGATGGGCGCCCGTCGCCACAACCACGGTGTCCGGGTTGATGGCGAGAATGTCACCTGCGGTGGCGGCGCGCCCAAGCTCGATCTTCACGCCCGCGCCTCTGGCCTGCCGCTCCATCCAGGCAATCACGGGGAAATGCTCCGCCCTGCCGGGAAGCCCGGCCTCCCATCGCAGCTTCCCGCCAACTTGGGACGACACGCCGAACAGCGTCACGTCATGGCCTCGCTCCCCCGCGATGCGGGCTGCCTGGAGCCCTGCGGGACCGGCGCCCACCACGGCGACGCGGCGGCGTGTGGATGCACCACCCGGCCGCCAAGCGGATTCGCCCTTGTGGCCGAGCTGCGGGTTGTGCGGTTCCGCCAGCGGTCTGCCGACATGGATCTCGCCCCAGGCAAAATTGTCGAAGCTTGAGGGCCTGATGTCCTCGACGGCGCCGCGGCGCGCCTTCGCCGGCCAGTCGGCGTCCGCGATCAGCGCTCGCGTCATGCCGACCAGATCGCCGGCGCCATCCGCGATGGCGGCTTCGGCCTCCGCGGGCGTCGCGATGCGGCCGATCGCCATCACCGGCACGCCGGCCGACGCGCGTCGCATCTTCTTATGGATGTCGAGGAAATGTCCGCGCCGGAAATGCATATCCGGCGCATGATTTTCCAGGCTCAAGGTGAAATTGCCTTGGCTATAGGCAAAGTAGTCGAGCAGGCCCGGCCGCGCGAGCGCAGCGGTGATCCGCGCCGCCTCATCGGGATCGATGCCGCCGGCGACCCCCTCGTCACCTGGCATCTTGAGGCCGATGACGAAATCCCCGCCACACGTCTGGCGAACGGCCTGCGCGACTTCGCGCACGAACCGGATCCGGTTTTCGAGCGAGCCGCCGTAGTCGTCGGTGCGCCGATTCGACCAGGGTGAGAGAATCTGTGTGATGAGATAGCCGTGCGCGCCGTGCAGCTCTACTCCGCCGAAGCCGCATCGCTTGAACCGTTTGGCGACCGCCACGTATTCGTCGGCCACTTGCCGCAGTTCCGCGGTCGACATGACATGAGGAACCGTCCAGCTGTAGGCATCCGGCTGATCGGAAATCCCCTTGGGTGAGGCCACCGGACTCCAGAGTTGCTGGCGGCCGGGGTGCCAGAGTTGCGCGATGAGGCACGCGCCCTCGCCTTCGACCGCCTCCGCGGCTCGCTTGAAGCCATCCTCGTTTTCGGCCTCGTAGCCGGTCACGGTCGAGGCTTGGCAGAGCGCCGCGGGATCGACCGCAATGATCTCAGTGATGACCAGTCCGGCGCCGCCTTTGGCGCGCTCCGCCAGGAAATCGATCCAGCGATCGGTGACGCGGTTGCGCGCGCCGTAGTTTGTCGTGGTGGCGGGCAGCGCAATCCGATTGCGCAGCGTGCGCTGCCCGACCCTCAGCGGGCTGAACAGGCGCGGGAAATAGGCATTTTCGCTCACGTCGAGACGTCCCACCCCAAGACTTCGCCCGGTCTCTCACTGCGCCAGCACCACGTCGGTGATCAATGACGATTCGTCGAACGGCACCTGTTCGCCCTTGGTAGATTTGATCACGTCGACGCGCACCCGCTTCATGACCCCTCCGATCTCGAGGCCCGGCGTGGGGATATGCTTGAGCAAGGCGGTCGTGAACGGGCTGTTGCGGCCGTCGCCGTCGAGAGCCACGTGGCCCGGTTTGGTGGAGAACGCAGTGAGCGTGCCAACCGCGTTCTGAATGGGCGCGAGGCCCTTGGCTGGGCCGGACCGCCCGAACGGGTTGTCACGGCATGCGTCAAGAAAGACCAGGTTGACGCGCTGCTCGGCCTCCATCTTCGAAAGCACCTGGGTGACGTTGATGCTGGCGGTCTTGACGGCGGCGGCGCGTTCGGGCCGAAGGTCTCCGCCTTCGACTCGTGCGTCGACCGGAATGAGCCAGTTGACGCCATCGACCTGGATGCCGTGGCCGGCGTAGAAGAAGAGCCCGGTGCCCGCCTTGTCGAGCTTGCGGGCGAATTCGGCTATCTTTTCGTCCATCCCGCGCTTGTCAAGATTACGCCCCTCGATCACCTCGAAACCGAGCGTGCGCAGGACATTAGCGAAATCGCTGGCGTCGTTGACCGGATTCGCCAGACGGCCGCCGTACTTGTAATCGGCATTGCCGATGACGAGTGCAACGCGGGTCTTCCGCACGGCCCCCGGTGCGGCCTTCTCCTGCTCCAGGCGGCGAATCGCCTTGATCGCATTCTGATTGCCAGGATCGAGCTGCAGCGTCGTGCGCCAATCGGCGAGTGCCCTGTCCCTCTCGCGTTTGTTCTCGTAACTGATCGCCCGGTTCCAATAGGGGAACGGATTTGCCGGATTGAGCCGGATCAATTCGTTGAGGTCCACGATCGCCCGGTCGAACTCCTTTTTTGCGTTATAGGCGCGACCACGATTGCTGAAATATGTCGAAGAGTTCGGGTCGAGGCGAATGGCTTCCGTCAGATCAGCGATGGCCTCGTCGTATTCGCGCTTGGCATGCTGAACGAGCGCGCGGTGATTGTAGGTCGGCGCCGCTTTTTCGCGCCCTAACGCGTCGTTCGCGTCGTTGAGGGCCTGATCGAGATCGCCTTTGCGAAAATAAGCGACGGCGCGGAACGAATAGGCCATGGCATAGGTCGGGTCGAGCCTGATCGCAGAATTGAATTCCGCAATCGCACGGTCGCTATCCTTCGTGTCGTTGAAGACCTCGCCACGGCCGACGGGAGGCCGCGGTGATTTCGGATCCAACTCGGCCGCGCGATCGAAGGCGGCGAGCGCGCCATCGAAATTTCGCATCTCCTTCAGCACTAAGCCGCGCTGCGTGTAACCGTTGAGGTACTGCGGATCGATGCGGATGGCCGCATCTGCGTCGGCAAGCGCGCGATCGAGGTCGCGCTTGCGCACGAACACGCGGGACCGGTTGTAGTAAGGTGCGGTATATTTCGCATCGAGCTCGATTGCCTCGCTGAGATCGGCGATCGCCGCATCGAGGTGGCCGCGCTCATAGTGAATGATGCCGCGCGAGTTGTATGGGCTCGCATATTTCGGGTTGACCTTGATCGCCTCGTCGAAGTCCGCAAGCGCGCGCGCCTGATCGTGCTTGGCGGCGAATGCACGGCCGCGATCAAGATACGCGCCCGCAAAGCGCGGGTTGATGGCGAGCGCTTGATCCTGCTCGGAGATGGCGCGATCGAATTCCTTGCGCTCGTAGTAGACCACGCCGCGGCAGCGATAGGCCGCCGCGAGCTTGGGATCGATCGCTATCGCGGCATTGCAGTCGTCGAGCGCCTTGTCGAGAGCGCGCGGGCGGCTGAAGGTGTATTGCTCCGCACGCGAGACGTGCAGGCGGGCAAGCTCGGCTCCGCTCCATTGCCGGCCGGCGATAGCGGTTTCGCAGGCGGCGAGCCGGCTCTCGCGGCCTGCCTTCGCGTCGTTGCACCGATCGCGATCGTCGGCTGCAGCAGGCTTGACCAGCGAGGCTGCGAACAGAATTGGCAGCGCAAATAGCCAAGTGCGGCGCATCGTTCAGGTCCTTCCGGAGCGCTAGATCATAGAGTTGGCTTATTATTCCAAAACTCGCATCAGATCGCGCCGCGGAAACGGCGGCGAGCGCCCAGCCATGAGCGGGGGAGTTTAAAGAGGTTTGCGGTCCATGGGGAAGGTCTTAATTTACTGGAAGGCTGCATTCGGCGAAACCACGTGGAGGACGTTCATGCTTGCACGGCTTGCGATCATTGGCGGGATTCTGTTCATCGGCGCTACGTCGACGTACGCGCAACAAGCGGGAATCGAGCGCAAGATGCTACTTCAGAAAGAAGGGCCTCCCGGCTATCAGACGATCGTCAACGTCTTGGAGTTTGCGCCAGGTGCACGTGAGGTGAGGCACACCCATCCCGGTGCGCTATCGGGGTACGTCCTGGAAGGGACGTTGACTCTTGAGCACGAAGGCCGCCCGACGACCGCCTATAAGGCGGGGGAGGCTTTCTATGTTGACCCCGGCAAGATTTACGTCGGCATGAATGACGGCGCTGCCCCACTGAAATTTATTGCGACGCTCGTGGTTGAGAAGGACAAGCCGGCCAGCTCGCCGGCGCCATAACGTCCAGACGCCGTCGTTCGGTTGTCTCTGAAATTTGTCCGCAACGGCGCCAAAGCCGTCGCTACCGCCACATGGGTTGGACCATTCCGTATACTGCACTCAACGCAGTGATCCGACAGGTTCATCACCAGGCCGATGTCGTGCTCGATCAGTAGCACCGTCACCTCGGCGGCGAGCAGCATGTCGCAACGATCATCGTCTCATGCCGGCGATCCATCCGGCCGATCGAGATGTTCGGCGAATGCCGGGTGGCTGACATGCAGGTCCTGCCCGGCGAGCTCGGCCGGGCGCTCATCCGCGAGCCATGCGATGGCGTTTGCGGACCGCTCGGGCGGGTCGAGCTGCTCGCGCGGAATACGGCTGATCTCGTTGATGCCGGCGCGGCGGATGCGGACCTGCATCTCGGTATCGACCAGGCCCGGCTGCAGGCCGTAGGCAAACACGCCCTTGTCGCCGTATTCCTTGGCGATGCTGCGCGTGAACATGGCCAGGGCGGCCTTGCAGCCGCAATAGGCCGACCAGCCGTCGCGCGGCGTGTGGGCCGCGCCGGTCGACAGGTTCACCACGGCGCCACCCTCCCTGAGCAGCAGTGGCAATGCTTCCCGAACGACGTGATAGGCGCCGATGACATTGACCGCGTACGCGCGCGCCCATTCGGCCGGGTCGGTGTC
The DNA here is from genome assembly GCA_963725065.1 of uncultured Alphaproteobacteria bacterium. Taxonomy (GTDB): domain Bacteria; phylum Pseudomonadota; class Alphaproteobacteria; order Rhizobiales; family Xanthobacteraceae; genus VAZQ01. The sequence continues at coordinate 20,602 of CAVRXD010000037.1, forward strand.
AGCGATGAACCCCATCGGCTCGACGGTTCCGGCGTTGTTGATCACCGCGTCGAGGCGCCCCCACGCGTCCGCCGTCCGCGCCACCGCCGCGCGCACGCTGTCGTGGTCGGCGACGTCGCAGGTCTCGACGCGGCAGGCGACGCCACGCGCGCGGACTTTGTCGGCAATGCCGGCCGCGGCGCCGGGGTCACGCACGAACAGAGCGGGCGCGATGCCGCGCGCGGCCAGAGCCATCGCGGTGGCGGCGCCGATGCCGCGCGCTGCGCCGGTGACGATCGCGGTGCGTCCACCGCCGCTGGGTCGAGTGCTCAAGAGCGTTGATCTCCGAGAACGATGATGGGCCGCGGATAGTGCTCGGATGTCCGGGGTCGAGACAAGCAGGCCCGATGAGTGAATCCGCATCCGCTCGAAGCGCATGGGGGCCAAGGATGCCTTGAGCACATGATACGCCTACATCACGAATTTTCACTTGACTACGTAACGCATCTATACTATATTGATTTGCATCTTCGCTCAGGAGGGGCGTCTCCGGAGACGGTTCCCAAGACGGAGCGAGGAGTGGCGTCCCCGGGCTGCGGGCGAACCGTATCCGCGGGAGGCCGGGACCCCGACCGACAGGCCGTTAAGGCCTGACGCGGGCAGTCGCTACGGCGCCGGTGTCCACTGCCGGAGCCGGCAGCGTGGGTCCCGACCGAAAATCGCCACGGTGGAGCGCCGAGAGGGGGTCCCGGTCATACCGGGACCGTCCGCGCCTCGCAGCGCGGACGTCGCGCCTCGCAAGCGCGACAATGGAAGACGAGTGCGCCTGTCGGCGCTCCATCCACCCCTCGTTCGGGGTCGATGCGAACAAAATAGATGCGACGCGGCGCCGGACGGCGCCGCGGGAAGGATAGCCGCTGCTTGAAGAAAGAGAGGGCTGCGTGATTGTTTGAGATCGAGAGTTGCCGATCCCACCTCATCCTGAGGAGGCGGCGTAGCCGCCCTCTCGATGGGCGGCCCCCGACCGGGCCTCATGCCTCGAGACGCTCGCTGCGCTCGCTCCTCGGCACGAGGAGGAGAGCGCACGCGCCCGCGCGCGAGTCAGGACGCCGCGCGCCGGTCGTACAGGCGGCGCGGGTTGTCGACCATCAGCTTGCGGAGCAATTCATCGGTCGGCGCCATCTCGGCGACGAGGTCGACCAGTTGGCCTTCGTCCGGAACCGGCCCCTTGTGATGCGGGTGCGGCCAGTCGGTGCCCCACACCACGCGGTCGGGGAATTCGGTCACCAGCTTTCGCGCGAACGGCACCGCATCGGCGTAAGGCGGACCGGTGCGGCTGATGCGATCGCAGCCGCTGACCTTCACCCAGAACTTGTCGTTCTGCATGAGGCGTAGCAAATGTTGAAACGGCTCCTGCTCCAGTCCGAGGCCGGCGTCGACGCGGCCGATGTGATCGATGACGACCGGCACCGGCGAGCGCGCGAGCGCGTCCGCCATATCGGCGATGAAAGCGCCATCCATATGAACCTGCAGATGCCAGCCGATGTTAGCCAGGCGCGGCGTGAGCGCCATCACCTCGTCGAGCGTGGCGGCCTGATGCAGATGCCGCATGAAATTGAAGCGCACGCCATGAAAGCCGCGACCGTCGAGGCGACGCAGCTCGGCATCGCTCACCGTGGTCGGCAACAGCGCCACGCCGAGATAGCTACCGCCTTTGGCCGCCAGCGCGTCCTCGGTCACACGGTTGTCCATGCCGTGCGTCGCCGTCTGCACGATCACGCAACGCTCGATACCGAGCATTGCGTGCAGCGCGAACAGCGTCTCCTTCGGTGCGTCGGCCGGATTGATCGTCGTGGTCGCCGCGAACGGATACTTGTCCGTCGGGCCCAGCACATGGCAGTGGGTGTCCCATGAGCCGGGCGGCAACTGCAGCTTCGGCGTGCTCGGATGCGGATGGAAGGTGGGAAGGCGCTCGGACGCCATCAGTCGCCCTGCTGATTATGGGCGGTCTCCCAGAACAGCTCCTTCCAGCCGCCGAGCTTCGCCTTCATGGTGCCGGTCCGGTTGAGGAAATCCGCGAAGAAGGCGATGCGGCGCGGCTGCGCGGTGAACTCGAAGCCGGGGTCGTTGAGCTGCGCCACCAGGTCGTCGATGCTGTCGGGCGCCTTCTGCGCCTCCTTCCACAGCACGGCGGCGGCGCGCTTGTCGGCACTGGCGGCTTTGATCGATTCCTCGAGCGCGTTGGCCACGGCCTTGAACAGCGTGGGGTTCTTGTCCTTGGTCGGCTTGGTCGCCAGCAGCGTGATCTGCGTCAGCGGTCCGCCGAAGACCTTGCGGCTATCGGTGATGATGTGCGCGCCCGGCAGCTTCAGGCCGCGGTCGGTGAAGGGCTGCACGGCGATATGCGCGGTGATGGACGCCTTGCCGTAGCCGGCCGAGAGCGCGGTGACGGCATCCGGATGGCCGAGCGCGACGGTCAGATGGTCGAGGCGATGGGGATCCTTCCACAGTTCGTCCGCCGCCATCTGGAGCATCATGGCGTTGAACGACAGCCGCACCGTCGGCACGGCGATGCGGTCAGTCTCCTTGAAGTCAGCAATCGTCTTGACGTTCGGATTGATGGTGTAGAGCGTCATGGCGCCGTTCGAGACGGTTCCGACCGCCTTGACCTCGTTGGCCGAGCCGCGGGTCCGTTCCCACAGCGTCAGCAGCGACGGCAGCGCCGCGGTGCCGTAGTCGGCCGCGCCCGACAGGATGGCATCCAGAACCGGGCCGGGCCCGCTCAGCGCGGTCGCGCTCGCTTCGATCTTTCCAAGGCCGAGCTTGTCCGCCTCTTTCTGCAGGATGCCGCCGTTGACCATGACATCGACCGGGAGATAGAGCAGCCCGCGCTGCTGCGCGAAGGTCACCTTGAGCGGCGCCTGCGCGCGAAGGGCGGTCGGGGCCGCCATGAGGCCGATGCCTCCCGCCACCGTCGCGACAGCCTGCCGCCGGCTTACCAGCCCGAACCTCTTCATCCCTGGCATCGTTTCGTCTCCCGCTCTGTCAGCTTCTTGGTGGAACGCCGCCGTGGCGTCGATCCGTTCCATGATAGGCCCGGTCGAGCGCGTCAACAAACGATCCGGATAGCGCCGCCGCGGCGGTGCGCCGCACCATGCAAATGCGCGGTTGGCGCGGACCGGCGCGTGCTTCCGCAACGCCCGCGGCGGGTGCTACCATCGTGGGCAACGGAGGGTCCAAGCGTGAGCGTGGGCATGAAGATTCATCCCGGCAAGGCATTGGGCGCGCGGATCGAGGGCGTGGACCTTGCCCAGCCCGTCTCCGACCAAGCGTTCAAACAGATCCTGCGTGCGCTCGGCGAGCATGGCGTGCTCTGCTTCCCCGGCCAACGGCTCGAGACCGCGCAGTTCGCCCGCTTCGGGCGCATGTTCGGCGACCTGGAGATCAACGTCGCCAATCAATTCCACGAACCCGGATTTCCGGAAGTGATGGTGCTGTCCAACATGACGGCCGAGGGCAAGCCCGTCGGTCTCGGAGATGCCGGACAGGGCTGGCATACCGACATGTCCTACAGTCGCGAGATCGCGCTCGCCAACGTCCTCCATGCCCTCAAGGTGCCGAGGCGTAACGGCGTGCCGCTGGGAGACACCCAGTTTCGCAACATGCACGCGGCCTACGAGGACCTTCCGGCCGACATCAAGACGCGGCTCAAAGGGCGCACGGCCACGCACGACTTCGCCAAATTCTGGGACATGATGCGGGCGCGGCCCGGCTCGCTGCGCGCGGCCCTCACGCCGGAGCAGCGCGCCAAGAAGCCGCCGGTGTCGCAGCCGATCTTTCGCACCCACCCGATCACCGGCCGCACCATTCTCTACTGCAACCCGGGCTATGCCATCCGCATCGACGGGCTGCCGGAAGCCGAAAGCGACCAGCTGTTGCATTATCTGTTCAAGCACCAGGAGCAGGAGAAATATTTCCACGCGCACAAATGGGCCGAGGGGGACGTGCTGATGTGGGACAACATCGGCACCGTGCACAACGCCGTGCCCGACTATGGGCCGAATGAGCCGCGTTACATGCGTCGGGTGCAGGTCATGGCGACCAAGGATTACGCCCGTCTCGCCGCCTGAGCGGGCCAAAAGAATGAAGGGAGGAATGCGGTGCGCATAGCTCGAGCGCGAGCCACTCGGCGGCCGGCGGTTTCGATACTGGCCGGGATGGTGCTGACGATTTTTGCCGCGTCGGCGGCCGCCCAGGTGCCTGAGATACGCTTCGCGCGCCAGTTCTCGATGGGCTACCTGCAGTTCAACGTCATGGAAAGGCACCGCCTGCTCGAAAAACACGCCAAGGCGGCCGGGATTCCCGAGGTGAAGGTCGTGTGGGCGACCTTCAACAGCCCGGCGGCAATGAACGACGCGCTGCTGTCCGGATCCATCGATATCGTCTCGGGCGGGGTGCCGGGCCTGCTGACGATCTGGGCGCGCACGCACGGCACCGCGAACGCGGTGAAGGGCATGGCCGCATTCTCGTCGCAGCCGTTCCTGCTCAACACCCGCAATCCCAACGTCAAAAGCATCACGGACTTCACCGACAAGGACAGGATTGCGCTCCCGACGGTCAAGATTTCAGTGCAGGCAATGATGCTGCAGATGGCCGCGGCCAAGCAGTGGGGACAGAGCAATTTCGCCAGGCTCGATCCGCTCACGGTGGGCATGTCGCCGCCGGACGCGACGATCGCGCTGTTGAGCGATTCCACCGAGATCACCAGTGTCTTCAGCGTGCCGCCGTTCCAGTACCAGCAGCTCGAGAAGCCCGGCATTCGTACCGTGCTGAATTCCACCGAAGTGTTCGGCGGAACGCACACCTTTACCGTGGCGTGGACCTCGACCCAGTTCCGCGACAAGAACCCGGCGCTGTACAAGGCGCTGGTCGCCGCCTTCCAGGAAGCGACCGAGATGCTCAACCAGGACGTCAAACCGGCCGCGCAGTACTGGATCGACGACGTCAAGTCGAAACTGACCGTGGAGAGGGTCGCCGAGATCGCCTCCGGCAAGGAGGTGAAATGGACAATGGTTCCGGAGGGCACGCTGAAATACGCCGAGTTCATGCATGCGGTCGGCTCGATCAAGATCAAGCCGGCGACCTGGAAGGACTTGTTCTTCCCCGAGGTGTACGCACTGCCCGGCAGCTGACGATGTGCAGCGCAAGCGCCGCGAAGGCAGCGATACCGGAAGGGCCGCCCCTGCGATGAATGCTCCCTCCAGCCCGACGCCCCTGCTGCAGGTGCAAGGGGTGACGTTGCAATACCGGACCGAACAGCATCTCGTCACCGCCACCTATCGCGTCAGCTTCGACGTTCACGATGCCGACCGGTTTGTCCTGCTCGGGCCCTCAGGGTGCGGGAAGTCGACGCTGCTCAAGGCCGTCGGCGGCTACATGGCGCCGACCGAAGGCGGCATGAAATTGAAGGGACTGCCGATCCGGGCGCCGGGCGCCGACCGCGTGTTCGTGTTCCAGGAGTTCGATCAGCTGCTGCCCTGGAAGACGGTCAAGCAGAACGTGGTCTTCGCGCTGGAAGCCTCGGGCAAGATGCGCGGGAAGGCCGCGGAGGCGCAGACGATGCGCTACATCGAAAAGGTCAACCTGACCAAGTTCGCGGACTCCTATCCCCATACACTGTCGGGCGGCATGAAGCAGCGCGTCGCGATCGCGCGGGCGCTGGCGATGGAGCCGGACGTGTTGCTGATGGACGAACCGTTCGCGGCGCTCGACGCATTGACCCGGCGCCGGATGCAGGGGGAGCTGCTGCAATTGTGGGCCGATACACGCTTCACGATGCTGTTCGTGACGCATTCCATTCCGGAGGCCGTGCTGATCGGCAACCGCATCCTGCTGCTTTCGCCGCATCCGGGGCAGGTCAAGGGCGAGCTCAACAGTGACGGCAGCGACCCGGCCGACCCGGCGAGCGGGCGCAAGCTGTCCGACCGCATTCACGAGATGCTGTTCGCGGACCGCATCGAGGAACAGGAGGTAGGCCGCCGTGGCTGACATCCAAACGACTGTGGCGCGCCCGCTCAAGGTTCCGCCAACGCGGCCGGAATATCTGTGCGACGTCGTCGCCAGCGGCGACATCGGCGTGGTGCAGAAGCCGCTCACGCTTTGGGAGCGACTGGTGAATCAGGCATGGCTGCGCAAGCTGTTCATTCTCGTGGTCATCGCCGCCGGCTGGCAGCTCTACGCGCTCCAGCTCAACAACCCGCTGCTGGTGCCGACATTCACGGCCACGATCGAAGCGTTCTGGACCGCCATGATGAACGGCGACCTCCCGCAGAAGGTGGCGAATTCGGTGTTGCTGCTGCTGAAGGGCTACGCCATCGGGTTGGCCCTGGCCATGCTGTTCACCGCACTCGCCATGATGTCGAAGATCGGCAACGATCTCCTCGAGACGTTGACGTCGGCGTTTAACCCGCTGCCGGCGATCGCGCTGCTGCCGCTCGCCCTCATCTGGTTCGGGCTCGGTGAAATCTCCATCATCTTCGTGCTGGTGCACTCGGTGCTGTGGGCGGTGGCGCTCAACACCCATTCGGGCTTCAGATCGGTGTCAAATACGCTGCGGATGGTCGGTCGCAACTATGGCCTGCGCGGCCCGCGCTACATCGCGAAGATCCTGATCCCCGCCGCGTTCCCCTCGATCCTCACCGGGCTGAAGATCGGCTGGGCATTTGCCTGGCGCACCCTGATCGCGGCGGAGCTCGTGTTCGGAGTCTCGTCCGGCAAGGGCGGGCTCGGCTGGTACATCTACGAGAACAAGAACATGCTCGACATTCCCGCCGTGTTCGCGGGCCTGCTGACGGTGATCCTGATCGGGCTGATCGTGGAAAACTTCATCTTCCGCAACATCGAAGCGGTGACCGTGCGCCGATGGGGCATGCAGTCCTAGGACGCAACCGAGGCTACGAAATCACATTCGCATTCTTGAGGAAGCCCCACACGTCGACCACGGGCTTGCCGCTGAAATCGAGATCGCGGTAGGCCGCATGGGGCGCGCACAGAACGAGGAGATCGCTGCGCGCGATCACGTCGTCGAGCGGCTGCAGTTCGGGGTCGGTGGTCACGAACGGATCGGTGGTCAGCACCCCGCCGGCGAGGCTCGCGAGCGCCTTCTTGAACTTGTAGCTGAGCGACGCCCGGGTGTCGTCGATCTCGGCCTTGAATGCCATGCCGAGCAGCCCGACGGTCATGCGCGAGAGATCATAGCGCCGGCGTAGGTCGTCGCAGAGGTGGAGCACCAGGCCCTCGTTGACCAGCATGGCCGCATTGCCGAGGCTGAACTGGTTCTGCGCGAATGCAGCAAGCTGCGCCGTGTCCTTCATCAGGCACGGACCGGCCGCGAGGCCGGGCGAGGGAATGCCGCGGGCGCGCGGGTAGTTGCGTTTCATCGCGTCGGAGACCCGCCGATAGTCGACGCCGGCCGCCTTCGCGATCAGGTAGAACTGGTTCGCAGTCGCGAACTCGATGTAGCGATAGGCGTTGTTGAACAGCTTGGCCAATTCGGCTTCGCGCGGCGTCACCACGACAAGCTCGGGGGCGATGGCGGAGAACAGCTTTGCGGCTTCTTCCTCGGCCGCGGGCGTGGTGGCGCTGATGATCTGCGGTGTTTCCTTGAGCTCCTTGATGCCGTGCCCCTGCACCATCCGCTCCGGGCAGAAGGCGAGCTTGAGCTCCCGGTTGTTGCGCTTGAGGTGGCCGTCGAGCCAATCGGTCGTGCCGGGAAACACCGTCGATCGAAGCACCAGGAGCTGTCCGTCGGCGAGATGCGGCAGCAGAGCGTCGATGCAGTCCTGGACCACCTTGCGAACGGGGTTGAGAAACTCGTCGATCGGCGTCCCGATGGTGATGATGACGGGTCCGCTGCGGGAAATATCCGCGGGCGCGGACGTGAACACCAGGCGGTCCCGCTCGAGCGCCTTGGCCAGCAGCGCCTCGCCGCCATATTCGATGAACGGCAGGCGGCCGGCACGCAGCGTCTCGAGCACGTCACGATTGGTGTCATGGACATTGACGCGATAGCCCGCCTCGGCAAAGGCCAGGACCAGCGGAATGCCGACATGGCCGCCGCCACCGACAATGGTGAGGTCGGCAGTATCGAGCCGCGCGGGCTTCGTTGTCGTCGGTTTGGCACCGGCAAAGTTCACGCACGCGCTCCAAAATTGCCGCTCGGAAATCCCCCTGCGGACATCCGTCGAGTGATAGCCCAGCCTGCCGGATGATTCAAAGGCCCAAGAGTCTGCAAGAATGTCTGCCAGGATGTCAGCCGGATTGTCAGCCCCACAGCGCCGGCCCCCGCCATCACAGTTCGCGCGGTACCGGCAAGGGCGTTATCAGCTTCCCGCGGTAGCCCTTGGCGCGCAGCTTCGGCGCCAGCTCATCCGCGATGTGCCAGGAGAAGATGATGGCGGCGTCCGGCTGGTCGGTGAACAGGCGGCTCTCCTCGACCACCGGGATCGACGTCCCGGGCATGCATTTGCCGATCTTGAGCGAGCCCGCGATCTCGCAGACATAGTCGATGATCCCCTCGTCGAGCCCGACATAGTTGACGAGGGTCGAGGCGCGCGAGGGCGCGCTGATCCCGCAGATGTGTGCACCCGCCTCCTTGAGGTCTCGGATCATGGCGAACAGCCGCAGCTTGGACAACACCACCTCGTCCCTGAAGCTGTTGAGCCGCGCCACCATCGCCGCGCCGCGCGGTTCGCTCGCCAGCATCTTGGCGACGCTGTCGTTGACGGGCTGAACGCCCCGCCGCGCGGCATAGACCCGGATCGATCCGCCGTGGGTCGGGATCGGTCGCGCGTGAAAGACTTCGAGCCCATGCATCTGCAGCAGGTTGGCCAGGCTGTTGAGCGAATAATAACGCAGGTGCTCGTGATAGACGGTGTCGTACTGCAGCGTGTCGAGCAACCCGATGAGGTAGTGGGATTCGGAAATGAACACGCCGTCGGGGCCGAGCAGCTCGAGAATGCCCTCGACGATCGCGTGCACGTCCTCAATATGGGCGAAGCAGTTCGCCGCCGTCACCACGCGCGCGGGGCCGTGCTCGCGCCTGACCTCGGCCGCCGTCTCCGGGGTGAAATAGCGCTGCAGCGTCGGGATTCCGCGGCTGGCGGCGATCTTGCCGACCTCGGTCGGCTCGATGCCGAGAACGCGGTGGCTCTTGAAATTCGAAAGCAGCGTCCCGTCGTTCGAGCCGATATCGATGACGAGGTCTTGCGGCCCGAGCTTCAACATTGCCGACGCCTCCGCATGGAGTTCGGCAAAGTTGTCTCGCAACAGCTTGGTGGTGCCGCTGGTGTAGGGATATTCGGGGGGAAAGATGATGGTGGGATCGACCGCGAGGCCGAGTTGCACCAGGTCACACTTGCCGCAGTGCAGGAGGTTGGTTGGAAACCACGGCTGCTGCCGCGGGACTGCACCGATCGCTACCATCTGGTTCACCGGCGGCATGTAGCCGAGCGAGAGCACGTTGGTCAGCGGCGCATGTCCGCAGACCTGACAACACTCGACTGGAACGCTTGCTCCGCTGCCGGCGGCACGGGCGACTTTTGCTGGAAACAATGCCTTCTCCTTGCTACGGCCGGCCTACGCCGCCGGCGCCATGCTTTCGTGATCCCAGTACCATTTGAGCGTCGGCGGCAATCCCTCGTCGAGCGGAACACGCGGGGCATAGCCGAGCGCGGCGAGCTTCGAAACGTCGGGGCACCGGCGCGGCGTGCTGCCGGCGAGCACCGCCGAGGGGCGCAGCGCGATCTCGCGGCCGGCAATCGCGGCCATGCGGCGCGCGAGATCGGCGATGCTCACCTCTTCGGTGGTGCCGATGTGGTAGATGTTGAGGTGCTCGCCCTTCTCCCGCATGACCATCACGCCCTGCACCAGATCGTCGACATGGCAGAAGCTGCGCGTCTCCTCGCCGCTGCCCTGGATGTCAAACGACAACGGACCGCTGGCCTGGGCGTCGATCATGCGTTTCAGGCGCACCGCAAATTGCGGAATGACGTGATCGAAGCCCATGTCCGGACCATAGACGTTGTGCGGCCGAAAGATCAGCACGCGCTCGAAATGCCGGCGGCCGTAATTGATCGCCATCATCTCGCTGATGATCTTGCCCGCGCCGTAGGACAGGCGCGGATTGAGCGGGTCGGGAACCACCAGCGGAACGCTCTCGTCGGTCGGCACCTTCGGCGGGGACTGATAGACCTCCGAGCTCGAGGCGAGAACCAGGCGCCCAACGTTCCAGTGCCGGCAGGCGTCGATGACGTTGACCATGCCTTTGACGCCGACATCCAATACCAGCTCGGGGGCGCTGTAGAAAGTCGCCGTACCGTTGACGAAGGCAAGGTGATGGACCTCGTCGATGCCGCGCATGGCGGCGTCGACCGCAGCCGGGTCGCGGATGTCGCCGGCGACGAACTCGACGTCGGCGTCGACATCCCGCAGCCGGCGGAGCGCACCGCGGGAATTGTCGTCGAACACGCGCACCCGATCGCCGTGGCGCACCAGCGCCTTGACCAGGGCGGAGCCGATGAAGCCGCTGCCGCCGGTCACCAGGACACGCCGGGCGCTCACGGACGTCCCTCCCCGGCCGACGGCGCGACGTCGATCCAGCGGCCGGATGCATGCGCATGACGCGCCGCATCGATCAGGGCCTGCACGCGATAGCCTTCGGCGAAGCCGGGCGCAGGGGAACCGCCCCGCTCGCACGCGTCGACGAAGCGTTGCACCAGCCGCGCCACCGGTGCGACGCGGGAATCGGCGAAGCGATCGGCGCTCACGTCCTCGGTCGCGACCGGCTGCAGGCTGCTGTCGGCGCGCCCCGCCTGCATCAGCTGGAAGCCGCGGAAATAGTCGGCGGTCGGGTTGGCCAGAACGAGGGTACCGTCCTCGCCGTAGAATTCGAGCCGATGGCCGGAGCCGAGGAACGACGCGCAGCTCATCTGCAGGCTGCCGCCGACGCCGGATGCGAAGGCGATCGCCAGCGCGATGCTGCTCTCGGCGTCACCGTCAGGCAGCGGGAACACGCGGCCGCCGAGTCCTGCGATCGGGCCGAGAAACCATTCGAGATAGTAAAAGCAATGACTGACGAAATTGCCCAGCAGACCACCGCCGCCTTCCCCCGCACGCGTCTTCCAGCTCTTGAGGCGCAGGCGCGTGGCCTGGTTCTCGACGTTCCAGGTCACGACCACATGACGCAAACGCCCGAGCGCGCCGCTGTCCAGGATCTCTTTGGCGCGGCGCCACGACGGCAGCTCGGGAAAGTTGAAGTCGATGATGGTCGGCTGCCCGCTTCGGCGCGCTGCCTCGACCATGCCCCGTGCCGCAGTGAGATCGGCCGCCAGCGGCTTCTCGACGAAGACGGGCTTTCCGAGGTCGAGCGCATGGCGCGCCACCTCGGGCTGAAGATCGGGCGGCACCGCGACGGCAACGGCGGTGACGGCGCGATCCTCGATCAGCGCTCGCCAATCGCCGAACCCACGCGCAACCTCCACCGCCCGGGCAAGCTCGGCCGTGCGCGCGCCATCGCTTCCCGCCAGCGCGACGACCTCGCAGCGCGGATCGGTGCGGAATGCGGGCAGCAGTACGGTTCGCCCATAGTTGCAGCCGACGATGCCGACGCCGATCACCGCCGCGCCTCCGTGCCTGGCGGCGGAGCGGCCTCGGCGCGGGTTCCCGGGCTCGGCTGCATTCCTGTCCCTTTCATTCCCCCTCTCATCCCCGTTGGGCCGCTCGCAGATACCATACCGACAGCATGGACGGGAAACTCTGGCGAGGCCCCATACAAATCGCCCGAAATGAGCTAAGCTCGGCGCGCTGACCGCCACCCTGATGAGAGCGGTCTCGATCACGAAGGGAGGATTTCCATCATGTCTGTGGTGTTGTATCGCCTGGCCGGCGTCGGTCTCGCCTGCGTCCTGGTCGCGCCCGCGAGCGCGCAACTCCTCGCCCGCAAGGACCTGTCGGCCGCCACGGCCCTCGCCATCGCGGAAACGACCATCGCGACCTGCAAGACGAACGGTTATCAGGTGTCCGCCACCGTCGTCGGGCGCAACGGCGAGGTCATCGTGCAGATCCGCGGCGACGGGACCGGGCCGCACACCATGGAGAACAGCTTCAAGAAGGCCTTCACGGCGCGCACGTTCCGCATTCCGTCCGGCGAGATGGAGGACCGGCTGAAGAAAAATCCCCAGATGGGCGCGCAGTATCTCACCGGCTTCACCACCGGGCGCGGCGCGCTACCGATCATGGTCGGCGAAGACGTGATCGGTGCGGTCGGCGCCTCCGGCGCTCCCGGCGGCGAGAAGGACGAGGCCTGCGTCAAAGCCGGCATCGACAAGGTCGCCGACCAGCTCAAATAACCAGCGCGCCCGCGGCGGACCGTGCCGGCACCACAAGGAAGCATCATGACGAGACTTTCTCGCGGCTCGCTCGCGCGGGCGCGGCGTGGCTTTGCCGCGGCCGCGTCGATCGCGGCTCTGCTCATGGTCTGGGCGTTCCCCGGAAACGCCCAGACCTACCCCGACCGGCCGATCCGGGTGATCGTGCCGATCGCGGCCGGCAGCGTGACCGACGTCATCATGCGTGCCACGGCGAACGAGCTCGCGCCGCGGCTCGGCCAGTCGTTCGTGATCGAGAACAAGGGCGGGGCAAGCGGCATCCCGGCCGCCCAGGCCTGCGCCCAGGCCACGCCCGACGGCTACACGCTCTGCCTCGTCTACCACAACACACTCTCCATCAACCCGCTGATGTTCAACAAGCTGCCCTATGACGCCGAGAAGGACTTCACGCTCATCACCAACCTCTACCTTCTGGTCGAGGCGCTGTTCGTGAACAGCGCGCTCAATGTCGGCACGGCCAACGAGCTCAAGGCCTATGCCCAGGCGCATCCGCGTGCGCTCAACTACGGCACGCTCGGTCCCGGCTCCAACCCGGAAATGTTCCTGAAGTGGATGAACCAGAAGTGGAACGTGGACATCGTCGGCATCCCCTATCGCGGCGGCGGGCCGATCGCGCAAGCGCTGGTCGCCGGCGAATTGCAGATCGCCAAGATGGGCCTCGGAAACTTTCTCGGCCTGTTGGGAACCGGCAAGATCAAGCCGTTGGCGGTCGCCGCCGTGCGGCGTTCGCCGCTCGCGCCCGACGTGCCGACCCTTGCCGAGGCCGGCATCGATTTCCCGCCGTTCGGCTGGTGGGGCCTGGCGGCCCCGAAGGGCGTGCCGCAGCCGATCGTGGACCGGCTCAACGCCGAGTTCGTGAAGCTCTATCGCGAGCCGAAATTCACCGACTATCTCGAGAAGCAGGCGGTGCTGCCGGCACCGGGGACGCCCGCGGAGTTCGCCGCCTTCCTGAAGAAGGACCGCCAGGACGCCGAGCTGCTCATCAACATCGCAAACCAGCCGCGCGAGGACTATAAGGCGGAGCAGTGAACCTGGGACAAATCCGCGCCTCAGGTTCACGCCCGTCGGAGATTTTGCATGCGTCGTTTCGTGATTGCTGCCCTCGCCGTTGCGGTCCTGGCCGCGGGCACGCTCGTGATCGCACGCACCGCTCCGGTCAGTGACGAGCAGGCGGCAAAAGAAGCGCATCGTGCTTTCGTCGCAAATCTCGGCAAGCGCGACCAGAAGGCGATCGGCGCGGTTCTCGATCGGCGCTTCACCTGGACCGATGCCGAGGGCAGAACGCTCACACGGCGGGAGACACTCAAGGAGCTGCCTGCGCTTGCAGCCGCCAATGCGGCCGATGGTGACGTCCGGACGCACTTCTACGGGCGGATGTTCACCGTGCGGGGGAGCCACGACAACGCCCGTTTCCTGCGGGTATTCGTCAAGCGACGGCATGGCTGGAAAGCGTTCGCCCTGGTGGAGACGCCCACCGCCGGCAACGGAGCGCCGGCGTCGGTCGAGCAGGCTGCCGGCGACTGCGACAATCCCTGCCGCACCGTGCCCTACCTGCCGAAGACGCAGATGGAGCAGGACATCCTCACTGCGTGGCAGAAGACCAAGATGCTCGAATGGAAACCCGACGCGGCGCAATTGGCGAGCTTCATCGCGGACGAATTTCAGATCATCAACAACACCACGGTCGGCAACAAGGAGGAGCGCGTCGCCATCGCCAAGCGCCATCAGGATGCCGGCACCGGCACCCCGGGCGATCCCGTCACCTCCATGCGGATTTACGGTTTTGGTCCCAATTCGGCGCTCATGACGTCGCAGCACGCGCCCTATCGCGGCGGCAAGCCCTACAGCAATATGCGCGTCTGGGTGCTTCGCGACGGGCGCTGGCAACTCGCCCTGAGCCAGCAGGTGACGATCCAGTCAGCGGGGTCGCTCTCCGCGGTCGCAAGCACGCAATAGCTCGCTCTCTCAGGCGTGCGCGACCCGCCTTCCCGGCCGCATGAGCAGCCAAAACGCGATCAACACATTGACCAAGTTCCACATCAGGCCATTGGCAAACGCCACCTGGTAGGAACCAGTGAGATCGAAGATCACGCCCGACATCCAGCCGCCGAACGCCATCCCGAACAACGTCGCCATCAGCACGAGGCCCAGCCGCGTGCCGGCCTCCTGCGGGGAAAAATATTCGCGCACGATGATGGCATACATCGGCACGATGCCGCCCTGGAACAGACCGAACAGTGCCGAGATCACATAGAGCGATGCCAGGCCGTCGAACAGCAGATAGAGAAACAGCGCCACGCCCTGCAGTGCCGAACTCAGCAGCAGCGTCGCCACGCCGCCGATGCGGTCGGCGACGAAACCCGAGGCGATGCGGCTGACCATGCCGAAGCCCAGCATCAGGGACAGCATTTCGGCGCCACGCGCCACGCCGTAGCCGAGATCGCCGCAATAGGCGACGATGTGGACCTGCGGCATCGCCATGGCGACGCAGCAGGACAGGCCGGCGAGGCACAGCACGGCCTGCAGCGCGTTGGGAGAAATGCCCAGGCCGCGCCGGGCGCCGGCGCCCAACGAGCCAACCGGTTCGATATCCTGCATCGGCGCGCGGCGACGCAACGCCAGCAAGAGCGGCAGCGTCGCAAGGCCGCAGAACACGCCGACGCCGATATGTGTTGCCCGCCAGCCGTCGCTGGCGATGAAATGATGCAGGATGGGCGGCCAGATGGTGCCGCCGAGATAGTTGCCGCAGGCCACGATGGCGACGGCAATGCCGCGCCGGCGCGTGAACCATTGCGAGGTGTCCGCGATCAACGGCCCGAACGTCGCAGACGCGCCGATACCGATGACGATGTGCAGCAGCGCAAACGAGATCAGGTTGGGAGCAAACCCTGCGCCGATGTAGCCGACACTCAGGGCAAGCTCGCCGCACACCACCGGCGCCAGGATGCCCAGCCGATCGGACAATCGGCCCATCGCCACGCCCCCGAACGCGAAGCCCATCATGGCGAGCGTGAACGGCAGTGATGCATCCGCCCGCGCGACGCCGAACTCCGCCTGCACAGCCGGCAGCACCACCGGCACCGACCACATCCCGACGCTGCCGACGGCGCCGAGCACGACGGCGGCAACAAGCCGCCACCAGGCGAAGGGCGATTCGACCCCGGCGTGAATGGTACCGGACCTGAGCATCTGCGCTTTGAGCGTTCCTAGGGCTTATTCGTGGTTTCTTGTCCAGCTCACGATCGAACCGATCTTGTCGAGCTGTCCTCGCAAGACTTCCTTGCCAACTACGCACAGCGCACGCAACAGCAATCGGGGCCGAAAGCGCGCGGGCGCTCGCATGGCTGGTGCGCATACTGCCGCGGTTGCGCGGGGCTTGTCCGAACACGGCTCTGCCGTGATACGTTCCTCGCGCGCGCCAGCGCGAGCGCGCCGAACGGACGTGACGTCCATCGCGACAACGACAGGGGGGAAGCACGTATGCCTGCAGCTAATGATATCCGACGCGTGGTCACCACCCACGACGCGAGCGGCAAGGCGATTGTCGGGTTCGACAATGTCGCGCCCCAGACCGGGGGCGAAGCCGAGCTGGGTGTCAAAGTGTTCAACCTCTGGGTCACGGACGCGACACCCGCCGATATCTCGGGCAAGACCGACGCCGCCACCCGCAAGGTCGGCATTCCGCCGCCGCCCAACGGCTCGATCTTCCGAATCGTCGAATTCCATCCGACCCCGAAAGCGGACGACCTCGATCCGAACTTCCTCGCCAAGATCGCGGGCCATGACGGCCCGGCGGCCACCAGTCCCGCGGCCAAGCCCGCGCGACACCCCGGCATGCATCGCACCCGCAGCATCGACTACGCCATCGTGCTTTCAGGCGAGATCGACATGCTGCTGGATGATTCCGATGTCCATCTTAAGGCAGGCGACGTGCTGGTGCAGCAGGGCACCATTCACGCCTGGGTCAATCGCGGCAAGGAGCCGTGTCGCATCGCATTCATCCTCATCGATGCCAAGGACATTTGACGCGAGCTGCTGATCTATTTTTGACGAGCTTCCATGCTGCCATCGAGGACATGATGAAGAAGACGACGACCGATCGCGCCTTTCAGCTCTCGCTCTCCGGCCAGCGGGCGCCGGTCGATTACGATCGCGCCCCCACCTACGTCGGCATGATCGCGGAAAAGGACGTCCTCGTGCCCATGCGCGACGGCGTCAAGATCGCGGCCGACGTCTACCGTCCGGAAACGACGGAAAAGCTCCCGGCCCTGCTGGCCTTCTCGATTCACAACAAGGACCTGCAGGGTCCCGAACTGGCCCAGGCCTCACTCACCCATCCGGCCTGGTCGATGCTGTGGACCGGTCCGGCGGAAGCGGGCGATACGCGCTTCTTCGTCGGCCGCGGCTACGTCCACGTGATCGGCAACCCGCGCGGCGTCGGCAAGTCGGAGGCCGGTGGCTCGCGCGCATTCGACAGCTACGACCTGATCGAATGGATCGCGGCGCAGCCCTGGTGCGACGGCAATGTCGGCATGGTCGGCATTTCAGGTTTCGGCGCCGAGCAGCTCATGGCCGCGAAGCTGCAGCCGCCCCATCTCAAGGCGATCTTTCCGTTCGATCCACGCGGCGCATACGGCGATGCCGGCGGTTTTCGCGACGAATATCCCGGCGGCGTCATCCACCTGTTCCGGTTTCTGCTGCAGGTCTATGCGTCGGCTCATCAGCAGAAGGGGCAGCCGAAGGCGTTGCCGCCCGAGCGGGAAAAGCTCTGGCAGGAAGCGATCGCCAATCCCGACTTCAAGATGTACCCGCACGTCTACAACGTGCTCGCGCTCAAGGGACAACATTTCCCGGCGTATTTCGACATCCTCGTCGACCCCTACGACAAGGAAGAAGCGGTCAAGAAGAGCGAGACCGAGTTTTCCAAGATCAAGGTCCCGACCTATACCGGCTCGGGTTGGTACGGCTACACCTACAAGACTCATCTCGTGGGCGCGCAGAACTGGTTTCGCTCCCTCGACGCGCCGCACAAGAAGCTACTGCTCGCAGGCCCCGCCCATCTCGATCGTCCGGTCAAGGCGTTCCACAACGAAATGCTGCGGTGGTACGACCAATGGCTCAAGGGCATCGACACGGGAATCCTAAACGATCCGCCGGTGCGGTTCTGGGTGATGGGCGCCAATGAATGGCGCAGCGGCAGCGACTGGCCGTTGCCGGAGACGCAGTGGATCAAGTTCTATCTCCGGGGCTGGGAGCGTTTGACCACCGAGGCGTTTGTCGCCGCGAGTGCCGACGATGACCAGGCTCCGGACGCCTTCGCGCAAATGCCGGCGAGCCAGACCAACCGGATCCAGAAGCTGCGCTACCTGAGCGAGCCGCTGGCCGAAGACGTCACCATCGCGGGGCCGAGCGTGCTCAACCTTTTCGCTTCGATCGACCAGGACGATACCAACTGGATCGTCATCCTGAAGGACGTGGGGCCGGACGTGGGCGTGCAGACCGCCCGCGAAGGCGAGCGCGATGTCACACCCGGCCTGTACGAACGCGAGCTCACGCGCGGCTGGCTCAAGGCGTCCCACCGCGCCGTCGATCCGGCGAGGTCCCTGCCCGGACGGCCCTGGCATCCGCTCACGCGCGCGGCGCGCCAGCCGGTCACACCCGGCGAGATCAACGAATACGCCATCGAGATCATGGCGACCGCGAACCAGTTCAAGCGCGGGCACCGCATCTGTGTCGAGATCACGAGCCTCGACGTCGCCACCGGCGTCGGCAGTGCCACCAACGTCGAATACATCCCGTACCATATCTGCAGCAGCAAGACCGTGCTGCATCGGGTCTATCACGACCCCGCACATCCCTCGCACCTGCTGCTGCCGGTGATCCCGGAGGCATGAGGCGCGCCAGCTCGCTGTGCTATAGCGCGATGGCGCCGGCGTATTGCGCCGACCGGCAATCTACGGTGCAATGCGATTTACATTTGACGAGGGAGCAGCATGCCCGAGATCACGTTTCACAACCCCGAGGCGCTGGGCAAGCCGCTCGGGCAATACTCGCAGATCACACGCGTCAAGGCCTCCGAATTCCTGTTCATCGCCGGCCAGGTGGCGGCGGAGAAGAGCGGCGCCTGCGTGGGCAAGGACGACTTCGACGCGCAATGCCAGCAGGTCTTTGCCAACATCGAGGCGGCGCTCAAATCGCAGGGCGCCGGCTTCGCCAACGTCGTCGAGTTCACGACCTATCTCGTGCATTCGCAGGACATCGCAAAATTCATGGCGTTCCGGCTGCGTGAATTTCCGCGCATCTTTCCGAGCGGCGTGTATCCCCCCAACACGCTCCTGATCGTGGATCGGCTGGTGCAGGAGCCGTTCCTGATCGAGGTGCACACCGTCGCTGCTTTGTAGGCCGCGCTGTTCGCCGTGATTGGCGGCCGTTGGAGCGGCCGCCAAAACGTGCTGTGTTGCGGCGCTGCCCGTCACTGGAATGAAAAGCATGCCCATTCACCTCGAGCCCGCCCCCGACAACGTCCATTGGGGCTATTTCGACGCACGTCTCTCTCCCCGGGTTGCGATCGAGAGCGGCGAGCGCGTGACCATCTCGAGCGTGTCGGGCGGTCCCGAGCTGATGCCGGGCCCTCCGCTCGTCGTACCGCCGGCGCTTCCCGCCATTCATGCGAAGGTGGTGCGCCAGTTGGGGCCGCACATGCTGACCGGTCCGGTGGCCGTCAAAGGCGCCAAGCCCGGGCAGGTGCTGCAGGTCGACATCGAGTCCATCGATGTGTTGTACGACTGGGGTTACAATTCGGTGCGCCCGCTCGCCGGCGCCTTGCCGGACGACTTTGCCGAGAACCGGCACATCCACGTGGTTCTCGATCGTGCGCGCAACAGCTGGCGACTGCCGTGGGGCCAGGAGGTTCCGTTGGCGCCGTTCTTCGGCGTCATGGGGACCGCGCCGCCGCCGGCGTGGGGCATGATCTCGACCGCGCCACCGCGCCGGAACGGCGGCAATCTCGACAATAAAGAGCTCGTTGCCGGCACCACGCTCTATCTCCCGATCTTCGTCGAGGATGCGCTGTTCTCGGTCGGCGACGGTCATGGCGTGCAAGGCGATGGCGAGGTCTGCATCACTGCGGTCGAGACCGGCCTGACCGGGACCTTCCGCCTCACCGTGCGCGACGACATGCGCCTGGAATGGCCGATGGCGGAGACGCCGACGCACATGATCACCATGGCGTTCGATCCCGACCTCGACGACTGCGTGGTGATTGCGTTGCGTCAAATGCTCGATCTTATCTGCGCGCGCGCCGGGCTCGACCGCTATCAGGCATATTCGCTCGCGAGCCTCACCGCCGATCTGCGCGTGACGCAGGTGGTCAACGGCAACAAGGGGATCCACGTGATGATCGACAAGCGGTATCTCACGCGCGCGCGCTGATGCTACTGACCGCTCCCGCCATCGCGCTGCGCCGCCGACCACAATCGCGCAAGGGATACGATCGATGATGAGCATCCGCTCGGCTGTTCTCGCAATCGTTGCCGCGATTGCGATCGCGACGCCCGGCCATGCCGCCGAATGGCCGACGCGCCTGGTGCGCTTCATCGTGCCCTTCACCGCCGGGGGAGCGACCGACGTTCTGACGCGCCTGCTGTGCCAACGGCTTTCGACCGAGCTCAACGTGCCGTTCATCGTGGAGAACCGGGGCGGCGCCGGCGGCAATGTCGGTGGCGCCGCCGTCGCCAGCGCGCCGAACGACGGTTACACCTTCCTGATGGGGGCGCCCGGCGTATTGTCGTACAACAAAGCGCTCTATCGCGAGATGCGGTTCGACCCGGACCGCGAGCTCGAGCCGGTCTCGCTCTTCGCTCGGCTCCCGAATGTACTGGTGGTCAATCCCGACGTCCCGGCGCGCAACGTCGCGGAACTGGTCGCTTACGCCAAGGCCAATCCCAACAAGCTCAACTATGGCGCGATCGGCGCCGGCGCGACGTCATTCCTGTCCGCCGAATTGTTCAAATCGATGGCCGGCGTGGACATCCAGTTCGTGTCCTACAGCGCCACCACGCTGTCGCTGACCGACCTTATCACCGGACGGATTCAGCTCGTGATCGACAATCTGATATCGTTCCTGCCGGTCATCCGCGACGGGCGGGTGCGGGCGCTGGGCATGAGCACGGCGGTCCGGTCGCCGCTCCTTCCCGAGCTCCCGACGATCAGCGAAGGCGGCGTGCCCGGATATGAAGCTTCATCGTGGATTATGGTCGCGGCGCCCGCAGGGACGCAGCAGACCGTCACGCAATCGCTCGCGGCCGCTATCAGGCGGATCGCCGATACACCGGACTTCCGCGCACGCATCGCCGAGCTCGGTGCGGAGCCGGTGGCAGGTACGCCCGCGGAAGCAAAGGCTTTCGTCAAGGAAGAAGCCGCCAAATGGCAGCGCGTCATCGCCCAGACCGGCGTGCGCGTGGATTGATCGGCGCCTGCGTCAAGAGTTGATCCAGTGCAATGATTAACGGCCGGTCGACCCAGGGCCCAGTGCCCTAGATCACTCGCCCTGCAGCTTGATCACCTCGACCACTTTGTTGTCCTTCGGGTCCACGATCACCACCTGCTCCGCGGTCAGAAAGTAGCTGTGAGCCTTTACCTGCGGGACCTTCTGCGCCACTGCGCTCGGCATCGGCTGCGGGCTGACGCCTTGCGGAATGGTTTCGCCGACGGTTGCCTGCACGCTCGCGGGCGTCGTGTCGGTTTTCGCGTCCTTGACGATTTCCTTGATGGTGTGGCGCTGCTCCAGCGTGAGATTGAGCTTCGGGTTCGTGGGCGCGAGCTCTTGCTGCGGAGGGGTTGCCGGCGGCGTTTGGGCATGGGCGTTGGTGCCCATGAGCGGCAGCATCAACCCGAGGGCAATGATAAACGGCGCCTTCTGCATCTATTCCTCCTGAATGGGTGCGGATGCCGGGGCGATGGCCTGCGTCAGCACGCCTTGCACCTGCGCTCAATCAAAGAGAACTTTTTCCTAGGGAAAAGGTTCCATCGGCAAGCGTGCCTGCGCGCCGCATATGGTTCTGCCGCAAACGTCCCATATATGCGGTGACGTTGCCGTCGGGTCGACGGAGTTGACGGAGAGGAAGGATCGACTGTTGCCATCATGAGCAGGGCATTCATCAAAGAGCCGGACGGCGAAGACGCGGTTGCGGAACTGCCGGACCGTCAAATTTCTCTGCATCCCAATCTGGTGACGGCGGAGGGCCTCGCCCAGATCGAAAATGAGCTCGCGCGCCTGCAGCGCGAGCACGCTGGTGCCCAAGCGGCGGGCGACCGCGTCGCGACCGCGCGGGCGGCGCGCGAGCTGCGCTATTGGAATGCGCGGCGCGCCAGCGCTCAACTTGCGCCTCCTTGCGAAGACTCGACGCGCGTGCATTTCGGCTCGACCGTGACCATCGTACGCGACGATGGACGCCGCCAGACCTTTCGGATCGTCGGCGAAGACGAGGCCGATCCCGCGCGCGGCACGCTCTCGCATGTTTCGCCGGTGGCGCGCGCCTTGTTCGGCAAAGAAGTCGGCGACACCATTCGGGCCGGACAATCCGATGCGGAGATCGTCGAGATTGTCTGAGCCGAAATCGCTCGAACAAGGATGGCTTGCGATGCGCATCACCAGATCATCGTTGCAAACCGAGGGAACCAGCCCTATATGTCCGACGTTCGAGATTTTGCCTGCCTTGCATCTGCCCCGAAGGGCCTTTCCCAAGAACACGCCAAATCCGGATATCGGGTCGCACGAATGGTCGTGCGATCCAACGCGGATGTGCGTTTCAAGGAGGCCAATATGGCAACAGGTACCGTAAAGTTTTTCAACTCCCAAAAAGGCTTCGGCTTCATTCAACAGGAGGGAGGCGGCCCTGACGTGTTCGTTCATGTCTCGGCAGTCGAGCGCGCCGGAATGCGCGGCCTGGTCGAAGGCCAGAAGGTCAGCTTCGACATTGAAGCCGACCGGCGGAGCGGCAAGTCGGCGGCTGCCAATCTGCAGACCGTCTGACCGACAGCGTAAAGATCGGCCCGGCGCGAACGCGCCGGGCCTTTTGTTTGCGATTGCCGGGCATGGGGAGCGCCCGGACATCGATAGGGTGATGAGATGGCCAAGAAACCCGGAACCCGCGCTGAATTCGTGCTGTTCGACGTGTTCTACGAAGACGGCTCACAGCGATCCAACCGCAAGGTGCCGAGCACGGTGCTGGGCGGCCTCGACGGCGACGAGCCCGCGCGCGCCATCATCGAGGAGCAAGACCGTGCGATCGCGGAGAAGTCGGGCCTTCCCGCCATCCCGATCAAGAGCGTGCGCCGTTCCGGCGGAAAATGACCGCCTGACGGTGCGGCGGAATCAGATCGGTTGGACGCAGCCAAAGCTTCGGCCGACGACGGTTCACGTCGCCGGCTTCAGGGCTTCGCCGTCCAGGCCTTGAAGTCCGCATCCGACACGCTCGGCAACTTCTTGACGAACGCGACGATGGTCCAGATTTCCTGGTCGGGCACCTCGATGAGACCGAAGCTCGGCATGCCGGTCATGTTGATGCCATGCTTGATCACCCAGAACAGTTGGGCGGGCGAGAGCTGGTCGGCGAGCTCCTTGAGATCGGGCGGGTCCGGCCGCAAGCCTTCGGAGAACTTCGCCCAGTTCACGCCGGGCCCGCCGTGACAATTCACGCAGCCGCGCTCGGAAAAAGCGCGTGCTCCCGCCTGCACAGTGGCCGGATTGTCGAGCGACGTTGGCGGGCTGTCCTTCGCATGCTGCGCCACCGAGGCCTGTCGAACTTTGACGAGGGCCCATTTCACGATTGCGGGCTCCTCGGCGGTGCCGGCCACGTTGTAATAGCCGCCGAAGAAGTAGACCGCGGAGGCGATCCCGACCAGGATCGCGAGGAGGCCGATGATTGCGAGTGTTTTCAATGTTGCCATGGACACATCTCCCGGGGTGAAGCCGGTCGTCGCATCGTAGCGCCGCGAGCGTAAAAAGAAACGGCGGTTTGGTCCGCCCCCTCCTTCGGAACCTCCCCTTACCGGGCGCGGACCAACGGTGCCGGCTATGACAACGCAGAGAGCAGCTGTCTTCCGATCCACAATCCGCTAGGCTGCCATTCTCCCCGCGCAGGGCGGGCACATCCAGGGAGGAAGTGACAATGGCCAAAGCGTATTGGATCGCGTGCTATCGTTCGATTAAAAATCAGGCCGACATGGACGCTTACGCCAAGCTCGCGGGGCCCGCCATCACCGGTGCCGGTGGACGTTTTCTGGCGCGCGACGTCGCGGCGGTAGCGTTCGAGGGAGGCGTCAAGCAACGCGTCGTAATCATCGAATTCGACAGCGTCGACGCCGCGGTCGCCGCCCACGACGGTAAGGCTTATCAGCACGCGTTGAAGGTCTTCAACAACGCGGCCGATCGCGACATGCGGATCGTCGCGGGGCTGCCATAGCGCGCGGTCTGAGGTAAGCACATGCAAGTTTTCAATCTGCTCGCGGAGCAGGAATGGAACCCTCGGCACCACGTCGAGAAGGTGCTCGGCGAGATCGGCGAGGGCGACGTCACGGTCGCCTGCTGGGAGCCGGGCCAGATCAGCCCCAATCATTGTCATCCGGATGCGACCGAGATTTATTTCTGTTTCCAGGGCGGCGGGAAGATGCGCACGCCGAAGGAGACGGTCGACATCGTGCCGGGCGGGTTCGTGGTTCATCCTCCCGGCGAACTCCATGAATACATCAACGGACCGCAGCGCACGCTGCTCTTCCGGGTGCGCTACGGCGGGAACATGTCGAGCCGCCATTTCGAGTGGCGCGGCAACACGCAGTGGACGCAAAAACCGCGGGATGCCGAATATTTCCGCGCGCATCCGCCGGGGTGAGGACTGCGCCGTATCCGTCCTCCGGACGGCCAGGCGGCCTGGGCCGTCCACCACCGCCGCCAGACTGCATCCGCGGCCCACCTGTTTGCGAGGGATGTGATGCCGGCGTTCAAGCAAGCATGAGATTGGAATCGAGGACTTCCGCGACATGAAGGAAAACGTGAAGCGCGTATTCTACGTGCGCCAGGTGGCGCATCCCTGTTATCTCGACCTCATGGCGCAACGGCCGGAAATCCGGATCGACAAGCTCGAGAACGAGACACCCGACGAAGCCGTCCAGCCGATCATCACCGCCGCGCATGCCTATCAGATCGGGTCGGCCCGCGACGAACTGCGTCCGCGCTTTCACGCCCAGCGCGACCTGCTGGCGCGCATGCCGAACCTGCTCGTCGTGTCCACCAGCGGCGCCGGCTACGACACCGTCGACGTCAAGGACTGCACCGAGGCCGGCGTGCTCGTCGTCAATCAGACCGGCGGCAACGCCGAGGCGGTGGCGGCGCATGTGGTCGCGATGATGCTCATGCTCTCCAAGCAGATCATCCAGACCAATCACGCCCTGCGGCGCGGCACCATGCGCGACCGCGCCGCCTTCATGGGCAATGACGTGCAGGGCCGTACCATCGGCATCGTCGGTCTCGGCAATGTCGGCCGCCGCATCGCTGAACTCTGCCGCGGCCTGTTCGCCATGCAGGTGATCGCGTGCGATCCCTATCTCGATGCCGACACGATCAAGGCGCGCGCGGCGGTCAAGGTCACGCTCGACGAGCTGCTGCGGCGCGCCGACTTCGTATCCATCAACTGTCCGCTCGACGAGGGAACGCGCGGCATGATCGGCGCGCGGGAGTTCGCGCTGATGCAGCCCCATGCCTTTTTCATCACGACGGCCCGCGGCTTCATCCACGACGAGCGCGCGCTGGCCGAGGCGCTGCGGAGCAAGCAGATCGCCGGCGCCGGGATCGACGTGTGGGACAAGGAGCCGCCGCCGCCCGATCATCCGCTGCTGCAGTTCGACAATGTGGTCGCGAGCCCGCACACCGCCGGCGTCACCCGCGAGGCGCGCGCCAATATGGGCCGGATCGCCGCCGAGCAGTTGATCATGACGCTCGACGGCAAGCGCCCGCCCCGCATCGTCAATCCGCAGGCATGGCCGGCCTATGCCAAGCGGTTCGAGCAGACGTTCGGATTCGCGCCCGAGTGAGCGGACCAGCGAGTGCCGGGTTGGCAACGCGATCGCAGAGGCTGCGTTGCCGCTGTCTCGAAAGAGTAGCGGCCCCGTGCCTCGGGACACACGCGTTGCGTGCTGCTGAGCATAAGGACGAGAAGACTCTGCCAGACTGTAAATCTAGCGCGAGCCGAATTTGGTGAAGCGTCCGTCGCGATAGCGAAATAACGTGTCGGTCAATTCGTACGGTCCCTGGGCCTTGAATTTGGCAGTCAGCTCGCGCACCAGCTTCAAGCCGGACCGACTGCGGGAGCCGGTCACCAGCAGCGTATCGCGCGTCGGTATGGCGACGACGATATCGCCGTTGACCTGGATCTGTCCGCTCGACCAGATATCGTCGATCAACAGCAAGCTGGCTTCGTAGTTGCCGCCGGCCGACATGAGCGCGACATCCCCGACGCGTCCCATCTCGATCTTCGGCAGGACGCGCTTGAGGTTCGCTACGGCAAGCGATCTCAACTCCTCGCGGCTGAGACCGAAATCCTCCTGGGTCGTGAGATATCGCATCCGGTTTGGATCGTCCTGCGCGTAGACAATCACCAATTCGTCGTTGAAACGATCGGCGAGATGCTGCTGTGCGACGCCTTTTGCCTTGAGCGTGTTGTGGAGCTCGTCGAGCCACTGCCGGTCCTTGATGACCGGAATGATGCGGGTGCGGTCGAGCCCTGCCTCCTTGCTCGCCGACTGCGAGAAAATCGCGGAGAAGGTCGCCACGAGATCGTCGAACCGCTGGGGATCGAGCTTGTATTCGTTGTATGCGTTGTTGAGCTGGATATTGCGGACCAGACCATCCGTCTCCTTGATCGTCAATTTGAGATCGCCCGCGACCGACACGTTCGCCGACGGCCGCGTGCGCGCCAGAGCGCGCGCAAACTCCTGGGTGAAGGCCGGCGGTGTGAGCATCTCGGCGCAAATTGCCGCGCAAATGGCCACGACAGAAAACAGCACTCCCAACAACGGCCGCATCCCACGCCCCCATCCGTGTTTAATGTTAGCGATCAGCGGCACGATGAAACTGGAAAATGGAGCGTCACCACCGCAATGGGGGATTGGAACATAACAAGAACAGAAATGCAAGCTCTAACTGTATTTGCCGTGCCACGCACGCAACCCACGATGCCCGGGTTTCTTTCGGCCGATGAGAGCATTCGCCGGCCGATTGCGAGACGACGACAGCCCGAACGCGCAGACGATTGATCCGGTCGGACAGGAAGACAGTGGCGGGAAACGCAGACAGGCCTTGGTCCAGTCGTCAACGACCGGTCACTACACAGCTTCCGCAAGGGTAGCCACGGTCATGTCCCTCGCGATCGCCGCTCGATTTCGTCCGCCACGCTTGGCTTCATAGAGCGCCGCGTCCGCTCTTTTGAGCAGGGCATGGATATCCGTCATGTCTGGATCTGCCTCGGCAATCCCAAGGCTTACCGAGAGGTCTACGCCCTGTCCGTCGATAGTGGGGGTGCACGCTCGCACTTGCATGCGCAAGCGCTCCGCCAGAGCGAAAGCCGCCTCGCCGCTGGTCTCAGGCAGCAGCAGGCCAAACTCGTCGCCACCAAGTCGAGCCGCCGTGTCAGAACCTCGTCTGACCGAAGTGCACACCGATGCGATGATCTTAAGAACGTTATCGCCGAGGTCGTGGCCGAAGCGGTCATTGATAATCTTGAAGCGGTCGACATCAATCAGCAGCACGGAAAAAGGCCGGCGATAGCGCTGAAAGTGCGCCCATTCGGAGGCGCCAATCGCATCGAAATGCCGTCGATTGTAAAGTCCGGTCAATCCATCGGTGTTCGCCAAGGTCTTGAGATCGTCGGCGTCCCGTTCCGATTTCCCGCGCTCCCTGATTGCGGAAGGCAGCCACCGATGCAGGAGCAAGCCGAGCACAAGGCAGCCCGCGGCGACGTTGATGAGCTTCGGCACGATGAGCAAATAGGGATTCCCCAGGAGTTTGCTTATCTCGCTGGAAAACAGACCGTATTGACCGCCGAAATAAAGACCGAAGTAGACGTTCTCGACGATGTTACGGATGGTGTCGATGCCGATCACGGCCAGCAGCAGCCGCGTAGTTCCGAATGCTCGAGGATTGCGCGATATAAAAGACCACAATCGTTGCGAGAACGACGAGCCAAACAGTAACAATCACCCAATAAATCAATGCGGCTGCGATACTCATGATCGACCACGTTTCAGCGTATCCATGCGCGTCATTGCCAATACAACACGCCTGCCCCCCGACGTTGGTCAGACCTTCCAACTCTTAGGTTCAATCATTTCCGCAGTACGGCGTGAAAAAGGCTCTCCTTAGGGGCCCTTACAGCAAACGAAGCGCCATCATGCGCCTCCCATGGGTATCGCAGCGCGCACCCTACCCGCGCGCGACGATGCGCCCGATGGGGCGACGGTGTCCCCCCCGCCCTGGGCTGCATAGCTCCCTAAAGGCCGAACACGTACAGGATCGACGCCGTCGCGCTGTTCTTGAGCTCGGGCGCGTTCTGCAGGACGAAGAACGGCTGTTTCGAGCCCACCAGCACGGCGACGTACTGCCTGCCGTTGACCGAATAGCTGATGGGCGGAGCATTGATGCCCGAACCGACGTTATAGCTCCATACCTCCTTCAGCGTCTTGGCGTCGTGCGCCGTCAGCTCGCCGTCGGCGTGTCCGATGAAGACCAGGTTGCCGGCCGTCGCGAGCGCTCCACTGCTGTTCGGATACTCGAGCCGCAGATTGACCTTGGTCTCTCCCGTGGCCGGATCGATCGCCTTGAGGCTGCCGTAGAGACGTTCGCTCTGCTTGAAACCGCCGCCCGCGAAGCGCTCGCGCGGTTTGACCGGTCCCCCCTGGTCGACGAAATCCTTCTGCTCGACCGTGCTGAGGTAATTGCACCCCTCGAACGATGGAATGTACAGCAGATTGAGCTCGGGATTGTAGGCGCTGGGCTCCCAGTTCTTGCCGCCGAAGTGCGATGGACAGAGACGCTCGCCGGCCGGCTTGGCGCGCGAGCCGTGGCTGCCAGGGCTGTATTCCTGGACATCCATGTTGGGATTGTAGTTGAGCGGCCGACCGGTCTTGGGATCGAGTCCTGTTGTCCAGTTCAACTGATCGACATATTGCTTGCCGAGCACGAATGATCCGTTGGTGCGGTCAAGCGCGTAGTAGAAGCCGTTGCGAGCCGCGTGGACGACCAGTTTGCGGTCGACGCCGTCGACCTTGGCGTTGATGATCGGGTGCTCGGAGACTTCGTCGAAGTCGTAGGGATCCTGCGGCGTGTACTGGAAGCCCCACTTGATCTTGCCGTCGCTCGGGCTGAGCGCGAGTACGCTTGCCGCCCATTTGTTGTCGCCGGGCCGATATTCGGCATCCCAGTCCGGTCCGGCATTGCCGATGCCCTGGTAGAAGGTGTCGGTCTCCGGGTCATAGGTCGCCGTTTCCCACACCGACCCACCGCCGTGCTTGTAGCGCTCCTTGCCGTCCTTCCAGGTCTCGCCGCCGGGCTCGCCGGGACCGGGAATGGTATGGGTGCGCCAAAGCTGCTTGCCGGTGTTCAGGTCGACGCCTTCAATGAAACCCCGGATGCCGAATTCACCGCCGGCCGCGCCCACAATACCGATGTCGCGAACCACCAGCGGCGCGAGCGTGAGCGTCTCGCCGATGCCGGGGTCGGCAACCTTGCGCTCCCATGCCATCTCGCCGGTCGCCTTGTTGAGAGAGAACATGCGTCCGTCGAGCGCGATCGAGATCACCTTGTCCTTCCATAGCGCCACGCCGCGGTTGTTGACGCCGCAACACGCGACGTCGCCGGCCCAGGCTCGGTCGACGGCAGGATCGAATTTCCATTTGATCGCGCCCTTCTTGCCGCTGGAGACGTCGATGGCATAGACCGAGCCCCACCCGTCGGTGACGTACATCATGCCATCCTCGACAATGGGCGTGCCTTCGAGGTTGCCGAACTTGTAGCGGCCACCGCTTTCGTATCCACCAAGAGCGACACTGAAGACGGGCTTCAGGTTCTTGACCGTGTCGGTATTGATCTCCTTGAGCTGGGAGAACCGGTAGCCCTCATAGTTCCCGTGGTGAAGCAGCCAGTTCTGCGGTTCCTTGCCGACGTTGAGCGAGCGCTCGAACGTCATGTCGGCCGCGCGCGCAGGCGTGAGCGCGGTCGCCACGAGCAATGAACTCGTTACGGCACCAGCAATTGCCAGGGCTTTCATCGCAGTTTCTCCCTTGACCCGCCGGTGCGGTCATGGCCGGCATGTTGCTTTTGAATTGTTAGCGAATTCGCATGAGCGCATGCGAATGCAGACCGCTGGAACGCGACATCAGCGTAGTCCTTGGCGGAACTTGCGGTCAACACGCCGCCAGACGAAGAGGCTGCTTGCTGCAACCTCTCAACGCGGCCAGCATTGAGGAGCGCCCAGCTGCCGGAACACGCGGAGCGCCGGGCAAGAGTTGATACGACAAGCACGAACTGCCCTTGCGAGCGGTCCGCACCAGGGTAAAGCTAACGGCGGTGACGGACCGTGCGATTGCTCAGGCTCGAGAGTTGCAGCTGCGGGCGCGAGGTCGAACAGGGTGCATCCATGACACAATCCGAAGCATCGCAGCTGGTTGGTCGCGAGCAATTGGCTCCGCTCCTGGAAGCCGCGGCAGCCAGCACGCGGAAGCGCTCGCATCTGCTTCTGCACGCAGATCAGCAGGATCAGGTGCAACGGCTGTTGATTGCGCTCGAACCGGAGAGCTACGTCCGCCCGCATGTGCACGGCGAACAATGGGAGATGATCGTACTGCTGCGCGGCCGGTTCGATTTCCTGATCTTCGATCCGCAAGCGGAGCTGCTGCAGCGCCTGGCCATGAGCATCGCTTCCCCGGTCGTGCAGATCCCGCGCGGCACGTGGCACAGCGGCGTGGCGCTCGCGCCGGAAACACTGGTGCTGGAGATAAAGCCCGGCCCTTATCGGCCAAACGAATTCGCACCATGGGCTCCCGAGGAAGGCGAGCCCGCCAGCGGCGCGTTTGTGCACTGGGCCGCAGGCGCGAGGGTGGGAAGCAAATGGCGTTCCCAGGTCGCGTGATTTAGCGCGCGGTGCATCGCCTCGCCTTCATTGCCGCCTTGGACCTTCATTTGCCACGGAAGGTGGCGCTGCTGCGCTTCTTCGGCCCGCTGGGCGGCTGGCTCACACTGGCGTGGATCGCCGCGGTCTCCGTCCTGATGCTCGCAGGCATGATCGGCCGTCCGCTCCTGCGCGAGACTCCAGCCTGAGCGTCTGCGCTCGCTGAACCTGGAGCGCGTTCACGAGGCGTCGTTCGTGCCGCACCCGCTCGGCGCAACGGCTGACCAGCGCCGAATCGCAACAATCCGGCAAGAACGGCCAAGCGCCGGCAATTCCGAGCGGAACGGGCGCAGCCAAAACGGCGTTGTGTTCGGATTGACCCGGAGCTCCCCGATGAATGCGCCAACCAGCCTCGACGAGACCATACGCCGAGCCCAAGACATCCTGTGGAGCGCGCTCCCGCCCGGCGTGGCGCGAACCTCCGCGGTCGTCGAGCTCAAGGAACTCCTGTGGTCGACGCAGACCAGGGAAGCGCTCGCGCTCGCCAGCGACAACTATCTGGCGTTCGCGTTGCGCGAAAGCCGTATGGCGCTCGCCGACGCGTCCGCGTGGCCGGACAAGACCTTGTCGGCGTTATGGACAATTCTCGACGATCCCGCGCTCAACGCTGCGCTCGGCATTCCCCACGATTTCTGCGCGAACGCTGCCAAGCGGGATCATCCGTGGCGCTGACGGCAGTGGAGAAACCTCTCCCGTTCGCCTGATGGAAATGTGTCAGCTGCGCCTGCGGTCGCAGACCACTTTCAGGCCGTTGTTGTCGAGCCAGCGGCCGCCGAGACGAACCTGTCGACACCCGGACGGTAGCGGTCGGCAGCCGATGGGGCCACACTCGATCTGGGCCCCGTTCGCGGGAGCCCTTTGACCGGCGTCCCGGTTCGGACTTTGGGAAAAAGCGCCGCCTTGCGCGGCTGCAGGTTGCGCGATCAGAACAAACAGCAATGTGCACAACAGCGGGCTTTTGCGGCGAGCCATCGGCGGAAGCTCAGCCGCGCTTGGGCGTCAGCGTCGCGTCTCTTACCGGTATTTCCGGCACGATCGACGGCGCCGCAATCTCACGCTCGCGTTGGCGCAGCCACTCGCGGGTTTCCTTCCGGCGTCTCTCGGCCTCCCAATGTCCGGTGTATCCGGGTTCGTAAGGGAGGATGAATTTGGAGGTCTGGAACATGGATATCTCCTTCGTAGCATAACGACGAGTCGCCAGCCCCCGTTCCATCCCCCCGGCGCGCCAAGATGAAGTAACAGCCGATTCTCGCCGGCGCGCGCCGATCTCCCGATCGAGAAGCTGGACATGGGTCGGCCCAATGCCGTTCACCAGCCTCCCGTCATGACGGATGCGTGATGCGTGACGGAAAAATTGCCGGCGAGCCGCGCAAGGGCCGGAAACCAGCCTTCTTTCTCAAAATTCCGAAGGGGGAAACCCGAACGGCGAAGGCCCACGCAGGGCTCCGTTAAGATTCCGTTTAACTATGGGGCCGATCATTCCGGGCGCGACCCAGGGAGTCTGGGTGACAGAGGGTTGAGTGATGGAAAACGGGCAGCAGAGACCTCGTGGGGGAACAGGGTCGAGCTGCGCGGAAGCCGAGCGCGACTCGATGCAACTCGACCTATGGTCGGCGCTGCAACCGCAATACGACACGTTCGAAGCAGCGGCGGGAGAGCATCCCCGTGCCTTCATCAGCAAGGCGCAGCCCACCCGAGCCCCGGCGCAAGTTCCAGAACTCAAACCCATGCCCCTGCTGATCGATCCACTCGGCGCGCCCCAAGCCGCCTCTGCAATCGATCACGGCATCACGCCCCCCGTCCGGGACGAATTCCTGGCCTCGACCCCGTCCGCGACTGCCGCCTGGTTTCATCCTGCGCTCATCGGCGGCGCGCTGGTGGTAGCGGTCGGGGTCGGATGGTTGGGCGGAGCGAGCCCTTCCTTCTTCTTCGCTCCGGCCGCGGCGCCAGTGCAGCAAGCCGATTCGGGCTGCGCCCGCGAGGGCCGCAAGGACAGCGCCTGCGCCGGCGCCAAAACCGACCGCGAGCTGGCGCCAAGCGCGCCCACGACTGCAAAGGTCGCGAGCCCGGCGGCCGGCGCCAATCGTGTGCGCGAGCCGGCGCGACCCGCGCAACAGGCCAACGCAGCAGCCAGCAAAGACGTAACGACGACGAACTCCATCGCAGCGGGATCGAGCCAGGAACGGGCGAAGAGCCTGCCCAGACCTGCACCGGCACCGGAGACCAGGCCGACCACGATCGAGGGCTGGACGATCCGCGAGGTCGTCGGTGGAACCGCCGTGCTGGAGGGGCCTGGCGGTGTCTGGCGGGCGGCACAGGGAGATACCGTTCCCGGAATCGGCCGCGTCGAGTCGGTTGTGCGCTGGGGCAACCGCTGGATCGTCGCGACCAGCAAAGGCCTGATCTCGACTCAGAACTGATTGCCTGTGAAAAGACTGCACCCTCCAGACCGCGCCGGCCGCGCCCCACGCTCGGAACCGGGAACCGGGAATGTGGTTGTTCCAGCGCAACCCGGAGGACATCGACCCATGGCTACAAGGAAGCGCGAATTGATCGAGCCGCACAACGGCGACAAACGCTACGTCCGTCGCGACGCAAGCGGTCATTTCACAGACAAGCAGGTGGACGTCGGGCGCTCCCTTGCCGCCGATCGGCGCTCCAAGAGCAAAACCGTCGCGCAGCCGGGTCAAGGCGACAAAGGCGATCGGCGACCGCGAGCCAAGTGATGCCGGGAAAGCGGGTCCAGTTCGACGACGCGACCTGGCAGGCCATCGACCTGTTGGCCCGCGACCGCATGATGGATTTTCAGGAACTGGCGGACGAGGCGTTCCGCGACCTGCTGCAGAAGCACGGACGCCCGACCGATCTCAAGGCGGCGCTGCGGCAAAGCGCCGGCGTGAGCGCAGAGGTGCACAAATTTCCCGCCAAGAAGAAACCCAAACGACGGCGTGCCGCGGATTGAGTCGGGCGTCGCGCTGCTTCTCGTCTCGCCACGCAGCAATACCGGCGCGCCAAGCTGGGAGCGGTCACGCCCCGTGCGTGCTGCGCACGGGATGGCCGGCCTTGCGCCATTCGCCCACCGTCTCGGCGATGATGCGGACGGACTCCATGGCGGTCTGGCTGAGCTCGGTATAGCCGACGGTCTCGCGCTCGATCCGTTCGCTCTCCGATTTCAGGTACGTCCTGGCCTGCTGAAGCTCGCCGATGATCTTTTCCAGTTCGTCGATCGAGGGCGCGCCGAGGTTCTGGACCAGCGACGAGACGTTGTCGCTCCCGGCCTCTGGCGCCACGTCAGGCGGCACGGTCGGAGGAGACGACGACGCGTCCGCCGGGACGAGGCCGGCATCTCCCTCCGCGACATCCGTCATGGGCGTATCGGCGAGCGTGAACTGTTCAGGTTCCATGGCATTCATTCTTGCATCGAGAGGCGAGCGCCACAAAGGCTCGGCACGCAATCATCGGGGAGCAAGATTAATGCGGGGTAAACTATCCGAGCTGCGAACAGGTTCGCGCGTCGTACCCACCGCGCCAACGCGTGGAGGGCCGTGGCGGACAGATGGCACGCCGATGCAAAATAAGCCGGCCCCGGCAGAAGCCAGCTTGGGACCGCGGCCCTAGTTATCCAAGAAGCTGCGCAGCTTCCGGCTCCGGCTCGGATGCTTGAGCTTGCGCAGCGCCTTGGCCTCGATCTGGCGGATGCGCTCGCGCGTCACCGAGAACTGCTGGCCGACCTCTTCCAGTGTGTGGTCGGTGTTCATGCCGATGCCGAAGCGCATGCGCAGCACGCGCTCTTCACGCGGCGTGAGTGACGCCAGCACGCGCGTCGTGGTCTCGCGCAGGTTGGACTGAATGGCGGCGTCGATCGGCAGGATCGCGTTCTTGTCCTCGATGAAGTCGCCGAGGTGGCTGTCCTCTTCGTCGCCGATCGGGGTCTCGAGCGAGAGCGGCTCCTTGGCGATCTTAAGCACCTTGCGCACCTTCTCGAGCGGCATGCCGAGCTTCTCGGCGAGCTCCTCGGGCGTCGGTTCGCGGCCGATCTCGTTGAGCATCTGGCGCGAGGTGCGCACGATCTTGTTGATCGTCTCGATCATGTGCACGGGGATGCGAATGGTGCGCGCCTGGTCGGCGATCGAGCGCGTGATCGCCTGGCGGATCCACCAGGTGGCATAGGTGGAGAACTTGTAGCCGCGCCGGTACTCGAACTTATCGACCGCCTTCATCAGGCCGATATTGCCTTCCTGAATCAGGTCGAGGAACTGCAGGCCGCGGTTGGTGTATTTCTTGGCGATGGAAATCACGAGGCGCAGGTTCGCCTCCACCATCTCCTTCTTGGCCTGGCGGGCTTCGCGCTCGCCCTTCTGCACCATGTGCACGATCTTGCGGAACTCGCCGATCTCGAGCCCGGTCTCGCCGGCGAGCACCTGGATCTCGTGGCGGTGCTGCTTGACCTTGTCCTTGTCCTTGGCGACCAGGCTCTTCCAGCCCTTGGCAGAGAGTTTCGACACCCGGTTGAGCCAGCGCGGGTCGAGCTCGGAGCCCTGATAGTTGCGCAGGAAATCCTCGCGCGAGACGCCATGGCTCTCGGACAGCCGCATCAGGCGTCCCTCGTAGCCGACCAGGCGCTTGTTGATGTCGTAGAGCTGCTCGACCAGCGCATCGATGCGCGCCTGGTTGAGCCGGAGCGACTTCACCTCGGCGATGATGTCGTCCTTGAGCTTCTTGTAGCGGCGCTCCTGCGCGGGCGAGAGCGAGTCGTTGCGCAGCTTGTTCTGGATGTCCTGGTCCTGCAGGCGGCGCAGGCGCTTGTAGGCATCGGCGATGTTGTCGAAGGTCTCGACCACCTTGGGCTTGAGCTCGGCCTCGATCGCGGCGAGCGAAAGCGAATTCTCCATGTCGTCGTCGTCGAAATCGCCTTCACTCGGCGGCGTCTCGCCGCCCTCGGCTTCCTCGCCATTGGCACGCTCGGACGCCGGCTTGAACGGAGTGGCGCTGGCGGGCGCCGCCGGGGGCGCCGGGGTCTGCGCCAGGCCGCCGGGAGCCACTGCCGCGCCGACCGGCTGCGGGATCGGCTGGCCGTCGGGCCCGACCGGGGCCGGCATGGCCTTGGCGTCGGGGCCGGCATAGGTCGCTTCGAGGTCGATGATGTCCCGCAGGAACACCTTTCCCTCGTTGAGCTCGTCGCGCCAGATGATGATGGCCTGGAACGTGAGCGGGCTCTCGCACAGGCCCGCGATCATCGCCTCGCGGCCGGCCTCGATGCGCTTGGCGATGGCGATCTCGCCCTCGCGCGACAGCAGCTCCACCGAGCCCATTTCGCGCAGATACATGCGCACGGGGTCGTCGGTCCGCTCGGTCGGCTCCTTGGCCTCGGACTTGGCCGGGACCTTCTGCTGGACTTCGACCAGATCGCCGCCTTCGCTCTCGGGCTCCTCGTCGGCCTCCTCGCGCTGCTCCTCGCCTTCCTCGGTCGCTTCCTCGGTTTCGACGACGTTGACGCCCATCTCGCTGAACATGGCGAGAATGTCCTCGATCTGCTCGGAATTGACCTCCTCGGAGGGCAGGACCGAATTGATCTGGTCATGGGTGACGTAGCCGCGCTTCTTGGCGGTGCGGATGAGCTTCTTGACGGCCGCATCGGAGAGATCGAGCAGCGGCAGCGGCGTGTCGGGCGCCTCGGCACCTTCTTTTTCCGGCGCCTCTTCCTTTTCTTTCTCTTTTTGTGCCGCCTTGGTCTTCGTCACCATGCATCTCTCCTGAAGCCGGCGCCGGCCGGGGGCGCCGCTTGAAACATCGTCCCTACCCTATGCGGGGAGAATCGTACGGCCGAATGGGCCGCGCCGAGGGGTCGCGACCTTCGATACCGCCCTGATTCGAACCGCCGGAGTGTCATCGGAGCCCCTTTACGCTCCAATTAACCCTCCATGCAGCGGAAGCCAAACGGTTTTCCGGGTTCCGCGAAGTTCCCGGGGTCCCGCCTGGGCTTTCCAATCGTCCCGCATTGTCACAGCGACCGAACCGCCCGGCCCGAGGAGGCTCCAAAGCCCTCGATCAGCGCCTCGGTTCCGTCGAGGACCGCGAGTCGAGCCTTCACGTCTTGCAACCAGGAATAGTTAGCCTCGGTCGTCTCCTGTCCCAAGGCCTGTTCGGCTTCTCTGAGTTCCTTAATTAGGGAATGCCATTGCCGATGCAAGGCGACAAGCTGTTTCCAGGTCATAAGAACGTCGTCGGGGGCCGCCTCCGACTGCGCACCCCAGACCGAAGGCGTGGTGATGGCCTTATCCATGCGGGCAGCGACTTCAGTCAGTCCGCGGCGACCAAGTTCGGCGAGCATAGCCTCGCCATCGAGCGCGGCGCCATGGGCAAAGATATCGATCAGCTCGCTTTTCACCCGGGCCGCCTCGGCATGCCGAAACTCAACGCCGGCGAGCTCCTCCAGGTGGTCGTGCAGGAGCCAGGGGTGGTTGATGACCGCCTGCAGGATCAGCGCTTCGCGCAGCGGAATCGCGGCGCGGTGGCCGCGATGAACCGGGCTCGAGGCCAGCTGCGCGCTCGCCACCACGTAAGGCTCGCCAGCAACGGAACGCATGGCGAATGCCGGATTGCGAACACCGGGTGAGGAATTGCGATTGGTCTTTGCGCCCCGGGTCGTGTTCCGCCAATCGCTGTTCGTCATCCGGCCTGGCCGCGGCCGCATCTTCGGCCGCACGTCGGTCTCGAACATCTGCCGCAGCCGATCGCCGAACTCCTGACGATAATATTTGCGCACGGAATCGTCGCCGATGGACGCCGTAACCTCGGCGATCCGGGCCTCGAACGCGGCGCGCCGCTCGGGCGTATCGAACCCGCCGCCCTCGGTCTCGCGCATCCACAGCACGTGGGCGAGCGGGCGAGCGGCGCCGATGACCTCGGTGATCGCCTCGCGGCCGCCCGCGCGCACGAGGTCGTCGGGGTCGTGCCCTTCCGGCAGACTGGCGAACTTCAGGCTCTTGCCGGCCTTGATCAGCGGCAAGGCCAGATCGACGGCGCGATAGGCGGCGCGCCGGCCGGCGGAATCGCCGTCGAAGCAGAGCGTCGGCTCGTCCGCCATCTTCCAGAGCAGAACGAGCTGGTCGGCGGTGAGCGCGGTGCCGAGCGGCGCCACCGTCGCCTCGAAGCCGGCAGTCACCATGGCGATCACGTCGACGTAGCCCTCGACCGCGATGACCGGCGCGCCCTTGTGGGCGGCGGCGCGCGCGGCGGCGATGTTGTAGAGCGTCCCGCCCTTGTGGAAGAGCGGCGTCTCCGGCGAGTTCAGGTATTTCGCCTGCGCGTCCTTCTCGAGCGCCCGTCCGCCGAAGGCGATGACGCGGCCGCGCAGATCCGTGATCGGAAACATCACCCGATCGCGGAAGCGGTCGTAGGGCACCGGGATGTCGTCGCCGGCAACCAGCAGCCCGGCTTCGATCATATCCGGGGTCGATATCCCTTCCTTGCCGAGGTGCTCCTTGAGCGCGAAGCGCTCGGCCGGTGCGTAGCCCAGGCGGAACCTGACCTGCGTGGCCGGATCGAGCCCGCGGTCGGCGAGATAGCCGCGTGCCTTGGCGCCGGCGCGCGCGGCGAGCGTCGCTTCGAAGAATTTCGCCGCCAGCTCCATGACGTCATTGAGGGTCTTGCGCCGCTCGTCGCGGGCCTCCTCCGCCCGCGAGATCGTGGGCAGGGGAAGGCCGGCCTCGCCCGCGAGGCGCTCGACCGCCTCCGGGAAGCTGAGCCCTTCGGTCATCATCACGAAATCGAAGATGTTGCCGTTCTTGCCCGAGGAGAAGTCGAACCACGCCATCTTCTGGTCGTTGACGAAAAACGAGGGCGTCTTCTCCTGGTTGAACGGCGAGAGGCCCCTCCACTCGCGGCCCGCCTTTTTGAGCCGCACACGCCGGCCGACGACCTCCGAAACCAGAAGGCGCGCGCGCAACTCATCGAGAAATTGGGGCGGAAAGCGCATGCGGCCAAGCCGTAATGATTCGGTGGCCTGTCAGTATAGGACAGCGCCGCGCGCCAGCCAGAATGCGCGGGATTGTCCCGGTTATCCACAGGCACCCGCCACCGTGGGCAAAGCCAAACGCCCATGCGACCGCGCATCGCATTTGGCACGGGTGGGCATGCGGTCCGGCGAGCGACCTGACCTCGGGCGCGCGCTTTGCCCACTCCATGCATGGGCGAGAGAACAACGACCCGATCAATGCCGTGCCGGGAACGGCATCACGGCGGGACCTCGGGACGGAGCCACGCGCGGGCGCTAAGATACGCCAACAGAAAATCGCAAGGAGGAAACGATGGCTGCAACCAATGACGCATCCTTCACTCGCCGCACGGTGCTCGCGAGCGCCGGTGCCGGCGCAGGCGCAGCGGCGCTGGGCGGCACGCCGGCGCTGGCGCAGACCGGTCAGTCCAAGACATTCGTGCTGGTGCACGGCGCGTGGCACGGCGGCTGGTGCTGGCGGCGCGTGTCGGACCTGTTGGAAAAGCAGGGCCACAAGGTGTTCACGCCGACGCTCACCGGCGTCGGCGAGCGCTCGCACCTCATGAGCAAGGACATCAATCTCGACACCCACATCACCGACCTCGTCAACGTGTTCAAATGGGAGGACCTCAAGGACGTCTGCCTGGTCGTGCACTCCTACGGCGGGTGGCCGGGCTCCGGCGCGCTGGAGCAGATCGGAGACCGCGTCTCCTCGATCGTCTGGCTCGACGCGTTCAAACCGGAGAACGGCCAGCGCGGGTTCGACTTTGCCTCCGAGTTCAGCCGCAAAGCCTTCCTGGCAGCGGTCGAGAAGGGCGAGCCCGGGCGGCCGTCGCCGACGGCGGAGGCATTCCGTGTCATCAGCGAAAAGGACCGCGCCTGGGTAGACTCGAAGACAACGCCGCAGCCCAACGGCGTGGCGATGCAGCCGATCAAGCTGACCGGCGCGCGCGAGAAGGTGGCGAAGAAGACCTACATCCGCGCCGCGAAATATCCGCAACCCGCCTTCGACCAGGCGCTGGCGGAGTGCAAGGCCGACAAGTCGTGGCGCACGTTCGAGGCCACCGAGTCCGGCCACGATGTGATGGTCGACGCGCCGCAATGGCTGGTCGACGTGCTGCTGCAAGTATCCTGAGACGGAGGAAACAATGACGAACGGACAGACGCGTCGCACCGCGCTGGGCGCGATGGCGGCAGGTGTTGGAATGGCAGGCGTGGGGCTCATGGCCATGACCGATCAAACGACGGCACAGGCGCAGACCGGCGGAAAGACCTTCGTGCTGGTGCACGGCGCGTGGCATGGCGGCTGGTGCTGGCGGCGGGTGTCGGACCTGCTGGAGAAGAAAGGGCACAAGGTGTTCGCCCCCACGATGACGGGGCTCGGCGAGCGCTCGCACCTGATCGGCGGCAAGATCGATCTTGCGACCCACGTCACCGACATCGTCAACGTGATCAAATGGGAGAACCTCAACGACATCGTGCTGGTCGGCCACTCCTATGGCGGCGTGATCATCTCCGGCGTCGCCGAGCAGATGCGCGATGCGATCGGCTCGATCGTGTTCCTCGATGCCTTCGTGCCGGCGAACGGCGACACCCTGGCGGCCAAGGCCTCGCAGCCCGTGCGCGAAGCGATCGCGGGATTGGTGGAGAAGGGCGAGACCGCGATGAAGCCGGTGCCGGCCGCGGTGTTCCGGGTGAACGAGAAGGACCGGGCGTGGGTCGACGCCATGTGCACGCCCCATCCTGTGGCGACGCTCACCGACAAGATCACGTTGACCGGCGCGCGCGAGCGCATCGCCAAGAAGGCCTATATCCGCGCCAAGGGGTATCCGAGCGTGCCGTTCGACGGCTTCTACGACGCGCTCAAGACCAACAGCGCATGGCGCGTCTACGAGCTGCCCAGCGGCCACGACGTCATGGTCGACATGCCCGACCGGCTGACGGAAATTCTGCTCGAAGTGGCGTAGCGATCGGCACGCCCGGCGCACAAGGACAGATATCGACATGCACTCTGCGTGCCGGGTCTCGCGGAGTTTACCCTCGGGCCGCGCGCAGCGCGGACCCGGGGGCTCGCCCGGGACACGAGCCTGACCTACTCCGTCGCCGAAAAGCCCGTCGCCTTCACGATCTTTGCCCAGCGCTCGAACTGCTGATCGATGCTCTGCGCGAACGCGGCGCCGGTGACGCCGCTCACCTCGAAGCCCTGGGCCGCGAGCCGCGCCCGCACCGCTTCGTCGGCGTGCGCCGCGATCGCGGCCGCCTCCAGCCGCTTGACGACGTCGACCGGCGTGCCCGCCTTGAGCATCAGTCCGAACCACGCGCTCGCCGTCAGATCGGCGTGGCCCAGGTCCGCCAGCGTCGGCACGTCGGGCAGCAACGGGGAGCGTTTCGGCCCGCTCGCCACCAGCGCCCGCAGCGTGCCCGCGCGCGCCGGCTCGACCGCGGACTGGAGCTGCGTGAAACCGAACAGCGCATGTCCCGCCAGGAGATCGATCATCTGCGGGGCGTTGCCGCGGTAGGGCACCTGCGTGAAGGCGAGGCCGAAGCGCTCGTCGAGCTGGTAGCCGAGAAAATGCGAGATCGTGCCCGGGCCGTAATTGGCGTAGGAGAGCTTGCCGCGATTGGCCTTTGCCCAGTCCACCCATTGCTCGAACGTCGTGGCCGGCACGCTCGGATGCGCCACCAGCACGAGCGGGGTCTCGATCCCCTTGATCACCGGAATGAAGTCGGACCGCTTCCAGCGCAGATTGCGGTAGCTCGACGGATTGATCTCGATCATCGACTGGGCGGCGACCCACACCTGGCTGCCATCGGCGGGCCCGTCGGCCACCCACTGCGCGGCGAGGTTGCCGTTGGCGCCGGCCTTGATCTCGATGATCACCGGCCGGGCGAGCGTCACACTCATGTGCTCGGCGATGATGCGGGAGTAGACGTCGATCGAGCCGCCCGCCGGCGCGCCGACGGCGAGGCGAATGGGGCCCGCGCTCTCCGCCAGGCCCTCGGCGCCGAGCGCGCCGACCAGCACGCCCAGCGAGGCCGCGCAGATGCGCAGCGTCCGTCGCAGCCGCGTTGACATCGCCTGTCTCCCTCTACTGCGGCTCGAGCCCCGCCGCCTTGACGACACGCTCGGCGACCACGCGGTTCTCCTCGAGATAGCGCGCGAAATCGGCGGGCCGGTCGAGGATCGGCTCGAGCCCGAGATCGATCATGTTCTTGCTCCGGAACGCCGGCATGCTGCCGATCCGCACGAACTCTTCGTTGAGCCTGGCGATGATGGGCGCGGGCGTGCCGGCGGGCGCCACCAGCCCGAAATAGACTTGCGTGATGTCGCCGCGATAGCCGAGCTCGCGCAACGTCGGCACATCGGGGACGAGCGGCGAGCGGTGCTCGCTGTCGATCGCCAACGCCGTCATCGTGCCCGCGCGCAGATGCGAGATGACATTGGCGAGCCCGAGGAATGCGATCGGGGTCGCGCCGGAGAGGATGCCGTTGACCGCATCGCCGCCGCCGCGATAGGGCACCTTCACCATGTCGGCGCCGCTCGATTGCCTGAACTTGTCCATGAACAGGGACAGCGGAACGGACGGAGCGACGTAGCTCAGCGTCCCCGGCTTCGCCTTCGACAGCGCCGCAAGCTCGTCGAGCGTCTTGACCTTCATCGCCGCGTTGACCGCGAGCACCTGCGTGACGAAGAACAGGTTGGTGATCGGCGCGAAATCCTTCTCGGCGTCGAAACCCGGCTTCTTGAACAGGAACTTGTTGTAGCTCAGCGTCTCGACCGGCAGGATGCAGATGGTGTAGCCGTCCGGCGGCGCTTCGGCGCAGGCGCGCCCGCCGATATTGAGGCCGCCGCCCGGCCGGTTCTCCACCACGATCGGCTGGCCGAGCTGCTTCTGAAATTCCTCGCCGGCGACCCGCATGAACACGTCGCTCAGGCCCCCGGGCACCAGCGCGGTGATCGCCCGCACCGGGCGGCTGGGAAACTCCTGCGCCGCGATCGGCGCGGATGACGCCCCGATCAGCAGCAGCGCGGCGAGTGACGCGACCGGTCCGTTCATGGCGCCTGCCTTCATCTCTTGACTACTGCGGCTGCAATCCGGATTCCTTGACGATCAGCTCGGAGGCGGCGCGGTCCTCCCGGATGAAGCGCGCGAACGCCTCCGGCGTGCTCGCCACCGGCTCGAGCCCGCGCTCGATCAGATTGCGATTGCGAAATCCGGCATCGCCGACGATGCGGGCGATCTCCTGCTGCAAGCGAGCGACAATGGGTTTCGGCGTCCTGGCCGGCGCCAGCAGGCCGAAATAGGAGCGGCCCGCGAAGGTCTTCTGCGTCGCCTCGGGGATGGTCGGAATGTCGGGAAACAGCGGCGAGCGCTTGTCGCTGTCCACCAGCAGGCCGATCACCGTGCCGCCCTCGAGCTGCGCGCGCACATTCGCGATCCCGTAGAAGCCGACCGGCGTGGAGCCGTTGAGCAGCGCGGTCACCGCCTCGCCGCCGCCGCGGAACGGCACGCGCACGAGGTCGGCGCCGGTATCCCTCTTCAGCCGTTCGATGAACACGCCGAGCGGCACCGCCGCGGTCGAATAGCTCAACGTCCCCGGCTTCGCCTTCGACAGCGCGATCAGCTCCGGCAGTGTCTTGACGTCGAGCGCCGCGCTCACCACCAGCGCCTGGGTGATGAAGAACAGCTGCGTGATCGGCTCGAAGCCGTTCTCCGGATCGAACGCCAGGCTCTTGAACAGGAACTGGTTGAACACCAGCGGCTCGCCCGGAATGATGCAGAGGGTGTAGCCGTCGGGCGGCGCCTCGGCGCAGGCGCGCGCGCCGATATTGAATGCCCCGCCGGGACGGTTCTCGATGATGAACGGCTGGCCCATGGCCTTGTGCAGCTCATCGGCCAGCGCGCGCATGAAGATGTCGCTGGTGCCGCCGGCGCTCGATGTGGCGATCACGCGCACGGGCCGCGCCGGATAATCCTGCGCGAACGCCGCGGAGAACGCCGGCAACACGGCGAGCGCCGCCAGCCATGCGCACAGCCGGGAGGAACGGTTCATGTGCCTGGCCCCGGTCATTGCGGCTGCAGCCCGGCTTCGGTGACGACGCGGCCGGAGGTGACGCGGTCCTCGACCAGGAAACGGGCGAACTCTTCCGGCGTGTCCAGGATCGGTTCGAGCGCGCGGTCGATGAACTGCTTCTTGCGGAAGCCGGGCTCGTTGCCGATGCGGGCGACATCCTCGCGGATCTTGTTGACGATCGCCCTGGGCGTGCCGGCGGGCGCAACCAGCGCGAAATAGACGCGCGTGAGATTGCCGCGATAGCCGAGCTCGGCCAGGGTCGGAATGTCGGGGAACAGCGGCGAGCGTTGCGCCCCGTCGACCGCCAGGCCGTTCATGGTGCCGGCCTGCAGGTGGGAGATGAAGTTCTGCATGCCGAGGAACGCGATCGGCGTCGATCCCGACAGCACCGCGTTGGTGGTGTCGCCGCCGCCGCGGAACGGGATGCTGACCCAATCGGCGCCGCGCTCGCGCTTGAGCCGCTCGAGGTAGAGCGCAAGCGGCAGCGACGGCGCGGTATAGCTCAGCGTGCCCGCTTTCGCCTTCGACAGCGCGACGAGTTCGTCCACGTTGCGCACGTTGAGCGCGGCGTTGACCACCAGCGCCTGGGTATTGAAGAACAGATTGCTGATCGGCTCGAAATCCTTGGCGGGATCGAACGTCAGCTTCTTG
Source organism: uncultured Alphaproteobacteria bacterium (assembly GCA_963725065.1). Lineage (GTDB taxonomy): Bacteria > Pseudomonadota > Alphaproteobacteria > Rhizobiales > Xanthobacteraceae > VAZQ01. Next base: position 64,968 of record CAVRXD010000037.1, read on the forward strand.
TAGAGGAACTGGTTGTAGGCCAGCGGCTCGCCCGGCATGATGCACAGCGTGTAGCCGTCGGGCGGCGCATCGGCGCAAGCGCGGGCGCCGATATTCGAGGCCCCGCCGGGGCGGTTCTCCACCACGACCGGCTGTCCCCAGCGCCGGTACAACTCCTCGCCCAGCACGCGCGTGACCACGTCGCCGGTACCGCCGGCGCCGACCGCCACGATCGCGCGCACCGGACGCGTCGGATAGTCCTGCGCCGGTGCCGGCCCTGCGAGCGCCGTGAGCGCGAGGACCGGCAGCAGCAGTTTTCCCATCATGGCGACTTCCTCACCCGCGTTTCTTTTCGTAAGTCCAGAGGGCACCGAAAAAGTGTGCGAACTTCGGACCCGGACACCGGTGAGAATGCAGCAGAGGACAACGCGCGGCAAGCACGGGTGGCAAAGAAGCACATGAGCACAGCAACAGCGAGAGGGCGGGACGCCGGCGGACGCAACCGCGATGCGGGTTGACCGCGACGTCAAGGTGACGATGCGCGACGGCGTGCGCATCTCGCTCTGCGTCTACCGGCCGCAGGCCGAAGGGCGGGTGCCGGCGCTGTTCGCGGCCTCGCCCTACCAGCACGAGTTCGACACCGTGCCCGCCTTTCCGTTGTTTCTCTGGCGCGAGACCGGCCCGATCGAATGGTACGTGGCGCAAGGCTACGCCTATGTGCATGCGGACGTGCGCGGTTCGGGCCGCTCCGAAGGCGAATTCGGATTCATGGATGCCACCGAGCAGGAGGACTACGTCGAGCTGATCGCCTGGATCGCACAGCAACCCTGGTGCAACGGCCGCGTCGGCGGCATCGGCCAGTCCTACTACGCCATGGCGCAATGGCTGATGGCGACACGCAACCCGCCCGGCCTCGCCTGCATCGCGCCCTACGACGGGCTGGTCGACCAGTATCGCTGCTCCAATTATCACGGCGGCATCTTCTGCAGCTACCGTTCATCCTGGTACGCCAACCTGCGCGCCGACAACCAGCATCGCCCCGCCGGCGCTGCGGGACGTCCGCCGATGCGCTTCGATCTCGTCGGCGCCATCACCGAGCACACGCTCGACGACGACTGGTGGCGCGAGCGCTCCGCGTTCGAACGGCTCGGCGAGATCAAGGTGCCGGTGCTGTCGATCGGGCATTGGGGCAAGATGGGTCTGCACCTGCGCGGCAACATCCTCGGCTTCGAAGAAGTCAGAGCGCCCAAGAAGCTCGTCGTCACCGGCGCCAAGAACGTGCACGAGGCGCATCACCAGTTCGATCAGGTCGAATTCCACCAGAAGGAGTTGCTGCCGTTCTACGATCGGCACCTCAAGGGAATGGACAACGGATTCATGGACGGCGCGCCGGTGCGCCTGTTCATCCGCGGCGCCGACGTCTGGCGCGAGGAGCCGCAATGGCCGCTCGCACGCGCGCAATACGTGCGCTATTTCCTGCGCAAGGGGCCCTCCGGCAGCGTGACCTCGCTCAACGACGGCGCGCTGTCGACCGAGCCGCCGGCGGCGGACGAGGCGCCGACCGCCTATGCCTATCCGGACTGGGAATGGACCAGCGGCGTGGTGGCGAATGGCCCGGACGGGCGGCCGGACCCGGTGCGGCGGGTTCTCACCTTCACCTCGGCGCCGCTCGCGGCCGATCTCGAGGTCACCGGGCCGATCGTGCTCGAGCTCCATGCCTCATCGGACCAGATCGACACCCGCTTCATCGTCAAGCTTGCCGACCAGGCGCCGCAGGAGGACGCCGCGCGCGCAAAGGGCGCGCAGCCCGCCTTCACCAACGTCTCAAAGGGCTGGCTGCAGGCCTCGCACCGCGAGAAGGATCCGACCCGCACGACCGCGCTGCGTCCGTTCTATACCCACACCAATCCGCAGCCGCTCACGCCCGGGGAGATCTACCGCTTCGACATCGAGATGCTGCCGACCGCTTACGTGTTCAGGAAGGGCCACCGCATCCGGCTGGAGATCGCCAACGGCGACTCGCCGCTGACCGACGCGGTTTTCACCCATCCCTATCCGCCGACGGCGATCGGAACGGACACGATCCAGCATCGCGGCGCACATCCGTCCTGCCTGCTGCTGCCGGTGGTGAAGATTAGAACGATCGCGCCCGGAGGTAATGAGCGGGCCGCGCATGGTGCCCCCAATCGGTCCCGCACCTGGGCGGCCTATCGCGGCGACATCGAACGATGCGGATCGGCATGGCCGTGCTTCTCGCGCCATTTCGGACCCGGACCGCGCATGTAATGCAGCTCGGGCCGATAGCCGTCGCTCCAGCCCTTGGTCCATCTGCGGCAGACCTCTACGGCTGCCGCCATGCCGGCGGTGACAGAATGACGTCGGAAGCTGGTCGGGACAGCAATGCAATGGCGCGTTCCATGACGATTGCCCCATCTCGTTGGTCGTCCGGCTGATTCCTCGGTCGGTTACGCCTTCGGCTCCGGCGGCGCAGCGCGCGCCTGCAGCACCGCGATGGCCCGCCTGCTCGATCCGCGCTTGTTGATCTCGAGCGCAACCAGTCGACCAGATCCTTGAGCTCGGTTGGCAGCGGCTTCGCCAGGGTCGGCTGATAGTCCTCGTTCAGTTGACGGCCGATCGCGGTGAGCGACGCCTGCATTGATCTTGTCATGGCACTCTCCCGTATGTGCGGTTCCGGATGCTCCCCCGTGCCGTGAGACACCCAGCCCGGATACGAACATACTCATGGAGAGCAACCGATCCATTCTACGGAGGTTGCACCGCGCGCCACATTCGTTTGACCGGCACATACCTTGGTTTGCGCCTTGGTTTGCGCGCGGCCTTACGTGCGTGAATTTTCGACTTGAGCCGGCGATGGATGCTAGTGCCGTTCAACCTGTCTGACGCTTGTTCGCGATTGCCCTGTCGGCAGCCTCCAAGAGCAAAGACAAGCAAAGGCAGGCAAAGGCGAGCGACGAACGGCCACGCATTACGCCACCGGCGGGATGTCCTCGCTGCGGCCGCGCAACGGCCGCTCCTCCATGCGAAGAAGCGCGATCAGACTTGCGATCAGGCACACCACCCCCAGCGCGAACACACCCCGGAAGACATGCGCGAGATCGACGCCGAGCGCGTTTGCCGCCGTTGCGCTCATGACGGTGACGTGCCCGCCGCGTTCGGGCGCAACGCCGAGCGTCGCCAGCAGGACGGCGCCCATGACCGCCACGATGAACGCCGCCGTCAGCCCGCGAAAGAAGTTCATCGCCCCCATCGCGGCCCCGACCTGATAGCGCGACACGGCGTTCTGGATTGAGACCGCACCGACTGGATAGGTGGTGCCGATGCCGGACGCGACGACGCTCAGGATCACCGACGACCAGATCGGCGGCGTCGCCGGGTTCCACACCAGGACCGAGAGCGCCGCGATCGAGCAAACGAGCCCGAACACCGGCACGCGCTTGTAGTGAGCGAGGACCATCATGGCGCGGCCCGCCAGGATCGATCCGGGCGTCGACATCACCACGATGGGAATGAGCGCGAGGCCGGAGTTGCTCGCCGAACTTGTGCACGACCTCGTAATAGAGCGGCAGGAAGATGGTGAGCCCGATCACGACGCCTTGCGAGAACGACGTGCACACGGTGCCCATGCGCATCACCGGATTGGCGAGGATGGGCATCGGCAGGAACGGCTCGGACGCGCTGAGCAACCGCCACACGAACAGGACCGACAGCACCGCCGAGGCCAGGATCAGCGCGGCAATGGGAACAGACAGCCAGGGATAGCGCGTTCCGCCCCAGGTGAGCGCCAGCAGGAGCGGGATGGCCGCGGCCGTCATCAGGCCGGCGCCGAGCAGGTCGAGCTTGTGCTTGCGCTCGTGGCGCGGCAGGCGCTTGAGGCTTCGCTGCGCCATCACCGCCGCGATCAGGCCGAGCGGCACGTTGAACCAGAAGATGATCGACCAGTGGAAATGCTCGGCCAGGATGCCGCCGATGACCGGGCCTCCCAGCCCGGCGGTCACCCAGACGCTACCCATATAGGCCTGGTAGTGGCCGCGTTCGCGCGGCGCGACCGCATCGGCGGGAATTGATTGCGCCAGCGGGAGTACGCCGCCCCCGCCGATCCCCTGCAGCGCGCGTCCGAGGATCAGCATGATCATGTCGGGCGCCAGGGCGCAGGCGATGGAACCGGCGGTGAAGATGCCGACGGCGGCGAGCATCATGGCGCGGCGCCCGTGAATGTCGCTGAGCTTTCCGTACAGCGGCGCGACCACGGTCGAGCTCAACAGATAGGCCGTGACGACCCATGGCAGCAGTTCGAAATCGCGAAAATCGCGCCCGATTGTCGGCAGGGCGGTCGCCACGGTCTGGTTGAGGGCGGCCAGGAACATCGCCAGCATGAGACCGAACACGATGGTGCGGATCTCGCCATGGCTGAGCACCCACCGTCCGGGCTGCGGACCCGACGGCGGCTCGGGCAACGTGGTTTCGGGCATCCGGGATATGTATTCCGTTTTTGCGTCCCTCGTCTCCCCCGGTGTAGCATCCGCCCCGCTGAGCACGTGGATCGAGGGGGGATGCCGGATGAGGTGGGTCCGCAAGAGGAGGCTCATGCCATGAAGAGCATCCTGGTTCCGACCGAGCAGCATGCGCTGCTGCCTTCGACTTTGCAGTGCGCGCTGCTGCTGGCGCGCAAGTTCGACAGCTACGTCGAAGGGTTCGCGCTGTTCCCGGCCATGGTCGAGCTCTACGCGCTCGACTTCGGCGTGCTCCTGATCGAGGAGGTTCGGATCGACGACGCCGAGATGGCGAAGCAGAGCCGCGAGGCGTTCGAGACATTCATGACCAAGAATCGCGTGGCGAGGAGCAACGCCAACGGCGGACTGTCGTTCGGCTGGCTGGATTCGCGCCCGACGGGGATCCTTTCGTCGGCAGCTACGGCCGCGTGTTCGATCTCATCGTATTGGGGCGGCCCGGCAACAGCCGGTGGTCGCGGCCGAGCCTGACGACGATCGAAGCCGGCCTGTTCGAATCGGGCCGTCCGGTGCTGATCGCGCCGCCGTCGCCGCCGCAGCGCATGGGCGAGACCATCTTGATTGCGTGGAATGGCAGCACCGAACAGGCACGGACGACGGCGTTTGCCATGCCGCTGCTCAAGCGGGCCAACCAGGTCATCGTGCTCACCGTGCAGGGCGGAACGGTGCCCGGGCCGACCGGCGAGGAGCTCGCCCGCTATCTCGCCCGCAACGGCGTGCCGTCAGAACCGGTCACCGTCTCGCCCGAGGGGCGCAGCACCGGCGAGGCCATCCTGGCGCAGGCCGCGGCGCGGCAATGCGACCTGCTGATCAAGGGCGCCTATACCCAGAGCCGCTTGCGGCAGATGATCTTCGGCGGCGCCACCCGCCACATCCTTGCCCATGCCTCCTTGCCGGTCCTGATGGCGCATTGATCGCACGATTGCCGCGGTGTCGGCCGCGGCTCACGCGCGCAACGCTTAAGCTCACTGCGGCTCGAGGCCGGCGTCCTTGACGACCTGTTGGGCGGCGGCACGATCCCGCTTGATCTCTTCGGCGAACTGCTCCGGCGTATTGACCGCGGGCGTGAGACTGCGGGCGGTGAGATGGCGCTGGCGGAAGGCAGGATCGCCGACGATGCTCGCCACTTCCTTGGCAATCTTGTCGACGATCGGCTTGGGTGTGCCGGGCGGGACGAAAAGCCCGTACCAGCTGCGCGACGGTGCGCCGGTATAGCCGGTCTCGGCCATGGTCGGCACGTCGGGGAAGTTCGGCGACTTGATGTTGTTGACCATGACCAGCGGCGTCATCGTGTCGGCCTTGATCTGGCCGATGACATTGCCCTCGCCGATGAGCGCCACCGGCGTCGACCCGCTCAGCACCGCGTTCACCGCCTCGCCGCCGCCCTTGAACGGCACCCGCACCCAGTCCGCGCCGTGCTGTTGTTTGAGCTTATCCATGTAGAGCGCCAGCGGCGGCGCCGCCGTGACATAGCTCATCGTGCCGGCTTTCGCTTTCGACAGCGCAATGAGCTCGTCGATCGTCTTGGTTTTCAGCGACGCGTTGACCACCAGCACCTGGATCAGATGGTAGAGATTGGTCACCGGCTGTGCCACCTTCTCCGGATCGAACGGCATGTTCTTGAGCAGGAACTGGTTATAGACCAGCGGATCGGCGTTGATGATGCAGACGGTATAGCCGTCGGGCGGTGCGTCGCCGCAGGCGCGCGTGCCGACGTTCTGCATGCCGCCCGGGCGGTTTTCCACCACGATCGGCTGGCCCCAGCGTTTGTGCAGCTCATCGCCGAGCGCGCGCATGAAGATGTCGCTGATCCCTCCCGCGCTGGTGGTGGTCAATGCCCTGATCGTCCGCTGGGATAGTCCTGCGCGCGCCGGCGTCGCCGCCGCGGCGGCGACGATCAATGCGATGATGGCGGCCGAACGTTTCATGCTGTCTCGCTCCCGTTGTCTGTCATTGTGGCAGCAGGCCTGCGTCCTTGACGACGCACTGGGCCTCGATCCGATCCTGCCCGAGGAACCGCGCGAACTCCTCGGGCGTGTCGAAGACGGGCTCAAGCCCGCGCGCGATCAGGTTCTTGTCGCGGAAGGTCGCTCGTTCGCGATACATCGCAGCTTAGCATCCCGATTGCCGCTGCGCTCGTCGAGGAAGGAGGTGCCGGCTGCGTTACTTCGTCCCCGCGCCCGGTCAGCTCGCTTCCAGCCGATAGCCGTCGTCGGTGAAGCCGAACAGCCGCTGGACGCGGTAATAGCGCGCCGAGCGCGGCTGCGTGATGCCCCACTGGTCCGATCGGCCGGGCGGAAACTTCCAATGCTCCGACCCGCGCGGCACATAATCGTCGTCGATCTGCAGCACTTCCGCGGTGTACTCGATCGGCACTTCGTCCGGCCCGCAGAAATAGGCGAAGACGTTGTTGCCGGGCCCGTGCCGGCCCGGCCCCCATTCGATCGGATAGCCGTTCTCCTTCATCCGGCCCATGCCGCGCATGACCGAGTTGAAGTCCGGCATCTCGAAGGCGATGTGGTTGAGCGTCGCAAGCCCGGTCTTGGCGAGCACGATGGAGCTGTGCTCGGAGGTGTCGCAATGCAGAAACCACAGCGGAGCGTTCTCGTCGATCCGCCGGAAGCCGAGCGTCCCGGTGAAAAGCGATGGCTGGCGTCGAAGTTCAGGGCGTTGAGATTAACGTGGGCGATCTGGCGCGGCCGGTCGGCCATGTCCTTCATGTCCGGGTGGTCGGCGCACGCGCACACGAAGGCGAGGTTGCGCCCGTCCGGATTCCGGCAACCGAAGCCGTAGCCGCCGCCGTCGGCGGCGAGCCGCGCTGGCGCGGTGACCGGCCCGCCCGCCGTCGATATCGCGTGGTGAAGTGCGTCGACGCCGTCGCGGTCGGCCACATCGAAGACCACGCGCACGAGCCCTGGCCTCGGTCCCCGATGCAGGCCGACGATATGATGATAGGCCGCCGTCCCGCGATACAGCCGGACGCCGGCGCGCGCTTCCACCGGCTGCAGGGCCCAGACGCTCTCGTAGAATCGCCCTGCTTCCTCGAGGTTCGTGACCACGAGCTCCACGCTGCGGACACCGCGCACCCGACACTGCTGCATCGTCGTCATCCTTCCGGCCGCGCGCGAGCTGCGCGCGAGAGCGAGTGCGGAGAGAAGCCGGCGTCGAAGTCTTGCGCTGCCTGTGAGCCTCCGGCGACACGCTCGCAAGCGGCGCGGTCCAACCGCGGCCCAATCCTCAATGCAGTCGCGGTTTGCCCTGTGCTCAGTCCCCGTCGGCGCCTTCTTGCCATCGGCGACCGGAACTTGGCAAGCTTGGACCGGCCTCCGTCGAGGACGGGGCCGCGGACGTTCCCGACCCTGCCGACCGGGTGGGCGATGGACAAATACTACGGCTTGATCGCGATGCTGGTGGTGGTCCTCGGAATCGCCGGGGTGTTCGTCTCGGTTTATCTGCCCCCGCGATGAGAGCACAGGTCCAACGGCTCTCGCCGTTACCGGCCCAACCCCTTGCCGCCCGAACAAGAAGCCGGGCGGGCAAAAGCTTGCGCCGCCGTTCCGATGACTACTGCGGGTAAGCCTTGCGCCCCATCAGCGCAT
>CAVRXD010000038.1:0-96666 GCA_963725065.1 uncultured Alphaproteobacteria bacterium
GGGCGATCGCAAGCCCAAGGCCGGTGCCGCCTTCGTCCTGATTGCGTGCATCGTCGAGCCGCAGGAACGGCTTGAACACCTCTTCGCGCAGATGCAGTGCGATGCCCGGGCCGTCGTCGTCGACGGTGACGGTCAGCCAGCGATGGTCGCGATGGCCGGTGATCGAGATCGAAGGCGCGTAGCGCGCGGCATTTGACACGAGATTGGCGAGGCAGCGCTTGAACGCCGCCGGCCGCACCGTGACGATCGGATGGCCGTGGAAGTGCACGCTCGATTTGTGGCCATTGCGCTCGGTGTCGGTCTTGAGCTCCTCGAGGAAGGCGCCCATGTCGGTCGGCGCCGACTGCTCGCCCAAATCTCCGCGCGCGAAGGCGAGATAGGCCTCCAACATGCGCGCCATCTCGTCGACGTCCTTCTTCATCGCCTCGACCTCGGGACTGTCGCCGATCAGGACCAGCTCGAGCTTGAAGCGCGTGAGAATGGTGCGCAGGTCGTGGGACACGCCGGCCAGCATGGCGGTGCGCTGCTCCAGGCTGCGCTCGATGCGCCGCTTCATCTCGATGAAGGCCTGGGCGGCGCGGCGCACCTCGCGCGCGCCGCGCGGACGGAAGTCCGGGACCTCGCGCCCCTTGCCGAAGCTTTCGGCGGCATCGGCCAGACGCAGAATCGGCCGGATCTGGTTGCGCAGGAACAGCACCGCAACGGTGATCAGCACCAGCGAGGTGCCGACCATCCACAGCAGGAAGATATGGGAATTGGAGACGTAAGCCGCGCGCCGCGGCGCGAACACGCGCATCACCGCATTGTCGAGCTTGATGCGGATCTCGAGCAGGGCCGAGCGGCCGACGGTATCGATCCAGAACGGGCGGCCGATCTGCCGCCTGACCTCTTCCGAGAGCGCCTGGTCGACCAGCGAGAAAAACGGCTTCGGTCCCGGCGGCGGCAACTCGTTGACCGGCAGAAAGTCGACGACGAGACCGAGCTTGTCTTGCGCGATGCGGCGCAGCTGCGTGTGGTCGGCGTCCTGCGGAAAGACCTTGTAGACCTCGATCAAGGTCGCGATGTCCTGCACCACGCCGGCGGACAGCCGCTGCGTGACCAGATTGTAGTGCCGTTCCATGAACATGTAGGCGACGACCGATTGCAGGACCACCATGGGCGCGATGATGATCAACAACGCGCGCGCGTAGAGGCCCTTCGGCATGACGTTCTTCAACGTCGTGCTGGTGCGGTCGTAGACGTCGTAGAAACGCCCGCCCGCCGTGCGCAACGCGCTCAGGCTCGAACGCAGCGCGGCGATGCCGACATCGAGCGTCGTCATGGCGTCGTCACCAGGCGGTAGCCAATCCCGCGCACGGTCTGCACCAGCAGCGGATTGGCGGGATCCTGCTCGATCTTGCGGCGCAGCCGATTGACCTGCACGTCGACGGCGCGCTCGCCGGTCGCGCCGCCGTTGCCCGCGAGCGCCTGGCGCGGCACGGTTTCGCCGGGCGTGGCGGCGAGAAGCCGCAGCATATCGCGCTCGCGGTCGGTGAGGCGCACGGTGTCCTCCCCGCGCTTGAGCTCGCCGCGCATGATATGAAATCGGAAGTCGCCGAAGCGAACGGATTCCACCGCCGGCGTCGTGGCCGGACGGGCGCGCCGCAGGACGCCGGCGATGCGCAGCGAAAGCTCTTTCGGCTCGAACGGCTTGCTGACGTAATCGTCGGCGCCGATCGTGAGCCCCTCGATCCGGCTGCTGCGCTTCGTCGCGGGCGGTCAGCATGATGATCGGCACGCTCGAGGATGCACGCAGGTCGCGCGCGAGCTCGAAGCCGGTCTCGCCCGGCATCATGACGTCGAGGATCAACAGGTCGAAGCGCAGCCCTTCGAGCTTGGCGCGCGCATCGGCGGCGGTCTCCGCGGTGGAGACGCGGTAGCCTTCGGCAAACAAGAAGCGCGAGAGCAGGTCGCGGATGCGGCGGTCGTCGTCGACCACGAGCAGATGGGGAGCATCGTCGGGAAGAGCGGCGGATACCGTGGTCATGGCCCGCATCCGGTCATGGCGTTTTCCGGCGAAGTGGAAGCCGGCCCGCCGTAGGAAGCGCGTCCATCATAATAGAGTCTCAGCCGCGCGTCCGGCGCGCCCGGTCGGCTCGCGCGATGAACCGCAGCACGGAATCGCGTTGGTCGGCGTTGATCATGGCGGTCAGCAGCCGGCAGGCGGCGTCGTGCGCATTCGGCCCGAGCTCCGACAACGCGCGTGCGATGCGCACCGTTTGCAGCCCGGCGAGCTTCATCGCCAGCGTCTCGCCTTTGGCCGTCACGTAGAGCAGGCGCTGACGGCGGTCGTTCGCGCCCTCCTTCTGCACCACGTAGCCCTGATCGATGAGCTGCTTGAGCACACGACCGAGCGACTGCTTGGTGATCTTCAGGATATCCAGCAGCTCCGCGACCTTCATGCCGGGATTACGATTGACGAAATGCAGCACGCGGTGATGGGCGCGGCCAAATCCGAATTTCGCCAGGACATCGTCGGGATCGCCGATGAAGTCGCGATAGGCGAAGAACAGGAGCTCGATCACGTCCCAGATCGGCTCGTTCCCACGGGTCGCGCGGTCTCCGGCGGAGAACGACCGATCGGTTGCAATCGGGACAGTTAGGTCAGCCATATTGACATATTTCGGTCAGATTGTTATTCAAGAACCCGCCGCCACGAAAGGATCGTGCCCATACGGTCCTCGTGGCTCCCGCCCTGAGCCGATTGCGCCGGAGGCGCAAGCGCGCTCTCATGGGCGACGGAAACATACCGGGTGTCGGCCCGCGACGCAAAAGCATCCGGGGTGATGGTTATCCCGCGCCCCGGAAGAGGCCGGCCGGCAGTCGCAAAGGCAAGTCCGAGGAGGAAGCGCCATGGCTGAACGACCCTATGACCGCCTCGACGGCGTGATCTGGTACGACGGCAAGCTCGTGCCCTGGGGCGACGCCACCCTGCACGTGCTCTCGCACGGCCTGCATTACGCAAGCTCGGTGTTCGAGGGCGAACGCGCTTACGGTGGAGAAATCTTCAAGTCCACGCAGCACTCGGAACGCCTCAAGCGGTCGGCGCAACTGCTCGACTTCGAAATTCCCTACTCGGTCGCGGAGATCGATGCGGCGAAGCGGCTGGTGCTGGAGAAGAACGGACAGACCGACGCCTACGTGCGGCCGGTCGCCTGGCGCGGCTCGGAGATGATGGGCGTCTCGGCGCAGACCAATAAAATCCATCTCGCCATCGCGACATGGCAGTGGCCGAGCTATTTCGATCCGGCGCAGCGATTGAAGGGCATCAGGCTCGATCTCGCCGAGTACCGCCGTCCGGATCCGGCAACCGCGCCGGCGCGCGCGAAAGCGGCCGGGCTCTACATGATCTGCACCATTTCCAAGCACAAGGCCGAGCGCCAAGGTTATGCCGACGCCATGATGCTGGACTGGCAGGGCCGCGTCGCGGAATGCACCGGCGCCAATATCTTCTTCGTCAAGGACGGCAAGATCCATACCCCGATCGCGGACTGTTTCCTCGACGGCATCACCCGTCAGACCGCGATCGAGCTGGCGAGGAAGCGCGGCATCGAGGTGATCGAGCGGCGCATCATGCCGGACGAGCTCACGCAGTTTTCCGAGTGCTTCATCACCGGCAGCGCCGCGGAGGTCACCGCGGTCTCGGAGATCGCGCAGTGGCGGTTCACGCCCGGCGCGATCACGCAGCAGCTCATGGCCGACTACACCGCCGAGGTGCAGCCCAAGGGCAAGAAGGCGGCGGCGTAGCGCCGCTCAGGCGAAGCCTATTTCGCCGCATGCGCGGCGATCATGGCTTCGCCCATGCGCACGAGACGCGGTCCAAGGTCATCCGAGGCCGACGCTCTGGGCGCTGACCCGCGCCCCCTCCAGCAGGAGAGATAGTTCGTCCGCCAGCATGTCGGGCTCGCGCAGCCCGCCGGCGCGGCACAGCTCGATGAGCTTGACGCGTTGCGCTGTCTTGAAGTCCTCGATCACCCGCCGGGCCGGATGATCCTTTTCCGGCAGCTCGACGGCGGCATTGGCAAGCGGGCAGCCGCGCTGCGTCGGCATTGGCCACATGCTCCGCCATCTCCTCGAACCAGGCGCGTAGCTGCGCCCGGGGATCGCCGGGATGCGCCTGCTCCAACCTGGCCCAGCAGCCGTCGGCATCCTCGGCGACCTGGCGCAGATAGGCCGCCACCAGATCGTCCTTCGAGCCGAAGTGGCGATACAACGTCATCTTGTTGGTGCCGGCGGCCTCGGCGATGGCGTCCACGCCCACGGCCCTGATCCCGTGCCGGTAGAATAGATCCTCCGCCACCGCCAGAATCCGGGCGCGAGGCGGAATTCTGTCGTCTTTCCCGTAGGTTAAGCCGGCGATGGGAGACATTTTTCGGTTTCCTCTTGACTCGGGTGTTACCGGTCAGTATCTATCATGTAGTGTTACCGGTAAGTACCACAAGCCCTCGCGGAAGTCATTCGGTTTGTGGGAATTCCCAGCCAGCAGGAGTGAAATGATGAGCCTTCAGGAAAGCATTGCGTTGCAGAACCCCCTTCTTGCGCGCACCGCCCAGCCCAACGCGCTGTTTGCACCGTATCGTCTCGGCGATCTCGATCTGAGCAACCGGCTGGTGATGTCCCCCATGACACGCAGCCGTGCGGTCGAAGGAAATGTGCCCAATCCGCTCGCCGCCACTTACTACGCACAACGCGCCTCCGCCGGCCTGATCGTGACCGAGGCGACGCAAGTCAGCCCGCAGGGGGTCGGCTACATCCGCACCCCGGGCATTCATTCGACCGAGCAGGTCAAGGGTTGGCGCACGGTCACCGAGGCGGTGCATCGTGCCGGCAGCAAGATCTTCGCCCAGCTCTGGCATGTCGGACGCGTATCGCATCCGGATTTCCACGACGGCGCGCTGCCCGTTGCCCCCTCCGCCCTGCCGGTGGAAGGCGAAGCCTTCACCACCCGCGGGCGGACCAAATTGGTGACCCCGCGCGCGCTCGAAACCGATGAGCTTCCCGGCATCGTCGCGACCTTTCGCGCCGCGGCAGAGAACGCCAAAGCCGCGGGGTTCGACGGCGTGGAATTGCACGGCGCCAATGGCTACCTGCTCGACCAGTTTCTGCGCGATGGCTCCAACCGGCGCACGGACGCCTACGGCGGCAGCATCGAAAACCGCGCCCGCTTTCCGCTCGAAGTGGTCGACGCGGTGACCGCGGTCTGGGGCCCTCAGCGTGTGGGATACAAGATCGCGCCGTATTTTTCCGGTTACTCGATGTCGGACTCGCACCCGGTCGAAACGTTTTCCTTCATCGCGTCGGAACTGAGCAAGCGCAGGCTGCTCTATCTGCACGTGACCGAGCCGGTAGGGAGTGCCGCCGCCGCGCCGGCCGGCGCCCAGCGGGCGACGCCGATCCTGCGGAGCAAGTTCAAGGGCACGCTGATCGCGAACGGCGGTTATGACCTCCACACCGCGCAGGCAGCCATAGCGAGCGGCGAGGCAGACCTGGTCGCATTCGGCGTGCCATTTCTGGCCAATCCGGATCTTCCACTCCGCTATCGGAGCAAGGCCGCGCTCAACGCGGCGGATCAGGCAACGTTCTATGCCGGCGAGGAGAAGGGCTACATCGACTATCCGGCCTTGGCATAGCGCCGGGCCGAGACGCCGCCTGACGTTCTTCTGACGCTTCGGGCGGCGCTATTCCGACATCGAGAAGCTGACGTGGCGTTGCCCTCCCGCGCCACGGAAAGCGGACGGCTTTCCAGCGTGAAGGCCGTCCGCACCGATTTTGGCACGAATGATCTCGGTGCCGACGATATCCTGCGAGCCGCGGGCCGCAGGTCCCCGGGCGTAAAGAGTTCCATCGGAACTTTATCGATGGGATTCGATTTTCCTTTGCTTGTGACCTAAGCGATACCGACTGACGCAAACAATATTCCGATCGCGAAAACCTCGAGTTGTTTGTACGGTAGATGACATTCCCTGCGGTTCCCCGCTTTCCGGTCCAGCCAATCCTGTTGGGCGTTGGATTTGCCCTGCTGGTTGCGATCGGCACGGCCACGGTGTGGCTGGCCGAGCAATCCGCGCAAGACGCCAGAAGCGTCGTGCACACGATCAACGTGCAGGAAAAGCTGTCCAACCTGCTTCTGAACGTGCGGCGCGCCGAGAGCGGCCAGCGCGGCTTTTTGCTCACCGGTCGGCAGCAATATCTATTGGACTATCGCGACGCCGCGCCTGCGGTCGAAACCTACCTGGCCGAGCTGCGAACGCTGATGAGCGACAATCCGGACCGAGGTCCGGTTCTCGACCAGATGGACGCGACTGCGCGGACGAAAATGACCGAGCTCGCGAAGACGATCGAGCTTCAGGCCTCCGGACAGCACGAGGCGGCGGTCGCGTTGGTGCAATCGGACGACGGCTTCAAGAGCATGAACGGGTTGCGGCTGCTGGTGGAGCGAACGCTGGCGGATGAGGAGCGGCTCCTGCTCGCCCGCTCCGACGCCTCGCGGCGCAACGACGCCCGCCTGCTCGCGGTCTCGCTCGCCGGGATGGCGCTTGTCGTGCTGATCGGCGCACTGTCCGTCTTCCTGGTTCAGCGCACATCCCGCCAGCGCGAATCCGCGCGCAATGAGCTTGCGGCCACGAATGCCAATCTCGAGCGCATCGTCGCCCATCGCACCGCCGATCTGACCGAAGCCAACGAAGAAATTCAGCGCTTCGCCTATATCGTCAGCCACGATTTGCGCTCGCCGCTCGTGAACATCATGGGCTTCACCACCGAATTGGAAGCGTTGCGGAGCGATATTTTCGAGGAGATGGCGAAGCTGCGCGAGCAGGCCGGCGTGGCTGCTGCCCACGCCGATGCGCGCGAGAGTGGCGGCGCCTCCACGGATCCGCTGGGCACGGGTTTCGATGAAGCGATCACCTTCATCAAGACCTCCATCACCAAGATGGATCGTCTCATCAACGCCGTTCTGAAGCTCTCACGCGAGGGCCGCCGCGACTTCAAGCCCGAAGAGATCGACATGAACGCACTGCTGGCGTCGATCGCACAAACCGTCGCGCACCGCGCCACGGAGCAGGGAGCGACCGTCGCCGTCGCCGACCTTCCCCCCGTGGTAAGCGACCTGCTCGCAGTGGAGCAGGTGTTCTCCAATCTCGTCGACAATGCTCTCAAGTATGGTCGCGATGGGGAACCCGGCAGAATAGAGATCAAGGGCCATACCGCGCGGGCGCATGTGATATACGAGGTCCGCGACAATGGCCGGGGCATCGACCCGCACGATCATCAGCGTGTATTCGAGCTCTTTCGCCGTTCGGGTCCGCAGGACCGGCCGGGCGAAGGGATTGGCTTGGCGCACGTCCGCGCGCTGGTGCGCCGGCTCGGCGGCACGATGAGCCTTACGTCGGAACTTGGAAAAGGCAGCGTCTTCACCGTCTCGCTGCCGCGCCGTTGGGTTGGGGAAAACAGGAGCGCTGCATGAACGCCCGCATGGCCGAACAACCCGTCACCATCATCATGGTCGAGGATGATGAAGGGCACGCCCGCCTGATCGAAAAAAACATCCGCCGCGCCGGCGTGAACAACCCCATTCGTCCCTTCACCAACGGGTCGGACGCCGTCAAATTCCTGTTCGGGGCGGACGGAACCGGGACTGACAACAAAAACAGTGCCCTGCTCATCCTGCTTGATCTGAACCTGCCGGACATGAGCGGGGTCGACATTCTCAAGCGGCTGAAAGAGAACGAGCATCTCAAGCGCAGCCCGGTGGTGGTTCTCACCACCACGGACGATGCGGTGGAGATCAAGCGTTGCTATGATCTCGGATGCAATGTCTACATTACCAAGCCCGTGAACTACGAGAACTTCGCCCATGCCATCCGGCAACTCGGGCTTTTCTTCACCGTCATCCAGGTTCCTGCCGCGGTCTGACAGATGCCGCGCAACATCCTCTATATCGACGATGATGAGGGCCTGCGCCGCCTGGTTTCACGCGGGCTGGAGCGCGAAGGAATTCGCGTCGTCTGCGCGTCCGATGGCGAGAGCGGTCTGAAGGCGCTCGCCGCAGAGGAATTCGACGTCATCGCGCTCGACCAGAACATGCCGGGTCTCGACGGGCTCAGCACGCTTGCGCGCATTCATGCGATTGCGAACCACCCACCGGTCATCTTCGTCACCGGCGCCCAGGACAGCAAACTGGTCGTGACCGCCCTCAAGGCGGGTGCGTTCGACTACGTGGTCAAGGATGCGCAAGGCGAGTTCATTCCGTTGCTGAAGGCGACGTTCCAGGGCGCGGTCGAGGCGATGCGGATGCGCCGGGCAAAGGAGGCCGCGGAAGCCGAAGTGCGTCTGGCGCGCGACCGCTTCGAGACGCTGGCCGAGGAGCGCGCGGTCCTGCTGCAAGAGGTCAACCACCGCGTCGGCAACTCGCTGCAGCTGATCGCGGCAATGCTGCAAATGCAAAGCCAGGCCAATCCTGGCGAGGAAGTGAAGACCGCGCTGCTCGATGCCGCCACCCGCGTGATGGCGGTCGCCCAGGTGCATCGGCGCCTCTACACCTCCGAGGACGTCAAGACGGTGGCAATCGATCAATATCTCGATGCGCTGATCGAGGACCTGCGAAACTCCACCGAGGGCGACGCGTTCGCGCAACTCTCGCTCGCGGCCGACCCGGTCGAGACCGATCCGGACCGCGCCGTCGCGATCGGCGTCATCGTCAACGAGCTGGTGATCAACGCTTTCAAGTACGCCTATCCGTCGGGCAAAGGCCCCATTCGCGTCGGCTTGCGGGCGCGGGACGCAGGCGGCAACGCCGTGATCAGCGTCGAAGATGACGGCGTGGGTTTCGCCGACTCGGCGCCGATCGGCTCGACCGGCCTCGGGCAGCGCATCGTCAAGGCCATGGCCGACAAATTAGGCGCCCGCATCTCGCACGATGCTCTGCATCGCGGCACCCGGATCGAAATCGCGTTTGCGCCGTAACGATCCGCAGCGGCCGGCGACCGAACGCCCCGACTGCGTTCAATCGCGGATCACCACCAGCCGGTCCGTGCCCGACTCTCCGCCCCACGCCTCACCCGGCCGGCCGAGCATCTGGCGCACGTTCGCGCTCTTCTTATCGCTCGGGAAGCTCTCGTAGGATTCCATCTTGGGATCGAAGCGCTGGATGGCGTTGGCCATCCAATCGGTGGCCCACACCCGATCCTTGTCGTCGACATAGATCGAGTAGGTGCCGGACTTGCTCTGCGGCATGGGATAGGTCGTCCAGGTTTTGGCCGCAGGATCGTATCGACCGATCGCGCCGCCATGCCAGAAGCTCACCCACAATATGCCCTTGGAGTCCGACCAGATGCGGCGCGGGCCCACGCCCTTGCGCGGTGGATCGACGACAGTGGCTTCGCCAGAGGCGGTATCGACGCGGGCAATATGATCGCCCGCGAGCGAGGCGTACCAGATGTCCCCTTGCGGCGTTAAGGTGATGCCGTAGGTGCCGCGGCCCTTGGGCGAGGCCCAGGCGTCCACTTTGCCGGTTGCAGGATTCACCCGACCGTAAACGCCGTTCTGACCGGTGTACCAGAGCGTGCCTTTGCCATCGAATACGAGCGTATTGAGATTGGCGTTGGGAAACTCCTTCGGCAGCGGGAACAGCTTGACCTCTTTGGTCCTGGCATCGACCCGCGCGATGGCATTCTGCCCGCCTTCCGTCAGCCAGGCATTGCCGTCAGCTCCGACGATGACGCCATGGGGCGCCGCGCCCGGCCCGAGCGCGATCTTTTCAAGATGACCGGTCTTCGGATCGAAGCGGCCGGCAAATCCCTGCCGCTGCCCGCTGATCCAGACGGTGCCATCCGGCGCCGGGGCGACGTCGTGGGGATAGGCGCCGGCCGGCAGCTGATAGAACGTCATCTCCGCCGCGCGCGCCGCTTGCGACGGACATGCCGCGAGTACCAACGCCGTGAAAGCGAGAAGGCGGATCATGGGTGCCTCTCCATTTGGCGCGTCCGTCACCGAGGTTAGCGCGGCGGACGATCCTGCGTCGAGCCGGGGGTCATTCGCCAGACGGCGCTGATCCAGCGTCGCGGCTCACTCGGCCGCCGCGCGGCCGCCGCCCGTACCGGTCCAGCGATCGGCGAGCGCGTCGTCGGATTGCTTGGCGTCGACCCAGTCTTTCCCGCCGGCATATTCGACCTGCTTCCAGAACGGCGCGCGGGTCTTGAGAAAATCCATCAGGAACTCGGCGGCGGCGAAGGCTTCCTGCCGGTGTGCGGCGGCGGTGACGACGAGCACGATGCTTTCGCCCGGCTCGAGTCGTCCGTATCGGTGCACGACGGTGACGCCGAGCAGCGGCCAGCGCTGCTCGGCTGCTTCGACGTGGCGCGCGATTTCGGCCTCGGCCATTCCGGGATAGTGCTCGAGCGTCATGGCCGCGAGCGGCGCCCCCGCCTCATCGCCACGGCAGATGCCGGTGAAGGTCACGACGGCCCCGATGTCCGCGCGCCCGCGCGTGAGCTTTGCCGCCTCGGCCGCGGCGTCGAATGGTTCGCGCTGAAGACGGACGGTGGCGGCCATCGGTGGGACTCCAACTGGGACCCGCAGGCGAAAGCGACTAGTGTCCCGGTTCCGACGTTCGCGGCAATGTCGATAGCAACATCAGATCCGTCACACTAGCCGCCTGTCATCGGCGGGAAGAAGGCGACTTCGCGCGCGCCCGAGATTGCCGTGTCGGCCCTGACATGGGCACGGTCGATCGCGGCACGGATCACCTTTGGGTTCTCGAACGCGTGGGCGTATTCCTCGCCGCGGCGGCTAAGCCAGGTCATGAGATCGGCGACCGTCGCGATGCCCGGGGGCGGCTCGATCTCCTCCTCCGGTTTGCCGATGCGCTCGCGCACCCAGGCGAAATAGCGAAGCTTCACTGCTCAGTCCTCGATCAGGTGCCGCACGCCAGCGCGGAAATAGTCCCAGCCAGTGTACAGCGTCAGCAAGGCCGACAGCCAGAGCAGGGTCAGTCCGATCGGCGTCACCACCGGCACGACCGCGTCGCCGGCCTTGCCCGCAATGAGGAAGCCGATGGCGACGAGCTGCAGCGACGTCTTCCACTTGGCAAGCTGGGTGACGGGAACGCTCACGCGCAGCTCGGCGAGATATTCGCGCAAGCCCGAGACCAGGATCTCACGGCAGAGAATGACGATCGCCGCCCACAGCGACCAGCCGCGGATGGTGCCGTCGGCAGCCAGCATCAGCAGGCACGATGCGACCAGGAGCTTGTCCGCGATCGGATCGAGCATGCGGCCGAAGGCCGACTGCTCGCCCCATTTGCGCGCAAAATACCCGTCGAGAACATCGGTTACGCCGGCGCCGATGAAGATGACCAAGGCGACCCAACGCAGCCAGAGGCCGCCCTGCAGAATATCCTGCCAATAGAGGCAGGCGACCACCACCGGCACTGCGACGATGCGCGCATAGGTGAGGAGGTTCGGCACCGCGAGGGGCCGCGCCGGTAGGTTTCTCGACGTGACCAAATTCATGGGTTGAAGGAATACCCTTCCCGCGTCCGGGTCAAACGGGTCGCTCACGCCGTCCCCATCGACCTGAGCCGCTCATGCCGCACGCTCGGACATGATCGTGACATACAACACCCGTTCCATACATAAATATGACGCGATCCTGCTTTTGCGACCTCATGCCTGTCCTGTCTTTTCATCGTGTCTTGCCGCCCGCGGTCATCCGGCGCGCTCGTGGAAGAAATCGTAGACCTTGCGCGCGGTCTCGGCGCTGATCCCGGGAACTTTGGCCAGATCGGAGAGCGCCGCACGCTCGATCGCCTTGAGTGTCCCGAAATGATGCAGCAGCGCGCGCTTGCGCGTGGGGCCGATGCCGGGGATTTCCTGCAACCCGGCCTCCCGGATATCGCGGCGGCGGCGGACGCGGTGCGAACCTATGGCGAAGCGATGCGCTTCGTCGCGCAGCCGCTGCACGAAATAGAGCACGGGATCGCGGGGCTTGAGCTTGAACGGTTCCCGCCCCGGCATGAAGAACGTCTCCAGCCCGGCATCACGGTCGGGTCCCTTGGCGACCGCCAGGAGAGGTATGTCGGTGATGCCGAGCGCGGCCAGTGTCTCCTGCGCCGCCGTGAGCTGGCCCCGACCGCCGTCGATGACGACGAGACCGGGCCACGGTGAATCCTCCACCCCGTCGGCGCCATCCGCGCCGTCATCGGCATCCGGCGGCGCGCTATCCAGCGCCGGAGCCACCGGATGCGCTACCGCCAGTGCAGACGGCGCATCGGGCGCGACCCGCGGGGCCTCGGTCATCAGCCGCTTGAAGCGCCGGCTCAAGACCTCGCGCATCATGCCGAAGTCGTCGCCCGGCGTGAGATCGACCGCGCGGATGTTGAACTTGCGATACTGGTTCTTCTGGAAGCCCTCGGGGCCGGCAACGACCATGGCGCCGACCGCGTTGGTTCCCTGGATGTGGCTGTTGTCGTAGACCTCGATGCGCCGGGGCACGCGTGGCAGGCCGAAGGTCTCGGCGAGCAACTCCAGGAGCTTGCGCTGGGACGAGGTCTCGGCCAGCTTCCTGGCCAGCGCATCGCGCGCATTGGCGAGCGCGTGATCGACCAGGTCCTTCTTCTCGCCGCGCCGGGGCACCCCGACCTCGACCTTGTAGCCGCTCTTGGTGCTCAAGGCTTCGGCCAGCAGCGCGCGCTCCTCGATCTCGTGCGAGATGAAGATGCAGCGCGGGCAGGGCTTGTCGTCGTAGAATTGGGCGAGGAACGCACCCAGCACCTCGCCGGCCGCGAGCGTACGGTCGGCCTTGGGAAAATATGCGCGATTGCCCCAGTTCTGACCGGTGCGGAAGAAGAATACCTGCACGCAGTTGAAGCCGCCGGCCTGATGGACGGCGAACACGTCCGCCTCCTCGACCCCGCGCGGATTGATGTCCTGGTGCGACTGCACCGCGGAGAGCGCGGCGAGACGGTCGCGGTAAATGGCGGCGCGTTCGAAGTCGAGCGCGGTGGAGGCTTTCTCCATTTCGGCCGCCAGCAGCCCCTTCACCGCCTGGCTCTTGCCCGACAGGAATGCGTTGGCTTCGCGCACGAGCTCGCTGTATTCCGCGAAATCGATCTCGCGCGTGCAGGGCCCGGAGCATCGTTTGATCTGATAGAGCAGGCACGGCCGGCTGCGGCTCTCGAAAAATCCATCGGAGCAGGAGCGCAGCAGGAACGCGCGCTGCAGGGCAGTGATGGTGCGGTTGACCGCCCAGACCGAGGCGAACGGGCCGTAGTAGTTGCCGTCGCGGCTGCGCCCGCCGCGGTGCTTGAGAATCTGCGGCGCCCAATGATCGGCGGTGATGAGGATATAGGGAAACGATTTGTCGTCGCGCAGCAGCACGTTGAAGCGCGGCCGCAGCCGTTTGATCAGATTGGCTTCGAGCAGGAGGGCTTCGGTCTCGGTCGCGGTCGAAACAAACTCGAGCGCCGCGGTCGCGGCGATCATGCGCTCGATGCGAGGATCGTAGCCGGTCGGACGGGTATAGGCGATGATCCGTTTACGGATGTTCTTCGCCTTGCCGACATAGAGCACGTCACCCTTGCCATCGATCATGCGGTAGACGCCGGGCGAGGACGGCGCGTGCTTGGCATGACGCGCGATGACTGCCCGGCCCACCGCCAGCGGCCCGGCATCAGCCGCAAGGTCGATCGCAGGTTCCTGTTCGGGCAATGCCTGCTCGTCGTCCTCTTCGACGAGCTCAGTGGCGGGATCGATGTCGTTCTTCGTGCCGTTCATGCTGCGAAGGTAAGGACTCGACACGGTCTGGGCCACCCGCCTCCACCTCCATCAGAGAAGCCTTACGCCGTGCCGGACGCGACGGCGCGCGTGCGGCAGGCTCCGTCCGTTACCGCGGCGCGCGATTGCGCGGTACCAGCCATGAGTCGCGCCGGAACTGCGAGGCGCCAGGCAACCTACGTAGTATTTAAGAAAAAATTTACCATGATCAAATGCTGTAAAGATTTGGTTTACTTTATCTCAGGCAATTCGATGGCATTTATGAAGTTTAAATATGCAGAAATATTTCAATATTGAGTGTGTCTTTCTTGCACTAGACTGTACAAAAATTGGGAATACTGTGCCCGCCAAGTGACGAATTGGAGGATAGGGTAATGAAGCGTATCTTTGTTGCGTGGCTTGGCCTGATGGCGTTCGCGGGAGCGTCGGCCACCGCCGCGGATCTGCCGCGCTATCAGCCGGTCGCGCCCATGTACAATCCGATCTACAACTGGACCGGCTTCTACGTCGGCATCAATGGCGGCGGCGCCTGGGGTAACTCCCAGTGGGACGGGCTCAACAAATTCGACGTGTCCGGCGGCATGATCGGCGGCACCATTGGGTACAACTGGCAGGTCGGCCAGATCGTGGTGGGCGCCGAAGGCGATATCGACTGGTCGGGCGTCAAAGGCAACACGGGTGTGCTGTGCGGCGCCACTTGCGAGACGCGCAACAAGTGGCTCGCCACCATCCGTGGCCGTCTCGGCTACGCCTTCGACCGGTTCCTGCCCTACATCACCGCTGGTCTCGCGGCCGGCGACGTCAACGCGACCCGGCCGGGCTTTCCCGGCGGCAGCTCCAGCAATGCCGGCTGGACCGTCGGCGCTGGTCTCGAATTCGGAATCGCCAGCAATGTGAGCATCAAAGCCGAGTACCTCTATGTGGATCTCGGCGACTTCAATTGCGGGTTCAATTGCGGTCTCGCGGCCAACGGCAACGTGTCCTACGACGCCAACGTCTTTCGCGGCGGTCTCAATATCCGGTTCTGATCACCAACGCTTGCGAGATGCGACCGAGCCCCGGATCTCCGATCCGGGGCTTTTTTTCTCTTGCGACGACGCGCCGCGCTTGCCGTGCGTGGGGACCCCAACTCAGCCCGGCGGCTTGGTCGCGGCGAAGGCCGGCACGCGACGGGCAAACTCATCGAGCCAGGTGACCAAGCGTGGATGATCCGCACGCCAGGTGCCGGGAAAACGGAAGTCGCGATAGCCGAGCGCACAGGCAAGCGCGATCTGGCCGACATCCGGCGTGGCACCGAACGCCGGCGGGGCGGCTTCGAGCGCCGTGAGAGCGCGCGCGACCTTTCCAGCCTGGAGATCGACCCATTTCGGTTCATGCCGCTCGGGCGGCCGCCAGCGTCCCTCGTAAACCAGCAAGACCGACGCATCCATGATGCCGTCGGCCAGTGCCTGCAGGCGCAAGGCGGAAAAACGTGCGCTCGCCTCAGTTGGAATGATGCGGCCACCGCCGGCGCGGTGATCGAGATATTCCAGGATGACGCGGGAATCGAACAGGACCGTGCCGTCTTCCAACACCAATGCCGGAATCTTGCCCAGTGGATTCTGCTGCCGCACGCTGTCGGCGGGGTTCATGGTATCGGCAGGTTCGATCCTGATCTCGCCGTCGAGACCGAGCACGCTGGCGCCGATCCTGATCTTGCGAACGAAGGGCGAGGATGGGGAATGACGGAGCGTCAACATGGAGGGGCATCGATTTGTGGCTGCGACCGCCGTGACGTCTGGCGGCGGGCGACACCATGACAGATCGGGCGGCCGCTGGGGAGCCTGGCCGTGGAGATATCAACCCGTGATAACGAGATTGACGGCCTTCGGACCCTTGCCCTTCTTGTCGGGCTCGACGTCGAACGAGATGCGTTGCCCCTCAGCAAGCGACTTGAGTCCGGCCCGCTCCACTGCGGTGACGTGTACGAATACATCGCGGCCGCCGTCGTCAGGCTTGATGAAGCCGTAGCCCCGCTCGGCGTTGAAGAATTTGACGGTACCTGCCATGGCCATCGGGAAACTCCCTTTCCCCGTGGTTGCTCGGCCGCCGGCCCCCACGGCGCGGCGGCTCGGCCGGACATTCGCAAACGGGGAAAGCAGCGGCCTTACGGCCTCCCTCACTCCGCCGGCCCCCACAGGAGGCGGAACGTCAAAGCCAGCAGCCATGAAAATATGCTAATCTAGGGCTGTGGAAAAGTGGTGAAACTACTTTTCGCTTGCGACCCAATCGACGCGATGGGCGCCGCCGCTCCCCGCTGAGAGGATAGCCGCCAGCTCCGGCAGCAGAATTGCAAGCTCGTCGGCGAGCGTCCACGGCGGATTGACGACGATCAGCCCGCAAGCGCCGAGTCGATTGTCGGCGCGCGTTCCGCCGAGACTGAGCTCGACACGCAAAATCTTTGCAATGCCGCTGCGCCGCAGTCGCCGCGCCAGCGCGTCCGGCCCTGCCCGTTCCTTGACCGGATACCATAACAGATAGGTGCCGCCGGCCCATTTTCGTTGCGCTGCTTCGAGCGCCTCACCGAGGCGGGCGAAATCGCCAGCGTCCTCGAATGACGGATCGACGAGCACGAGGCCGCGTCGCTCCTTGGGCGGCACATAGGCATGAAGCGCGGTCCAGCCGTCGATCGCCAACGCCTTGCTGCGCCGGTCGCCGGCAAGGTAACGCGCCAGCGCGGCCGCCGCGTTCGGCTCGAGCTCACATGCGAGCAGCCGATCCTGCGCGCGCAGAAACGCGCGCACGAGCGCGGGTGAACCGGGATAGCAGGTCAGACTGCCGGGGTTGTTGAACGCGGCAATCGCGTTGAGATAGGGCCCGAGCAAGAGACGCGCGGGCTCACCGATCGGAGCCGCGACGAGCCTCTCGATGCCCTCGCGCCACTCAAGGCTGCGGGTCGCCTCCGGGCCGCCGAGATCGTAGCGGCCGGCGCCGGCATGGGTGTCGATCACGCGGAACGCGGCAGGCTTGGCGCGCAGGTGCAGCAGAATCCGGACCAGAACCGCGTGCTTGAGCACATCGGCAAAGTTGCCGGCGTGAAAGGCGTGGCGATAATTCATGCACGCAATTCATGGACGCAAATTCACCGGTGTCCAAGACAGCGCGGTGACGTGATGGCTGCAAATCATCAGTGCTAGCGCGTGAGCGCGGCGCGGCGGCCGCCCCGCAACGGCGGCATGACGACATTGTCGCGGCGGCAGACCCGCCTGTCGATCTCCGGACACGGGCGGAAGCCAAAATCCTTACCCATGCAGACGCGCACCTCGCCCAGCCGCCGGCTGTCGCAGGTTACGGCGACGGCGTCGCGGGTCAGACCGGGATTGACCTTCACGAAGGCGTCCTCGACCTCGTCGGGCGTTACCGTGAGCGGCTCAGTCGGCCCGATATAGGCCTCCGGGATCTTCACGGCTGCGCGCGCCTTGCGGATGGCTTCGAAATAGGCGGTGGGGCTCAACCCCGAGCAGGTGCCGTGCTTATCCCATTCGTTGAAGATCAGGCGCGGCGCCGGCATCAGATCGAGCATGGAGGAGACGATGTTGCGGTTGAGCCGCGGCGCCGGCCGCTGGCAGAACTCCGGGAAGCCGTTCTCGTATTGCGGCCACAACCCATGCACCACGAACGAGTAGGGCCGCGCCCCGCATTGCTGCTGCGGGGGCGTTCCACGCTCGCCGGCCGCCTCGCAGAACGACGGCGACCAGGACAGGGCCAGCACATAGAAGTCGAATTGGCCGGGTTCGTTCTGGCGCCGATCCTGTGCCGTTGCTATGTCGGCGCTGCCGACGAGGAAAGACCATGCAGCGGCGGCAAAAGCCACGCGCCCGGCAACTCGAACCATTGATGCCCCCCGTACTCACATGAGGATAAGCGAGGGTATCACTCCTCCAGGAACATTCCAAGAACAAAGTGGAAATAAAACAGAAAGCGATGGGGCTCGCGTCGATGCCCCTGCCACCGAATCGCGCCTGTCCGAGAAACTTATCCGCAGCCCTGGGTCGGATGAAACCGACTACGGCTGCGCCATCTTGCAGGCCGGGTTGTAGGACCAGTTGCGATCGAGGCCGACCACGCACCACTCGATCCCCCAGCTCGCGCCGATCATGCCGGTGTCTTCGGAGATCGAATAGTGGATGGCATGCTTGCGGCCGTCGGTGACCTCGACGACCCCGCTGCAGAAGCGGCGCGGGATACTGTTGGCCGCCCAGGGGCGGAACGCGGTCTCGCGGATCCGCTCGAAATTGACG
This sequence comes from uncultured Alphaproteobacteria bacterium, assembly GCA_963725065.1. Lineage (GTDB taxonomy): Bacteria > Pseudomonadota > Alphaproteobacteria > Rhizobiales > Xanthobacteraceae > VAZQ01. The sequence goes on from CAVRXD010000038.1 coordinate 18,092, forward strand.
ATCCTGAGATCGGTGACCCAGTACATGTTTTCTTTCTGGTTGAAGCGCGAGGCGATCAGGGTCAGCGCGTCGCGGTAATCGCACGGCGGCAGCTTGCCCTCATATTGCGGGCCGGACAGGTAGAAGTTCTTTTCCAGCCAACTGGCGGCGCCGGCCTTTTCGGTCGCCAGCGCTACGAGCGCCGCGACAAACGCGCTGGCGAGCAACAGGGCGCGGCCGGTCATGCTCAGGCTCCTTCTACACAAGGTGCAGCAACGGTGACCGCCGACCCCGGCGGAATCAAGATGCCCTCGCTTCGCACCGGCAAGAAAGCGCCGAGTGTGGCGTTCCAGCAACGCTCGGGCTTTCCTCGCCGAGGCGGCTTTGCAAGCGACCGACGCGCGGTCTAAGTTGCCCTGGGGAAGATGGGGAGGCGTGGATGAAGCGCGCGGCATTGCTTTCCGTGATCGGCGTTCTGTTGCTGGGCGCGCCCGCTCAGGCCCAGATCTATCGCGCCAACGACACTGGCGGCATCATCCCGTGGTCGTGCGAGAACGAGGCCATGGCGCAGCAGATCGCCGGCGCCTATTGCGCCCGCTGGGACAAGTATCACCGCATCACCAGCGTGCACCGGCAGTACGGCGACTTCATCGCGTTCAATTGCCTGTGGGCGCCGAACGTCAACCCGTATGCGATGCCGGCGGTGGCAACCCGATCGACCTGCGCCTACAACCGGCCGCCGATCATGATCGTCAAGTGATCAGCCGCTGACCTGCGGGCACTGGATTGATTTTCGATGACGTCCGGGGAAGCCCGCCGAGAGCGTGATGACTTCTCTTCGAGTCGTCATCCCGCTCTGGCTTATTGTTAGAGCATGTGCCTTGGCCCGATTGCGTCCGCGGGCGCAGTTGTAATGCCCGGCAGGCACGTCCCGCTCCCGTCGTCATTCTTCACGATGTCAAACAGCCCGCTCCGCGGTTCGCGCCGCGCAGCACCTCACGTTCCCGCGGCGCATCTCTGCGTCCCGGGCTCGCTTTCCTTTCGCGTCCATCCCCCTGGAGGGGTGGGCGGAGCGCCGACAGGCGCACTATCCGTCTGTTGTCGCGTTTGCGAGACGCGACTGATCCGCGCGAGTGAGGCGCGGCGCGTCCCATGACGCGGGACGCTCGCCTCTCGGCGCTCCACCGTGGCGATTTTCGGCCGGGGGCCGCGCTTCCATCTCCGGCATTTCCTCCGGATCCGTACAGCGAGCTCCTCGCAGCCAGGTCGTCGTGCCTGGCGGGCGGTGTCCCGGACCTCCCGAGCCCGCGGTTACGAGCCGCGGCCGCAGGACGCCACTCCCCGCTCCGCCTTTCAGGATCGTCTCTCGAAGACGCCCCTCCATGAGCGAGGATGGGAATCTTTGTACTATAAATTCGTTACGTAGTCAACATATAAATGCGAATTGTAGTCGAACGGGCCAAGGTCCGCCCAACGATCGGAGAGCGACGACACGCAGTCGCCTGGCGCTTGCAGGCCCACACGGGCATACCGCTGTCGGTCAGCGACGCCTTTATTTGCCCACAGTGCCGAGCAGAACCTGCCGGTGAATTCATCGCTCTCGCGCTGAAGGAGATTACGATGCGTCGATGGCTGCCATCCCTGGCGTTCGCTCTCATCTTCGCCGCGCCTGCCGCGGCCGCCGATCTGCCCGCGCGCAAGCCGGGACTTTGGGAACTCAAGATGGCGTTCGAGGGCGGTAACCTGCCGGCGCAGACCGCCGAGCATTGCATCGACGCCGAGACCGACAAGCTGATGAGCGCCACCGGCGGCAGCGTGGTCCAGGAGATGTGCTCGAAGCCGGACATCCAAAAAACCGGCGACACCATCACCGTCGACTCCACGTGCAAGATCGGGCCCTACGCCACCAGCTCGCACGCCGTCATTACCGGCGACTTCAACAGCGCCTACACGGTCAAGGTCGTGTCGAAACAGGAAGGGCCGGCGATCCCCGGGATGCCCCCGGAGCGGACCATGACGATCGACGCCAAGTGGGCCGGGGCCTGCAAGGCCGACCAGAAACCCGGCGACATGATCATGGCCGGCCGCAAGCTCAACGTCCGCGACTTGCAGAATTTGCCGACGATGCCGGGAGCGCCTGCGAGGCCGGGCTCGCCGGCGCAGAAGAAGTAGCGGAGACGGCCGTCACCGGGGCCGTCGCCCTTCGAGGCTCGCCCAAGCGGGCTCGCACCTCAGGGTGACGGGGTGAGAACCGCGAATCAGCCCCAGGTCACGTTGTTTCGCGCGAGCACTTTCTTGACCGCGTCGACCAGCTCGCTTTCCTTGACCGCGAACTGCGCCTCCGCCTGCTTCTTCAGATAGTCGTCACGATCCTTGCTCAGCCCGGCGATCTCGGCGCCGAGAATGAGATCCTTGATCTGGATCTCGCCCTTCTCTTTCTCATTGCCTCCCTGGATCACGACGCAGGGCGAGCCGCGCTTGTCGGCGTATTTCATTTGCGCACCAAACTTGCCGGAGCCGAGATAAAGCTCGGCGCGAATTTTTTTTCCCGGCGCGTACTCGGCGTCACGCAGCTTCGCGACCAGACGCTGATATTCCGCGATCGGCACGTCCGGAAACACGGTCACGACAACAGGCCCCGCTTCCGCCTTGGCGTCGATCTTACCGAGATGCTGGAGCGCTGCCGTCAGTCGCGACACACCGATCGAAAAGCCCGTCGCCGGTACCGCCTCGCCGCGGAAGCGGGCCACCAGACCATCGTAGCGTCCGCCGCCGGCGACCGAGCCGAAACGGGTTGCCTTTCCATCCTCACCTTCCACGGGGAACGTCAGCTCTACCTCGTAGACCGGACCGGTGTAGTATTCGAGGCCGCGGACGACCGAAGGATCGATCTTGATTCGATCGTCGTCATATCCTGCGGCACGAACCAACTCGGCAATGCTCCGCAGCTCGGAAACGCCTTCCTGGCCGAGACTGGAAGCTGTGAGGTCGAGTGTCGCCAACACAACACCTGCGTCGCCCGATTGCGCCGAGATCGCAGCGAGCACTCGATCGATCGCGGCCTCATCGAGCTCCGCCCCCTTGGTGAAATCACCGCTCTCATCTTTTCGTCCCGGACCCAGCAGCGACTTCACGCCCTCAATGCCAAGCCGGTCCAACTTGTCGATTGCGCGCAGCACCGTCAGGCGCTTGCCCGCATTCGCTTCGCCACCGAGCCCGATCGCCTCCAACACGCCATCGAGCACCTTGCGATTGTTCACCTTGACCACGTAGCTGCCACGCGGAATGCCCAGGGCCTCCATCGTGTCCGCCGCCATCATGCAGATTTCGGCATCGGCAGCCGGTGAGGACGAGCCCACCGTGTCGGCGTCGAATTGCATGAACTGACGGAAGCGGCCCGGGCCTGGCTTCTCGTTGCGGAACACGTAGCCCTCGCGATAGCTGCGATAGGGCTTGGGCAGCCCGTCGAAGTTCTCCGCCACATAGCGCGCGAGCGGCGCGGTGAGATCGTAGCGCAGCGAGAGCCATTGCTCGTCGTCGTCCTGAAACGAGAACACGCCTTCGTTCGGGCGGTCCTGGTCGGGCAGGAACTTGCCGAGTGCGTCGGTGAATTCGATCGCCGGCGTCTCCACCGGCTCGAAGCCATAGCGCTCATAGACCGCGCGGATCGTCTCCAACATGCGCCGCGTGGCGGCGATCTCAGCCGGCCCACGATCGCCGAGACCGCGCGGCAGGCGCGCCTTGAGCTTGTTGGATTTGTCGGATTTGTCGGCCATTATCGCTCAACCTCGTGGTGCGCGGTTGGTAGCAGCCGCGCCGGGGAGCGGCAAGGCGAGCATCACCGCGCCGCATCGCGCCAGCAGCAGGAAAACATCCATGCCATCGGCACAAGCGCCCAGAGCGGCCGCCGTTCCCAACGACCTCGAAGCCTATTGGCTGCCGTTCACGTCGAACCGCGCGTTCAAGGCCTCCCCGCGCCTGATCGCCCGCGCCAAGGACATGCACTACTACACGCCGGACGGCCGCGCGGTGCTCGACGGCACCGCCGGGCTGTGGTGCACCAATGCCGGGCATAATCGCGAGCCGATCGTGGCGGCGATCCGCGCCCAGGCGGCCGAGCTCGACTATGCGCCGGCTTTTCAGTTTTCCCATCCCAAGGCGTTCGAGCTCGCGAGCCGCGTCGCCGCGCTCGCGCCCGCCGATCTCGATCACGTGTTCTTCTGCAATTCGGGCTCGGAGGCGGTCGACACCGCCCTCAAGATCGCCCTCGCCTACAATCATGTGCGCGGTGAGGGCGCGCGCACGCGCCTGATCGGACGCGAGCGCGGCTATCACGGGGTCGGCTTCGGCGGCATTTCGGTCGGCGGCATCGTCAACAACCGCAAATTCTTCGGGTCGCTGCTCGCCGGCGTCGACCACCTGCCATCCACCTACAACCGCGAACACCAGGCCTTCAGCAAGGGCGAGCCGGAATGGGGTGCGCATCTCGCGGACGAGCTCGAGCGCATCGTGACGCTGCATGACGCCTCGACCATCGCCGCCGTCATCGTCGAGCCGATGGCGGGCTCGACCGGCGTGCTGCCCGCGCCCAAGGGATATCTGGCGCGGCTGCGCGCCATCTGCGACAAGTACGGCATCCTGCTGATCTTCGATGAGGTCATCACCGGCTTCGGGCGGCTCGGTCACGCCTTCGCGGCCGAGCGTTATGGTGTCCTGCCCGACATGATCACCTTCGCCAAGGGCATCACATCAGGCACGGTGCCGATGGGCGGCGTGATCGTACGCAAGGCGATTTACGATGCCTTCATGCGCGGCCCCGCGCACGCGGTCGAGCTGTTTCACGGCTATACCTATTCGGCCCATCCGCTCGCGTGCGCCGCCGGCCTCGCGACCCTCGACCTTTACCGCGACGAGGGCCTGTTCGCGCGCGCGCAGACGCTCGAGCCGATCTGGGCGGAAGCGGCGATGAGTCTCAAGGGCCTGCCCAACGTGCTCGACATCCGCTGCGTCGGTCTCACCGCCGGCATCGACCTCGCCTCGCGCCCGGGCGATGCCGGCAAGCGCGCCTACGACGCCATGGAGCAGGCGTTCAACGCGGAGAACCTGGTCATCCGCGTCACCGGCGAGACCATCGCGCTCACGCCGCCACTGATCGTGAGCGAGCGCGAGATCGAGGAAATATTCGCCAAGGTCGCTCGCGTGATCAGAGCGGTGGCGTAGAGCCGATTGCGGCCGCGGCGCCCCGATCAATCCGCCGCGCGAATGCAGGCAGCGGGCGCAGGATCGCCCAGCCGACGGTGAGGACCTGATCGCCGCGCCGGAACGGCAGCGTGAACGGCGGCTGCACCTGGGCATCGCCGGCGATGCCGCGCAACGCCAACGGCATGACGGCCGGATCGCTGCCGGTCCATACCACCACCGCTCCCTTGGTGCGCAGATCGCCGAGATCGATCCAGGGCGCACGGCGGGGATCCCCGTCGATCAACACCCGCGGCTGCTCGCGCGCGTAGTGGCCGACATTGCCGCCGGTCCACATATCCGCGATCACGTAGACGAGCGGCCGGCCGGTGGCAGCGCGAAAGCGCCGCGCGAGCTCATCCGCGAGCCGATCGCCGGGATAGAACACCGCGCGGTAGCGCTGATCGAGCGTCGCCAGCACCGAATAATTGGCGGCGAAGACGAGCGCAAACAGCACGAATATTATGGCCCATAGCGTTACTACGCGCGCAAGGCGCGCCGGCGTGATCGCCGCGCGCGCATAGAGCACGATCCACACGCCGAGAAACAGCCACAGCGGATAGCCCCACATGGCGATGGTGCCGCGGCCGGTCAGCGCCGACAACGCCATCGTGGCCAACGCGGGTCCGAATGCGAGCAGCGTCACGATACGCCGATCGAAGTCATCGGCTTTGGCGGCGACGCCGGCCACCGCTGCTTCATCGGCTTTGGGCCGTGGCCACGCGAGCGCCGCGGCGATCAGCAGCGACGGCAACAGAAAACCGACCTGGCCGGCCGCGAAGACCAACGGATGCACGACATGATCGAGCAAGCCGCGCGACGGCGCCGAGCGCGCGCTCGCATAGGCAAAGGGAAGAAAATCGTTGCGCACGAGCCACAGCAGGTGCGGCGCCATCACCACGAGCGCCACCGCCAGCGCAATCCAGGGGCCGGGAGTCTTCAATGCCTTGCGGGCATCGCGGTCGAACGGCAGGAACAACGCCAACGGCGCCGCCAGCACGACCACGAAATACTTCGCCCACAGCGCCGCGCCGATGGCGAAGCCGAGCAGCAACCAATGCGACACGCGGCCGTGCCGGAGGGCCGCATGGAAGGCGTAGCCGGCGAGCGCCCACAACGGCAGCTGGATCACGTCGTGATTGAACTTGGCGGCCGTGAAGTGGAAGTAGTGCAGGCCGTCGAGAATGAGGATTGCGATCAGCGCGCCAACGGGGCCGACCAGCGGACGCGCGGTCAACCAGACCAACGCGAAGGCGCCGACCACCGCGACCTGCGCCAACGCGTAATACGCGGTGTCCAGATCCACGACCTGGTGAACCAGCTCGACCAGCCACCACGGCAACGGCGGCAGCTTGTCATAGCCGAGCTGCCATTCGCGCCCGTAGGTGAGCGCCTCGATGAGGTCGAGCGGCAGGTTGGGATAGAGCAGCGCCGGCAGCGCCGTCCACACGAGAAAATGCAGCGCCAGGAACACGGCAAAGGTGGCCTGTGGACGGCGCTCGATGGTGGCGATCAGTCCCGACATCGATGCGGCAGGCGCCTTTGCTATCCCGTGGATCGTGCGGCGGCGTTATAGCGGGACCGAGCGACCCTCGGATAGGCCAAAGCGACCGGTGTGGTTGACATCGGAGAACGGAGCACGGAAGAGGAAGCGCTGCTCGACATCCTCCGCCATCTCCTGCCGCACCCCTTGACCCCGATGTCCATCGTCTCGCCCCCGCTCACCGCGCATTTCGCTTCGCTCGCGAACGACTACGACGTTGTGCTCAGCGACGTCTGGGGCGTCGTGCACAACGGCGCGGTCGCCTTCGCCGAAGCCTGCGATGCGCTGGCACGCTTTCGCGACGGGGGCGGCACCGTGGTCCTGATCACCAATGCCCCGCGGCCGGGCCAGACCGTGGCGCGCCTCACGCTCGATCCGTTCGGCGTGCCCCGCACCGCCTATGACGGCATCATCAGCTCGGGCGACGTGACTCACGCGCTCATCGCCGCCCGCGCCGGCCAGCGAGTCTTCCATATCGGTCCCGCGCGGGACCTGCCGATCTATGACGGGCTCGACGCGCCCACGACCGCTTTGGAGCACGCCGACTATGCGGTCTGCTCGGGCCTCACCGACGACACCGTGGAGACGCCGCACGATTACCACGATCTGCTCGAGCGGATGCGCGCGCGCGCCCTTCCGATGATCTGTGCCAATCCCGACGTGGTGGTGGAGCGCGGCGACAAGCTCGTCTATTGCGCCGGCGCGATCGCGGACCTCTATGCCGCCGCCGGCGGCAACGTGACCTATGCGGGCAAGCCGTATCGGCCGATCTATGAGCAGGCGCTCGCCATTGCCGAGGCCGCCCGCGGGCGGCCGGTGGAGCGCCACCGCGTGCTGGCGATCGGTGATTCCGTGCGCACCGACATCAAGGGGGCCGAGGCCTTCGGAATCGATTCCCTGTTCGTCACCGCGGGCATCCACGCCGAGGAGCTCGGCGCCCGCAATAATCCCGACACGTCGGTGCTTTCGGACATTTTCGCGGCCGCGGGCGTCGTGCCCAAGGCGGTCATGCGCCAGCTGAACTGGTAACCGGCCCCGTTCCTTGAACTAAGCTGCCGGTCTTGCGATGACAGGCCGGACCGTGGTCAATCCCTGACCCGAGACCTCGTTCACGCCCCGCCATGGCCGACCAACCGCAACCACCCCACCCATTCGTCGTGGTCCGTGGCGAAACGTCGCCCGACCACACGCTCGACGGCGCGGTGCTGGCCATCGGCAATTTCGACGGGGTACACCGCGGCCATCGCGCTGTCATCGCAGCGGCGCTGGCGCGCGCCAAGACGCTCGGCCGGCCGGCGGCGGCGCTCACCTTCGAGCCGCATCCGCGCGGCTTCTTCCGGCCCAATGAGCCGCTGTTCCGGCTCACCGACGAGCGCTCGAAGCTGCGGCTCCTGGCCACCACCGGTCTCGACGGCGCGATCGTGCTGCGCTTCGACGCGGCGCTGGCGGGTTTGTCAGCCGCAGATTTCGTCACGCGCATTCTGGTGGGGCGGTTTGCCGTCGCCGGCGTCGCCATCGGTTTCGATTTTCATTTCGGTCTCAATCGCACGGGTTCGCCCGAATATCTCGCGGCGCAGGGTGCGAAGCTCGGATTCGCGGTCGACATCGTGCCGCGCTTCGAAGACCAGGGACGGCCGGTTCGCTCCGGCCCGGTCCGCGCGGCGCTTGCCGCCGGTCAAATCCGCGAGGCGAATGAGCTTCTCGGCTATCCCTGGTTCGTCAGCGCCGAGGTGGTCCATGGCGACAAGCGCGGGCGGGAGCTCGGCTACCCCACCGCCAATCTGCGGCTCGACCCCGGTTGCGGCCTGAAGCACGGCATCTATGCGGTGCGCGTGGGCGTCGGCGCACGGCGCTACGATGGCGTCGCCAGCTTCGGACGGCGGCCGATGTTCGACCAGGGCACGGTGCTGCTCGAAGTCTTCCTGTTCGATTTTACCGGCGATCTCTATGGCAAGGTTGTGGACGTCGCCTTCGTCGACTGGATCAGGCCTGAGCTCAAATTCGACAGCATTGAGGCCCTCATCCAGCAGATGGACGAGGATTCACGGCGCGCGCGCGCCATGCTGGCGGCTGCGCCCGGCGCATTTCCTCGGCTTGGACAGTTGTCGGCCTAGCTGTCGGGATCGGGCTCGTCGTCGGCTCGCGACCTGTCTCTCCCCACCCATTCCCTCGCCAGACCCGCCGCCAGCAGCCCGACCGCAGCGAGCGAGATGAGCTTGCGCCAGCCGATTGTCTGGCCGATCTGGTAACCCATCCCCAAAAGCTTCGGATCGAGCAAGGGCGCGGCACTGCTGCGGGCCGCGAGCTCGAGGCGGGCGCTCTCCATATTGTGGCGACGGATCATGACGCAGGCCACGGCCGCGATCGCGGCCACGACCGCGAACACGGCGCCGAGCACCAACCCGGCGATCACCCCGTCATAGAGGTCCGCCAGCCAGAGGAAGGCGGCGACCAGAAGAAACACAAAGGTCACCACCGCGGCGATGGCCGCGATGATCGCCCAGATCACGATCTGGCTATTCAAGCCGGTGCTGACTTGCGCCTTCAGGGTGAGATAACGGAGCCAACCGCTCATGCGCGCAACTCACCGCATGCTGCGGCGGCCCGCGCCGGTCTCACGTCGGCAAATCTGCGGCCGGAGCGCTCAGCGCCGCCAGGTCGCACCGAACAGGAAGCCGATGCCCACCGCGAGCGCGAGCGTGGTGTAAGGCCGGTTCTTGAGCGACTCGTCGATGGCATCCACCATGTTGTCGCCGACTTCGCGCACGGCGTCGACCGCTTCCTGGCCTTTGGCACTGACATCCGACACCACCCCTTCCACGTTCGACTTTGCGCGGCTCCAGGTTGCGCTGCCCTTGGACGAGAAGATGTCGGCAATCTGGTTGCTGAGGCGGGCGACATCGCTGCGCAGCAATTCCACATCGGCACGGATGTCATTGCCGGCGGCGGAGGCCGCCCTGCTGCTTTCCCGCGCGGCTTCCTGGACGTCTCGCACGGTACCCCGAACGGTATCTCTTATCGGATTCGATGTATCGGGCATTTGCGTGCTCCACTCTCAAGGGGAAATACTCGCCGCGGCGCTAACCAAGCGCAAGCAAAAAAGTTCCATCTGCGCGCGGCTCAGTCCGGAAGCTTGCTCTCGTCCGGCGGAAACAAGTGATTAAGCGTCACCAGTCCCACCATCGTGAGCGGGACGGCGAGGAACGCTCCGATCGGACCCCAGAGCCAGGCCCAAAAGGCAAGCGCCAGCAGCACCATGAGCGGGTTGAGCGTCAGCTGGTGGCCAAGCACGGCGGGCGTGACGAACTGGCCTTCGATGGTTGCCACCGCAACGAAGGCCGCCGGCGGGATCAAGGCGAAGCTCAGCGACGGAAACGTCACCAGCCCGACGCCGAGGATGATCAGGGTCAAGCATGCGGCGCCGATATAGGGGATGTAGTTCAGCGCCATGGCCAGGATCCCGAAGATGAGCGGGTTCGGAAAGCCGAAAAGCCAAGCGCCTAGAGCGACCACCACGCCCAGGCCGAAATTGATGACCGTCACGATCGCGACATAGGACGCCAAGTGGTCCTCGATGTCGTTGGCAATACGGAAGAAGCGGAGCTTGGCGTCGCGGGTGGTGAAGAACGAGACCATGTACCGGCGAAAATCCATCTGCGTCGCCAGGAAGAAAATGAGCGTCACGAAGAACAGGGTGATCTCGACCACCGCCGGGGTGACCACGGAAATCACCGGGGTGACCATGGCCAATTGCGATTGCTCGACCGCAACCGCCTTTCCGGCCGAGGGCATCAACACCTCTTGCAGTTCTTGCAGCGCGGCCAGCGGCCGATCGAGCACGTAAAGCTTCTGCTTGATCGCGGCGCCGATCTCCGGCGCCTTGGCAATCCATTCACTAACTGGATTGGCGAGCAGCGTGACGGCGGAGCCGGCGGCGGCGATCAGGAGCAGACCGAGAGCGACCGCGGTCGCCCACGGAGAGATCCGATGGCGCGCGCCAGCCTTGACGATCGGCGCCAGCGTCGTGCCGATCAGGACCGCTGCCACCACCGGCAGCAGAACCGGGCGGCAGAAGTAGAGAAACGCTCCCAGCAGCAAAATGAAGATGCCGACGGTCGCCATCTGCGTCGCCGGCGTCCATATATCCTCGATCGATCCGAGAGGCTCCCGATCCTTGACCTGGCGATCCTGGACTTGGCGATCCTTGACCTGGGCGTTGCGCCGTTCGCGATGGGCGCGAAGAAATTCCACGGTCACCTCCAGGAGGCGAACGGCGCAGGGTCCGTCCGGCGAAGGTCAACGCGAGGTTATCACGCCCGGTTCCGCGCCGCGACCGCCGGCGCGGGCCTTTCCGGGCGCGGGCCCATCTGCTAGGAAGCGCGGCAGGAGTGCACGCATGTCATTCGCCGCCGTTTTGGGGTCGGCCGCTCGGCAAATTAGCTGCCCGGCTCGCGCTTGACCGTTGGTCGGCGGGGCCGGGATCGTGCTGCCGAGCCACTCTTGCCATCGAATTCCAAGTAGACCGTCATGAACGCCCGCGATTACAGCGAGACTTTATTCCTGCCCAAGACCGACTTCCCCATGCGCGCCGGGTTGCCGCAGAAGGAGCCTCAGCTGCTGGCGCGCTGGCATCAGCTCGGCCTCTACGAGCGGCTGCGCGCGGCCGCGGCGGGCCTGCCGAAATTCATCCTCCACGACGGCCCCCCCTACGCCAACGGCAACATCCATATCGGCCATGCGCTCAACAAGATCCTCAAGGATGTGGTGACGCGCAGCCAGCAGATGCTCGGCTTCGATTCGAACTACGTGCCGGGCTGGGACTGCCACGGCCTCCCGATCGAGTGGAAGATCGAGGAGGAATACCGCGCCAAGGGCAAGAACAAGGACGCAGTGCCGTTGGTCGAATTCCGCCGCGAGTGCCGCGCTTTCGCCGCGCACTGGGTCGAGGTGCAGCGCGAGGAATTCAAGCGGCTCGGGGTGGAGGGCGACTGGGCCCACCCCTATTCCACCATGGACTTCGCCGCCGAGGCGCAGATCGCGCGCGAGATCATGAAGTTCGCACAGAACGGCACGCTCTATCGCGGCTCGAAGCCTGTCATGTGGTCGGTGGTGGAGAAGACCGCGCTGGCCGAAGCCGAGGTCGAGTACGAGGACTACGTCTCCGATCAGGTATGGGTGAAGTTTCCGGTTCGCACGTCACCCGGACCGAATCACAAGTTGGCGGGCGCCGCGCTCGTCATCTGGACGACGACACCGTGGACCATTCCCGGCAACCGCGCGATCAGCTACTCGCCAAAAATCGAGTACGGGCTCTACGAAGTGGTCGACGCACCCGCGGGAAACTGGGCCAAGCCGGGCGAGCGGTTGGTGCTGGCGGACAAACTCGCCGCGGATGTGTTCCAGCAGGCACGCGTCACCGCTCACAACAGACTGGGTGACGTTCCTGCCGCCGATCTGGCGGCTATGGTCGGCGACCATCCGCTCAAAACGTTCAACGCCGGTTACCATTTTGCCGTACCGCTGCTCGCCGGCGACCATGTCACCGACGACGCCGGCACCGGCTTCGTGCACACCGCGCCCGGCCATGGCCGCGAGGACTTCGAAGTCTGGACCGGGAATGCTGCGAAGCTTGCCGCGCGCGGCATCAACACCACGATCCCCTACACCGTCGACGCCGATGGCCGCTTCACCGATCACGCGCCGGGCTTCATCGGCAAGCGCGTGCTCACCGACAAGGGTGACAAGGGCGACGCCAACGAGGCCGTGATCAAGGCCCTGGTCGACGCCGGCATGCTGCTCGCGCGCGGCCGGCTCAAGCACCAGTATCCGCATTCCTGGCGCTCGAAGAAGCCGGTGATCTTCCGCAACACGCCGCAATGGTTCATTGCGATGGACAAGCCGATCGAGGGGCCCGACGGCAAGGCGAAGCCGGGCGACACGCTGCGCCATCGCGCGTTCGAAGCGATCGAGATCACCCGCTGGGTGCCGCAGCAGGGACAGAACCGCATCACCGGCATGGTCGAAAGCAAGCCCGACTGGGTGATCTCGCGCCAGCGCGCCTGGGGCGTGCCGATCACGGTATTCGTCCGCGAGAAGGACGACGGCTCGGTCGAGATCCTCAACGACGCGCGCGTCAACAAGCGCATCGCCGACGCCTTCGAGCAGGAAGGCGCCGACGCCTGGTATGCGACCGGCGCCGCCGCGCGTTTCCTCAAGCCCGACTACGACTCGAACGAGTGGCAGAAGGTCGACGACATTCTCGACGTCTGGTTCGATTCCGGATCGACCCATGCATTCGTGCTGGAAGACCCCAAGCATTTCCCCTCGCTCGCCGGGATCAAGCGCAAGCGGGACGGCGGCGCCGACACCGTGATGTATCTCGAAGGGTCGGATCAGCACCGCGGCTGGTTCCAGTCCTCCTTGCTCGAATCCTGCGGCACGCGCGGACGGGCGCCGTTCGACGTCGTGCTCACGCACGGCTTCGTGCTCGACGAGGACGGACGCAAGATGTCGAAGTCGCTCGGCAACGTGACGGCGCCGCAGGACGTGATCAAGCAGTCGGGCGCCGATATTCTGCGGATGTGGGTGTGCGCGTCTGACTATGCCGACGATCTGCGCATCGGGCCGGAAATCCTCAAGACCACGGTGGACACCTATCGCAAGCTGCGCAACACCATCCGCTGGATGCTGGGCTCGCTTGCGCATTTCCGCGAGGAAGACCGCGTCGCGCCGGCTGACATGCCGGAGCTCGAACGGCTCATGCTGCACCGGCTCACCGAGCTCGACGGGCTGGTGCGACAGGCCTATGCCGATTTCGACTACAAGCGCATCTTCGCTGCCCTCAACGTCTTCATGACCACCGACCTCTCGGCGTTCTACTTCGACATCCGCAAGGACACGCTCTACTGCGATCCGATCTCATCGACGACGCGCAAGGCCTGTCTGACCGTGCTCGACCATCTCTTTCGCGCCACGGTCACCTGGCTCGCACCCATGCTGCCGTTCACTGCCGAGGAGGCCTGGCTCGCGCGCTATCCTTCCGAAGACGGTTCCGTGCATCTCGAACAGTTCCCGGATCTGCCCGCTTCCTGGCGCGACGAGGTGCTCGCGGAGAAATGGCGCAAGGTGCGCAATGTCCGCCGCGTGGTCACCGGCGCGATCGAGATCGAGCGAGCGCAAAAGCGCATCGGCTCCTCGCTCGAGGCCGCACCCGTCGTCTACGTGTCCGACCCCGACCTGTTCGCGACGCTGGCCGATATCGACCTCGCGGAGGTCGCGATCACCTCGGACGCGACCTTGGTTCAGGGCGATGGTCCGCCGACCGCGTTCCGCCTCGACGATGTCAAGGCGGTAGCGGTCGAGGTGCGGCTGGCGGAAGGCACGAAATGCGCCCGCTCCTGGAAGATCCTGCCGAGCGTCGGCTCCGATCCTGCCTACCCTGATGTCACCCCGCGCGACGCCCAGGCGCTGCGGGAATGGGATGCGCTGCGCAAGGCGGCGGAGTGACCGCTGGTGACCGAACACACACCCGCAAGGATGCGGTCGGAGCGCGCACCCCTGCTTTGGGGCCCTCTGACCCGCTTCGCGCTGGCGGTCGCCCTGGTGGCCGCCGCCATCGATCAGGCGGCCAAACTGTGGCTCCTGTTCGTCTTCGATCTGGGCGCGCGCGGAATCGTGACGCTGACGCCCTTCCTCGATCTCGTGCTGATCTGGAATACCGGCATCAGCTACGGGCTGCTCCGCCAGGAAGGCCCCCTGGGGCAGTGGGTTCTGCTGGCGCTCAAGGCGGCCGCGGTCGTTTTGCTGTGGATTTGGCTGGCCCGGACGTCTTCAAGGCTCACCGCGCTCAGCCTAGGCCTCATCATCGGGGGGGCCATCGGCAATGCCATCGATCGCCTCGCCTATGGGGCAGTCGCCGATTTCGTGCTGTTTCATGTGACGACGGCGAGCTTCAGCTTCAAATGGTACGTATTCAACCTTGCCGACGTGGCCATCGTGGCCGGAGTGATCGGGCTCCTGTACGAAACCCTCGTGGGGGCTGATGCCGCAAAAGCGCCCTGATCCCTGCTCAGAGTATCCGCGGGGCATACGGCACGCAATTTCTGCCGTCACGTTAAGGGGATAGCCATGCGGCACCGGAATCCGAACGGGCGGCGACGGATCGCTGCCGCGGCAGCAGTCGCGCTGGCGGTCGCACTGGCGACGGTCGCGGGCGGCACCAGCGCTTTCGCGCAGAGCGCGGCCGAGGACGAGGAGGTACCGCTCGACACCAAGCTCATGCGACAGTTCCTCAAGGATTTGGGCCTGCGCAGGGACGGAGAAGGCATCGATTACCGCGAACGTGCGCCACTCGTGGTGCCGCCGAGCCGCAATCTGCCGCCGCCGCAAAGCGAAGCCTCCGTCACAGCCAATCCGGCCTGGCCCAAGGATCCCGATGCGCAGCAGCGCAAGGTCGAGGCCGCGAAGAAAAAGCTGCCCAACCGGACTGCGGCCGAAACCATGGAAGCGGAAGGACGACCGATTTCCCGCTCCGAGCTCGACCGCGGCAAGATCGCCCCCGGAACCAGCGCCAACGCGGGCAGTCCGCAGTATCCGGACGAGAGCGCGCGGGCGATGCGGCCGTCGGAACTGGGCTCCAAGAGCTTTTTCAGTGACATCTTTTCGTCTTTTAGCGATAAGGGGGAAACTGGGACCTTCACCGGCGAGCCGACTCGGGAGAGCCTGACCGCGCCGCCGGCTGGTTATCAGACACCTTCGCCGGCCCAGCCCTATGGACTTGCTCCGAAGCAAGCAAAGGGCAAGGCAGCGACGGTCGAAGACCGCGCCGCGGGAACCCCTCGCTAAACACCGGCGGCCCGCGCCGCCGCAGGGTGTTCCTGTCCGCGCTTCACCCCTTCGCCCACGGCCGGTGCCGTGGCGCGTTCGCCCGCGAGGTTGCGGGCAGTGCGATCGTTGGTAGGACACCGTCTTGCTCAAACCCCTGACCACCTTGGCCGCGCTTGCAATCGTTGCAAGCGGGCTTGTCGGCGCTGTCGCAACTGCCATCGCCGGTGCGCCGCAGATCACCCATTTCACCTTGTCCAACGGGCTCGAGGTCGTGGTGATTCCCGATCACCGCGCGCCGGTCGTGACCCACATGCTCTGGTACAAGGTCGGCTCCGCCGATGAGACGCCGGGCAAGTCGGGTCTCGCCCATTTCCTTGAACACCTGATGTTCAAGGGCACCGAAAAGAACCCGTCCGGACGCTTCTCGCAGGTCGTCGCCACCATCGGCGGCCAGGAGAACGCGTTCACTTCAGCCGACTACACCGGCTACTTCCAGCGGGTGCCGCGCGACAAGCTCAAGGCCATGATGGAGTTCGAGGCCGACCGGATGACCGGCCTCGAGCTTACCGACGACGTGGTGCGTCCCGAGCTCAACGTCGTGCTGGAAGAGCAGAACATGCGGGTCGCCAACAATCCCGCGGCGCGGCTCGGCGAACAGATGGACGCAGCGCTCTACCTGAACCATCCCTACGGCAGGCCCGTGATCGGCTGGCGGCACGAAATCGAACAACTCAACCGCGAAGGCGCGCTCGAGTTCTATCGCCGCTTCTATGCACCCAACAACGCGATCCTGGTGGTGGCCGGCGACGTGACCGCCGACGAGGTTCGCACCATGGCCGAAGAGACCTACGGCAAGGTGCCGCGCTTCGCCGAGATCAAGCCGCGGCTTCGCCCGCAGGAACCGGCTCAACAGGCCGCGCGCACCGTGACGCTGGCCGACCCGCGCGTCACCCAGCCGAGCGTCAGCCGCTACTATCTCGCTCCCTCGAGCCTGAAGGCGCGGCCGGGCGAGAGTGAAGCGATTGACGTGCTTGCGCATATCCTGGGCCGCGGCTCGAACAGCCGGCTTTATCAGAAGCTGGTGGTCGACAAGAATATCGCGGTGAACGCCGGCGCGAGCTACGACGGCACCACGGTCGACAACACGCGCTTCGGCGTCTACGGCACGCCGAAGCCCGGAACCACGCTCCCGCAGCTCGAGCAGGCGATCGACGTCGTCATCGACGATCTCATTGAGCACGGTGTGACCGCGGAGGAGCTCGAGCGGGCAAAGAGCCGCATGATCGCCGACTCCGTCTATGCCAATGACAATCAGCGCATGATGGCGCAGTGGTACGGCGCATCCTTGGCCACGGGGGCGACAGTGGACGAGGTCCGCACCTGGCCCGACCGCATCCGCCTCGTCACCGCCGAGGCCGTGCGGGATGCCGCGCGACGCTGGCTCGACAAGCAGCGCTCGGTCACCGGCTATCTGGTCAAGGACACCCGGCCCGAGGAGAAACGCTCGTGAACGCTTTTGCTTTTCTCCGCAATAAGGGCGCACGCGCGCTGACCGCGCTTGTCGCCGGCATCGGGTTGTGGCTTGCCGCCCCGGCGGCGCAGGCAATGACCATCGAGCGGGTGGTGAGCCCGGGCGGCATCGAGGCGTGGCTGGTGTACGACTCCGCGCTGCCGTTGATCGCCATGGAATTTGCGGTCCTCGGCAGCGCCGACCAGGACCCACCGGGAAAACCGGGCGTCGCCAACATGGCGACCAGCCTGCTCGACGAGGGCGCGGGCCCGTTCGACGCTGCGGCCTTCCAAGGCCGGCTCGAGAGCAAGGCGATCGAGCTCAGCTTCCGCTCCGGGCGCGACTATTTGCGCGGGACGTTGCGTACGCTCAAGGAAAACCGCGACGAAGCATTCGACTTCCTTCGGCTTGCGTTGACCGAGCCGCGCTTCGATGCCGCGGCGGTCGAGCGCACGCGCGCACAGATCATGTCGCGGCTGCAGCGCGATGCAGTGAGCCCAAACGACATTGCGAGCCGGACCTGGTGGGCGACGGCCTTCCCCGACCATCCCTATGGCCAACCGGTCAACGGCACGGTCGAATCGCTTCCCGGCATCACAATCGATGATCTCAAGTCGTACACCCGTCGCGTGCTGGCGCGGGACGGTCTCAAGATCGCGGTCGTGGGCGACATCGACGCCGCGACCGTGGGCATTTTGCTCGATCGCACCTTCGGCGCGCTGCCGGCCAAAGCCAAGCTCCAGCCGGTCGCCTATGCCGTGCCGCAGGGGCTCGGACGGCGCATCGTCACCCCTCTCGATGTGCCGCAGTCGGTGGTGAATTTCGGCGGCCCAGGGATTGCCCGCGATGATCGCGACTTCATGGCCGCCTACATCATCAACCATATCCTCGGCGGCGGCTCGTTCTCGTCGCGCCTCTATCGCGAGGTACGCGAGAAGCGCGGCCTCGCCTACGGGGTTTCCGACAGCCTGATCTGGCTCAATTATGCCTCGCTGCTGCTCGGCAGCACCGCGACCCGCGCGGATGCCACCGGTCAGACCATCGACATCATCGAGCAGGAGATTCGCAGGCTGGCCGCGGAAGGACCGACCGAGGAGGAGTTCGCGAAGGCGAAAACCTATCTCAAGGGGTCGTTCGCGCTGGGCCTCGACACCTCGAACCGGATTGCGAGCCAGCTGGTACAGATGCAGCTCGACAAACTCGGCATCGACTATATCGAGCGCCGTCCTGCCCTTATCGACGCCGTGACCCTCGACGATGCCAGGCGGGTGGCCAAGCGATTGCTCGACCCGGGTCTCCTCGTCACCGTCGTCGGCCGCCCGGAAGGCGTCAGCTCGACGCAGGGCGGCGTCGCCGCATCGCCCAGCCCTGTCGCCAAGCCGGGACAATCACCGGCGAGCCGGGAATAATCCGCCGCCCGATCGCGGCGGCGAACGACCGTGAGCGGCGCCGCAGCCATGCTAAAGCGGTTCCCGCTCGAATGGATGCAAGATGGTTGGCACGGTCTCTCCTCCGTCATTGCCGGGCTTGACCCGGCAATCCATCTTCTTTGCAAAACGCTTTTGCGAAGCGGATGGACCCGCGGGTCAAGCCCGCGGGTGACGCCGGAGAATGGGTAAGCGCCGAACCAATACGAATGGGAACCGCTTTAGTGTCCCAATTCCGAAGTTCGCATCATTGCGCGGCACACTCGTTTGCGAACTTCGGAATCAAAGGGACACTAGCAATCTATGATTCTAGTGCGGTTTTTTGGACTATGGTGGCGGCATGATCCGCGTCACCAGCAGCATCGCCATCGACGACGACGAGTTGGATGAAAGCTTCGTCCGCGCCTCGGGGCCGGGCGGGCAGAATGTCAACAAGCTCTCGAGCGCCGTTCAGCTGCGTTTCGATGTGCGCCGCTCGCCCAACCTTCCCAATGACGTGCGCGCCCGGCTCGAGCGCCTCGCCGGCAGCCGCCTCACCCGCGACGGCGTGCTGATCATCAGCGCACAGCGCCATCGCACCCAGGAGCGCAACCGCCAGGACGCGCGCGACCGTCTGATCGAATTGATCCAGCGCGCAGCGATAGCGCCGATTCCGCGGCGCGCCACCAGGCCGACCGCGGGCTCGCGCCAGCGCAGGCTGGACTCCAAGAAGCGTCGCTCCTCCATCAAGGGCTTGCGGCAGGCCAAGCCAGCCCCGGAGTAGGATGAATGGCATTGAAGCTCGCGGTCTTCATCGCCGCCGCGCTCGGCCTGCCGTCGCTCCCGTGCGCCGCCCAGGAGGTGGCCGATTTCTACAAGGGCAAGCAAATCGCCATCGTGGTGGGCTTTACGCCTGGCGGAAGCTCGAGCCTTTATGCCCAGGCGCTCGCCCGTCACATGGGACGCTACCTTCCGGGCAGTCCGAATCTGATCGTGCAGCACGTGCCCGGCGCGGGCGGACTGGTGGCGGCCAATAACGTCTACAACACCGCGCCGCGCGACGGCACCACGTTCGCGATCACCGGCCGCACCGTCGCGATCGAGCCGCTCCTCGGCAACAAGAACGCCAAGTTCGATGCCCGCCAATTCAACTGGATCGGCACCGCCAATGTCGAATACACGACCTGCGCCCTGTGGCACACCGCAAAGGTGAAGACGCTGCAGGACGCCCTCACCACAGAAGCCATTGTCGGCGGGTCCGGCGCTGATGCAACCGAGGTCGTGTTTCCGAAGGCAGCGAACAAGCTCGTCGGAACGAAGTTCAAGGTCGTGCTGGGTTATCCCGGGTCCACCGAAATCCTGCTGGCGATGGAGCGAGGCGAGGTGGAAGGCTTCTGCGGGATCGGCTGGACCTTCCTCAAGCTGCGCAAAGGCGACTGGCTCAAGGACAAGAAGATCAACATCCTTTACCAGATGTCGCTCGAGAAGCACCCGGAGCTGCCCGACGTCCCGGCCATCATCGACTACGCCAAGACGTCCGACGACCGCAAGGTTTTCGAATTCCTGTTCGCACCGCAGGAGATGGGGCGGCCGTTCTTCGCGCCGCCTGGCGTCCCGACGGAGCGCGTGCGTGCCCTGCGCGAGGCCTTTGCGCAGACCTTGAAGGACCCGCAATTTCTCGCCGACGCGGAAAAGATGGGCGTCGAGGTGCAGCATGTCGGCGGCGAGCAGATCCATATGCTGGTGGAACGCATCTATGCGTCGCCGCCGGAGGTGATCACTCGGGCCAGGGCAGTGGCGGAGTAGCGATCGCCGGAGGTCGCAGCCGAGCAGCCGGCTTCGCGCGGCATTCCGGGACCGATACACTGGGCTGTCCCAATGCGCCGATTCGCCCCCAAGGTGCCGTAGATGCCCGTCCGCCAGCTTTCCGAAGGCATCGTCAACCGCATCGCCGCGGGCGAGGTGGTGGAGCGGCCGGCAAGCGTCGTGAAGGAACTGGTCGAGAACGCGCTCGATGCCGGCGCATCGCGCATCGAGGTTCTGACCGACGGCGGGGGCCGCAGGCTGATCCACGTCAGCGATGACGGCGCCGGCATGACGCGCGACGATCTCGCGCTCGCGGTCGAGCGCCACGCCACCTCGAAGCTGCCGGACGACGACCTGCTCGATATCCGCACGCTTGGCTTTCGCGGCGAGGCCTTGCCCTCGATCGGCGCGGTCGCGCGTCTCACCATCACCACGCGACACGCCGGCGAGCCGCACCCCTGGGCGATCACGGTCGACGCCGGCGAGAAAGCGCAGATCAAGCCCGGCGCTCTCGGCGGCGGCACCCGCGTCGAGGTGCGCGACCTGTTCTACGCAACGCCGGCGCGGCTCAAGTTTCTCAAGAGCGACCGCAGTGAAGGCGAAGCGATTCGCGACGTGGTACGCCGCCTGGCCATGAGCCGACCCGATGTGGCCTTCACCCTCGCGGGCGAGGAGCGCGCTCCGGTGAGCTGGGCGTCGGCACTCCCCGGCGCGCCCGGGCATCTCGCGCGCCTCTCCGACATTCTCGGCGCCGAGTTCCGCGCCAACGCGGTGGAGGTGCGCGGCGGACGCGAAGGGCTTGCGATCGAGGGCTTTGCGGCACTGCCCACGCTCACTCGTGCCAACTCACTCGGGCAATATCTGTTCGTCAACGGCCGGCCGGTGCGCGACAAGCTCCTGATCGGCGTGGTGCGCGCCGCCTATGCCGACTATCTGCCGCGCGACCGGCATCCGATCGTGGCGTTGTTTGTCACGGTCGATCCCCACGAAGTTGACGTCAATGTGCATCCGGCAAAAGCGGAAGTGCGTTTCCGCGATCCCGGCCTGGTGCGCAGCCTGCTCATTCGCGCCCTGCAGGAGGCGCTCGCGCGTGACGGCCAACGCGCCGCGACCACGGGCGGCAGCGCAACCATCGCCGCATTGCGGCCTGCCGCGATGCCGTGGCGTGGGACTTCGGGCGGCACCGGCGGCGCGTGGGATTGGCGGCGCTCACCATCGCGGCCAACCGATGCGCAGGGCTTCGCCATGCCCGTGCGCGGCGGCGCCATGTCAGGCTTGGCGGAGGCGGCCCAAGCGGCCTTCGATGTGGGTCAGCCTGCCGCCGACGCGCGCGTCGAGGTCGGCGAGCCCGCACCCGAGCTGCTCGATCAACCGCTTGGCGCTGCCCGCGCGCAGGTGCACGAGACCTATATCGTCGCGCAAACGCGCGATGGCATTGTCATCGTCGACCAGCACGCCGCGCACGAGCGCATCGTCTACGAACGGCTGAAGGCGGCGCTCGCGCGCGCCGGCATCGCTCGCCAGATCCTGCTGATCCCCGAGATCGTCGAGCTCGACGAGGCCGACGTCGAGCGGCTGGTTGCGCGCGCCGACGAACTTGCGCGCTACGGCCTGGTCATCGAGCCGTTCGGCCCCGGCGCCGTTGCCGTGCGCGAGACTCCTTCGCTGCTGGGCGAGATCGACGCTCAGGCGCTGGTGCGCAATCTCTCCGAACACATGGCGGAATGGGACGAAGCGCTTCCGCTCGAGCGCCGCCTGATGCATGTCGCCGCCACCATGGCCTGCCACGGCTCGGTGCGTGCGGGCCGCCGCCTCAAGCCTGATGAAATGAACGCGCTGCTACGCGAAATGGAAGCGACGCCCAATTCCGGGCAGTGCAATCACGGCCGGCCGACCTACGTCGAATTGAAGCTCGGGGACATCGAGCGGCTGTTCGGACGGCGCTAGAGCAGTTCCGTCGAAGCGGAAATCGACGCGAGCCGAAGGCGCTCGGAGGAGGGTCATCTTCGGCGCGCGATAACCCTCACCCCAACCCTCCCCCTTTCTGGGGGAGGGAGCGCACCGAGTGTGCGGCACGACCCTGCGTCCAATTCACAGGGATCCACTTTAATATCAGAATGGAATCATCCCCCGCTGATCTGTGCATGGAAGGGCTCGGCATGGAACCGTTACCGAAAGGCGCTAACTTCGTGCGCGCCAAGACGCTGTGGGAGATCGGCCTGCAAATCGCCGGCAATCCGGCGACGCCCTATGGCGGCAACCGCGACATGGTCATCATCGTCGGCAGCGGCTCCGGCGCCGCCTTCCGGCCAAGCCTGCGGCTCGCCACCGGCTCCGCCATTCTCGCCGAGGAAGTATCGAAGGGCGGCGGCGTCGATCTCGCCTTCGTCAATCCCTCGGCGCTACTCACGCAAGCCTATCGCGGCGTCGGCCTGTTCCGCGCGCCGCTGCCCGTGCGCATCGTCGCGGTCTATCCGAGCTGGGACCGTTTCGTGTTCATGGTCCACCCGCGCACCGGAATCCGCTCGCTCGCCGACATCAAGGCCAAGCGCCATCCGCTGCGCGTCTCGGTGCGCGAGGATCCCACCCATTCGACGCCGTTCTGATCGAGCAGGCGTTCGCGCTGCACGGCTTTGCCCTCAAGGATATCGAATCCTGGGGCGGCCGCCTCGTGACCTGCGGCGGGCCGTCCGACGTTCGCCGCCTCGCGCCACTCGCCCGCGGCGAGATCGACGCAGTATTCGACGAGGGCATCAAGGTCTGGCTCGAGGAGGCGCTGGCGGCCGGTCTCGCGCCGATCGAGCTCGAGGCGAGCGAGTTCGAAGCCATGGGGCGGCTGGGATGGCGCAAGGTCGCGCTTCCAAAAGCGCGTTTCCCTGCCCTCGCGCACGACGTCGACACGCTTGATTTCAGCGGCTGGCCGATCTACGCCAACGCGTCGCTTCCCGACGATGTCGCCTACGACGTCTGCGCTGCGCTCGCCGCGCGCGAAGCGGAGATCCCCTGGGAGAAGGGAGCGAGCACCACCGCGGTACACTTGGGGCGCGAGAGCGAGACCACGCCGATGGACGTTCCACTCCATCCGGGCGCAGCGCGTTGGTACCGCGAGCACGGGCAAGCAGATTGAGCGCCGGCAAATCGCAAACGGCACGACCTCATTCTTTGTACGCTGATACGGCGGATATCGGGACATGCCGATGGGGAAAGAAAAAGATGCCGCGGGCACGGCTGGCGTGCCAAGAGGCAACGCGCGCGAGGTGCTCGCGGTATTCCTGCGGCTCGGCCTCACCTCGTTCGGCGGACCGATCGCGCATCTCGGCTATTTTCACGACGAGTTCGTCGTGCGGCGGCGATGGCTCGACGAAAAGACCTACGCCGACCTGGTGGCGCTCTGTCAGTTCCTGCCCGGTCCGGCGAGCAGCCAGGTCGGTATCGCAATCGGCCTGTCGCGCGCAGGCTACCTCGGGTCGCTCGCGGCCTGGCTCGGCTTCACCTTGCCGTCAGCCGTTGCGCTCGCGCTGTTCGCCTATGGCGTCGAGGCCTTCGGTGGCGCGCTCGGCAGCGGCTGGCTGCACGGGCTCAAGGTCGTTGCCGTCGCCGTCGTGGCGCAGGCCGTGCTCTCGATGATGCGCACGCTCGCGCCCGACCGCGAGCGCGCCACGCTTGCCGTCGTCGCCGCCGCGCTCGTCCTGACGATTCCCTCGGCATGGGGACAGATCGGCGCCATCGTGCTGGGCGCCGCCGTCGGCCTTGTCGTGCTGCGCGGCGCGCCGCCGGTCGAGCATGGCACGCTTCCGCATCCCGTCAGCCGCAACGCCGGGCTTGTCGCGCTCGTGCTGTTCTTTGCGCTCCTGCTCGGCCTGCCGTTGCTGGCGGCCGCGTTCCCGAGCCAAGGCCTGACGGTCTTCGAGGCATTCTACCGCGCCGGCTCGCTGGTCTTCGGCGGCGGCCATGTGGTGCTGCCGCTGTTGCAGGCCGCGGTCGTTCCCCCGGGCTGGGTCACCAATGACGCGTTCCTCGCCGGCTATGGCGCTGCCCAGGCCGTGCCCGGGCCATTGTTCACGTTTGCCGCCTATCTCGGCGCGGTCATGAGCACGCAGCCCAACGGCTGGGCCGGCGCCCTGCTCTGCCTCGTCGCCATCTTCCTGCCGTCCTTCCTGCTCGTCATCGGCGCGCTTCCATTCTGGGATGCGCTACGCAAGCGCCGGTGGGCGCAATCCGCCTTGAGCGGCGTCAACGCCGCGGTGGTTGGGCTGCTGCTGGCAGCGCTCTATCAGCCGGTATGGACCGTGGGCATCACCAGTGCCGAGGATTTTGCGCTGGCGATCGCGGCATTTCTGCTGCTGTTCATGTGGCGGGCGCCGCCTTGGCTCGTGGTCATCCTCAGCGCTGCGGCTGGAGCGTTGATCACCAACCTCTGACGCCTGTGCCCGTGCGCTGCCGCAGGCGCGGAGGACGCGCCGCGTCACCTTGAGGTCGCCATACGTTACGAGCAGGACAGGGTCGGCGGGCGCCGCGACAAAGAAAACCTTGATCCCGCCGATGATGAGCGCGAGTGTCCGTCGAACAAGGAGAACGACATGCACCGGACGATGATCGCCACGTCGACGATATTGCTTGCGCTCGCGACGCACGCCGCCGCGCAGGATTGGCCCACCCGGCCGA
The DNA here is from genome assembly GCA_963725065.1 of uncultured Alphaproteobacteria bacterium. GTDB lineage: Bacteria > Pseudomonadota > Alphaproteobacteria > Rhizobiales > Xanthobacteraceae > VAZQ01. Next base: position 43,065 of record CAVRXD010000038.1, read on the forward strand.
TGACCCTGGTGGTTCCATTTTCGGCCGGCGGCGGCGTCGACGTGAGCGCACGCATCCAGGCGCAGCGGATGGGCGAGCTGCTCGGCCAGACCATCATCGTGGAGAATGTCGGCGCGGCGGCCGGCATGGCCGGCGGCCAGCGCGTCGCCAAGGCGGCACCCGACGGCTACACCTTCCTGATCGGCAACACCGGCACCCACGCCTTCAACCAGAGCCTCTACAAAAAGCCGCTCTACAATGCCGCGACCGACTTCCAGCCGGTCGGGCTGGTGTCGGAATCGCCGCGCATCCTGGTCGCGCGCAAGGACCTGCCGGTGACCAATCTCAAGGAGCTCATCGCCTACATCAAGGCGAACGAAAGCAAGATGCAGTACGGCTCGGCCGGCGTTGGCTCCGGCACGCATCTGCCCTGCGCGCTGTTCAACCAGGCGATCGGAGCCAACGTCACGCACGTGCCCTATCGCGGCGAAGGCCCGGTGATGCAGGATCTGATCGGTGGCCGCATCGATTACATGTGCGCCACCATCCAGAGCGGTGCGGCGCAGTCCAGGGAGGGCACCGTCAGAGGGATCGCCGTGATGGCGGAGAAACGGGCGCCGATCATCCCCGACCTTGCCACGACCGGCGAGCAGGGCCTGCCCGGCGTCGAGGCGAGCGTATGGAACGCATTCTTCCTGCCGAAGGGAACGCCGGATCCGATCGTGCGCAAGCTCAACAAGGCGATGAGCGATACGGTCGACGATCCCACCATCCGCAAGCGGCTGGAGGAGCTGGGGCTCGAAATCGTGCCGCCCGACCACCGCTCGCCGGAATATCTCACCAAATATCTGCCGCAGGAAATCGAGCGCTGGGCCAAGCCGATCCAGGCCGGCGGCATCAGCGCGGACTGAATCCCGATCATCCACGGGGCAACTGTCGATCAGGTCGCGCCAAGATTGCTGCGCCGCGGGCGTACGAGGAGTGCCGCTTGCGCCCGAACGAGAGGACAAGGACAATCGGCATCCGTTAAGAGACGCACAAAGCGTCCCAACCCCGCGGGAGGAAAGCTTGGTGAGGACCATTGTCGCGACGGCTACCGCCTTTTTTCTTATCTCTGCCGGCACCGCACAGGCGGAGGACTGGCCGACGCGAGCCATTACCATGGTGGTGCCCTATGCCGCCGGCGGCCCGGTCGACACGATCGGACGGATCCTTGCCGCGCGCCTGAGCGAAATTCTCGGTCAGCAGGTGGTGATCGAAAACGCCGGTGGCGCCGGGGGGATGACCGGCGCCGCGCGGGTCGCGAAGTCAGCGCCCGACGGCTACACCGTTCTGCTCTCGGGTAGCGCCGTTCTCGCCATCAACCAGACGCTCTACAAGAAGCCGCTCTACAACGCCGTCACCGACTTCGAGCATGTCGTGCTGTTTTCGGATTCCGCGCGCGTGCTGATCACGCGCAAGGACCTCCCGGCGAACACGCTGCCGGAGTTCGTCGCCTATGCCAAAGCCAACCAGGGCAAGATGCAATACGGCTCCGCCGGCGTCGGCTCGGGCGTCCATGTGTGCTCCATCCTGCTCGACGTCGCCATGGGCACCAAGATCACGCATGTGCCGTATCGCGGCGCCGGGCCGGCGATGCAGGATTTGATCGGCGGCCGCCTCGACTTCATTGCCGAACAAATCTCGACGGCGCTTCCGCAGATCCAGGGCAACGCTGTCAAGGCGATCGCCACGCTCGGGCTCGATCGGGCGCCCGGCGTCGAAGATCTGCCGACCGCGCAGGAGTTGGGCCTTTCCGGTCTCGACTGCAGCAGCTGGGGCTCGTTGTCTTTTCCCAAGGGCACGCCTGACGACATCGTGCGGCGCCTCGCCAAGGCTTCGAACGAAGCGGTGGAGACGCCGGCTGTCCGCGAGCGGTTCAAAGGCATCGGCGTGACCATCCCGGCCGCGGAGCGCAGAACCCCGGAATATCTGGCCAAGTTCGTTCCAAGCGAGATCGAGCGATGGGCCGGCCCGATCAAGGCAAGCGGAGCGAACGCCGACTGAATGGCCGCACGCCCGGGGCTTGTCCGGGATTTCAACGCTGACATTCACCGGCGGCTATCGCGAACCGACAGCGAACGACCGCTGAAACCGCAAGAAGCGCAGGATGCATTCGAACCGGAGGGTGAGGCAATGCTGACAAGGCTCATCGCCGCCGCGCTCGCTGTGGTCGTGCTGACGCCGCTTCATCCCCTCAATGCCCAGGATTGGCCGGCCCGCACCGTTACCATGGTCGTGCCCTTCCCCGCCGGCGGCCCGCTCGATGTGGTTGCGAGGATCCTGGCGCAGCCCATGGGCGAACTGCTCGGCCAGCAGATCATCATCGAGAATATCGGCGGCGCCGGCGGATCGACCGGCTCGAGCCGCGTCGCCAAGGCGACACCCGACGGCTACGTTTTCCTCTACGGCAACAGCGGGACCCACGCCTACAGCCAATTGCTCACCAAGAAGCCGCCATATGACGCGGTCAACGACTTCGCGCCGGTCGCCGTATTCGTCGAGAATTCGAAGGTGCTGGTGACGCGCAAGGATCTCCCCGCCGACACGCTGGGCGAGTTCATCGCCTACGCCAAAGCCAACCAGGCACGGATGCAATACGGATCGGCCGGCGGAGGCTCCGCCACGCATGTGAGCTGTGTCCTGCTCAACGTCGCGATCGGCGTCGATGTCACCCATGTTCCCTATCGCGGAACGGGACCGGCGATGCAGGATCTCATGGGCGGTCGCATCGACTACATCTGTGACGTGATCTCGACCGCGCTCCCGCTCATTCGCAACAAGGCCGTGAAGGCCATCGCGCTGCTCTCGCCCCAGCGCAGCAGCGTTCTGCCGGACCTCGCGACCGCCCAGGAGCAAGGCCTCGCCGGTTTCGACGCCGATGGCTGGAACGCTTTCTTCCTGCCCCGCGGTACGCCCGAGCCGATCGTGCGCCGCCTCGCCAAGGTCACAAGCGACACGCTCGACCTGGCGTGGGTGCGCGAACGCCTTGAGGGCCTGGGACTGAACATCACGCCGCCGGAACGCCGCACGCCGGAATATCTCGCCAAGCTCATCCCGAGCGAACTCGTAAAATGGGCGGACGCGGTCAAGGCGAGCGGGGCCGCAGCCTCCGATTGATGCTCCATCCGCGCCTCCTCAGCCACCCGCTCACGCCTGCAATCAGGGACAACATTGACGATGGCAAAGGCGACAGCATTGGCGCTCGCAACCATGATGACGCTCACGGCGGCGGCCGCCGCGCAGGAGTGGCCGACCCGTCCGGTGACCATGGTCGTACCGTTCACCGCCGGCGGTCCGGTCGATGTCGCGGCACGCCTCATTGCCCCACGCGTGAGTGAAAGCCTCGGGCAGCAGATCGTGGTGGAAAACATGGGCGGCGCGGGCGGCATGACCGGCTCGAACCGCGTGGCCAAGGCCGCGCCCGATGGCTATCTGCTCGTGCTCGGCAATGGCGGCACCCATGCCTACAACCAGTCGCTCTACAAGAAGCCGCTGTACAATTCCGAGAGCGACTTCGCGCCCGTCGGCGTCGTGGTGGAAAACACCAAAGTGCTCATCGTGCGCAATGACTTTCCCGCCAACTCGTTGCCCGAGTTTGTCGCCTATGTGAAAGCCAATCAGGACAAGCTGCAATACGGTTCGGCAGGGGCCGGATCCGCCACGCATATCGCCTGCCTGTTGCTCAACTATCGCATGCGCACGAATGTCACCCATGTTCCCTACCGCGGCGCCGGGCCGGCGCTGCAGGATCTGATCGCGGGCCGGATCGACTTCATGTGCGAGGTGATCTCGACTGGGCTGCCACCGATCCAGAGCAAGCTGGTGAAACCCATTGCCCTCCTCTCGACGCGCCGCGCGTCGGTGCTGCCGCAACTGCCCACGGCGCTTGAGCAGGGCCTTCCCGACGTCGATGCCGACGGCTGGAATGCGTTCTTCTTTCCGAAGGGAACGCCCGACCCGATCGTCCGCCGGCTCAATGCCGCCACCAGCAAGGCACTGGACAACCCGGCGCTCAGCGTTCGGATGGAAGAATTGGGGCTGACCGTGCCACCGGCCGACCGACGCACGCCTGAGCACCTCGGCGAGCTGGTCCGGATGGAGATCGGGAAATGGGCGCCCCCGATCAAGGCGAGCGGCTTCAGCGCGGACTGACTATGAGCGCGTCAGGCACGGTGTCGCAGCACGATGAGCGCGCTGTCGTCGTAATTGCGCCGTTCGATCTCATCGAATCCTTCGGGCGTGGTGAAACCGGGTTTGGCGGCCTCTTCCACGACCACCAGCGCGCCGGGCGCCAGCCATCCACCGGTTCGTGCCGAGGCGAGAGCCTGTTCGGCAAGGCCGCGGCCGTAAGGCGGATCGAGGAAAGCCACGGAGAACGGCTCGATCGGATGCGCCGCCCCGAGCTTGGTGGCATCGCGCCGAAAGATGCGGGTGGTGCCGCCCAACCCCAAGGTCGCCACGTTCTCGCGCAGCAGCGCTCGGGCCTCCGCTCCCTCGTCGATGAACAGAGCAAACGCCGCGCCGCGGGACAGCGCCTCGAGCCCAAGCGCGCCCGTCCCGGAAAAGAGATCGAGCACGCGCGCGTCCGTGATGGGATCGCCATAGGCATGGACGAGAATGTTGAACAGCGATTCCCGCAGCCGATCGGCGGTCGGCCTGATCGCCCGCGACGCCGGGGCCGCGAGCAGGCGCCCGCGCAAACGCCCGCCCACGATGCGCATCAGCGCCTCTTGCCCGGCGGGGACCGGCGGCCGCGCGCCTTTTTCTCCCGACGCGCAAGTTCCGGCTGGCCGAAACGCTCAGCATCGCGCTGGCGCTTCTTGCGCGTACGCGGCGGACGCTTGCGCTCGCCTGCATCCAAAGGCGCGGGGCGGACCCGGGCGTCGGGGGACGCCGGCGCGAAACGCCCCACCCGTCTGCGCGGATCGCCTTGGGCGCCCGTCGCCGGGTGACGGTACGGGGCAGCCACCGCGTCCGTCTCCCGCTCGATCCTGTCGCGCTCGATTCTGGGCCCGGAGAAATCCGCACCGGCCAAGGCCGCGATCCGGTCGCCGAGTTGGTCACGCAAGGTCCGCGTTTTCACCTCTTCGATTGCGCCTTCAGACAGGTCGCCCAGCCGGAACGGACCGAACGAAACCCGGATCAGGCGGTTCACCGCCAGCCCGAGATGACCGAGCACGTTCTTCACCTCGCGGTTCTTGCCTTCCCGGATTGCGAAGGTGAGCCAGACGTTGCTGCCCTGCGAGCGGTCGACGGTGGCCTCGATCTCACCATACCGCACGCCATCGATGGTGATGCCGCGCCGCAACGCATCGAGCTGCGCCTGCGCCACGCTGCCGTGGGCGCGCACGCGGTAGCGCCGCAGCCATCCGGTCGCCGGCAGTTCGAGCGCGCGAGCAAGACCACCATCGTTCGTGAGCAATAAAAGACCCTCGGTGTTGAGGTCGAGGCGGCCCACGCTGATGAGACGCGGCAGTTCCTTCGGCAGCACGCCGAAGATGGTCGGACGCCCGCCGGGGTCGGCGTGGGTCGTCAACAGGCCGCGCTGCTTGTGATAGAGAAAGAGTCGCGTGCGCTCGCGCGTGGGCAGCGGCTGACCATCGACTTCGATGCGGTCGCGAACCCCGACGTTGAGCGCGGGCGACGCGACCAGCTTGCCGTTGACCGCAACGCGCCCGGCCGCGATCCAGGCCTCCGCCTCGCGGCGCGAGGCAAGGCCGGCCCGCGCGATCACCTTGGCAATGCGCTCGCCGGCTGGCGGATGCTCGTTTTGCTTGTCCATGTGCCCTATCGTTAGGCTCGTCGCTCAAGACGCCGCGTGATAGCAAAGTTATGGATGCATGTCCCGAACGCGGCGGTTCGCCGAGCCCACGCGGCGGACCCTGACCTGACCGAGACTATGCCGACGCATACTTTCATGGAACTTGCACTCGACGAGGCGTACGCGGCGGCCGATGCCGGCGAGGTGCCGATCGGATGCGTGATCGTGTGCGACGGCGATTTGATCGCGCAGGCCGGCAACCGGACGCTGGCGGAGCGCGATCCCACCGCGCATGCGGAGATGGTCGCGATCCGGCGGGCGGCGGAGGCGCTCGGGAGCGAGCGGCTGGTCGACTGCGACCTCTACGTGACGCTCGAGCCCTGCACCATGTGCGCGGCAGCGATCTCGTTCGCCCGCATCCGGCGGCTCTATTACGGCGCCGCCGATCCCAAAGGCGGCGCGGTCGAAAGCGGCGTGCGCTATTTCTCGGCCGCCACTTGCTTGCACCGGCCGGAGGTCTACGGCGGCATCGGCGAGACCGAGGCTGCGGCGCTGCTGCGCCAATTTTTTGCCGCGCGCCGCTGAGCGTGAGATGCGGGTGAGTTGCGCCCGTCCGAATCGCGCGGGATCATGCTCTCCTATCGGCCAAACGCCCGAATCGAGGAGGAACCCATGAAGAAACTGTGCGCGCTCGCCGTTGCCTGCATCGCGATTGTCCAAGCCGCGGAGGGGATCGCCCAGGAGCAGCAATCGTTCAAGACCGTCATCGGGAAGAGCTACGAGATCAAGAACGTAACCTTCGCGCGCGGAGAAGCGACCGACAATCGCGAAATCTTCGTGGTGACGTTGCAGAAGGACAAGTCGGTGGCGGTCTGCTATTTCGCCGCCGCCAATTGGATTAATCTCAGCCCCGCCGCGCTCGAGGATTCCAAGCGCTGCGACGTGCGCTGACCAGCCCCTTAGTTCGGTGCTAGCGGTCCAGCAGCGCACTCAACTTGTCCCTCACTTCCGCCTTGACCGGCTCGGCCGCCCGCAGGATTGCGCTCGCCTGCAGGAAATCGAGCGCGCGGAACGAACCGACCTTGGGCCGCACGATCAGGTCGGGTGCGCCGTGCTTGATCTTCTCGGCCGTGATGGCATTGCCCATGACGAGCACTGTCGTGAGCAGGCACTCCCACGGATTGGGGATGTCGCGGCGCTCGGCTGGCTCGCCGGAAATGTCCACCGCGACGACGATGTCGGCAAGCGCACCCAAGTGGTCGAATGGGAGCGGATTGGTCGCGCCGCCGTCGATCAGAATCCGGTCGTTCACGATGACCGGCCGCATGACTGTCGGCAGTGCGATCGAGGCAGCCAGCGCCGGCCTGAGCGCGCCCGATGAGAACACCGCCTGCTGCCGCCGGTAGAGATCGGTGGCGACGATGGTCAGCGGAATTTCGAGCTCTTCGAAATCATCCGGCACATCGTCGGGCATGAACTGCCGGCAGAATTTTTCCGCATCGACCAAGGTGGCGCTGCCAAAGCCCAAGCTGAACAGATCGGCGAACGTGCCCGCGCGCGTGGCGATGAGCCGGCGGAACACGTCCGCGCGGTTGTGGGCGAGCCTGATAACGAACCGCCGGATCCGCTTGCCTGACATCCCGGCGGCATAGGCGGCGCCGATCAACGAGCCGATCGACGTTCCGGCGATGGCGACCGGCTTCCTGCCCATATCGTCGAGCGCTTCGAGCACTGCGATATGGGCGAGCCCGCGGGCTCCGCCCCCGCCAAGCGCGAGCGCAAAGGTCTTCTCGCGCGCAAGGTTCTTAGTCATCGTGCGCCCGCCTCGCGTGCAAAATCCCAGGCCGTGGCGGCGAGCGGGCGCACCAGCGGCGCCATGTTGGCGGCAGTCTCGCTGGCGGCGGTGCCGTCGCGCGCACGACCGGCGATGCCCTGCAAGATCGCCGCCAGTCGGAAGAAATTGTAGGCGAGATAGACCGCCAGATGCGGCCGCGGATCGAGGCCGGTACGCGCCACGTAGGTGTCCACATAGTCTGCCCGCGCCGGAATCCCGAGGCGGCCAAGATCATGCCCGAGCAACGTGCCGACACCGGCGCCGGTTTCAGACGGCGGCATGTGCCACTGCATCAGGTGATACGCGAGGTCGGCGAGCGGATCGCCCAACGTCGACAGTTCCCAGTCGAGCACCGCGAGGATGTCGGGCCCGTGCGACGACAGGATGATGTTGTCGAGCCGGTAGTCGCCGTGCACGAGCCGCACCGGCGCCGGCGGAGGCAGATGCGCCGGAAGCCAAGCCATCAGCCGCTCCATCTCGTCGATCTTTTCGATCTCGGAGGCACGGTACTGCTTCGACCAGCGCTCGACCTGACGCCCGACATAATTCTCGCCCCGGCCGAAATCCGCCAGACCGAGCGCCGCCGGATCCAGAGCATGGAGCCGCGCGAGCGTGGCATTCATCGCGTCATAGACCGCCGCGCGCTCGCCCGCCTCGGCATCGGGTATGTGCGGCTCCCAGACCACGCGACCGTCGACATGGCTCATCACATAAAACGGCGTGCCGACGATGCCGGCCTCGTCGCAGAAGAGCACCGGCGTGGGGACCGGAAAGCCCTGGGCATGGAGCGCGCTGATGACCCGGAACTCGCGGTCGACCGCATGCGCGGACGGCAACAGCTTGCCCGGCGGCTTGCGCCGCAACACGAAGCGACGCGCGGGCGTCTCCAGCAGATAGGTGGGATTCGATTGCCCGCCCTTGAACTGCCGCACCCGCAAGGGACCTTTGAAATCCGGCAGTCGTGAAGCCAGCAATGTTTCGAGCCGCGCGGCATCGATTGCCAGCGCGCCGGCAACGTCCTTCGTTCCCGAAAAGGTGGCCTGACGGTCGATCGGCATCACTCGATATACACTCGCGATGCCGTCCCTACGCAAGCGGGAACGCTTGAGGACGAGCGCGAGCGGTACGACCTACGCCGCAGGACGAGCACGAGCGGTACCGACCTACGCCGCCCTGAAAAACGCGATCAGCGCTTCGGCTGTCGCCTGTGGCGCCTCTTCGGCGAGGTAATGCCCGCTGTCGATGGGAAAACCTTGCACGTCGACGGCCCATTCGCGCCAGGTTGCGAGCGGATCGTCGGTCTCGGCCGGGATGCCGCCGGCGCCGCCCCAGATCGCCAGCATCGGACAGGTGATTTTCTTGGCCGCGGCGCGCGACTCCTCGTCGTGGGTGAGATCGGTGGTGCGACCGGCGCGGTAGTCCTCGCAGGTGGCGTGGATGCGGACGGGGTCGTTGAAGAACGCATGGTAATGCGCAAGCGCGCGCGGGTCGAATGCCGAGAGGCTCTTGATCTTGGTTCCTGCCGCCGCGCGTGCATCGAAAAAGAACAGAGGGTCCTTGCCGATCATGGTCTCGGGAAACGGAGCCGGCAGCGCCAGGAACATCCAGTGCCAGGCACGGTTCGCGAGCCGGGCGTCCATGCGGCGCCACATCGCCCAGGTCGGTACAATGTCGAGGGTGGCGAGCCTGGCGAGTCGTCCGGGGTGATCGAGCGCGAGCCGATAGGCAACGCGGCCGCCGCGATCGTGGCCGGCGAGGCGGAAATGCACGTGGCCGAGCGCCTCCATCACCTCGATCATCGCATTCGCCATGGCGCGCTTGGTGTAGGGCGCATGCGCCGCGTCGCTGGCCGGCGCGGCGGACCAGCCGTAGCCGGGCAAATCCGGCATGATCAGGCTGAAATGCCGCGCCAGCGCCGGCGCCACGCGGTGCCACATGACATTGGTCTGTGGATAGCCATGGAGCAGAAGGAGCGGCGGCCCCTCCCCTCCGGTGCGCGCGAAGATGCGTCCGGCGGTGGTGTCGACCCACTTTGAGGCGAAGCCTGGAAAGAGGTCGGCAAGATCGGGCATGACCTAGCCCTCACGCTCCCGCTCCACCGCCCGGAACCCGATATCGCGCCGGCAGAACCCGTCGGCCCAGCGGATGCGATCGACCGCCTGGTACGCCCGCGCCTGCGCCTGCGCGACTGTCTTGCCGAGCGCTGAGACGTTGAGCACGCGACCGCCGTTCGCCAGAACGCGCCCGCCATCGGCTTTGGTGCCGGCGTGAAAGATCTCGACGCCTTCGACCTCGGCGGCGGCATCGAGCCCTTCGATGACCGTTCCCTTGGTCGTGGGACCGGGATACCCCTTGGCCGCCATCACCACGGTCAGCGCGGCGTCGGGGTACCAACGCAGATCGAAATTTTTCAGCATGCCGTCACAACAGGCGAGCAGCGCCGGTACCAAATCCGACATCAGGCGCAGCATCAGCACCTGACATTCCGGGTCGCCGAAACGCACGTTGTATTCGATCAGCTTCGGCCCGTCGGCGGTGATCATCAGCCCGGCAAAGAGCACGCCCTTGTAGGGTGCGCCCATCGTCTTCATGGCACGCACGGTGGGAAGCACGATCTCGTCCATGGCACGCCGTGAGATCTCGGGCGTCATCACCGGGGCGGGCGAATAGGCGCCCATGCCGCCGGTGTTCGGGCCCTCATCGCCATCGAACACGCGCTTGTGGTCCTGGGCCGAGGCGAACGCAATTGCGGTCTCGCCGTCGCAGAGCGCGAAGAAGGAGGCTTCCTCGCCGCGAAGGAATTCTTCCACGACCACGTCAGCGCCGGCCTCGCCAAGTCCGCCGCCGAACATCATGTCGATCGCGGCTTCCGCTTCCGCGATGCTGGTTGCGACCACCACGCCTTTGCCGGCGGCAAGCCCGTCGGCCTTGACCACGATCGGCGCGCCTTGCGCGCGCACATAGCGCTTGGCCGCCTCGGCTGCGGTGAAGCGTTCATAGGCCGCGGTTGGAATGTCGTTCGCCTTGCAAAGATCCTTGGTGAAGCCCTTGGAGCCTTCGAGTTGCGCCGCCGCCCGGCTCGGCCCGAAAGCCTTGATGCCGGCCGCGGTGAGATCGTCCACGATGCCGGCGCAGAGCGGCGCCTCGGGTCCGACCACCACCAGGTCGATTTTTTCCGCCCGGCAGAACGCGATCACCGCGCCGTGGTCGGCGGCATCGAGCGCCACCACCTCGCATTCGCGCGCGATACCGGCATTGCCCGGCGCGCAGACGAGCCGTCGCACGAGCGGGCTCGACGCCATTTTCCAGGCCAGCGCATGCTCACGCCCGCCCGAGCCAAGGAGGAGAATGTTCATGGATGCGCTACCGGACCGCAGGCGAGACTGGCGGCGGGTGGTGTAGCATGACGGCAAGCTCCTGCAAGGGAGCAGGCTCCCTGCGGAATCATGATCGAGCGCGGGACGCGGAGGAAGCGGTGACGACCAATCTGATACGCATCGCGGTCCTGCTTTTTGCGGCGCTTTCGGGTGCCGTGGCGCAGGCACAAGCCCCCTTTCCGTCCCGGCCGATCAGGATCCTGGTGACGATCCCGCCGGGCGGCGCCCCGGACATATCCGCGCGGCTGCTTGCCCATTACATGCAGGAAACGCTGGGGTGGTCGGTCGTGATCGAAAACCGACCCGGGGCCAACGGCAACATTGCCTCCGAGGCGGTCGCGAAATCCGCCCCCGACGGATATACGCTCCTCCTGCATGCCGACAGCGGGATCACGATCAATCCGCATGTCTATTCCAAGCTGAGCTTCGACCCTCTCAATGACCTTTTGCCGGTCACGAGCGTCGCAACCAACCAGTTCATGCTGTCGGTCAATCCGGAGCTGCCGGTCAAGACGTTCCAGGAGTTCATCGAATACGCGCGCAACACCAAACCGCCGCTGCCCTATGCGTCCGGCGGGAACGGCAGCCAGCACCAGCTCTGCATGGAGTTGCTCAAGCAGCGGGCGGGTATCGACCTCCTGCATGTTCCTTTCAGAGGCGCCGCACCGGCGACCACGGCCACGGTCGCAGGGGACACCAAGGTGCTGTTCTCGGGGTCCGCGAGTGCCTCGCTGATCCAAGGCGGCCAGTTACGTGCGCTCGCGACCAGCGGGAAGAGTCGCTCCAAGCGCTTCCCCGACCTGCCGACCATCGGCGAGTTCTATCCCGGATATGCGATCGACATCTGGCTCGGCTTGTTCGCTCCGGCGGGCACGCCGGAACCGATCGTGACCACGCTGCGCACCGAAATTCAAAAGATCCTGGCACGCGCAGACTTCGCGGAGAAGCTCAACGTGTCGGGCAGCCTCGAGCCCCTGATCCTGCCGCCTGTAGAGTTCGCGCAGCTCATTCGCAGCGACTACGAAAAGTACGGCAAGTTGATCAAGGACATCGGCATCAAGCTCGACTAGCAGCCGCGCGGCATCGGGATTGGGCGGCGTTGGCCGTTTGCCAACGAAGCGCGCCCACAACCGTCCTATCCGATCCCGCGCAGCGCCTGCGCATCCGGCACCGCGCCCTTCGGGCTGCCGTCGATCCATGCTAGGAGTGCCGCACGCAGCTGGAGGAAAACGCAGACATGGATATCAAACCGCTGGGCGCCACGCCTTCACGCCGCATGGGCGCCAACTCGTTCACCGGCACCGTCTGGCAGGAGCCCATCATCGAGGCACCGGCGCCGGCGCGGATCAGAGGCGCATGGGTCCGATTCGAGCCGAAGGCACGCACGGCTTGGCATACCCATCCGCTCGGCCAGACCCTACATGTCGTCTCGGGCGTGGGCCGCGTTCAACTGTGGGGCGGCCCGCTGCGCGAAATCCGCGCCGGCGACACGGTCTGGATCGCGCCTGGGGAAAAGCATTGGCATGGCGCCGGTCCCGACACCAATATGGTGCACATTGCCCTGCAAGAGGCTCTCGATGGGAGCCATGTCGCGTGGCTGGAGCACGTGACTGACGAGCAATACAACGCCAAGCTCGGCGGCTAGCTTTTCGCAAGCAGCAGCGCTCATGGCGTCTGCGCGCCGGCGGCGCTCGGCCCTTGGGTTGACGCAGCCCGCGGATGGTGATTCACGGGATCGCAATGAACGAGCAAGCGCGCCTCAACGTCCCGGAATGGACCGTCTCCGAGCTCTCGGCGGCGCTCAAGAAGACCGTCGAGGACGCCTTCGGTTTTGTGCGCGTCCGCGGCGAAATCTCCGGATACCGCGGACCGCACTCCTCCGGACACTGTTATTTTGCGTTGAAAGATGCAGGCGCCAAGATCGAGGCGGTGATCTGGAAGACCGCTTTCGGACGCATGCGTCTCAAGCCCGAGGAAGGGCTCGAAGTCTTCGTTACCGGGCGACTGACGACCTATCCCGGACAGTCGAAATACCAGATCGTTATCGAGACACTGGAGCCTGCCGGGCTCGGTGCATTGATGGCGCTGGTCGAGGAGCGCAAGAAGAAACTCGCCGCCGAAGGCTTGTTCGACGCAGCGCGAAAGCAGCAGTTGCCGTTCCTGCCGGAACTGATCGGCGTCATCACCTCGCCGACCGGCGCCGTCATCCGCGACATCTTGCATCGGCTTGCCGACCGCTTCCCCCGCCACGTGCTGGTGTGGCCGGTACGCGTGCAGGGCGAAGGCTCCGCCGAGGAGGTGGCCGCCGCCATCAAGGGCTTCAACGCGCTTCCCGTGGACGGACCGATCCGCAGGCCAAACTTGCTCATCGTTGCGCGCGGCGGCGGCTCGCTCGAGGATTTGTGGTCGTTCAACGACGAAATCGTCGTACGCGCCGCGGCCGCGAGCATGATCCCGCTGATCGCCGCGGTCGGCCATGAGACCGACGTCACGCTGATCGACTTTGCTGCCGACGTGCGCGCGCCGACGCCGACCGCGGCCGCCGAGCGGGCAGTGCCGGTGCGCGCGGAATTGCTGGTGCGCGTCGACGGCCTGGGGCAGCGCTCGCTCGCCCGTTGGTATCGGTGCCAGGAAGCCCGGCACACGGAGCTGCGCGCGGCGATGCGTGCCCTGCCAACGGCCGAGGCATTGCTTGCGCTGCCGCGCCAACGGCTCGATCAGGCCAGTTCGCGCCTGCCGCGCGCGCTCATCGCCAACGCGCAAATTCATCACCGGCAATTCTCACGGGTGGCCGTCCGGCTTGGTCCGCAGATCCTGAGCGCACGCATGGCCCGCTGCTGCGAACTGGTCGCGGCGCTGATGCAGCGGGCGGAACGGGCGGAGAGCGTCGCGCGCCTGCGGCGGCGCGAACGGCTGGCGACCGCGACCGTTCGCCTGTCGGCGGGTTTGCGGGCAAACGCCGACGTCCATCGCAATCGCATCGACCGGCAACGCGAACGCGTCGCCGCGCTTGCCGAACGCAGCGAGCGTGCGGCACGGCTCTTGCTCCGACACCGCGTGACGTCGCTTGAGCGCTGCGGGCAATTGCTGACCGCCCTCTCCCATCGCGGCGTGCTTGCGCGCGGCTTCGCGCTGGTGCGCGACCTCGAAGGTCATCCGCTGCGGCAGGCGGCCCAGGTGAGCGCGGGCATGCGGCTCGACATCGAATTTTCCGACGGCCGCGTGCGCGCATGTGCGGAAGGGTCAGACGCCGCCGCCCCCTCCAAATCCGAACCCGTGCCGGCAATCAAGCCGCGCGGACGGCGTGGCGGCGGCGATTCGGGTCAGGGAAGCCTCTTCGACGCGTAGCGTGAGTGCGCTTCGCCTGGTCTGTCGCGATCGTCAGCTTTCGCCCCAGACCTCCCGTGCGGCGTCGACCACCAGCCGAAGTTTCGCCTCCTGCGCAGCCGGCGGGATCGGATTGCCCTCCTCCGAGCTGGCAAACCCACATTGAGGACTCAATGCCAGCCGATCGAGATCGACATGGCGGCCCGCCTCCTCGATGCGCCGCTTGAGCGCGGCCTTGTCCTCCACCGTCGCCGCCTTGGTCGACACCAGTCCGAGCGCGATGGTCTTTCCCTTCGGCACCAGGCGCAGCGGCGAGAAATCGCCGGCCCGCGGCGAGTCGTATTCGAGGAAAAAGAAATCGATGTCGAGGGCGTTGAACAGCTTGTCAGCGACCAGGTCGTAGCTGCCCTCGGCGTGCCAATGCCCGCCGCGATTGCCGCGGCAAAGGTGCATGCCGATTCGGATGCCATCGGCGCCGCGCAGAACGCGGTTGGTGACGTCGATGTAGCGGTCGATCAGCAAGCGCCAGTCATCGCCGCGCGCGGCGAGCGTCGCCTGCACGGCCGGATCGCCGAACTTGGCGAACGCCGTCTCATCGATCTGCACATAAGTGCAACCGGCGGCGGACAGCGCGGCAAGCTCGTCGTGATAGGCTTTGACGGTGTCGCTCCAGAACTCATCGACATCGCGGTAGGCGTGGGCGGTCACGGCCTTGTCGCCGCCGCGAAAATGCAGCGCGCAGGGACCGGGAATGGTGATCTTGGGCACCGCGCGGGTCAACGATTTGAGCAATTTGAAATCATCGACGTGGATCGGATGCGTCCATCGCAGCTTGCTCCTGATGACGGCAGCGGGCTGCGAGACCCGGCCTCCGGACCCATCGCCGGCATCGCTCATCACCGCGTCGGGCGCGACATCGCCGAGCTGGGCGTAGAAATAGCTGTGATAGGAACGTCGCCTGAATTCGCCGTCGGTTGCGAGCTTGAACCCGAGCCGCCCCTGGAGCGCCACGGCTTCCTCGATCGCGCGGTTCTCGGCGGCGGCGAGCTCTTGCTGGTCGACCTCGCCGCGGTTGAATTTTTGGCGCAGCGCCAGCAGTCCGGCCGGACGCAGCAGGCTGCCGATATGCTCGGCGCGGAACGGGGGATGGATGCCCATGGGCCCGATCTAGCAGTCGCCCCCAACAATCACAATCCGGTGGGTTACATGCGTCGGGCCGAGCCACTATGTTGTCTGCCGTCGCGGGTCAAGCGATGGACGCAGTCCGCCGACCGGCTGTGTGGAGACAGGATGTGCTGAACCGATCCGATCGCGCTTCCCCCATGGCGGGTGAGGCCGAGGTCAAATATCTCGATGGTGACTTCCGCGTGGTGCGGCCCGGCGCATTCGTACGCTGCGCGGTGACCGGCGTGCCGATCCCGCTGGAGGAGCTGAAATATTGGAGCGTGGATCTGCAGGAGCCCTATGCCAATCCGGAAGCCGTCCTGCAGCGGCACTTCCCGGACGCCCGGGCACGCCGGACTTAGAGCGAAGTCCCCTCAGATATTTGTTTGGTTGCATAACCGATCCGAAGGTCTGCAAATTTTCGGGGTCGTGCCGGGAAGCTCATTCTTTTTCGCTGTGTACCGTCTCGCTCCCGTCACTCCTGGCCCGCGCCGCCGCGATCCCTTCCAGCACCAATGATTTGAACGCCTGCTCGTTTTCGAAGGCGAGCGTCACCGCCAACGCATGAGCGTGGGCGGCGAGGTGCGCCAGCCGGTCGTCGCCGGTCAGCCGAACGAGATCTTTCTCGGTCGTCACGAGGGCAAGACCCTTGTGGTCGGCCTCGTCGCATAGCGCCAGTGCCTCGCGCGGCGTGTAGCGGTGATGGTCGGGAAAGCTCCGGGTTGCGCCAACCGCGATCCCCGCTTCGGCCAGGGTCGCGAAAAACTTCTGCGGATCCGCGATGCCGGCAAAGGCCAGCACGCGCCCGCCCGCCAGCGTCGCGCTCAAGCCGGCGTCAGGGCGCAGGCGGGCGTGCAAGACCGGCAGGCCGCCCGCGCGCGCGTCCGCGATCACGCCCGCGGCCCCCGCCGACGTTCCGATCACCACCAACGCATGGGCGCGCGCAAGTTGACCCCGGACCGGCGCCCGCAGCGGACCTGCGGGGATGATCCGCCCATTGCCGACGCCGCGCCGGGCATCGACGACGAGCAGCGAAAGGTCCTTGGCAAGGGAAGGATTCTGAAAGCCGTCATCCATGACGATGACGCTCGCCCCGCCGGCGACCGCCATTCGAGCTCCCTCGATGCGATCCCGCGCGACGACGGTCGGCGCCACGCGCGCCAGCAAAAGCGGCTCGTCGCCCACGTCGAGCGCGCGATGCCGCGCAGGATCGACCCGCAGCGGACCCGCCAGACGCCCGCCATATCCGCGGCTCAGGAATATCGGCCGTTCGCCTGCATGCGCGAGCAGCCGCGTCACCGCCAATGCGGTTGGCGTCTTGCCGCCGCCGCCAACCGTCAAGTTGCCCGCGCAGACCACGGGCACGCCGGCACGCCGGCCGGGCGCCCCGAGACGCAGGCCCGCAACCGCGCCGTAGACCATCGCCAGCGGCGCCAGCAAAGAGGAAGCAAGGCCGGCCTCGCCCCACCAGAATGAGGGCTCACGCATCGCTTGCTCGGCGCTCCAGCCGAATCTGCATGAGATAGGGTTCGAGTGCAGCCAGCGTGCGTTCGAGCCCGCCCCCGAGCGCGGCCACCGTCTCACGCGCGGCCTTGGCCACGGTCTTGCGCTGCTCGACGTCCTTGAGCCAGTCGCCGACCCGCTCGGCAAACGTATCCGCGTCCGCGATCTCTTGCGCGCCATGCGACCTGCCCAGCGCGGCATAGATTTCAGCGAAGTTCCAGACGTTGGGTCCATGCAGAATGGCCGCGCCCAGCTTGATCGGCTCGATCGGATTCTGGCCGCCGTGGCTCGCCAGCGAGCCGCCGACGAACACGATCGGCGCGAGCCGGTAAATCAGGCCAAGTTCGCCGAGGGTATCAGCGACATAGATTTCGGTTCCGGGGCCGGGCAATTCCCCGCGCGACCGCAGGGCCGCCTCGAGACCGGCAGCGCGCGCGATCTCGAGGACACCGGGGCCGCGATCGGGATGGCGCGGTGCGATGATCGTGAGCAGCCGCGGGAACGAACCGCGCAGGCGCCGGTGCGCCTCGACCAGCATCGTCTCCTCGCCGGCGTGGGTCGAAGCGCCGGCAATGATGGTGCGCTCTCCGACGGCGGCTTTCAGGGCCGCCAGGCCGTCGGCTTGAGCCGGCGGCTCCGGCACGTCGAGCTTGAGGTTACCGGTGGTCACAATATGGGGCGCGCCGAGATCGCGGTAGCGACCGGCATGCGCATCGGATTGGGCGAGACAGAGGTCGAAGCAGCCCAGCAGTGCTGCGATCGTGCCGGGGACACGCCGCCACCGATTGAACGAGCGCTCGGACAGGCGGCCATTGACCAGGATCAGGGGGATGCCGCGCTCGGCGCTCGCCACGATCAGATTGGGCCAGAGATCGGACTCGACGAAGATGGCGAGATCGGGCTGCCAATGGTCGAAGAAGCGTTCGACGAAACGCGGCGTGTCGAGAATCACGAACTGATGGATAGCGCCCTTGGGCAAGCGCTGCTCGGCGAGATTGGCCGACGTGACGGTGCCCGAGGTGCACAATACCGCGAAGTCCTTGTCGCGGATCCGCTCGATGAGCGGAATCACCGCAAGCAGTTCGCCGACGCTTGCACCATGAACCCATACCAGCGGACCGGATGGACGCGCGACCGTGCTCTCGCCATAGCGTTCACTAAGGCGTTCCGGAAGTTCCTTGCCGTGTTTGAGTCGATATGAAACGAGCACGGGCGCCAACGGGGTCGCTGCCGCGGTGAGCAGCCGATAGGCGTGCAGCGTGAGCGGCAAGCGCTCAACCACGATCTTCGCCCTTGGCCTGCCGATCGACGAGGGCATAGGCGCGAGCGGTGGCGGCGTCGAGGGACACCTCGACCGCGTGCCGGGCGCATTCGAGCGTTGCACCGTCAGCCTCCGCCGGCACGCGCACCGGTTCGCCGGCGACGCCGGCGCCACGCCCGAATGGAAGATTGATCGCCGTGCGGTCCCAGTTGGTGAGCTCCACGCGCCGCCTGGTCGCGATCGCGATCGGATAGATCGGCCGGCCGGATGCGCTCGCCAACTTGACGATGCCGAGGCCGGCAGTGCGCGCAACCTTGGGGATATCCGCGGTCAGGGCAACGTTATAGCCGTCCTGCAGCGCGCCCAGCATTTCCTTGAAGGCGCTCACGCCGCCCTTGCCGATGAACCCGCCGCCGTGGTGACCGGAACCGCGGATGGCGCCGACGCCCAGCCGCTCCGCGGCGAGCGCATTGATCTCACCGTCGCGATGCCGCGACACCAGCACCTTGGCGCGGTCCTCGGCGCGCCTGATGAACGGGATGAGAAAATGCTGGCCGTGCCACATGGCGATGATCACCGGCGCGTCGCGCTCGAATTGCTCGTAGATCCCCTCCGGCTCGACCACAACCCGGGTGGTCTTCCATACCAGACGGAGGTATTCGGCCGCCATGATCCCAGCCGTCTGCTGGAACGGGCGCAAGGCTACGAGACGCTTCACCCAGGACATTGGAAGGGGGCCACGGACCTGTCAGCGCTTGGCGCGCTGATCCGTTTCAGGATCGAGCAGACGGTGCAGATGCACAATGAAATAGCGCATATGAGCATTGTCGACGGTCTGCTGGGCCTTCGACTTCCAAGCTACATACGCGGTGGCGTAGTTGGGATAAACGCCGACAATATCCAGCTTGTCCAGATCTCTAAATTGGACGTGGTCTAAGTCGGTGAGTTCGCCGCCGAACACGAGATGCAGCAACTGTCCGCCGTGAGCCTGGTCAACCATGACGCCATCCCTCGATCCAGACTGCTCGGTCACGCGAATTCGGCAAGCCGATCGCGGATGAGGCTGAGCAAGACCGCATGACGCGCGCGCCCGGCGGCCAGCAGCGCGTCATGGACCGGATTGGGCCGATTGTAGACCAACGATTGCCCCGTTACCGTCGATATCAGCCCGCCGGCTTCGTGCACCAAAAGGTCGGCTGCCGCAAGATCCCAATCATGGCTGTCAGGCCCGGCGAAAGCGCCATCGAGCGCGCCGGTGGCGACGCGCGCGAGACGCAGTGCGAGCGATGGAACTCTCGGCATCGTCTGAATTGCCGGCTCGATCGTGGCCAAGCTCTCGAGCCGGCGCTTGGGGCCGGAAAACTTCGCATCCGCAATCTGATCGCCCTTGCTCGCCTTGATCGGCGCCCCGTTGAGGGTCGCGCCGGTGCCGGCGATAGAGAGGAACAGTTCGTCCGTGACCGGCGCATAAAGCGCGGCAACTACGGGGCGGCCCGCATTCACCAGGGCTACCGAAATCGCCCAGTCGGGGAGTCCCGCCAGGTAAGCACGGGTCCCGTCGATCGGGTCCACCACCCATACGTCGGCTCGCTGCAATCGCGCCGGATCGTCCTCGGTCTCCTCCGACAGCCAGCCGGCGTCGAGGATCGTCAGCAGCCGTTCCCGCAACAGCGCATCGACCGCAAGATCGGCTTCACTGACCGGCGACGACTTGCCTTTGATCCAGCTCTTGAGCTGACCGCGAAAGGTCTGCAGCGCCAGCGCACCGGCTTCCCGCACGGCGGCGGCAAGACGATCGCGCACCTCCACGCGATCCATGGCGCCATCAGAGACCGCCAACTGTAAGTCCCTCCACCCGCACGGTCGGGGCGTTGGTACCGAAACGGAACTCGAGATCGTTCGCGGGTGAGAGCGCCTTGAACAGGTCGATCAGATTTCCGGCAATCGTCACCTCGCTGACGGGATAGGTTCGCTTGCCGTTCTCGATCCAGAACCCGGAGGCGCCGCGGCTGTAGTCGCCGGTCACCTGGTTGACGCCCATGCCGATGAGGTCGGTGACGTAGAAGCCATCGGCGATGTCGGCCATCAGCGCATCGGGTGTAACGGTGCCGGCAGAGAGGTGAAGATTGCTCGGTCCCGGCGAAGGGGTCGACGATACGCCGCGCTGGGCATGGCCAGTGGTCACAAGCCCGAGCTCCCGCGCGGTCGCAGAGTCGAGAAACCACGAGGTGAGCACGCCGTCCTCCACGACTGCGAGACGTTTGGTCATGACACCTTCGGCATCGAAGGGTCGAGAGCGTAAGCCGCGTAGGCGTCGAGGATCATCGATAATGTGGATGCCCGGCTTGAACAGCCGGTCTCCAAGCTTGTCCTTGAGAAAGCTCGTCTTGCGCGCGACGGCGGCAGCGTTGATCGCGCTCGCGAGATGCCCGACGAGCGAACCCGCGACCCGCCGGTCAAATACGACGGGTACGCGCCTGGTTTCGACCTTGCGCGGATTGACGCGCTCGACCGTGCGCTCGCCGGCCGTGCGACCCACCTTCTCGGGAGGCTCGAGATCGGCGCCATGGATCGCCGACGAATAGTCGTAGTCACGCTCCATCGCGGTGCCTTCGCCCGCGATCGCCGTCATCGAAACGCTCTGGCCCGAATTGAGATAGGCGCCGCGGAACCCATGGCTCGTCACCAGCACCATGCCGCCGATGCCGGCTGAGGCCGAGGCACCGCCCGACTTCGTCACGCCTTTAACCGCAAGGCCGGCGCTCTCCGCGCGTTGGGCGCGCTCCTCAAGTTGAGCAACGGTCGGAAGGTCCGGATCGAGCAGATCGAGGTCAGGAATGTCCCGAGCAAGCTGCGCCGGATCGGCAAGACCGGCGAACGGGTCTTCGGGAGCGGCCCGCGCCATGGCGACCGCGCGCTCGGCGAGTTGGGCGACGTCGGTCTTGACGTCGTTGGTCGACACCACCGCCTGGCGCGTCCCGACAAACACGCGCAGCCCCACGTCATCGCCCTCGGAGCGCTCGGATTCTTCCACGGCGCCCTCGCGCACCTCGACCGCAAGGGACACGGAGCGCACGGCGAGTGCGTCCGCCGTGTCGGCGCCGGCGCGGCGAGCGGCCGCGACGAGCCGGTCGGCGAGGTCGGTCAGCGCGGACTGGTCAAGGAGTGAGGACATCGGAACGGACTTGCTGCATTGGGTGTGGGGGCGAAGTGGAAGGGGCGGTCACAGGTGGCGCGAGCAGCGGCGAGGTCCCGTGAGGGGGACTTGGCAACGTCTCGTCAAGCATGAGTCGGTTTTGATGCTGTGATACCGCAGGTTAACCAGGAACATTAAGCGGATTCCGACCTGTTTGGGGCATGTTTACGGCAACGATCGGGTGGAAAACTCGACGGGCGAAGACAAGCCGGAGTGCCCGGTGGGGGAGGAGATAAGCTTTGAGGCGTCAAACAACAACCAGCAGGGTCGCACCTGCGGGGTCGAGCCGTGACGAGCGGCTCGACCCCTTCGGCCTCCCGCTGGACATTGAGCCTGCCGACAGCGCAGGAGACGAACGCGTGCGATTGGTCGAACTGCACCGGGAACGCGTGGTGGTTCGGCGGGTCTCGCGCGGCATCAAGCTGGCGCTGAACCTGCCGGTTGCCGCCTATCTTGGCGTGGCGATCCGGATGGAGCCGCCGGCGGGCACAGCGGCGGGGGTTGTCGCACTCGTGCTGGAGCATCCCGATCCCACCTTGTCGCTCACCCTTTACCGTGCCGTCGACGGCACCGACATCGTCGCCGAATGGCGGGCGTGGGGTCGTGCGCTCAGCGTTCCGCTCTTGGTCGCGGACGCCGACGGGCGCCTGCGCGAGCCATTCGATCGGATCGGCGGTGTGCGCGTCGGACCGCCGGCTGCGCGCCGACGACGACACTCGGCGCTGCGGCGACGCCGCCCGGCGCTGCCGTTGCGACGACGGGTGGGCGCGCTGCCCGCAACACCCCTCGTGCACCGCAGCGGCTGCGATATCATCGCGCGCAATTGAATTGCCTCATATCCCACAAGCAGAGCCGCACCGTCGCAAGGTTACGGGCTAGTGTCCCGATTCCAAAGTTCGCATCAGCCGGCACACTCGTTTGCGAACTTCGGAATCAAAGGGACACTAGCAATCTATGATTCTAGTGCGGTTTTTGGATTTGAAGTTCCTACACAAACGCGCGGCTATAATGATAGGAACTTCAAATCCACCGCACTACGCGCTCGGCCGCGCCTGCGAATACTGGGCCAGCCCGTCGGAAAGATGAATCCAGCGCAACTTTTTGCTCATGTGCGTGTGATCGCGTGGAGACACGGCCTCGGGGTGATCGAGGCTGCAGGTCGTGATGTCGATCGCGTCGGAACAGTCGTCGCTTTGAAACGTCAGCTGGGTGCCGCAATGGCCACAGAAGCTGCGGATTGCGTTCACGCTCGACCGAAAGCGCGATGGAGTGCCGGACGCCAATCGAAACTCTGACGCCCTGACGCTGAACCAAGCGACAAACGGCGCCCCAGTCGTGCGCCGACAGATGGAACAGTGGCAATTCGTTTCATCGAACGGAATGCCGGTCACCTCGTAACGGACCCGGCCGCAAAAGCATCCGCCCTGCAACATCTCGGTGTCCTCTCGCCAGGAACGGGTGGGTCTGAGCGCCGCAACGGCGGCAACGCTTCGTCACAGCGCGTGGCGCGCGGCTGCATCCAACGCCAGCCCCGCGAACAGAATCAGCCCGGCATCCCGGTTCGACTTGAACACGGCGAGACAAAGCACGGGATCGTGGATGTCGAGCCGCGCGACTTGCCAGGCAAGATGCGCCGCGAACATGCCGAGCCCGAGCGCAAACACAACACCGCCTCCCGCACTCCATCCCGCGAGCCCGATCAGCACGACGGCGAGCGCGTAGAACAGGCCGAGCATGGATTTGGTACGCTCGCCGAAAAGGAGCGCTGTCGACTTGATGCCGATCAGCGCATCGTCCTCGCGATCCTGATGGGCATAGATCGTGTCATAGCCGATCACCCACGAAATCGCGCCGGCATACAGCAGGAACGCGGGAAGATCGAGACGCCCGAACGTCGCCGGCCATCCCATCAGCGCGCCCCATGAGAAGGCGAGGCCAAGCACGATCTGCGGCCAGTAGGTGATCCGCTTCATGAACGGGTAAGCCGCGACCACAACGAGTGACAGCAAGCCGACATAGATCGTGAAGCGGTTGAACTGCAGCAGGACCGCGAGTCCGATCAGCGCCTGCAGCAGCAGAAAGCCTGCGGCAGCGGCGACCGTCACCTGTCCCGCGGGAATGGGTCGCGAGCGCGTGCGCTCGACCCGGGTATCGAGGTCACGGTCGACGATGTCGTTCCAGGTGCAGCCCGCGCCGCGCATGGCAAAGGCGCCGACGAAGAACAGGATGAGATGCCAGAGATTGACTTCGCTACCGGCATGGATGGCGGCGAGCCCGACCGACCACCAGCATGGCATCAGCAGAAGCCAGGACCCGATCGGGCGGTCGAGACGAGCCAGCCGCAGATAAGGGCGCGTCCACGCGGGGGCGAAGCCGTCGACCCAGTTTCCAGTCGAATCGGCGACGCGACCCGCGCCGCCGGTCATCGCGCCAGCGGACTGCCGGACAGCGTGTCGAAGGTGCCCTGGCCCTTCTTGGTCGAGTTCGTGTCGGGCACCACCGGCGTCGTGCCGAGGGCATCGCTGAGGCTCGGACCGCTGGGCCGCGGCCCTTGGGCCGCCACTTCGCAAATCTGCTTGCTCGTCTGCGAGGCCCTGCTGTGTCCCGACCTGACCTGCTGGAGCACCTCAGGGGGGACGCCGCAGGTCGTGCTCTGGTCTTCCAGACCCTTGAGCATCTTGGTTTCAGCCCCAAGGAACACCTTGAACAACTTGCACAACTCCTCGGGACTTGCCTTTTTCTGACTGGCCGCCTGCAGGGCCTGACCGTGTTTTTGGGTCTCGTCCCGCAAGGTTAGGAGCTGCTGGCAGGCGGGCGGCGGCTGCTGCGGCGCCGGCGCGGCTCCGAACCCGCCCGGCCCTCCACCTGGGGACATCCCCGACCCCGGCATGCCCGGCATGCCTCCAAACTGCGCCGCGGCCGGCAAGACCGGCAAGACGGCGAGCACCAGCACCAACGCAACTGCCCGGCTGAACGTCATGATTTTATTCCCCCGGCATACCCCGACCACCCGATTCGATTTCGGGTCGATCCTGCCGTCCAGATATTAACAGCCCTTTGAATTCGGCGATAACACGGCAGGACGAACGCGCCGGGGTGCCGTTGTGCAGTTCCTGAGCCCGAATCCGGCAGGGCGAAACGTCGCGGGGACCGTGAGGGGCGCTCCCCCGGGGCATCAAATCAGGTGAATGGCGGGTTTACCGGCCATACTCTTTCTGGTTCTTGACCCTCATCGCCGATGATGGCCGCCGATCCCTCGAACCTTCATGCCCCGTTACGATTTCCGCACGCCTCGTCTCTACCTGGAGGTGCCGCTCCACGAGGGGGCGACCATCGCGCTCGACCCCTCGCAGGCAAACTATCTCGGCAACGTGCTGCGGCTGAAACCCGGCAATTCGGTGTTGGTTTTCAACGGTCGTGACGGCGAATGGCAGGGGGTGCTCGCGGGTGCGGGAAAACGCCGCCTTGCGCTGACCATCGGTGCCCGCACCCGGCCCCAGGGCGGCGCGCTCGATCTGCACTACTGGTTTGCCCCCCTCAAACACGCCCGCCTCGACTACATGGCACAGAAGGCGGTCGAAATGGGCGCCTCCCGCCTGCAGCCGGTCCTCACGCGGCACGCCCAGGTGGCGCGCGTCAATCTCGAACGCCTGCGGGCGAATGCCATCGAAGCGGCCGAACAGTGTGGTATCCTGACACTGCCGGACGTCGGCGAGCCGCGGACGCTGGAGGAGATGCTCCGCGAGCGCGCCGCCACCCGCCTCCTGGTGTTCTGCGACGAGGAGGCCGAGGTGAAGGACCCGGTTGCCGCGCTGGTGGAGGCGCGGCATGGGACTGAGGGTCAGGCGTTCCCGCTTGCGGTCCTCATCGGCCCGGAAGGGGGCTTTGCCGCGGAGGAGCGCGCCGCGCTGCTCAAATCACCGAACACCGTGCAGCTTGCGCTCGGGCCGCGCATTCTGCGGGCCGATACCGCCGCGGTTGCGGCATTGGCCCTGGTCGGGGCGGTGCTGGGGGATTGGCGGTAACGGCCTCGATCCGGGATGCGCCCAGAGCCGGCGTTAAGCGCTTCCTCGGTTTAACGTCGAATTCGCCCCGCCAGCGTGTTAAACGCCGCCGCCACAAGCCTAATCCACTGCTTGCAACCGCCATGAGCACAGGAATGACCTGGACGAGCGCCGCACCTGACGGGCGCGCTGACGCGCTGATCACGTCGTTCGAACGTGCGGGCTATGTGAGGGTCACTCCCGCCATCCTGCAGCCGGCGGAGCCGTTTCTGGACCTCTCCGGCGAGGACATTCGCAAGCGGATGTATCTGACCACCGACCCGCAGGGGCGCGAACTGTGCCTGCGCCCGGACCTCACCATTCCGGTCTCGCGCGATTATCTGGCCTCACCTGCCGCGGGCGCGCCGCAGGCGCTCTGCTATCTCGGTCCGGTCTTCCGCCATCGCGCCGAGGGTGCAGCCGAATTCCTGCAGGCCGGCATCGAATCCTTCGGCCGCCCCGACAGGGCGGCGGCAGATGCTGAAATGCTCACGCTTGGGCTCGAGGCCACGGCGCACTACGGCCTGGGCGCCCCCGACATCCGCATGGGCGATGTCGCGCTGTTTTCCGCCCTGATCGCGGCGCTCGACCTCGCGCCCGCGTGGAAGCGCCGGCTGATCAAGGACTTCAATCACAAGACCTCGCTGGTGCAGGACCTCGATCGGCTTGCCATCAGCGCGTCGCACGCGCGGCCGGAATATCAAGGCGTGCTCGCCGCGCTCGCCGGCTCCGATCCCGATGCAGCCCATGCGCTGGTCACCGATCTGCTCTCGATTGCGGGCATCACCGCCGTGGGCGGACGCTCGGTGGACGAGATCGCCGACCGCTTTCTCGAGCAGTCGGCGCTCGGCGCCCAGATCTCGCTGCCGCGGGAGACCCGCGCCTTGATCGAGAAATTCCTCGCGATCGGCGGCGACCCCGATGAGGCTGCGGCGGACCTGCGTGCCTTCGCTCGCGAGGCCAACATCGCGCTCGACGCCACGCTCGACCTGTTCGAGAGCCGGACCGGCTTTCTTGCCGCGCGCGGCGTCGACGTCGGCCGCATCCGCTTCTCCACCGCGTTCGGCCGTGGCCTCGACTACTACACCGGCTTCGTGTTCGAGCTCTATGACCCGAGCGCGCAGTCCGCCGGCCAGTTGGTTGCGGGCGGGCGCTATGACGGTCTGCTCACGCGGCTCGGCAGCGCCAGCGCGATCTCCGCGGTCGGTTTCGCGGTTTGGATCGAACGGCTCGCGCAGCGGCGGGGCACGCCATGATCACACCGTTCGTCATCGCGGTGCCGGCCAAGGGCCGGCTGCAGCAAAACGCGGAGGCCTTCTTCGCGCGCACCGGGCTCGAGCTCGTCAAGCCGCGTGGCGTGCGCGACTACCGCGGCGCGATCACCGATCTTCCCGGGGTCGAGGTGGCGTACCTCTCGGCGGCCGAGATCGTCGACCTGCTGGCGCAGGGCGTTGTGCATTTCGGCGTGACCGGCGAGGACCTCGTACGCGAGAAGATCGCCGATGCGGATCAGCATGTCATTCTGATCGACGGGCTTGGCTTCGGCCACGCCAATGTGGTGGTGGCCGTGCCGCAGGCTTGGATCGACGTGCACAGCATGGCCGATCTCGACGACGTTGCGACCGCGTTTCGCCTCAAGCACGAGCGCAAGATGCGCCTTGCCACGAAATACGTGAATCTCACGCGCAATTTCTTTTCTGCCCATGGCATCACCGACTACCGGATCGTGGAAAGCGCCGGTGCGACCGAGGGCGCGCCGGCGGCCGGCACCGCCGAACTCATCGTCGACATCACGACGACGGGCACCACGCTCGCCGCCAATGGGCTGAGGGTGATCGAGGACGGCGTGATCCTGCGCTCGCAGGCCAACCTCGTCGCGGCGCGCGCGGCCAACTGGGGTGCCGAAGAACGGGAAATCGCGCGCATCGTGCTCGACCGCATCGCGTCGCAGACGCGCGCGCGCGCATTTCGCGAAGTGCGCACACGCTTTGCAGGCTGCGACGCAGCGCTGCTGGCAGAAGCGAAGGAGCGTTTCGGTGTCGAGACGCCGTTCGGCGGTCCAACCTCTTCCGGCATGCTGACGCTGCACTGCCCGCCGAAGCACGTCCACGCATTGGCGACGCGGTTGCGTGAAAAGGGCGCCGAGAATGTCGTGGTCGCGGATCTTGGCTACGTCTTTTCCCGCGCCAATCCGCTCTACGCCAAGCTCGAGGCGGGGCTTGCCTAGTGTGGCGGTTCAGAAGTCCGCATCATTTCCGCGGCAAGTCCGAATGCGGACTTCTGAACCAAAGCCACACTAGGTCAATAAGTTGCTAGTGTCCTTCGATTCCGAAGTTCGCAAGTGAGCGTGCCGCACAATGATGCGAACTTCGGAATCGAGACACTAGCAGGCTTTGCTATTCGGTCTTGATATTGGCGTCCTTGATCACCGGCCACCACTTCTCGATCTCGGCCTTTTGATATGCGGCGAGCGCTTCGGGCGTCAGCCGGTCGCGGGGCGGCATGTCGAGGCCGAGCTCGGCGAAGCGTTGCCGCACGGCGGGCTCGCTCAGGGCCTGTACGGCAGCGGCATTGAGCTTGGCGATGATCTCCTTGGGTGTGCCCTTGGGTGCCCAAAGGCCATACCAGACGCTGATGTCGAGCGACGGCAGACCAGCCTCGGCAACGGTCGGAATGTCGGGCGCCGAGGGCAGGCGCGCACTGGCCGTGACGGCATAAGCGCGGATCTTGCCGTCGCGCACGTGCTGCAGCGAATTCGAGGCCTGGTCGACGATAAAATCGATCTGACCGGCCACCAGATCCTGCAGCGCCGGCCCAGTGCCGCGATACGGCACGAACTGGAAACGAGTGCCGGTGACGTTCTGGAAATAGACGCCCGCGACGTGGGTCGCGGAGCCCGCGCCGGCCGTTCCCGCCGAGACTTTGCCTTCGTTGGCTTTGATCCACCCAACGAACTCGTTGAGGTTCTTCGCCGGCACGGCACTCTTGCTGACCACGATCATGGGATTGCTTGGCAGCAGCACGATCGGCTCGAGATCGCGCAACAGGTCGTACGGCAGCGGATAAATCGCGCCATTGACCACATGGGTGCTCCAGTGCCCGATGCTGAGCGTATAGCCGTCCGGCGCCGCCCGCGCGACGCGTCCGACCCCGATCGATCCCGCCGCTCCGGTGACATTCTCCACGATGATGCTCTGACCGAGCGTGGCGCGCATCGGCTCGGACAGGATCCGCGCCACGGTATCGACCGGTCCGCCGGCGGCGAACGGCACGACCATGGTGATGGGACGTGACGGATAGACCTGCGCCGGCGCGGCTGCGATCCCTCCCCACAGGAGGACGCAGCCCGCCACGATCCGCAGTAATGTCATGGCTTACCTCGTGTGGTCCGTTGCTTCATTACGGCAGGCACGTTCATTCCGGCTTGATGTTCGCGGCCTTGACGATCGGCCACCATTTCTCAATCTCCGCCTTGTGGTGAGCAGCGAGCGCCTCCGGGGTCTGCTGCGCGGGCGGCGGAAATTCGAGGCCCTGGTCGCCCAGCCGCTTTTGCACGACGGGATCGGCCAGCGCCTCCATGACGGCGGCACTGAGCTTGGCGATGACGGGTTTCGGTGTGCCCTTCGGCGCCCACATCCCGTACCAGGTCGATGTATAGAATCCCGGCAGGCCTGCTTCGTCGACTGTCGGGATATCGGGCGCGGAAGGGAGCCGTGCCTTGGCCGTGACCGCATAGGCTTTGATCGTGCCGGCCCGCACCTGCCCCAGCGAATTCGAGGCTTGGTCGAACATCAGGTCGATCTGCCCCGCGATGAGATCGGTCAGCGCCGGCCCGGTGCCGCGATAAGGCACGAACTGGAAGCGGGTGTCGGTAAGGTTCTGAAAATAGACGCCGTTGACGTGCGATCCGCCGCCAGCACCCGAGGTCCCCGCTGACGCCTTGCCCGGATTGGCCTTCAGCCACGCAATCAGCTCCTTGAGATCGTTGGCCGGAAACGTCTTTTTCGTGATGATGAGCAGCGAATTGCTCGGCAGCAGCGCGACCGGTTCGAGATCCTTCAACAGGTCGAACGGCAGCGCAAAGATCGCGCCGTTGACCACATGCGTGCCGACGTGGCCGATGCCCAGCGTGTAGCCATCAGGCGGTGCGCGCACGACGCGGCCGACACCGATCGTACCTGACGCACCGGTCGCGTTCTCGATGATGACGGTCTGGCCGAGCGAGGCACGCATGCGCTCGCCCAGCGCGCGCGCCAGCGCATCCGCCGGCCCCCCGGCGGCGAACGGCACGATCAGCGTGATGGGACGCGAGGGATAGGTTTGCGCGCCGGCACTCGCGATGCCCAGCGCGGTGACAAGCCCGATGATGGCCGGAAACAGTTTTCGCATATCCGCCTCCCGCTTCCTCAGGGATGAAAGCTGCTGCGAAGTTCGTCGCACCCAGCCGCCGCGCCCACGGGGTCGACTTGCCCGCGGCGATTATTCGGCCTTCAGGTTCGATGCTCTGATGATCGGCCACCACTTCTCGGTTTCGGCCTTGTGATGCGCCGCGAGTGCCTCCGGCGTCTGCTGGTCGCGCGGCCACACTTCCTGGCCGATATCGGCAAAGCGCTGCCGTACGGTCGCATCGGCCAAGGCGTTGACAACCGCTGCGTTGAGCTTGGCGACGATGTCCTTTGGCGTCCCCTTCGGAGCCCACAAGCCGTGCCAGTACGAGACGTACAGGGACGGCACGCCCGCCTCGTCGATCGATGGAACATCGGGCAGCGCCGACCATCGGTCCTTGGTCAGGACGGCATAGGACTTGATCGTG
The DNA here is from genome assembly GCA_963725065.1 of uncultured Alphaproteobacteria bacterium. Lineage (GTDB taxonomy): Bacteria > Pseudomonadota > Alphaproteobacteria > Rhizobiales > Xanthobacteraceae > VAZQ01. Next base: position 73,365 of record CAVRXD010000038.1, read on the forward strand.
CCGTTGCGGACCTGGCCGATGGCGTTGGCGGCCTGATCGAACATGATATCGACCTGGCCGGCGACCAGATCCTGCATCGCCGGCGCGCCGCCGCGATAGGGCACGAACGCGAAGCGCGTCCCGGTCGCCTGTTGGAAATAGACCGCAGTGACTTGCGCGCCGCCGGCGGCGCCGACCGTGGCTGCGCTCGCTTTGTCCGGATTGGCCTTGAGCCACTCGACCAGTTCCTTGACGTTGTTTGCGGGAAAGTTCTTGCGCGCGATGATCAGCTGCGGCGTGATAGCAAGCAGCGCGATGGGCTCGAAATCTTGCAGCACGTCGTACGGCAGCGAATAGGTGACGGCATTGACGACGTGAGTGCTCCACTGACCGATGCCGATGGTATAGCCATCGGGCGCGGCGCGCGCGAGCCGGCCGATGCCGATATTGCCGCCCGCGCCCGCGACGTTCTCGATCACGATCGGCTGGCCGAGCGCGGCGCGAAGCGGCTCGGAGAGGACGCGTGCGAGCGCATCCGAAGGGCCGCCTGCGGGAAACGGCGCGATCATGGTGATGGGGCGAGACGGATAGGGTTGCGCCTCGGCCCCGCCGATGATTGCGACCAGCGCGGCAATGGCGGCCGCCATGATGAGCTTGGTCATGGCTCTCCTTCCCGATATGACGTGGATGGTCCTTATCACAGCGTCGCGAAATCGATCGGCTGCAACCGATCGAGCGTACGGCCGACCGGAGGCATCGGATATTTGAGGCCGGTCGCACAGTTGAACAGCAGCGCGCGCTCGTCGCGGCGAATGCGGCCGTCGGCGAGACTTTGCTGGAGCGCCGCGTAAGTCGCAGCGCCCTCCGGACACAGTAGCAGTCCTTCGGCGCGTGCGACCTCGTCGATCGCCGCGGTGATGGCTTCATCCGTCACCGCGATGGCGAACCCGCCGCTCTCACGCACCGCGCGCAGCACCAGAAAATCACCGATCGCCTGCGGCACCCGGATGCCCGCGGCGATGGTCTGCGCGTCCTCCCAGCGCGGCGCGTGCTCCACGCCCGTGTCGTAGGCGCGCACGATGGGAGCGCAGCCCGCCGCCTGCACTGCCACCATGCGGGGGCGTTTCTTGCCGATGAAGCCGATGGCCTCGAGCTCCGCAAACGCCTTCCACATGCCGATGAGCCCGGTACCGCCGCCGGTCGGATAGAGCACGACATCCGGCAGCTCCCAGCCGAGTTGCTCGGCGAGTTCGAGCCCCATGGTCTTCTTGCCCTCGATCCGGTACGGCTCCTTCAAGGTCGAAGTATCGAACCAGCCGACCTTCGCCTGGCCCTGCATGACGATCTTGCCGCAATCATCGATCAAGCCATTCACCCGATAGACGATGGCGCCCTGCAGTGCGATTTCGCGCACATTCACTTCGGGCGTGTCCTGCGGGCAGAACACCGTGGTCTTGATGCCGGCGCGGCTGGCGTAGGCAGCGAGCGCTGCGCCTGCATTGCCGTTGGTCGGCATGGCCATGTGGGTGACGCCGAGCGCCTTGGCCATCGACACCGCCATCGCAAGCCCGCGCGCCTTGAATGAGCCGGTCGGCAACCGGCCTTCGTCCTTCACCAGGATCTCCGCCGCCGTCAGCTTCTTGGCGAGGTTGGGCATTGCCACGATCGGGGTGACTGCCTCGCCAAGGCTGACAATGTTTTCCACCCGCCGCACCGGCAACAGCTCGCGATAGCGCCAGAGATCGTGCGGGCGTTGCGCCAGTGCTGTCCTGCTCAAGGATTTCTTGACCCCGGCAAGATCGTAGCGCACGAGCAACGGCTTGCCGGCACGCGACAGATTGTGCAGTTCATCCGCCGGATAGCGCTCGCCGGTCGCCGAACATTCCAGATGGGTGACGAATGTCGGGCGCTCCACCGTCAGGTTGTCGTCGTCGCGGTCTTGTTGTTCGACCTTGGCGTTGCGTGTCAGCAAGCGCTTCTCCCCTTCATTCATTTATTCATTCATTCGACCGAGGGTTCCACCCGGCGTTCGCGGGTCCTGAACACGACGAAGTGCGACAACGAAAAATTGACCACAAAGCTCACGGCGATGGCCAACAATTTCGCCGCCAGCACCGGAAGCCAATACGAGGCCACGACCAGGATCGCCGTATTGGTGATCACGCCGGCGACGCCCGAGGCGACGAACGCGCCGTAAGCGCGCCAGCGCAACTGGCGACCGGATTCGGCCGCGAAGGTGATGAAGGAATTCATCACATAGGAGCCGGAAACAGCAACCAGCCAGGCGAGCACATTGGCCGGAATCAGCGGCAGTTGGAGCAGATTGTAGGCGGCGAGGAAGATCCCCAGGTCGATGAAGGTGTTGACCACGCCGACCAGGGCGAAACTTGCCGCCTTGAGCGTGACCCCGCGCGTCCGCCATGCCTGCACGAGGCGGCGAAAGAGACGATCGAGCAGCGGGGGCAGCCTCATTCCACGCCCCTTAGCACGTCCGCCCGGTTCCGCCGAGCCCGGCCGGCGTCACGGGTGCCGCCGCCGCGCGACAGCCGTCCGCGCCTGCGCTATAACCCCATGCGGCGGAAAACGGCTCGAGAGGCGCGGTCGATGGTACCCGATGCGATGACCCGGACAGGCAGTCCTGGCGTCCCCGCACGATCGCGGGGAATGGCAGATGCCGGCCTTTCCATCGTCGTGCCTTTGTTCAACGAGGCGGCCAATCTCTCCTCCCTGCACGCGCGCCTCGTCGAGGCCGCCCGCGCCCTCAAGGCGACCCGCGGGCTGACGACCGAGGTCGTCTATGTCGATGACGGCAGCCGCGACGGAACGCTTGCGGTTGCGCGCGAACTTCCGGCCGCCAACCTCGACGTTCAAGTACTTTCACTGTCCCGCAATTTCGGCAAGGAGGCGGCGCTGCTCGCCGGCCTCGACCACGCCCGCCTGGGCGCCGTCTTGTTCATGGACGGCGATGGGCAGCATCCGCCGACACTGATCGACAAGCTCGTGGGCTATTGGCTCGACCAAGGCTACGACGTCGTCTACACCGCCAAGGCACATCGCGAGAGCGAGCCGTGGCTGCGCCGGGTTGGGGTCAAGGCGTTCTACAGCTTGATCAATTGGGGCGCGCGGCAAAAAATCCCGGCGGATGCCGGAGATTTTCGATTACTCTCGCCGCGCGCCGCGGCGGCGCTCAGACAGCTTCCCGAGCGGAACCGTTTCTTCAAAGGACTCGCGAGCTGGATCGGATTTCGCCAGATCCGGGTCGACTACGAGCCGGCGGAACGCATCCATGGCAGCACCACCTGGAATCTGTATTCGCTGATCGGGCTTTCGATCGAGGGATTGACCTCGTTCTCGGTCGCACCGCTGCGCGTCGCGAGCCTGCTCGGGCTCCTGCTCGCGGCCGGCGCTTTCATTTTCGGCATGCAGATCCTGATCGAGACTGTCGTCTTCGGCGAGAAGGTGCCGGGCTATCCGTCGGTCGTCGTCGGCTTGATGGTGCTCGGTGGAGTGCAGCTGATCATGATCGGGATCATGGGGGAGTATATCGGCAAGATCCTGTCCGAGCTCAAAGCGCGCCCGGTCTATTTCGTGGCCGAGCACACGTTCAAGACCGCCGAGAGCGCGGGCGCCGGCGATCCGCAGGCGCGGTCGGCGGCGGAGTGAGCTCGGCGCAACGGTTGCGACAAGATTTATCCCCGCTGTCGCACCCGTATAAGACGATCAATTCGGCTAGATGTTGTGGCCCCGCACCGCCGCCGTTGAGCGGCGGCGCATACCAGATTGAGGTTACCGTGCGTGCCGATCGGACGGAGCGACTGGACGTGACCACGGCGGACACAGCCGGGCGCCGTCGCATCTGGCTGTGCGCCGACGATTTCGGCATTTCGAATTCGGTCAACCTTGCCATTCGCGATCTCGTGGTGCGCGGACGCCTGAATGCCACCTCGGTGCTGGTGGTGGCGCCGAGTTTCTCGCGCTCGGAGGCGATGTCGCTCAATACGCTCAATTCCGTTGAGCCGCGGGTGGCGATCGGATTGCATCTCGGGCTCACTGCGCCGTTTCATCCCCTGAGCAAGAGCTTCAAGCCGGTGAGCGGGGACGCGTTCCTTCCGCTCGCTGCGACGGCTCGACATGCCGCCATGCGCCACTTCGACCACGACACGCTGGTGGCTGAGGTTACGCTCCAGATGCAGACCTTTCTCAGTGCCTTCGGACGCGTGCCGGATTTCGTCGACGGCCACCAGCATGTGCATCTGCTGCCGCAAATCAGCGACGCGTTGCTCACGGTGGTCAGGGAGACGCTGCCGGACGCGTGGGTGCGACAATGCGGCCGCGTGGTCCCGCTTGCGGCACGATTTGCCGACCGCAAGGGGCTGCTCCTCGATATCATGAGCTATCGGTTCCGGCGCCGTGCAGCGGCGCTCGGTCTGCGCACCAATCCGGGCTTCGCCGGCACCTATCAGTTCGACGATGCGGCGAACTTCCCTGCCCTGTTCCCGCGGTTCCTTGATCGTCTGCCCGATGGCAGCGTGGTGATGTGTCACCCCGGCTTCGTCGACGCCGAATTGCAGCGGCTCGACCCGCTCACGACGTTGCGGGAGAAGGAATATGCCTACTTCGCCGGGGATGCCTTCCCGGCGGCGCTCGCAAGCCACGGCGTGGCGTTGGCTGGCACGCCGTCGATGGCGCTATCCAGCTGACGGCGCAAGAGAAAGCGAACCAGATTCTTTTTTGTTGGCGCGGGTCATTCCGCTGCCACGGCCGTTACCTACATGATTGATCGTCGTCACGGGAGCAAGGAGACGGCCAATGACCCCAGAGGAACGCAATCTCGTCATCGAATTGTTCGACCGCTTGGCCACGCTGGAGGACGCCCAGCGCGATCCGGACGCCGAACGCCTGATCAGGGACGGCCTGCGGCAAGCCCCCAACGCTTCCTATGCGCTGGTGCAGACCGTGCTGGTGCAGGACGAAGCGCTCAAGCGCGCTGACGCCCGAATCCGAGAGCTCGAAGGCGAACCGGCCGCCGACGCGCCGCGTGACAACAGTTTTCTCGGCGGCGTACGCGACAGCCTGTTCGGCCGCCGCGAAGGACGTGGCTCGGTTCCGTCGGTGCCGCGGCCGGAGGACGCGCGCGGCAGCATGTCGCCGGCTTGGCGTACCGGCACGCCGGCAATGGCGCCAGGCGCCGGAGCGGGCATGCCCATGGGCGCGGGCCAGCCGGGCGGACCGATGGCAGGCGGACCGATGGCAGGTGGGGGCGGTTCGTTTCTGGGCACCGCAGCCGCGGCCGCGGCCGGCGTGGTCGGAGGCTCGCTGCTCCTCAACGGTATTCGCTCGATGATGGGCGGCCAGCACGGCGCGCAGGCGGCGTTCGATCCCAACGCGGGCACGACCGGATCATCGCCCTGGGGTGGCAGTGGCAGCAGCAGCGGCGGCGATCTCTCGCGCCAGGCGGGGCTCGACGACATCGGACGCACACCCTCATCAAGTGGCGGCAGCGCCGGCGACCGCAGCTACGGTGCGCTCGACGACAGCACCGGCAAAGATGACTACGACGATCAGGATACGGACGACCTCGATGACGGCGATGTCGATTCCGATCAGGGCGAGGACGTCTAGGCCAGCCACGCGCCCCTCCGATCGCTTCGAGCAGCTCTCCTCTGGCGGGCTCTACCAGGTCAACGCGCCGCTTTGGGCGGACGTATCGCGATGAAGGCGACAAAGGCCACGGTCGCGAAGCCCGCGACCACCGCCAGCACCACCGGATCGGTCGCCCGTTCCGCGACGAAGGCGAGCGCCAACGGCGCGATCGCCTGCATCGCCAGGAACGGGCCCCCGATCCGCCCCATGAGATGTCCATAGCCTGCCGCCCCGAACAGCGTCAGAGGCACGGCGCCGCGCGCGATGGTGATGAGACCATTCGCCATTCCGAACATGATGACGAAGGTCGCGGCGCTCGCCACCGTGAGCCCGAACAGCGCGAGCAGCGCGAATGCCGCCAGCAGCATTCCGATGGCGCAGCGCGCGACGTTGAGCGGGTGGGTGCGGCGGGCAAATACAAGCTCGCAAATACGCGCGGCCACCTGCGCGGGGCCGAACAACGCGCCGATCGCCACGACGGTGGCGGCATCGATGCCGGCGCGGCCGAAGATCGCGAGCAGGTGGGCGGACATGCCCGACGGCACGAAGGCATAGGCCGCGAACGCCGCCGCCACCAGAACGAAGGGCCATCCCTTCGGCGGCAGGACGACGGTCGGCACTTGCACCGGTCCGCCGGCCGGCGCAGCGGGATCGGCGCGCGTGCGCGGCAGGGCGAAAGCGTGCAGCGGCGCGGCGACACAGGCGAGCAGCCCGGCATAGACCAGGTACGTGCCGCGCCATCCGACCGCTTCGAGCAGGACATGGGTGGTGGGCCAGCTCACCGTCGACGCGAATCCTCCGGCGAGCGTCAGCGCCGTGATCGGCCGCCGCGCCGCCGCGCCGAAGATGCGCCCGAGCGTGGCGAAGGCCGGATCGTAGAGCGAGGCGGCGATGGCGACACCGAGCAGCATCCACACCGCGAGATACGCGACGGGATGATCGGCCAGTACGATCAAGACCAGACCGAGCGCGCCCAGGAGTGAGCCGACTGACATGACCCGGTGTCCGCCGTGCCGATCGATCAGCAGCCCCACCCGGGGGGAAGCGAGCCCGGCGGTGAGCAGCGCCAGCGAAAAGCCTCCCATGGCGAACGTCATCGACCAGCCGCGCTCCGCCGCGATCAGCGGGACGGTCAGCACCGGCGGATAGAAGATCGCGCCCCAGGCAAGGATCTGCGTGACGCCGAGCACCAGGACGGCGCGCCAGGGACCGGCGAAGACATCGCGAAGGTGGGGCATTTCGGAACGCTGCGCGTGAAGGGAGTCGAACCTAGCACGCTCGCGCCGGGATCGATCTAGCCGACGTGCTTGACCATCACCTCGGCTGTCGGGCCGTGTCGGTTAGTGTCGGCAATTAATTTGCAGAGAACCCCCTGTCAGCCTTGATGTTCTGGGCCTTTGTCGGGTAGTGTCGGCGACATTAGCCGTCACGTGCAGACAACCTTCAACCGATACCCCAGCGATACCTCAGTATGGCCAAGCCCCTTACGGCGATCGCGATCGCGAACCTCAAGCCCCGCCTAAAGCGCTACGAGGTCTCGGATCCGGGCTGTCACGGGCTCCGGGTGGTGGTGTTCCCGAGCCGGAAGAAATCCTTCATCGTTCGCTATCGCTATCGCGGCCTGCAATGCAAGCTCACCCTGGGCCCGTGCCTGACCGAGCGCGGCGTGGCCGAATCCGACATTGAAGTAGCGGGGCCGGCCCGGGTCGGGCTCGAGCTTGCGCCGGATGTGCGGCCATGTAGACCCGCAGGTAGTTCGGTCTCCCGCTCGTACTGCGGGCCCCACACCTCCTGCAGCAGCTGGCGCTGGTGCACGAGCTTGCCGGGGTTGCGCACGAGCACGCTCGACCAGTCCGCCACTCGGTGGGCGTGAGGTGGACGCCTCGCCGTTGCGCTCGGCACCCGCTTGGCGGCCAGGTCGATGGTGAAGTCTGGGTCGTCGACGACGGCGCCTCGTCGGCCGGCGGCGCCCGGCGCAGCGCGGCGCGGAGGCGGGCCAGCAGCTCGTCCATCCCGAACGGCTTGGTGACGTAGTCGTCGGCACCGGCGTCGAGGGCCGCGACCTTGTCGCGCTCTCCGGTCGCGGACCGACAGCACGATGATCGGGCACCGCGGTCCAGCCCCGCAGGCCGCGGACCACCTCGATGCCGTCGATGCCGGGCAGCCCGAGGTCGAGGATGCACCACGTCGGGGTGGTGGCGGCGGCCAGCCGCAGCGCCTCCTCGCCCGTGGCGGCCACGTCGACCTCGTAGCCGCGCGCCTGCAGGTTGATGCGCCAGGGCCCGGCGGATCTGCGGCTCGTCGTCGACGACCGAGCAGCGCGGTCACGGGTGCGACCTCGCGGGCAAGGCTCGAGCACCATCGTGGTGCCGCCCCCGGGCGTGTCGTCGAGCGGCAGCTCGCCGCCCATCGCGTCGACGAAGCCCCGGGCGACGGCGAGCCCGAGCCCGACGCCGTCGCCGGGCGCTGTCGCCCAGCCGCTGGAACGGCTCGAAGACGCCGTCGCGTTCGTGCGGCGGGATGCCCGGGCCGCGGTCGACGACCCGGAGATCGACGCGGTCCCGCGATCGCACCGGCCTCGACGCGGACCGGGTCGCCCGGCGGCGCGCAACTGGAGGGCGTTGTCGACCAGGTTGGCGACGCACCCGTTCGAGCAGCGCCGGGATCGGCGTCGACCGGCGGCAGCGTCTCGGGCACGTCGACCTCGACGTCGTGCCGGCGGCCGGGCAGGCCGCCAGCGCCGCGCCGACGACCTCGTCGAGGCCGACCGGCTGCGTGCTCGCACGGCGACGGCGCCGGTCTGGATGCGGCTCATGTCGAGCAGGTTGCCGACGAGGTGGTTGAGCCGATCGGCCTCCTCGTCGATGGTGTCGAGCGAAGCTCGCGGCGCTCGTCGGGGACCAGCGAACGTCGTCTGCAGGAGGCTCGTCGCCGACGCCTTGATCGATGGCCAGCGGCGTGCGCAGGTCGTGGGACACGGCCGCGAGGAGGGCGGTGCGCAGCTCGTTGCGCCTCCGCCAGCGCGGTCGGCGGCCGCCGCCTCGGCCTGCAGACGCCGGCTCTCGAGGGCGACCGCGAGCTGGGCGACGAAGGCGCCGAGCACCCGCCGGTCGGTCGCCGCGGAGGTCCGGACCGGCGAGGCGAGCACGAGCACCCGTCGGTCCCGAGCGGGAGCACGACGAGGTCGGCCTCGGTCGGCGTCGCGGGCCGGCTCGCCGGCCGCGGCCTCGACGACCCGCCAGGGTCGCCGGGTCGTCGGCGCAGCACCGCCACGCGCGTCGAGGCCGAACGTCGCGACGCAGGTTGGCGAGCGAGCTCGGGCATGCGGATCGCCTTCGCGAGCAGCGCCCGGCCAGCCCGCCAGCGCCTCGGCCTCGGCTCGGGCCCGGGTGCGCCTCGGCGCGCGCGCCGGGCCGCCACGTCGACGAGGACGCTCACGACACCGGCGACGACGACGAAGACGACCGAGGGCGACGAGGTCGCGGTCGTCGCCGATCGTGAACGTGTGGAGCGGCGGTCGGTGAAGAACCAGTTGAGCGAGCGAGCGAAGCCGGCCAGCGCGCGACAACATGCGCCGGCCACAGCCCGCCGACCGCGGCGACCGCCGACCACCAGGAGCAGGTAGAAGAGCAGCCGCGCTCGTGAAGCCCGAGCTCGGTCGCGCGAGCTGCGTGAGCACGACGGTGAGGAGCGGGATGCCGACGACGGCGAGCAGCCCGCCGGCCAGCTGGCGGCGCCGGCGACAGCGGGGTGAGCCGCATCCGGATCGGCGGCAGGCGGGATGCGCTCGGGATCGTGCCCTCCGTCGGGTCTGGCCGAGATGACGTGGACGTCGATCGGCCGCCGGCGTCGCGGATCACCCGGTTGATGACCGAGCCGCGAGTGAGCTCGCGCCCAGCGCGACCGGCGGCTGGCGCCGAGCACGAGCTGGGTGGCGTTCTCGGCGCGGGCCGAACCGCACGAGCGCCTCGGCCACGTCGGAGCCGACGACCTCGTGGTACGTGCCGCCGAGCTCGTCGAGCAGGCGGCGGTGGTCGTCGAGCGTGCTCGCTCGCCGCGTCGGCGAGCCCGTCGTCGGCTCGCACGTGCACGCCGATGCAGCTCGCCCGTGGACCGGGCGGCCATGCGCGCCGCCCGCCGGATCAGGTCGTCGCCGCCGGGCGCACCGGTGATGGCGACCGACGACGCGCTCCCGCGGTCTCCCACGGCGTCGGCGATCCCGTGGCGCTCGCGGTAGTCCTGGAGCGACTCGTCGACCCGGTCGGCCACCCACAGCAGCGCCAGCTCGCGCAGCGCCGTCGAGGTTGCCGACGCGGAAGTAGTTGGCGAGCGCGGCGTCGACCTTCTCGGGCGCGTAGATGTTGCCGTGGGCCATGCGGCGGCGCAGCGCCTCGGGCGTCATGTCGACCAGCTCGATCTGGTCGGCGGCGCGGACGACCGCGTCGGGGACCGTCTCGCGCTGGTGGACGCCCGGTGATGCTGCTCGACGACGTCGTTGAGCGACTCGAGGTGCTGGATGTTGACCGTCGAGATGACGTCGATGCCGGCGTCGAGCAGCTCCTCGACGTCCTGCCAGCGCTTGGCGTTGCGCGAGCCCGGGCACGTTGGTGTGGGCCAGCTCGTCGACGAGGGCGACGCTCGGGCCGGCGGGCGCAGGACGGCGTCGAGGTCCATCTCCTCGAACGTCGCTGCCGCGGTGGTGCGATCGTCCGGCGGGGCACGACCTCGAGGTCGCCGATCTGCTCGGCGGTGCGGGGCCGGTCGTGGGTCTCGACGTAGCCGACGACCACGTCGGTGCCGCGCTCGCTGGCGGCGCCAGCCCTCGTTGAGCATGGCGAAGGTCTTGCCGACGCCCGGGCGCCGCGCCGAGGTAGATGCGAAGGCTTCCCCGTGCCATGCAGTCAGTTCACCGCATCGAGGGGGTCGTGGACCTACCCATCAACCACACCTTGCCGCATCCTTCACGGACTCGGTGCTCGTCTTCGCGGGTTGTTAATGCGGGTACGGGGTGAACCGGCGTAGAACAAGAGTGTGAGGACCCAGCTCCTGACCCGGTGGCTCTACCGATCGCGGTGCTTGCCCCCATCCTGGCGGCCGCCGCGCTCATCCCCATCCGCGACGACGTCGACAACACGAACGTCGCACTGCTGCTGGTGGTGGTGGTCGTGGCGGTCGCGTCGGTCGGCAAGCGCGGCGCCGCCGCGGTGGCGGCGCTCTCGGCGGCCGGCGCCTTCAACTTCTTCTACACGGTGCCCTACTACTCGTTGCGGATCGAGTCCCGCGACGACGTCGAGACCGCGGTGCTCCTCCTCCTGGTGGGCCTGGCCGTCGGCGAGCTGGCGAGTCGCGGGCTCGCGCCCGCGGCGCCGCCGCGGATCGTGGTCGAGCGCGACCTCGCCAGCCTGTACGGCCTGGGTGCGCTCGTCGCCAAGGGCGAGGACGCGGACTACGTCCTCATGGCAACCGAGGCCGAGCTCACTCATCTGCTCGGGTTGGCCGAGTGCCGCTTCGAGTCCATCCACGACCCGGACTCGGTCCTGCCGGTGATCGCTCGTGATGGATCAGTGAAGTGGGGTCCGACAGCCTGGGAGACGGACCGTTGGGGCCTGCCGTCGGACGGCGCCACCATCCCTGTGTGGTCGAGGGGAGTTCGCTTGGGCCGATTCGTGCTGACCGCTCCGATCGCGGTGCCCTACTCCGCCGAGCAGCTCGCCCAAGCAGTGGCGCTCGTCGACCAAGCGGGCGCCTCGCTGGCCGCCCGGCCCGCCAACACCTGACGCCACCTCGCGCCGCGAGGGTCGGGGGATGCCGGACGGGCCAAGTGCAGGCGCGCCCAAGGCCAGCCTGCTCGGGGTCGTGAAGCGATGGGTGGTCGGCAAGCCCCTGGCCACCCACGCTGCCGCCGCACCAGCGCCTGTCGAAGACGGTCGGCCTCGCGATCTTCTCCTCGGACGCGGTCGCGTCGAGCGCGTTCGCCACCCAGGAGATCCTCCACGTCCTCGTCCCGGTGCTCGGCATGGCCGCCATCGGCTACCTCGGACCGATCTCGCTCCTGGTCGTCGTGCTGCTCGCCATCGTCGTGTTCAGCTACCGCCAGACGATCGCCGCGTACCCGAACGGCGGCGGCTCCTACATCGTCAGCAAGGACAACCTCGGCACCGCGCCCGGGCCTCGTCGCCGGCGCGTCGCTGCTCGTCGACTACACGCTCACGGTCGCGGTCTCGATCGCGGCGGGCACCGCCGCGATCACCTCCGCCATCGAGCCGCTGCGCGACCACCCCGTCGCCACCGCGTGGTGCCTGCTGGTCGTTGCTCACCGTCGCCAACCTGCGCGGCGTCCGCGAGTCGGGCCGGCTGTTCGCCCCGCCGACCTACGGCTACATCGCGATCATGGTCGTGCTCATCGGCGTACGGCCTGGTCCGCACCGTCGTTCGGCGACCTCGGCCCGCTGCCGGTCGACCAGGAGTCGCTCGACCAGTTCACCGAGAACGGCGCCCTGCTCGGCCGGCGCGTCGCTGTTCCTCCTCATGCGCGCGTTCTCGTCGGGCGCGATCGCGCTGTCGGGCGTCGAGGCGATCTCCAACGGCGTGCCCGCGTTCCGGCCGCCCGAGACGCGGAACGCCGCCACCACGCTCACGTGGACCGGAGCGATCCTCGCCGCGCTGTTCGTCGGCGTCGCCGCACTCGCGCTCCAGCTCCAGCCGACCCTGAGCGAGGACCAGACGATCCTGTCGACGATGGGCCGAGCGGTGTTCGGCAGCTGCGAGCGTCCTCTACTACCTGCTGCAGATCTTCACCGCGGCGATCCTCGTGCTGTCGGCCAACACCGCCTTCGCCGACTTCCCCCGCCTGTCGGCGGTCATCGCCACCGACGGCTACCTGCCCCGCCAGCTCGCGAACCGCGGCGACCGCCTGGCGTTCTCCAACGGGATCATCGCCCTGGCGCTCGTCTCGGTCGGGCTGCTGGTCGCCTTCGAGGCCGACGTCTCCGCGCTGGTGCCGCTCTTCGCCGTGGGGCTGTTCGCCAGCTTCACGCTCAGCCAGGCCGGCATGGTCCGTCCACCACCTGCCGGCTCCGCGAGCCGGGCTGGCGTCGGCCTCGCGATCAACGCGCTCGGCGCGGCGGCCACCGTCGTCGTGCTGGTCGTGGTGCTCGCCTCGAAGTTCACGTCGGGCGCCTGGGTCCCGACCGTCGTGATCCCCGCGCGTCATCGGCGTGTTCGTCGTGATCCACCGCCACTACGACACGGTGCGGCCGGCGCTCGCGCCTGCGGCCCTCGGACGCCGAGGAGATCGTGCGCCACACGGTCGTCGTCCTCGTCGCCCGGCCGACGCGGCCCGCCGTCCACGCCGTCCGCTACGCGCAGGCGATGCGACCCGGACCACCTCGTTCGCGCTCACCGTCGTCCACGACCCGACGAGCGCGAGCGTCGAGCGACGCCGAGTGGCACGAGCTCGACCTCGGGATGCCCCTCGAGGTCGATCGAGCGACCCGTACCGGGACCTCTCCGACACGGTCGACGGCCTTCCTCGACCAGACCGACGCGCGATGGGCCGACGACACGATCACGGTCATCATCCCCGAGTTCGTGGTGAGCCGATGGTGGGAGCAGCTCCTCCACAACCAGAGCGCGCTCGCGCTCAAGGCTCGCCTGCTCTACCGGCCCAACACCGTCGTGACCTCCGTGCCCTGGCACGTCGACTGAGCTCGCTCCGCACAGGTCGTCGAGGGCGAGGTTGAGCTCGAGCACGTTGACGCCCGGCTCGCCGAGGAAGCCGAGGGAGCGGCCCTCGGTGTGCTCGTCGATCAGCGCCAGCACCTCGTCGAGCTCGAGGCCCCGCTCGTCGGCCACCCGGGCGGCCTGGAGGCGGGCGTTGGCGACGGAGATCTGGGGGTCGAGGCCCGACCCCGACGCCGTGACGGCGTCGACGGGCACGGCGGCGTCGTCGGCGAGGCCGTTCTCCTCGCGGTAGGCCTTCACGCGTTCGTCGATGCCGGTGCTCTCGGACTCGTCGACGTCCGGCGTCTCCGGGTCGTCCGCACCGTCGAGCAGCTCGTCGTTCGAGCGGCCCGAAGTTCGAGCCGTCGGAGTAGGTGCCGCCGCCCTGCGCGCCGGGCCGTCGGCGCGGCGGACGGACGGGGGTGGAAGTACTCGGGCTCGACGAAGGTCTGGCCGATCAGCGACGAGCCGACGACCACGCCGTCGACGCTCGACGAGCGAGCCGTCGGCCTTGTCGGCGAACGCGCGCCTGGGCGACGCCGGTCACGACCAGCGGGTAGACGAGGCCGGGAGGACGGTGAGCACGAGGAGCATGCCCGAGGGCGGGGAGCAGTTGGCGACGCATCAGTTGCACTCCCAGGGCGGTGATGACGAGGTCGATGAGCTTGATGCCGACGAACGGGGCGATGAGGCCGCCGACGCCGTAGATCGAGGAGGTTGCGGCGCAGCATCGCCGCGGCGCTCACGGCCCGGAACTTCACGCCGCGCAGGGCGAGCGGGATCAGCGCCACGATGATCAGGGCGTTGAAGATGACCGCCGAGAGGATCGCCGAGCGCGGCGAGTCGCAGCTCCATGATGTTGAGCGTGTCGAGCGCCGGGAACGACGCCGACGAACATCGCCGGGATGATGGCGAAGTACTTGGCCACGTCGTTGGCGATCGAGAACGTGGTGAGCGAGCCGCGGGTGATGAGCAGCTGCTTGCCGATCTCGACGATCTCGATGAGCTTCGTCGGGTTCGAGTCGAGGTCGACCATGTTCCCGGCCTCCTTGGCCGCCTGGGTGCCGGTGTTCATGGCCACGCCGACGTCGGCCTGGGCCAGCGCGGGGGCGTCGTTGGTGCCGTCGCCGGTCATGGCGACGAGGCGGCCGCCGCGCCTGCTCCTCGCTGATCAGGGCCATCTTGTCCTCGGGCGTGGCCTCGGCCAGGAAGTCGTCGACGCCGGCCTCGTCGGCGATGGCCTGCGCGGTGAGCGGGTTGTCGCCGGTGATCATCACGGTGCGGATGCCCATGGCGCGGAGCTCGTCGAAGCGCTCGCGCATGCCGGCCTTCACGATGTCCTTGAGGTGGATGACGCCGAGGACCTGCGGGTGCCCTCGGCTCGACCACGCAGCGGCGTGCCGCCCGCGCGTGGCGATCGCCTCGACCATCGTCGTCGAGCTCGGCGGCGACCGTGCCGCCCTGCTCGACGACCCAGCGGCTGCACCGAGTCGGCCGCGCCCTTGCGGACCGCAGCGCCGTCGACAGTCGACGCCGCTCATGCGGGTCTGGGCGGTGAACGGGCACGAGCTCGGCGCCGTCGAGCGTCGCGCTCGCGCAGGCCGTAGCGCTCCTCGGCCAGCACGACGATCGAGCGGCCCTCGGGCGTCTCGTCGGCCAGGCTCGAGCAGCTGCGCGGCGTCGGCCAGCTCCTGCTCGGCGACGCCGGCGAGCGGGAGGAACTCGGCGGCCTGGCGGTTGCCGAAGGTGATGGTGCCGGTCTTGTCGAGCAGCAGCGTGTCGAGCAGTCGCCGGCCGCCTCGACGGCCCGGCCGCGACATGGCCAGCACGTTGCGCTGCACCAGCCGGTCCATGCCGGCGATGCCGATGGCCGACGAGCAGCGCGCCGATCGTGGTCGGGATCAGGCAGACCAGCAGGGCGACCAGCACGATGATCGGCTGCTCGGCGCCGCGAGTAGATGGCGAACGGCTGCAGCGTCACGGTGGCCAGCAGGAAGATGATCGTGAGCCCGGCCAGCAGGATGTTGAGGGCGATCTCGTTCGGCGTCTTCTGCCGCGTCGGCGCCCTCGACCAGGGCGATCATGCGGTCGAGGAAGGTCTCGCCCGGGCTCGGCGGTGATGCGCACGACGATCTCGGTCGGACAGCACCCGGGTGCCGCCGGTGACCGCCGAGCGGTCGCCGCCGGACTCGCGGATGACCGGGGCCGACTCGCCGGTGATGGCCGACTCGTCGACCGATGGCGATGCCCTCGATGATCTCGCCGTCGCCGGGGATCACCTCGCCGGCCGACGACGACGCACGTCGTCGCCGACGTCGAGCTGCGGACGACGGCACCTCCTCGATGCGTGCCGTCGGCGCGGCGGCCGTTGGCCACGGTCTCGGCGCGGGTCTTGCGCAGCGTGTCGGCCTGGGCCTTGCCCCGACCCTCGGCCATCGCCTCGGCGAAGTTGGCGAACAGCACGGTGAACCAGAGCAACAGCGGCGACGAGCCCGGCGAAGCACGTTCTCGTCGCTGGTCGAGCGAGCCGAGGTCCGCGAAGAACAGGATCGTGGTGAGCACGCTGCCGATCTCGACGACGAACATCACCGGGTTGCGCGGCCATGGTGCGCGGGTCGAGCTTGACGAAGCTGTCGACGACCGCCGGCCGCACGATCGCCGGGTCGAACAGCGACGCTCGGTCCGCGCTCGGTCGGGCCTTCGGTCTCGGCGGAGCGGTGGGCGTCGGTGTCATCATCGATGCTCCTCAGATGCCGAGCTGCTCGACGATGGGGCCGAGCGCGAGGACGGGGAAGTAGGTCAGGCCGACGACGATGAGGACCACGCCGATGAGCAGGCCGGCGAACAGCGGCGTGTCCGGTCGGGAAGGTGCCCGCCGAGGCCGGCACCCGCTGCTTGCGGGCCAGCGAGCCGGCGATGGCCAGCGACGGGGACGATCAGGAAGAACCGGCCGACCAGCATCGCGAGGCCGAGCGTCGTGTTGAACCAGTCGGTGTTGCCGGTGAGCCCGCCGAAGGCCGAGCCGTTGTTGTTGCCGGCCGACGTGAAGGCGTAGAGGATCTCGGTGCAGCCCGTGCGGCCCGGGGTTCCGGATCGAGACGTTCAGCACCGAGTCCGACGAGCACCGACGCCGCGGCGAAGCCGAGCACGCACGACCGGCACCGCGAGGATGTAGAGCACGACCAGCTTCATCTCGGCGGCCTGGATCTTCTTGCCGAGGTACTCCGGCGTTCGCCCGACCATCAGCCCGGCGATGAACACCGCCAGGAGGGCGAAGATCAGCATGCCGTAGAGGCCCGACGCCGACGCCGCCCGGGCTGACCTCGCCGAGCATCATGTGCACGAGCGGCACGCCGCCGCCGAGCGGCGTGAAGCTGTCGTGCATGCGAGTTGACCGCGCCGGTCGAGGTGCCGGTGGTCGAGGCGGCGAAGAGGCCGCAGGCGGCCGGCCCGAAGCGGATCTCCTTGCCCTCCATGTTCCCGCCCGGCTTGGTCGGCGGTGACCGCCTGCGTTCGCGCCGACGCGCGTCGAGCTTCGGGTTGCCGTTCGGCCTCGAAGCGCCATGGCGACCAGCGCACGACCGATCCAGAGCGACGACCATGGCCGCGAACACGACCCAGCCCTGGCGCTTGTCCTTCACCATCCGCCCGAAGGCGTAGGTGAGGGCGAACGGGATGACGCAGGATCGCGAACAGTCTGGAGCAGGTTGGTGAACGCGGTTCGGGTTCTCGAACGGGTGCGCCGAGTTGGCGTTGAAGAAGCCGCCGCCGTTGGTGCCGAGCTCCTTGATCGCCTCCTGGCTGGCGACCGGCCCGCCCGGGATGACCTGCGTCGGCGCCCTCGACGGTCGTGCACCGTCGGTGAAGCCGTGGAAGTTCTGGATCACGCCCTGGCTGACGAGCACGATGGCGAAGACGAACGCGAGCGGCAGCAGGATGCGCAGCGTGCGTGCGGACGAGGTCGACCCAGAAGTTGCCGATGCGTGGCCGCCCGCGCGGCGGGCGAGGCCGCGGATCAGCGCGGCCACGACGGCCAGGCCGACCGCGGCCGACACGAAGTTCTGCACGGCCAGGCCCGACCATCTGGGTGAGGTGGCTCATCGTCGACTCGCCGGCGTAGTTCTGCCAGTTCGTGTTGGTGACGAAGCTGACCGCGGTGTTGAACGCCAGGTGCGGGCACGACGCCGGGCATGTCGGTCGGGTTGAACGGCAGCGAGCCCTGGAGCCGCTGGAGCACGTAGAGGACCAGGACCGACGACGAGGCTGAAGCCGAGCAGCGAGAACGCGTAGACGGTCCAGCGCTGCTCGCGGCTCGGGTCGACGCCGCAGACCCGGTAGATGAGCGCGCTCGATCGGGCCGAAGACCCGGTCGCCGGGCGCCGTCTCGCCGTCGCCGAAGACCTTGGCGATGTAGCGGCCGAGCGGGACGGCGGTGCCGACGACGAGCACGCGACCAGCGCGACGAGCTGGAGCCAGCTGGCGGCGGTCATCAGAACTTCTCCGGGAACGACGAGGGCGGCGACGAGGTAGCCGGCGAGCAGGACGGCGAGGACGAGGCCGATGACGTTGTCGGCGCTCATCGCGCGCTGCCTCGGGGCGACCGCGTCGGCTTCCTCGGCCGCCCGCACGATGCGGTCGAGCCCACGGACGTAGGCGACGCACAGCGCGAAGAACGCGAGGGTCAAGGCCACGAAGACGACGTCAGCCACATCCATGACCGCAGCTCCTGCTCGTCAACGGCGCGCCACGTGGGCGCCTCGACGGGATGATGCGGGTGCCGGTGGCTGCCGGGTCTCCTCGACGGCGCTCTTAGCGCCGGAGCGACGCGGCTTAGCGAGCTGTCCTTCACGGTCAGGCCGCCGCCGGCGTCAGGCGCAGCAGGTGTCCCTCGAGGACCTGGCTGTCCAGGCGCGTCGGGCCTCGGCGAGGGCGATCCCGGCGATGGCGAGGCCGGCGAGCGGATCGGCCCACCACCACCCGAGGACAGCGTTGGCGGTCAGGCCGACGAGCAGCACCCCGGAGAGGAGCGCGGAGAGGTTGTCTGCTTGGCGTCGGCCACCGCGGCGGCGGAGCCGAGGGCGGGTGCCAAGGCCAGCTTGGCGCGCGCCAGCGTGGGCATGAGCACGAGCGAGAGGCTGGCCATCACGATGCCGATCACGCTGGCGTCAGGCTCCGAGCCGACGCGAGCGCACGGACCGCGACCCACGCCGACGTAGGCCGCGAGGACCGCGCGGAAGCTCACCGTGATGGCTCGGGTGGCGCGGTGGTCGTCCGCCTGCATGCAGCCTCCGCGTCGCTCTCGGCGCAGGCGCCAGGCGAGGATCAACGCGGCCGACACCTCGATGGCGGAGTCGAACCCGAAGCCCACCAGGCTCACCGAGCCGCCGCGACCCCAGTGGTGACCGCCACCACGCCCTCGATGCCGTTCCAACCGATCGTTGCGACGTTCAGCCAGCGCGCGCGGCACCAACGGCGCCACGACTGGGTGCGCGGGAGGATGCGCGGGAGGATGCGACCGGCGCGTGCAGGTGGTCGTGATCAGTGACGGCCATCGAGGTCCTCGTGGTGCGCATCGACGTGGAGCTCGATGTCGACCAGGTCATGGAGGGCGTGCACGAGGCGCGGGGAGGCGAGCTCGTAGCGAACCTGCCGTCCCTCACGCTCGGAGCGGACCAGCCCGCACCCGCGCAGGCACGCGAGGTGGTTGGAGATGTTGGAGCGACCGACGCCGATGGACTCAGCCAGGTCGGCGGGGTACGCGGCGCCGTCGAGGAGCTGCACGAGGATCTGGCGGCGGGTGGGGTCGGCGAGGGCGGTGCCGACCCGTTCGAGGGTGTCGAGGCTCGTGGCGAGCCGTGGCCATGCCGCATGATACATCCATGGATGAATTCACAGCAACCTGAACCATGGCGGACGTACGGTGCGCCGTGGAACGACGGCGGCTCGGTCGCACGGAGCACGACGTCGAGCGTCGCGATCCTCGGCGGTGCCGCCTTCTGGGCCACGGCATCGGCCGAAGGACGCCCGACCGGCCTTCGAGCTGGCGCTCGACGCGGGCGTCAACCACCTCGACATCGCGCCGCAGTACGGCAACGCCGAGCGGGCCGTCGGCCCCTGGTGCCGGCCGTGCGCGAGCGGCTCTTCGTCGCCGGCAAGACGCTCCGCTCGAACCCCGACGGCGTGGAGGCGCAGTTCGACGACACGCGACGTCTGCTGGGCTGCGAGGTGCTCGACCTGTACCAGGCCCACGGGGTCACCGACCTCCCGGCGCTCGACACGCGCGCCGGTGGCCATCGATCGGATCATCGCGCTCCGCGACCGTGGCGCCATCACGCTTCGCCGGCATCACCGGCCACGACCTCACCGCGCCGGCCACCTTCAGCGAGGCCCTGCGCCGATGGGATCTCGACACGGTCATGTTCCCCGTGGCTATCCGCGACTGTGGGCCGATCCCGTCTACCGCGCCGACGCCGAGGCGCTGCTCGCCACGTGCAGGAGCGCGACCTCGGTGTCATGGCGATCAAGGCCGTCGCCCGGCGTCCTGGACCGACGGGCGCCCGCTCGCCGCGTCGCTGCCGGCGACCCCGCCACCGACGCGCGCTGGGCCGACTCGTGGTACGAACCGGTCAGCGGCGACGCCATCCGCGAGGCGTGCCGTTCGCGGCTCTCCACGCCGGGGTGCACACGCTCTGCACGCCCGGCGACACGGGGCTTGCTCCCCGACGTGCTCACGGCCGCCACCGCCTACCGCGCGCCGCCGCCGACGTGCCGCGACGTAGCCGTGGCGGCAATGGCCGACGAAGCCGGTGATCTTCCCCATCCCTCGCGAGGGTGGCGGTCAGCAGCCGAGCTCGGCAGCCTGGGCCGCCGAGCGACCGCGCCGACCCGCGGTGACCGCGGCGGGCGCGCGGGGGCGCCACGCGACGGCTCATCGACGGGCGACCAGTGTCGGCCCGGCAACGCGGCGGCCACCGCTGACAGCGCACATCGACGAGCCATCGGCCACCCTCGTGCATCGCCTGCAGCACGGCACCCGCCGCGACCACCCGGTGATCGGGTCGGCCACCGCGTCGGCGCAGAACAGCGGGCCGTGCCGTCGTCGACCACGAGGCCGCCGGCCACCGCGGCGTCGTCTCCGAAGGCCACCCAGCTCGTCCGGCTCCCGTCCCGCCCGTGGCCGGTGATCGACACCCAGACCGAGGGCCCGTGCCCGAGACCACCGGTCGGCGTCGATCCGGAGGTGCTCGAGGGCCCGCGGCCGCGACGCCTCGATCACGACGTCGGCACCAGCGCGAGAAGTCGCGCGAGCCCGGCGACGGCCGGCGAAGGCGACAGGTCGACCGCCACCGACGCTTGCCCGCGGTTGAGCAGGTCGAAGAAGCGGGTGGCCCACGGCGCGCACCGTCGGGACGGCGGCCGACTCCACCTTCACCACCCGGTGCTCCGGCGGCCTCCAACAGGAGAGCCCGGCAGAGCGGACCCGCCCACAGCGAACCGAGCTCGACGACGACCGTCTCCGCCAGGGTGGGCGTGGGACGGGCCGCGCCCAACGAGCGACGTAGCACGGGTCGGCGCAGCGTGGCACCGGCCGGGTCCAGCCTCACCCAGGCGCGCGACCGGAAGGCCCAGCAGACGACCGTGGTCGACCACCTCGCCCCACGAACGGCCGCTCACCGCCACGCTGATCGCTCGCCACGGGTCGTCGGGCGGCCCCTCGAGTCGAACGATGCGGGCACGAGCGCCACGTCGTCGGCGCGCGAGCGACACCGCGACCCACCCGTCACGGGCGGGAAGGAGGCGGGTGGCGCCCCCCACGCTGATGGGACCACGCCGGTGGAGGCCCGCGATCGCGGCCGGCCCAAGAGGGCCAGGGGGTCGACGTCGAGCTCAGCGCCCACTGCCCCCGCCGCCCGCGGGTCAGCTCCTCGCCAAGAGCGGTCAGGCGGGTCACGAGGCGCGGCGGCGGTCCCAGCGGCTCACCATCGGGGCGTCCGGTGAGCGCCATGGCACCGCTCGCCGCCCATGCTTCGAGCTCGACGCGTGGATCCAGCGTGGTTCGGCGATCGGTGAGGGCGTGCACGGTGCGACAATGATCGCCCGCCACCCGGCGGTCCGTCTCCGCCATGGCTGCGCCTCTCACGCTCCTCGGCGACCTGGTCGCCTCCGCCCGATCGGGCGGTGTGCCGCCCGTGGAGGTCTGGCCACCAGGGATGGTCGCTGTCGACCTCGACCTCCCGGTGGTCGACGTGCCAAGCTCTGCCGTGGCGGTGGCCGGCTGTCGTCGTCGGCGTTGCTCCGAGCCGGTCCGAGGTGGCAGATCACGCGACGTGCGACGTCGTGGTGGGGGCCGACGGCGACGACCTCGCTGCCATCGCGGGCAACCGTCGCGTCCAACCCGCTGGCGTCGACCTCGCTGACGACCCTGCTGCGCGTGGCTGGTGTTCGAGCCGCGTCCGAGGGTTTGCTGCTCGATATCCGCGGTGTACTCCGCGCTCCAGGCCGGCCCCGAGTTCGCGGCGTGGCGAGCGGCCGCCCGGTCAGGGAGCGCTCGACGCCGGCCGTCCGTCGTCCGTGTCGAGCGGACGGCGACGAGCTGCGCATCGAGCTCGACCGCCCGGAAGTGCGCAACGCCCTCGGGGTACAGCTCCGTGACCAGCTGGTCGAGGCCTTCGCCGTCGCGGAGGCCGATCCCACGCTGCGGGTCGTGCTCTCCGGTGCCGGTCCGTCGTTCTGCAGCGGCGGCGACCTCGACGAGTTCGGGTCGTTCCCGATCCGCCACCGCGCACGTCGTCCGCCTCGCCCGCAGCATCGGTGCGGTGTTGAACGAGCTCGCGCGATCGCACGACCGTCCACCTCCACGGCGCGTGCGACGGCTCCGGCGTCGAGCTCCCCGCCTTCGGCGGTCGAGTGACCGCCGCCGCCGACACGACCGTCGCCCTCCCCGAGCTCGGCCTCGGGCTCATCCCCGGTGCCGGCGGCACGATCAGCCTGCCCCGTCGCATCGGCCGCCACCGCACCGCCTGGCTGGCCCTGACGCAACAGCCCATCGACGCGGCCACCGCACGGGAGTGGGGCCTCGTCGACGAGCTCCAAGCCTGATCGAGCCCCACAGCCCAGTCACCTCACCGATGACCCCCATCTGAAATCGATATGGCCACTCGCTTCTCTTTCTGTGATGGCGATGGCACCCTGGCTCCATGCGCCTTCGACGACTCGACCGGCGGCCCTTCGGCTCCAGGACCTCGGCTACCCGCTCGCCGCCGAACGCCTGTCGGCGGCCGGCACCCTGCTGCACCTCGACGCCGGCGCCGTGCTGTGCGAGGAGGGCGAACCGTGGCACCCAGGCGTTCCTCATCCTCGAGGGCGAGGCGGAGGTCCACCTCGCCGACGACCAGGTGATGGTCGGTGCCGGCGACGTGGTCGGCGAGCTGGCCACGCTCGACTCGCACCGCAGGCGCAACGCGACCCGTCGTGGCCGCCGGCCCCATCAAGGTCCTCGTGTACGACGTCCGGACCTATCGGGCGCTGGCCCAGGTCGACGACCTGCGCAGCCGCCTGGTGCCCGAGCGCACCGTGGCCTGACCCCTCGGTGGTCCCGGGCGTCGCCACCCGCGCCGTCTGACAGTCCGAGGCCTGCGCACCTGGACCCGTCACCCGGCTGATCCGCCTTGCCCGGCGGCGGGCCTCCTCGTGCTCGCGGTCAGCCTCGCGATCACGCTCGCGTACCCGGACGCCGCAAGGGACGCGTCGGCAGACCTCGTCGCGCTCGTCACCTCAACCTCCCGGGAGCTCTCGTGCGGGCTCTGGTCGGCGCCGTGCAGCTCCTCGCCCTCCTCACCCCCGTCGTTCTCGTGGCGATCGTGGTGCGGTGGAAGCGGCCGATGCAGGTCACCGTCGCCGTGGTCGCCGGCGCCATCGCGGGCTCGGTGCCGCGCTCGGGCAGCACTGGCTCGACGAC
>CAVRXD010000039.1:0-45251 GCA_963725065.1 uncultured Alphaproteobacteria bacterium
GGATGCTTGAGCTTGCGCAGCGCCTTGGCCTCGATCTGGCGGATGCGCTCGCGCGTCACCGAGAACTGCTGGCCGACTTCCTCCAGCGTGTGGTCGGTGTTCATGCCGATGCCGAAGCGCATGCGCAGCACGCGCTCCTCGCGCGGCGTGAGCGACGCCAGCACGCGCGTCGTGGTCTCGCGCAGGTTCGACTGGATGGCGGCGTCGATCGGCAGGATCGCGTTCTTGTCCTCGATGAAGTCGCCGAGGTGGGAGTCCTCCTCGTCGCCGATCGGGGTCTCCAGCGAGAGCGGCTCCTTGGCGATCTTGAGCACCTTGCGCACCTTCTCGAGCGGCATGCCGAGCTTCTCGGCGAGCTCCTCGGGCGTCGGCTCGCGGCCGATCTCGTTGAGCATCTGGCGCGAGGTGCGCACGATCTTGTTGATCGTCTCGATCATGTGCACGGGGATGCGGATGGTGCGCGCCTGGTCGGCGATCGAGCGGGTGATCGCCTGGCGGATCCACCAGGTCGCATAGGTGGAGAACTTGTAGCCGCGGCGGTACTCGAACTTGTCGACCGCCTTCATCAGGCCGATGTTGCCTTCCTGGATCAGGTCGAGGAACTGCAGGCCGCGGTTGGTGTATTTCTTGGCGATCGAGATCACGAGGCGCAGGTTCGCCTCCACCATCTCCTTCTTGGCCTGGCGCGCTTCGCGCTCGCCCTTCTGCACCATGTGCACGATCTTGCGGAACTCGCCGATCTCGAGCCCGGTCTCGCCGGCGAGCACCTGGATCTCGTGGCGGTGCTGCTTGATCTTGTCCTTGTCCTTGGCGACGAGGCTCTTCCAGCCCTTGGCGGAGAGCTTCGACACCCGGTTGAGCCAGCGCGGGTCGAGCTCGGAGCCCTGGTAGTTGCGCAGGAAGTCCTCGCGCGCGACGCCGTGGCTCTCGGCGAGCCGCATCAGGCGGCCCTCGTAGCCGACGAGGCGCTTGTTGATGTCGTAGAGCTGCTCGACCAGCGAATCGATGCGCGCCTGGTTGAGGCGGAGCGACTTCACCTCGGCGATGATGTCGTCCTTGAGCTTCTTGTAGCGGCGCTCCTGCGCGGGCGAGAGCGTGTTGTTGTGGAGCTTGAACTCGATGTCCTGGTCCTGCAGGCGGCGCAGCCGCTTGTAGGCGTCGGCGACGTTGTCGAAGGTCTCGACCACCTTGGGCTTGAGCTCGGCCTCGATGGCGGCGAGCGAGAGCGAGTTCTCCATGTCGTCGTCGTCGAAATCGCCTTCGCTCGGCGGCGTCTCGCCGCCCTCGGCTTCCTCGCCGTTGGCACGCTCGGCCGCCGGCTTGAACGGGGTGGCGCCCGCGGGCGCCGCCGGCGGCGCCGGCGTCTGCGCCAGGCCGCCGGGCGCCACTGCCGCGCCGACCGGCTGCGGGATCGGCTGGCCGTCGGGCCCGACCGGGGCCGGCATGGCCTTGGCGTCGGGACCGGCATAGGTCGCTTCGAGATCGATGATGTCGCGCAGGAACACCTTGCCCTCGTTGAGCTCGTCGCGCCAGATGATGATGGCCTGGAAGGTGAGCGGGCTCTCGCACAGGCCGGCGATCATCGCCTCGCGGCCGGCCTCGATGCGCTTGGCGATGGCGATCTCGCCCTCGCGCGAGAGCAGCTCCACCGAGCCCATTTCGCGCAGGTACATGCGCACCGGATCGTCGGTGCGCTCGGTCGGCTCCTTGGCCTCGGACTTGGCCGGGACCTTCTGCTGGACCTCGACCAGCTCGCCGCCTTCGCTCTCGGGCTCCTCGTCGGCCTCCTCGCGCTGCTCCTCGCCTTCCTCGCTCGCCTCCTCGGTTTCGACCACGTTGACGCCCATCTCGCTGAACATGGCGAGAACGTCCTCGATCTGCTCGGAATTGACCTCCTCGGAGGGCAGGACCGAATTGATCTGGTCATGGGTGACGTAGCCGCGCTTCTTGGCGGTGCGGATGAGCTTCTTGACGGCCGCATCGGAGAGATCGAGCAGCGGCAGCGGCGTGTCGGGCGCCTCGGCACCTTCTTTTTCCGGCGCCTCTTCCTTTTCTTTCTCTTTTTGTGCCGCCTTGGTCTTCGTCACCATGCATCTCTCCTGAAGCCGGCACCGGCCGGGGGCGCCGCTTGAAACATCGTCCCTACCCTATGCGGGGAGAATCGAACGGCCGAATGGGCCGCGCCGAGGGGTCGCGACCTTCGATACCGCCCTGATTCGAACCGCCGGAGTGTCATCGGAGCCCCTTACGCTCCAATTAACCCTCCATGCAGCGGAAGCCAAACGGTTTTCCGGGTTCCGCGAAGTTCCCGGGGTCCCGCCTGGGCTTTCCAATCGTCCCGCATGTCACAGCGACCGAACCGGCCGGCCCGAGGAGGCTCCAAAGCCCTCGATCAGCGCCTCGGTTCCGTCGAGGACCGCAAGTCGAGCCTTCACGTCCTGCAACCAGGAATAGTTAGCCTCGGTCGTCTCCTGTCCCAAGGCCTGTTCGGCTTCTCTGAGTTCCTTAATTAGGGAATGCCATTGCCGATGCAAGGCGACAAGCTGTTTCCAGGTCATAAGAACGTCGTCGGGGGCCGCCTCCGACTGCGCACCCCAGACCGAAGGCGTGGTGATGGCCTTGTCCATGCGGGCAGCGACTTCAGTCAGTCCGCGGCGACCAAGTTCGGCGAGCATAGCCTCGCCATCGAGCGCGGCGCCATGGGCAAAGATATCGATCAGCTCGCTTTTCACCCGGGCCGCCTCGGCATGCCGAAACTCGACGCCGGCGAGCTCCTCCAGGTGATCGTGCAGGAGCCAGGGGTGGTTGATGACCGCCTGCAGGATCAGCGCTTCGCGCAGCGGAATCGCGGCGCGGTGGCCGCGATGAACCGGGCTCGAGGCCAGCTGCGCGCTCGCCACCACGTAAGGCTCGCCGGCAACGGAACGCATGGCGAATGCCGGATTGCGAACACCGGGTGAGGAATTGCGATTGGTCTTTGCGCCCCGGGTCGTGTTCCGCCAATCGCTGTTCGTCATCCGGCCTGGCCGCGGCCGCATCTTCGGCCGCACGTCGGTCTCGAACATCTGCCGCAGCCGATCGCCGAACTCCTGACGATAATATTTGCGCACGGAATCGTCGCCGATGGACGCCGTAACCTCGGCGATCCGGGCCTCGAACGCGGCGCGCCGCTCGGGCGTATCGAACCCGCCGCCCTCGGTCTCGCGCATCCACAGCACGTGGGCGAGCGGGCGAGCGGCGCCGATGACCTCGGTGATCGCCTCGCGGCCGCCCGCGCGCACGAGGTCGTCGGGGTCGTGCCCTTCCGGCAGACTGGCGAACTTCAGGCTCTTGCCGGCCTTGATCAGCGGCAAGGCCAGATCGACGGCGCGATAGGCGGCGCGCCGGCCGGCGGAATCGCCGTCGAAGCAGAGCGTCGGCTCGTCCGCCATCTTCCAGAGCAGAACGAGCTGGTCGGCGGTGAGCGCGGTGCCGAGCGGCGCCACCGTCGCCTCGAAGCCGGCAGTCACCATGGCGATCACGTCGACGTAGCCTTCGACCGCGATGACCGGCGCGCCCTTGTGGGCGGCGGCGCGCGCGGCGGCGATGTTGTAGAGCGTCCCGCCCTTGTGGAAGAGCGGCGTCTCCGGCGAGTTCAGGTATTTCGCCTGCGCGTCCTTCTCGAGCGCGCGTCCGCCGAAGGCGATGACGCGGCCGCGCAGATCCGTGATCGGAAACATCACCCGATCGCGGAAGCGGTCGTAGGGCACCGGGATGTCGTCGCCGGCAACCAGCAGCCCGGCTTCGATCATGTCCGGGGTCGATATCCCTTCCTTGCCGAGGTGCTCCTTGAGCGCGAAGCGCTCGGCCGGTGCGTAGCCCAGGCGGAACCTGACCTGCGTGGCCGGATCGAGCCCGCGGTCGGCGAGATAGCCGCGTGCCTTGGCGCCGGCGCGCGCGGCGAGCGTCGCTTCGAAGAATTTCGCCGCCAGCTCCATGACGTCGTTGAGGGTCTTGCGCCGCTCGTCGCGGGCCTCCTCCGCCCGCGAGATCGTGGGCAGGGGAAGGCCGGCCTCGCCCGCGAGCCGCTCGACCGCCTCCGGGAAGCTGAGCCCTTCGGTCATCATCACGAAATCGAAGATGTTGCCGTTCTTGCCCGAGGAGAAGTCGAACCACGCCATCTTCTGGTCGTTGACGAAAAACGAGGGCGTCTTCTCCTGGTTGAACGGCGAGAGGCCCCTCCACTCGCGGCCCGCCTTTTTGAGCCGCACACGCCGGCCGACGACCTCCGAAACCAGAAGGCGCGCGCGCAGCTCATCGAGAAATTGGGGCGGAAAGCGCATGCGGCCAAGCCGTAATGATTCGGTGGCCTGTCAGTATAGGACAGCGCCGCGCGCCAGCCAGAATGCGCGGGATTGTCCCGGTTATCCACAGGCACCCGCCACCGTGGGCAAAGCCAAACGCCCATGCGACCGCGCATCGCATTTGGCACGGGTGGGCATGCGGTCCGGCGAGCGACCTGACCTCGGGCGCGCGCTTTGCCCACTCCATGCATGGGCGAGAGAACAACGACCCGATCAATGCCGTGCCGGGAACGGCATCACGGCGGGACCTCGGGACGGAGCCACGCGCGGGCGCTAAGATACGCCAACAGAAAATCGCAAGGAGGAAACGATGGCTGCAACCAATGACGCATCCTTCACTCGCCGCACGGTGCTCGCGAGCGCCGGTGCCGGCGCAGGCGCAGCGGCGCTGGGCGGCACGCCGGCGCTGGCGCAGACCGGTCAGTCCAAGACATTCGTGCTGGTGCACGGCGCGTGGCACGGCGGCTGGTGCTGGCGGCGCGTGTCGGACCTGTTGGAAAAGCAGGGCCACAAGGTGTTCACGCCGACGCTCACCGGCGTCGGCGAGCGCTCGCACCTCATGAGCAAGGACATCAATCTCGACACCCACATCACCGACCTCGTCAACGTGTTCAAATGGGAGGACCTCAAGGACGTCTGCCTGGTCGTGCACTCCTACGGCGGGTGGCCGGGCTCCGGCGCGCTGGAGCAGATCGGAGACCGCGTCTCCTCGATCGTCTGGCTCGACGCGTTCAAACCGGAGAACGGCCAGCGCGGGTTCGACTTTGCCTCCGAGTTCAGCCGCAAAGCCTTCCTGGCAGCGGTCGAGAAGGGCGAGCCCGGGCGGCCGTCGCCGACGGCGGAGGCATTCCGTGTCATCAGCGAAAAGGACCGCGCCTGGGTAGACTCGAAGACAACGCCGCAGCCCAACGGCGTGGCGATGCAGCCGATCAAGCTGACCGGCGCGCGCGAGAAGGTGGCGAAGAAGACCTACATCCGCGCCGCGAAATATCCGCAACCCGCCTTCGACCAGGCGCTGGCGGAGTGCAAGGCCGACAAGTCGTGGCGCACGTTCGAGGCCACCGAGTCCGGCCACGATGTGATGGTCGACGCGCCGCAATGGCTGGTCGACGTGCTGCTGCAAGTATCCTGAGACGGAGGAAACAATGACGAACGGACAGACGCGTCGCACCGCGCTGGGCGCGATGGCGGCAGGTGTTGGAATGGCAGGCGTGGGGCTCATGGCCATGACCGATCAAACGACGGCACAGGCGCAGACCGGCGGAAAGACCTTCGTGCTGGTGCACGGCGCGTGGCATGGCGGCTGGTGCTGGCGGCGGGTGTCGGACCTGTTGGAGAAGAAAGGGCACAAGGTGTTCGCCCCCACGATGACGGGGCTCGGCGAGCGCTCGCACCTGATCGGCGGCAAGATCGATCTTGCGACCCACGTCACCGACATCGTCAACGTGATCAAATGGGAGAACCTCAACGACATCGTGCTGGTCGGCCACTCCTATGGCGGCGTGATCATCTCCGGCGTCGCCGAGCAGATGCGCGATGCGATCGGCTCGATCGTGTTCCTCGATGCCTTCGTGCCGGCGAACGGCGACACCCTGGCGGCCAAGGCCTCGCAGCCCGTGCGCGAAGCGATCGCGGGATTGGTGGAGAAGGGCGAGACCGCGATGAAGCCGGTGCCGGCCGCGGTGTTCCGGGTGAACGAGAAGGACCGGGCGTGGGTCGACGCCATGTGCACGCCCCATCCTGTGGCGACGCTCACCGACAAGATCACGTTGACCGGCGCGCGCGAGCGCATCGCCAAGAAGGCCTATATCCGCGCCAAGGCGTATCCGAGCGTGCCGTTCGACGGCTTCTACGACGCGCTCAAGACCGACAGCGCATGGCGCGTCTACGAGCTACCCAGCGGCCACGACGTCATGGTCGACATGCCCGACCGGCTGACGGAAATTCTGCTCGAAGTGGCGTAGCGATCGGCACGCCCGGCGCACAAGGACAGATATCGACATGCACTCTGCGTGCCGGGTCTCGCGGAGTTTACCCTCGGGCCGCGCGCAGTGTGGACCCGGGGGCTCGCCCGGGACATGAGCCTGACCTACTCCGTCGCCGAAAAGCCCGTCGCCTTTACGATCTTTGCCCAGCGCTCGAACTGCTGATCGATGCTCTGCGCGAACGCGGCGCCGGTGACACCGCTCACCTCGAAGCCCTGGGCCGCGAGCCGCGCCCGCACCGCTTCGTCGGCGTGCGCCGCGATCGCGGCCGCCTCCAGCCGCTTGACGACGTCGACCGGCGTGCCCGCCTTGAGCATCAGTCCGAACCACGCGCTCGCCGTCAGATCGGCGTGGCCCAGGTCCGCCAGCGTCGGCACGTCGGGCAGCAACGGGGAGCGTTTCGGCCCGCTCGCCACCAGCGCCCGCAGCGTGCCCGCGCGCGCCGGCTCGACCGCGGACTGGAGCTGCGTGAACCCGAACAGCGCATGTCCCGCCAGGAGATCGATCATCTGCGGGGCGTTGCCGCGGTAGGGCACCTGCGTGAAGGCGAGGCCGAAGCGTTCGTCGAGCTGGTAGCCGAGAAAATGCGAGATCGTGCCCGGGCCGTAATTGGCGTAGGAGAGCTTGCCGCGATTGGCCTTTGCCCAGTCCACCCATTGCTCGAACGTCGTGGCCGGCACGCTCGGATGCGCCACCAGCACGAGCGGGGTCTCGATCCCCTTGATCACCGGAATGAAGTCGGACCGCTTCCAGCGCAGATTGCGGTAGCTCGACGGATTGATCTCGATCATCGACTGGGCCGCGACCCACACCTGGCTGCCATCGGCGGGCCCGTCGGCCACCCACTGCGCGGCGAGGTTGCCGTTGGCGCCGGCCTTGATCTCGATGATCACCGGCCGGGCGAGCGTCACACTCATGTGCTCGGCGATGATGCGGGAGTAGACGTCGATCGAGCCGCCCGCCGGCGCGCCGACGGCGAGGCGAATGGGGCCCGCGCTCTCCGCCAGGCCCTCGGCGCCGAGCGCGCCGACCAGCATGCTCAGCGAGGCCGCGCAGATGCGCAGCGTCCGTCGCAGCCGCGTTGACATCGCCTGTCTCCCTCTACTGCGGCTCGAGCCCCGCCGCCTTGACGACACGCTCGGCGACCACGCGGTTCTCCTCGAGATAGCGCGCGAAATCGGCGGGCCGGTCGAGGATCGGCTCGAGCCCGAGATCGATCATGTTCTTGCTCCGGAACGCCGGCATGCTGCCAATCCGCACGAACTCTTCGTTGAGCCTGGCGATGATGGGCGCGGGCGTGCCGGCGGGCGCCACGAGCCCGAAATAGACTTGCGTGATGTCGCCGCGATAGCCGTGCTCGCGCAACGTCGGCACATCGGGGACGAGCGGCGAGCGGTGCTCGCTGTCGATCGCCAACGCCGTCATCGTGCCCGCGCGCAGATGCGAGATGACATTGGCGAGCCCCAGGAATGCGATCGGGGTCGCGCCGGAGAGGATGCCGTTGACCGCATCGCCGCCGCCGCGATAGGGCACCTTCACCATGTCGGCGCCGCTCGATTGCCTGAACTTGTCCATGAACAGGGACAGCGGAACGGACGGAGCGACGTAGCTCAGCGTGCCCGGCTTCGCCTTCGACAGCGCCGCAAGCTCGTCGAGCGTCTTGACCTTCATCGCCGCGTTGACCGCGAGCACCTGCGTGACGAAGAACAGGTTGGTGATCGGCGCGAAATCCTTCTCGGCGTCGAAACCCGGCTTCTTGAACAGGAACTTGTTGTAGCTCAGCGTCTCGACCGGCAAAATGCAGATGGTGTAGCCGTCCGGCGGCGCTTCGGCGCAGGCGCGCCCGCCGATATTGAGGCCGCCGCCCGGCCGGTTCTCCACCACGATCGGCTGCCCGAGCTGCTTCTGAAACTCCTCGCCGGCGACCCGCATGAACACGTCGCTCAGACCCCCGGGCACCAGCGCGGTGATCGCCCGCACCGGGCGGCTGGGAAACTCCTGCGCGGCGATCGGCGCGGATGACGCCCCGATCAGCAGCAGCGCGGCGAGTGACGCGACCGGTCCGTTCATGACGCCTGCCTTCATCTCTTGACTACTGCGGCTGCAATCCGGATTCCTTGACGATCAGTTCGGAGGCGGCGCGGTCCTCCCGGATGAAGCGCGCGAACGCCTCCGGCGTGCTCGCCACCGGCTCGAGCCCGCGCTCGATCAGATTGCGATTGCGAAATCCGGCATCGCCCACGATGCGGGCGATCTCCTGCTGCAAGCGAGCGACAATGGGTTTCGGCGTCCTGGCCGGCGCCAGCAGGCCGAAATAGGAGCGGCCCGCGAAGGTCTTCTGCGTCGCCTCGGGGATGGTCGGAATGCCGGGAAACAGCGGCGAGCGCTTGTCGCTGTCCACCAGCAGGCCGATCACCGTGCCGCCCTCGAGCTGCGCGCGCACATTCGCGATCCCGTAGAAGCCGACCGGCGTGGAGCCGTTGAGCAGCGCGGTCACCGCCTCCCCGCCGCCGCGGAACGGCACGCGCACGAGGTCGGCGCCGGTATCCCTCTTCAGCCGTTCGATGAACACGCCGAGCGGCACCGCCGCGGTTGAATAGCTCAACGTTCCCGGCTTCGCCTTCGACAGCGCGATGAGCTCCGGCAGTGTCTTGACGTCGAGCGCCGCGCTCACCACCAGCGCCTGGGTGATGAAGAACAGCTGCGTGATCGGCTCGAAGCCGTTCTCCGGATCGAACGCCAGGCTCTTGAACAGGAACTGGTTGAACACCAACGGCTCGCCCGGAATGATGCAGAGGGTGTAGCCGTCGGGCGGCGCCTCGGCGCAGGCGCGCGCGCCGATATTGAATGCCCCGCCGGGGCGGTTCTCGACGATGAACGGCTGGCCCATGGCCTTGTGCAGCTCATCGGCCAGTGCGCGCATGAAGATGTCGCTGGTGCCGCCGGCGCTCGATGTGGCGATCACGCGCACGGGCCGCGCCGGATAATCCTGCGCGAGCGCCGCGGAGAACGCCGGCAACACGGCGAACGCCGCCAGCCATGCGCACAGCCGGGAGGAACGGTTCATGTGCCTGGCCCCGGTCATTGCGGCTGCAGCCCGGCTTCGGTGACGACGCGGCCGGAGTTGACGCGGTCCTCGACCAGGAAACGGGCGAACTCTTCCGGCGTGTCCAGAATCGGTTCGAGCGCGCGGTCGATGAACTGCTTCTTGCGGAAGCCGGGCTCGTTGCCGATGCGGGCGACATCCTCGCGGATCTTGTTGACGATCGACCTGGGCGTGCCGGCGGGCGCAACCAGCGCGAAATAGACGCGCGTGAGATTGCCGCGATAGCCGAGCTCGGCCAGGGTCGGAATGTCGGGGAACAGCGGCGAGCGTTGCGCCCCGTCGACCGCCAGGCCGTTCATGGTGCCGGCCTGCAGGTGGGAGATGAAGTTCTGCATGCCGAGGAACGCGATCGGCGTCGATCCCGACAGCACCGCGTTGGTGGTGTCGCCGCCGCCGCGGAACGGGATGCTGACCCAATCGGCGCCGCGCTCGCGCTTGAGCCGCTCGAGGTAGAGCGCAAGCGGCAGCGACGGCGCGGTATAGCTCAGCGTGCCCGCTTTCGCCTTCGACAGCGCGACAAGTTCGTCCACGTTGCGCACGTTGAGCGCGGCGTTGACCACCAGCGCCTGGGTATTGAAGAACAGATTGCTGATCGGCTCGAAATCCTTGGCGGGATCGAACGTCAGCTTCTTGTAGAGGAACTGGTTATAGGCCAGCGGCTCGCCCGGCAGGATGCACAGCGTGTAGCCGTCGGGCGGCGCATCGGCGCAGGCGCGCGCGCCGATATTCGAGGCCCCGCCGGGGCGGTTCTCCACCACGACCGGCTGTCCCCAGCGCCGGTACAACTCCTCGCCCAGCACGCGCGTGACCACGTCGCCGGTACCGCCGGCGCCGACCGCCACGATCGCCCGCACCGGACGCGTCGGATAGTCCTGCGCCAGTGCCGGCCCTGCGAGCGCCGTGAGCGCGAGGACCGGCAGCAGCAGTTTTCCCATCATGGCGACTTCCTCACCCGCGCTTCTTTTCGTAAGTCCAGAGGGCACCGAAAAAGTGTGCGAACGTCGGACCCGGGACACCGGTGAGAATGCAGCAGAGGACAGCGCGCGGCAAGCACGTGGCAAACAAGGAGATGGCAAAGAAGCACATGGCACAGCAACAGCGAGAGAACGGGACGCCGACGGACGCAACCGCGATGCGGGTTGACCGCGACGTCAAGGTGACGATGCGCGACGGCGTGCGCATCTCGCTCTGCGTCTACCGGCCGCAGGCCGAAGGGCGGGTGCCGGCGCTGTTCGCGGCCTCGCCCTACCAGCACGAATTCGACACCGTGCCCGCCTTTCCGTTGTTTCTCTGGCGCGAGACCGGCCCGATCGAATGGTACGTGGCGCAAGGCTACGCCTATGTGCATGCGGACGTGCGTGGTTCGGGCCGCTCCGAAGGCGAATTCGGATTCATGGATGCCACCGAGCAGGAGGACTACGTCGAGCTGATCGGCTGGATCGCACAGCAACCCTGGTGCAACGGCCGCGTCGGCGGCATCGGCCAGTCCTACTACGCCATGGCGCAATGGCTGATGGCGACACGCAACCCGCCCGGCCTCGCCTGCATCGCGCCCTACGACGGGCTGGTCGACCAGTATCGCTGCTCCAATTATCACGGCGGCATCTTCTGCAGCTACCGTTCATCCTGGTACGCCAACCTGCGCGCCGACAATCAGCATCGCCCCGCCGGCGCTGCGGGACGTCCGCCGATGCGCTTCGATCTCGTCGGCGCCATCACCGAGCACACGCTCGACGACGACTGGTGGCGCGAGCGCTCCGCGTTCGAACGGCTCGGCGAGATCAAGGTGCCGGTGCTGTCGATCGGGCATTGGGGCAAGATGGGTCTGCACCTGCGCGGCAACATCCTCGGCTTCGAAGAAGTCAGAGCGCCCAAGAAGCTCGTCGTCACCGGCGCCAAGAACGTGCACGAGGCGCATCACCAGTTCGATCAGGTCGAATTCCACCAGAAGGAGTTGCTGCCGTTTTACGATCGGCACCTCAAGGGAAAGGACAACGGATTCATGGACGGCGCGCCGGTGCGTCTGTTCATCCGCGGCGCCGACGTCTGGCGCGAGGAGCCGCAATGGCCGCTCGCACGCGCGCAATACGTGCGCTATTTCCTGCGCGAGGGGCCCTCCGGCAGCGTGACCTCGCTCAACGACGGTGCGCTGTCGACCGAGCCGCCGGCGGCCGACGAGGCGCCGACCGCCTATGCCTATCCGGACTGGGAATGGACCAGCGGCGTGGTGGCGAATGGCCCGGACGGGCGGCCGGACCCGGTGCGGCGGGTTCTCACCTTCACCTCGGCGCCGCTCGCGGCCGATCTCGAGGTCACCGGGCCGATCGTGCTCGAGCTCCATGCCTCATCGGACCAGATCGACACCCGCTTCATCGTCAAGCTTGCCGACCAGGCGCCGCAGGAGGAGGTCGCGCGCGCAAAGGACGCGCAGCCCGCCTTCACCAACGTCTCCAAGGGCTGGCTGCAAGCCTCGCATCGCGAAAAGGATGAGACCCGCACGACCGCGCTGCGTCCGTTCTATACCCACACCAACCCGCAGCCGCTGACACCCGGGGACATCTACCGCTTCGACATCGAGCTGTTGCCGACGGCTTACGTGTTCAGAAAGGGTCACCGCATCCGGCTGGAGATCGCCAACGGCGACTCGCCGCTGACCGACGCGGTCTTCACCCATCCCTATCCGCCGACCGCGATCGGCACCGATACGATCCATCATCGCGGCGCACATCCGTCGTGCCTGCTGCTGCCTGTGGTGAAGAGTTAGAACGATCGCGCCCGTAGGGAATAGAGCGGGCCGCGCATGGGGCCCCCACATTGGTCCCGCACGTGGGCGGCCTATCGCGGCGAGCTCGAGCGATACGGA
Organism: uncultured Alphaproteobacteria bacterium; assembly: GCA_963725065.1. Lineage (GTDB taxonomy): Bacteria > Pseudomonadota > Alphaproteobacteria > Rhizobiales > Xanthobacteraceae > VAZQ01. Next base: position 12,298 of record CAVRXD010000039.1, read on the forward strand.
TCGGCGTGGCCGTGCTTCTCACGCCATTTCGGCCCCGGACCGCGCATGTAATGCAGCTCGGGCCGATAGCCATCGCTCCAGCCCTTGGTCCATCTGCGGCAGACCTCTACGGCTGCCGCCATACCGGCGGTGATCAGAATGACGTCGGAAGCTGGTCGGGACAACAATGCAATGGCGCGGCCCATGACGATGGCCCCATCTCGTTGGTCGTCTGGCTGATCCCTCGGTCGGTTACACCTTCGGCTCCGGCGGCGCAGCGCGCGCCTGGAGCACCGCGATGGCCCGCCTGCTCGATCCGCGCTTGTTGATCTCGAGCGCAACCAGTCGCGCAACCAGATCCTTGAGCTCTGTTGGCAGCGGCTTCGCCAGGGTCGGCTGATAGTCCTCGTTGAGTTGACGGCCGATCGCGGTGAGGGACGCCTGCATTGATCTTGTCATGGCACTCTCCCGTATGTGCGGTTCCGGATGCTCCCCCGTGCCGTGAGACACCCAGCCCGGATACGAACATACTCATGGAGAGCAACCGATCCATTCTACGGAGGTTGAACCGCGCGCCACATTCGTTTGACCGGCACATACCTTGGTTTGCGCCTTGGTTTGCGCGCGGCCTGCCGTGCGTGAATTTCCGACTTGAGCCAGCGATGGATGCGAGCGCCGTTCAACCTGTCTGACGCTTGTTCGCGATTGCCCTGTCGGCAGCCTCCAAGAGCAAAGGCGAGCAAAGGCAGGCAAAGGCGAGCGACGAACGGCCACGCATCACGCCACCGGCGGGATGTCCTCGCTGCGGCCGCGCAGCGGACGCTCCTCCATGCGAAGAAGCGCAATCAGGCTCGCGATCAGGCACACCACCCCCAGCGCGAACACACCCCGGAAGACATGCGCGAGATCGACGCCGAGCGCGTTTGCCGCCGTTGCGCTCATGACGGTGACGTGCCCGCCGCGTTCGGGGGCAACGCCGAGCGTCGCCAGCAGGATGGCGCCCATGACCGCCACGATGAACGCCGCCGTCAGCCCGCGAAAGAAGTTCATCGCCCCCATCGCGGCCCCGACCTGATAGCGCGACACGGCATTCTGGATCGACACCGTGCCGACCGGATAGGTGGTGCCGATGCCGAATGCGACGACGCTCAGGATCACCGACGACCAGATCGGCGGCGTCGCCGGGTTCCACACCATGACCGAGAGCGCTGCGATCGAGCAAACGAGCCCGAACACCGGCACGCGCTTGTAGTGAGTGAGGACCATCATGGCGCGGCCCGCCAGGATCGATCCGGGCGTCGACATCACCACGATGGGAATGAGCGCGAGGCCGGAGTCGCTCGCCGTGAACTTGTGCACGACCTCGTAATAGAGCGGCAGGAAGATGGTGAGCCCGATCACGACGCCCTGCGAGAACGACGTGCACACGGTGCCCATGCGCATCACCGGATTGGCGAGGATGGGCAGCGGCAGGAACGGCTCGGACGCGCTGAGCAACCGCCACACGAACAGGACCGACAGCACCGCCGAGGCCAGGATCAGCGCGGCAATGGGAACAGACAGCCAAGGATAGCGCGTTCCGCCCCAGGTGAGCGCCAGCAGGAGCGGGATGGCCGCAGCCGTCATCAGGCCGGCACCGAGCAGGTCGAGCTTGTGCTTGCGCTCGTGGCGCGGCAGGCGCTTGAGGCTTCGCTGCGCCATCACCGCCGCGATCAGGCCGAGCGGCACGTTGAACCAGAAGATGATCGACCAGTGGAAATGCTCGGCCAGGATGCCGCCGATGACCGGGCCTCCCAGCCCGGCGGTCACCCAGACGCTACCCATATAGGCCTGGTAGTGGCCGCGTTCGCGCGGCGCGACCGCATCGGCGAGAATCGATTGCGCCAGCGGCAGAATGCCGCCCCCGCCGATCCCCTGCAGCGCGCGCCCGAGGATCAGCATGATCATGTCGGTCGCCAGGGCGCAGGCGATGGAACCGGCGGTGAAGATGCCGACAGCGGCGAGCATCATGGCGCGGCGCCCGTGAATGTCGCTGAGCTTTCCGTACAGCGGCGCGACCACGGTCGAGCTCAACAGATAGGCCGTAACGACCCATGGCAGCAGTTCGAAATCGCGAAAATCGCGCCCGATTGTCGGCAGGGCGGTCGCCACGATGGTCTGGTTGAGGGCGGCCAGGAACATCGCCAGCATGAGACCGAACACGATGGTGCGGATCTCGCCATGGCTGAGCACCCAACGTCCGGGCTGCGGACCCGACGGCGGCTCGGGCAGCGTGGTTTCGGGCATCCGGGATATGTATTCCGTTTTTGCGTCCCTCGTCTCCCCCGGTGTAGCATCCGCCCCGCTGAGCACGTGGATCGAGGGGGGATGCCGGATGAGGCGGGTCCGCAAGAGGAGGCTCATGCCATGAAGAGCATCCTGGTTCCGACCGAGCAGCATGCGCTGCTGCCTTCGACTCTGCAGTGCGCGCTGCTGCTGGCGCGCAAGTTCGACAGCTACGTCGAAGGGTTCGCGCTGTTCCCGGCCATGGTCGAGCTCTACGCGCTCGACTCCGGCGTGCCGCTCCCGATCGAGGAGGTTCGGGATCACGACGCCGAGATGGCGAAGCAGACCCGCGAGGCGTTCGAGACGTTCATGACCAAGAATGGCGTGGCGAGGACCAACGCCAACGGCGGACTGTCGTTCGGCTGGCTGGATTCCGCGCCCGACGGGGATCCTTTCGTCGGCAGCTACGGCCGCGTGTTCGACCTCATCGTATTGGGGCGGCCCGGCAACAGCCGGTGGTCGCGGCCGAGCCTGACGACGATCGAAGCCGGCCTGTTCGAATCGGGCCGTCCGGTGCTGATCGCGCCGCCGTCGCCGCCGCAGCGCATGGGCGAGACCATCTTGATTGCGTGGAATGGCAGCACCGAACAGGCACGGACGACGGCGTTTGCCATGCCGCTGCTCAAGCGGGCCAACCAGGTCATCGTGCTCACCGTGCAGGGCGGAACGGTGCCCGGGCCGACCGGCGAGGAGCTCGCCCGCTATCTCGCCCGCAACGGCGTGCCGTCAGAACCGGTCACCGTCTCGCCCGAGGGCCGCAGCACCGGCGAGGCCATCCTGGCGCAGGCCGCGGCGCGGCAATGCGACCTGCTGATCAAGGGCGCCTATACCCAGAGCCGCTTGCGGCAGATGATCTTCGGCGGCGCCACCCGCCACATCCTTGCCCATGCCTCCTTGCCGGTCCTGATGGCGCATTGATCGCACGATTGCCGCGGTGTCGGCCGCGGCTCACGCGCGCAACGCTGAAGCTCACTGCGGCTCGAGGCCGGCGTCCTTGACGACCTGTTGGGCGGCCGCACGATCCCGCTTGATCTCTTCGGCGAACTGCTCCGGCGTATTGACCGCCGGGCGTGAGACTGCGGGCGGTGAGATGGCGCTGGCGGAAGGCAGGATCGCTGACGATGCTCGCCACTTCCTTGGCAATCTTGTCGACGATCGGCTTGGGTGTGCCGGGCGGGACGAAAAGCCCGTACCAGCTGCGCGACGGTGCGCCGGTATAGCCGGTCTCGGCCATGGTCGGCACGTCGGGGAAGTTCGGCGACTTGATGTTGTTGACCATGACCAGCGGCGTCATCGTGTCGGCCTTGATCTGGCCGATGACATTGCCCTCGCCGATGAGCGCCACCGGCGTCGACCCGCTCAGCACCGCGTTCACCGCCTCGCCGCCGCCCTTGAACGGCACCCGCACCCAGTCCGCGCCGTGCTGTTGTTTGAGCTTATCCATGTAGAGCGCCAGCGGCGGCGCCGCCGTGACATAGCTCATCGTGCCGGCTTTCGCTTTCGACAGCGCAATGAGCTCGTCGATCGTCTTGGTTTTCAGCGACGCGTTGACCACCAGCACCTGGATCAGATGGTAGAGATTGGTGACCGGCTGCGCCACCTTCTCCGGATCGAACGGCATGTTCTTGAGCAGGAACTGGTTATAGACCAGCGGATCGGCGTTGATGATGCAGACGGTATAGCCGTCGGGCGGCGCGTCGCCGCAGGCGCGCGTGCCGACGTTCTGCATGCCGCCCGGGCGGTTTTCCACCACGATCGGCTGGCCCCAGCGTTTGTGCAGCTCATCGCCGAGCGCGCGCATGAAGATGTCGCTGATCCCGCCCGCGCTGGTGGTGGTCAATGCCCTGATCGGCCGTGTGGGATAGTCCTGCGCGCGCGACGGCGTCGCCGCCGCGGCGGCGACGATCAATGCGATGATGGCGGCCGAACGTTTCATGCTGTCTCGCTCCCGTTGTCTGTCATTGTGGCAGCAGGCCTGCGTCCTTGACGACGCACTGGGCCTCGATCCGATCCTGCCCGAGGAACCGCGCGAACTCCTCGGGCGTGTCGAAGACGGGCTCAAGCCCGCGCGCGATCAGGTTCTTGTCGCGGAAGGTCGCCTCGTTCGCGATACACCGGAGCTTAGCATCCCGATTGCCGCTGCGCTCGTCGAGGAAGGAGGTGCCGGCTGCGTTACTTCGTCCCCGCGCCCGGTCAGCTCGCTTCCAGCCGATAGCCGTCGTCGGTGAAGCCGAACAGCCGCTGGACGCGGTAATAACGCGCCGAGCGCGGCTGCGTGATGCCCCACTGGTCCGATCGGCCGGGCGGAAACTTCCAATGCTCCGACCCGCGCGGCACATAATCGTCGTCGATCTGCAGCACTTCCGCGGTGTACTCGATCGGCACTTCGTCCGGCCCGCAGAAATAGGCGAAGACGTTGTTGCCGGGCCCGTGCCGGCCCGGCCCCCATTCGATCGGATAGCCGTTCTCCTTCATCCGGCCCATGCCGCGCATGACCGAGTCGAAGTCCGGCATCTCGAAGGCGATGTGGTTGAGCGTCGCAAGACCGGTCTTGGCGAGCACGATGGAGCTGTGCTCGGAGGTGTCGCAATGCAGAAACCACAGCGGAGCGTTCTCGTCGATCTGCCGGAAGCCGAGCGTCCCGGTGAAAAAGCGATGGCTGGCGTCGAAGTTCAGGGCGTTGAGATTGACGTGGGCGATCTGGCGCGGCCGGTCGGCCATGTCCTTGATGTCCGGGTGGTCGGCGCACGCGCACACGAAGGCGAGGTTGCGCCCGTCCGGATCCCGGCAACCGAAGCCGTAGCCGCCGCCGTCGGCGGCGAGCCGCGCTGGCGCGGTGACCGGCCCGCCCGCCGTCGATATCGCGTGGTGAAGTGCGTCGACGCCGTCGCGGTCGGCCACATCGAATACGATGCGCACGAGCCCTGGCCTCGGTCCCCGATGCAGGCCGACGATATGATGATAGGCCGCCGTCCCGCGATACAGCCGGACGCCGGCGCGCGCTTCCACCGGCCGCAGGGCCCAGACGCTCTCGTAGAATCGCCCTGCTTCCTCGAGGTTCGTGACCACGAGCTCGACGCTGCGGACACCGCGCACCCGACACTGCTGCATCGTCGTCATCCTTCCGGCCGCGCGCGAGCTGCGCGTGAGAGCGAGTGCGGAGAGAAGCCGGCGTCGAAGTCTTGCGCTGCCTGTGAGCGCTCCGGCGACACGCTCGCAAGCGGCGCGGTCCAACCGCGGCCCAATCCTCAATGCAGTTGCGGTTTGCCCTGCGCTCAGTCCCCGTCGGCGCCTTCTTGCCATCGGCGACCGGAACTTGGCAAGCTTGGACCGGCCCTCCGTCGAGGACGGGGCCGCGGACATTCCCGACCCTGCCGACCGGGTGGGCGATGGACAAATACTACGGCTTGATCGCGATGCTGGTGGTGGTCCTCGGAATCGCCGGGGTGTTCGTCTGGGTTTATTTGCCCCCGCGATGAGAGCACAGGTCCAACGGCTCTCGCCGTTACCGGCCCAACCCCTTGCCGCCCGAACAAGAAGCCGGGCGGGCAAAAGCTTGCGCCGCCGTTCCGGTGACTACTGCGGACAGCCTTGCGCCCCATCAGCGCATCGACACTCCAGGGGCCGCCGCCGGCGAACGCGATATAGAGAAAGATGAAGCAATAAAGAATGGCGGCGTCGCCGCGGTTGAGGATCGGGAAAAAGCCGGCCGGCGCGTGGCTGATGAAGTAGGCGAATGCCATTTCGCCCGACATGATCAGCGCCACCGGCCGGGTGAAAAGACCGAGCGCAAGCAGCGCGCCGCCGACGAGCTCGATCGCGCCGGCGAACCAGTACATCGAAAGCAGCGCGGGGGTCGGCAGCGGCGACGGCCAGCCGAACAGGCGCGAGGTGCCGTGCTCGAAAAACAGCAGTGCCGCAACGATGCGCACGATGCTCAGCACGTAAGGCGCGTAGCGCGCAGCGGTGTCCTGCATGGTCACGGATCGCCCCCTGGTTTGACGGCCGCGTGTCTAGCCGGGAATCACTCCGCGACGGAATCACATTTTCCTGAAGAGACGCACCCTTCCCTTTGCGGATCGCGGCATCCATGGCGGCCGGCGTCGGGACCTTCCAACCGCGAGGATGCGCGCTCTCCCTGGATCGCAGGGCGAAGCAGATTCCGATCAGCTCCGCGAGTCGCGCGCGGCCTGCGCGACCTTCGTCGCCTGCGAAACCCTGCCGATCTTGCCCGGAGGGACGTTCGTTCGCCGCCGCTGGCTCGGGAGCGGGCGCATGCCTTCCCCGGCGGTATCGCCGGCCGGCGGATACGGCGCGAATTGCGCCGCGCGGCGCAACGCAAGCGCCCGCCAGGCAGCCTCCGAATTGGCGGTCCGCGCCTCCAGCTTGTGAACGCGGCCCAGTTCCTTGTTCACCCGCTTCAGTGCAGCCGCGAACACCTGCTTGCGGTGGAGCGGATGCTCAGCGGTGCCTGGGAAGCTTCCGCCGCGCGGCTCGGCCTTGCCCCTGACCTCGCGCTGCTTCTGTCGCGTCAGCGTGCGCTCCTTGTCGCGCATCTGCCGCAAGCGAACGCGCAAGGTCTTCAACCCCTCGGCGTCGTGTTCATAGATCGCAGGATGGTGCGTGGCCCGGATGGTCTCGTCCTCTTCGTGGCTGAGAAGGCTGCGCTCGAACTTGCAGGATACCGACATGCTCGACCCTCCACGTTTTTGATGCGACCAGGACATTATCCTTCGCTCCGGCGTCCGGTCGCCGCGATCGTCCCTCGCCGCCTGGCGCGCTCACCCCGCCAGCAGGCCCTTCACCAGCCCGGAGGCTTTGCCGAAGTCCATCTTGCCGGCATAGCTCTGCTTCAGCGCTGCCATGACCTTGCCCATATCCTTGACGCTCTGCGCGCCCGTCGCCTTGATGACCTCGGCGATCGCCGCCTTTGCCTCCGCCTCCGACATCTGCGCGGGGAGATAGGCGCGGATGATATCGATCTCGGCGCGCTCCTGGTCGGCGAGTTCCTTGCGTCCGGCCTTGTCGTAGATTTCGACCAATTCCTGGCGCTGCTTGATGAGCTTCTGGAGGAGACCGAGGAGCTCGTCGTCGGCCAGCGCGGACTTGCCCTGCCCTTGCGCCTCGAGGTCGGCGTTCTTGAGCGCGGCATTGACCATGCGCAGCGTCGAGACGCGGCGCTCGTCCCGGGCTTTCATCGCGCCCTTCAAGGCGGTGTTGATCTCATCGCGCAGCACGGCTATGGCCTTTCGCAACGGGTGCGCCCATCTCCGCATCGAGTTCGAACCGATCCTCGACCGGCGGCGCGGCTTGAGATTTAGGCCTTCAATGACCGAGACACAACCAGCAGACGCCGACCGCGGGAAGCCGCTCGCCGGCGATCCGCCCAACGGAGGGGTGGTCGGAGCCCAAGGCGACCGCGCTGCTCGTGCTCGCCGACGGCACCGTGGTCGAAGGCGTGGGCTTCGGCGCGACCGGCCATGCGGTGGGCGAGGTGTGCTTCAACACCGCCATGACCGGCTACGAGGAGATCCTCACCGATCCCTCCTATGCCGGGCAGATCATCACCTTCACCTTCCCCCATATCGGCAATGTCGGCACCAACGAGGACGACATCGAGACCGTGAACATGGCGGCCACGCCGGGGGCGCGCGGCGTGGTGCTGCACACCGCGATCACCCAGCCCTCGAATTACCGCGCGACCCGCCACCTCGACCACTGGCTCAAGGCGCGCGGCATCATCGGTATCTCCGGCATCGACACCCGCGCGCTCACCAGCCGCATTCGGGTCAACGGCATGCCGAACGCCGTGATCGCGCACGAGCCGTCGGGCCGGTTCGACCTCGAGTCGCTCCAGCAGGAAGCGCGCGCGTGGCCGGGGCTCGACGGCATGGATCTGGTGCCGATGGTGACGTCGGGTCAGCGCTTCACCTGGGACGAGACGGCGTGGGAATGGGACAAGGGCTACGGCCGGCAGGACGCTGCGCAATTCCACGTGGTGGCCATCGACTACGGCATCAAGCGCAACATTCTGCGCCAGCTCGCCGGCAAGGGCTGCAAGGTGACGGTCGTGCCCGCGCAGACCTCGAGCGAGGACATTCTTGCGCTCAAGCCTGACGGCGTTTTCCTGTCCAACGGCCCGGGCGACCCGGCGGCGACGGGCGAATATGCCGTGCCGGTCATCCGCGACATCATCAATAGCGGCGTCCCGACCTTCGGCATCTGCCTTGGCCACCAGATGCTCGGCATCGCGGTCGGCGCCAAGACGACGAAGATGCATCAAGGTCATCACGGCGCCAATCATCCGGTAAAGGACCTCGTCACCGGCAAGGTCGAGATCACCTCCATGAACCACGGCTTCGCCGTCGACAGCGCGACGCTGCCGGCGCACGTGACCGAAACGCATGTGTCGTTGTTCGACGGCTCGAACTGCGGCATGGCGCTCAAGGACAAGCCGGTGTTCTCGGTGCAGTACCATCCGGAAGCATCCCCCGGCCCGCGCGACAGCCACTATCTGTTCGCGCGCTTCACCGAGCTGATGCGCGACTCCAAGCGCAAGTAGCGCCGGCGTCCCGCGCGGCAGTGCGTGCGCCGTGCTTGCGCGCAACGAGTTCCGTGGGGCGGTCGCCGGCAATACGAGATCAGCCCTGGCAGGCGGCGGCGGTTGCCGTATAGTCCCGCCCGGCCGGATGGGGCGAGGCGGGGACCAAGCGAATGGGCGACTGGATCGCCTTCTGGGATTCCGAACATTCGATCTACGTCAATGCTCGCCATCGCGACGTGCATTACCGCAGGATTGCGCAGGACATCCGCGCACACCTGCCGGCCGGCGCCGCCGTGCTCGACTACGGCTGCGGCGAGGCACTGCACGCGGATATCGTCGCCGAGACTGCCGGCCGGCTGATCCTGTGCGAGGCCGCTCCCATGGTGCGCGCCGCCCTGGGCCGCCGCTTCGGCAATAATCCGAAGATCGAGGTGCGCGCGCCGGAGGAGATCGCGGCGCTGCCGCCCGGATCGATCGACGTCGTGGTGCTGCACTCGGTCGCGCAATACCTCAGCCCGAAGGAGCTCGACGAGTTGCTCGTCCTGTTCCGACGGCTTCTGGGCGCAAACGGCGTCTTCATCCTGGGCGATATCATTCCGCCGCATGTCTCGGCCTTAGGAGATGCGGCCGCGCTTCTGCATTTTGCCGCGCGCAACGGATTTCTCGGCGCCGCGCTGGTCGGGCTCGGGCGCACATTCGTCTCCGACTACTGGCGCCTGCGCTCGAACCTCGGTCTCACCCGCTACGCCGAAGCGGCGGTGATGGAGAAGCTGACCCGCGCGGGCTTCTCGGCACGGCGCGCGCCGGCGAATATCGGTCACAACCCCGCCCGCATGACATTTCGCGTGGCCGCGGCCCGCGACGCTAGTCGGATGAGCCTATCATATGCAGCTCGTCGAGATGCAGTCGCAACGCGCGGAAGCGGACGGTCGGCCGGATGAATGCCGAGGCGCCCGCGCCGCCACGGCTCACTCGCCCTTGATGCCGCCGGTGGCGATCACCTTGGTCCAGACCGCCTTGTCGCGTTTGAGGAACGCGGCGAAGTCCTCGGGCGACCCGCTGCCGGCGACGAGACCGTTGGCAGCGATGTGGTTGGCGATCTCGGGCGACGCGAGGGCACGATTGATCTCGCGATTGAGCACGTCGATCACATCGCGCGACGTCCCCGCGCGCACCATGATCCCGACGAAGCCAACCCCTTCGTAGTCCGGCACGCCCACTTCGGCGACGGTCGGGACGCCGGGCAGCATCGGCATGCGCGTGCTTCCCGTCACCGCCAGCGCGCGCAGCTTGCCGGCGCGCACATGTTCCAGCGCGCCCGGGATGTCGGAGGCCAGCACATTGACGTCGTTGCGCAGCAGCCCGATCAGCGCGGGCCCAAAGCCGCGGAACGGGACATGCGTCAACTTGATGCCGGTGTCCTGCGCAAGCTTCTCCATGGTGAGATGGGGAAACGAACCGTTTCCGGCGGAGCCGTAGTTCACTTCACCCGGCCGCGACTTGGCGTGTACGATGAGTTCCGCCAGCGTGTTCACCGGCAGCGATGGATGCACCACCACCACCGCCGGCACCGTCACCAGCAGGGCGACCGGCTCGAGATCGCGTTCGGCGTCGTAGGACGTCTTGTGGCCGAGCGCGGGATTGGTGGAGACGTTGGTACCGACCTGCAGCAGCGTGTGACCGTCGGCCGGCGCCTGCACCACCGCGGTCGTCCCGACGATCGAGGCGGCGCCGGGCTTGTTCTCGACGATGACGGGCTGCCGGAGATGTTGCGTGAGCTTGTCCGCGACCAGCCGCGCGATCGTGTCCGCATTGCCGCCCGGCGGGAACGTGACGACCATGTGCACCTGCCGCGCCGGATAGGTCTGGCTCGCCGCGGGACCGGGTTCGAGCAACATGGCGCTTGCGAGAAAAAGTGCGAACAGAACTCTCGCCATTCGTCCTCCGGCTGGGGTTTGGCATTGCTGCGCGCGAGACGGCACGAGGTGTCTCATATCGCGGGACGCTGCAGCTCGACATAGGATTGGCGGCTGTTGACTGTTTCCAGGTCGAAGCCTGCCGCCTTCTTGAAGCTCGCCGCGGTGATTTCGAGCTCGTCGCGCGAAAGCACGTCGGTAATGTGACCAAATCCGTCGGGCGCGCGTTCTTCCGCGATCTGCAGCACGGTTTCCAGGCCGAGATTGCGATTGCGGATGATCATGTCGTTCATCGCGGCGATGCGCTGGTCCTGGTAGCGGACGAGCGCGTCCGCCGCATCGGCGCCGGCAAGGAGCGAAGCGGCGAGCACGCGGCCATCGACGATCGCCTGCGATCCGGCTTGCGCCCCGACTGGTTGCATCGGATGCGCGGCGTCCCCGATCAGCGTGACGCGGGAAAAGCTCCAGCGCGGGATCGGATCGCGGTCCACGTTCGGCAGCTGCAGCACGCGCTCGGTGCGCGCGAACAGCCCCTGTACGTCGAGCCACGGGTAGCTCCAGCCCTGATAACGTTCGACCGCAAGCGTCTTGTCAGCGACCGTATCCCAGGTCTCGAGCGGCGGCGCTCCGCTGGGTATCTTCGTGTAGGCGAGCCAGTTGATCAGCACCTTGCCGCCCGGCAGCGCCGCGATCGGATAGATGATGGCGCGATGGCTGCGATGGCCGACGACCACCATCGATCGGCCGGTCAGATACGAATCGCCTTCGACGATCCCGCGATAGTGCAGATAGCCGTCGAACACCGCGGCTTCGCCGGGATAGAAGTGCCTGCGCACGGCGGAGTGGATGCCGTCGGCGCCGACGAGTAGATCGCCTTGCGCCTCGCCCACAGGCCGGCCGGCCGGATCGTTGAAATGCGCAAGGACCTTGTCACCGCGCTGTGTGAGGGTGGCGAGCTGATGGCCGGTGACGAGCGCCTGTCGACCCAGACGCGCATGAACGGCCGCGAGCAGGATTTCCTGCAGCTTGCCGCGTGAGATCGAAATCTGCGGCCACTTGTAACCGGCGGCCTTGCCGCGCGGCTCGGTCCAGATCAATTGCCCGTGCCTGTTGTAGAAGGCGAGCTCGGCGGTGAGGATGCCGACGTCGGCGAGCTGTTCGCCCAATCCCAGCGCGGTCAGCTCGCGCACAGCATTCGGCTGCAGGTTGATCCCGTGACCCACGGGCTCCAACTTGGTAACCGCTTCATAGACGCAACAGTCGACGCCGATCTGATGGAGGCTGAGCGCGGCCGAAAGACCCGCAATACCGCCACCGACGATGATCACCCGCATGCGATTTCCTGCAACACCATTTCAGTTCGGCGCGATGCCCGCATCGCGAATGACCGTCCCGTAGCGCGTGTGGTCGGTCACGATCAAGTCCCGGAGACTTTCACTGCCGGCGAAATGGAGATCGTAACCGAGCGGCGACAAACGCTTCTGCACGTCTGGGAGCCTTGTGATCTCGCCGATCTCCTTGCCGAGACGCTCGACGATGTCGCGGGGCGTCTTGGCCGGAGCTGCAATGGCGAACCAGACGCCGACGTCGAATCCGGGGAGCGCGTTCTCCGCGATGGTCGGCACCTGCGGGAGAATGGCGATGCGCTGCGCGGACGCGGTTGCGAGCGCCTTCACCTTGCCCGTCTCGACGAATTGAATGACGGCGTTGGGCGTCGCCCAGATCAAAGGAATCTGTCCGCCGAGCAGATCGTTGAGCGCGGGCGCCGTGCCGCGATACGGCACGTGAGTGATGTCGATCTTGGCGGCACTGTTGAGCATGGCGGCGGCGAGATGGTGTGGCGAACCGACGCCGGGCGTGCCTACCGACAGCTTGCCTGGATTGGCTCTGGCATAGGCGATCAGTTCCTTCACGTCCGCCACTGGCAGCGAAGGATGCGCGAACAGCAGGAGCGGCGTGGTGGCCACCTGCGCCACCGGCGCGAAATCCTCGACCACGTCAAACGGCACGCTCTTGTGCAGCCACTTGTGGAGAACGGCGGAAATATCCAGGAGCAGGAGCGTGCGGCCGTCGGGTGCGGCCTTGGCGGCGTAATCGACACCCGTCACACCGCCCGCTCCCACGCGGTTCTCGACCACGACCGGCTGCTTGAGCCGCTCCTGCAGCCGCTCGGCGAGCGTGCGGCCGATGGTGTCCATGCCGCCGCCGGCCGCGATCGGCACGACCAGCGTGATTGGGCGCGTGGCATCGCCTGCGGGCGTTTGCGCGTAGAGCGGAGCAACGACGCCGGTCGCAATCGCGAAAACAGCGGCCACGAGCGCGCGAGCCGAGCCCATTCCTTGTTCCTCCCCGTCCCGCGACCTTGTTATCGTGCCCCTGTCTGGGCCATGTCGCCTGCGGTGACGGTAACCCGCCGCCGTTTCGACGGCAAACGTCGTGCGGGAACGCACGCGTCGCGCCCGATGCCGTCGCGATGCAACCGTTACGGCAAGCCCGCGCCGACCGTGTCGGCCATGACGGCGCCGCGGCCGCCGAGCGGCCTAGCCGGCCCGACGGTGGTGTCGTGCGCGGTCTGGTGCTCGATCTCGGAGTTGAGCTCGGCGCCGACCAGCACCACGATGGTCGAAAGCCACATCCACATCATCAGCCCGACCACCGCGCCGAGCGCCCCGTAGGTGGCGTTGTAATTGGCAAAATTGCCGAGATACCAGGAGAACAGCAATGACATCGCGAGCCAGGCGACCGCTGCGAAGACGCTGCCGACGCTGAGCCAGCGCCACTTCGCCAGCCGGCGGCTCGGCCCATAGCGGTAGAGCACGGACAACCCGAGGATCATCAGTGCGAACATCACCGGCCAGCGCAGATAGCGGACGATCGGAAGGTCGAGGCTGGTGGGCCCAAAGGCGGCCAGAAATAGCGGAAACACGACCACCAGCGAGATTGCCACGCCGACGGCCGCAATGGCGCAGACGGTGAAAAACAGCGAGACCATGTTGAGCCAGATAATTCCGCGCTTCTCTTCCTCGTCGTAGATGATGTTGAGCGCGTCGAAGATCGCCTTCATGCCCGCGTTCGCGCTCCACAGCGCAATGCCGAGCCCCAGGAGAAAGCCGAAGGTGAGCTTGCCGTCGCTCTTGGCAGCGATGCGCGAGATCTCCTCACCCAGGAGATCAAGGGAGCCGGCGGGGACGATGTCGGAAGCAATGGAAAGATGCTTGCTGATCGTCCCCACATTGGCGAACAGCGCGTAGGACGAAACACCGGCGGCGATCGCCGGAAACAAGGACACCAGGGAATAGAAGGCGACGCCCGCGGCCAGCGCCAACAGGCGATCGTCCTGGATTTCGCGGTAGGTGCGGACAAAGACGTCCTTCCACCCACGCCAGGGAATCTGCGACGGCGCCCGCGCGCCGCGACCGCGGCCGCGTTCCACGGCGCGGATTTGCTGCAAGGTCAGCGGCTCCTGCGCCGGCGTCGCGCGCGGCGGCAGCCCCGGAGGCGGCGGTTTGCGGCGCCGATCGTCCTGGACCTTGAGGCCATAGATGATACCTGCCGTGACCATCACGGACGCGGCGAACCAGGAAATCAGATTGTCCAGACGATGATGACGGACGCGGGGACGGTCGATGCGGGGACTCATGCGGTTACCGGAAGGGGGAACGGCCAATTGGACCGGTCGTCAACGATCTGCGGCGGCATCGGTTTCATGCACATTTGAGCGAATTGGCCGGTGGCGAATTGGCCTGTTGACGCGGCGGCGGGCTGCCCTTCCCTGCCCCGTGATTATGGTCTAAACAGCGCCCGCGCGTGGGGCCGCAGCCTCTGCGCCGGCTGAAGGACGCGCAGCGACGCGCCCTTTTTTTGTGCCTAGTGCGGTGGATTTGAAGTTCCTATCTTTGTAGCCGCAAGCTTGCTTAGGAACTTCAAATCCAAAAACCGCACTAGAATCAAGAATTCGCTAGTGTCCCTTTGATTCCGAAGTTCACATCAGAGGGGCGCCGCGAGGTTTGCGAACTTCGGAATCGGGACACTAGAGCCAGCCCATCTACCGTCGAGCGACATGCCCAAACGGACCGACATCTCCTCGATCCTCATCATCGGCGCAGGCCCGATCGTCATCGGCCAGGCCTGCGAGTTCGATTATTCGGGCACCCAGGCCTGCAAGGCGCTCAAGGCGGAAGGCTACCGAATCGTCCTGGTCAATTCCAACCCGGCGACGATCATGACCGATCCCGATCTCGCCGACGCCACCTATATCGAGCCGATCACGCCCGAAATCGTCGCCAAGATCATCGAAAAGGAACGCTACGTCGCTCCCGGGGGATTCGCCCTGCTTCCCACCATGGGCGGCCAGACCGCGCTCAACACCGCGCTGTCGCTCAACAAGATGGGCGTGCTGGAGCGCTTCGACGTGCAGATGATCGGCGCCACCGCGCACGCCATCGACAAAGCCGAGGACCGCGAGCTGTTCCGTGAGGCGATGACTCGCATCGGCCTCGAAACGCCGCGCTCCAGGCAGATCAAGACGCTGATCCAGGCGCTCGAGGCGCTCGAGGATATCGGGCTGCCCGCCATCATCCGCCCGTCTTTCACACTCGGCGGTACCGGCGGCGGGATCGCCTACAACAAGGCCGAGTTCATCGACATCGTGGAACGCGGCATCGACGCCTCGCCGACCAACGAGGTGCTGATCGAGGAATCGGTGCTGGGCTGGAAAGAGTACGAGATGGAGGTGGTGCGCGACAAACGCGACAACTGCATCATCATCTGCTCGATCGAGAACCTCGACCCGATGGGCGTGCACACCGGCGATTCGATTACGATCGCGCCGGCGCTGACGCTCACGGACAAGGAATACCAGATCATGCGCGACGCATCGATCGCGGTGCTGCGCGAGATCGGGGTCGAGACCGGCGGCTCGAACGTGCAGTTCGCCGTCAATCCGGCGGACGGGCGGCTGGTGATCATCGAGATGAACCCGCGCGTGTCGCGTTCCTCCGCGCTTGCCTCGAAGGCGACCGGCTTTCCGATTGCCAAGGTCGCGGCCAAGCTCGCGGTCGGCTACACGCTCGACGAGATCGCCAACGACATCACCGGCGGCGCGACCCCGGCTTCCTTCGAGCCGACCATCGACTACGTGGTCACCAAAATCCCGCGCTTCGCCTTCGAGAAATTTCCCGGCGCCGAGACCACGCTGACCACCTCGATGAAATCGGTCGGCGAGGCCATGGCGATCGGCCGCACGTTTCAGGAAAGCCTGCAAAAGGCGTTGCGCTCGCTCGAGAACGGCTTCACCGGCCTCGACGAGATCACGATCGAGGGCCTCGGCCAGGGCGACGACAAGAACGCCGTCCGCGCCGCGCTGGGCACGCCCACGCCCGAGCGCCTGCTCAAGGTGGCGCAGGCGATGCGGCTTGGTTTCTCCGACCAGGACATCCATGGCTCCTGCAAGATCGATCCCTGGTTCCTGGCCGAGATCCGCGACCTGGTGGAGACCGAGGCGCAGATCAGGGACAAAGGGTTGCCGACAACGGCCGGCGCCTTGCGGCGGCTCAAGGCGATGGGTTTTTCCGATGCGCGGCTGGGCAAGCTCACCGGCTTATCCGCGGAGGCGGTGACGCAAAAGCGCCGCGCGCTCGGCGTGCGGCCGTCGTTCAAGCGCATCGACAGCTGCGCCGCCGAGTTCGCCTCCCCCACCCCTTACATGTACTCGACCTATGCGCAGCCGTTCGCCGGCGTGGCCGTCTGCGAAGCCGCGCCGTCCGACCGCAAGAAGATCGTGATCCTGGGCGGCGGGCCGAACCGCATCGGACAGGGGATCGAGTTCGACTATTGCTGCTGCCACGCCGCGTTCGCCCTCAAGGAGGCCGGCTACGAGACCATCATGGTCAATTGCAATCCGGAGACGGTCTCGACCGACTACGACACCTCCGACCGTCTTTATTTCGAGCCGCTTACCGCCGAGGACGTGCTCGAGATCATCGAGACGGAACGTTCGTGCGGACAGCTGCACGGCGTCATCGTGCAGTTCGGCGGACAAACGCCGCTGAAGCTGGCCGAGGCTTTGGAGCGGGCCGAAATTCCCATCCTCGGGACATCTCCCGACATGATCGACCTGGCCGAGGACCGCGACCGGTTCAAGAAGCTGCTCAATGAGCTCGACCTGCGCCAGCCGACCAGCGGCATCGCCACGAGCCCGACCGAGGCGCGCGCGATCGCCGAGGCGGTCGGCTATCCGATCGTGATCCGGCCCTCTTACGTGCTGGGCGGACGCGCCATGGAGATCGTGTTCGACGCCATTCAGCTCGACCGCTACCTCGCGCGGCTGGCCAACGATCTCGACCGGCCCTCGGAGCTCGTGGTCTCGCAGAAGCGCCCGCTGCTGATCGACCGCTACCTCTCCGACGCCATCGAGGTCGACGTCGACTGCCTGGCCGACGGCAAGGACGCCACCATCGTCGGCATCATGGAGCACATCGAGGAGGCCGGCATCCATTCCGGCGACAGCGCCTGCGCGCTGCCGCCGCACTCGCTCGGCGCGGATGCGATCGCCGAGCTGGAGCGCCAGACCCGCGCGCTCGCGCTTGCGCTGGAGGTCGGCGGCCTGATGAACGTGCAATACGCCATCAAGGACGGCGACATCTACGTGCTCGAGGTCAACCCGCGGGCTTCACGCACGGTCCCCTTCGTCGCCAAGGTGATCGGCCTCCCGGTCGCCAAGATCGCGGCCCGGATCATGGCCGGCGAAAGCCTGGCGAGCTTCAAGCTCACGCGCCCCCAGTTCGACCATATCGGGGTCAAGGAGGCGGTGTTTCCGTTCGCGCGCTTCCCCGGGGTCGATACCGTGCTGGGGCCGGAGATGAAATCGACCGGCGAGGTGATGGGCATCGACCGCAACTTCGCCATCGCCTTTGCCAAGAGCCAGATCGGCGGCGGCTCGCGGCTCCCGCGGGAGGGCACCGTGTTCGTCTCGGTCCGGGATGCCGACAAGCCGCGCGTGCTGGAGGCGATCCGGCTGCTGGTTTCGCTCGGGTTCCGGATCATCGCCACCTCCGGCACCCAGCGCTATCTCGCCGAACAGGGGCTCCCCGCCAGCAAGATCAACAAGGTGCTGGAAGGGCGCCCCCACATCGTGGATGCCATCAAAAACGGCGAGGTTCAGCTGGTTTTCAATACCACCGAGGGCGCGACGGCCCTTGCCGATAGCCGCTCGCTGCGGCGGGCAGCCCTCTTGCATAAAGTGCCATACTACACCACTCTTTCTGGGGCCGTCGCCGCAGCGCAGGGAATCAAAGCTTATCTCGGGGGCGACCTCGAGGTGCGTACGCTGCAGAGCTATTTCGCCGGCAAGGTCCCATCCGGGGAACCGGGGCCGGCCGTCTGACGGTACGTGTTTGGGACAGGGTTTAAGGTCGCGTGGCCGGACGAAACTTCGGCCCGCGATCGGAATTGTTGTCTCTTGGCTGGAGCGGGAGGTTTGAAGCAGGCAGATGGATAAGATCCCGATGACAGCAGCGGGCTATTCGACGCTCGAGAACGAGCTCAAGCACCGCCAGCAAGTCGAGCGGCCGCGCATCATCCAGCAGATTACCGATGCCCGCACGCACGGCGATCTGTCGGAAAATGCGGAATACCACGCCGCCAAGGAGTCGCAGTCGCACAACGAGGGCCGCATCGCCGAGCTCGAGGACAAGCTTGCGCGCGCCGAGGTGATCGACGTGTCGAAGCTCTCGGGCGACACCATCAAGTTCGGCGCGACCGTGACACTGGTCGACGAAGACACCGAGAAGAAACAGGTCTGGCAGCTTGTCGGCGAGCCGGAAGCCGACGCCAAGAAGGGCAAGATCTCGATCACCTCGCCGCTCGCGCGCGCGCTCATCGGCAAGGCCAAAGGCGCCAATGTCGAGGTGGTGACGCCAAGCGGCGCCAAGGCTTACGAGATCAAAAAGGTCGAGTGGCGGTAAGGGGAACCTGAGCCGCCCGATCCGCGGTCATCGCCGGGCTTGTCCCGGCGATTCCAATTCTCGGACGACACGACTTCTCATAAAGGATCACAACACGCAGGGTTTGACTGCGCGATGAGCCTATTTTCCACGCCCAAGGCCGGTGTTTGATAACTTGCTCTCGTCGGATGGCTCCTTGGGCCGTTTCGTACACCTCAAAAACAGACGAGGGGGGTCAGCATGAAGTTCGGTGTGTTCGACCACATGGACCACGCAGGGACCCCGCTCGGCCAGCTCTACGCCGACCGGCTCCAACTGCTCGAAGCCTACGACCGCGCCGGCCTTCACGGCTATCATCTCGCCGAGCATCACTCGACCCCGCTCGGCTGCGCCGCCTCGCCCGGGCTGTTCCTCGCGGCGGCAGCGCAGCGCACCAGGACATTGCGTTTCGGACCTCTGGTCTATCTGTTGCCGTTCTATCACCCGCTGCGCCTGATCGAGGAAATCTGCATGCTCGATCAGATGAGCGGCGGGCGCCTCGAGCTCGGCGTCGGGCGCGGCGTATCGCCGTTCGAGACCAAAGCTTATGGCCTCGACTTCGCGAATACCGGGGAGATCTATCACGAGGCCTTCCAGCTCATTCTCAAGGGGCTCGCATCGGACGAGCTCACGTTCGAGGGAAAGCACTACCAGTTCCGCAACGTGCCGATGATCCTGCGGCCGGTGCAGCGGCCGCATCCGCCGCTGTGGTACGGGACCACGATCCCGGAGAATGCGGACTGGCCGGCGGCAAACGACGTGAACATCGTCACCATTGCATTGCGTCCGACCGTGCGCGTCATCACCGATCGGTATCGCGCGGTGCGCGCCAGGCTCGGGAAGGCTCCTGCCGGCGGTCCGCTTCTGGGCGTGGCCCGCCACGTGGTGGTGGCCGACACCGACGAGGCGGCGCTTGCGGTCGCGCGACGCGCCTATCCGCACTGGCGCGACAGCTTCCGCTGGTTGTTCGCACGCCACGGCGCCGAGCCGCGGATCGCGGGGCTTTATCCGCCCACCTTCGACGAGCTGGCCGCGATCGACAACGGCATCGCCGGATCGCCTCGCACCGTACGTGACTTCGTCGCGGCCGAGGTAAAGGCGAGCGCGAGCAACTACCTGCTGTCATGGTTCGCGTTTGGCGACATGACGGTTGCGGAATCGCTGCGCTCGGTCGAACTGTTCGCGCGCGAGGTGATGCCGGCGTTCGCCAATGTGCGCGCCGATGCCGCCGAATGAAGCGGCGGGTCCACTGCCGCCCGACGCGATTGCGCGCATTCGACGGGCAACGTTCAATCGCCGACGGCGCGCGGCAGCTCTCCCCCAGGCGCCGGCAAATCCATCGGCACCATGGCGGCGTCCTTTGAATTGCGCAGGGTCAGCGAGGTCTTCACGTTGCGCACATGGGGCGCGGCGGTGAGTTCGGCGACGAAGGCCTGGAAGGTTTTCAAATCAGGCGCCACGCATTTGAGAACGAAGTCGATCTCCCCCGACAGCATCCAGCATTCGCGCACCAGCGGCTGTGCGCGCACGAAATCCTCGAAGGCTTTGAGGTCGGCATCGGCCTGGCTGGAGAGGTGGACCATGGCGAAGACGGTCACTTCGTAGCCGAGACGCTTCTCGTCGAGCAGCGCGCGATAACCCTTGATGTAGCCGGCCTGCTCGAGCGCGCGCACGCGTCGCAGGCAGGGCGGAGCGGAAATGCCGACCCGGCGGGCGAGCTCCACGTTGGTCATGCGGCCGTCGTCCTGCAGCTCCTTGAGAATCTGCCGGTCGATGGCGTCGAGACGGGCGGCCACGGGCGGCTCCGATCACGTCGTATCGTTTAACGCAGTTTTAGCGAGGTTTGCGATTCTCGCGAAACATTATTGCGCAAAGCGGTAACATAAAACCCCCCAAGACTTCACAAGCCTGTGGCATTCTGGTCTGCATATCTTGCATAGCTGCCCGGAACCCATAAATTGTGGCAACGAACGGTTTCGGACCGGCCCGCCACCCGGCGCATGCCTTGAGGCCCTTGTCCCGGCCAGCCGCTGGAAAGCGCGGCGTTACGAGTGAGAGCACGGTCAGCAGCTAGGTTCGCGCAATCTGCCAACGCCGACTGCATCGAACACCGGCTTCCAGTCTGCTGAACGCGCGCCCGCAAGCGCAATAAGGGTCTTTTCTCGATGGGCAAGATCACCCACGCCAAAGTTGTCATCATCGGCTCGGGGCCTGCGGGCTACACCGCCGCGATCTATGCCGCGCGCGCCATGTTGGACCCCACCCTGATCCAGGGCATCCAGCCCGGCGGCCAGCTGACGATCACGACCGACGTGGAGAACTATCCGGGTTTCGCCGACGTCATCCAGGGTCCCTGGCTGATGGAGCAGATGCAGAAGCAGGCCGAGCATGTCGGAACGAAAATTGTCACCGACCATGTGAGCAAGGTCGATCTTGCGCACCGGCCGTTCCGCCTCGAATGCGATTCGGGCGACCGTTATCACGTGGACAGCCTCATCATCGCGACCGGCGCGCAAGCACGTTGGCTGGAGTTGCCGTCGGAGCAGAAATTCAAGGGCTACGGCGTCTCGGCCTGCGCCACCTGCGACGGCTTTTTCTACCGCGGAAAGGACGTGCTGGTGATCGGCGGCGGCAACACGGCCGTGGAGGAAGCGCTCTTCCTCACCAACTTCGCGTCCAAAGTGACGGTGGTGCATCGGCGCGACAGTTTCCGCGCGGAAAAGATCCTCCAGGACCGGCTGTTCAAGAATCCCAGGATTTCGGTGATCTGGGATTCCGCACTGGAGGAGGTGGTCGGCAGCGAGAACCCGCTCAAGGTCAAAGGCGCCGTTCTCCGCAACGTGAAAACCGGCGCTCTCAGCGAGCGGGCGACCGATGGCGTATTTATCGCAATCGGCCACACGCCCGCATCCGAACTCTTTGCCGGGCAGGTGGAGATGAAGCATTCCGGGTACATCAAGACCGCACCGTTCTCGACCGCCACCTCGGTGCGGGGGGTATTCGCGGCCGGTGACGTCACCGACGACGTTTACCGGCAGGCCGTCACCGCCGCCGGCCAGGGCTGCATGGCGGCGCTCGAAGCGGAACGCTACCTCGCCGCACAGGGCGAGGCAGAACCGGCGGTGGCAGCGGAATGAGACAGCGGGTGAGCATGGATTGGGACAAACTCAAGGTCTTTCATGCGGCCGCCGAGGCCGGCAGCTTTACCCATGCCGGCGAACAGCTCGGACTGTCGCAATCGGCGGTGTCGCGGCAGGTTTCTGCGCTCGAACAAGAACTCGGCGTGTCGTTGTTTCACCGCCACGCCCGCGGACTCATTCTCACCGAGCAGGGCGAACTGCTGCACCACACCGCGCACGACGTATTCATGAAGCTCGAGGCCGCCCGGGCCAAGCTGACCGACAGCAAGGAGCGTCCAAACGGCGAACTCAGGGTGCAGACCACGCCCGGCATCGGCATCCATTGGCTCACCCCGCGGCTGGGCGAATTCATCGACCTCTATCCCGACATCCACATCACGCTGATCACCACCGACGAGGAACTCGATCTCGCCATGCGCGAAGCGGACGTGGCGATCCGGCTACGCCTGCCGACGCAGCCCGACCTGATCCAGCGCAAGCTGTTCTCGGTCCGGTTCCACGCCTATGCCTCGCCGGAATACATCAAACGATTCGGCACGCCGCGCGCCCTGGATGATCTCGACAATCACCGTCTTCTGCTGCTCGGCGGCACGGCCGTGCCCAATCATTTCGAGAACCGGCGCTGGCTGATCGAGGTCGCCCGCAATGGAAAGGGCCCGCGCGAGCCCACGCTCACGATCAACAATGTCCTCGGCGTCATGCGCGCGTGTCAGCGCGGCATCGGTGTCGCCCTGCTGCCGGACTATCTGATCGAGGAGAACGGGGCGCTCGTGCAATTGTTCGGGGAATCCAACTCGATCGCGCTCGATGCCTATTTCGTCTATCCGGAAGAATTGAAGTCGGTGGCTCGCGTGCAGGTATTCCGTGACTTCCTGGTGGCGAAAGCGCAGCGCTGGCATTTCTGATTCAGCGACAAACGATGCTTGGCGGCATCGATTCCATAATCAATCGTCGACCTTCCATAACCGGAAGCGAGCTCGCATGGCTGGCATGCGACCCTTTGTATTGTAAGAGGAAAATGCCTCTGCATACTGTCACTCACTGGCGGCAGTCGGTTGCCCATCCTCCCAGATTGCAATCGTCAATCGTCAGCTGTTCCCCTCTGGAAGGTGATTGTCGGCCCCGCGCCGACGAACTCTGCAAACCGGACCCGCGAGGGTCCGGTTTTCTTTTTGTGCAGATGTCTCTCCGGAACTTCGACGCCGCTCGGACCTTCGACACCGCGTTTTCTTTTGCGCCGTTGCAGACTGCGGTCTTGCGCGCGCGCCCAAGCCGATTTACCTTATGTAGGTTCAAACAAACTAGGGAAGAACACCATGGCCTGGACCACTCCGACCCTCGTCGAAATCTGCATCGGCCTCGAGATCAACGGTTACCTCCCGGCCGAGTTCTGATCCTCGACGCATCCGCGTCGTCCTGAATGGGGCGCCTCTCCGCCATCGTGCTTGGCTCGGCGGCGGGGGGAGGTTTTCCACAGTGGAATTGTCGTTGCCCGACATGCCGGTTGGCGTGGGCGGGTGACGTACGCGTTCGGCCGCGCACCCAGGCGAGCCTCGCGGTCACGGCCGACAGCGAAAACTGGATCCTGATCAACGCCTCGCCTGACCTCCCCCAGCAACTTCGGCAATCCAAGGCGCTGCATCCACGGGCCGGAACGCGTGGAAGCCCGATCAAAGCCGTGATCCTTACCGGAGCCGAGATCGATCAGGTTACAGGCCTGCTGAGCCTGCGGGAGCGTGAGCCGTTTGCGGTTTGCGCCACCGGGCCCACGCTCGCCGCCCTCGCGGACAATTCCATGTTCGCGGCGCTGGCGCCCGACGTGGTGAAGCGCCAGGTGGTTGTTCCCGGCACCCCGGTGGAACTTGCGGGCGGTTTGCAGGCCGAACTCTTCATCGTGCCTGGAAAGGCGCCGCTCTATCTCGAGGGGGAGAACCCGCAAACCGCGATCGAGACCGGCGCGAATGTCGGGGTCGAGCTGTCGGCCGGAAGTGCGCGCATCTGCTTCATTCCCGGTGCAGCCGCCGTGACACCCGCGGTGGCAGAGCGAATTGCACGCGCCGACGTCGTTTTCTTCGACGGCACGCTCTTTCGTGATGACGAAATGATCGCGACGGAAACCGGAACCAAGACCGGCCGCCGCATGGGGCACATGCCGATCGACGGTGACGACGGCTCGCTTTCGGCATTGGCGGATGTCGCCGCGCGGCGCATCTACGTGCACATCAACAATACCAATCCGATCCTGATCGAAGGCTCGCCCGAACGCCGTCATGTCGAGCGCAGGGGCTGGGAGGTCGCCGAGGACGGCATGGAGATCGTGCTGTGAAGCTGATGACGCCGCAGGAACTCGAGGCGCAACTGCGCGACATCGGCGCGCGGCGCTATCATCGTCTGCATCCGTTCCACACGCTCCTGCACGGCGGCAAGTGCACGAAAGGCCAGGTCCAGGCCTGGGCGCTCAATCGTTATTATTACCAGGCCATGATCCCGGTGAAGGACGCCAGCCTGATCGCGCGCTGCGACGATTCCGCATTGCGCCGGGAATGGCGCAGCCGCCTCGTCGACCACGACGGCGAAAGCGAGGGCGACGGCGGCATCGCGCGCTGGCTCAAGCTCACCGACGGGGTCGGGCTCGACCGCGATTACGTCATCTCGCTCGCGGGCCTGCTGCCGGCAACACGCTTCGCGGTCGAAGCCTACGTGCACTTCGTGCGCGACAAGACGCTGCTCGAAGCCGTCGCGTCGTCGCTGACGGAGTTGTTCTCGCCGCAGATCATCAGCGAACGGATCGACGGCATGCTCAAGAGCTACGATTTCGTCAGCGCCGACACCCTCGCCTATTTCTCCAAGCGGCCGCCGCTTGCGCAGCGCGATTCCGACTTCGCCCTCGACTACGTCAAGCGCAACGCCAAGACCCCGGACGCGCAGCAGGCGGTGCTCAAGGCGCTCGAATTCAAGTGCGACGTGCTGTGGGCGATGCTGGATGCGCTCTACCATGCCTATGTGGCGCCCAAACATGTTCCACCCGGCGCCTTCGTGCCCAAGGATGGGAGCAGCGCGTGAACGATCCGAGCCCCGCCATCGCCGTCGAGGCGCGCCCGCGATTGCCGCGGGGCGTGCGGCTCGTCCACAACGAGGCGCAGGGCGGCTGGGTGCTGCTCGCGCCGGAGCGCGTCTTCAAGGCCGACCAGATCGCTGTCGAGATCATCAAGCGCTGCACCGGCGAGGCAACCTTCGGCGAGATCGTCGATGATCTCGCCAGAACCTATGGCGCACCGCGGGAGAGAGTCCTGGCAGACGCCGGCACCCTTTTGCGTGGCCTGGCCGACAAACGGCTGCTGGAACTGTGATATCCTGCGGGCGGGTTCGCGCTTGCCAGCGGGAAGGCAGCGCCATACCTAGATGTGATCAGGCCAAGAAGACGCCGACCCCAGGCTCGTTGCCCGGACTAACGAGAGCGGTGGGCGCTGCACGAAGGCAAGCTTGACGTGGCACTGGCCAACTCAGCTCCCCTGCATACGCCGCTCGGCTTGCTCGCCGAGCTGACGCATCGCTGTCCGCTCGGATGCCCCTATTGCTCCAACCCGCTCGCGCTCGACCCGCGCGAGGGCGAGCTCGACACGGCGACGTGGGTCCGCGTGATGCACGAGGCGGCGGCGCTCGGCGTGCTGCAGGTACACCTGTCCGGCGGCGAGCCTGCCGCGCGACGCGACCTCGTGGAGATCACTGCCGGCGCCCGTGCGGCCGGCCTCTACACCAATCTCATTACCTCGGCTGTCGGCGTCACCAACAAGCTGCTGGACGCGCTCGCTGACGCCGGCCTCGATCATGTGCAGATTTCGATCCAGGACAGCGAGCCATCGTCAGCCGACCACATCGCCGGCTACGAGGGCGCCTTCGCAAGGAAGCGCGCGCTGGCCGCCGAGGTCGTGCGGCGCAAGCTGCCGCTCACGGTCAACGCGGTGATGCACCGCGCCAACATCGAGCGGATCGGCGAGATGGTCGATCTCGCGCTCGCATTGGGAGCGAGCCGGGTCGAGATCGCACATGTGCAGTATTACGGGTGGGCAACGAAGAATCGCGCCATGCTGATGCCGACCCCCGAACAAGTCGAGCGGGCGGCGGCTTTGGTCGAGGACCTGCGCACGCGTCACCACGGCAGCATTGTCATCGACGCGGTGGTGCCGGACTATTACGCCCGCTATCCCAAGCCGTGCGTGGGCGGGTGGGGCCGACGCTCACTCAACGTGACGCCGGCGGGCAAGGTGTTGCCCTGCCACGCCGCGGAGTCGATTCCCGGCCTCGAATTCTGGAACGTGCGCGATCATTCGCTTGTCGATATCTGGGCGAACGCGCCAGCGTTCAATGCATTCCGCGGAACCGCCTGGATGAAGGAGCCCTGCGCGAGCTGCCCGCGGCGCGAGCAGGATTTCGGCGGCTGCCGCTGCCAGGCCTTCGCGCTCACCGGCGACGCGCGCGCGACCGACCCGGTCTGCCATCTCGCGCCCGACCATGCCCGGGTCGCCGAACTCGCCGCGGTTCGCAGCGATGCGCCTTACGTCTACCGGCGCATGGAGCAGCCGGGCGGCAAGCAGCGACCCGTCGTCAGGAGCCGGGAAGGACAGACCGTATCCTGACCGCCGGCTGTGCGCTTTGGTGTCCAACAGCCGCGGCCTGATTCCGATTGCGGATGCGCCGCCATCTGGCGACACTGCCGCCAACAAACCAATGTAAGGGAGGATCGCATGCCCATCCGTCCGTTGCCGCCGACCGGTCTGTTGTTTCCAGTAATGTTGGCGATTGCATTGGCAGCGTGGCCGGCCGCCGCGCAGCAAGCGACGCCGACACCGCCGCCGCCCACGCCCAATCAGCCGAATTCCGAGGCCGCCGGAAAGCTTCGCGGCATCAATCCGCCGCCGTTCCCGATGGCAGCGGACAAGCTGCCGGTGCCGCAGCTCAAGGCGCCCAAGGGATTCAAGGTCGAGGTCTTCATGAGCGGCATTCCCAATGCACGCTCGCTGCGGCTCGGCGACAAGGGCACGGTCTTCGTCAGCAACCGCATCCTCGACAAGGTCTATGCCGTGGTTGAGAAGGACGGCAAGCGCGAGCTCAAGACGCTCGCATCGGGCCTGGATCGGCCAAACGGTCTCGCCTTCCACAACGGCACGCTCTACATCGCCGAAGGGACCAAGATCTCGAAGCTCGAAAAGATCGAGGACAACCTCGACAATCCGCCCAAGCCGGTCGTGATCTATGACCAGTTCCCGAACCATCAGTCGCACGGCTGGAAATACATGGCAGTGGGACCCGACAACAAGCTCTACATCAATGTCGGCGCGCCCTGTAACATCTGCCTGCCGCCCGAGACCAATGCCCAGATCGTGCGGATGAATCTCGACGGCAGCGGCTTGGAAACCTATGCGCGCGGGGTGCGTAACTCGGTCGGATTCGATTTCAATCCCGCGACCA
The DNA here is from genome assembly GCA_963725065.1 of uncultured Alphaproteobacteria bacterium. Taxonomy (GTDB): domain Bacteria; phylum Pseudomonadota; class Alphaproteobacteria; order Rhizobiales; family Xanthobacteraceae; genus VAZQ01. The sequence goes on from CAVRXD010000039.1 coordinate 39,653, forward strand.
AGGAACTGTATTTCACCGATAACGGGCGCGACTGGTTCTCGGAGGATATGCCGAACGACGAGCTCAACCGCGTGACCAAGGCCGGGCAACATTTCGGCTACCCGTATTGCCACCAGGGCGATCTGCCCGACGACCAGCTCGGCTGGGGCCGCTCGTGCAGCGAGTTCGAGCCGCCGGCGGCGCTGATGGGTCCGCATACGGCCGCGCTCGGCATGCGCTTCTACAACGGAGGAATGTTCCCGGCCGCGTATCGCAACACCATCTTTGTCGCGCGCCACGGCTCCTGGAACAAGACCAACAAGCTCGGCGGGGACATCATCGCCGTGAAGCTGAACCCGAATGGCAGCGTGAAATCCTGGGAGCCGTTCGTGACCGGCTTCCTGCAGGACAACAACTATATCGGCCGCCCGGTCGATGTGGAGGTGATGAAGGACGGCTCGCTGCTCGTGTCGGACGACTATGCCGGCGCGATCTACCGCATCAGCTACGACGGCCGCCGGGTCGCCCGCCGCTGATCACTGCGCCAAACGCCCACCGCACCGAGCCGGGGGGCGGCTTCGCCTCCTCAAACCGATTGCGCGCGGGGGGCGAAATATCGGACACTGAACGCAAGGACGCTCATCGCGCCGCCTCTCACAGCATGCGGCGACGCGACAATAAGAGACTAATCTTCTGCATCAAGGAGGGACGACCATGACCTACCCATCGCTACGGCAGAGCCTCGTGCTCGCCGGAACTATCGGCGCATTGCTCGGGGCTGCGTGGCCGGCGGCCGCCCAACAGCCGGCGCCCGCGCAGCAGGCCGCGCCGTTGCCGCCCGGCTCGCCCTTGATCGGGCGTCCCGACACCGCCGACGCCAAGCGGCTCGCGCCGGTCCCGGCCCCGCCGCTCGCGGCCGCCGCCGACAAGCTGCCGGTCGACAAGCTCAAGGCTCCGAAGGGATTCAAGGTCGAGGTCTATGCCAGCGGCATGCCCAACGCCCGCTCGCTCGCGCTCGGCGACAAGGGCACCGTGTTCGTGGGCTCGCGGCTGCAGGACAAGGTCTATGCCATCGTCGACAAGGGCGGCAAGCGCGAGGTGAAGATCATCGCCTCGGGGCTCTACCGCCCGAACGGCGTCGCCTTCAAGAACGGGACGCTCTACATCATGGAGCTGTCCCAGCTCTCGAAGATCGACAAGATCGAGGACAATCTCGACAATCCGCCGAAGCCGACCGTCATCCTCGACGGTCTGCCGAAGGATGAGGCGCACGGCTGGAAATACATCGCCATCGGCCCCGACAACAAGCTCTACTTCGAGATCGGGCAGCCCTGTAACAACTGCCTGCCGCCGGAAGGCTACGCCACCATGCGCCGCGTCAACCTTGACGGCACCGGCATGGAGACGATCGCGCAGGGCATTCGCAACACCGTCGGCTTCGACTGGCATCCCACCTCGAAGGAGCTGTACTTCACCGACAACAGCCGCGACTGGATGTCGGAGGACCTTCCCAACGACGAGCTCAACCGCATGACCAAGGTCGGCCAGCACTTCGGCTCGCCCTTCTGCTATCAGGGCAACCTGCCGGATCAGGAATTCGGCTGGGGCCGCAAGTGCGAGGAGTTCACGCCTCCGATCGCGCTGCTGGGGCCGCACACGGCGGCGCTGGGCATGAAGTTCTACACCGGCAATTCGTTCCCGGCGAAGTACAAGAACCAGATCCTGGTCGCGCGCCACGGCTCGTGGAACAAGACCAACAAGCTCGGCGGCGACGTCGTGCTGGTGAACATCAAGAAGGACGGCACCGCAGGGCCGATCGAGCCGTTCCTCACCGGCTTTCTCGAGAACAACAGCTATGTCGGGCGTCCGGTGGACGTGATGGTGATGAAGGACGGGTCGGTGCTGGTCTCCGACGACTGGAACGGCGCGGTCTGGCGGGTGAGCGCGGGCGGCAACGCCCGCACCGCCACCGCGCGTTGATGGATCGGAGTCGGGGCCGGGGGCGCGAGCTCCCGGCCCGTTCGTTGTAAAGAGCGTTGGAGTTAGCGACATGCGCAGCCTTGCGGTCGGCGCGATCCTGGCCGGTTTGGCTGCGCACACGGTCGGCGCGCAGCCGCTCGATGCGCGGCTGCCGACCTGCTTTGCCTGCCACGGCGAGAACGGCACCTCGCAGCTGCCCGAGACCCCTTCGCTCGGCGCGCAGCCGGCGTTCTATGTCACGGTGCAGCTGCTCATGTTCCGCGACAAGCTGCGCGTCACCGAGCCCATGAACGAGATGGCGAAGGGGCTCACCGACGCCGAGCTGCAGAAGGCGGCGGACATCATCTCGAAGCTGCCGCCGCCGCAGCCGGTCGCCGACAATCCCGACCCCGCGCGCATGGACAAGGCGCGCGCGCTGAGCCAGCAGCATCGGTGCAATTTCTGCCACCAGGCCAATTATGCCGGGCAGGAAAACGTCCCCCGGCTGGCCGGCCAGCGCGAGGACTATCTGCTCAAGGCCCTGCGCGGCTACAAGGACAATTCGCGCCGCGGCTACGACGCCCAGATGTCCGAGGTGGTGTACGACCTCAAGGACGAGGATTTCGTCGAGCTCGCCTATTTCCTCGCCCGGCAGAAGTGACGCTATTCGTCCCGCCCGGCGATCTCCGCCTGCCACGGCGCGACCCGGCGCTCGACCGCCCCGATCAGGTAATTGAGCCCGATCGCCATCACCATCAAAACCAGAATCGGGACGAACATCGTGGCCGTGTCGAAATTGTTGGCCGAGGTGATGATGATCGCGCCCAGGCCCGAGATCGAGGTGAAGAACTCGGCGATCACCATGGCGACCACGGCGCGGCCGACGGCGAGGCGGATGCCCGCCATGATGTAGGGCAGCGTCGCCGGCAGGATGATCCGGCGCAGGATCACGGCATTCGGCGCCACGAACGACTTGCCGACCTCGATCAAGGTCTTGGGCACCGCGGTCACGCCGAGCCAGGTGTTGATGCAGATCGGGAACACCGACATCAGGAACACCACCGCGACCTTGACCGCGAAGCCGAGCCCCAGCCACAGCACCAGGAGCGGCACCAGCGCCACCAGCGGCATGGCGTAGCCGGCGGTGATGTAGATGCCGATCGCCGCCTCGACCGTGCGGAAGCGCCCGGTGATCAGCCCGACCGGGACGCCGACGACGATGGCGAGCCCGTAGCCCAGGAAGAACGGCCGCAGGCTGTCGAGCAGCGCCGTCCACAGCTTGCCGGTGCGCGCGAGCTGCCAGGCGGCCTCGGCGATCGCGCTCGGATAGGAGCCGAACACTGGATTGACGTCGCGGCCGAAAATCTCCCAGGCGCCGAGGAGGACGATGAGCGAGCCGACGGTGATGACCCAGCTCGGCACCGCCCGCCGCAGCCTCGCCTCGTCGGGCGTGTCCGCCCCGGCCCGTGCCCCTGCTGAATCGACGACATCCACCATCTGACCGCCCGCGCCTCAGTGCAACGTGCCGATCGGCGCATGCAGCGCCTGCCACACGCGGTAGCGGGTGTCGGCGAATTCGGACGTGCCGCGCACGACGCCCAGGTCCGGCCGCGGCCGCTTGAGCGGCACGGTCATGATCTCCTGCACCATGCCGTTCTTCATCACCACGATGCGGTCGGCGATCAGCACCGCCTCGTCGAGATCGTGGGTGACGAACAGGATGGTCTTGCGCGTGCGCGCGTGCAGCTCCAACAGCTCCGCCTGCATGGTCTCGCGCGTCTGCGCGTCGAGCGCGCCGAACGGCTCGTCCATGAGCAGCACCTTGGGATCGATGGCGAGCGCGCGCGCGATCCCCACGCGCTGCTTCATGCCGCCGGACAGCTGATGCGGGCGGCGGTTGAGCGAATCCGAGAGGCCGACAAGCTCGAGGTAGCGCGTCGCGGTATCCCGCAGCTGCGCCCCGCGCATGCCCTTCATCTCCAGGCCGAACATCACGTTCTGCAGCGCCGACAGCCACGGCAGCAGCTCGGCGAACTGAAACACCATGCCGCGATCATGGCCGCACCCCCTCACCTCGCGACCGTCCACCGTGACCTTGCCCGCCGACGCGGTTTCGAGCCCCATGGCGATCCGCAGCGCCGTGGTCTTGCCGCAGCCCGAGGGGCCGATGAGCGAGACGATCTCGCCGTCCTGTACGGTGAAGTTGACGCGGCTGAGCGCCTGCACGGTCTGCAGCGCGCCGTCGATGCGCAGCGTGAACCGTTTCGATATGTCGTGCAGGGTCACCTCACCCATGCCGCATCCTATCGAGATCCAAAGTCCTCTCCCATTTGATTGGGTCGCCCGCGGACCCGCGGGTCCATCTCTTCGCGAGAATGTTTTCGTGAAGGAGATGGATTGCGGGGTCAAGCCCGACAATGACGACGCGAAAGCGTCACTTGCCGATGCGCGCCAGCGCTTCCTTGCGGATATCGGGGTAAATCAGCTTGTTGATGTCGCCGCCCTTGGCGAGCTGGCCGAGCGCGATCATCTGCTCCTGCGACCAGACCAGGCTTTCGAGCGGAATGGAGAAATCGGCATCGACCACGCCGGGCTTCAATCCCTCCTCGTAGACGAAGGCCGGGCGCGGGTCGTCGGGCTTGGCGCCGATCGCCTCACGCGTCAGCGCGATGGTCTCGTCGCGATGGGTCACGGCATAGCGCACCGCCTTGATCTGCGCGGTCATGAACCGGACGAGGTCCTCGCGGCGGTCGTTGAGCGTCTTGCCCGTCACCAGCGTGCAGAAGCGCAGGAACTGCGGCAGCACCTGGCGCGCCTCCACCAGCACGCGCAGGCTCTTCACCGAGGGCAGCGGCAGGTACTCGTTGGACACCACCGCGGCGTCGACCACGCCGCCGAGCAGCGCGGTGAACCGGTCGCGGTCGCCGCCGACGGCGGCGATCTTCACCTCGGCCGGGGAAACCTTGGCCTGCACCAGCGCGGCGCGCGCCACCATGTCGGGCGGCGTCCCGGGCGATGATGCGGCAACGGACTTGCCGCGCAGATCCTCGATCCGGTCGACGCCGGGCCGCGCGAGCATGACATAGGGCGCCGCGTGCCAGTTGCAGCCGAGCAGTTTCACGTCGGCGCCGCGCGCGAACGCCGCGATGGCGCCGTAGACGCCTTCGTAGCTGTCGACCTCGCCGGACAGCAGCGCCTTCATTCCGATCGGGTCATCCTTGACCTCGAGCACCTCGACCTTGAGCCCCTCGCGCTCGGCGAAGCCGCGCTTGGCCGCCATCAGGAAGAAGCCGGCGTCAGCCTTGGGGAGGATCATCGCCTGCCGCCACGGCTTGAGGCTCTGCGCCTGCACCGGAACCACCAGCAGCACCGTGACGGCGAGCGCGCCGCCCAGCCGGACCAGACCGCTCATTCGTTCGCTCCCTTGCTCGACCGGCTGTTTGTTTTGCCGGCTCGCTCTCTCGCCGGCCGATCTATTTGCCGGCGCGTTCCACCGCCTGTGCGCGGATGTCATCGGCCGCCCACGGTCCTCTAGCAAAATTCCGCTCAAAGATCATGCGCGCGGGTCCATGGGCGCGATTTGACGCGCGTGGAACTTGGTGCGATGGCTCGATGCGAGACAGTTGCCGCACACTCGGTGTGCTCCCCTCCCCCTTGTGGG
>CAVRXD010000040.1:0-90900 GCA_963725065.1 uncultured Alphaproteobacteria bacterium
GACGGACTGACCGGGGCGCCCGCGTCCGGCGCCTGCTGCATCTTCATCTAGCTTTCGGCGGCGCTCGCCATCGGCGCGGGGACGGGGTCGCTCGGCTGCGGAGCCGGGCGTTCGCTGGTCATCAGCCGGAAGAACAGCGGCACGAACAGGATCGCGAGCAGGGTGGCCGCGAGCATGCCGCCGATCACGCCGGTCCCGATCGAATGTCGGCTCGCCGAGCCCGCGCCGGTGCTGATTGCAAGCGGCAACACACCGAGAATGAACGCGAGCGACGTCATGACGATGGGCCGGAAACGCAGGCGCGCCGCATCCATCGCCGCATCGAAGACGCTGAGGCCTTCACGGTGACGCTGCGAGGCGAACTCCACGATGAGGATGGCGTTCTTGGCGGCGAGCCCGATCAGCGTGACCAGACCGATCTGGAAATAGACGGCGTTGTCTATGCCGGCCAGCCGGCGAGCAGAAATGCGCCGAGACCGGGGCCGCGCAGCAAGGGCAATGGATAGGTATTTAAACACCTTGACCCCAATGTAAATTTTGGACTGGACTGTCTAGTCCAGCTAAGGGCAGAATGCGTCAGCGTCAAGGCGAGGACGGATGAGCCCAGCTCAAGCGATAGCCCGCGATCAGGCCCCCAGGACACGGACATCGAAACGGGATCTGATCCTGAAGACCGCGCACGACCTGTTTCTGGTGCAGGGGTTCGAGGGAACCAGCATCGATCAGATCGCTGAGGCCGCCGGGGTCTCGCGGCAGACCATCTACAACAACTTCGACAGCAAGGAGGCTTTGTTCAAAGCGATCGCGGGCGCGCTCGCCGATCATGTCGTGGAGCCGTTGCTCAACGAAGATCTGCAGACCGGCGATGTCGAAAGCACGCTGACCGATCTGGCCGGGCGGACACTCGCGCTCATGGTGCTGCCGTCGACGCTTGCGCTGCATCGCCTCGTGGTCACCGAAGCACCGAAGTTCCCCGAGGTCGCGCGGCAGATTTACCAGAGCGGGGCATCGCGGGCAGCGCAGGCGCTCGCCACCTATCTCGCCAACCAGAGCGCCCGCGGCATTCTCGCCGTCACGGATCCGGAGCTCGCGGCGGAGCATTTCTTCGGCATGCTTGCCGGCCATCGGCAGTATCGGGCGCTGCTCGGCGTGGCCGAACCCGGGCGTCCATCGGACGACACCCGGGCGGCCGAAACGGTGCGCGCGTTCCTGCGTGCTTACCGCGTGTGACGACGCGTCAGCAGTCGCATTGCAGCGACGCCACGTCACGGTGCGTGATCCCGAAAAGTGGGCACCGGTTTTCGGAAAAGATCACGCACGAACAAGAAGCGTGATCCCGAAAAGTGGGCACCGGTTTTCGGAAAAGATCACGCACGAACAAGAAGCGTGATCCCGAAAAGTGGGCACCGGTTTTCGGAAAAGATCACGCACGAACGAAAAGCTGGAGCGGGATGATGACTCGACCAAAAATCATCCCGTTCTAGTCGCAGGCGATTTGTCCGTCACCGATTTTACAGCCGAACAGCTTCGCGCTGCTGGTGTCGCGAAAGGTGGCGGCCCAGCCCTTGCCGTTCCCCGCGGGCTCGAGCATCGCGAAGCCGAAGCGGTGGTCGGAACGGCCATACGCCACCCGGCGGCCCGCGATCGTCTCGCCGCTGAGATTGTTCTTGATCTTGCCGGCGAGCAGTGTGCCGCCGGTGCCGAGCACGAATTGCGGGCTGCGCTTGTCGGTGAAGCTCAGGACCTCCACCACATGGATATGGCCGGCCAGCGCGAGCGCGATGCCGTCGGGCAGCTTGCCGTTCCAGTTCGCCAACGCCTCCTGCAGGGTGGCGTTGACAGTGCGGCGCCGCGGACCGAATCCCCAGACCGGGCGGTGGGTGAGCAGCCACGTGCCTGATTTGGGCTTCATCGACGCGAATTCCGCCGCATAGCGGGCCGGATCGCACGGACAGGCATCGGCGGCATTGCTCGAGTCGAGGACGATGAAAGACTGACCCGCGAGCGTGATGGTGAAATGCGGAACCAGTTCGACGCATGGCGGCGGCGTCTGTGCCGGCGACGTCTGAGCCGGGGTCGGATCGAGCAGCCGGAAATAGCCCGGGCCGGCGCGGCGGCAGATCTCGTGATTGCCGCGCACGACGATCCATGGGGCCGCGCGCAGGGCCGGCGCCGCGGGCGCGAAGAAATCCGCCTTCCAGGTCGGCCAATCGTCGCCATAGGGGCTGCGCGCGCAGCCGGCGTCGCCCGTCGGGCAGGCGCTCTCGCGATAGAGGTAGTCGCCGACATGGATGACGAGGTCGGGCTTGGCGTCGGCGACGCTCTGGGCCACCTGGGCGAATGGCCAGAGAGTCGGATTGTTGCAGTCCTGGAATTTGCCCCGCGCGTCATCATCGTCGGTGTCGCCCTCCTTCGCCGCCGTCTTCGCAGACTTGAGGCGGCAGCCGGTGTCGCCGAAAGCGGCGATCGACTTCAAGGCGGGCCTGGGAAGGGGGAGGGGCGAATTCTCCAGGCTGGCCGAGGTGGCGCCAGCCGGAATGGTTCGCTCGCAGACGAGGACCGGAAAGGTGGCGTCGGGCAGAGCGCGAACGCTCATGGGCTGCTGCGCGCCGTCGATGGTGATGTCAGGACAACTGCTCGCCTGCGCGAGCACGGCGCGTGCCACCGGACCCTGCGGACCGAGCACGACATAGGCGGCTTCGAGTTTCGGGGATTGCGCATCGGCCGAGCGCGGCGCCGACACCGCCGCCAGCGCGAGCGCCGCAGCCGCGAACGTGCATCCCCATCGGTCGGTTCGCGCAGGGACAACCGCGGCCATGCGATGTTTCTCCATTTCAAACCTGATCGGGATTCCGAACTTGACGATTGCCGGGAGACGCGCGGCGATCACCACGGTGTCGCGCAGCGATCACTTCGGTGTCGCAGCGATCACCGCCGTGTCGCGCGTCGATATCGTATCACGGGGTCGAGCCGCTGCCCATCAAACGCAAGCGGCCGCCCGAAAGGCGGCCGCCATTCACTCGCAAGTGTAATCGAACGTCAGCGCGAATAGAACTCGACCACCAGATGCGGCTCCATCTGCACGGGGTAGGGCACCTCGGTGATCTGCGGGATGCGGGTGACCTTCGCCGTCATCTTGGAGTGGTCGACCTCGATGTAATCAGGCACATCGCGTTCGCCGAGGCCGGTCGCTTCCAGGACCAGCGCAAGTTGCTTCGATTTGTCCTTGACCTCGATGAGGTCGCCGACCTTGACGCGGTAGCTCGCGATGGTCACGCGCTGGCCATTCACCTTGACGTGGCCATGATTGACGAACTGGCGCGCGGCAAACACCGTGGGCACGAACTTCGACCGGTAGATCACGGCGTCGAGCCGGCGCTCGAGCAGGCCGATCATGTTGGCGCCGGAATCGCCTTTCATGCGGATGGCTTCCGCGTAGATGCCGCGGAATTGCCGCTCGGAGATGTTGCCGTAGTAGCCGCGCAATTTCTGCTTCGCGCGCAATTGCACGCCGTAGTCGGAGAGCTTGCCCTTGCGGCGTTGGCCGTGCTGGCCGGGACCGTATTCGCGGCGGTTGACGGGGCTCTTCGGGCGGCCCCACACGTTCTGGCCCATACGGCGGTCGATCTTGTACTTCGCCTCGTGGCGCTTGGTCATCGCGTCCTCATGTTGATTGCGTTCTTCGAGGATCGCGCCCTCCTCTGTCCCGGCTTTGCCGGAACCGACAGGTTTTGGCCGAAGCGTCGGGCAAAACCGCGGGTGCGAAACGCTGCGCGGGCCCGAAAGCCCGCGTCGCGCGCGGTTTTTAGGAGGAAAGCAGGGCCAAGTCAAACGCTTAAGTCAACGCTCAAGTCGAACGTCAGGGCCGGCCCGTTCAGGTCAAAGCGGCCTATACCGCCTCCTGATAGACGTCGATTTCGACCGACCCCGGAAAGAACGAGCGCCAGGTCCGCAGATAGGCCTGGACCTGTGGGTCGCTGGCGACGCGCTGGCGGTTGAGTTCGACGACCTCGTGGGTGTCGTACTCGATCTCTTGGACGAACCGGGCCGGGTCGTCCACGTTTTGCAACAGGCGCATCCGCCGCCCGCCGAACGCCTCGTAGAATGGCGCCGCCGATCGCATCATCGCCGCCAGTTGGCTGGAGTTCGCCGCCGGCAACGTGAACTTGAATTGCACGGTTCGTCGGACGGTCTGAGTTTCGTTTGCCATTGCTTGCGCCCCCGTCGCAGGAATCCCATTGGGCCTCGGCCCGCATGCGATGCTAGAGCGCTTTCCTTTCCGTTGAAATCGGAAAACCGCTTCCGCCGCAGGCGCTGCCTATCCTTTTTCGCGCCGACGCCTGGCCTCTTAGCCGCCGATCCCGAAGCGGCTTAGCGCGGTCTCGAGCGAAGCCGAGGGCGGGCGGCCGGAGGTGAAGACAATTCGCGCCGGGGCAGGGGCCTCGACATCAGCCTCGACGCTGGCTTTGGGGCCGGTCAGATCGACGACCCGGCGCGCGATCGCCGGCGCGGGATCGATGAAGGCGGCCGGCCAGGGGGCAAGCTGCGCCAGACGATCGAGCAGCAGCGGATAGTGCGTGCAGGCGAGGACGATCGTGTCCGTGCGCCGTCCGTCCGCATCGATGAAACAGGACGTGATCTCCTGCGCGATCAGGTGATCGTCGACCGGCGTACCGTGCAATTCCGCCTCTGCGAATGCCGCCAGCCGCGCCGAGCCGACAAGCGCCACGTCGGCGCCGTTGGCGAAGTCGCGGATCAGCGCACGGGTGTATTCGCGGCTGACGGTCGCCTCGGTGCCGAGCACCGTCACCCGCTTGGTGACCGACTGCGCGCAGGCCGGCTTGATCGCCGGGACCGTGCCGACGAACGGAACCGGGAAGCGCGCGCGCAGATGTGGCAGGACCAGCGTGGAGGCGGTGTTGCAGGCGATGACGATGAGGTCGGGACGATGGGTCTCGATCAACTCGCCCATGAGGGCAACCACGCGCGCCACGAGCTCGGCCTCGCCATGGCCGCCATAAGGAAAGAAGGCATCGTCGGCGACGTAGAGGTAGCGCGCATCGGGGCGCGCCTTGAGGACCTCGCGAAAGACGGTGAGGCCCCCGAGCCCGGAATCGAACACGAGAATGGTCGGTGCAGCGGCCACGGCGCACATTTGGTACGCAAAGAACGATCGCCCCGCAACGCCGGAAGGATGACCCGGTGTCCGCGATGCCCCGTCGTTCGATGGAGCGCTCGCGGGCGGCCGCACAACCGGTGAGTGCCTTGGCCGCCGCGGTCAGCTCGGGCCGGCCCATACCCATAGCGTTTGCGACGACCGGTGCCGTTGACGCTGCAAAAGCCGCTCACTAGGCTCGATCAGCCCGCATATGGAAGAGATGGAGAGCGCCGTGGCTGTCGTTCGACGCATCGTGTGCTCGTTGCTGATCCTGCTCGGCATTCTCGCGGCTCCGCCGGCGGCGACCGCGCAGGAGAAGATCCGGCTCGGCCTGCTGCCGTTCTCGGAGTCGTTGGGCGCCGTGATCGCCGAGCGGCAGGGGTTCTTCAAGGCCGAGGGGCTCGACGTCGAGGTCACGAAGTTCGAGAGCGGCGCCTTGGCCGTGCCCGTGCTGCAGTCGGGCCGTATCGACATCGCATTCAGCAACACGGTCTCCACGTTGCAGGCCATCGAGCAGGGGCTCGATGCGATCCTGCTTGCGCCTGGCGCCGTGGTGCGCAGCTCGCCGCCGGATACGACGACTGCCCTCATCGTGCGCAAAGGCGCGATCAGCACGCTGAAGGACCTCGAGGGCAAGCGCGTGGCGGTGAACGTGATCAACAGCTCCGCGTGGCTGCACGCGGTGGCCGCGCTCGAGAAGCACGGCGTCGACCGCACCAAGGTGCGGTTCACCGAAGTGCCGTTTCCGCAGATGAACGACCCGCTCTTGAACGGCCAGCTCGACGCCGTGGCCCAGGTCGAGCCGTTCCGCTCGGCGCTGATGGCGACCGGCAAAGCGGAGATCGTGAGCTGGACCTATGTCGAGACCGCTCCCAACTCGGACATCACGCAGTACATCGCGCTGGCGCCCTGGGTCGAGAAGAACCGCGCGACGGCGGAGAAATTCGCACGCGCGGTGATCAAGGGGGCGCAGTTCGCCAACGCGAACGAGGCCGCCACGCGCGACATCAACCAGCAGTTTACCGGCCTCAACCCCGCGCTGAAGGACACGGTGCTGCTGCCGCGGTTTGGGACGGCGGTGAATGTCGGCGAAACGACGCGCACGATGGAGCTGATGCGAAAGTATGGGCTGCTCAAGACGCCGATCGACATTTCGCGACGAGTGCTGATGGTTCCCTGAGCGCCTGGTCGATGACGGACCCGTCCCGGTCGTTCCTGCGAATTCGCGGCCTGCGCAAGGCCTTCGCGGCACCGGGCGGTACGACCGATCGCGCTCAATGGCGTCGATCTCGACATCGAGCGCGGCAGTTTCGTGTCCATCGTCGGCCCTTCCGGATGCGGCAAGTCGACCCTGCTGCAGATCATGGCCGGCCTCGTCGGCCCGACCTCGGGCGCGGTGTTTCTCGAAGACCGCAAAGTGGAAGCGCCGCCGCCGACCGTCATCTACGTCTTTCAGCAGTACACGCGGTCGCTCTTCCCCTGGAAGACGGTGGAGCGCAACGTCGCGTTCGGGTTGGAGAGCCGCGAGTCGCTGTCGCGCCAGGCGATTGCCGTGCGCACACGTGAGCTCATCGGCCTCGTGAAGCTCACAGGCTTCGAGCAGCACTATCCGTGGCAACTGTCGGGCGGCATGCAGCAGCGCGTGGCGATCGCCCGCGCGCTCGCGTGCCGTCCTGCCGTGCTGTTGATGGACGAGCCGTTCAGCGCGGTCGATGCGCTGACGCGCGTCGGTCTGCAGGAGCTGGTGCGCTCGCTGTGGCGGGAACTCGGTCTCACCGTCGTCTTCGTCACCCATGACGTCGATGAAGGGGTCTATCTCTCGACCCGGGTCGTGGCCCTGACCCGCGCGCCGGGGACGGTGGCGGCCGACCTGCCGATCGTGCTTCCGCACCCGCGCAATCAGATCACCACCCGCGCGCTGCCGCAGTACCTCGACTACCGCGGTCGGCTGCTGGCGCAGCTCTTCGCCGACGAAGGGCTGGTCGCGACGGAGCCGGCATGAGCGATACCGCGGCCACCGAACCTCCGGCGTTGGCCGCCCCGGCCGGGAGGCCTCGGCGCCGGCTCGCGGTGCTGTGGGAGAGTCGCTGGCTCGGGGTTGCGTTCATCGTGGCCCTGCTCGTGTTGTGGGAGATCGCGGCGGCGAGCGGCGTGATGCCGGCGATGAGCTTTCCCCGCATGAGTGCCATTCTTGCGACCTGGTGGGACCTCATCGTCTCGGGCGAGCTCCTCGGCGAGCTGGTGCCGAGCCTCTGGCGAATGTTCGCGGGCTATTTCGTCGGCGTTGCGCTCGGCGTCCTGGTCGGCCTGCTCATGGGCTATGTGCGCTTCTTCTACACTTTGCTCGAGCCCATCACCGAGGTGCTGCGCCCGATCCCGAGCCCGGCCTATCTTCCGATCGTGATCCTCTTTCTCGGCATCGACGACGAGATGAAGATATTCATGATCGCATTTGCTTCGTTCTTTCCGGTCCTGCTCAACACCTATAGCGGCGTGCGCAGCGTCGACCCGGTTCAGCTGCAGACCGCCCGCACCTTCGGTGTGTCGGGCTGGAAGCTCCTGTGGCAGATCGTCCTGCCGGCGTCCTCGCCGTACATCTTCACCGGCATGCGCGTGAGCCTCGCGGTTGCGCTCATCGTCATGGTCATCAGCGAGATGGTGGCGGCCTCCAGCGGGATCGGCTACTTCATCCTGAGCGCGCAGCGCGGCTTCAAGATCCGCGAGATGTTCGCGGGCGTGCTGACGCTGGCGGCGCTGGGCTACATCCTCAATCGCCTGTTCCTGATGATCGAGAACAGGGTGCTGGCGTGGCACTACGGCACCAAAAATCATCCCGTTCTAGTCGCAGGCGATTTGTCCGTCACCGATTGTACAGCCGAACAGCTTCGCGCTGCTGGTGTCGCGAAAGGTGGCGGCCCAGCCCTTGCCGTTCCCCGCGGGCTCGAGCATGGCGAAGCCGAAGCGGTGGTCGGAACGGCCATAGGCCACCCGGCGGCCCGCGATCGTCTCGCCGCTGAGATTGTTCTTGATCTTGCCGGCGAGCAGTGTGCCGCCGGTGCCGAGCACGAATTGCGGGCTGCGCTTGTCGGTGAAGCTCAGGACCTCCACCACATGGATATGGCCGGCCAGCGCGAGCGCGATGCCGTCGGGCAGCTTGCCGTTCCAGTTCGCCAACGCCTCCTGCAGGGTGGCGTTGACAGTGCGGCGCCGCGGACCGAATCCCCAGACCGGGCGGTGGGTGAGCAGCCACGTGCCTGATTTGGGCTTCATCGACGCGAATTCCGCCGCATAGCGGGCCGGATCGCACGGACAGGCATCGGCGGCATTGCTCGAGTTGAGGACGATGAAAGACTGAGCCGCGAGCGTGATGGTGAAATGCGGAACCAGTTCGACGCATGGCGGCGGCGTCTGTGCCGGCGCCGTCTGAGCCGGGGTCGGATCGAGCAGCCGGAAATAGCCCGGGCCGGCGCGGCGGCAGATCTCGTGATTGCCGCGCACGACGATCCATGGGGCCGCGCGCAGGGCCGGCGCCGCGGGCGCGAAGAAATCCGCCTTCCAGGTCGGCCAATCGTCGCCATAGGGGCTGCGCGCGCAGCCGGCGTCGCCCGTCGGGCAGGCGCTCTCGCGATAGAGATAGTCGCCGACATGGATGACGAGGTCGGGCTTGGCGTCGGTGACGCTCTGGGCCACCTGCGCGAATGGCCAGAGAGTTGGATTGTTGCAATCCTGGAATTTGCCCCGAGCGTCATCATTGTCGGTGTCACCCTCCTTCGCCGCGGTCTTCGCAGACTTGAGGCGGCAGCCGGTGTCGCCGAAAGCGGCGATCGACTTCAAGGCAGGCCTGGGAAGGGGGAGGGGCGAATTCTCCAGGCTGGCCGAAGTGGCGCCAGCCGGAATGGTTCGCTCGCAGACAAGGACCGGAAAGGTGGCGTCGGGCAGAGCGCGAACGCTCATGGGCTGCTGCGCGCCGTCGATGGTGATGTCAGGACAACTACTCGCCTGCGCGAGCACGGCGCGTGCCACCGGACCCTGCGGACCGAGCACGACATAGGCGGCTTCTAGTTTCGGGGATTGCGCATCGGCCGAGCGCGGCGCCGACACCGCCGCCAGCGCGAGCGCCGCAGCCGCGAACGTGCATCCCCATCGATCGGTTCGCGCAGGGACAACCGCGGCCATGCGATGTTTCTCCATTTCAAACCTGATCGGGATTCCGAACTTGACGATTGCCGGGAGACGCGCGGCGATCACCACGGTGTCGCGCAGCGATCACTTCGGTGTCGCGTAGCGATCACCGCCGTGTCGCGCGTCGATATCGTATCACGGGGTCGAGCCGCTGCCCATCAAACGCAAGCGGCCGCCCGAAAGGCGGCCGCCATTCACTCGCAAGTGTAATCGAACGTCAGCGCGAATAGAACTCGACCACCAGATGCGGCTCCATCTGCACGGGGTAGGGCACCTCGGTGATCTGCGGGATGCGGGTGACCTTCGCCGTCATCTTGGAGTGGTCGACCTCGATGTAATCAGGCACATCGCGTTCGCCGAGGCCGGTCGCTTCCAGGACCAGCGCAAGTTGCTTCGATTTGTCCTTGACCTCGATGAGGTCGCCGACCTTGACGCGGTAGCTCGCGATGGTCACGCGCTGGCCATTCACCTTGACGTGGCCATGATTGACGAACTGGCGCGCGGCAAACACCGTGGGCACGAACTTCGACCGGTAGATCACGGCGTCGAGCCGGCGCTCGAGCAGGCCGATCATGTTGGCGCCGGAATCGCCTTTCATGCGGATGGCTTCCGCGTAGATGCCGCGGAATTGCCGCTCGGAGATGTTGCCGTAGTAGCCGCGCAATTTCTGCTTCGCGCGCAATTGCACACCGTAGTCGGAGAGCTTGCCCTTGCGGCGTTGGCCGTGCTGGCCGGGACCGTATTCGCGGCGGTTGACGGGGCTCTTCGGGCGGCCCCACACGTTCTGGCCCATACGGCGGTCGATCTTGTACTTCGCCTCGTGGCGCTTGGTCATCGCGTCCTCATGTTGATTGCGTTCTTCGAGGATCGCGCCCTCCTCTGTCCCGGCTTTGCCGGAACCGACAGGTTTTGGCCGAAGCGTCGGGCAAAACCGCGGGTGCGAAACGCTGCGCGGGCCCGAAAGCCCGCGTCGCGCGCGGTTTTTAGGAGGAAAGCAGGGCCAAGTCAAACGCTTAAGTCAACGCTCAAGTCGAACGTCAGGGCCGGCCCGTTCAGGTCAAAGCGGCCTATACCGCCTCCTGATAGACGTCGATTTCGACCGACCCCGGAAAGAACGAGCGCCAGGTCCGCAGATAGGCCTGGACCTGTGGGTCGCTGGCGACGCGCTGGCGGTTGAGTTCGACGACCTCGTGGGTGTCGTACTCGATCTCTTGGACGAACCGGGCCGGGTCGTCCACGTTTTGCAACAGGCGCATCCGCCGCCCGCCGAACGCCTCGTAGAATGGCGCCGCCGATCGCATCATCGCCGCCAGTTGGCTGGAGTTCGCCGCCGGCAACGTGAACTTGAATTGCACGGTTCGTCGGACGGTCTGAGTTTCGTTTGCCATTGATTGCGCCCCGGTCGCAGGAATCCCATTGGGCCTCGGCCCGCATGCGATGCTAGAGCGCTTTCCTCTCCGTTGAAATCGGAAAACCGCTTCCGCCACAGGCGCAGCCTATCGTTTTTCGTGCCGACGCCTGGCCTCTTAGCCGCTGATCCCGAAGCGGCTTAGCGCGGTCTCGAGCGAAGCCGAGGGCGGGCGGCCGGAGGTGAAGACGATTCGCGCCGGGGCAGGGGCCTCGACATCAGCCTCAACGCTGGCCTTGGGGCCGGTCAGATCGACGACCCGGCGCGCGATCGCCGGCGCGGGATCGATGAAGGCGGCCGGCCATGGGGCAAGCTGCGCCAGACGATCGAGCAGCAGCGGATAGTGCGTGCAGGCGAGGACGATCGTGTCCGTGCGCCGTCCGTCCGCATCGATGAAACAGGACGTGATCTCCTGCGCGATCAGGTGATCGTCGACCGGCGTACCGTGCAATTCCGCCTCTGCGAATGCTGCAAGCCGCGCCGAGCCAACAAGCGCCACGTCGGCGCCGTTGGCGAAGTCGCGGATCAGCGCACGGGTGTATTCGCGGCTGACGGTCGCCTCGGTGCCGAGCACCGTCACCCGCTTGGTGACCGACTGCGCGCAGGCCGGCTTGATTGCCGGGACCGTGCCGACGAACGGGACCGGGAAGCGCGCGCGCAGATGTGGCAGGACCAGCGTGGAGGCGGTGTTGCAGGCGATGACGATGAGGTCGGGACGATGGGTCTCGATCAACTCGCCCATGAGGGCAACCACGCGCGCCACGAGCTCGGCCTCGCCATGGCCGCCATAAGGAAAGAAGGCATCGTCGGCGACGTAGAGGTAGCGCGCATCGGGGCGCGCCTTGAGGACCTCGCGAAAGACGGTGAGGCCCCCGAGCCCGGAATCGAACACGAGAATGGTCGGTGCAGCGGCCACGGTGCACATTTGGTACGCAAAGAACGATCGCCCCGCAACGCCGGAAGGATGACCCGGTGTCCGCGATGACCCGTCGTTCGATGGAGCGCTCGCGGGCGGCCGCACAACCGGTGAGTGCCTTGGCCGCCGCGGTCAGCTCGGGCCGGCCCATACCCATAGCGTTTGCGACGACCGGTGCCGTTGACGCTGCAAAAGCCGCTCACTAGGCTCGATCAGCCCGCATATGGAAGAGATGGAGAGCGCCGTGGCTGTCGTTCGACGCATCGTGTGCTCGTTGCTGATCCTGCTCGGCATTCTTGCGGCTCCGCCGGCGGCGACCGCGCAGGAGAAGATCCGGCTCGGCCTGCTGCCGTTCTCGGAGTCGTTGGGCGCCGTGATCGCCGAGCGGCAGGGGTTCTTCAAGGCCGAGGGGCTCGACGTCGAGGTCACGAAGTTCGAGAGCGGCGCCTTGGCCGTGCCCGTGCTGCAGTCGGGCCGTATCGACATCGCATTCAGCAACACGGTCTCCACGTTGCAGGCCATCGAGCAGGGGCTCGATGCGATCCTGCTTGCGCCTGGCGCTGTGGTGCGCAGCTCGCCGCCGGATACGACGACTGCCCTCATCGTGCGCAAAGGCGCGATCGGCACGCTGAAGGACCTCGAGGGCAAGCGCGTGGCGGTCAACGTGATCAACAGCTCCGCGTGGCTGCACGCGGTGGCCGCGCTCGAGAAGCACGGCGTCGACCGGACCAAGGTGCGCTTCACCGAAGTGCCGTTTCCGCAGATGAACGACCCGCTCTTGAACGGCCAGCTCGACGCCGTGGCCCAGGTCGAGCCGTTCCGCTCGGCGCTGATGGCGACCGGCAAAGCGGAGATCGTGAGCTGGACCTATGTCGAGACCGCTCCCAACTCGGACATCACGCAGTACATCGCGCTTGCGCCATGGGTCGAGAAGAACCGCGCGACGGCGGAGAAATTCGCCCGCGCGGTGATCAAGGGGGCGCAGTTCGCCAACGCGAACGAGGCCGCCACGCGCGACATCAACCAGCAGTTCACTGGCCTCAACCCCGCACTGAAGGACACGGTGCTGCTGCCGCGGCTTGGGACAGCGGTGAATGTCGGCGAAACGACGCGCACGATGGAGCTGATGCGAAAGTATGGGCTGCTCAAGACGCCGATCGACATTTCGCGACGAGTGCTGATGGTTCCCTGAGCGCCTGGTCGATGACGGACTCGTCCCGGTCGTTCCTGCGAATTCGCGGCCTGCGCAAGGCCTTCGCGGCACCGGGCGGTACGACGACGATCGCGCTCAATGGCCTCGATCTCGACATCGAGCGCGGCAGTTTCGTGTCCATCGTCGGCCCTTCCGGATGCGGCAAGTCGACCCTGCTGCAGATCATGGCCGGCCTCGTCGGCCCGACCTCGGGCGCGGTGTTTCTCGAAGACCGCAAAGTGGAAGCGCCGCCGCCGACCGTCATCTACGTCTTTCAGCAGTACACGCGGTCACTCTTCCCCTGGAAGACGGTGGAGCGCAACGTCGCGTTCGGGTTGGAGAGCCGCGAGTCGCTGTCGCGCCAGGCGATTGCCGTGCGCACACGTGAGCTCATCGGCCTCGTGAAGCTCACAGGCTTCGAGCAGCACTATCCGTGGCAACTGTCGGGCGGTATGCAGCAGCGCGTGGCGATCGCCCGCGCGCTCGCGTGCCGCCCTGCCGTGCTGTTGATGGACGAGCCGTTCAGCGCGGTCGATGCGCTGACGCGCGTCGGTCTGCAGGAGCTGGTGCGCTCGCTGTGGCGGGAACTCGGTCTCACCGTCGTCTTCGTCACCCATGACGTCGATGAAGGGGTCTATCTCTCGACCCGGGTCGTGGCCCTGACCCGCGCGCCGGGGACGGTGGCGGCCGACCTGCCGATCGTGCTTCCGCACCCGCGCAATCAGATCACCACCCGCGCGTTGCCGCAGTACCTCGACTACCGTGGTCGGCTGCTGGCGCAACTCTTCGCCGACGAAGGGCTGGTCGCGACGGAGCCGGCATGAGCGATACCGCGGCCACCGAACCTCCGGCGTTGGCCGCCCCGGCCGGGAGGCCTCGGCGTCGGCTCGCGGTGCTGTGGGAGAGTCGCTGGCTCGGGGTTGCATTCATCGTGGTCCTGCTCGTGTTGTGGGAGATCGCGGCGGCGAGCGGCGTGATGCCGGCGATGAGCTTTCCCCGCATGAGTGCCATTCTTGCGACCTGGTGGGAGCTCATCGTCTCGGGCGAGCTCCTCGGCGAGCTGTTGCCGAGCCTCTGGCGAATGTTCGCGGGCTATTTCGTCGGCGTTGCGCTCGGCGTCGTGGTCGGCCTGCTCATGGGTTACGTTCGCTTCTTCTACACTTTGCTTGAGCCCATCACCGAGGTGCTGCGCCCGATCCCGAGCCCGGCCTATCTTCCGATCGTGATCCTCTTTCTCGGCATCGACGACGAGATGAAGATATTCATGATCGCATTTGCTTCGTTCTTTCCGGTCCTGCTCAACACCTATAGCGGCGTGCGCAGCGTCGACCCGGTTCAGCTGCAGACCGCCCGCACCTTTGGTGTGTCGGGTTGGAAGCTCCTGTGGCAGATCGTGCTGCCGGCGTCCTCGCCGTACATCTTCACCGGCATGCGCGTGAGCCTCGCGGTTGCGCTCATCGTCATGGTCATCAGCGAGATGGTGGCGGCCTCCAGCGGGATCGGCTACTTCATCCTGAGCGCGCAGCGTGGCTTCAAGATCCGCGAGATGTTCGCGGGCGTGCTGACGCTGGCGGCGCTGGGCTACATCCTCAATCGCCTGTTCCTGATGATCGAGAACAGGGTGCTGGCCTGGCACTACGGCTACACCCAGCAGCAGCGCAACTAGGCCGTGAACCGATAAATCTCTCGGGCGGTCGGCTTGCCAGAGTCCGCTATGCCCCGATAACGGACAAAATTGCGCGTCGCAGCGAAATGACGCGATGTGCCATGTGTGGACGGCTCCGTGTTGGCAAGAGCTTTCTTCACGTTTGCAGCATGGTCGGTGCAGCCATGTGTTCGGCCTTTAGATGCGGTTCACATGACCGCTGGCCATAATGCCCTCCGCGGATCAGGTCCCGGTCAAAAACCCGCATTCGATAACAATGCGATGGCACAAGTGGGTTGTCCTGATCGCCGGATCGACCGGCTCTGCATTACGCGCTGTTCGCTCCTCCAACCTTCACATCACGCCGGATGCCCGGCGCGATCTCGTTTTACGCCGCAAGCGCGACGGGTTGCCTGTAACGCTCGCCCTTAGCCATCATGGCCCAGGCCATTCGGGCAAGCTTGTTGGCAAGCGCGATGGCGGCGACCTTGGTCGGTCGCCGGGCCAACAGTGCCGTGAGCCAGGGGCGGTGTTTGGTGCCGTGGATCTTGGCATAGCGGATGACGGCGAGTGCACCGGCCACGAACAGGCTGCGCAGATAGCGGTCACCCTGTTTGCTGATGCTGCCGAGCCTGTCCTTGCCCCCGCTCGAGTGCTGCTTCGGAACGAGCCCGATCCAGGCCGAGAAGTTGCGTCCTGATCGGAAGGTCCTGGGGTCAGCAACACTGGCGACCAGAGCGGTTGCCAGCATCGGACCGACTCCGGGAATGTAATGAAGGCGCTTGCTCGTTTCGTTGGAGCGGTGCCAGACCATGATCATCCGATCGAACTCCACGATCTGCTCCTTGAGGCTGAGCAGTTGATTGCCGAGCGCGGCAAGGCAGGCGCGGGCAACCTCAGGCACCCGTTTGTCACTCGGGTCGGCAACAATGTGGAGCAGTTCGGTGACTCCTTTGCGCCCGACCGGCGCGACGATGCCAAATTCGGCAAGGTGAGCCCGGATCGAATTGATCACCGCGGTCTGCTGGCGAATAAACAGATGCCGTGTGCGGTGAAGCATCAGGCA
This sequence comes from uncultured Alphaproteobacteria bacterium, assembly GCA_963725065.1. Lineage (GTDB taxonomy): Bacteria > Pseudomonadota > Alphaproteobacteria > Rhizobiales > Xanthobacteraceae > VAZQ01. The sequence goes on from CAVRXD010000040.1 coordinate 15,568, forward strand.
GCTCTGCTGCTCAGGCGTCTTGGTGGGCACAAACCGCATGTTGGCTCTGGCGACAGCCTCACAGATGGCTTCTGCGTCAGCCATGTCATTCTTCTGACGCTTGACGTAGGGCTTCACGTAAGCCGGCGGCATCAACCGCACCGAATGGCCGAGTGCTTGGAGCTCGCGCGACCAGTAGTGCGACGAGGCGCAAGCCTCGATCCCAACCAGACATACTGGCAGTTTCTGGAAGAACGCCAGGACGGCGCGACGCTTCAACTGGCGGCGGATGAGCACCTGGCCAGCGGCATCAACGCCGTGGACCTGGAAGACTGACTTTGCAATGTCGAGACCGATTGTCGTGACCGCTTGCATGAGTAGCTCCTCTGAATCGTGGGAGCCTTAACAGCGCCCACATCCATGGCACTCACGTGCCGGTGGAGGAGCCGTCCACAGCATCAAGAGCGGACATTTTCCGCTACTGGCTACTTCGTTCTGGCCAACGGCTTCGCGAGAGCCTTCATTCTGTCGATGAAAATCTCCGCGAGCGGGCTGAGCGATCGGTCTTGAGACTGATGATTTTCAGTGCCCGACGCGCACCGGACGACTCGACCGGCAAGCCTTTGAGCGAAGGGTCTTTGCCGGGGAGCCTGAGTGCATATTCGGGGGCTGCCGTGAGAAAACGGCCGGTTGGCGCGAGCCTGCTGCGCACGTAGGCAGGTTGTCGGCCCGTCCCGCATCGAAATTGGTCGGTCATCGATTGGCTTCAGCCGCTGAGAACCATTTGAAAATTAGGTCACATCACTGTATCTCCCGCGGATTGGCTCGCACCGAGATCGCCCGCATCACCTGATCGAGGTCGACTTCTGCATCGACGTCGATCGCGTGCTTGCGCGCAGCCAGCCGGCAGGCGTCGATGCGAAGCCGCTCACCCTCCCTGCTCGCAGCCTGCCTACGGAGAGCGACGTCGGAATCGACGACGGTCACAATTTGCTAGCCAAGCCCTCGATTCAAGGAGGAGCCGCACGCGGCGCCTTGGGGACAGGTGCTTGCGAAGCCAAAGCGGCAGAATGAATCGACGACAGAGGGAACGACCATACTGGGAGCCAAGCCCGTGGGGCGTTGTCGGCGCACCCATCCCGACGGTTTTTGCGAAGCCGCCATAGCGGACTTCGCGGACACGATGCACGACGCGGCCGTGCGGTGGCGACTGCTCACGACGTCAATGATCCCGTTGTTTCAACGCGCGTTTGGTCGGACGGCGATTTGCTGCGGCGGCAACAGCATCTTGCGACATTGGTGGGTTCAAGTTGCTCGTCCGGCGGTCTTCTCTCCTCCATCGCGTTCCAGCCGTTGAATGCACCGCATTAAATGCTGCGGAAACGGATAAGGCAGGCAGGAAGCGCACTGCAAGCGTCGGGTCAAACAGGTGGCGAAATAACCGCCCAATCTCTACATACCGTAGCCGTAAACTACAGCGTGGTGCCACGCGGCCTCTAAGGTCATCTCACGGAGATAGCCATCCTGGGGTTTGCCAGCAGCATCCTTGTATTCCAGAGGAAGCGGAGGAAGCACCAACGTGTACAAGTTACCTTCATTCGATCTGTTACTACATCCGTCGACGCCACAATCCTGGTTATCCGCGAACTTGACCCTTCCTTTTTCTATGTCGACTATCATGATTTTAATGCGCTCTCCTCAGTGTGGGGACGTGCTTCGAATTGCCTGCGCCTTGCGCCGCGCATCCTCGCCTCGAGCCACACGATCGCGCGCCGCGGTTTCGGTTGCGCGGAGCGACCCGCCGCGCCAAGTTGGTCCTTGACCCCGCTCCGCGTGCTCCGGATCCCTAGAGAAAGGCGCACGGATGCCTGCCTTTTCGAGGCGACGGCCTATCTCCTCATCCGTCAAGGCCTGGTCCATTCTCGGTTGGCGGGCGAGAAGCTCCGCAGTCTCGTACGCTGCGGAAGTAATGAGCACCAAGTCAGCCCACGGCAGCAATTCGAAGAATGCCTGCTGCTCGTCGACGTGGTCGTGATCGCTGCCGATATTGCTGTGCACCTTCAGGAAACGAAAGGCTCGGCATTCTGGCGGGCAGATCGCTTCGACGGTTCGAATAAAAGCATCGTCTCGTCCCACCGCCATGCGCTCGAGGCAATAGCTGAAACCGAAAAGGGCGACCGGAGCGCTAAATTCCGCATAGCTCCGGAAGCGGTCGGTGAATTCGGTCGCGCTGGTCGGCTGAAACGCGCGGATCGATCTCGGTCGCAGGAAGCCGACGACCTCGCCGAGCGATATCCAGGGAATTCGCCGAAGAGCCTATCGCGTGCGCGCGCGAAATCGAGGAAAATTCCGCCACCTGCCACCATAGATATTGATCATTGCGAAATGCCAGCACGGATTCCCATACCTTTTTGAAGTCCTCGTTCTTGGCGGAGAACTCGTCATAGACCACGAAGGCGACCTTGAGGCAGGCATCATGATAGGGGTGGGGAAAGCGCGAAGCTGCGTACCGCGCGAGAGAAGACGCCGTAATGCGGCAGGATTTTCGGCGTCATATTTTGATAATGTCCATTGGTTCGACACCGCTGCAGCACTCCGCAAGACCGCTTGGTAGACTGGTGGTAGGGAATTCCATTTGTAGATATTGAAGAAATCATGGCCCATCGACTGGCCTTCCCACCAGCCTGGGTAATAGTAGTAAGGTGCGACCCTCTGTAAACCGAGCTTCTCGTCATCATAGGGACCAACCCATTCGGCGCCATCAATTGTCCCCTTCTCCAGCGCCGAATAGATATCGCCAGCGGCGATCTGTTGTGGCACGACGCCTAGCCTGCTCAGTATAGTCCCGGCTAAACCAGCGATCCGGAATTTCAGGCCTTGCAGATCCGCGACTTCCCTGATCTCCTTTCGGAACCATCCGCCCATTTGGCATCCGGTATTCCCAGATACGATTGCGTATAGATTGAACCTCTTGTAAAACTCATTCATCAATTCGGCGCCACCACCGAAGAACCACCACGCGTTTTGCATGCGCGAATTCAACCCAAACGGCACGGCGGTGCCGAGCGCAAAAGTCTGATCCTTGCCGAGATAATAATAAGACGCCGTATGACACATTTCGACGGCGCCGTTCTGTACCGCGTCGGCTGCGGCCAAGCCGGGCACTATTTCTCCAGCCGCAAAGACTTAAATCTGGAACGCGTTGTCGGTGGCCTCTGCAACGGCCTTGGCGAAAACCTCGCTTCCGCCGAAGAGCGTGTTAAGCGCTCTTGGAAAGCTTGACGTCAACCGCCACTTGATTCCGGGCATAGATTGCGCGATGGCGGGCCTACCAATGACGGCTGCCGAGAGGCCAACACCGGCCGCACCCAGTACTTGACGACGTTTCATGATCGCGCCCTATGGACCATAAGGTTACACCACCTGTCATGCTCCGGGAAGGGGTAACGTCCGGGACCGTGGAAGCACCGCAAATTCCTCACCGTGCTCCTCCTGGACGGAGGCTCGAATCGTCCGGGAGATAGTTCAAACCTCACTTGATTCCGACAGCGTTCGATAAAAAGTAGAGCGAGATACCGATCTATGTCTTCTCGATCAATAAGAGCCGCCTTGCCTGTACCAGATCGGCCGTATCGTGCCCTTCAGTGAACCACTCCAAAATGCCGGCGAGGCGCGCGCGAGCCTCATCGCTTCTTCGCTGAGTTCGCAGAAGCCGGGCCAGCGAGCTTGTCGCCCGGAGCTCCAGCGATCGGGCCTGCTGTTTCCGGGCCAATGATATTGCATCATTATACCGGGTCTCGACCGTGATCTCGTCGCCACGACCGCTGGCAAGCAGGGCATCTCCATGCAGCCTCAGCAATTCTAACTCCCAGGCACGACCTGAAACGTCGTTGACCTGCCTCAATGCCTCGTCCAGAGTTGACAATGCAGTTTCCGGATCGCCCGCCTCGCATTGCGCGCTTGCAAGTTCTCCGAGCATGAACCCGCGCATATAGCCCAGCTCGCTCCGCTTTGCCTCCTCGATGGCTCCCCGTATTTCGGCGATTGCATGCTCCTTCCGTCCGAGCTTCGCGAACGCACAGCCGCGGCCGAACCTTGCATACAGAGCGTATAGGTTGATTTGATGCTCGCCTGATATGGCCAAGCTTTGCGTCGCGTGATCGAGCGAGTGCTCGACCTCTCCGCAGAGCAGGTGAACCGCAGACGTTACATAGTGAGCAAATGCGAGGGTATAGGGATGGGACTTGTCGGTTGCTTGAGTAAGCGCTTGGAGCACGTTACAGCGCGCCTGGGCCGGGTAACCAAGAACCCAGAGATCCCATGCCAACATCAGCCGTGCGGCGATGGTCGGGTCTACGGCATAATCGACAGATAAGGAGCCCTTGGCCGATTGCTCACCTAGGACCAGGCCGCGCTCGAGATGAGATCGGGCTTGCACAAATTCGCCGAGCGTGAACAACGTACTGCCGATACAGCGGTGACCTAACACTATTGCCGCTTGATCCTGCAGCGGGGTGGCCATCGCGAGCAACGCCCGGCCGAGCTCGATCGCACGATCGTGCTGAGCTTTCATCCAGAAATGGCCCCATTGACCGAAGAGAGCCTGTATCTCCTTGCGTGGCTCTCTTATTTGCTGGGTCAACTCGTAGGCGCGCTCAAACGCCTGTCGCGTTGCACTGGCTGAGTATCCTTTGACCTCAATACAACAAAGGCCGAGCGAGAGATGAATATCCAATTCGGTGGCTATTCGCTCGGGTGTTGATGGAAACGACCGAAGTGATTGCAATGCCTTTTCAAATAGAATGGAAGCTTCGATATTGGCTGACCGGCTCAGGGCGCGATGGCCGCCCTCCGTCCAATAGTGCACGGCAAGCTCTGCGTGGCCCGCCAAGTCATAATGATAAGCTATCAGCTCGGGCTGACCGCTTATGACATCCGGCGATTTCGCAATTATCTCGGCGACTTTTGCGTGGTTCTCCCGTCGCGCGGATTTCAGAAGTGATTCATACGCAGCATCGCGCAACAGGGCATGCCTAAAGACGAATCGGGAATGCAGGGAGCCATCGCGCGCTTGAATAATGTCGCTTTGCATAAGCTGCTGCAGCGCAGAAAGCAGTTCATCGTTGCTCAAAGGTGAGAGCCGACACAACAGCTCGTAAGAAAATTCGCGCCCGATGACCGCAGCCAATTGCGCCACTTTGCGTGCGTCGGGCGCCCGGTCTAGACGTGCTATCAGCGCGTCACGCAATGTTTCCGGTACCAGCCAAAGTGGTACCGTCGTATCCGCAGAGGGCGGATCGTTCCGCTCGGCGGAGGTAAAATCCGCGGCGCCACGAGCAAGCTCTTCGAGAAAGAGTGGAATTGAATCGCTGCCGGACACAATCCGTCGACAACTGCAGTTGAGACCGCTCGATCCCGCAAGGCCAATCTTGCCATTTCGGCTGCATCCCGCCGTCCCAGCCGGGTGACGGTTAGACTGCTCGCGTGGCCTTGCGTGCCGGCGGGCAGCTGATATTCCGGGCGATGCGTAACAATGAGAAGAATTCGGGATTTATCGAGCCGCCCGATCACCAGCTCGAGAAGCTCCTGCGTGGAGGGATCGATCCAATGCGCATCCTCGAGCACGCAAAGCAAGGGAACTGTTCGTGCTATCTCTATCAGCAGATCGGTTAAAACGCGCAATGCCTGCGCCTTGATCTGCTGGGGTGTGAGCGCAAGCGTCGAATAGCGGGAGGACCTTGGGAGCGACATCATTTCGACGATGACCGGTATTGCCGTTTCCGGCTGATGCATCGCTCGCGAGAGCATGGCCTCTATTTTTCCCAGCCGGACTATGTCTGTATCATCATCCGCAATTTCCGCCAGCCGCTCAACTCGCTGAATGACCGGAAACAGAGCGCTCTGGACGCAATGCGGTAGACATTGAAATCTGAGTGTTAGTCGCCGTCTGGGTCCAATCCACTTCTCAAGCTCATGAACAATGCGTGACTTGCCTATTCCGGCTACGCCGGAGATGAAAACGACTTGTCCCTCCCCCTGCTTGGCCTCGCGCCATAACTGCTGCAAGAAGAAAAGTTCAGCGTTGCGGCCAACCAGAGGTGTCAAGGTGTCGGGTCTTGCCACGTCGAACCGACTCGCATCCTCCCTCACGCCGTGAACTCGATACGCTCGAATGGGCTCGGCGACCCCCTTTAATCGCTGCGCGCCCGAATCTTCTTTGTCGAAACGTCCCGAAATGAGCCGATTTGTGGATTCCGAGATCACTACCCCATCCGGTAATGCCAGCGTCTGCATGCGCGAAGCGAGATGCAGCGTTTCACCCACAGCGCCCGAAGGCTGCGCGGGATCGCCATCGGCGCCCTTCTGACTAACTACCACTACCCCGCTGCAGATGCCGATGCGCGTCGACAACGTTTCTCGCGCGGGGATCGCCTTTACTGCTTCGATCACTTCAAGAGCTGCACGGACAGCCCTCTCGGCGGCGTCCTCGTGCGCCACAGGCCAGTTGAAATACACCTCTAGGGCGTCTCCGCGATACTGCGATATGTGGCCTCCATGACGTTGTACGACTTCCCCACATGATTGCTGGAAGGATTGCATCACCAACCCGAACTCTTCCGGATCAAGAAGTCCAGCGAGCTTGGTTGAGTCGACCAGATCGCAGAACATCGCGGTAATCTGGCGGCGTTCGGCTTGCTCTTGCTCCACCTGAAATCGGTCTTCGAGCGCCTGTGTACTCGCGGCCGGGAGCGAGGTGCGATCGGTAATGGCGGCCAGCAATTTGGCTCTCGGACCGAGCGGTACGCCGATCTTCTCCAGCATGGGCTCCGTGAGGTGCGGGAGGGTGTCGAAGTCGATCTCGTTTCGCTCGAATGCCTCGGCATAACGGGCAAGGCCCAGTCTTTCCAACCATGCCGCAACGTCACGCACCATAACCTCCGCTTAGGCGGCGATTGATCATGCCAAAGTCAGTAACGCGATCAACGCACAAAGTTTTGCCGTCCGCACCATCCTCGCAGTCTTTTAGGCTCCGACATTACCTCAATTCGGCAGAAGCACTCGTGTTTAGTCTACCGCGAAACGGTTGAGCGCGGCATTTTGCTGGTCCGGCGGCAGATGTGCAAATGTTTGGCGTGCATCTATTTGATCGCGATCTGCGGGCGGGGGCGGGCTGCTCGGGCGGCGTGCCGCTGTGCACCGGCAAGCAACAGCGGCGGCCTCAACCCATGGGACGACGTTGCCCTTGCGGCTGACTGCGCCGATGATCGCGGCTTATCGCGCGTGCTGCCGACAGCGCCGCCCGGGTCGGCACCTGCTCGACTGAGGTTTTCAGCAGCCCGGGGCTGCCGTTTCGGCTGACTTTGCTGGAAGTCATGACGACCGCTCACGCGTCGCGCCCGCCGCGCACGGAATCATAGCCGCCGGGCGCACCTCGGCGAGGTACAGCCTTCCCCCGCGTCCGCAAGCTTCTCCACGACATCTAAGGCGTGCGTCAATTCGTCGTGCCAGCGCCATCAGATCCTTGGCGATGTGGAAGACCATCCGCGTATCGGGCGCCGTCAAAGTCGGTACCGATCTCACCGTCCCAGATGAACTCAACAATACTGGCCTTCGCGATCAAGCCGGCGAGCGTCCGTGCGGCGATCTTCTCTCCGAGATCGTTACAGTTCTTCACAACGGGACCAAGCGGCGTCGAGGCGCAGCTCTTACTCGAGCTTTCGCTTCCGCATATGGCGCATGGGCAGCAATGATGGCCTGAGCCCGCCAGAGCGTCCAAAAGGCCAACCGGATTTGATTGTGAGTTGACTCGTGCGCCCTCCTAGGTTGTATTCGGTTCGATAGTAAGCCACGGCCGCCGGATGGCGAAAAGCGTTGCGTTGACAAAAACGGACGGGAGCGGGGGCCCGTGTCAGGGCGATGCGGAGACTTCGATAAATTCGTCAAGCAATAGAGATCCGCCGCGCGAAATTCAGATCGGCTCCTTAATCTCAGCTTGTATGGTTCGACATGGATCCCCGTTTTCTTCTCGTTCACCTGATCCCGGCGAGCGCCATCGGCCGGTATCCGAAGTAGCCGCAAGAGACGCCGCGCTCCGAGCAAAGATGTTGTCGCACATGGGGTCATTCGCGACCGGGCCGAGCCAGGTAGTAAGCCCGGCTATGTCCGCTATGCCGCCGAAAGCGGAAGTAAATTCAGAGCATTAATGGCTTCGCCACCAGGCATTGCGGCTTGATCGAAACGCGGCGGAAATGATTCAAGCTCCGAAACCGGAGCCTCAAATCATGCGCTACGAACTCAGCGAAGGGACACCAGCAACTATTGATTCTAGTGTGGCTTTGGATTTGGCGTTCCTATGAATGACTCGCGGCAATGCTGATAGGAACGTCAAATCCGCCACACTAGCAACGTGTGAACGGGGACCACGCCATGGCGCGTATCGTCGATCTCACGCTTCCCGTCGTCACCGGGATGGCGGGCATTCCGAAGATTCCGCTGTACGAGCAGTATCCGGTGAAGGTGCAGGCGGCCACCGTCGTGGACGAGGATCAGCGCGCACGGCTCGCGCGCGAAGGCGTCGACGTCATGGCGGATGCGCCCGCAGTCGGTCACATGGATACGGTGCTCACCTTGAACACCCATATCGGGACCCATATCGACGCGCCCCGGCATTTTCTGGCGGATGGCGGCCCGGTGGACGAGCTTGCACTCGACCGGCTGGTGATGCGCGATGCCGTGGTGCTCGATGTCAGCGGCAAGCCCGCCGGCGCCGGCATCAGCGGCGACGACCTGGAGCGGACCGGCGTCGTTCCGTCTCCCGGCCAGATCGCTGTCATCAAGACGCTGTGGACCGACCGGGCCTGGGGCACACCCGAGTTCTGGAACGACACCATCCATCTCGAGCCGAGCGTGAGCGAGTGGACGGCGGCCCGCGGCGTGGCGGCGGTCGCCATGGATTGTTTCCCGGAAAAGCCGTTCTGGCGCATGACGCTGCTGCCGGCCGAGCGCGGCGCCAACCACAAGCGCTGGCTCAAGGCCGGAATTCCGATGATCCAGCTTCTCACCAACCTCGGGAGCATCGGCGGCCGCTTCAAGCTGGTGGCGCTGCCGCTGCGGCTGCGTGGCATGGACGGCGCGCCCGCCCGCGTGGTGGGCATCGAGGATTGACGGCATGTTGCGGCCGCGCCGCAGTGCGCGCGGCGTCAGCTTTCTCTGCCATCGACGAAGCGCAGCGAGAAGCCGGCGGCGCTCGTGATCGCGCCGACATGCGGAGCGCCGAAGTGCACGGGAAAGAGCAGGGCGCCTTGCTCGGCGCAGTGCTCCAGCAGCCGTCGACGCGTGACGAGGGCCTGCTCCGGCAGCTCGCAAAAGCGCGAATTCCAGTGCGGGGCGTAAACCTGCAGCGGATGATGCAGGGCGTCGCCGCAGAACAGCGCGCGCTCCCCCCGATCGTGCAGCTTGAGGATGACATGGCCCGGCGTGTGGCCGGGGGCGGGCTCGACGAACATCGCGTCGTCGATCGCGTGCGTGCCGTCGAGCAGCACCGCCTGGCCGGCCTCGATCACCGGCAGCACGCTGTCGCGATAGGCGCAGCCGCGCTGCGGGTCGGCGTCCGCCGCGGGGTTGCGACGCGGATCGCCGTATTCGTCCTCGGAACGGGAGAACAGATACTTGGCGTTCGGAAAGGTCGGGATCCAGCGGCCGTCACGCAGCATCGTGTTCCAGCCGACGTGATCGGCGTGCAGATGGGTGCAGAGCACGATGTCGATGTCTTCAGGCGCGGCGCCGGCCTCACGCAGGCGCGCGAGATACGGCGTGTCGCGCTGGTGGAAGCGCGCCAGCCCCGGCCGCTCCTTGTGATTGCCGCCGCAGCAGTCGAGCAGGATCGTGTGCCGATCGGTGCGGATGAGCCAGGAGTGCACGCTGGTGACCAGCCGATCGTGCTCGGGCGAGTAGTGATGCGGTACCAGCCACGGCAAATGCCGCTGCAGCAGTTCGCGCTCGAAGCCAGCGAGATACTGCTCGGGCGGGAAGCTGGCGAATCCGATCTGCTCCTCCACGCGCGTGACGCTCACCGCACCGATGGTCCAGGTCGCCACAGCAGACGTCTCCTTGTTCCCCGGACGGACGCCTGCGCGCGCAGTGCGACGCCAGCCGATCTGCCGTATCTTAGGGGAGCGCCGCATCGGGCGGCAACGTTGACAGGCCGAACCGCACGCTCGATAGTTTATGCTCACATCGTCCCCAGAGCGCGACTTCGTGCCGACCATCCAGGCGAACGGCTGCGACTTCTACTACGAGCTCGAGGGGGAGGGGCCCGACCTCGTCTTCATCCACGGCGAGATCCATGGGCTCGAATACTGGGAACATCAGATCCCGGACTTCGCGCGCGATCACCGCTGCTTCGCCTACAACCGGCGCGGGCACGCGAAGACGGGGTCGACGAGCTACGGCTTTTCGCTCGTCAACCAGACACGCGACCTCGCGCACCTGATCGATCACTTCGGCATGCAACGGCCGGTGCTCATCGCGGTCGCATTCGGCACGACGATCGCCGCGAACTACGCCATCCAGTACCCCGACCGCGTGAGCGGCCTCGTGCTCGCCGCCTGGAGCGAGATGCACGATGCGATGCAGTACTTCCAGCGCTGGGAAAAGTACAACCAGCGCGCGGCGGACGTGCTCGAAAGCCGGGGCAGGGATGCGCTGATATCGTTGTTGCGGGATGAAGGCGGCAAGACCATCTACCGCGTCATTCCGGTGGATTCGCCGCTGCGCGAGAAGGTGATTCAGATGTTCGCGAGCCATCCGCTCGAGGAATATCGCCACGGCATGCTCGAGTTTGGATCCTCCGTGCCCGATCTCGTTCCTGCCTTTCGGCGGCTCGATCTACCGGTGCTCGGCGTGTGCGGCGCGAACGATCCGTATCCCGACCAGCCGGAGGTCCTGGCCGGCATGAAGAACTTTCGTGAGGCGCCTTCGATTCCCGGTGCGGGCCGCTTCGTGCACTGGGAGCGCCCGCGTGAATTCAACGCCGCCGTGCGGGAGTTCGTGCGCACTCTGGCGTGAGCGCGCCGGCGTGGACCGCAAGGTGGCGGCCAGACAGATCAGGCGGCCTTGCCGAACACGCGCTCGAAGATGGTGTCGACGTGCCTGAGGTGATGGTCGAGGTCGAAATTGGCCTTGAGCTCCGCCTCGCTGAGATGCTTGCGCACGTCCTTGTCGGCCGTGAGGAAGGACAGAAAGTCGCCTTCGCCCTGCCAGACCTTCATGGCGCTGCGCTGCACCAGGGCATAGGCCTCCTCGCGCGCGACGCCCTTCTGCGTGAGCGCGATCATCACCCGCTGGGAATGCACCAGCCCGCCGAGCAGGTCGAGGTTCTTCTGCATGTTGGCGGGATACACCACAAGCTTGTCGACGATGGACGCGAGGCGCGTCAGCGCGAAGTCCAGCGTCCCGGTGGCATCCGGCCCGATCATGCGCTCGACCGAGGAGTGCGAGATGTCGCGCTCGTGCCAGAGCACGACGTTCTCCAGCGCCGGTGTGACGTAGGCGCGCACGATGCGGGCGAGCCCGGTCACGTTCTCCGACAGGACCGGATTGCGCTTGTGCGGCATGGCCGAGGAGCCCTTTTGACCCTCGGAGAAGAACTCTTCGGCTTCCAGCACCTCGGTGCGCTGCAAATGACGAAATTCCGTGGCGAGCCGCTCGACCGATGAAGCGACCACGCCCAAAGTGGCGAAATACATGGCGTGGCGGTCGCGCGGAATGATCTGGGTCGAGACCGGCTCGACCGCGAGCCCCATCGCCCGGGCGACGTGCGCCTCCACCTGGGGATCGATCTGCGCGAACGTGCCGACCGCCCCGGAAATGGCGCAGGTCGCGACCTCCGTCCGCGCGCAGATGAGCCGTTCCTTGGCGCGGAAGAATTCCGCATAGGCATAGGCGAGCTTGACGCCGAACGTCGTAGGCTCGGCATGAATGCCGTGGGAACGCCCGATCGTCGGCGTGAGCTTGTGCTCGAAGGCACGCCGGCGCAGCGCCGCGAGCAGCTTGTCGACATCGGCGATCAGCAGATCGGCGGCGCGCACCAGCTGGACGTTGAAGCAGGTGTCGAGCACGTCGGAGGAGGTCATGCCCTGATGGACGAAGCGCGCCTCGGGGCCCACGATCTCGGCGAGGTGGGTGAGAAAGGCGATCACGTCGTGCTTGACCTCGCGCTCGATCGCATCGATCCGCGCAACGTCGAAGGTGGCGTTCTTGCCCTTGTCCCAGATTTTCTTGGCGGCGGCCTTCGGAATGACCCCGAGCTCGGCGAGCGCGTCGGCCGCATGCGCCTCGATCTCGAACCAGATGCGGTAGCGCATCTGCGGGTCCCAGATCGCAGCCATTTCGGGCCGTGTGTAGCGTGGAATCATGGTCAGCCTTGGCGGGTCATGGCCGCGCTCTAGTGCCCCGAACCCGAAGTTCGCGCGCAGCGCGCGGCAAGTTCAATCGCGAACTTCGGGTTCAAAAGGGGCACTAGAACCATAGAGTTGCTAGTGGTCCTCAGATTCCGAAGTTCGCCTCGCACGTGCTGCGGGTGCTGGCGAACTTCGGAATCGGACCACTAGCAGATAGCGGCGGCAAGCTCAATTCGCACGCGCCGCCGTGTCAGGAGAGAGCAAAATTGCTGCGCAACCACGCCCTTGCTAGAGTACGAGCCCGCTTATTCGCACTCGTCTCGATCAAAACAACACACGGAGGCGACCATGCTCAGGTCTTCGCTAGCCGCCGCTTTTTCCGCCGTCCTTGCGGCCGGGATCGCGCAGTCCGCCGCGGCGCAGGAGGCCGCCGAGCAACGGCTCGGTGCCGTCCATTTCGAGACCTCGTGCAACGACGCCGCGCAGCGCCGGTTCGACCGCGGCATGCGCTACCAGCACTCGTTCTGGTATCGCGCGTCGAAGGAGATTTTCGAGGACACGCTCAAGGCCGATCCCGACTGCGCCATCGCCTACTGGGGCATCGCAACGAGCCTGCTGCTCAATCCGTTCGGCGTCCCGCCCGCCGCCAATCTGGCGGAAGGGCTCGCGGCCATTCAAAAGGCCAAGGCGATCGGGGCGAAGACCCCGCGTGAAAACGAGTTCATCGGCGCACTTGGCGCGTTCTATGCCGATTACGACAAGCTCGACCACCGCACCCGGGTGCAGGCCTATCTCAAGGCGATGGAGGCGGTGGCGCAACGCTATCCGCAGGACGACGAGGCGCAAATCTATTATGCCCTTGCGCTCGACGTCGCGGCTTCGCCCGCCGACAAGACCTACGCCAATCAGCTCAAGGCGGCCGCGATCCTGGAAGGCATCTTCAAGCGCCAGCCGCAACATCCCGGCGTCGCGCACTATCTCATTCACTCCTACGACTACCCGCCCATCGCCGACAAAGGCCTCGACGCCGCCACGCGCTATTCCAAGATCGCGCCGACGGCGCCGCACGCGCAGCACATGCCGTCCCACATCTTCACCCGCGTCGGCTACTGGAAGGAATCGATCGCCGCTAACTCAGCTTCGGTGCGCGCGGCCAAGGCCGACAAGGAGTACGGCGACCAGCTCCACGGCCAGGACTACATGGTCTACGCCTATCTGCAGCTCGCGCAGGACAAGAACGCGCGCGCCGTGATCGACGAGATGGCAGCGGGAACGGCAGTCAATCCCGACCTTCCGGGCGCGAGCTTCGCGCTTGCGGCGTCGCCCGCGCGCTATGCGATGGAGCGGGGGGATTGGAGCGGCGCCGCCGCGCTCGAGGTCAGGCCCAGCAAGTTCCTGCATGTCATGGCGATCACCCATTTCGCCCGCGCGGTGGGCGCGGCCCGCTCGGGCAAGCCCGACGCGGCCAAGGCCGACATCGCCAAGCTGGCGGAGTTGCGCGACAAGCTGCGCGAGGCCAAGGACGCCTATTGGGCCGAGCAGGTCGATATCCAGTGGCAGACCGCGAATGCGTGGCTCCTTTACGCACAGGGCAAATACGACGAGGCGCTCGCCGCCATGGCCGCTGCCGCGGCCGCCGAGGACAAGACCGAGAAATCACCGGTGACGCCCGGGCCGATCGTGCCGGCGCGCGAGCTCTATGGTGCGATGCTGCTCGAGCGCGGGAAAGCCAAGGACGCGCTCGCCGCCTTCGAGGCGACGCTCAAGAAGGAGCCGCACCGGCTCGGCGCCACGCTCGGCGCCGCGAAGGCGGCGGAGCAGGCCGGCGACGCCGGCTTGGCGCGGCAATACTATGCCGCCGCCGTCGCGCTCGGCGAGGCCGCCGATCCGGTCCGTCCCGAGATCACCGCGGCGCGCGCCTTCGTGACGAAGGTGAATTGAGGGGTCTCATGTCCTATGCCCGAAGTTCGCGCACATCGCGCGGCCGGCTCGATCGCGGACTTCGGGTTCAAAGGGGCAATCTGCGCTGCCTGCGACACGACGAGCTGAGCATGGAAGCGAAGTGAGCGGACAGAGCGGGAAGATTGAGGTGACATGGGCAGTGGATCAAGACCCGGACGACTCACGGCATTATCGATTGCGATGGTCGGGACTCTTTCGCTGGTGTGCGAGAGCTTCTCGGCGCCCGCCACGTCTAGCGGTACACTGCCTCGCAATGTCATCGTGCCGCTCAGCGAGGTCACCCGGCTCTTCCCCGATATCACCCGGGAAACCAGCACGGGTGGAAACTCGACGGCTACCGGCAACCCCAAAGCCACGAGGTTGGTGATTTACGAGAGCGGCGACGGTTCCAAGAAAGTAACGATCACGGTCGACCAGTACGGGAGTTCAAGGGACGCGTCATCGGCGTACAAGCAGGCTGTTCAGAAGAGTCAGTCGGTTCCCGGATTCAAGCCAGTCCGGGTACCTCGTTTAGGCCAACAGGCTTTCGCCGGGACGACGACCATGGACGCGGAGACGCACATCGGCCTTGGCACGCTGGACCACAAGCTGATCGTGGGAGCGACGCTGGCAGGCTACGATGCCACACCTGATAATGCGACCAAGCTGGTTGCCGTGGCACGCATGCAAGGCGCCGCCGCTAAGAGGACCGCGGGTCTTGGTGGTAGTCGTTAGGAGTGATGCGCGATTCGTAACGGGCATCCGTTTGCGCCGGCAGGGTTCGACACGACATGAGTTCGGTATTGACTACGTAACGAATTTATAGTATACGGATTCGCAACCTCGCTCATGGAGGTGCGTCTCCGAAAACGGTCCTGAAGCCGGAGCGGGGAGTGGCGTCCTGCGGCCGCGGCGCGAACCGCCGCCGCGGGAGCCGGAAGCGAAGGCAAATGTGACGAAGGCGGACAAACCCGAGCGCCAAAACGCGCCGCGGGAACGAAGAACACTGCGCTGTTTGACATCGTGAAACCAATACGGACAACGGCTCACGCGCGAGCCGCCGATCTCTCGTGTCCCGGGCGAGCGCAGCGAGACCCGGGACCTAGGGCGACACGAGTGGATCGCGCTTCGCGATGCTCCAGTCTAGTTCGCGAGACGGGCGCGATCGTGCGGCTGCGTGTAATCGACCGGTGTTCCCTTCGGGATGATGCCGAGCGGATTGAGCCGCGCGATCGACCAGTAATTGATGACGTAGTAGCGCGCCTTCACCGTCTCGGCGATGCCGGGCAGCTGATAGAGGTCGCGCATGTAGCCGGACAGGTTGGGGTAGTCGGCGATGCGTTTCTTGTTGCATCGGAACAGCGAGAAGTAGGCGACATCGAAGCGGACCAAGGTGGGAAACAGCCGCCAGTCCGCCTCGGTGATCTGGTGACCGAGCAGGTAGCGCTGCCGTGACAGCCGGGCCTCGAGCTCGTCGAGGGTCGCGAACAGCGCGTCATAGGCCTCTTCGTAGGCGGCCTGCGACTTGGCGAAGCCGCAGCGGTAGACGCCGTTGTTGACGTTCGCATAGATGAGGTCGTTGAGGCGATCGATGTCGGCGCGCATCGGCTTGGGGTAGAAATCGGTGTCGTCACCCGCGATGGCGTCGAATTCGCTGTTGAGCATGCGGATGATGTCGGGGAATTCGTTGTTGACGATCCGCCGGGTCTTCTTGTCCCACAGCGTCGGGACGGTGACCTTGCCGGTATAGTTCGGATCCGTGGCGGTGTAGGCCTGGTGCAGGTAGCGGAAGCCGTTCACGCTGTCGGGCGTGCAATCCGGGAACAGGGGATCGTCGTCGAAGGTCCACCCTTGCTGCCGAAGGCCCGGAACCGAATAGGCGACCGTGATCGCGCCTTGGAGCTTCTTGACGGACCGATAGATCAAGGTGCGGTGCGCCCACGGACAGCCGTGCGCGACGTAAAGGTGATAGCGGCCTGCTTCGGCCTGGAATCCCGAGGAACCGTCGGCCGTGATCCGCTCGCGAAAGCGGCTGTCGGCGCGGCGAAACTCACCGCTGGTGCCGGTTTCCTGCGGAAGCTCGCCGTCGCGCCACGCGCCGTCGATCAGGACGCCCATTACGCCGCTTCTCCGCGCGCGAGCGCCGCCGCGTTGCGGATGGCGGCGATGTTGGCGCGATAGATGTCGGGCTTGCCGCCCTTGAACACGGCCGAGCCCGCGACCAGCACATTGGCGCCCGCCCGCGCAACGATCGGGGCGGTCTCCGCGGTGATGCCGCCATCGACCTCGACGTCGATGGGCCGCGCTCCCGCGAGCGCGCGCAAGCGCGCAGATCTTTTCGGCGGCGAATGGAATGAAGCTCTGGCCGCCGAAACCTGGATTTACCGACATCACCAGGATGAGATCGACGAGATCGATGACCGGCTCGATCGTGCTCTCCGGGGTGCCGGGGTTGAGCGTCACGCCGGCCTTCTTGCCGAGCGCGCGGATCGTCTGCAGCGAACGGTGCACGTGCGGTCCCGCTTCCACGTGAACCGTGATGATGTCGGCGCCGGCCTTGGCGAAGGCTTCAAGATATGGATCGCAGGGCGCGATCATCAGATGCACGTCGAGCACCTTCCGGGTGTGCGGGCGCAGCGCCTTCACCACGTCGGGACCGATCGAGATGTTGGGCACGAAGTGCCCGTCCATGACGTCGACATGGATCCAGTCCGCACCCGCCGCATCGACGGCGCGCACCTCCTCGCCGAGCTTGGCGAAGTCTGCGGCCAAGATCGACGGAGCCACGATAAGTGGATGCCGCATCAGGTCCTCCGAAACGCGTCGTTCGCCTAACACGGGCGGCGGGAAGGGGCAACGCGCCCCCAGACCGGTCAAGCAGGGCTAAATCGCATGGAGCATCCTGCCACGCGCGAAATCTCTCCCATATATACGGCGCTACGCCACGTTGAGATCCGGAAGGGAATTCCATGGCACGCGTTGATGCTCTCGTGCTCGGCGCCGGCATTGTCGGCACCTCGGTTGGCCTGCACTTGGCGAAGCGGGGCTTGGCCGTTGCGCTGCTCGATCGGCGCGCGCCTGGCGAGGAGACCTCCTACGGCAACGCCGGTGCGATCGAGGGCAATACGATCTTTCCACCTGCCTTTCCGTCGGATCCTTTGGCCTTGCTGCGGGTCGCGCTCAAATGCTCGCCGGAGGCCAATTATCACCTGACCTTCCTGCCGTACGTGGCCCCGTGGCTGCTCAAGTTTCGTGCCGCATCGTCCCCCGCGCGGCTGATGGAAACCGCGCGCCTGATTCGTCCGTTGTTCGCGCGCGCGGTGGCGGAGCATGAAGCGCTGCTCGCGGAAGCGGGCGCGCTCCGTTATCTCCGCAAGGAGGGCTGGCTCAAGCTCTACCGCGGCGACCGCAGTTTTGGCGCGCTCAAGGGCGAACTGGCGCTGGCTCAGGAGTTCGGCATTTCCTACCGCGCGCTCGACACCGAGGCGGCGCGCGCGCTCGAGCCGAGCCTCGCGCCGGTCTTCCGGCACGCGGTTCATTGGCAGGGTGTCGCCAGCGTTACCAACCCGCTCGCGGTCACCCAG
Source organism: uncultured Alphaproteobacteria bacterium (assembly GCA_963725065.1). Lineage (GTDB taxonomy): Bacteria > Pseudomonadota > Alphaproteobacteria > Rhizobiales > Xanthobacteraceae > VAZQ01. The sequence continues at coordinate 33,473 of CAVRXD010000040.1, forward strand.
GCCTATGCGGCGCGCTTTGCCGCGCTTGGCGGCGTGGGCGTGCGCGGCGATGCGCGCTCGCTGCATCGCGCCGACGGGCGCTGGCGGGTGGAGACCACCGAGGGGCCCCTCGATGCCGCGCAGGCGGTGGTGGCGTTAGGACCATTTGCTCCCGACCTGCTGGCGCCGCTCGGCATCAAGCTGCCGCTCGGCCTCAAGCGCGGCTACCACCGGCACTATCGGACGACCGGCAACGCCGCGCTCGCGCGGCCGGTGGTCGATACCGACATCGGCTACTGCCTTGCGCCGATGGAGCAGGGCATCCGGCTCACGACCGGGGTGGAATTCGCCCCCCGCGACGCCCCGCCGACGCCGGTGCAGTTCGACCGGCTGCTTCCGTCCGCCAGGCAGCTTTTCCCGCTGGGGGAGCAGGCCGAGACGACGACGTGGATGGGCAGCCGGCCCTGCTTTCCGGACTCGCGGCCGGTGATCGGCCGCGCACCGGGCCACGCTGGCCTGTGGCTCGCCTACGGGCATGCCCATTGGGGGTTGACGCTCGGGCCCGCCACCGGACGGCTCCTGGCCGAGATGATGACGGGCGCGACGCCGTTCTGTGACCCCGCGCCGTACCGGGCGGAGCGATTCGGGAGTTGAGCGCGCGAGCTATTCGCTGATGGTCTTCACGACGCTCGACGTCGGGCGGCCATCGCTCACGGGGCCCTTCACCTGCTTCAGGATCGCCTCGTCGTAGGAGGCGATCGTGGTCACCGGGAACTTGGGCTTCATGAACACGACCTTGTAGCCGCCGGCCTTGAGATCGTTCAGCAGCTCCATCGCGCCATCACCGGTGGCGTGCTGGAAATCGTGAAGCAGAACAATGCCTTTGCCGTGCTTCTTCAACTTGGCCATGACCGACTGCCGGACCTGCTCGGGCTTGCGCATCTTGAAGTCGAAGGAGTCGAGGTCGGTCGAGAAGATGGCGATGTTGCGCTTGCCGAGGTAGTCGATGAGTTCCTGCGGCTGCCGCAGCGCCGGGAAGCGGAAGAACGGCGCGGTCGGACCGCCGACGGCCCAACGCACGGCGCTGATGCCCTTCTCGATCTCGTCCTTGGGATCGTATTCGTAGGCCTGGGTCTTGCCGCCGATCAGGCACTTGCCCTTGGTCTTCGACAAATCCTGGTGACACCACGTGTGCGAACCGACGGCGTGGCCGCCGGCGGCAACCTGCTTGAGGATGCCGGGCTCGTAGGTGGCATGCAGGCCGATCGGGAAGAAGATCGCCTTGGTGCAGTGCGCGGACAGCGCGGCGAGCACGTTCGGCGTGTTCTTCGGCCAGGGGCCGTCGTCGAAGGTCAGGACGATCTCGCCTTCGCGCAGAAAATCATGGCTCTTGAAGTGCTCGAAGCCGAAGCCGGGCCCGCCGGTGGTGTCGATCTCGACCGTGCGGGCGACGCCCAGGCCGTTGGGATTGCTGCAGGTGCTTGGGGCCGCTGCGGGCGCGGCCTGCGCGACCACGATCGGCTGCTCGGTCGTACCGGGAGCCGTCCTTGCGGCATCAACGCGCGCGCTCGCCCCGATCGCTGAAGCTGGTTCTTCCCCAGGCGCTGCCAGGGCCGGCGAGGGCGCCGGGCCGGACACGGAGGTTCTCTGCAAGAAAATCGCGCCAAACACAGCTGCGCATAAGAGAATGGCAAGCGCAGACGCTATTGCTGCCAGACGCATGTCCGACCTCCGACCGTGGGATGCGGCAAGCCCTTGGGCACCAAGAGCCTGACTTTCCGCCTATATCCTTAATCCCACCTTAAGTGGCCAATTCGAGGCGGAGTCAACGAAACCGCCGATAATTCGCAAAAGTTACTTGCCGTGGCGATCCTTCCAGCTGGGTGGGCCGCTGGGGAGGGCCCTCGCCTCGAATACCCCCCGGGCGACGGCGCGCGCCAGTGTGTTGGCGGCCACGGCGCCGAGTTCGGTGAGTTCGTTGACGGCGTCGGCCAGCGGCCGCCGCCCGGTCGCGACGGCGAACACGGTGTCGCCATCAAGGGTGGTGTGCGCCGGGTAGAGCGCGCGGGCGAGCCCGTCCTGCGCCATGACCGCCAGTTCCTTGGTTTGCGCCTTGGTCAGCGCCGCATCGGTGGCGACGATGGCGATGGTCGTGTTCTCGCCCGGGCGTCCCTTCGAGGTCGGGACCAGCGCCGCAGGTGGCAGGGTGGCCGGAAACCCCAACCCGCCGAACTCGCGGTCGATCTCGAACGGAGCCGCCCAGAAATGCGGCCCGTGGCCGACATTGGCGCTGCCACACGCGTTCACCGCGGCGAGGGCCCCGACCGTATGGCCGTCGCGCGTCACTGCGGAGGCCGAGCCCAGCCCGCCCTTGAGATTGACGGTGGTGGCGCCAAAGCCGGCACCCGCGGTCCCCAGTGCAAACGTCTCGCCGGCCTCGGAGGCCGCGGCATAGCCGAGATCCCGATAAGGCGCGAAGCGGCCCCAGTTCTTGTCGCCGCCATTGAGCAGGTCGAACAGCGCGGCCCCGCAAACCAGAGGCACCCGGACGTCTCCGATTGCAAAGCCGCGGCCGCGTTCGCGCAGGAGGGCTTGGACGCCCGCTCCGGCGTCCAGACCGAAGGCCGAGCCGCCGGACAGCACCACGGCGTCGATGCGCTCGACGGTGCGATGCGGCTCGAGCAGGTCGGTCTCGCGCGTGGCCGGCGCGCCGCCGCGGACGTCGACAGCCGTCACGGCAGGCTCCACAAACACGACGGCGGTGACGCCGGACGCGAGACGGGCATCGTCGGCCTGCCCGACGAGAACGCCGGCAACGTCGGTGATCAGATTTCGTTGCGGCAAAGATCGCCTCTTCGGGATTGCACGTTGCCTCGCCTCCGGCCCGAGCAGTGCGCCGACTGCGCAGTTCGCGATCGGCATGTTTTCCGGGATGAAGCTGACGACGGCAAGCGTAGCAGCAACTTCACATCATAGGGAGTGACGCAATGGCGGCTTGCGTCGGGATGCCGATGCATCGCATCTAGCCGGCATGGCTGCCGACGTCACGATCTTCGCCGCGCTCTTTGCCGGCCTGGTGAGCTTCCTGTCGCCCTGCGTCCTGCCGCTGGTGCCACCCTATCTCGTCTATCTGGCCGGCACCTCGCTCGAGCGCCTCGCGGAGAAGGAGGCGCCGCCGCGGGTGCGCCGCGACACGGTCCTCGCCGCCGCTTTGTTCGTGGCGGGGTTTTCGACCATCTTTGTCGCGCTCGGCGCAAGCGCAAGCATGATCGGTTCATTGCTGCGCTTCTACTCGAACGAACTCGCGATCGTCGCCGGCATTGCCATCATTGTCATGGGCCTGCATTTCCTCGGGCTCACCCCCATCGGGTTTCTCTACCGGCAGGCGCGGATGGAGATGCAAAAGCCGGTCGGACTATGGGGCGCCTACGTGATGGGGTTGGCCTTCGCGATCGGCTGGACACCGTGCATCGGGCCCATTCTCGCTGCGATCCTGGCGGTGGCGGCGTCCAAGGCGACGGTCGCCAAGGGGGCGGGTCTGCTCGCAGTCTATTCCTTCGGGCTCGGTGTGCCGTTCCTGGTAGCGGCGTTCGCGGTTGGACCGTTTACGGCCTTCCTCGCGCGCTTTCGCGCCCATCTCGTCCATGTCGAGCGGATCATGGGCGGCCTGCTCGTGCTGACCGGCATCGGGTTTCTGGCCGGCTTCTTCACGCAATTGAACAGCTGGCTGATCGAGACCTTCCCGGTCCTGCAGAGCATCGGCTAAGCCCGCTTGCCCCTCGGAATGCACGAGCTTGATCCCGCCATCCATGATGGATGCGGGATCAAGCAGATCGAAACCAGGACGCGAGAATCAGGTGAGTGCGGTTACTCGATTTCGGCGTAGGTGATCTTGCCGCTGGGATCCTTTTTCCAGACATAGATCACATAATCGAGCCGGGTCACGTCGCCCTTCTTGTCGTAGGACAGGTCGCCGATCACGGTCTTGAACTTCATGCCCGACTTGATCTGCTCTGCGACCTTCTTGGGATCGAGCGATTTCGCCGCCTCGGCGGCCTGCTTGATGATCTGGACGGCTGCATAGCTGTAGAGCGTGTAGGCCTGCGGCTCGAAATTCTTGGCGCGAAATTTCGCCACCGCGTCCTTGGCCTCCGGCCGCTTGCGCGGGTCGGGCCCGTAGGTCATCAGCGTGCCTTCGGCGCCGGGGCCGGCGATCGAGGCGAACTCGTCGTCGGTGATGCCGTCGCCGCCCATCAGCGGCGCCCTTACCCCCTGCGCGCGCATCTGGCGCAGGATCAGCCCGCCGGTGTCGTGCAGTCCGCCCCAATAGATCAGGTCGGCGCCAGCCGCCTTGACCTTGGATACCAGGGCGGAGAAATCCTTGTCGTCCTTGTTGACGCCCTCGTAGAGCACTTCCTTCAGCCCACCCTTGTTGATCGTCGCCTTGGTGACGTCGGCGAGACCCTGCCCATAGGTGGTCTTGTCGTGGATGATGGCGATCTTCTTGCCCTTGAACTTCTTGAGAATGTAGTCGCCCGCGACCGCACCCTGCTGGTCATCGCGGCCGCAGGTGCGGAAGACGTTCCACATGTTGCGTTCGGTGATCCGCGGATTGGTGGCGGCGGGCGTGATCTCCAGGATTCCGTTTTCCTGGTAGACCTCGGATGCCGGCATGGTGACGCCGGAATTGAAATGACCGATGACGAATTTTACGCCGTCGCCGACGAATTTGTTGGCGACCGAGACGCCCTCTTTGGGATCGGCACGGTCATCGCCGATGTACAGCTGGATCTTCTGGCCGAGGATGCCGCCAGCGGCATTGATGTCTTCGACCGCCTGCTCGGTCCCGTTCTTGAGCTGGGCGCCGAACGCCGCACTGCCGCCGGTGAGGGGGCCGGCGACGCCAAGCTTGATCTGCGCCGAAGCGGGATCCGCGAAAGCAAGGCCAAGACCGAAGGCCAAGGCAAGCGAGAGCCGTTGTCTCATAATTTCCACCTCTGGATGAAGACGGGGAGGCACATCTCAGCGTCGCGCAGGAATGGCCTCATGAGTCGATTCAAGCCCGAAACCCGTGGAATTGTCATCCAGATTCTGGCTTCTCCGCGGCTGCCGTATCGTCGCGGCGACGCCATTGGAACGGGCCCGCACGCTCATTGATCCATCCGTAACGGGTGACCATTTGGGTCACCCGCATCGCGTGGAAGCCGAGCAGGCCGAATGCCAGGCAGACCACGTAGTCGACCAGATAATAGTGCAGCGTCAGGAACTTGCTGTCGAACAGCGCGTAATGCAGGAAGCGCACGGCAAGGCTCAGGACCAGCATGTAGAGGGCAAGATGCCACCAGTGCCGCCAGGTCGCCGCAATGGCCCGGCCGGCGAGCAAGGCCGCACTGCCGCCCATCAGGACAGTGACCAGGAGAAAGACGCCGAGCGAGTGCTCGTCCGACAGGAATTCGGGGATCGAGAAGTCCATTGCTATCCTCAGCGCCTGCCACCTTCCAGATAGGCTGCTTTCACCTCGGGCCGCGCCAGCAGCTCCCGTCCGGTCCCGCTCAGCGTAATCGAGCCGTTGACCATGACGTAACCGCGATGCGCGAGCTTCAGGGCGTGGAACGCGTTCTGCTCCACCAGGAATACGGTGAGCTTCTCTTCCGTGTTCAGCTTCCTGATCGCGCCGAAGATTTGGCGCACGATCAGCGGTGCCAGCCCAAGCGAAGGCTCGTCGAGCAGGAGGAGGCGGGGGCGGCCCATCAGCGCGCGCGCAATCGCGAGCATCTGTTGCTCACCGCCAGAGAGCGTGCCGCCGCGCTGTTCGATGCGCTCCTTGAGGCGGGGAAACAATGCAAACACGCGTTCGAGATCCGATCGAAAATGTGCGGAGCCGGCAACGGCGGCGCCCATCTGCAGGTTTTCCAACACGGTCATGCGCACGAAGATGCGCCGGCCTTCCGGCGCCTGCGCGATTTTCAGCCGCGCGATCTCGTGCGTGGGAAGCTGCGTGATGTCGCGGCCGGCGAAGATGATTTGGCCTTCGCGGGCGCGCGGGTTGCCGAAGATCGTCATCATCAGCGTCGACTTGCCGGCCCCGTTGGCCCCGATCAGCGCCACGATCTCACCCTCGCCGACGTCGACATCGACGCCCTTGAGCGCGGCGATATGGCCGTAATAGGCCTGCACCGCGCGCACGGAGAGGAGGGGCGCGGTCATCGCATCCTCCGATGATCCGGGTCCGACGTGTTCGTGTCCCACCACATACAGGACAAGTTCTGTGCCATGCCTGTCATTGCGAGCCGGCAATGCCGGCCTGTTCCACGACGCTGCTCCAGCGCGCGATTTCCGTCTGCACAAAAATCTGCAAATTGGCGACCGAGGGCGTATCGATCGGCAGCAGGCCCATCCTGAAGACGTGCTCCTTGATGTCGGGCTGCACCATGAACTCTTTGATCTCCGCGTGCAGGCGCTGGACGATGTCCTTCGGCGTGGCGGCGGGCGCGACCACCATCTGCCACGATGCCGCGTCGAAGTCTGCCACGCCCTGTTCCGCAATGGGCACGAGATGGGGCAGGGCGGCGACGCGCTCCTTGGTGGAGACGCCGATCGCTCGCACCCTTCCTTCGTTGATCAGGCTCAGGGCCGGCGGGATATCGCTGAACATGAGCTGAACATGTCCGGCCGCGACGTCGGTGAGGGCGGGCACCGAGCCGCGGTAAGGGATGTGCATCATCTCGATGCCGGTCTTGCTCTGAAACAGATGCGGAAAGAGATGATGCGGCGTGCCGGCGCCGGCCGAAGCGAACGCCAGTTGGCGCGGCTTGTCCCTGGCGAGCTTGATGAGCTCCGGCACCGATTGCACCGGAAGCGAAGGGGTAACGACGAGCACATAAGGGCTGGCGACGACCAGGGCGAGCGGCACGAAGTCGGCGGCGGGATCATACGGAAGCTTCTTGTGCAAGCTGACATTGATTGCCATGACCGGAGCCGGCGCCATGAGAATCGTGTGACCGTCCGGCGCTGCACGCGCGACCGAGACCGCTCCCGTCACTCCGCCGCCGCCGGGACGGTTCTCGATCACGAACGGCTTTCCGAGCCGCTGTTCCAGCCGCTGCCCCAACAGGCGCGCCAGGAATTCGGTGCCTCCGCCGGCCGCGAAGGGCACGACGAACGAGACCGGCCGGGTGGGATAGCTCTCGGCTCTGGCACACGCGCCCGATGCGCTCATTGCGATGAGCGCCAGCAGCAGCAGCAGGCAGCGGCGCAGCGCCTTCACGGTCACCTCGTGTGCCGGTGCAGCGCGCATCACCGCGTCTCGCCGAGGGTGGGATCGACCTCGTCCTCCTCGACCCCGAGATAGGCCGCGATCACCTTCGGATCGTTGCAAATCTCCTCCGGCGTGCCGTCGGCGATCTTTTGACCGTGGTCCAGCACGACAACGTGATCGGAGATCTCCATCACCACCGTCATGTCGTGCTCGATCAGGAGAATTGAAGTCGCATGCTCGTCGCGGATGGCATGAAGATAGCGCCCGAGCTCGGCGCTCTCGTTCGGATTGAGACCGGCAGCCGGCTCGTCAAGGCACAGTAGCACCGGATCCGTGCACATGGCGCGTGCGATCTCGAGCCGCCGCTGCCCGCCATAGGGCAATTCGCCGGCCGGATCGTCGGCACGCTCAGTCAGGCCGATCTTGTCGAGCCAGTAGCGCGCCTTCTCGATCGCGGCCCGTTCCGCCCGTGCGTAGGAGGGCAGCCCCAGCGCGCCGAGCGCGGTAAATCCCGACGCCCACATCAGTGTATTGTGCTGGGCGACCAGAAGATTCTCGAGCACGGTCATGCCCTGAAACAGCCGGATGTTCTGGAACGTCCGTGCGACGCGGGCCTTTTGCGTCACCAGGTAGTCGGGCATGCGCTCGAGCAGGAACAACATGCCGTCCCCGCGTGCGGCGCTGCGCGTGCCGCGCTCGGTCAAAGCCTCGAGCTCTTCCCACACGCCGGGGTCGCCAAACTGCAGCGCAATACGCCCCTCGCTCGGCTTGTAGAAGCCAGTGATGCAGTTGAACACGGTGGTCTTGCCGGCACCGTTCGGCCCGATCAGCGCAGTGATATCGCCGCGACCGGCGGTGAAAGAGAAATTGTTGATGGCGACGAGGCCGCCGAAGCGCATGCTGAGGTGCTCGACCCGCAGGATGGGGACCAGGCCCGGGGACAGCGTGGCCGGGTTTGGTGCGCCAGCGGCGGGCACCGCGTCGGGGGTGCTCATGGGTGGTGCCCGCGCGCGAGCGGAGGCTCCGCCGGGTCCGTGCGTGACCCAACTGGGACGGAGGCGCGGGGGTAATCGGTGAGCAGGGCAGAGGGCTCGCGGGTCGCAATCAGCCCGCGTGGCTTCCACACCATGATCAGCACCATGGCGAAGCCGAACAGGAGCATGCGGTATTGGGTCGGGTCGAACTCGTTGCCGAACACGAGCTTGAGAAAATCGAGCTCGCGCATGATCTCGGTGCCCCCGATCATGATGATGGCGGCGATCGCCACGCCCAGCAGGCTTCCCATGCCGCCGAGCACGACGATGGCGACGATGACTGCGGATTCCATGAAGGTGAAGCTTTCCGGCGAGATGAATCCCTGCCGCGCCGCGAAGAAAGAGCCGGCAAAGCCGGCGAACATCGCGCCCATGGCGAAGGCGGTGAGCTTGGTGTTGGTGGTGTTGATGCCGAGCGAGCGGCAGGCGATCTCGTCTTCGCGCAAGGCTTCCCAGGCCCGTCCGATCGGCAAGCGGCGCAGCCGCAAGGTAATGGCGGCGGTGACCAGCGCCAGGCCGAGGATCACGTAGTAGAGAAAGATGGTGCGGTAGATCGGACTGAATTCGAGGCCCAGGCGGGCGGCGAACCCTTCATCGGAGGCGTTGAACGGAATGCCGAAAAAGCTCGGGCGCGGGATGCTGCTGATGCCGGCATAGCCGTTGGTCACCGGCACCCAGTTGATCAGGACGAGGCGGATGATCTCGCCGAACGCGAGCGTCACGATCGCCAGATAGTCGCCGCGCAGCCGCAGCACCGGAAATCCGAGCAGGATGCCCCAGAACGCCGCGAGGCAGCCCGCGAGCGGCAGCAACAGCCAGAATGACAAGCCGAAGGTCTTTGCGAGCAACGCATAGGAATAGGCGCCGACGGCATAGAAGGCGACGTAGCCGAGATCGAGCAGGCCCGCGAGCCCGACCACGATGTTGAGGCCCCAGCCCAGCATGACGTAGATCAGGATCTGGACGCCGAAATTGTCGATCCATTTCACCGCGCCTTGAAAGCCGACGACCGAGAGCGCGAGCGGGGGATAGACGACCGCGAATCCCAGCGCGAACGGGATCACCCAGCGTCCGAACCGCGCGCGCCAGGCCGCGACCGCGGGGTTCTGTTGCCGCGGCCGCATGGCGCGGCGCTGGAGCCAGGGTGCAATCAGGAGCGCATGAATGAAGCGCCCGACGGTGATAATTCCCACGAGCGCCGCGAGCAGCGGCCAGCGCGTCTCCAGGACCAGTTCGTTGTGGATGTTCTGAACGGTATTGAAGCCGATCAGCGGCAGGAACATGCCGAACGCAATCAGCGCGGTGATCGCAGCCTCGCGCAACGCGCGAACCAGATCGACGCGCGAGGCGGGCCGGGACGCCTCCTGCGTCATCTCACACTTTCTCCACGTCCGGCCGGCCAAGAATCCCCTGGGGCAGGAAGATCATGGTGATGGCGAGAATGGAGAAGGCGGCGACGTCCTTGTAGTCGGTGGAGAAGTAGGCCGACCACATCGTCTCGATGAGCCCGATCAACAGGCCGCCGAGCACGGCGCCCGGAAGCGAGCCGATGCCCCCGAGGACCGCGGCGGTGAACGCTTTGACCCCGGGCACGAAGCCGTCTGCGAAGCTCACCACGCCGTAGTACACGAGATACATCGTGCCCGCGACCGCGGCGAGCGCGGCGGCGAGCACGAACGTGATCGAAACGGTGCGGTCGACGTCGATACCGAGCAGGGAGGCCATCTTCTGATCCTGCTCGCAGGCGCGTTGCGCACGCCCGAGCGCGGTCTTGGTCACGACGAACCAGAACGCCGCGAGCAGCGCGGCCGTCACCACCCAGACCATGATCTGCTTGTAGGACAAAGACACTTCGTAGCCGTCAGGGCTCGACATCAGCACGATCACGTCGTTGAACAGCGGAGGAATCGATTTGACCCGCGGGCCCTGCGCGACCTGCACGAAATTCGACAGGAAGATCGACATGCCGATCGCGGATATCAGCGGCGCAAGTCGAAACGATCCGCGCAACGGCCGGTAAGCGACCCGTTCGATCGTCCAGTTGACGAGCGAGGTCAGCAACATGGCGACGACGAGCACGATCAGGAGCGCAAGCACCACCGAGGCCATGCCGATCCAGGTCGTGAGCACGAGCAGGGTGACCAGCGCGATGAAAGCCGACACCATGAACACGTCGCCATGGGCGAAATTCACCATGCCGATGATGCCGAACACCATCGTGTAGCCGATGGCGATGAGGCCGTAGATCGAACCGAGAGTGATGCCGTTGATGAGCTGCTGGGTGAAGACTTCCATACCCGCGCGCCCCCTTTGAAGTGTCCCCCGCTATCCGGCAAGCGATGAAGCTCTAGCAGGGGGCCGCAAGACCAGCAACGGGCGACGACACCGCGTCGCGCCCCCTGTGGGAGGAACCCCAAGCCGCTCCGGCGTCGCGCCGAACCACGGTGCCGTCCGGCGTGACCGCCGGCAGGCGAGTAAAGATGAAAAAGGGCCGTTCTGTGCTGCTTCGCCGCCTGATCCCGTGCCCGACCCGGGCATCCGGCGGAACCACCCGCGCCTTGGCCGAGCCGACCGGCTAGGCTTTAAAGTCCGCCCGGGCGATAACCGGGGAGGCCGTGTGCCATCTCCTTATCATCTGTCGTCGCCGATGAACGTCGAGTTCTTGATTCGAATCTCCAGCTTTGCCCTGGTCTTCGCGGCCATGGCGGGGTGGGAGCTTGTGGCGCCGCGCCGCGCGTGGGCGGTTGGCCGCGCGCCGCGCTGGACGAACAATCTCGGCATCCTCGTCGTCGATGTGATCGCGGTGCGCGTCCTCATTCCGACTGCGGCGGTGGGCGCGGCGCTGTTCGCGGCCGAGCGCGGATGGGGGCTGTTCCATCTCGCCGGGCTGCCGGCCGCCTTCGCCGCGATCCTGGGCTTTCTGATTCTTGATCTCGTCATCTATGGACAGCACGTTGTGTTCCACAAGGTGCCGATGCTGTGGCGGTTGCACCGCATGCATCATGCCGATCTCGACATCGACGTCACCACCGGCGTGCGCTTCCACCCGTTCGAGATTCTCATTTCCCTGGCGATCAAGATCGCCACCGTGATGCTGTTCGGCATTCCAGCGATCGCGGTGCTGCTGTTCGAGGTCGTGCTCAATGCCACTTCGATGTTCAATCACGCCAACGTGTCGATGCCGGCCGCGCTCGACCGCGTGTTGCGCCTGCTGGTCGTGACGCCCGACATGCACCGGGTGCATCATTCCATTCTGCGCAACGAGACCGACAGCAATTTCGGCTTCAATCTGCCGTGGTGGGACCGGCTGTTCGGAACCTACCGCGCCGCCCCCGCGGCCGGTCACCACGGCATGACCATCGGACTGCCGATCTTCCGCAATCCACGCGAGCTGCGTGTGGACCGGCTTCTGACACAGCCGTTCCGCGACGATACCGTCGCCGCAGATGACGAGAGCGGTCCGGGCGCGCATTGACACCCGCCTCGGTGAGTGCCTTGCTGCCGCAATGTTGCAAGGAGCCCGCTCCCCATGAGCCCGACGAAGTCCGAGGATGCGATCGGCGCAAAGGGGCGACCGTTCACCGGCGCGGAATATCTCGCCAGTCTGCGCGACGGCCGCGAAGTCTACGTCTACGGCGAGCGCGTCGACGACGTCACCACGCATCCGGCGTTTCGCAACGCCGCGCGCTCGATCGCCCGGCTCTACGACGCCTTGCACGACCCGAAGACCAAGGACCTGCTCACCTCGCCGACCGACACCGGGTCGGGTGGCTACACCCACAAGTTCTTCCGTGCGGCGCACTCGCGCGACGAACTCATCGCGCAGCGGGATGCCATCGCTCAGTGGGCGCGGATGTCCTACGGCTGGATGGGTCGCTCCCCCGATTACAAAGCCTCCCTGATGAACACGCTCGGAGCCAACCATCAGTTCTATGGAAAGTTCTCCGGCAACGCCAAGGCCTGGTATCGGCGCGCGCAGGAATACGTGCTGTTCATGAACCACGCCATCGTGAACCCGCCTTTGGACCGCGCCAAGGCTCCCGACCAGGTCAAGGACGTGTTCATCACCATTCAGAAGGAGACCGACGCCGGCATCTATGTGTCCGGAGCCAAGGTGGTGGCGACGTCGTCCGCGCTCACCCACTACAACTTCCTGGGCCAGAACGCGGCGGTGCCGACCCACGACACCGATCTCGCGGTGATGTTCATCGCGCCGATGAATGCGCCGGGCGTCAAGCTCCTGTGCCGCACGTCCTACGAAATGATGGCGAGCGTGATGGGCACGCCGTTCGACTATCCTCTGTCCTCGCGCTTCGACGAGAACGACGCCATCTTCGTCTTCGATAATGCGTTCATTCCGTGGGAAGATGTGCTGCTGCATCGCGATCTCGAAAAGCTCAAGATTTTCTTCCCGCAATCGGGCTTCCTGGCCGGCTACCAGTTCCAGGGCTGCACGCGGCTTGCGGTCAAGCTCGACTTTCTGGTCGGCATCATCGCCAAGGCGCTGCGCACGACCGGCGCCGACGAGTTCCGCGGCAACCAGGCGATGCTGGGCGAGGTGATTGCCTGGCGCAACCTGTTCTGGGCGCTGACCGAGGCCATGGCGGCCAATCCCACGCCGTGGGTCGACGGCGCCGTGTTACCCAACGTTCAGTCGGGATCGAGCTACCGCGTGTTCGCCGGCGAAGCGTATGGACGGGTCAAGGAAATCGTGGAGAAGATCGTCGCCTCGGCGCTCATCTACCTCCCGTCTTCGGCCAAGGACTTCAAAAATCCGATAGTCGATAAATACCTCGCGAAATATGTGCGCGGCTCGCACGGCATCGGTTACAAGGAGCGCATCAAGGTGATGAAGCTTCTGTGGGACGCGATCGGCACCGAGTTCGGTGGCCGCCACGAACTCTACGAGATGAACTACGCCGGCAACCACGAGGACATCCGCATCCAGGCGATGTGGAACGCGCGCACGACCGGCACGCTCGACGGCATGATCGCGCTCGCGGATCAGTGTCTTTCCGATTACGACGAGAACGGCTGGTGCGGTGACACCTGGCTCGACCCGGATGATGTCGCGTATCCAGGCGTGCCCGGCGTCAAACGCGCCGCGGAGTAGACCCGCATGAGCTGGATCGACCAACGTCCCGACGACGCCATGGACGGTGCCTTCACGGCCGTCGGGCCCGAGATCGTACGCACGGTCGAGCCCGGCGTCTTCCGCGAAGCGATGAGCCTGCTGGGCGCCGCCGTCCACGTCATCACCACCGCCGGCCCGGGCGGCAAGGCCGGCGCGACCGCGACGGCGGTCTGCTCGGTCTCGGATGCGCCGCCCACGCTGCTGATGTGCCTCAACCGCCGCAGCCAGACCAATCCGGCCGTGGTGGAGAACGGCGTGTTCTGCATCAACACCCTCGGCCACAGCGGAGCGGAGATCGCCGACATATTCGCCGGGCGCACCGGCGTGTCCGGCAGCGATCGCTTCACCAGCGGGGAATGGCTGACGCTGTCGACCGGCAGTCCGGTGCTCGCGTCGTCCGTGATCGCGTTCGACTGCCGCATCATCGAGGTCAGGTCGGTCGCGAGCCACAATGTGTTCTTCGGCGCGGTCGAAACGGTGCGCGTCGGCCCGGCCGGCCGGGCCTTGGTCTACCACGACCGCGCCTACAAGCACGTGTGATGCGGTGTGACGAATTCCGCCAAGAATTGGCTGCGAGATCGCCGCGAATTCGGCACGCAATGACCGCGGCGTGGAACTTCATGCGGCGCAACCCAATCGGGTTCCCTGCGTTGGATTAGAAGGGGCGAGCGATTCACCAGGAGCGAGCATGAACAATCCGAACCAGCAGAAGCCGAACCAGCAGCAGCAGAACAATCCGCGTCCGGGCGAGCAGCACGGCGGCGGCGGGCAGAAGCCCGGTCAGCAGCAGCAGGGCGGCGGACAGCAGAAGCCGGGTCAGGGCGGCAGCCACGAAGGTGGTCACCAGGGTGGCCAGCAGGGCGGCACCAACCGCTAGGCGGCAAGCCGCGCATCCCTCTCGATTAGTCTTCACGGGTCATTCTCAGCGGCTCCGCCCTCGGCGGGGCCGCTGGTTTTGGTGCATGAAGCAACACCACCGCATCTGACGCGTTTTCTCCGCGCCCGAGGTGGCTTATGATTTCGCATGGCCACCGCCGCCCTCCCATTGTTTCATCTTTACGGCGACCCGCCTGACGATCAGGCGTTCGACTTCATTCATATCGAGACGATCGCGTCGCGTTCCTCGATTCACGACTGGACCATCCGCGCCCACCGTCATCGCAACCTGTTCCAGATTCTGCTGATCGGAAGCGGCGGCGGCGAGATGACCTTCGAAGCGGCCAGCATCGCGTTCGAGGCGCCATGCGCCATCCTGGTGCCGGCGACCATCGCGCACGGCTTTCGCTTCCAGCCCGCGGTCACCGACGGTTGGGTGATGACCTTCACCGAGGATGTGGCGGAGGCCATGGGCGACCGGCGCGGCGAAGCGCTTGCGCGCCTCAAGGCGCTCGCCACCGAACCGGTGGTGCCGCTCGGCGAGGCCGACGGCGAACGGCTTTCGAAGCGGGCCGAGGAACTGCACGAGGAGCGCTTCCTGGCGCGCGCCGGATTCCGGATCGCGATGCGCGGCCTGCTCGCCCTGATCGCGGTCGAGGTGGCGCGGCTCGCGGCCGGCCGCGCGCGCGCCGGAGCGGATGCGATCGCGCTCGAACCGACCGGCGCAACCGTCGACGCGTTGCGCAAGCTGGTGGAGGAGCATTTCCAGAAGGAGCGGCAACTCGCCTTCTACGCCGACAAGCTTGCGATGACGGTCGATCGTCTCAACGATCATGTCAGACGCGCCACCGGCGTCACCGCCGGTCACCTCATCCGCCAGCGCGTGCTCACCGAAGCCAAGCGCCAGCTCGTGTTCACCAGTCAACCGATTCACGAGATCGCCTACGATCTCGCATTCTCCGATCCCTCCCACTTCGCCAGGTTCTTCCGCAAGCAGACCGGCACCACGCCGCACGAGTTCCGGGCGGCGCGCGGCGGGTAGGGGCGGGCGCGCGTCCGCATCCGGTCATTGTTAATAACAATGAATTAACAATGACCCCGGCGATCGCAGCCACGCAAGAAGTCTCGGTGAAACGCGGGGAAAAGCGATCGCCGAGCGTTCACGCCGCGTCTGCGATAACAATGAAAAACAATGCCGGAACAATGAAAACAATGACGGCACGCCTGTCGCCTCCGTGTTGCCGTGGGCGCACGAAAAAACCCGGTGCGGTGTCCCGCCCGGGCGTCATGCGCATCTTTGGATAGTGAAAACTTTCTACAAGATTCGGTAACGCAAGTCGAGAAAAATCGCGATCTTGCAGGCCGCAGGCGAAGGCGATTCACGGCCGCGGATACGCAAGGTCCTCGCAAAATCCTGCCGCCCGATCGGCCGCCGGCTTCAGCCTTTGCCGACTTCCTTGAGCACCGCGGCGGCTTCCCGGAACGCGTGATTGCCCACCGGCACGCCGCAATAGATCGCCTGCTGCAGGATGATCTCCTTGAGGTCGTCGGCGGAGAATCCGCCCTCGACCAGCGCCGCGCGCACGTGCATGCGGAATTCCTCCCACCTGCCGATCGCCATCATGGTGCCGATGACAAGGATGCGGCGCGTGCGCTCCTCGAAATGGGGACGCGTCCACACCTCGCCCCAGGCGCAGCGGGTGATGAAATCCTGCCATTCGGCGGTGAAGGCGGTCTTGCCGGCATCGGCCCGATCGACCCAGGCGTCGCCCAGGATCTTGCGGCGCGCATCCGCGCCGCTTTGGTAGCGTTCCTTGTCGTCCATTGCTTCGCTCCCCGTCAGAACAACGACGGACCGCGGGGCCGGTCGCTCGTGTCCACGTCCGTCGTCCGCGTCTCCGACCTCGATTAGCGTTATTCAGGCCCGCAGAAATCCCAGCACGGTCTTCGCATACGCATCGGGTTGCTCGACATTGGAAATGTGCGCGGCGTCGAGCGTGGCGTACTGCGCACCCGGGATGTTGTTCTTGATGTACTCGTTCGCCTCGGGCGGGGTCGCCGGATCGTGCTTGCCGGCGACGACCAGCGTCGGCGCCTTGATTTTCGGCAGGAGGTCGCGCTGGTCCATGTCGCGGACCGCCTCGCCGCAGGCGAGGTAGCCTTCGAGCGGGGTGGCGGCGAACATCTCCTGCAGCCACGCAACCCGGTCGGGCGAGCGCTCGCGGAACCCCTTGGTGAACCAGCGCTCCATGTTGGGCGCGGCAAATGCCGGAACGCCTTTCTCGCGCACCAGCTTGAGACGGTCGTTCCACCCCGCCTTGTCCGGAAAATAGCTCGACGTGTTGGTGAGCACGAGGCGTTCGATCCGCTCGGGCGCGTTGGCGCCGAGCCATTGGCCGACCATGCCGCCCATCGAAAGGCCGCACCAGTTGGTCTTCTTGATATCCAGGTGGTCAAGCACGGCGAGCGCGTCGCGGCCGAGACGCTCCATCGTATAGGGACCCTTGGGGCAGCCGGATCCGCCGTGGCCGCGCCGGTCGTAGCGCACGAGCCGAAAGTGCTGGGTGAACGGCGCGACCTGCGGGTCCCACATCCGCAGCGTGGTGCCGAGCGAATTCGACAGCATGAGCACAGGCGCCCCTTCCGGGCCTTCGACCTGGACATTGATGGGACAGCCGTCGGCATTGATCACTGGCATGATTTTCCCTTTACACTTCGTTTGCCGTTCAGCGCTTGCCGCCGCGCGCCTGCAGCGAACCGATGAGGCGGTCGATGAAGGTTTGCGCGGCGCCCTGATACGCCATGGGTTCGAACAATTTGGCAAGCTCGCCGGCGGTGAGCTGGCGCTTCACCCGGTCATCCTCGGCCATCACGTCCTGCAGGTCGCGCTTGGTGGCGGCGGCCTTGCGGCTGGCCTCCTCGACGATCCCATGCGCCTCGTGCTTGCCGAGCTTGGACGCGAGCGCGAACGATACCGCCTCGGCCATGATGCGTCCCCGCGTCTCGGCGAGGTTGACCCGCATGCGCGCTTCGTCGACTTCGAGCCCTTCCGCAATGTCGACGATGGCATCGAGGGCGCCTGAGGTGACGAGCGCCAGCGCGGGAAACGCCGGCCATTCCGCCTGCCAGCCGCCCAGCGCGCGCTCGTGCTCCTGCACCTGCGCGGCGCAGATGGTCGCGAGCAGATTGGGAGCGATCGTCGCGGCCGCGAGCGCGGTCGCCGCGGCGGTGGGATTGCGCTTGTGCGGCATGGTCGACGATCCGCCGCGTCCGGGCGCGGCCGGCTCGAACGCCTCCGCCACCTCGGTCTGCATCAGCAGCGAAACATCGCGGGCGATCTTGCCGCAGGTGCCGGTGAGAATCGCGAATGCCGAGGCGACCTCGGCCAGCCGGTCGCGGTGGCTGTGCCAGGGCGCCTCCGGAAGCGGCAGATCGAGCAATGCGGCGAGCCGCTCCGCGACCTCGAGCCCGCGGTCGCCGAGCGCGGCGAGCGTGCCGGCCGCGCCACCGAATTGCAGCACCAGCGCCTCGCGTCGCAGCCGCTGCAGCCGCTCGCGCGAACGCGCCAGCGCCGCCGCGTAGCCGGCGAGCTTGAGCCCGAACGGCATGGGCACGGCGTGCTGCATCCAGGTGCGCGCCACGGTGGCGGTGCGGCGATGACGCGCGGCGAGCGTCGCGAACCCTGCGATGGCACGGTCGAGGTCGGCGATGAGGGCATCGATCGCCGCGCGCAGCTCGAGCACGAGCGCGCTGTCGATGACGTCCTGGCTGGTGGCCCCCCAATGGACGTAGCCCGCCGCTGCCGCATCGGTCTTGGCGACCTCGGCGGTGAGCGCGTTGATCAGCGGGATGGCGATATTGCCGGCGGCCACCGCGGCCTCGCCCAGCGCCGCGAGGTCGTAGCGGTCGGCGCGGGCGGCCTCGGCGATCCGCTCGACGGCGAGCGCCGGGACGATGCCGACCTGCGCTTGCGCGCGCGCGAGCGCAATCGCGAAATCGAGCATGCGTTGCACGCGCGCGCGATCGTCGAGGATCGCGCGCATGGCCGCGCTCGAGATCAGCGGGGTCAGCAGTGCCGATGGAGCAAGAGGGCTGGTCATGGCGGTGCGCCGCCCGACAGCTTTAGCCGCCCGCTCGACGCCCGCCAACCCCCAAGGCGGCGCCGAGGGACGGCAAGGCGGCCGATCGACTTGCAGTGTAGAGCCTCCACGAAAGGCCTTTCCGGATTGCCAGCCGACGCCCTATAACTTCCGGCACAGCTCATTCGTCATGCCCGGCCCGCAGTCACGCTTGCGGAGAGGGCTTGGACTTGTCTGCGGCGCCAAGCTTGGCCATGACGCGATACCAAGATGGAGAAGACCGATGGCGATGACGATGAATGGGCAAGTCCAGCTGGCCGCACCCCGGCAGGTGGTGTGGGAAAAGCTCAACGACCCGGAGGTGCTCAAGAGCTGCATCCCGGGCAGCGAGCAGCTCGACAAGATTTCGGACAACGAGTTTCAAGCCACCGCCACGGTCAAGGTCGGCCCGGTCAAGGCACGCTGGAAAGGCAAGGTCAGGCTCACCGATCTCGATCCGCCCAACAGCTATCGCATCTCCGGTGAAGGCGAGGGGGGCGTCGCGGGCTTTGCCA
The DNA here is from genome assembly GCA_963725065.1 of uncultured Alphaproteobacteria bacterium. Lineage (GTDB taxonomy): Bacteria > Pseudomonadota > Alphaproteobacteria > Rhizobiales > Xanthobacteraceae > VAZQ01. The sequence continues at coordinate 52,387 of CAVRXD010000040.1, forward strand.
AGGGGGGCGCCAAGGTGTCGCTGTCCGACAAGGATGGCGGCACGCTGCTCACCTATGACGTGGAAGCCCAGATCGGCGGCAAGCTGGCTCAGCTCGGCCAGCGTCTGATCAACAGCGCGGCGAAGAAAACCGCCGATGATTTCTTCGTCAAGTTCGCCGCGGCGGTCGCGCAATCCGGCTGACGGGCCGAGTTCCGACACCTCATAAATTGCCAGGCACTCTTGACGGGCCGTGCGCCGGCGGTTCAGAGTTGACTTGTTCCAATCCACGCCCCGGGGCAAAATCGACCCGAAGTTGCCCCATCATCAACTTGCGCCCATTTCATCGGCCTTTTGCGCCCGGTTTGTCACTTCCGACTGCCGGGTTTGCCAGTTGTTGTTGCTCGGCTGTTCTGTTGGCGGCGCGGCGCTTTCCATTTTTGAATTGATCGGGGATCGACCCAGCAATGCCGTATTTGCCGAAGGTGTCTCTACGCAGATCGAGCACGGATGCGGGCCGACCGGGAAGATGTTTGCGATTAAAGGCGACGAATGTTCCGGCCGCATCAACGACCTCGCTGCTAATGGCGGCTAACTGCTTGATACTGTAGGTCCGAGTGGTGACCCTGAAAGGGCCACCGCCTTTGCTGGTGTGGCGATGGGTCTCAACTGAACAAGAGCCGCCACCTATGCCGGTAAATCGACCGTGAATGACCGGATTGCGTTTGCCGTACGCATTAGCCACTTTGCTGAGCACCCGCTCAAACTCGCTGAACACTGGTTGCGGGTAAACCAGTTTGCCCGCCGCTCTGAGTACAGCGAGCCGCGACTTGAAAGGGATGAGAATGTAATCGTCTTGTAACCCCTCCGTGTTGCGGTGTACCAACAAGCATTCGAGAGCGAGATCAAATTCGGTTTCTAAGTACACCCAAGCCGCCGCTATTCGACCGATGGCAGCGGTTACCTCGATCGAAAGCTGATCGAGAAGGCCATTTATTTGGTCGGTGGCGCTCTGTTGCTGAGACATGGCCTAGACCTGACCTTTCGTCTGATCTCATCGCGTCCCACTTGAAGTAGTTCGGGCCATAGCGTTTCTCGCCATGCGCGCCTGATCGGCCGCCTTGGTGTACCGCTCCACCTCCCGCAGGCTGGCGTGACCGCTTATGGCGGCGATCTCGTTCGCCGAGCATCCGGCCTCGGCAAGCCGTCGGCAGGCCGCCTTGCGCAGCCCGTGCGGTGACAGGCCGGTAAGCCCGACGCGCTGACACTGCGCGGTGAACCACTTGCCGAAGCCCTTCGCCGTGAACGCCTTCCCATGCTCGTTCAGCAGGAACACCATTGCCTCGCTGGGCGTAGCGTTGATCGCTTCGGCCAGGGCGGCAGTGACCGGGATGACCAGCGCGGTCTTGGTCTTCTGCTGCGTGATCGTGATCGTGCCGTTGCGGACGTTACCCCGCCCGACGCGCACCACGTCGGCGCAACGCAGGGCGGTCCCAAGCAGGAGTGCGAGCGCGAGGCGGGGCTTCGAGCCAATCGGATAGGCGGCCTCAACGGCGGCGATGTCGTCCTCGGTCCAAGTCCGGTAGCCGTCCGACTTGGGGAGCTTCACACGCAGGCCCAGTGTCGGGTCGTCGGCGCGGATGCCGATGCCGATGGCATAGGCGATCAGCAGGCGCAGGCAGCGCAGGAAATCACGGGCACCGATCGGGGTCGCGGCCTTGGCGTTGAGCATGGTGACTACGTGGCGGCGCTCCAGCTTGGCGATGCTCTTGTCGCCGTGCTCGCGGCGCATGTTCTCAAAGATGCGGCCATACTGGGCTTGCGACGACGGCGCGAGATGGTGGAACGCGGCCGAGCCGAGATAGCCGACGATCATCGCATTGACGCTACCGGGGATGGTGCGGCTTGCGCCGATCACAGCCGGGGCAGGGGCCTCATCGAGCGCCTGCGCATAGGCCTCGTTGAACTCGGTCGAGCCGGGTAGGCCGGGGAGCGGAACGCGCAGGCCATGACGGCGGAAGTAGTGCCCGTCCAGTGGACGCATGCTCGAAATTACGTTAAACGCAAAAGCATGTCACCACCAATTTCCGCTAAACGCAAAAAGAAGCGTGGCCGACCGGCAACGGGCACCGACCCCATGATAGGGCTGCGGCTGTCAAAGAAGGAGATCGCACGCCTCGACCGGTGGGCAAAGGCCAACGGCTACACGCGGTCGGAAGCCATCCGCGTGCTGATCGAGCGCGGCCTCCAGTAGGCTCGCAAGCCGGGAGGAGCGGGGAGGCATCAGACGTTGTCCCAAGTGGGTGTCGAAGTCATAATCCGCCAGCAGAGGATGTCCCGATGCCACCCCGCCGCTCCAGCAAGAAAGACAGCCCCAAGAAGCTCGCTGGTCGGATGAAGCGCCGCTGGCGCGTCGTCCTGCTTCGCAATAAGGGCGAAATCCTCGGGGACGTCGAAGCCCCGGACGTGGCATCGGCCAAGGCGGCCGCAGCAGTGCAGTTTGATCTGGACGAAATCCAGCGCAACCGGATCATCGTGCAGGAGCTGCGCTCGACCGGGTGACAGTCGGACGGCGGCCGCAAAGATGACGAAAGGTACGATGGCTGATCTCAAAACTCTTTTCAGCGAGGAGGCAGCCCAGTGTCGGCGGCTCGCCGAGATCGCAACCGAGCAGGGGATCAAGGAAAAACTGCTTGAGATGGCCGCCCGTTTTCAGGCCTTGGCCGACGGCGACAACGACGAGCAGTAGCCAGCCAGCCGAGCGACGAGCGGTGAAGCGAACGGCGCTCCGGCGCGCGAGCGCCAGGCTCGCAAGCCGGGCGGAGCGGGGAGGGGAGGCAACAACGTGGGGTGCAGATATCAGTCTGCGCCGTTCGCTTTGAGTTCTGTCAACCGGAAAAAATGGGTAGGCGTGGATAGCAAAAAAAGGCCCGGCATGGGTAGCCGGGCTTCACTGCCTTTTTACATGATTAGATGATGAACCAGTCCGGCTGATGCGTCTGTGCTTGCTCCGGCATGTGCTCCGCCACTGCCGTCGGCAATGTCGGGGGTTCCGGTGGTCCACTACCACCGCTGAAAAACTCGGGCGGCAGTTCGGTCGGGATGTGATCGAGCGCTTGCTCGGCGGCGTGTTCTGCCCCAGGGGGGGTGGTGGGTCGTGCCATGCTTTATCCTCATTCAGTTTATGCTGGATATTGCAGCAGCCCCATAACCCAAAGAGCGATGCTTTCCGTCTGTCAACCGGACAACATTACCCAGCCGTAGAGGCCTGTGGCGGCACCAAACGGTGCCAACTACGATTTTATCGCACCAGCGGGCCGCGCTGACAGCACGGGCCATCCTACGAAGGGGGGAGGGTGGGCTTGCCAGCCGATTGGGCCATGCCGTCGCGGGTGCTCATTCCGCGAAGGTGACCAGCAAGCCCGCCCAATCAACGGGGCGGCGGGCGGTTGGTTTCACAGCGCCCGACCACAGAAAAAGCCCCGCCAGAGCGCGGCGGGGCGAAGTGACGACGTGCATCGTGGGTGGGCTTGCCGGTCGTCCCCGCGCGCGTTCTTGCTCGAAGCGGCCACGCTCCAGGAACGCACTGCGACCGGTAAGCCCATCGCTTAAAACGAGGTGCTAGCGGATTGGGTTCTATGTCGGAAATCCGACACAACCCGCACGAAAAAGCCCCGCCGGAGCGGGGCTAAGTTCGACCATGAGGGTGTTGCCAGAATGCAAGAAGGGCAACCCCCTGCGGATTTAACGGTAGCTCGGTAGCAGCCGTCACTCAACCCGCCGCTACCTCCGAGACGCAGGCCGACGCGCCCAGGAGAAAGGGCACAGCGGGGAGGGCGCGCCATAGCGCGTATTTGCCCTTGTTAGCCGCCTGACGCGAAACATTTGCCCGCATGCCGCCGCGCACACACAGCAGCTCACAGCTTGGATGGTGCCCACAGCTTGGATCACAGCTTGGATGGGGCGGGCCTCACAGCTTGGATGGTACCTGCCTATGCATGCTGGCTCCGTACGGTCGGGTTCTATCCCCATACCGGGGGGGTGGCCATGATCGATGGTTCAGCCGAGCCGCTGGCGGACACGCGACACCTGCATCGCGCTCCATCCAAAACCCTTTGCGGTCTTGATGCCGCGCGCATTCAACTCCTTCGCCAGTGCACGATGCGACAGATCGGTCAGCTCCTCGAACACCGAGCGCAGCGCAGCTGCAAACTCCAGCGCGGGCAGCTTGGTGTTTGAGCCGTCATGCCGATAGCCGCCGAGCTTCGTGCCGCGAGCCTTGGCACGAGCCAGCGCGTCCTTCGTGCGCTTCGAGACGAGCCGCCGTTCCTGCTCGGCGACGACCGCCATCAATTGCAGCACGAACGGCTCAACCGTCTCGCCCAGCTCGGTCACCACGATCGACGTCCGATGTTTCATCAAGCCGCTGACGAAGTGGACATCACGCGACAGCCGATCGAGCTTGCTGACCATCAGCGGACACTTGAGCCGCTTGGCCTCGGCGAGCGCCTTGTTCAGTTCCGGCCGGTTGTCCTCGCCACCGCTCTCGGTTTCGATGTAGGTCGCGGCGAGCGCAAAGCCCTCGATGCGTATTTTGTCGACCACTTCGCCGATGCAGTGTTTGAGAACGCGGGTGAGGGCACCGATATCGTCTATGCGTCCGCCCACTTCCGACTGTCAGGGAACTTGGAAAACCTGATCCTGCAAGGCAATGCCGACCTGCAAGGGTACGGCAACGGCGGGAGCAACGCACTCTTCGGCAACAGCGGCAGTAATATTCTCAACGGCGAAGGTGGGGCCGACGTCATGGTCGGTGGCGCGGGCAACGACATCTATTTCGTCGACAACTTTGCTGACGCGGTGTTTGAGAACCCTGGCGAGGGGATAGATACGGTCTTTTCGACCGCCCACTTCAGGCTCTCGGAAAACGTGGAAACATTGGTCCTGCAAGGCAACGCCGATTTGCAAGGCTACGGCGACAGCCACGCGAACACGCTCTATGGAAATACTGGAAACAACATTCTCAACGGCGAGGCTGGTGCCGACATGCTCGTAGGCGGCCAGGGCAACGATGCCTTCATATTCGATGTTGGGCAGGCTGCTGGCGACACCGTCGTGGACTTCGTTGGCAATGGCGAGGCCGCAGGGGACTTATTGATCTTCGTCGGCTACGACCCCAGCGCAACCTTCACCAACGTCGACCCGACCCATTGGCAGGTGAACTACAATGGTGGTGCCTCGCACGAGGTCATCACTTTCATGAACGGCGCATCGATCCACGCGAGCGATATCGTGTTCATGTGATCGCCCCCAGTCGAAAGGCCAAGCCGATCATGACGACGGCGGCGACCAGCAGGCAAAGGGCCATCAATCGGCCTATGCGGGTGAAGTGGCATCACGGATCAATCATCAAGGACTACAGGCGCACGAGGCACACAAAGAGGGGCGCTGATCTTGTCTTGGGGGCGCGGTAAATGCGCAGCCAGGAAAGACCTGCTGTCAGGCCATCACGCCATCGACGGGGTCAGCCTGCTGTTGAATTGTAGGTGTCACATGAGGCGCAGTGGACCAGGAGGCTGTGGAGTTTGCTTTGGTCCACCCGCATCAGGGCATCACCACAGTGCCCACAGGCGTACTCCACTGTAGGTCCAGCCTCCTCCAACACCGGAGGTGCACTGGCCACCGCAGCAATGGCCAGTGGTGGTGGGACGATCTTGAGTGTCTTCTGAAGCATTCGCCTTTTTAGAGTTGCTCCAGCGCCTGCTCAATTTAATTACAGCTAATCAACGTATTTTCCTGCGTTAATTTCTTTGGATGAAGTGCCGGTAGCATTGAACCCAGTCAGGGCCGCCCTCGACAAATCGGTAAAACCTTCTTCCAGGGACGTGCCATGCCACTAGCTCGCTTGTACGACCGCCACGCAGAGGACTGTGCCCGCGCGGCCGAACAGACCGACGATCCCAGGGATCGGGCAATGTTAATTAAGCTCGCGGATGGTTGGAGGAAGGCCGCACAAGAATTACGACTGCAGCATCCATCTCCCTCACAAGAGCAGCCCCCTAGCCAGAAATTACAGGCTCAACATCCAGCCTCGCCTACCAAGAGGACACGAAGGGGTCGGTGATCGCCTTTAGGAAATCCGGGCCTGAAGGGTTGTGAGGCCCAGGGCCATCGGCACGCTCGGCACCAACGGGCTGCAGGCGGTCAACAGCGTCACCAAGGCGACGTTACCGTATCTCAAGCAGTTCGTGGTGACGGCCGATGTGTCGGCCTATGGCACGGGTGCAGCTGCCATCTCGATCTCGCCGCCGATCTCTCTGCGACCACCGGCAACAGCGCCGCGCAGCGCACCGTGCATCAGGCCATGTCGGGCAGCCCCGCCATCACCGTGCTGGGCACCGCCAGCACCGGCTATCTGCAGAACTTGGTGTTCCACAAGAACGCGTTTGCGCTCGCCGTCGTGCCAATGGAGAAGCCCGCTGGCGCTGTTGATGTCGCGCGCAAGTCCTACAAGGGCCTGAGCGTCCGCGTCGTGCCGTACTATGACGGCACCAACGACATCTCGAACTACCGGCTTGACGTGCTCTACGGCATCAAGGTGCTCGATAATCGTCTCGCCGTTCGCATGGGTGGCGGCAGCGCCACGCTCGGCAATCCGGCGACGTAACGATCGGTCGAGGGGTTCGTCGTCGTCCCTCTCGATCTAGCCCGACGCAGGGTTTGGGTTGCCGCTGCGTCGGGCTTGTTTCCCTACGACAGCCGCGCCCGCATCGCGGGCCGTGCTCTGGTTTGCCACTCGGGCAAATTTCCTTTTGTTTCCCGTCTTGCGATTTTGATGGGGTTGCCAAGGCAAGCCGCTGTTACGGCGCGGCCTCCATCGCGTAATCCTTTCGGTCGCGGTAATTGTGCGAACAGCGTAAGGCACGGAGCGGCTATCCTTGCCGATATTTAATTCACTCGCCACTTCGTCGTAATGAGGTGAAAGCCATTTTCACAATCGTTGGGTCTGCACGAAGCCGGCACATCTCGCCGTGCATCGCGGCCGATAGAGATTGGATAACGAAGAAAAATCAGAAGGCGAAGCATTCTATGTCCAACCCCGCTCGGCGACGAAAACTGCCGGGCGGGGTATTTTTTTGCAGATGCGCTTCTTACAGTCTGTGCTTGCCCGTTTGTCGCATCCCGATGGAGACGCATGAGCGGCGAAACACAATTGAAACCGTTTTTCTTCGCCGACGAAGCAATTTTCACGGCAACGTGTATCCCCCCTCTGAACCGAGTCCCTACCAGCAGCCGACCAAGAAGCAGCGGGCGCAGCGCAGCCCGGCGAATGTCCACACCTCCTGGCGCTTGATGGCCCGTTACGACTCGATGCAACTCGTGGCTCGCGGAAGCCTGCAACACAAACCTCGCTGGAGGAACAGCCTGTGAAAACTTGTTTCCAATGCCAAGGGAAGCTGGGGCTAGCTATCCGCGCACGCAATCTATGGAACGGCCGCTGGTGGTGGTCTCACGTCTACTTCTGCTCGGCTCGGTGCGAAGATCGTTACGAGCTGGAGCAATCCGAAGCGAATGCTAAACCTCAAAAGCTCGGTTTCTTTGCTCGCGGCAGTGCCCAACTTTGACTTTGTGGACACGCGGACTTTGTCGCGCTGCGTCCTTCATGTCGCCATGACAAACATGTGATCCAGGATATTGGAAAGATGAGATCAGCCATGTCTCACAAGGGCACTGCAACCACGTTCGAAGAATGCTGCCGCCGCGCCCCGAATTTGCAGTCCCCTGGGCTAATTCGCCGGGGTCGCCTGTATAAATCTCAGCCAATAATCAGCACGAAGGCAATGCAATGGTAGCTCGACCAACAGCCTACGATTCTGGGCTACATGACAGAGTTCGAGACTTTTTGACAATCGCTGTTTTGATCTCTGTCACGGCGTTGCTTCTGGCGCTTGTGCCATGACTGCGCCGGCCTTTGTTTTTGACGGCCTCGGCCACTGCATCGGCATCGTTGTCCAGTTTGGGCAGGACGATATCGAGAGCTATGCGCTCCCCGGTCTTGAACTGATCGGGCGTCACAAGACCCGCGGCGAAGCGGCCGATGCAGTAGCTGCACTCGGCGTATTCGGAAGCCTTGATCATTAACGTTCTCCGCGTTTCGCTCGGGCGTGCCGGCGGACCACACCCCATCGGCCTCTTGAAGATCGCATACGCACCCCTGATGCACCTGAGCGGCCCGATAATCGCCACACTGCTTGCCAGCACCCACATGGGAGTGATGCCCGGATTTCATCGATCGCGAGGTGATCTACAAGGGAATGAGGGCGCAAGGACGGAGGCATCAGGCACGTGCCGGCCCTGTAGGATGCCCCGTCCTGACTTAAGGTAGCCCATCGGGTGAAGTCCCTCGCGCACAATCAATTGTCCGGTTAGGAGCGACCGGTGGACGCAAACTCAGTGAGCCCTGGTCCGAGGCCGATATCAGCGACCTCAGGAACGAACTCGACGACGGCCGGACGATTGCAGAAACCGCGAGCTTTCTTTGCCGGGACGTGTGCGAGGAGCGCACGAAGATGAAGAAGCATAGGTTGACCGAGCAACCGAGCAAGCGGCGTGTCTAGAAAAGGTGGCCCCACAGGGTGATTAGCAGGATCACCACTGCGGCAATCCCGGCACCCGTGAACGCCACGACGCCCCGCTGTTTAATGCGGGCCACTGCTGTCCTCCACGATCCTCGTCTGCTGGTTCAGCCGAATGCGCTCCTTTGGCCATCGCTGTCTCGCGGCTGGTACGTGGCCTGGGCCAGCAGGAAGTCCTCAGCCGCCAGAACGTCCACGATGTTGCCTTCGCGATCGACCAACTCGACCGAATGTTTGAAGTGACACGCCCTTTCCAGGACAGAGAGAGAACAATCCACGTCAATGTTCGCAACTGCGGAAGCAGCCTATGAGTTAGGGCGTGGACATTAACGCGCAGCCATAACCGGATTGACGCAAGTTGAATGAAGGCGAGGTAGTTGTCCGCGAGCTTGTCGTAGCGTGTAGCCACTCGCCGACACTGCTTGATCTTGTTGAAGAACCGTTCGACCAGATTTCGAGCGCGGTACAGATAGGGGCTGAAGCTGAGCGCGTCTTTCCGATTGCTCTTTGGAGGGATATCGCCCAGGCTCCATGCTGGCGGACAAGAGTTCTGATCCAGTCGGCACATAGCCGCGGTCAGCCAGCAGCATTGATCCCGACTTCAGGCGGGACAAGAGCTTCTCGGCGAGCCGATTGTCGTGCGCTTCGCCCGTCGAGAGCTCGAGCCGGACAGGCAGGCCGCTGCTATCGACCACCGCATGTATCTTGCTGGTTAGACCCCCTCGCGACCGGCCCATGGACTGTCTCCTGTTGCGAGCGATGCAAGCGGCGTGTTGATGAACGCGCACAATAGACGTGTCGATCATTTGGACGGATGCATCATGGGCAGCAGACAGTGCGTTCATGATACGGCGCCACACGCCAGCCCTACGCCAGCGAACGAACCGATTATAGCAAGTGGTATAGGGGCCAAACGCCTGCGGCAGATCGCGCCACGGTGCGCCGGATCGCAAGACCCAAAAGATACCGTTCAGGACACGCGGTCGTTCACACGCGGAACACCGCGCGGCTTCCAGCTATCTTCGTGATAGACCGCGATCCCGAAGTTGCCGCCGCCTCCACCGCGGCACGCCCACGGCAGGTCGGAGTTACTGCCGGAATCGGCGGGTCGCACGACCTCACCCGTCAGCTTGATCGTCATTGGATCACCCCAGGTCGACGAAAACTCGGAGAAATGTAACTAGGAGAGTCTGTCTGCTAGGCGGGTTTGGTCTCGCAAACGTGTTTGAAGAGCTCGAAGTTCGCCGCCTGCCCAGCCATCATTCCCTGCTTCTTCTCTGCGGGCAGCGTTGCGCCCATCCAGTTGACGTTGAAGTTCAGCCGTGTGCTGACCTCGCCGAGCGCCTCCATCTCATAGTGTGCCAGGAGCGTCAGGTTGATTTCAGCAATTTCAACTTTTTCGGAGTAGCGCGCGCGATTTTCAGAGTAATCACGGTAGACGGCCGTATTGACCAGCTTCAACCCGTGGAACACGCAGTTGTGCCGCATGTTGATGCGCTCGGAGGTCATCTCGCGGTCGATTGTATTGACGCCGTCCAGCCAGTCCGGCCGTTTGTCGACGTTTATCAATGTTTGATAGACCGCCTTCAGGGGAGCATTGATCACGACCTCCAGATTGTCGTCGCCTTTTTCTACAACGAAGCGTGGCCGCGCCGGCGGCGAGGAAATTTGCGCCTTGTAGCCGGTGAGCGTCGCGAATTCGTACGCGACGTTGCCGATCGTGTCGTAGGCTTGGCTCGATTTGACCCATTGGAAATTAGGATTTGCATTGTCCTGTCCCACAGCGGCACAGCAGGGCTCGGTGATGAGGATGTACTCGTGTGCGCCGATGTCGTTTTTTAAGAGCCGGTGGGCGACGATCATGTTGATTCCGGTCGCCTTCACGAACTGTGCAACCTTAATCTCCTTGATGTATCCGAAGTGCACGATGAACTTGAGGGTCAATTTGCTGGCCGTCTGGCAGGCGCCGCACTGGCAAACCGTGTCCCGCTCGATCACCATGAGCCGTTGGTGGAAGTTGGCGAACATGCGAAGGCATTGGTCGATGAGACGATCGCGCCGCAGCGGCTCGCCCTTGCGATAGAACAGTACCGCATCGCCTTCGATCTCGGCCAGCGTGAAGTCCGTTTCATTCGAGGCGACGATAAGTTCCAAGAGCTCAGTTATAATGTGGGCGGCGTGATCGATCTCCGTGGCGCCCGTAAAGCCGGTGAAACCGCTGATGTCGGGGATCAGAATGATCGCTTGTTCAGCCATAGCAAGAAACTCTCAACGCGCGCCCCGGGGTTGACGGTGCCGTCCCGGATGTCGCGTCGGCGCGACCTCCGGCAAATCTAAGCGTAGCTGTTCGGGCATCGAGATCAATCGGCCCCTGCAAGGAGACGCTGAACCTCGGCGGGGTTGCCGAACCTTGCATACTCTCGATGTGGCAAGAGACTGCTACAATGTGGGATGTTCGACTCGCCTAAGTCAACTCGGGGTCATTCGCGTCGCTCTGACGGGGGCAGCAAGGCTTCCGCCATAGCCGAGCCGGCGGGCCTCCAGAATTTCGCGTAGTGCACCCTACGAAGAAGGGCAGGAGTTTCGACTGCCCCCTCTTCCCCGCATAGCTGAGGGTGCCCCGACCTACATTGACCTGCCAGGTAGGTTGCCTCACGGTGAAACTATGGGTTCCGCGCATTGGAACCTGCGCCGGGGGAGGGGGGTCAATGACACAGGAATTGCACGTCTACGATCACGCCAGCGGGATGATTGCCGTACTTTTTGTGAGCCCGAATGGAACGGTCGAGGCTTTCGACGTTGAGGGGTTTAACCGAATAGGTGAGTTTGCCAGTGTGGCGGAGGCCGCTATGTTTGCGTGCGCTGATGTGGAGATGCCGGATTTGGATTCTTGACCTCCGCATACGGAAGCTTGAGCCACCGGAGAGCGGCCCGGTCAAGCGACGGCGCACTATCCACAAAAACAAAACCCCGCATATTGGGGAGTTTTGCCATTCAGCGCACCGGACGGCGGGGGATCGGGTCCGATCCGAGCGCGCCTTCTAATTGTTAGTCGTGTCTCCTGCGTGGAAGTTCAACAGTCTTTGGCACGATCAAGAGTTATCCACAGGTGGCGCACAGACTTGTTCCGCCACCTACTCCATGGACTTGAGGTCGAGCTGCGCGTGGAACAGCGCCAGCTTCACCTGCTTGCTCACCGTGGCCACGTCAGCCTGGTCGAGCAGAAGCTCGGCCGCGCGGCGCCAGCGATTGCAGCTCCGGGCGTGCAGCAGCTCCAGCACGTAGTTTGCGGCCTCACCAATCGTGCGCAGGACGGGACCGCCCCGGATCGGGAGCGGTTGGGTGAGCTTCTGCCGGAGTACGTGGAGGGCGGCATCTGTCCAAGATAGAATAATTGAGTGGGCGGAGGCGACACCTATGAGTGACAAAGGCAAGGAGCAGTGGGCGAGGGTACCCTTCAACGTTTCACACAACATCTTCGGGTGTGATGTTGTCTTCGGCGACGGCACAACCGCTCGCCTAGGCCGACAGGATGTAAACAAGAAAATATTCCAACAGATTCGAACAGGTCAGAAGGCCGATATGAGCCAAATGCTTACGTTCCTCTTGCAGAAAACCAACACTCGCAAACAGAGTCTGATCACGCCCGCAGCTCTTGCCGAAGCGTTCGAGAAGGGTGTTTCTGTCGGAAAGCCGCGCCTGAAGCTATCTTTCCCGCCGGGGGCGTGCGCTCTCCTGTCCAGGGGCGCACCAAAAGACGTCCGACACATTGTCTTCGACGTAGAGTTCACCCTTCGGCCCAAGGAAAGCAGCTAGCTCAAACTCCTTAGCTCGATATCCAATCACCGCGAGCGACACGCGGCATCACGAATGGCGGTGGGGGGCTCCAGCGTCTTCGCCTCACGCAGCATCATCACCGCGTAACGAGTGGCGGCCATGAGGTCGTCGTAGAGCTTCACAACCTTGCCGTCCTTGCGGTGGTACAGCCTGAACTCCTCGAACCAATGGCAAGGTGGTTGTAGACCTTGAATTTGCCGCTCTGCATTCGGTCGAGCATGTCCATGAGACCTGCCTCGACCGACAGGCTGCCGCCCGGCGTGCCGTCGTCGATGTTGGCATGCGTACGCGTCATGGTGAGGCCAGCGGCGGTGTAACTGCTTCGCCGGGCTGATGCCGGCGCCTTCCAACGTCTCGCGCTACCGTCTCTCGGCCAGGTCCAGATCAGACGCTTGCCCCACGAGCGCGCTATCCACGTCCGCAGCCTGCACGCGCACCACAACATCGATGGTTGTTTTGAATGCGAACGTTCTCATGGCCGCCGTTTCCCTCATGGTAATGGTCTGCTGTTGGTCGCAGAAGGGGAACGCAGTGTTCAACGCGCTCGCGATGAAATGCTTTCAGTTGTGTTTCGTGACGAGCGTGTCGAGCTATGCCGGAACCTGGGTGACGACGTTTGGCCCGCGCTAGCGGCTGTGGGAGTCGATAATGGGCGATGTCGTCGACGCCCCGTTTCTGAGCTGTGGGACGCTAACGGTGCGGAACCGAGCACTAGCTTTTCGGCACGTGAGGCTGCAGTATTGGCCTGTCGAGCGGCGTGGGCGGAAATGCTCCCCGCACTGGTTGCCAAGCATGCTTGTTCGGAAAGACCCGGAGACGGCACCCCTGTGCCCCCAATGCGGGGATGCGATGCGGCTTGCCCGCAAGCTTCCGCCAGTGCGGCCGCTGTCTGGGCTGGTCGTCCACTTATGCGGAGGTTGCGGATACGTCGGAACCGCCGAACGCGAGCCCGATCCCCCACCACCGAAGTGGCTCCGACCGACGCGCGGGGTACGATATTCCCTGTTTCGTCGCGAACGCCAATGATCCAGACTGGATGACCAGCCAGACGAGGCTGACCTGTAGTCGTTGCGCGGCGCGCATGAAGCTCGCCAGGCAAGTGCCCTGGCTCGACCACAGACTCCCCGCGGTTCTGCTGTTTCACTGCATCGACTGCGGACATGTCGACATGGTCGAGTGGCCCGAGTCCGAGGGCGAAAGAGGCGCCGTGAAACGCCCGCGGACGCGTCGCGTCCGAAAAGGGACCGCAAGACTTACAGCAAGGCCCCGAGGAGGTGTTGCATCGCTCGGACGACAGGATACGGCGCGTTATTTCTGCGCGGCTTTCCGATCCCCGCGCCCCTGGCAATTCCATGCGCGAGCATAGCCGCCGCCTATCGAAAGAAGTCGGTTCAGCGAAATCTCCAGCAAGTCTCCCGATATTTTCACGATTACCTTCAAGCGCACCACTGCGCCGTGGGCTACGTATCCGCAACTGCTTCCGGCAGACGGGGCCGCAGCGCAAGGGAAAGCGAATGTTCGCCGAACCGACCTTCATCGTTTCAGTGCGCGGTCTGTGCGGGTTCATCCCCGTACTCGAAGACGGCAAGGTTGATGCCTACACCCCATCCGGCGACCTGCTGGGCGTGTTCGGCGACCGCATTGACGCAGCCGAGGCGGTGCTAAGATGCGGCGTTCATATTGGCCGGCTGAACCACTGAGGCCAGGAAATTCCCCAGGACTCAACGCTCAAGCGTGCAATATGGGCACGATTGAGCACGTCGCCAATCCCCCAACGATTTCAATCTGACGGCGCGAATGACTTATCCGCGGCGGGCGTCTTGAGCCGCCAGAGCCACGGTCGACCCCCACCCCGGTTTCCGACCGTGTGGCCGAAACGCAGCCCCGGAAATCTAGCCCAAGCGTGAGGGGCGACGGGCACCGGGCACCGGGCAGCACCGCCGCCGACTACCGCTCGCGACCTATGAGGCCGGCGGTGAATCGCTGACCGGACGCCAAACCACAACTGCGCGCTCGGGTGCGCCGACACCGGCAACATTAGCGTTTGGCACGGCAGCTTGGTTGGCAGCGTCGGCCCATAGCGATCCTAGCTGCAGGAAAATCTCGCGCTGCCTTTGCCCGTCAGCCTTCTCGGCAGCGAGGAAACTCTCGTTTGCGAACCACAAGAACACGTCCACGACATCCATTTGGGAGCCCCTATATGAATGTGATCGCCCCAAAGGTTAACAAAAAATTTTGTGGTCGTATGTCAGCCAGCCGACAATCTAGTTTTAGATAACGCATTTAATTATTTAAATTAATTCTCAACTTCTTTAATGGGCGAAAGGGTGCCGATTTCGTTTCGGGCGTGAAGCGGAATGCACCGCCTAGCGAAGACCAGGGCCGGCGGCGCCTGTCTCGTCAGAGTTGAGCCTAACAAAGCACGCTGCCGTTTTCACGGTGGATTGTTGGCCGAAGTCAATCTGCGGCTTACTCCGCTTATGTGTGCGATCTTGCTACGCGACGACTTCACCCAAGTCCGCCGGCGAGATTGAGAGTCGTTGGGCCGACGACGCGGTTGGGCGGGATCATTAGGCGTCTTGCTCCAGCACCCGAATTAGTTCTTCGCGGACCTGCTCAATGTTTCGCAACGCGCTACGGATGGGTGCATCTTCAATGCTGATCCGTGTGCCGCAGATGATGCAGTTGAAGCTGCCTTCTTCACGCAACCATCGAACCGTCTTGCGATGACCTTGCCCGCATTTCGGGCAAGCCGGATTGATCTCGACGTCATCGAATGACTCGCGCATGCCCTATCCCTTGGGCCAGGACTGTACTAGCAATTCATCTTCTAGGAGTTAACCGAGTGTCACAACGCGCGAAACGTTCGCTCTCGAAACTGGCGCTTTTTCTGAACGGCACATGCGGTAGCGCGCGGCGGTTTCCGGCGTCCGCATCAACGAACCGAACGCCGCCGCGCGGTGCTGCTCACGATGACGCCTACGGCGTTTGGAATGCCGACAGTAGCGCCTTTAATCCGCGACGGGCCCTCACATTCCCAGTTTTGGGACCAATACGCTCGCGCACATGCGCGTCAATGGGGTGTTACCCGACCGGTAGGACGTCCGACAGGCCGCCGACACGCTGACGGGGCGCGCGCCTTTAACAACAGTCGAGCGCATTTTACCAGAGGCCCGATGCGTATTTGTCGCGTCTGCGTCGAGCCCGGTCGGCGCTGGGGGGCGGCTCCGATCGCTACCACCTAGCGGGACGGGCCCAAAGGCGCCCCGTGACTCGCGGTGTCAAAATTTAGACAATCTTGTCGGGAATTTTACAGCGGCACGGTTTGGACCCCGTGTTTGCGATCCCTGTTAAGGAAAGCCTCGCCGCGGCGGGGCTTTCTTTTTGTTGCCTCGTTAAAACCAGTGTAGACGGCGTGTTCCGGAGCCGAGGCCAGTCGGGCTGAGCTTGAGGGGCATACTGCGCTATCAAGCTGGTTGATTTCTGTGCAGGTTCCCAGAGATCATAGATCCCTGATCGTCACGAGAATGGTCTGCCCATCCTCACGTTCAAAGTCTTGTCTATCGTACTTGGCGCTCGCCGAACTCTCGATGTGGGCTCGGTACTTATTGAATGTGGTCAAAGGATCGTCAGTTCTTCTATCGAAGTCTAATTTAAAGACTTCGAGAGCATGATTAGTAACACCACAGCGGATGCGCTCCTTTGTTTCGTTCTGCATGAAGAAGCGCACGATATCTCGTTTCTTGTTGTGATGCCCCAAATCAGCCATCGTGGTAAGCGGCATCGGCTCCTCTCTTACTTGCTCCACTCTGTTTCGCCGCACATCGATGCTGTCGCGGGATAATCATTGTCCCCAATCCAGCCTCCCGCTTAACCGCCGGTGCTGCCGGATTCTTTGAACTTCAACCAATCTGGACAACGCCCAGATCGGTAACGCGATCCCAGCCGCTTCGACACGAGCCCCTCCAGCCCCATCTTGCACGCATGCTGGAACACGACGGCGGCCTCCGGGTGCTCCATGTGCTCGTTTAGACGGACACCGGCCGGCTCTTGCGCAGGATGCTCGCCAAGGTCGTCTTGCGCACCTCGATCGGCTCGCGCCGCAGGTCCGTCCCGTTTCAGCTCCAACAGGAGGAACGCTTGCGGCTCGTTCCGCCGATGTCGAAGGAACTGGAAGGTGGCCAGGCCCCGTTCGTCAACACACTACCTCGCCATCGATCAGACACAACCGCACCTTGAGGTGGTTCACGGCCTCCGCCACCAGCGGATAGCGCTGCGTCCAGTCGTTGCCCCCGCGGGTGATCAGCCGGATGCCTACAGGATCGCGCCGGGCCAACAGCCGGAAACCGTCGTGCTTGATCTCGTGAATCCAGTTGGAGCCGGACGGGGGCTTGCCGGCTGGGGATGGGAGGCAGGATCGATGAAGCTCGCCCGGTCAGCGGGGACAAGCGCTTACGCATACGCTCGATCAACATACCGCTAATTTAGGTGGGCGAGGCGCCGAGTCGAGTCCGCCGCCGGAATCCACGATTTGCCGTCTCCCGAGACGGCCGCCTTAGTCGGATAGCGCACGGACCGGGCTGCCGGTTGCCCAAACCGGAACAATCCGCGGGTTGGCGGTTTTCATGAACGATACCCCAACATGGAGACCAGCATGTCGATAAGAAAAATATTCGCTCTTACGCTGTTTGCAGCAGTCGCCATTAGTTCTGCCGCGTTGGCACAAGGCGGCGGCGGCGGCGGTGGTGGCGGCGGCGCGGGAGGTGGTGGCGCCGGTGGCGCGAGCAGCGGAGCGGCGGGGGGTGCCAGTGGCGGTGGCGGAGCAGCAGGCACAACCGGCGGAGCAACGACAGGCGCCCCCAATGCGGGTACGACGACTGGTAGCGGCGTGAACTCGAACGCTACCGGTCAACGGCCCGGCGGTAACACAACGAATAGTCGGGACAACATAAATAATCAGGATCGGGATCCGCGCCTCTGATTCGTCGCGCCGATCGTCTTGTTATCCGCACATAGAAAAAGGCCCCGCGCAGTTGACGAATGCTGCGGGGCCTTAGCGCCGCACCCCAGGTTTGCACCAGCCGGCGGCGCCACAGCGATTAGTATTCGTCCCGACCCTGAGGTCCATTAAAAATGGCGCTTAATAAGGCCGCCGATGCGGACACCGTTTACTGGTCCCTGGCCGGGTGCACAAGAGTGCCCCGCCCAGGTATGTCGGGGGGGACTGTGGCTGGGCGGGGCGAGCCGGCGAACCGTTGCTGGGGGGCTAGGGGTTACGCCGACCTAACCACGATATTCGGAAGCTGTCGGGGGGCAAATCAACAAATTGTGGGAGCGGCGGCAGCAGCTCCGAGTGATCTGGCTTATCACGCGGACGTGAAGCGCTCCGTTGAACAGTGAGTGCGTGGATCGCGACAAAGAGGATCCGGGACCAGATTGGCTTCCTCACACGCTGATGAGGGGAGAGACTGTCAATGCGGACTTTAATCGAAGTGTACCAGCACCAGGCGGACGAGTGCGCTCGAACTCGCTAAGAAGACCGATGATCCGAAGCGTCGCGAGACGCTTCTCAAATTGGCGGCGGAGTGGACGCAGGCAATTCAGCGGGGGTCTCATGACTCAAGAGGGCGGATTTCACGCGGCACCTACAACGGGCCAGAGAGGCGCCGCGCTGGTAAAATGCCCCCGCCGTGACTCAGCGGAGTCCACTGGTGCGTTTCACGACACGGACGCTCTCAACCTCGCCAAACGGCGTCTGTGTGATGCAGTAGGGATCAGCTTAGGCAGCGCCGCACATTGCTGAGCGATTTCCGTCGCCCGCGCCCGTGCTGCACTCACCGCCTCCATCCCCCGATCGAACCGCCCCTTGGCCCGACGCACCAATTTGGGCGCAGCAAAAAGCTGCTCCCTCGTCATCATTTTCATGATCCGCCCCCAGACGGTAGCCACTTTGACCAAATAACATAACGCCGGATCACGGCCTTGGTGTGGCTCACGCAGACTGGATGAGGGTGGCCCGCCCAGGTGCGATGCCTGCGGCGCCACCGGTCGTTGTGATGGCGAGCCAGCGCGTAGTCGAAGACGTTGGAGGTCGTCAGCGTCGTCCGGCGGCCGCGAAGGCGCGCTTGACCGCGACCTGAATGCGGCCGCGTCCTTTTGCCCAGGAAGATGGGCCAGGCCAACGAGGTTTGGATACCGATCCCAGCAGTGAGGGGCGTCACATGCTGATCGGCTTGGGCAAAACGGTCAATCGTTCATAGCCTTAGCTCCAATCGTCCTAGGTCTCCCGCTTCGCGGCCGCGCCTCCGGTTCTTGAACTTGAACCAGTCGGGCGACTGGCCGGAACGTTAGCGAGGCAGGTGGCGAGGGCGAGTAGACTGACGGATTTGGATGAAGGCCAAATCCAAGACTACATGGAAGAACTTAGGAGCAGAAGAAGATAAGCCCATCACGCTGCGCACGATGCTGTCACACTGCCTGAAGATCACAGCGGCGCTTGGCGCTACTACCGTTTGCTAAGCCCTCGCGCAATCTGCGCCCACAAGTCTTCTAAATGCGCGACCGATTTCGCTTGCAGCTCGGGGGCCGTCGGTGCTTGCGGTTGGCTGCGAACCTCCATGAGCTCGGCGGCGTTTCTGCCGTCGCTTTTCGCCTGCTCGTGTAAATTCGCTTCTGCTTGCTTTCGCCTGACGTCGCTACGGATGTTGGTACCAATAATGAAGGCGAACGCTGCAGCCATTAGTGCGGCAGCGACGATGCTGTGGCCGTGCCACAAATACCACGCCGCCCCGAGGGGCAGCGCTACGAGAAAGGCGACCTTGGTCAAAGCGGTCATCCTAGCCTCTCCTGCCTATTGAGGAGTGGCCCTTCGCGACAGGTCAAGCCGAGAACGAAATCAATTGTGGAAAGCCCGTGCGGACCTCCCATTTCGCTTGGGCGCCGGTAACGCACCAAATTGACTTGTGTGCTTGGATTAGCAGAACGGAGCGTGCCCAAGAGGCGCACTCAGCGCGCCCTGCCGCGTGACCGGCAGCGGCCCTTGATGAGTCCTTCGGGCGGGTTCTGACGGTCGCGAGACCCCACGCTAATCGGCGTGGCTTTCCGTGCCTTTGATTTTGCCGGTGAGTACCTGCTTCCGTTTTAGGAAATTTTTGAACCAGTCGGTGGCCGAGGCGGTCAGCATCGGTGAAAGATTGCTAAGACCTCCATCAAATGTGGTGTGTTGCAAATCGGCAACTTCCGACTGCAAGCGTTCAATCTCAGCAAGGGCATCCCGCAACGCGTGGGATGTCTCGCGGTGCAGGTCGGCTTCGGATCGGAGACGCTCAATCTCAGAGAGGGCTTGGTTCAGCGCGTCGGATGCCTCGCGATGTAGAGCAACCATGACCGGCTCGCCTTCCATGAGTTCGAGTATCGTCCCTAGCTCGTCTAGCCTCTGACAAAGGTCCTTGACGGTCCTGACGTCCATTCCGCCCCCCCTTCGCCCTCTCAAGGACGACCAACCTCACCCAAGTTAGCACGGGCGAACCTGTGCCAACATCTTGGCGTTCGGAGGGCGTCCACTTATCAGCCGGATGCCCAATGGGTCACGCCGGGCCATGAGCCGGTAGCCGTTGTGCCATAGGAGAAGTCCATCGGCGGGGGATGGCAGGCTAGGCTCTATGAAGCGGCAGCACGTAACATGCTGCGTATCTAGTGGTCTTTGCCTGACAGAAGAGTCCTGATTGGGATTCCTCTGTTTCGGTTGCCGTGCGAGGCTGGCGCATGCGCACCGGAATTTCCATCACGATCACGCGGTCCGTCCGTGGCCGACGTGAAGCGATCACCAGGGACCGTAACGCCTCGCAGAAACACGCTTGGCGGGGCGGCGATCATCCTCTCGAGCGGCGACGGTGTTGGCACCAACGAGATCATGCGCCGGACCGGCAAGTCGAAGACCTGCGTCTGGCGCTGGCAGGAACGGTTCATGAAGGAAGGCATCGACGGCCTCCTGCAGGACAAGACGCGGCCCTCGCGCATCCCTCCGCTCGGTCCGGAGGTGGCCGCGCGCGTGGTGGCGCTGACGCTTGCCGATCCGCCGGTCGAGACCACCCATTGGACCGCCGATCTGATGGCACGGGCGAGCGGCATCAGCGCCAGCGCGGTCCGGCGCATCTGGAAGGCGCGCACGGGCTTCAGCCGCACCGTTATCGGCAATTCAAGCTCTCGAACGATCCGAACTTCGTCGACAAGCTGCGCGACGTGGTCGGGCTCTATGTCGATCCGCCGGCCCACGCCATCGTGCTTTCGCTCGACGAGAAGAGCCAAGTCCAGGCTCTCGATCGCACCCTGCCGGGCCTGCCGCTGAAGAAGGGCCGGCTCGGCACCATGACGCACGACTACAAGCGCCATGGCACCACGACCCTGTTTGCTGCGCTCAACGTCCTCGACGGGACCGTCATCGGCCGCAACATGCAGCGCCACCGCCATCAGGAGTTCATGCGCTTCCTGAACGCGATCGAGGCCGAGGTGCCGGCCGGCAAGATGGTCCACGTCATCCTCGACAACTACGCCGCCCACAAGCATCCAAGGTCCGCGCCTGGCTCGACCGGCACGAGCGCTTCGTCTTCCACTTCACGCGAACCTCATGCTCCTGGCTCAATGCGGTCGAGGGCTTCTTCGCCAGGCTGTCGAGGCGCCGCCTGAAACGCGGCCTCTTCCGCTCCGTCGTCGACCCCCAGGCCGCCATCAACCGCTTCCTCGCCGAGACCAACGCCGAACCGAAGCCCTTCACATGGACCGCAGACCCCGACAAAATCATCGCCGCCGTCAGACGAGGGCACCAAGCGTTACCGGCTACCGCCCGGCGACGCGCCGGATCCTCCAACCTCGCTGCGGGGTCTGCTACGCCGGTAGCAGGGGATGTGCAACTCGCGCGCCCAGACATCTTGCCCAATTCCATAATTTGACAGTGAATTAGCATGGACCCTGTTCCAGCGGCAGGTCACGCGTATGGAACACCGCGGCGTGCGTTACGAGATCAAGAGGGCCATTGGGAAGAACCAGTGGGTCTGGATTGTCCACTCATCCCCGAGACCCAGGCAAGGATCGATCGAGGGGACGCGGCAAGCCGCAATTCTAGCCGCTGAGCGAACAATCAATATTTGGTGGCAGAGAAGGCACGGGCGCGATGCCGTTCGGGTCGCAGAATTCAACCGACGGCCTCGGAATCCAAGCCCCCGCCCATGAAGAGATTCTACGTACGGGCTCCGCTTGGACGGTTCGTCCTTTTGGTACGTGATCAATTGCCATACCCGCCGGCTTGCGTCGAAAGCCAAGTTCAAGAGTCGGTCGGCCGCAGAAGCGCGGCGGGCACAATTGCAGGCCAAGTTCGAGCGGCAAGCCGTGCTGCGATTCCTCTCATGGGGCGAGAAATGACCAGGCCGAGAGGGCCCAAGACGACGCGGGCCGCAGCGGGGCAAAAGTGGCGCCCGCTTGATGGTAAGGGGGCCACGACAGTGTGCCTTTCGAGGCGTGGAATTCTGCTTCACCTCTCGCACAAGTTCTAATTCAATCGTCGGATGCCCGGCATAGGCGCCCGGATATGAGAGCCCGGCCTAAGCGCGGGGCGTGGGGGCGTACGGATGGCTTTGCCGCTGCGGAAAATCTTCTTTTATTGCCAATGAGCGCGCCACGGTAGGGTTGCCAACGGAACACTCTAGAACTACACAAAAAGTCCAAATCGACCCGATTTTGACCCGTTCGGCCGCCGGCCCCGCCCGTCGGTGCGAAAAACAAGGCCCTTCGGCCCGATTTCAAGGAGGAAAGCCATGTCCGCCGTCGCACTGACGGTGAACGGCAAAGCCGTCACCGGTGACGTCGATCCGCGCACCCTGCTGGTGCAATACCTGCGTGAGCACCTGCGGCTCACGGGTACCCATGTGGGCTGCGACACCTCCCAGTGCGGCGCCTGCGTGGTCCACGTGGACGGCAAGGCGGTGAAAGCCTGCACCGTCTTCGTTTGGCAGCTCGAGGGCGCCGACGTCATGACCATCGAGGGCTTGGCCGAGCCGAACGGCCCGCTGCATCCCATGCAGGAGGCCTTCCGCGAGCACCACGGGCTGCAATGCGGCTATTGCACCCCCGGCATGATCATGACCGCGGTCGACATGGTGAACCGGAAAGGAAACGATCTCGACGATCCCACCATTCGCCATGAGCTCGAAGGCAACCTCTGCCGTTGCACCGGCTATCACAACATCGTCAAGGCGATTGCAGCCGGCGCCAAAGCAATGGGGAAGGGACAAACACAACCGGCGTCGTAATCAAAAACTGAGCGAAGGGCGTCATCCAGGGAGGAGACCGCCATGAGCGCAACCGGAATCGGTGCGGCGGTGCGCCGCAAAGAGGACCAACGCTTCATCACGGGCAAGGGTCACTACACCGACGACGTGAACCGTCCGGGGCAATGCTACGCCTATTTCCTTCGCTCTCCCCATGCCCACGCGAGGATCAAAGCGATCGACGGCACCGCCGCGGCAAAAATGCCGGGCGTGCTTGCGGTCCTCACCGGCGCCGCGCTTGCCGGCGACAAGATCGGGAACCTTATTTGCGGCTGGATGATCACGTCCAAGGACGGCACGCAGATGAAGATGGCGCCGCATCCGGCGCTCGCGCACGGCAAGGCAAACCACGTCGGCGACGCGGTGGCCGTCATTCTCGCCGAGACGCTGGCACAGGCCAGGGACGCGGCCGAGAAGGTCGACATCGTTTATGAGCCGCTGCCGGCCGTGACCGATCCGGCCAAGGCGCAGACAGACGGCGCGCCGCAAATCCACGAGATCGCGTCGCGCAACACCATCTATCAATGGCACCTGGGAGACCAGAAGGCCGCCGAGACCGCGTTCAAGTCGGCCCACCACGTCACCCGGCTCGACTTCGTCAACAACCGCCTGTCGCCCAACGCGATCGAGCCGCGCGCGGCGATCGGCGAATACGATGCGGGCACCGACGGCCTCACGCTTTGGAACACCACGCAGAACCCGCATGTGGCGCGCCTGGTTATTTCCGCCTTCGTCGGCATCGCACCCGAGAACAAGCTGCGGGTGATCGCGCCCGATGTGGGCGGCGGCTTCGGTTCGAAGATCTTCATCTATCCGGAAGAAGTCGTCTGTCTGTGGGCGTCGCGCAAAATCGGCCGGCCGGTGAAATGGGTGTCGGATCGCTCGGAAGCGTTCCTCACCGACGCCCATGGCCGCGACCACGTCACCCATGCGGAGATGGCGTTCGACGCCGAGGGCAAGGCCACGGGCCTGCGCGTGAAGACCATCGCCAATCTCGGCGCCTACATGTCGACGTTCTCGTCGTCGGTGCCGACCTATCTCTACGGGACACTGCTTTCCGGCCAGTACGATATTCCGGCGATCTACTGCGAGGTCGACGCGGTCTATACCAACACCGTGCCGGTCGACGCCTACCGCGGCGCCGGTCGTCCCGAGGCGACATTCGTGGTCGAGCGGTTGATGGAGGTTGGCGCGCGCGAGATGGGCGTGGATCCCGCCGATCTGCGCAAGAAGAACTTCATCAAGACGTTTCCGCACCAGACGCCCGTGATCATGAACTACGATGCCGGCGACTATCACGCCTCGCTCAAGAAGGCGCTGGAGATCGCCGACTACAGCGGCTTCGCCAAGCGCAAGCGTGAATCCGCCCGCCATGACAAGCTGCGCGGCGTCGGCATCTCGACCTATATCGAGGCCTGCGGGATTGCGCCGAGCCAGGCGGTCGGCTCGCTCGGCTGCGGCGTCGGGCTCTGGGAGTCGGCCGAGGTGCGGGTGAATCCGACCGGCTCGGTCGAAGTCCTCACCGGCTGTCACCAGCACGGCCAGGGTCACGAGACCACGTTTGCGCAGGTCGTCGCCGAACGGCTCGGCATCCCGATCGAGAATGTCAGCATCGTGCATGGCGACACCGACAAGGTGCAATTCGGGATGGGCACCTACGGCTCGCGCTCGGGCGCGGTCGGCATCTCGGCCATCGTGAAGGCGCTCGACAAGATCGAGATCAAAGCGAAGAAGGTCGCCGCGCACCTCATGGAAGCGGCGGAAGGCGACATCATCTTCCAGGACGGCAAGTTCACGGTTGCCGGGACTGACAAGTCGGCGGCCTGGGGCGACGTCACGCTCAACGCCTACATCGCCCACAAGTTTGCGGGCGCGGAGCTGGAGCCCGGGCTGAAGGAGGGGGCGTTCTACGATCCCGTCAACTTCACCTTTCCCGCCGGGTGTCACATTTGTGAGGTCGAAGTCGATCCGCAGACCGGCGAGAGCGAGATCGTCGCATGGACCGCGGTCGACGATTTCGGCACCGTCATCAACCCGATGATCGTCGAGGGTCAGGTCCATGGCGGGATCGCGCAGGGCGTCGGCCAGGCGTTGCTCGAGGGCGTGGTCTATGACAAGGACGGACAGCTCGTCACCGGCTCGCTCATGGATTATTGCATGCCGCGGGCGCACAACCTGCCCACGCTCCGGGTCGACATGACGATGACGAAATCGCCCTCGAATCCCCTCGGCATCAAGGGTTGCGGGGAAGCGGGCGCGATCGCGGCGCCGGTGGCGGTCATCAACGCCATCACGGATGCGATCGGCACCGAGGATTTGGCAATGCCCGCGACCGCACAGACGGTGTGGCAGGCATTGCAGAAGGCCAACAGCAGACGCCAAGCGGCATAGGAGCCATCACGATGTACGCATTCACCCAACACCGGCCCGCGACCGTTCGCCAGGCCGCGAGCCTGCTGACCAAGCAGGAGGAGGCAAAGCTCCTCGCCGGCGGGCACACGTTGATCCCCACGATGAAGCTGCGCCTTGCGGGGCCGAAAAATATCGTCGACCTGTCGAAGGTCGAGGGCTTGACCGGCATCGAGATGAAGGGCCGCTCGATTGTCATCGGCGCGATGACCCCTCACGTCGAGGTCGCGACCTCACCGCTGGTGAAGGAGAATATTCCGGCGCTGGCCGACCTTGCCGGTAAGATCGGGGATCCCGCCGTGCGCCATCGCGGCACCATCGGCGGCTCGATCGCCAACAACGACCCCAATGCCGATTATCCGGCCGGTGCGCTGGGGCTCGGCGCCACCATCGTCACCAACAAGCGGCGCATTCCCGCTGACGAGTTCTTCAAGGGCATGTTCGAAACCGCGCTCGAGCCGGACGAGATCATCGTCAAGGTGCAGTTTCCGAAGGTCAACAAGGCAGCCTACGTGAAATTCCCCAATCCGGCTTCGCGCTATGCGCTGGTCGGCGTGTTCGTGTCCAAGCGCAGCTCGGACATCCGCGTGGCGGTGACCGGCGCCGGCTCCGGCGGCGTGTTCCGCGTGCCGACGTTCGAGGAAGCGCTCAAGAAGCGTTTCGGCGCGAAATCGCTCGAAGGCTTGACCATACCGGCCGAGGGCATGGCGAGCGACATCCACGGCAGTGCCGAATACCGGGCGCATCTGGTCGGGGTGCTCGCGCGCCGGGCGGTTGCGGCGGCGGTGGCTTAGCGCCTTCTGCATTTTGGGTTACACCCGGCATGGGGTCGTCGGAGGAAACCGTGGCTCCCCTGCTGGGCTAACCGAACCCGCAGCGACGACATGCGGACCACGTCTGCGTTCTTGGCAAGACAAGCCCGTCGATGCCGGGCTATAAGCTCGGCCCCATGAACCAGACGCCGGCGCCCCGTTCGCTGCCCCCCTCGATCGATGCGACGCTCGACCTGCTGGCGTCGGCGGACTATCTCGCCGACCGCTCGCTTGCGACCGTGCTGTTTCTCGCGCTGCGGATGAGCCGCCCGCTGTTTCTCGAGGGCGAGGCCGGGGTCGGCAAAACCGAGATCGCCAAGGTGCTCTCGTCGACGCTCGGGCGCCGCCTGATCCGGTTGCAATGCTACGAAGGGCTCGACGTCTCGGCGGCGGTCTACGAATGGAACTATGCCGCGCAGATGATCGCGATCCGCGTCGCCGAGGCAGAAGGCACCCACGATCGCGAGCGGCTCGAGCACGACGTGTTTTCCGAGCGCTTCCTGATCAAGCGTCCACTGTTGCAGGCGCTCGAGCCGGATCCGGCGGGAGCGCCTGTGCTGCTGATCGACGAGCTCGACCGCGCCGACGAAGCGTTCGAGGCTTTTCTCCTGGAGGTGCTCGCGGATTTCCAGGTGACCATCCCGGAGCTCGGCACCGTGAAGACGGAACATCCGCCGATCGTTGTGATCACCTCGAACCGGACCCGCGAAATTCACGACGCGCTCAAGCGCCGCTGCCTCTATCACTGGGTCGGCTATCCGGTGGCCGCGCGCGAACTGCAGATCGTGCGGGCGAAGGTGCCGGGGATCAGTAAGGCCCTGTCGCAGCAGGTCGTGCATTTCGTGCAGGCCCTGCGCAAGGAGGATCTGTTCAAGGCGCCTGGTGTCGCCGAGACGCTCGACTGGGCCTCGGCGCTGGCCGAGCTCGACGTGGCCACGCTCGACCCGGCGACCGTCTCCGACACGCTCGGCGTGCTGCTCAAGTATCAGGACGACATCGCCCGCCTCGAAGGCACCAAGGCGAAGGAGCTGATCGACGAGGTGCGCGCGGAGCTCAGAGCGGCGGAGTAGGAGAGGGGGCTGTTGCCATGGCGCAAGAGACCGGCCGCCTCGCCGAAAACATCGTTCACTTCGCCCGCGCCTTGCGCGCGGCCGGGATTCCGGTCGGTCCCGGTTCGGTGCTCGACGCGCTGGCGGCGGTCGAAGCGGCCGGCGTCAGCACGCGGGACGATTTTTACTGGACGCTGCACGCGGTGTTCGTGAAGCGCCACGAGCACACGCTCCTGTTCGACCAGGCGTTCCGCATCTTCTTTCGCCGGCGCGGCACGCTCGACAAGCTGCTGGCGGCCATGCTGCCACAGGCGCCGCTACGCGAGGACGAGAAGCCGCCGCCGGGCGCCCAGCGCGTGCAGGAAGCGTTGCTCTCCAATCTCGGCGAAGGCGAGCGCAAGCCGCCCGAACTCGAAGTCGACGCGCGGCTCACGGTGTCCGACCGCGAGGTGCTGCAGAAGAAGGACTTCGCGCAGATGACGGCGGCGGAGATCGCGGCCGCCAAGGAGGCCATCAAGCGGCTGGTGCTGTCACTCGACGAGGTGAAGACCCGGCGTCTTGCGCCCAACCGTCATGGTCATCGCGTCGACATGCGCCGCACCCTGCGCGCAAGCCTGAAGGCCGGCGGCGCGATCATTGATCTCAAATATCTCGGACCGCGCGCCAAGTCGCCGCCGATCGTGGCGCTGCTCGATATCTCCGGCTCCATGAGCCAGTACACCCGGCTGTTCCTGCATTTCCTCCATGCGGTGACCGACGCGCGCAAACGGGTCTACACGTTCCTGTTCGGCACGCGCCTGACCAACGTCACCCGTGCGCTCAAGGCCAAGGACCCGGACGAGGCGCTGGCCGCGGTCGGCGCCAATGTCGCCGACTGGTCCGGCGGCACGCGCATCGCCACCTCGCTGCACGCCTTCAACAAGCTGTGGGCGCGGCGGGTGCTCACCCAGGGCGCGATCGTGCTGCTCATCACCGACGGGCTCGAGCGCGATCCCGACGACCGGCTGGCATTCGAGATCGACCGGCTGCACCGCTCCTGCCGTCGGCTGATCTGGCTCAATCCACTGCTGCGCTTTTCCGGCTTCGAGGCCAAGGCCAAGGGGATCCGAACCATGGTGCCGCATGTCGACGAATTGCGGCCGATCCACAACCTGGATTCGATGAAGGAGCTGGTGCAGGCCCTTTCGGCGACCGGCGCCCGCGCTGGCGATCCGAAGGCTTGGCTGGACAAGGTGGCATGACCATATTTCCTGACAGGGGCGGCGCTCGACCCGTTATCAGAGGGACGGCTTAGACAGCGGAGGTTGCATCATGTTCGCGCGGGACGAAGACATTCTCAAAGCGGCTGAGGACTGGCGAGCGAAAGGGCGTGGGGTTGCGCTCGCGACCGTGGTCGAGACCTGGGGTTCGGCCCCGCGTCCGGTGGGGTCGAATCTGGTGATCGACGACGAGGGCAACTTCCTGGGCTCGGTCTCGGGTGGCTGCGTCGAGGGCGCGGTGGTGACGGAAGCCCTCGACGTGATCGAGAGCGGCAAGCCCAAGACGCTCGAATTCGGCGTCGCCGACGAGACCGCCTGGAAGGTCGGGCTCTCCTGCGGCGGCACCATCCGGGTCTTTGTGGAGAAGGTGGACTAGGGGAAGAAGCGAATAGGGAGTAGCGAGTAGCGAATAGAGCGGTTCTTTCCTTACTATTCGCTACTCGCCATTCGTTGTTCGCGGGACAGGCAATGAAGCTCGACATTCTCAGAGAACTCAATGCCGAACGCGCGGCGCGGCGGGCAGCGGTCGTGGTCACCGATGTCGCGAGCGGCGAGCAGCGGCTGGTCAAGGCGGCCGACGTTGCGGGCGATCCGCTGCATGGATTTGATCGAAAAGCATATTCGCAGCGGCAAGAGCGGGATGGAGGAAACGCCTGACGGCAAGGTGTTCCTCACCGTGCACGTGCCGCCGGCGCAGCTCGTCATCACCGGCGCCGTTCATATCAGCCAGGCGCTGGCGCCGATCGCGAAGCTGCTCGGCTACGACGTGACCATCGTCGATCCGCGCACCGCCTTTGCCTCGATCGAACGCTTTCCCGACGTGAAGGTGATCGCGGAATGGCCCGACGTGGCGTTGCCGCCGCTCGGCATCGATCGCTACACCGCCTTCGTCGCCTTGACCCACGACCCCAAGATCGACGATCCCGCGCTGACCCACGCGCTGGCGCGCGATTGCTTCTATATCGGCGCGCTCGGTTCGAAGAAGACCCACGGGCGTCGCCTCGAGCGGCTCAAGGGCGAGGGTGTGTCCGACGCCGCGCTCGCGCGCATCCATGCGCCGATCGGGCTCGACATCGGCGCGGTGTCGCCCTCCGAGATCGCGGTGGCGATCATGGGCGAGATCACGGCCCGATTGCGAAAGTCTCCGGAGAAGGCGGCATGAAGTTCGGTGCGGTGCCGGTGGCGCAGGCCGAGGGCGGCGTTGCGGTGCATTCGATCCGCCAGAGCGGCCTGGTGCTGAAGAAAGGCACCCTGATCGGCAAGCCGGAGATCGCCGCCCTGCAGGCTGCCGGCATCGCCGAGATCGTGGTGGCGCGGATCGAGCCCGGCGACGTGTCGGAGGACGCGGCCGCGGGCGAGATCGCGGCGGCGGTCGCGGGCGCGGGGGTGCGCGTCGATCGCGCCTTCACCGGCCGGGCCAATCTGTTCGCCGAGAGCGCCGGCGTGCTGGTGGTCGACAAGGACGCCATCGATCGGCTCAACCAGGTCGACGAGTTCGATCACCTTCGCGACGCTCCCAGCCTACAAGCCCGTGGTCGCGGGCGAGATGATCGCCACGGTCAAGATCATTCCGTTCGCCGTCACCGAAAAGGCGCGCGACGACGCGGTCATGGCCGCCAATGCGGCACGCCCGCTGGTGCGGGTGGCGCCGTATCGTATCCGCAAGGTCGGCGTCGTCTCCACCGTCCTGCCGGGCCTCGCCACCAAGGTCATCGAAAAGACGTTGAAGGTCACCGAAGAGCGCCTGCGGCCCGCCGGCGCCGGCATCGTCGCCGAGCGACGCGTACCCCACGAGCAGAAGGCCCTTGCCAAGGCGATCGAGGAGGTGCTCGGCGAGGGCGCCGAGCTCGTGCTGGTGTTCGGCGCATCCGCCATCGCCGACCGACGCGACGTGATCCCCGCTGCCGTAACGACGATCGGGGGACGCATCGAGCATTTCGGCATGCCGGTCGACCCCGGCAACCTGCTCCTGGTCGCCGATGCCCGCGGCCGGCCGCTGCTCGGCGCGCCGGGCTGTGCCCGCTCACCTAAAGAGAACGGGTTCGACTGGGTTCTCATGCGGTTACTTGCCGGGCTTAAAGTATCGCGCGAGGCCATCACCGGGATGGGCGTGGGTGGCCTGCTGATGGAAATCGTCACCCGGCCGCAGCCGCGCGCGGAGCCCCCGGTGGCCGCCCCGCGGCGTGTCGCTGCCGTCGTGCTTGCCGCCGGCCGCTCGACCCGCATGGGGGGACCGAACAAGCTCCTGGCCGACATCGCGCACCGCCCGCTGGTGCGGATCGCGGCGGAGGAGGCGCTGGCATCGCGCGCCAAGCCGGTGATCGTGGTGACCGGCCACCAGCGTGAGCAGGTCGAGACCGCACTTGCCGGCTTGCCGGTGCAGCTCGTGCACAATCCGGATTTTGCCGACGGCCTTGGCACCTCGGTCAAGGCCGGCATTGCGGCGGTGCCCACGGATGTCGACGGTGCGATCGTCTGCCTCGGCGACATGCCGCAGGTCGATGCGGGCCTCATCGATCGTCTGATCGCCGCCTTCGATCCGGACCAGGGCGCGCTGGTGGTGATGCCGACGTTCGAGGGCAAGCGCGGCAATCCGGTGCTGTGGTCGCGCCGGTTCTTTCCCGATCTCATGGCGATCGAAGGCGACGTCGGTGCGCGCTACCTGATCGGCCGCTACAGCGAGGCCGTGGTCGAGGTCCCGCTCGAGGGCAAGGCCGCGCTCGTCGACGTCGACACGCCGGAGGCGCTTGTCGGCGTCAGGGCCGAGATCGAGCGCGCTTTCGCAAAATGAAAAACCCCGGGCGCCAAGCCCGGGGTTTGCCATCGTTGCCGATGCCGATCGCGTGGCGCTAGAGCGAAATTCGTTCAGATTGAATCGCGATTTCGCTCCAAGTATTTGTTCGGTCGCATGATCTTATCCGAAAAGTCTGCAACTTTTCGGGATCATGCTCAGCCGCCCGGCCGACACCACAGGATCGTGCAAACCGGAATCGGGCTGTTGCGCTCGCACCGCCGCAACGCCCAAATCTTGGCATCGACCACGGAAGAGCTACGCGCCCACCCGCCCGAGCCGAGACCCGTCGCGCGGCAAACCCAGGCCGACGCCTCGGACGAAGCGCCCGCCAGCATCGTCGCCGCAACGGCCAGCGAGGCCAAAATGCGTACCATGTCTTCTCCTCCGTCATGACATGACGGCGCCCCTAACAGCCCCGCCGCCACCGACCTGCCACAGGATGGTGGATTTTCTATGAGCGGGCAGGGCTGATCCGCAGCTTTACCGCTCGCTCCACCACACCGATACCGGTCGCACGGCGCGAACAGCCGCGGCCGTCGATCACCAGGCCGGTACCGGTAGACGGAACTCGCAGCCGAAGGGGGACTTGCGCACGGCCGCCGGCCGTACTATAAAATGACTGACCAGTCAGTCATAAAAATATGAAGAGGACGGAATGGTCGGCAACAGCAGCAAGGGGCGGAGACGGCCGACCGCAGCGCCTGCCGGGACCGGCGCCGAGCGGGGCGCGGTACGCGCAGGGCGGCGCAATGAACGGCGGGCCGCCATCCTGTCGGCTGCGCTCGACGAGTTCGCGGCGCGCGGGTTCGAGGCGACGCGGCTCGACGACGTCGCGCGCCGCGCCGGCGTGGCCAAGGGCACGATCTACCTTTACTTCCGCGACAAGCAGAGCCTGTTCCAGGAACTTGTACGCACGATGTTGAGCCCGCTCGTGGGCGCCATCGAAGCGGCGCCGCTGCGCGATCTGCCTATCCGCGCCGTGGTCGAGATGATCGTCGACGTATTCGTCAACGAGATCTATGGCACGCACCGCAAGGACGTCATCCGGCTCATCGTCACCGAAGGTCCGCGCTTCCCCAAGCTCGCCGAGTTCTACTATCGCGAGGTGATCGCGCGCGTGCTTCCGGTCATTCGCGGCCGGCTGATGCTGGCGGTGGAACGCGGCGAGCTTGCCCACGATGCGCTTGCGCGCTTTCCACAGTTGCTGGTCGCGCCGGCGCTGCTCGCGATCCTGTGGAGCAGCCTGTTCGAACGTTTCGCGCCGCTGGATGTGCGGGAACTCATGCGCGCCCATGTCGAGTTGCTGCTCGGGACGAGGGATCCGCCATGAGCGCGCGCCGGATCGTCCTCGCGATGCTGGCGGCGCTGGTCGTCCTCGCCGGCTGCGACAGTGGCCGGATGCCGACATTCCAGGGCTGGGTGGAGGCCGAGCTGATCTTCGTCGGTCCCGATGAGTACGGCCGCATCGAGACGCTCACGGTGCGCGAGGGTGATCAGGTCGAGTTGCGTCAGCTCCTGTTCACGCTCGACACCGAGTTGCAGGCCGCCGACGTGGCCATGCGGGAGGCGGAGGTGAAAAATGCCCAGCAGGCCTATGATCGCGCGACGGCGCTGGTGAAGAGCATGTCCGGCACGCAAAAGGCGCTGGACGATGCCGAGGCCGCGCTGCGCACCGCGCAGGCGCGGCTCAACTCCGCGCAGACCAGGCTGGCGCGCCGCAAGGTGTTCAGCCCCGTCGCCGGCAGCGTCCAGCAGATCTACTACCGCGGCGGCGAACTGGTGCCGGCCGGCAAGCCGATCGTCGCCATCCTGCCTCCGGCCAACCTGAAGGTGCGCTTCTTCGTCAACGAAGCGACGCTGCCCAAGCTCAAGTTCGGCGACCCCGTGTTCATCCATTGTGACGGCTGCGCCCCGGATATCACCGCGAAGATCAGCTTCATCTCCCGCACGTCGGAATTCACGCCGCCGGTGATCTACAGCATGGACGAACGCTCGAAGCTCGTGTTCCTGATCGAAGCGCGGCCGGAGCGGCCGGAGCACCTGCGCGTGGGCCAGCCGGTCAGCGTCTCCCTGGGGCCGGAACAGTGACCAGCGCACCCGCGACGGCGCCCGAGATCGCCATCGACGTCCATGGCCTGACGAAATCCTTCGGCGGCCGCAAGGTCGTGCGCGACCTCTCGATGCAGGTCAAGCGCGGCGAGATCTACGGATTCCTCGGTCCCAACGGTTCCGGCAAGACCACCACCATCCGCATGCTGTGCGGGCTGCTCACGCCCGATCAGGGCGAGGGCACCTGTCTCGGCTACGACATCCGCACCGAGGCCGACGAGATCAAGCGCCATGTCGGCTACATGACCCAGCGCTTCAGCCTCTACCAGGACCTCTCGGTGCGCGAGAACCTGGAATTCGTCGCGCGCCTTTACGGGCTGCCGAAGCCGGCCGCGGCGGCGCGCGCGATGATCGAGCGGATCGGACTCGCGGGCCGCGGGGAGCAGATTGCCGGCGAGCTCTCGGGCGGCTGGAAGCAGCGGCTTGCGCTCGGCGCCTGCACCCTGCCGAGCCCGCAGCTGCTCCTGCTCGACGAGCCGACCGCGGGCGTCGATCCCAAGGCGCGGCGCGAGTTCTGGAACGAGATCCACGCGCTCGCGGCCGATGGGCTCACCGTGCTGGTCTCCACCCACTACATGGACGAGGCCGAGCGCTGCCACGAGATCGCTTACATCGCCTATGGCGTGCTGCTGGCGCACGGCACCGTCGAGGAGGTGATCGCCGGCTCGCATCTTGCCACCTACACGGTGAGCGCGCGCAACGGCGAGGGGCTGGCGACGCTGGCCGAGGAATTGAGCCAGCGATCCGGGGTCGACATGGTCGCGCCCTTCGGCACCAGCCTGCACGTGTCCGGCCGGGACGAGGCCGCACTCGAAGCGGCGATCGCGCCCTATCGCGAACGCGCGGATCTGATCTGGACCCGTTCCAACCCTTCGCTCGAGGACGTCTTCATCGATCTCATGGGCAAGGCCAAGGACAATTTCCAATGAGCGCGCCGGCTGCCGCGAACGTGCCGCGCCGGCGTTCGTCGCGTGAGTCCCGCCTCGGGGGCTTCTGGCGCCGCGGCTTCTGGCGTCGGGGCTTCTGGCGCCGGACTTGGGCGATGCTGATCAAGGAGTTCATCCAGCTCAAGCGCGACCGCGTGTCGTTCGCGATGATCATCATGATCCCGCTCGTTCAGCTGCTGCTGTTCGGCTACGCCATCAACACCAACCCCCGGCATCTGCCGACGGCGGTGCTGCTGCAGGAGCAGAGCGATCTCGGCCGCTCGGTGCTCAAGGCCATCCAGAACACCGCGTATTTCGACGTGACCCACGTGGTCAACAACGAGGCCGAGTTCGACCGCCTGCTGGCCTCGGGAACCGTCCTGTTCGCGATCGAGATTCCAGCCAACTTCGAACGGATGGTCCGGCGGGGAGACCGGCCGGCGCTGCTGGTCGCCGCCGACGCGACCGACCCGGTCGCCGCAGGCTCCGCCATGGCGGCGCTCGGCAACCTGGTGCAGAGCGCGCTCCAGCACGACCGTGCGATCCCGGACAGCGCCACGCCGGCATTCGAGATCCGCACCCACGCCCGCTACAACCCCGCGGCCAACACCTCGTTCAACATCGTGCCGGGGCTCGTCGGCACCATCCTGACCATGACCATGCTGATCTTCACCGCGCTCTCGGTCACGCGTGAGATCGAGCGCGGGACCATGGAAAGCCTGCTGGCAATGCCGATCACGCCGGTCGAGATCATGCTGGGGAAGATCATCCCCTACATCATCGTGGGGTTCGTGCAGGCGGCGCTCATCATCGGCATCGGTATCGGGCTGTTCGGCGTGCCGCTGCTCGGGAGCCTGGCGCTCCTTGCGCTGCTGAGCACCCTGTTCATCACGACCAATCTGTCGATCGGCTACACGTTCTCGACCATCGCGCAGAACCAGCTGCAGGCCATGCAGATGTCCATGATGTTCTTCCTGCCGAACATCCTGCTTTCGGGCTTCATGTTCCCGTTCGCGGGCATGCCGAAATGGGCGCAATGGATCGGTGAATTCCTGCCGCTGACGCACTATCTGCGTATTGTACGCGGCGTCATGCTCAAAGGCGCAAACCTGTCCGACCTGCGCTACGATACGCTGGCGCTCGCCGGCCTGATGCTGATTGCCATGGCGGTTGCAATCTCCCGCTTCCGGCGGACGCTGGATTGATCGGGGCGGCGTGACCGCGACACGCGCGAAGCGACACGAAACCCACGCCGGGACCACGACAAGGATCCTTGGCAAGGCCGGAGAATTCGACATGTTTGCGGATGCGAAGCGTAAACACGCAAAGGGTGAGGCCGAACGCCAGGACGGCGAGCGGCGCCGACGCCAGGAAGAGGCGCTCGACGACGCGCTGAGCAACACCTTTCCCGCGTCCGATCCGGTTTCGATCGAGCAGCCGGCGCCAGTACCCCCAAAACGACCGAAGAAGCCCGCTCCGGACGCCTGATCGTCGCCTGGAGGCGACCGGGGGGCGGACGAAACCGCGCGCGCCCGCCGGCGGAGGGGAAACCTGCTCCGCGCTCCGGACATGGATATCCGGCGGCAAATCGCGCTATATCGACCTGACCGGCCGGCATCCGCCGGGGGTCGAGACCATGGCGCCATGTCCCTGCCGATCATGTCCCCACCGATGACGACGCAAGCCCGCGACGCCAGACTGTCCATCGGCTTCATCAACTGGGCGCATGCGCTCGACCATTACGTGATGCTGATTTTTCCGACCGTGGTGATCGGGCTCGAACTCATCTATGGGCGCAGCTATGCCGAGCTGATCGCGCTCGGCACCGCGTCGTTCGTGGCGTTCGGCATCTTCTCGTTGCCGGCCGGCTGGCTTGCGGACCGCTGGAGCCGGCGCAACATGATGGTGCTGTTCTACGCCGGCTGCGGGCTCTCGCTGGTGGCGGCGGCCCTGGCGCCCAACCTCATCGGCCTTGCGATCGCGCTGTTCGCGCTCGGGGTGTTCGCGGCGATCTACCATCCGGTCGGCACCGCCATGCTGATCGAGCAGGCGACCGCGCGCGGGCGCTCGCTCGCCTTCAACGGCGTGTGCGGCAATGTCGGCGCCGCGCTGGCGGCCGGCGTGACGGCGCTGCTGGCCGCGGCGTTCGGATGGCGCGCGGCATTCCTGGTGCCCGGCGTGATCTGCCTGGTGACCGCGGTCGTCTACCTGCGGCTCGTTCCCAAGGAAGAACGAAAGGCGGCGAGCCGCGGCACGGTGGCCGACGTTCCGCTCGGCTTCCGGCTGGCGGCGACGATCTTCGGCCTGTTCATCGTGATCGCGCTCTGCGCCGGCCTGGTGTTCAACATCATCTCGGTCGCGCTGCCGAAAATCCTGGATGAGCGGCTCGGGACCGACGTCCCGCTGCTGCTGGTGGGCGGCGTAGCGTCCGCGGTGTTTCTGTGCGGGGCGCTCGCCCAGCTTGCGGTCGGCCGGCTGGTGGAGCGCTTCCCGCCGCATATCCTGTTCGCGGTGATCGCGAGCCTGCAGTTCCTCGGCGTGCTGTGGGCGGCGCAGGCGAGCGGACGGATGCTGATCGTGGCGCTGGCAGTGGCCATGGCGGCGATCTACGCGCAGGTCACCGTCAACGATCTGGTGATTGCCCGCTATACCGCGGATGCCTGGCGCGGCCGCGTCTATGCGGTGCGCTACTTCCTCACCTTCCTGGTCTCGGGGGCGGCGGTCTCGGCCATCGCCCTGCTGCACGGCCGCGGTGGCTTCGGCCTCGTGCTCGGCACGACCGCGGTGATCGCGCTGGGCTTCGTGGTCGCGACCGCCATCATCGCGGTGCTGGTCAACGGCGTCGAGAAGGAGCGCACGCGCGCGGTGGTTCCGGCGGAATAAGACGGCCTTGCGGAACCTTCTTCGCGTTCTTACGTTATCGTACAAGGTGATGTTGTAGCCGCAAGGCTCTGTCACTCGGAACGACCACGACTTAGCAGGTGTCGCCGGATGTACGCGCACCTTCCTGGTTCGTGGTCGTTGGCTTTTTGGGCCCACCGTTGCCCGATGCTCACCCTCATCCCTGACATCGATGATTGCAAAGGTGCAGGCCGTCCGCCGAGGGAGGGCGTGAAACGAAAAAAGGGCGCGGCGTAAGCCGCGCCCTTGATGCATTGGTGGGTGTGGACGGATCAGAAATCCATGCCGCCCATTCCACCCATTCCGCCGCCACCGCCGCCCGGCATGGGGGGCGGGGACTTCCTTGGTATCTCGGCGACCATCGCCTCCGTGGTGATGAGGAGTCCGGCCACGGAAGCGGCTCCCTGCAAGGCCTCTCGCACCACTTTCGTGGGGTCGATGATGCCCTTCGAGACCATGTTCACGTACTCGCCGTTCTGGGCGTCGAAGCCGTAGCTGTACTGGTCCTTCTCAAGGATCTTCCCGACCACGACCGAGCCGTCCTCGCCGGCATTGGTGGCAATCTGGCGGGCTGGAGCCTGGATGGCTTTGCGCACGATCTCCACGCCGGTCTTCTGGTCGTCGTTCTGCGTCCGGAGCCGCTTGAGGGCCTCGCTCGCGCGCAGCAACGCCACGCCGCCACCGGGCAGGATGCCTTCCTCGACTGCGGCGCGGGTCGCGTGCATGGCATCGTCCACGCGGTCCTTGCGCTCCTTCACCTCGACCTCGGTCGCGCCGCCGACGCGGATCACCGCAACGCCGCCCGCGAGCTTGGCCAGCCGCTCCTGCAGCTTCTCGCGATCGTAGTCGGAGGTGGTCTCCTCGATCTGCGCCTTGATCTGCGAGATGCGGCCTTCGATGTCGGCCTTCTTGCCGGCGCCGCCGACGATCGTGCTGTTCTCCTTATCGATGGTCACCTTCTTGGCGCGGCCGAGCATGGCGAGCGTGACATTCTCGAGCTTGATGCCGAGATCCTCGGAGATCGCCTGGCCGCCGGTGAGGACGGCGATGTCCTGCAGCATGGCCTTGCGGCGGTCGCCGAAGCCCGGTGCCTTCACTGCCGCGACCTTGAGGCCGCCGCGCAGCTTGTTCACCACCAGCGTGGCAAGGGCCTCGCCTTCGACGTCCTCGGCGATGATGAGCAGCGGCTTGCCGCTCTGCACCACCGTCTCGAGCAGCGGAAGCAGCTCCTGCAGGCCCGAGAGCTTCTTCTCGTTGATGAGGATGTAGGGATCCTCCATCTCCACCCGCATCTTGTCGGCGTTGGTGACGAAATAGGGCGAGATGTAGCCGCGGTCGAACTGCATGCCTTCGACCACATCGAGCTCGGTCTCCAGCGACTTCGCCTCTTCGACCGTGATCACGCCCTCGTTGCCGACCTTCTTCATGGCCTCGGCGAGAAAGCGGCCGATCTCGGCGT
Organism: uncultured Alphaproteobacteria bacterium; assembly: GCA_963725065.1. Classification (GTDB taxonomy): domain Bacteria; phylum Pseudomonadota; class Alphaproteobacteria; order Rhizobiales; family Xanthobacteraceae; genus VAZQ01. The sequence goes on from CAVRXD010000040.1 coordinate 90,878, forward strand.
CGCCGTTGGCAGAGATGGTGCCG
>CAVRXD010000041.1:0-106466 GCA_963725065.1 uncultured Alphaproteobacteria bacterium
TCTGCGCGCGCGCGTGAGGTCCGCATGACAAAGGCCGGGGGTAATGCCCAAACGATTTTGGTCCACACTTTTGGACCCCCCCGAGGGTCACAACACTTCCCATTCGCGCAACTTGGCGACAGCATCATCATAGCTGCGCGCAACGAACCAAGGCACACCGCGGCGGGTCAGGTGCTCGATGACGGACCCACGCTTGAGCTCGAGCCAAGCTTGAGGCCGAGATCGAACACCTCAAGGTCTACATCCAGGAGCTCGAAGCGGCGATCTCGAAGGCGCGGGAGGAGGTGCCCCAAGCCCAGGCGCAATCCAAGCGCCGCGGCCGCTTGCCTAAGGCCAAGTCGAGCGATCTCTTCGAGCCCGCGGAAGAACCCGAGCCCATCAAGCGCAAGCGCGGGCGCCCGCCCGGCTCCAAGAACAAGCCCCGGTCGGCGATGGAGGCCGCGCCAACATCGGCGTCGCCGTGGCTGAGCCGCTCGCCACATCGGCGCAGCGGCCCTCCACTTCTTCCAGGGCGGCAGATCGATCGGGGCGCGCTCCGAAACAGTATCCCCACCCGGCAGCACCCACCCCGAGATATCGAGAGTAGTGGCGGTTTCCGGACTATGGCCTGTAGTGGCGGTTTCCGGACTATGGTTTTGGTGGCGGTTTCCGCCACTGGACAGTCCGGAAACCGCCACTGGAGTTCTGTGATGTTTTGTAACAATTCGCCGTGCCTGGCGTGCCAGTTTGGTGGCCTGTTCGGTGGTCGCAATCCGTCGCCAGTCGTGTGACGGCTCCTCCCGCTTGGTGTGGCGATAGGTGAGGCGGAACAGGTTGGGCGCACGAAACTCGGCATTGCCAGCGCGACCTGGCTTGGTGATCTCTATGAACTTGAGCGCGACCAACTCCCGGATGGCTGGAGCAATGCAATCGGCGAATGCCGTAGCGCTCGAAATCGTCGTAGGTGACGGGCAGCCCGCCGTTATCTCGGCCACCATGCTGAGCAAGCTCGATCTCGAGGCGGTCGAGACCCCGGCGGCCAGACAAGCTCAGCGCCCGCTAGGCCGGCGAGTTCAGCATCTCGATAGTCCGCGGGGCAAACGGGCCGTTGATAGAGTTTTGTTTTTTGCGCTTACGCGACATCATGGATCCTGACTGCGGGCGTACGCGATCATGCGCGAGCGCACCCAGGAGCGCACCTCAGGCGTCGGCGGAATCGGCTACGGCGCGGCCCCAGGGCGGCCAGGTGCCGAATTTTTCCTTGTACTTGAGCGCGACCCAGCCCGGCTTGTAGCCGCGCTCGTCGGCGATTCAGGTCAGCATGCCGTGCCAGCGCTCGCGCGCCTCCGGATTGTAGACGCGGCCTTGCGCGCGGCGTGCGCCGATCGACGAGGCCGAGCTCGCCGTCGCGGATCGACGCACGCGGCGGCCGGGCGCTGCGGCAGGAACCCGCAATGAGGGCACGGCTCACCGCCGACGCGGATGGCGCCGCATTGCGAGCATTCGAGCAGGCGCGAGGCGTGGCTGCTCGCGCGCTTGTTGATGCGCCGGGCTCGTCGGCGTGGCGATCGGGATCGAGCGTCCACTCGACCGGGTCCTCGACGAAGCCGTGGCGGAACACGGCGCCGCTGTGATCGAGCACGATCGCGTCGCTCTTGCCCTCGGCCGGGCGCAGCACGCGGCCGATCATCTGCCGATAGAGGCCCATCTTCCTGGTCGGCCGCGCCAGGATGCAGCAGCCGACCTCCGGCATGTCCCAGCCTTCGGTCAGCACCATGCAGTTGGTGACGAGCTCGATCTCGCCGGATGCCAGGCGCGCGAGCGATGGCGTCGCGCTCGGGCTTCGGCGTTGAGCCGTCGATGTGCTCGGCGCGCACGCCGGACTGGATGAACTCGTCGCGCAGGTGGACGAGTGCGCGACGTTGACCGCGAAGGCGACGGTCTTTCGGCGCTCGCCGTACTTGTGCCAGTGCGTGACGATGTCGCCGATCAGCTTGCGGCCGATCCATGCGGTCGGCAAGCTCGCTCTCGACGTAGTCGCCGGCCGGGTGTGCACGCCGGTCAGATCGGGATCGACCGGCGCATAGACCCGCGTCTGGACCAGGTACCCCTGCTCGATCAGCGCCGCGACTTGCGGACATTCGATCATGCACCTCGAAGATGCCGCCGAGCCCGCGGCCGTCGCCGCGGCATGGCGTTGCGGTCAGGCCCAGCAGCATCGCGTCCGGATAGGCGTCGATGATCTTGCGATACGTGTTCGCCGCCGCGTGGTGCCACTCGTCGATCACCAGCAGATCGGCCGGCGGCAGCTCCATGGTCTCGGACCGATGGCGCGCACCCACAGGGTTTGAAGGCGGCGACTTGCACCCGCTCCAGCGGCCGCGGCGGGAACCGGCCATGATGATGCCGTGCGGAATGGCGATGTCCTGTAGCTTCTCGCTGGTCTGGGTGATGATTTCCCGCCGGTGCGCAAGCACGACCACGGGACGATAGCGTCGCGTATAATCAGCGATCACCTCGGCGCCGATGACGGTCTTGCCCGAGCCGGTCGGCGCGACGAGCAGGATGCGGCGCTCGCCCGCTGCGATCGCACTCTGGATCTTGGCGATAGCGTCGGTCTGATAGAGACGCAGGGTGTCGGTCATCTGCGCCCCCACCGACGACGAGGCGGGTGTGTTCGCTCCCACTGCTCGGCCAGCAGGTGGCGCCGCAAGCCGCAAAGGGGACAGCACTCGTGGCCGTGGATGAGGCTGCGGATGGCCTCATCGAGGGTCATCTCGCCGTACTCGACAAGCGTCGCCCGTGCGCCGGCACGCGCGAGGAAGATAAGGCGCGGATCGGGGCCGGTCATGGCCGCGCTCCAGCCCGCGCAAGGCTTTCGGCGTAGGCTTGTATGTCCGCGAGATTGGCGCGACGACGCTTCCGCTGCTTAGAGGGCCGGCGATTTTGTCTTTGCTGCTTGGCGTCGGCCCAGCGACAATTGTCGGGCCTGTAATCATCATTGACGTTGATGCGATCGAGCGAGCAGCCCTCGGGGCGCGGCCCCATGTCCTGATAAAAGGCGCTAAAACTATTAAGCCAGCGCTCGCAAACCCAAATCCCCCGTGCGCCGTAATACTCGTAACTTGTGGCGTATGGCTTGGAGCAGCGTTGCTTCATCGCCTGCCAAGGATAGTATTCTGGCGAGTTGGACCTCCCGTGTTTGGTGAACCGGGCAATGGTCAGTTCGCGCTGTAGACAGCCACAGGATTGTGATTGGCCGCTGCGTAAGTGCCATTCATCGACAATGACGTGAGCGCCACAATCGCAGAGGCACTTCCATCGAGGCCCCTCCGTTTGTTGACTCCCGCATGAGCGATGGCGATCGAAGCGTCGAAACGTGCCCCGACGAGTTTGCGCATGGCATAGCCCCACTTGCGGTTTGTGACCGGTCGGGCTATGGCAGCGTTCAGCCGGAACGACTTCTTAGCCCTTGGAATGGTGGAGGCGGCGGGGATCGAACCCCGAGGCGCTGTAGGCTTGCAAAACCAGGCGCGCCGCTAACCTGCCCCGCCCCCTGAAACAGAACGCCGCCCCGATGAAGGGCGGCGTTTTGTTGTTAGGCGGCGGTGGGACCGCGCGCGATCGCGAGCGCGTCCTTCAGCTTCATGCCGCGGCGCCGGGGCGACAGCTCTACGATTTTCTCTTTGTGGTGGCGATTGAGACTATCGACACTGAGGGAGGTGATCGATTCCACCTCTGGCAGCGACAGGATGCGCTCAAGCTCGAGCCACGTCGGCTGATCGGACTTCTCGGTGCTCATCGGAAACCCTCTGCGGGAAGGCGCGGAAGCGCGCTGGCTCGCGCAGAAGGCTGCACAGAGGGGCCGAGACTTCGTTCGGCATGGTCGCAATTGGTGGACTTTATTTCGAAGGCAGCGACCGCTGCCACGCGGCAATCCATTTCTTCGCGCAGCGGGGCGCGAAGGTTACCATGTCGGGAGGTTGTTCTCGCTAAACCGGTTTACGTATCAGGGGATCGAGCTCTGCTCTTGGTAGACCTCGCTCGCACGTTTTCTGGGTAGCCGTTGCCATCGAACGACACGTGGCAATGAGCTTGGATTGCATCCCAATCAATTTTCGCTTTGCCCCCGCCTTCCCGTGCCGATCAGCGAGAAGATGCGGGCTCGTCAGGCGTCGCGAGCGCGCATTGGGATATCGGTGGCAGCAGCGCAAGCACATGTGGGCGCGATAGCCAGATGCCAAAATGCTTACACCCCCGAGGCGACTCAGGGGGATCTATGATGCCGCCGCCGACGTAGAACACTCGGACGTACGGCTTGTTACTCGCCGAATTCTCTTCAAAGTTGACGCGAGGCTGGGATTTCCAGAAATCATCCGAGGTCTCGCCTTTCTGTAGCAAAGACCCCCACGGCATCCGACCGGCGGCGAGCGCATCCCGGAGCATTCCTTCAGCCAATTGCGGCGACCCATAGACCTCGACCAGGAGGGCCCTCGCCTCCCTCAGTGGCATGCGATCCGTGCTAGTTGTGCCGTCAGCCTTAGCCATGGCTCGATCCCGTGGCAGGGTCAGGCCGCGCCGGGGTGTCGAAACCACCCTGGCCGGCCGCTTTGATTTCAGGCGCGTTGCAGCGTTACAACGTTGGTTTCACGGCCCTCGGCAAGCGCGAGCAGATAATCAGCCCAAAGCGCCAATGCCGCTTTGATTTCGCGCTGATAGCGGTGTCGATCGTAAATGGCCTCGACGCCGCCCTTGACGTGATTGATCGCCAGCTCGGCGATGTCAGGCCGCACGCCCAGCATGCTTAGGTTGGTGCGCATGGTTCTTCGCAAATCGTGCAGCCTCCACGGCGCAAGCAGCTTGCCTCCGGCCTCGACGATCCTGGCGTTCAGCTTCACAGTCGAATAGCTCCACGCCGAGAAGGCCCCACCGCGCATACCAAAGATGTAGTCCTCGCGCCGGCGCGGCTGCGCCCGCAGTATGTCGATCGCGATCTCGGGCAGCGTCAGTTCCAGGGTGCGATGGTTCTTTGTTCGCGTAGCCAGGGATCGTCATCACGCCAGTGTCGAGGTCGATCTCGCTCCATTTGAGCGCGCCGATTTCTTCCCTCCGGCAGCCGGTCAGCAGCAGCAACTTGATGATCGCGCCGAAGTCGTCGTCCTGGCACGCATTCCAGACGGCGCGGATCTCGCTGTCAGCGAGTACCCGATCGCGAGCTGTCATCCCCTCGGTCGGATCGTTGGTCGCCATCACCGGATTGGCTTCGCACAGCCCCTCCTTCATCGCCCATCCGTACAGCGCCGACAGGTTGTCGCGCGCCCGCGCCGCCGACGTCCTGCCGTGCGCCTTGACGAGCTCCTGCAGCCGCGCCGCCACGTCCGCCCGCTTGATGGCGTCGAGGGGACGATTGTGCAGCGGCTTCCAGTGCGAGGCGAAATAGCGCACTGCGGCCTTGAGTGTGTTCGGACGCAATTGGTACTGCTTGGCCTCGAGATAGCGGCTGATCACCACTCCCAGGGTCAGCGCCTGGGCGCGAGCCTGTGCCCGCTCCGCCGCCGGATCGGTGCCCAGCTCGACCTGGGCGAAGCGCTGGCGAGCGATCTTGCGGGCGTCCTCCAGGCTGACCTTGCGAACGTCGCCCAGGCTCTCGCGCCGCTGCTTGCCGTTGACCCGGTACTGGCAGTCCCATTTCTTGCTGCCGCCGCGCATGCGGACGCCGAAACCGGGCAGATCGTCATCCCATTCGGTGTAGTCCGCCTTGCCGGCCGGGCGAACCAGTGCTGCCACCACGTCCTTCGTCAGTCGCATCGTCTCATCCTTCTGCTTCCCATCTTCACACGTGCTGTTTTGGGAAGCGTATGGGAAGCAACCTCCTGCTTCCCGGTGCCCTCTCCTGCCACAATCCCGCACGTGCTATGCACGAGTTGTTCGGAATTGCAAGGCTTATGCGGCTTCCTGCGGCTTCGTGCGGGAAGCATTGGCGATCACGCCATAGGGCGAGATGCGGTGAAAATGATAGGCGATGTAAGGAATGGTCGCCGCACCGGCGAGAAGCGAAACCAGCAAGAGGCCGGCGATCTCCCGTCCGCCCCAGAGCGCAATCTTCGCGGCGAGCCGCGTCTTGCCGCCCCCGCTCATCCAGGGTAGCCCGTGCTGGTAGCCGGCGACGAGCGCCAGCGTCGCCGCAAACGACATCTGGAAGCTCGGATGAACGATCGCCTCCGGTGCCAGTAGCAGGACCACCAACGCCGCCACGGTGAGCGTGCGGAAGGTGAGCGTCGGGCGATCAACCATGATGCCGATGAGCACGATGGCGACCATGATGAAGGAGCGTTGGGTCGCAACCTCCGCACCCGAAAGCAGAAGATAGAACGCGGCGGCACCCAGGGCGGCGAGCGCAGCCCATTTCTTGATCGGATGGCGGTTCGAGAACGCCGGCAGCAGCGCAAACAGTGCCCGCACGGCGAAAAATATCATGCCTGCCACCACCGCCATGTGATAGCCGGAGATCGAAAGCACGTGGGCGAGGCCCGATACGTACATGGCCTCGTTCACCGGCGGCGTGATCGCGTCCCGCTTGCCGGTGATCACGGCCGAAGCGATAGCGCCCTTGTCGCCAGGCAGGACCGCGCGGATGCGCTGGTCGATCGCCTCACGCATTCCGTCGACCACCGTGGCGTACCGCAGCCGAAGGCTCGGTGCATGCGGCATCTCGGCGTCGCGGATACGGCCGAGCACGAAACCGGACGCGCCGATACGATTGAAGTACATGTCGCGCGCGAAGTCGTAGCCGCCGGGGCGTAAAGGTTCGAGCGGAGGAGACAATCGCGCCTTGAACTCGACAAACGCTCCCACCGCCGGCGCGGTGCCCTTGCGCACCGAAACCCGCACGCGTTCCAGCGGCTCCTCAAGCCGCGGAGCGGCGATGCGCTCCACTCGCACCACGATGCGGTCCGAGCGCTCGCGCTCCTCTCGGACCTCGACGAACCCCGCGATGTCGACGTTCCACAACGCCGCCGAGAGCACCGGGTGGGCGATAATGACCCGCTTCGCGGTGGCGGTCGCCAACCCTGCTGCCAGGGCAGCGGCACCCATCGCCAAGGGAAACGCAAACGGTCGGTGCCGCGATAGGACGGTCGCCGCCACCGCCGCAGCGAGCAGGAGGCCCGCCGCCCATGGCGTCGGCTCACGGTCGATGGCGAAATAGATCGCGATGCCGCAGCCGAATGCGATTGCGAGCCAGGGTACGAGCCGCCCCGGGCCGAACTCGACGGCGATCCACGCGCGGACGCGCTCGACGAGACGGCGCGCGAAATCTGAGAGACCGTCCGGCCATGCCAATGCCGGTCCACGCCCAGCCGCGACCCATGGTACAACCCAGGGTCGCCAGGCTTCGGCCCGGCCGCGCGCTCTGTCCTGCTCGACCATCGCGCGGCCCCCAATGCCCGCGATACAACCTCCGTCATGCTACAGGAGCGGTGTGCACGGCGCATCCGCTTCGGGCCGTGCATTCACAGCCAGCAGCCCGAATAGAGCCTGACCGCGCTCCGGCCAGTGTTCGCTGGGCCACCGTGGGAGCCGCACCAAGCCTGGAGGCAGGGTCATTTTCCTGCGGGCTGCACGGCGCCGGATCGGTCCTAACCACCCTTCCCGGCCTGCACCTTTGCCCACGTGTCGCGCAGGCCCACCGTGCGATTGTAGACCAGCCGCCCCGGCGCCGAATCCGGGTCACGGAAGAAATAGCCCTGCCGCTCGAATTGCACCGCCCCCTCGGCATTTGCGCCGGCCAGAGCGGGCTCGAGCCTGCAATCCGTCAGCACTTCGAGCGAACCGGGGTTGAGGTCGGCGGCAAAGTCGGCGGCGTTCGGCTCGGGGGTGGCGAAGAGTTGGTTGTAGAGCCGGACTTCCGCCGGGACCGCGTCCGCGGCCGAGACCCAGTGCAGCGTCGCCTGCACCTTGCGTCCATCCGGCGCGTTGCCGCCCCGTGTCGCCGGGTCATAGCTGCAGCGCAGCTCCACCGCCTCGCCCGCATCGTTTTTCACCACCTCGCGGCAGGTGACGAAATAAGCATAGCGCAGCCGCACTTCGCGTCCGGGCGACAGCCGATAGAATTTCTTCGGCGGATTTTCCATGAAGTCCTCGCGCTCCACATAGAGCTCCCGGCCGAAACGGATGCGTCGCGTTCCTGCGCCGGGGTCGTCGGGATGGTTGACCGCTTCGAGTTCCTCGGTTTGACCTTCGGGATAGTTCTCGATGACGATCTTGAGGGGGCGCAGCACAGCCATGCGGCGCCACGCGCTCTTGTTCAGCACCTCGCGCACCGCGAAGTCGAACATCGCGACGTCGACCAGGCTGTTGGCCTTGGCGACCCCGATGCGCCTGACGAAGTCGCGCACCGCTTCCGGGGGAACGCCACGGCGGCGCAATCCCGCCAAGGTCGGCATGCGGGGATCATCCCAGCCTTTGACGTGACCTCCTCGTACCAGTTCCGTGAGGACACGCTTTGACAACACGGTGTAGGTGAGGTTGAGGCGAGCGAACTCGTACTGCCGAGGCCGTGACGGAACCGGCAGATTTTCGAGAAACCAGTCGTACAATGGCCGGTGGTCCTCGAACTCGAGGGTACAGAGCGAATGGGTGATGTGCTCTATGGCATCCGATTGGCCATGGGCGAAGTCGTAGCTGGGGTAGATGCTCCACGCCGTACCCGTGCGCGGATGGTGAGCATGCAGGATTCGGTACAACACCGGATCCCGCAGATTGATGTTGCCCGAAGCCATATCGATCTTGGCCCGCAACACCCGTGCGCCGTTCGGAAACTCGCCGGCCCGCATGCGCCGGAACAGGTCCAGGTTCTCTTCCACCGCCCGGTCGCGCCAGGGGCTGTTCTGCCCGGGCTCGGTCAGCGTGCCGCGCCGCGCCCGCATCTCATCCTGCGACTGGTCGTCGATATAGGCCTTGCCGCTCCGGATCAGATGCTCGGCCCACTCATAGAGTCGCTCGAAATAGTCGGAAGCATGATAAAGGTCGGAGCCCCAATCGAAGCCAAGCCAGCGCACATCGCGCTCGATGGCATCGATATATTCCTGCTCCTCCTTGGTCGGATTGGTGTCATCGAAGCGCAGATGGCAGCGACCGCCGAATTCCTGTGCCACACCGAAATTGAGGCAGATCGACTTGGCGTGGCCGATATGCAGATAGCCGTTGGGCTCCGGCGGAAAGCGGGTCACCACCGTGCCGTGACGTTTAGCGGTAAGATCGGCCTGAATGATATCGCGGATGAAGTCGCGCCCCGCCTCCATTGCCGCAGTGCCGGCGTCCGTCATGCTGCCTGAATCCCATTCTCGATTGCCGGGGATTTCTGCCAAATCCGCGGACACGCGCCAAGACGGCGGACCGTGAAACCTTTGATGCCCGGTCTCACTTCTGTGCTACACGACCTTCTCGTCAGCCCGCACATGCCTTGCAGGCTGCAACAAATATATGTGCTCCAATCCCGGCCCGCTGACGCTTTGGCGGAGAACGGGCCCCGCCACGAAATTCACCCCTCATGACCGAGACCGTTGTCACCCGCTTTGCTCCTTCGCCCACGGGCTTCCTTCACATTGGCGGGGCGCGGACCGCGCTGTTCAACTGGCTTTATGCCCGTGGACGCGGCGGCAAGATGCTGCTGCGGATCGAGGACACCGACCGCGAACGCTCGACCGAAGCGGCGATCGAAGCGATCCTCGATGGCCTGTCCTGGCTTGGCCTCGATTGGGACGGCGACACCGTCTACCAGTTCTCGCGCTCCGCGCGCCACCGCGAGGCGGTCGAAGCGTTGTTGGCGGCGGGCCACGCCTATCGTTGCTATGCCAGTCCGGAAGAACTTGCGCAAATGCGCGAAAAGGCGCGCGCCGAAGGGCGGGCCAAACTCTACGACGGGCGCTGGCGCGACCGCGACCCCTCGGAAGCTCCCCCCGGCATCAAGCCGGTGATCCGATTGAAGGCTCCGCTTTCGGGCGAGACTGCGATCGAGGATCAGGTGCAGGGGCGCGTCGTCTGGCAAAATGAGAACCTCGACGATCTGGTTCTGCTGCGCTCGGACGGAACACCAACCTATATGTTGGCCGTCGTCGTCGACGACCATGACATGGGTATCACCCACGTGATCCGCGGCGACGATCACCTCACCAATGCCGCGCGCCAGACCCAGATCTACAACGCGCTCGGCTGGAAAGTCCCGGTGATGGCGCACATCCCGCTCATTCACGGGCCCGACGGGTCCAAACTGTCCAAACGCCACGGCGCGCTCGGCGTCGATGCATACCGTGCGATGGGATATTTGCCGGCAGCCATGCGCAATTACCTGGTGCGGTTGGGCTGGAGCCACGGCGACCAGGAAATCTTTTCAACGGAGGAGATGGTCGCGGCGTTCGATCTTCCGCAGATCGGACGTTCCCCCGCGCGTTTCGACTTTGCCAAGCTCGAGAACCTCAATGGCCACTACATGCGCCAGACCGCCGATGCTGATCTCGTGCTCGAGGTCGAACGCGTGCTCCCGCACATCGCCGGCGGGGCCGAGCTCGCAGCCAAGTTGACGCCGGAGGCGCGCGCGAAGCTGCTCGCGGGCATGGCGGGCCTGAAGGAGCGCGCGAAGACCCTGGTCGAGTTGGTAGACGGCGCACGCTTCATCGTGGCCAACCGCCCGCTCGTCTTGGATGAGAAGGCAAAGGGGCTGCTCACGCCTGAGGCTCGTCAACTGCTGGGCGATATCTCGGAAAACCTCAGCACGATCGAACCCTGGAACGCCGAGGCGACCGAACAGGCCGTCCGCGCCTTTGCCGAGCGGAAAGGGGTCAAGCTCGGCAGCGTCGCACAGCCGCTACGGGCAGCACTCACGGGGCGCACCACGTCGCCCCCGATCTTCGACGTGCTCGCGGTGCTGGGCAAGGTCGAGAGCCTCGGCCGGCTGCAGGATCAAGTTTCCTCCGGTGCCGCGGACCACAGGTAGACGGGGTGGGTCGGCCGGAACTCTGGCTGCAGGGCACCGCGATCCCTACATAATCCGTAGGCGCTCGTCCGCATTCCGGAGCCGCGGTGCGACATCTTGCAGCGCACACTGGGATGAGCTACGCAAAAAGCTGCCTCCCCCCGCGGGCGTGCCGAAGCAGCCATCCCAGCGCTCCAGCGGGGAGTGCGGTCCGCCGGGCGACACAACCGAGGGCTCGAATCATGGATGCGAAGACCGGCGCCAACATCAAATCCGGGAAGTTCGTCGTCGGCGACAAGGAAAACTCCTTTCCGATCTACGAGGGAACCATTGGCCCCTCGGTCATCGACATCGGCAAGTTCTACGCCGAGACCGGGATGTTCACCTACGATCCCGGTTACACCTCGACGGGAAGCTGCGAGTCGAAGATCACCTACATCGACGGCGACGAAGGCATCCTGCTCTATCGCGGATTCCCAATTGAGCAGTTGGCGGAACACGGCGACTTCCTCGAGACCTGTTACCTCCTGCTTTACGGCGAGCTTCCCACCGCGGCGCAGAAGGCGGATTTCGACAATCGTGTCACCCGCCACACCATGGTACACGAGCAGATGAGCCGGTTTTATCAGGGCTTCCGGCGCGACGCGCATCCGATGGCGGTGATGACGGGCTGCGTCGGAGCACTCTCGGCGTTCTATCACGACTCGACGGACATCTCCGATCCGACCCAGCGGATGATCGCTTCGATCCGCATGATCGCCAAGATGCCGACCATGGCGGCGATGGCCTACAAATATTCGATCGGCCAGCCGTTCATCTACCCGAAGAACGAACTCGACTACGCGACCAACTTCCTGCGCATGTGCTTTGCGGTACCGTGCGAGGAGTACAAGCCCAACGCCGTGCTCGCCCGCGCGATGGACCGCATCTTCATCCTGCACGCCGATCACGAGCAGAACGCCTCGACCTCGACCGTGCGGCTCGCCGGCTCGTCCGGCGCCAATCCCTTCGCCTGCATCGCGGCGGGGTGCGCCTGCCTGTGGGGACCGGCACACGGCGGCGCCAACGAGGCGGCGCTCAATATGCTGCGTGAGATCGGCAAGCCCGAGCGTATCCCGGAATACATCCGCCGGGCCAAGGACAAGAACGACAGCTTCCGCCTCATGGGCTTCGGCCACCGCGTCTACAAGAACTACGATCCGCGCGCGAAGATCATGCAGAAGACCTGTCATGAAGTGCTGAGCGAGATCGGCATCAAGGACGACCCGCTGCTCGACGTCGCTCTCGAGCTCGAGCGGATCGCGCTGCACGACGACTATTTCATCGAGAAGAAGCTGTATCCCAACATCGACTTCTACTCGGGCATTACGCTCAAGGCGATGGGCTTCCCGACTACCATGTTCACGGTGCTGTTCGCGGTGGCACGCACGGTCGGCTGGATTTCCCAGTGGAAGGAAATGATCGAGGACCCGCACCAGAAAATCGGCCGCCCGCGCCAGCTCTACACCGGCGCCACTCAGCGCGACTACGTACCGATCTCGCGCCGCAAGTAATGAAGACGCAACCGTATCGGCCCGGCATCATCTGCGTGCCGGAACGGCGCGGACAAGAAGCGGTCGAGCACGCTTATCGCGAGGGCATCGCGCGCCGAGCGGCGGCGAGCACGATATCGGCGGCGCGGGTAGCTGGCGCCTTCGATCCAATCTCCATGATTGTATCGAGACGGGAAAACGCCTCGATCTGGCGTCGCCGCTCCGGTGTGTCAGCGAGCAGCGGCAGCACCGCCGCTGCCAGGTTTTCCGAGGTGCAAGCCTCCTGGATGAATTCCGGCACCACGTTCTCTCCGAGCACCAGATTGGCGAGAATTACCGACGAGACCTTGATCAGGCGACGTCCGACCACCGCCTCCAGCCATGACACCCGGTAAGCACCGACCGTCGGAACCCCCGCGACTGCAAGCTCGAGCGTGACGGTGCCGGATTTCGCCAGCGCCGCCCGGGCGATGCGAAACGCAGCCTGCTTCTCCGCCGTCTCGACGACGATCCGCGGCAACTGCGGCCATTGCTTGGTTGCGGCGCGGATCGGTTCGGCGAGATGCGGAACGGTCGGCACCACGACTTCCAACGGCCCGACCCGATCGCGTAGCAATGCCACGGTGTCGGCAAACACGCCAAGCAGCCGCTCCACCTCGCCGACCCGGCTCCCCGGCAGCACCAGCAAGACCGGCGGCGCGGCGAGCCGGCGGTGCGCCTCCTGCGCATTCGGACGCAGATCATGGACCTCTGTCGCCAGGGGATGCCCCACATAGGTGCAGGGCGGTCCGCCGAGCCGCCGGTGAACCTCGGGCTCGAACGGCAGCAGCGCCAGGATGTGATCGATGTAGGCGCGCATGACCCGCGCACGCCCCGGCCGCCAGGCCCACACCGACGGCGAAACATATTCCACGATCGCGATCGCGGGGTCGGCGGCTCGTACCCGGCGGGCAATGCCGCGCGTGAAGCCGGGACTGTCGATGACGACGAGAACGTGCGGCCGTTTCGCCACCACCGCCTTGGCGGTAAAGCGCATCAGGCGCAGGATCTTGGGGATGCGGCGCGGAATGGCGCTGAATCCGATGATGGGAAGGTCATCGATCGAGTAGAGGCTGGTAACCCCTTCGGTCGCCATTTCGCGCCCGCCGACGCCGGCAAAGGTCACATGCCCGGCAGTCCGCTCCCGCAACGCCCGCATCAGCGCGGCGCCCAGCCGATCGCCCGATTCCTCCCCCGCGACGAGAAACACATCAATTGTTTCGGCAGCGGGCCTGGGCTGCGCTGACTCGGTCATCGCGTCGCCAACTCGTCGCGCACACCGATCACGAAAAGTCGCTCACGGTCAGCGGCGGCACCCGTGAGTCCGGCCTCGGCGATGATGGTGCTGCCCGAAACGACGGCAATCCCGGCAAGTCCTGCCCGCGCAGCGCCTTCGACCGTTCGAGGCCCGATCGAAGGCAGGTCGACGCGCCGATCCTGACCGCGCTTCGCCGCCTTCACCAATACGCCGCGGCGCGCGTCCGCTATTCGGCCGCCTTGGCGAAGCTCGGCGATCCGCGCAAGCATGCGATCGGTGCCTTCCGCGGCCTCGATTGCAAGCACACGGGTGTCGGCGACCACCACGGCCTGGCCGACGTCGAAAGGACTGGTCGCCTCGAGCAAGGCGAGCGCCGTCGCGATGTCAGCTTGGTCGCCCGCTGTGGGTCGCTCGCGGCCCAGCAGCCCCTCCGGCATCAGAATGTCCGGCGCGATTTCGTGCGCTCCAACCAGCCGGAAGCCGTGCTCCTCGAAAATCACCGCGACGCCCTTGAGCAGGCGATTGTCGCCGCCGCGCAAGAGACCGACGATCCGAGGAAGTAGTCGGAGCGTCTTGAAATCCGGCCTGATTTTCCAGATCGCCGGCCGCACCACCGAGCCGATGAGCACCACATCCCGGCAGCCCTCGCGCTGAGCGGCCCGGCAGAACCAGCCGAACTGCCCGAACGAGGCCCAATGATGCGGGTAGGCAGCGACCCGTTGCGGATCAGCCCAACCGCGAATGGCGAAGAGCACAACGCGGCGTCCGCGCTTGCCCACCGCATCGGCGACCGCAAACGGCAGTGCTCCACCGCCGCAGATCACGGCGAGCGGACCATTGTCCGTTCCGTGCGCAGGGCCTGCGTCGCTCATGGCCCCTCGTCAGCTGACCCGCGCCGGATGGCCATAGTCAACGGTCGCGACCCGGCACGGATGAAGGCAATCACCTTGGCGACGAGCGGATTGCTGCTGCTTTGCGCGGCAACCTGATCAAGCCGCTCGCGAAAGGTGCCGGCGCCGAAGAACATTGCTTCGTAGGCGCGCCGGAGTAGATGGATGTCGGTTCTGGAAAATCCGCGCCGGCGCATGCCCACGACATTGAGACCCATCAGATTGGCGAGCGGACCCTGGACAAGACCGAACGGAATCACGTCGGCGCGCACCCCGCTCAGACCTACGACCATCGCACCCTCGCCGATGCGCACGAACTGGCGCACCGCCGCCTGACCGCCGAATACGACAAAGTCCCCGATCGTTACGTGGCCGCCCAGCACGACGTTGTTGGCGAAGGTCACGTCGTTGCCGACCACGCAGTCGTGCCCGATATGCGAACCCACCATCAGAAAGCACCGATCCCCCACCTCGGTGACGCCGCCACCATCCTCCGTTCCCGTATTCATCGTGACACCCTCGCGGATGTCGCAGTCGGCGCCGACCAAGAGCCGCGTTGGACCGCCCCGGTATTTCACCGACTGCGGTGGCGACCCGAGCGAGGCAAACGGATGAAGCACGGTGCGGGGCCCGATCGTGGTGTGGCCGGTGACATGAACGTGCGCCACCAGCCGGCAGCCGTCGCCGATCACCGCGTGGGACCCCACGACGCAATAAGGTCCGATCGACGCGTTGTGCCCGATCGCCGCGCCCGGCTCGATGCGCGCGGTTGGATCGATCATGACCAGTTCACGCGACCATGGCGCCGACTTCCGCCTCGGCCACCATCTGTCCGCCGACCTTTGCCTCGCCGCGGAACCACCACATGTTCTTTTTCCGTGCGATTTTTTTCACGTGATATTCGACGGTGTCGCCCGGCACGACCGGCCTGCGGAACTTGGCCTTGTCGATGGTGAGGAAATAGACGTGCTTGGGGCGGTCGCCGCCCATCTGCGACAGCACGCAGACGGCGCCGGCGGTCTGCGCCATTCCCTCGATCAACAGCACTCCCGGAAACACCGGATTGCCGGGGAAATGCCCGAGGAACTGCGGCTCGTTAGCGGTCACATTCTTGATCCCGACAGCGGATTCATCGCCGCGCATGTTGATGATGCGATCGACCATCAAGAACGGATAACGATGCGGCAGCGCTTTCAGGATCGCCGCAATGTCGGCCGTTTCGAGCGTGGTCGCAGCCTCGTTCATCGGCTTCGCCCCTTCTCATCCGGCCCCTCTCGGTCTGCAGCATTATCGGCGTTGCGCTGGTCGCGGTCGCGAGCCGCACCGTCTTCATTCACCCATTGCCGCAATGCCATCATGTTGCGAAGAAATTCGCGACCGCGCATAGCCGGATAGCCGAGCCACCTCTCGCCCGCCGGTATATCGGACATCACGCCGCTTTGCGCCCCGACAATTGCGCCTTCGCCGATCGTCACGTTGTCGGGAAGCCCGACCTGTCCGGCCAGAATCACGTGGTCCTCGATGACGACACTACCGGAGATGCCGCACTGCGAGACGATGATGCAATGGCGACCGATCGAAACATTGTGTCCGATCTGCACTAGGTTGTCGATCTTGGTACCCTCGCCGATCACGGTATCGCGATTAGCGCCACGGTCGATCGTAGTGCCGGCACCGATCTCCACATCATCCTGCAGGATGACGCGACCCACCTGCAGCACCTTACGGTGACCGGCCGCTCCCATGACATAGCCGAACCCGTCCTGTCCTATGGAGCACCCGGGGTGCACCACCACCCTGTCGCCGATCAAGCTATTGGTGATCGAAGCATTGGCACCGATTGCACAGTCTCGCCCGATGCGCACCTTGGGTCCGATGACGGCGCCGGCGTTGATCACCGTACCGGTCCCGATCTCCGCACGAGGCCCGATGACGACACCGGGATCTATCGTCACGCCACTTTCCAGGCGCGCGCTCGGATGCACAAAGGCGCCTGTCGCTACACCGCTCGTTTCAAACAAGGAGGATGGCCGGATCGCGTCCGGAAACAGCGTCCGCGTCACTTCAACGAAGGCGCGATAAGGTTCGGCGACGCAGAGGACGCTGATATGGGCGGGAGCACCGCCGGCGTGGCGTTTCGTCGTCAGGCAGGCGCCTGCGCCGCTAGCGGACAGCTGGGCCGCATATTTCGGCTTGTCGAGAAATGCGAGATCGTGGGGGGCCGCGCGATCAAGCGCGGCAATTCCGGTGATTCGACGATCGAGATCGGCGCCGGGCTGCGGCTCGGCGCCCGTAAGGGCGGCGATCTCACGCACGGTAAGCCCCCGCCCCCGATTGAAGAAAAAGGGCTCGGTCATGTCATAAACCGCGGCCCGCGCAGGCCCGATCAGAATTTCGTCCCGCCACCGAAGCGGAACTGCTGCACCTGATCATAGGACTGTTTCGACAGCGGGAACGAATAATCGAACCGGAGCGGACCGAACGGCGAATCCCAAATCAAGCCCACGCCGACCGACGAGCGAATGTGCATGGCGTTGTCGACCGGGCACGGCGGAGTGGAACACAGCGATCCCGAGATGACCTCGCCTGTCGCCGGGAACGTCGTCGGACCTGTATAATTCCAGAGCGACCCGGCGTCGGCAAATGCCGCGAGCTTGACCCCCGTGTCCTTGGGCAGGAAGTACAGCGGTGTCTGCAGTTCCAGGCTGGCGCCCCAGTAGTAGCTACCACCGAGCGCATCGCCGTAGACCCCGGTGAACGGGAACTGCGACAAGTCACGCGGTCCAATGCCGGCCGGCGCGAAGCCGCGAACCAGGTTCGGACCCATCTGGAACTGATCGAGCATTCGCAGGCCGCCGTCCCAGCCCGCAATCTGCCCGCCTTGCAAATGCACGGCCGCGACCACGTCCGACACCACCTCGTGGTAGCCCCAGACGTCGGCACTGGTACGGACAAACTTGACGTCCCCGCCCACGCCGGCGAAATCCTGCCTGAACTCGGTCAAAGTTCCGGCCGTCGGACTCTTGTTGTTGTCGAGCGTGTTGTGCGTGAGCGTGTAACCAACCAATGAAGTGAGGACCGCCCCCCCCGCCAGTTCGCGCTTCACCGCCAGCGACGCTTCGCCGTCCGAGTAGCAGTTCGCGATGCCGGTATATCCGAACGGCGGAGTAAGCGCTGGAGTGGTGCCAACGGAGCCCGCGGTGGGGAAGGTATTCACGAAGTCGGGATTGATGTTGTTACAGTTCATCAGATTGGGCGGCAGCGTCACCCTCTGCTGGTAGAGCGAATACCGCAACTGCAGGCCGAGGTCTTCCCGCAAGGCGAAGCCGAGCCTCGTACCGAAGCCAACCGTCTGCGTCTGGTAGGAGACATAGCTCGTCGGGTTCTGCTGCTTGTAGAATAGATCAAGCCCGAGCGCGACGCGGTACCCGAGAAAGTACGGATCGACGAACGACACTTGAGCACCGCGCGTATACTGCCCGTACTGTACGGCGATCTTTCCGAACAGGCCGCGACCGAGCAGATTTCGCTCTGCAACGCTGACCTCGCCGAGGAATCCGTCAGCGGTCGAATACCCGCCGGAGACCGAGAATTCGCCGGTCGACTGTTCCTCAATGTCGACATTGAGAATGACACGATCGGGCGCCGACCCCGGCTCGCTCGATATCTTCACGCTCTTGAAATACGTGAGATTCTTCAGGCGCCGCTCGGCCCGATTGACGAGGGCCCGATTGTAGGCGTCGCCCTCGGCGAGGTCGAATTCGCGCCGAATCACGTAGTCGCGCGTGCGGGTATTACCGCGGACGTTGATGCGTTCGATGTAGGCGCGTTGTCCTTCGTCCACGGCGAACACAAGGTTCACCGTTCGCGTTTGCGGATCGCGGGTCGCCCGCGGACGGACCGTCGCGAAGGCAAAGCCTATCTTGGCCGCCTCGATGGTCATGTCTTCGACGGTCTTCTCGACCGCTTCGGCGTTGTAGACATCGCCCGGATAGGTCCGCATCCGCCAGCGCAGCGATGCGGGATCGAGCGCCCGAATGGTCGACTGAACTTCGGCTGTTCCAACGCGATACTGCTCGCCCTCTTCGATCGTGTAGGTGATCACGAAACCGCGCAGAGTCGGATCGTACTCTCCGATTGCCGAGACAATTCGTACGTCGATATAGCCGTGCTTGAGGTAGAAGCGGCGCAGCAACTCGCGATCGGCTTCGACCCGGTCGGGATCGTAGATATCGCCGGTCTGCAGGAAGGCGAGGAGCCCCGTCGTGGAGGTCTTGATGATGTCCTTGAGACGGTACGACGAATAGGCGCGATTGCCGACGAAGTTGATTTGCCTGACCCCGGTCTTCGCGCCTTCGGTAATTTCGAAGACAAGATCGACCCGGTTGTTGGCAAGCTCGATGATCTTCGGCTCGACGCGAATGTCGAAGCGGCCGCTGCGCCGGTAGACCTCGACCAGGCGCGCAGTGTCTGCCTGCACCACGGGGCGAGACAGCGTCCCGCGCTCCTTTGATTGGATTTCGGTTTTGAGCTGCTCGTCCTTGACCTTCTTGTTGCCCTCGAAGGCGATGCGGTTGATGACCGGGTTTTCGGTGACGGTGATGGTCAGCCGTCCGCCCTGCATGGTCGGGCGAACGTCCTGGAACAGGCCGGTGGCAAAAAGCGCCTTCACGCCTTCATCGATTTGAAAAGGGTCAAGCTGGCCGTTGGGTCCCGCTCGGAAGTACGAGCGGATGGTGTCAGCCTCGACCCGCTGGTTGCCTTGAACCGCGATCGAGTTGACGGTCTGCGCATAGGCAGCGGGTGCCGCAAGCGACACCACACCGACACCCAACGAAATCCCCCCGAGAGCGAGGCACGCGATGCCCAGCCCGCGAACAAACCACCTACAAAGTTTCATTCCCCACGCCCTTTGTCGTCCCCTTTGAGCACCCACTAGATTTGGGCACCCACGAGAAAGGTCGTCGCTAACCCCAGAAAGCCCATACAGGCGGCACTGCCTGTACAGGCTTTTCCCTGTTTTGCAACCCCGTCCTTCCCCCGACTTACCCCTTTACCCCCGAAACGTTGCCATCGTCCTACGATGCCGTCCACTGCGCGGCGAGATGCAGGATGTCGTTATAGGTCGCAAAGATCATCAACATGACGACGATCGCGAGCCCGATCCGGAATCCCACCTCTTGCGCCCGCTCCGATAGCGGTTTTCCCCTCACCGCTTCGATGGCGTAGAACAGAAGATGACCACCGTCGAGCAGCGGCACCGGAAACAGGTTCAACAGCCCGATCGACACCGACAGCACTGCAGTAAGGCTGAATAACGACGGAAGGCCTTCGCTCGCCACCTGGCCCGACACCTGGGCGATCCGAATCGGGCCGCCCAGTTGGTCCGCCGCCTCCCGCCCGGAAATGACTCCGCCGATATACGAGAGCGTGCGCTCGACCACAAACCAAGTCCTTTGCGCGCCTAGCTCGATCGCCTTGATCGGCCCAACCGGCTGAAAGTTTGTATCTTCAGGTGAAGGCGACCGGGTGATGCCGAGGACGCCGATGCGATGCACGTTGCCGAATCGATCCTTGGATTCCTTGAGGGCGGGTACGGCCTTGAGGGTGACGCGGCTGGCGCCACGATCGACCTCAAACGCCAGCGTTTCGCCGGCGCTGGTGCTGACGATCTGTTGCATGTCCGGGAAGCTGTCGACCGGTCGCCCATTGATCGAAACAACCACGTCGCCCGGCCGGAAGCCGGCCGCCTCGGCGGCGCTGCCGGGCTGGATGGCGTCGACCCGCGGCGATGTGCTCGGCTTGCCGAAGATCATGAAGAGAGCGGCGAAAATAACGACAGCCAATACGAAATTCGCCGCCGGGCCGGCAACGACGATGGCCGCCCTTCGCCCTACTGGTTGATGGATAAAGCTGTGTCGGCGCTCTTCCTCGCTCATGGCGGCAATCGCGGCCTGGTCGGGTACGCTTGCGGCATTATCGTCGCCGAAGAATTTTACATATCCTCCGAGTGGAATGGCGCACAGCTTCCATCGGGTGTTGTGACGATCGTTGAAGCCAAAGAGCTCAGGACCGAACCCGATCGAAAACACCAGGACCCTCACGCCACACCAGCGCGCAATCAGGAAATGGCCAAGCTCGTGGAAGAACACCACGACGGTCAGTACGAATAGAAACGGTATGAGATAGCCCAGCACGCCGCCACCTAGCGCGTTGATCCCAGACATAAAACCGAAATCCATAAATCCTCGTCCCGCCCAGTCCCGCGCCCTCGTCCGAACCCCAGTGTCTAGGATGCCTTTGCGGCAATTTCGGGCAGAAGATCGCGCGCTAACAATCTTGTATTATGGTCAACAAACAGTGCTTCTTCGACACTTTGCGGCTCTGCCGTCCAATTGCGGGACACGGCAGCCTCGAGCGTCGCCTCGACCAGGGCCGATATTCCCGCAAAGTTCAGCCGGCGGGCGAGAAATTCGGCGACAGCAACTTCATTCGAGGCGTTGAGCACGGTGGGCGCGGCCCCGCCCTCTTCCAGCGCCCGGCGCGCAAGCGCCAGGGCTGGAAAGCGTGCCAGATCGGGCTCCTCGAATGTCAGAGTTGCCGCGCGCGCGAGGTCGAGCCGCGGCGCCGGTCCGGCGATCCGTTCCGGCCAAGCGAGGCAATACGCGATCGGGATCCGCATATCGGGGCTTCCCAGCTGCGCAATCAGCGAGCCATCGCAAAATTCGACCAGGCTGTGCACGATCGATTGGGGGTGTACCAGGACGTCGATCTGCTCGGAGGGCAGCGCGAAGAGGTGATGGGCTTCAATGAGTTCGAGCCCTTTGTTCATCAAGGTTGCGGAGTCGATGGTCACCTTCGCGCCCATCGACCAGTTGGGATGCTTGAGTGCTTGCTCGACTGTCGCGCTCCTGACAGCGGCGGCGCTGGCGGTGCGGAACGGGCCGCCAGAGGCGGTGAGAATCACGCGGCGCACGTCCTGGCGCCGGCTGCCGCTCATGGCCTGGAACAGGGCGTTATGCTCTGAGTCGACGGGCAGCACGGTCGCCCCCGCGGCCGCGGCTCGGCGCATGAACAGCGCTCCCGCGCAGACAAGCGTTTCCTTGTTCGCGAGCGCGACGATCGCCCCGCGATCGGCCGCGGCAAGCGTCGGTTTAAGGCCCGCCGCGCCGGTGATAGCGCCGATTACCCATTCGGCCGGTCGCTCGGCCGCCTCGATCAGACCGCTTTCGCCCGCCCCCGCCGCGATTCCGCTCCCGGACAGCGCAGATTTGAGATCGCGATAGCAAGCCGGATCGCCCACCACCGCGAAACGCGCGCCCAGTTCGCGCGCGAGCGCGGCAAGCGCTTCGGCGTTCGTATTGGCGCTCACGGCCTCCACGCGAAAACGTGCGCGCTCGCGCTTGAGCAGGTCGATGGTGCTGGTACCGATCGAACCGGTGGCGCCGAGCAGTGTGACCGTGCGCTCGGTCGGCGCCGGCGCCGGCCGGTCGAAAGCAAGGGGCGACGTGTCCGATTTCATCAATTCACCACACCAGCAGACCGCGGCCCGGCGCCTCGAACCCGCCGCGCAGCAATCCGATCAGCGCGGCCACCACGCTGGCCGTGATGAAGCCGTCGAGGCGATCCATCAGCCCGCCGTGGCCAGGAATCAGATGGCCGGAATCCTTGGCGCCGAATCGGCGCTTGAGGAAAGATTCGAACAGGTCTCCGCCTTGCGCGCATATCGAGAGAACCACCGCCAGCATGGCGATGGCGAACAACCCGGACAAGGCCATCACCTTGGCAAGGACGAACGCCACGATGACTGCGGCGAGCGTGCCACCGATCGCGCCCGACCAGGTCTTCTTCGGGCTGACCTGCGCCATCAGCTTGGGGCCGCCGATCGCGCGCCCGGAGAAATAAGCGACAACGTCGGTCGTCCACACGATCGCGAACAGAAAAATCACCGCCAGGAAACCATCCTCGCTGTCCGAGCGCAGCACGACCGGTGCAACCCCAAGCGCGCCGGCATAGGGCACGCCGGCCGCGATCCACGTACGCCATTTGGCCGGCGCGAGCGCCGCTACGCCGAGCGTACTGATGGCGAGCACGATGACAGCCGCCAGGAGGTGCCCGGTAGCCACCAGCGCGACCGCGAGTGCGAGCGAAGCTCCGCCCGTCATCAGCACGGTTCGGTGGTCGGATCTGGCCACCAGCGAGATCCATTCCCAGAGCACGCCCATGGCCGCGAGGCCCCAAAAGACCGCGAACGGCCAGCCGCCGAGATAGGCGGTGCCGATCGCGATCGGCACCAGCACCAGGGCCGAACATACCCGCAGCACAAGCTCTCCGCCGCGAGACCCGACCGCGCGCAATGGATGATCCGTGCCTGCCACGATCACGACCCGGTGCGCGCGATCAGGCCGCCGAAGCGGCGTTCGCGGCGGCGATATTCGATGATCGCGTTTTCGAGGGCCGCGCGGTCGAAATCCGGCCAATAGGTCGGCACGAATACGAGCTCGCTGTAGGCGGCCTGCCACAACAGGAAATTGGAGAGGCGCTGCTCGCCGCTGGTGCGGATGATGAGGTCCGGATCGGGCAAATCAGGCGCGTCGAGGTAGCTCGCGAGCTTGTCGGCCGTCACCGCGCTGACTGCCAGATCGCCGGCCGCCACGGCTGCCGCCATCTGCCGTGCCGCGCGCGCGATTTCCTGGCGGGCGCCGTAGTTGAACGCGACCACCAGAACCAGCTTTTCGTTATGCTTGGTCAGTTCCTCGGCTTCGTCGAGCAGTCGTCGGATCTCGGGGTCCAGACTTTCCCGTTCCCCGATCACGCGCACGCGCACGCCTTCGCGGTGGAGATCCGCAAGATCGTGGCGGATGAACCGGCGCAACAATCCCATCAGCTCACGGATTTCAGCCGCCGGTCGCGACCAATTCTCGGCGCTGAAGGAGAAGATCGTCAAAAACCCGATGCCGAGGTCGCCTGCGGCGCGCACCGTGCGGCGCAGCGCCTCCACTCCGCGGCGGTGCCCCTCCCCGCGCGGCAATCCGCGCGCGGCCGCCCAGCGCCCGTTGCCATCCATGATGATGGCGACGTGCCTCGGCACGGCGAAATCGCCGATCTCGACAGTGCGCAGCGGCTCGGTCTTCGACATCGGCTTCGACCTCACACCGTGAGGATTTCCTTTTCCTTCGCCGCCAACATCTTGTCGACCTCGGCGATCACTTCGTCGGTCGCCTTCTGGATCTGCTCGGAGGACCTCTTGCCGTCGTCTTCGCTGATCTTATGATCCTTTTCGAGCTTCTTCAGCACGTCAAGGCCATCGCGCCGTACGTGCCGGATCGCGACCCGCGCCCCTTCGGCATATTTGTGCGCGACCTTAACCAGGTCCCTGCGTCGCTCCTCGTTGAGTTCGGGGATCCGCAACCGCAGCACCTGGCCTTCGGTCGACGGCGTCAGGCCGAGATTGGAGGCAGCGATTGCCTTTTCCACCGCATGCACCATTGACCGGTCCCACACCTGCACCGAAAGGAGCCGCGGCTCCGGCACGCTGACCGTGGCGACCTGGTTGAGCGGCATGTGAGTGCCATAAGCCTCGACCTGCACCGGCTCCAGCAGGCTCGCCGACGCGCGCCCGGTGCGCAGCCCGCCCAATTCCTGCTTCAACAGCTGGATTGCGCCCTGCATGCGGCGCTTAAGCTCGTTCATGTCGTGCGTCGGGTTTGCCATGGCGACCCTCCGAATACGTTGATCGATCCCGCGAGCGTGCCGCTTTCGTGTGGCGCCCCGGCCGCGGGATGCGACTGCCTCAATTGCCGACGAGAGTGGCGCGCCCGTTTCCGCGCAGCACAGCCGCGATCGCTCCTTTTTCGCGGATCGAGAACACGATGATAGGCATACGGTTCTCCTGGGCAAGCGCGAAGGCAGTGGTATCCATGACTTTCAGGTTGCGCTCGATCGCCTCCCGATGGGTCAAGCGCTCGTAACGCTTGGCATTTTTGTCCTTCTTCGGATCGGCGCTGTAGACGCCGTCGACATCGGTGGCCTTGAGCACCGCCTGCGCGCCGATCTCGGCCGCTCGCAACACGGCAGTGGTATCGGTGGTGAAGAATGGATTACCGGTGCCTGCGGCGAGTAGGACGATACGCCCCTCGTCGAGATGGCGCAGGGCTTGCCGCCGCTCATATGTCTCGCAGACTTCGGGCATGGCCAACGCCGACATGGTGCGGGCGCGAATTCCCGCCTTCTCGATCGCGCTCTCGAGCGCCAAGGCGTTCATGACGGTTGCGAGGATGCCCATCATGTCGCCGGTGACGCGCGGAATGCCTTGTTCGGATACTTTGACGCCCCGAAAGATGTTGCCGCCGCCCGCGACCACCGCAACCGCCACGCCCAGCGCTTGGGCGGCGACGAGATCGGCCGCGATGCCTTCGAGCGTCGGCTGATGGATGCCGAAAGCGTCAGGGCCCATCAACGCCTCGCCGGAGACCTTCACCACGACGCGCCGGTAGACGGGTTCTGTCATGGCAGCTCCTGCGATCTACCGCCGGCGCAAGCGGCGCGACACGGCGAACGCATGGGTGGGAACACCGCTCAAAAAATGCTCAGGTCGATTTGACCAAGGCGGCGACCTCGCCGCCGAAATCATTCTCCGGCCGGTCGATGCCTTCGCCCAGCGCGTAGCGCACGAATCCCGTCACCTTGATCGGACCGCCGGCCTTGCCCTCGGCTTCCTTGATCGCCTGCGAAACACTCTTGTCCGGCTCATGGATGTAGGCCTGATCGAGCAGGCAGACTTCCTTGTAGAAGGTCTTGAGTCCTGATTCGACGATCTTTTCGACCACATTCGCAGGCTTTCCCTGCGCCTTGTACTTGTCCGCGAGCACATCCTTCTCGCGCCGGACCACCTCCGGGTCGAGACCGGAGGAATCGATAGCCTGGGGATTGGATGCAGCGACATGCATCGCGACCATGCGGCCGAAGCGCTTGAGTTCGTCGGCCTTGCCCGTGGACTCAAGCGCCACCAGGACCCCGATCTTGCCGAGGCCCTCCTCGACCGAGTTGTGCACATAGCTGGCGATGACGCCGGTCCCGACCGATAACTGCGACGCCCGCCGGAGCGTCATGTTCTCGCCGATCTTGGCGATGGTGTCGGCAATCGCGTCGGCGATGGTGATGTGACCCACCTTGGCCGCCTTGATCTTCTCCATGTCGGTTCCGACCGTGAGCGCGACATTGGCGATCATCTTCACCAAGCCCTGAAACAGATCGTTGCGCGCCACGAAATCGGTCTCGGAATTGACCTCGACCAGAACGCCCTTCGGTCCCTCCACGGCGAGGCCGATGAGACCTTCGGCGGCAATGCGGCCGGCCTTCTTGGCGGCTTTCGCGAGCCCCTTCTTGCGCAGCAGGTCGACGGCCTGCTCCATGTCGCCGTTGGTCTCCTGCAGCGCCGCCTTGCAGTCCATCATGCCTGCGCCGGTGCGCTCACGGAGCTCCTTCACCATTTGCGCGGTGATATTGGCCATGACTGTGATCCTCTATGCGTCATGGCCGCAGCTCGGCGGCCATCCGCGTCGTTCATTTCGTAAGTTGAAAGCCCGGGACAAGCCCCGGGCATGCCGAGTGCGTTATTCCGCGGTCAGTTCTTTCGACTGCGCGATCCAGCCCTCCACGCGGGCAGGCAATCCGACCTCTTCGCCGATCGTGTGCGCCGCGTCGGGCCCCAGGCCCGCGATCTGCCAATAGTGGAAGATGCCGAGATCGTTGAACTTCTTCTCGATCGCGGGCGAGACGTGATGCAGCTTCTTGAGATCGTCGGCGACGCCGCGCGGACCGGACAGCACTTCATAGCCGGGGCCCTCCGCCGCCGCCGGCACCTCTTCGGCGATCGGCTCGGCCGCGGCGCCGGTATCGACGCCGAGTTCGCCCTGGGCCCGCGAGATGCCATCGATGGCGGCCTTCGCCACCAGATCGCAATAGAGCGTGATGGCGCGACTGGCATCGTCATTGCCGGGCACGACATAGGTGATGCCGTTGGGGTCGCAATTGGTATCCACGACGGCCGCGACCGGCACGCCAAGGCGCCTCGCCTCCTTGATGGCGATATCTTCCTTGTTGGTGTCGATCACGAACAGGAGATCGGGCAGGCCGCCCATGTCCTTGATGCCGCCGAGCGCGCGATCGAGCTTGTCGCGCTCGCGCTGCAGCGTGAGCCGCTCCTTCTTGGTGTAGCCTTGCGACTCGCCGGAGCCGAGCATCTCGTCGAGCTTGCGCAGGCGCGAGATCGACTGCGAGATGGTCTTCCAGTTGGTGAGCGTGCCGCCGAGCCAGCGCGAATTGACGTAGTACTGCGCCGACTTCTTGGCCGCCTCGGCGATGGCGTCCTGCGCCTGACGCTTGGTGCCGACGAACAGGATCCGCCCGCCATTGGCGACCGTGTCGCTCACCGCCTGCAGGGCGCGGTGCATCATCGGCACGGATTGGGCGAGATCGATGATATGGATGTTGTTGCGGGCGCCGAAGATGTACTCGGCCATCTTCGGATTCCAGCGATGAGCCTGATGGCCGAAATGCACGCCAGCTTCCAGGAGCTGGCGCATAGAGAAGTCAGGAAGCGACATATGTATTCTCCGGTTGAGCCGCCGCGGACCCGTGAGCTCCCTCTGGCCTAGCGGTCAGAATGAGCCACCGGACGGCTGTAAGGCCAAGGTCCGCGTGTGAGATGACCGGGCTTATATAGGCATGAATCGGCCGGCGCAAGGATCGCCTGGGCGATCCCGGCGGCGGTCAATCCAGCTTGATATTCAGGCGCTTGATCAGGGGCGCCCAGGCCTCGCCGGTCTTGCGCATGATCGCCGCCGCGGCGTCGGGGGTGAGCGCCGTCGGGTCGTAGCCGATACTGGCAAAACGCGCCTTCAGGGCCGGATCCCCGACGATTTTGTTGAGTTCGCCGTTGAGGAGGGAAATGACGTCCGTCGGCGTCGCCGCGGGCGCGTACAGCATGAAATGAACGCCGGCGTCGAGGCCGGGCAGCCCCTGCTCGGCGATGGTCGCCACCTCGGGCATCAGGTCCGAGCGGGTGGGCTGGACGACGGCCAGCGGCTTGAGCTCGCCTCCCTTCACGAACTGGATCACCGAGCCGGCGGCGAAACTGCCGAAGTCGACACGCGCGGCGATCAGATCGGTGGCGGCCTGGGCGCCGCCTTTGTAGACCACGTGCACGAACTTGCCGCCGGTGCGCTGCGCCATCTCCTCGACCGCCAGATGCTGCAGCAGCCCGTAGCCGGCGGTGCTGAAGCTCGAGCCGTCCGGGCGCTGCCTGCTCAGTTGCACGAGGCCCTTGAGGTCGTCGGCCGGCAGCGATTTCGGCGCGACCAGCAGGGTCGGGGTCACGCCGATCCCACCGACCGGCGCCAAATCCTTGACCGGGTCGAACCCGAGCTTGCTGAAGCTGGACGGAAAGGTCGCGAGCACGGCGGCATTGACCAGCAGCGTGCAGCCGTCGGGCTTGGCGTTGACCACCGCGGCCGTCCCGATATTGCCGGTCGCCCCTGGCCGGTTCTCGATCACGAAGCTCTTTTTCAGGCCGGCCTCGAGGCGATCGGCCACCAGCCGGGCCGCGACGTCCGCCGCCCCGCCGGCCGGATAGGGGACGATCACCGTGACGCGCGGACAATCGAAGTCCGCCGCGAGGGCGGAGGCTGTTCCCCATCCAAGTGCGCACAGCACGGCAAGACATCGCGCAGGCAAATTCAAGGTATCCTCCCGTGATACGGCCGGCCGGATTTCGCTGCAGCTTCGCTGCGGCGATCCGGGCTCGTTAGTTCTGCGGATCGAGCCGTCGGAACTTTTGTATCCGCTGCCCGGTATTGACCTCTGCGGTGTAGATGTTTCCCTGACCGTCGGCGGCGATGTTGTGCAGCGCCGTGAATTGCCCGACCTGCCGCCCGGGGCGGCCGAAGCGGCCCAGCGTCTCCTTCGAGGCGCGGTCGACAATGCGGACCTCGCCGTTCATTCCATCGATCATGTAGATGAACGTCTGCTCCTTGTCAGGCGAGAACGCGAGATCGTAGACCGAGCCGGTGCCGCGCGTCGCCTTCTCGTAGATGTGCTCGGAAACGAAGGTCCCGTCCTTGCGGAAGATTTGCAGGCGATCGTTGGTGCGGTCGCAGGCGTAGACAAGCCCGTCCTTGTCGATGCGGATGCAGTGCACCGGGTTGCCGAACTGCTGCGACGCAGGCCTGGCCGGATCGTATGGCGGCGTCTTCTCGTCGCTGGGCGGTTTGCCGTAGGCGCCCCAGTGGCGCTTGTAGGCGCCGGTCTCGGAATCGAACACGACCACACGCCGGTTGCCGTAGCCATCGGCCGCGAACACTTCCTTCGCGGCGACGTCCACAGCAACGTCGGCCGGAGACCCCAGCCGCTCGGTCGAATTGCTGTCGTTGCCCTGTCCCGACTTGCCGATCTGCAGGACGAACTTGCCGTCCATGGTGAACTTGAGGAGTTGTCCGTCCTTCTTGCCGTTGCCGGCAAGCCAAACGAAATCATTGGCGTCGACGAAGATGCCGTGCTCGCTCTCGGGCCATTGATAGCCCTGCCCCGGTCCGCCCCAGTGACGGAGCAGGTTGCCGGACTGGTCGAACACCAGCACCGGCGGAGCGGCAACACAGCATCTCGCTTCCGGCGGATTCTGTTCGGCCGCGCGTTCGCGCGGCGTCAGCGAAGTCGGCCGATGCACCACCCAGATCCGATCATACTTGTCGGTGGCGATGCCGGAGACCTGCCCGAGCAGCCAGTTGTTCGGCAACGGCTTGGGCCAGAACGGATCGACTTGGAACTGCGGCACGGTGGCGGCGTTCTGGGCCGGCGCGGCAACGGCGACAAACGCCATCGCGGCGCCAAGGCAGATTGCGCGAAGCCATGCGCTCATGATTTTCATCTGCTTTCTCCCGGGCGGGCGTGGCGGCATCCACCGGCTCCGACGATGGAGGGGCCGCACGCTGGGATCGCAGGCTAGCGCGGCTGCGGAAGGATTACACCGCCTCGACCGCGACCACCCCGGGCACCGCCTTGATGGCGCCGGCGATCTGCGGAGACACCCTGAAACGTCCGGGGAGCTTGACCTCGACCTCGGTCCCCTCGCCCAGCATCAGCACCAGCGCCACCTCCCCCTGGTCCTGCGCCACGCGGCCCGCGCTGGGAGCCTCGAGCCGCTTGGCCACGCTCTCGATCGGCGCCTCCGCGCGCAGGAACACCCGCAGGCCCTTGGAGAGCTTGGCCGCCGCCTGGTCGAGCGGCTCCACCATCTGGATGCGCGCACGCACATCGTCGCCCTGCAGTTCCGCCGACAGCATCAGCAGCACAGCCGCGCCCGGCTCGAGCAGATCGCGGAATTGCGCCAGGCCTTCGGAGAAGAGGACGGCCTCGTAATGACCGGTCGGATCGGACAGCCCGATGATGCCCATCTTGCTGCCGGTGCGCGTGCGCCGTTCAGTGCGCGCGACCACGGTGCCGGCGACGCGCCCCACATTCGCGCCGGTGCGCACCGAGCGCGCAAACTCGGCCCACGACTGCACCCGCATGCGCTTGAGCGTGGCAGCGTAATCATCGAGCGGATGACCGGTGAGAAAAAAGCCGATGGCATCGAACTCCTTCTGCAGCCGTTCGGCCGGAAGCCAGGGCTCGATGTCGCCGAGCGCGAGCGGCATGTGGGCGGGTCCGCTGCCGAACAGTTCCGACTGTCCCACGGCGACGTCCTCGTGGGCGCGCTGCGCGGTCGCGAGCATGGTGTCGACGGTCGCGAACACACGGGCGCGATTTCCTTCCAGCGCGTCGAACGCGCCGGCGGCAGCCAGGCTCTCCAGCACGCGCTTGTTGACGGCATGCGGGTCGACCCGTCCGGCAAAATCGGCGAGACTGGAAAACGGGCGCGCGCCGCGCGCGGCGACGATCGCCTCGACGGCCTGGCGGCCGACGCCTTTGAGCGCGGCGAGCGCGTAGTGGATGGTGCTGCCTTCCACCTCGAAGGCCACGCCCGAGCGGTTGATCGAGGGCGGCTCGACCTTCACGCCGAGGCGCACGGCCTCGGCACGGAATTCCGAGAGCTTGTCGGTGTTGCCCATGTCGAGGGTCATCGAAGCCGCGAGAAACTCGACCGGATGGTTCGTCTTCATGTAGGCGGTCTGGTAGGCGACGAGCGCGTAGGCGGCGGCGTGACTCTTGTTGAAGCCGTAATCGGCGAAACGCTCGAGCAATTCGAAGATCATTTCGGCCTGGCCGCGATCGATGTCGCGCTCGACGCATCCCGACACGAAGCGGGTACGCTGCTTCTGCATCTCGCTGCGGATTTTCTTGCCCATCGCGCGACGCAGCAGGTCGGCTTCGCCGAGCGAATAGCCCGCGAGAATTTGCGCCGCCTGCATCACCTGTTCCTGGTAGACGATCACGCCGAAGGTTTCGCGCAGGATCGGCTCCAGCTTGGGATGGATGTAGTCGGGCTCCTCCATGCGGTGCTTGCGCGCGCAGTAGGTTGGGATGTTGGCCATCGGGCCCGGTCGATAGAGCGCGACCAGCGCGATGATGTCCTCGAAGCGGTCCGGGCGCATGTCGAGCAGGGCGCGCCGCATGCCCTGACTTTCCAGTTGGAAGATGCCCACCGCTTCGGCGCGGGCGAGCATGGCGTAGGTTTTTTCGTCGTCGAGCGGGATCGCCGCAAGATCGATGTCGATGTCGCGCTTGCGCAGCAGCGCGACCGCCGTCTGCAACACGGTAAGTGTCTTGAGCCCGAGAAAATCGAACTTCACCAGGCCCGCCTGCTCGACCCATTTCATGTTGAACTGGGTCACCGGCATGTTGGACTTCGGGTCGCGGTAGAGCGGCACCATCTCGGTGAGCGGCCGCTCTCCGATCACGATCCCGGCGGCGTGCGTGGAGGCGTGGCGGTGCAGGCCTTCGAGCCGCTGCGCGATGTCGAAGGCGCGCGCGACCACCGGATCGCTCTCGCGCGCGGCCTGCAGCCGCGGCTCGTCGTCGATGGCGCGGCCGAGCGTGACCGGATTGAGCGGGTTCTGCGGCACGAGCTTGCAGAACTTGTCGACCTGGCCGTACGGCATCTGCAGCACGCGGCCGACGTCGCGCAGCACGCCGCGCGCCTGCAGCGTGCCGAAGGTGATGATCTGCGCGACGCGATCGCGGCCGTAGCGCTCCTGCACATAGCCGATGACCTCGTCGCGGCGGTCCTGGCAGAAGTCGATGTCGAAGTCGGGCATCGACACGCGCTCGGGATTGAGGAAGCGCTCGAACAGCAGCCCGAAACGCATGGGGTCGAGGTCGGTGATGGTGAGCGCATAGGAGACGAGCGATCCCGCTCCCGAGCCGCGGCCCGGCCCGACCGGGATGCCCTGCCCTTTCGCCCATTGGATGAAGTCGGAGACGATGAGGAAGTAGCCGGGATATTTCATGCCGGCGATCACGTTGAGCTCGAAGGCCAGCCGCTCGCGATAGTCCTCGACCGTGCGGCTGGGCGCGATGCCGTGGTTGCTGATCCGCTGCTCGAGTCCGGCCTCGGCGCGCTTGCGCAGCTCCGCCGCCTCGTCGACCGCGGCGCCCTCGCTGCCCACGGAGAATCGCGGCAGGATCGGCGCCTGCACGCGCGGCCGGAAGGCGCAGCGCTGCGCGATCTCGACCGTCGAGGCGATGGCCTCGGGAAGGTCCGCGAACAACTCTGTCATTTCCGCGCGGGTCTTGAACCGGTGCTCGGGCGTGAGCTGGCGCCGGTCGGTCTCGACCATGAGCCGCCCTTCGGCGATGCAGATCAGCGCATCATGGGCCTCGTAGTCCTCCCGGCGCGCGAACAACGGTTCGTTGCTGGCGACGAGCGGGATCCCGCGCGCATAGGCGAGCTCGACCAGCGCCGGCTCCGCGCTGCGTTCCGCGGTCGTGCCGTGCCGCTGCAGTTCGATGTAGAGCCGGTCGCCGAAGAGCCGCTGAAGGGCCTCGCAGCGCCCGTTCGCCAGTTGCGCCTGACCGGCGAGCACGGCGGCGTCGAGCGGCCCGCCCGGGCCTCCGGTCAGCGCGATCAAGCCGGCGCTCTCGTCCTCGAGCCAGGCCAGCTTCAGGTGAGGCTGCTCATTCGGCTCGGTTTCGAGGAACGCGCGCGAGTTCAGGCGCATCAGGCTGCGGTAGCCGCTCTCGCGCGCGGCCAGAAGAACGATGCGCGGGCGCTCCAGCATCGGACCCGTGCCGGGACGTGGACCGCTGTCCTGATCGAGAAAATCGATTGCGAGCGCGCAGCCGATGATCGGCTGAATGCCCGCCGCTGCCATCTTGTCGGAGAATTCGAGCGCCCCGAACATGTTGTCGGTGTCGGTGAGCGCGAGCGCGGGCTGGCGGTCGGCCTTGGCGAGCTCGGCCAGCCGCGCAATCGTCAAAGCGCCCTCCAGCAAGGAGTAGGACGAGTGCACATGCAGATGGACGAAGCCCGGCATTCAACCCTCGCGATTCTCGCTGCAGGCGAATGTGGGGGCGAGGTGCGGGCGGTGTCTACTGTGGGCGCCGTCGGGGACGACCTGATGCGGCTTATCCCCAGACTCTTGTTCCCGGACTTTGGGGTTCATATCCCGGGCTTGCCGCCCGGGCTCTGGGTTGGCGGGTTGTCGGGCTGATCGGCCCGCCCTCGGCAGCGCCTCAGAGGGTCGCGATGACCTGCGCCCAGATCGCAATCATACCCAGAAACAGCGCCAGCGAGGCGAGCGTGGCAGCTTCTTCAACGACGGCCCGAACCATGATCCAACTCCTGCACAACAAGAACAGGACATGAACATAGTTCATGCTCTGTTCCAAAGTCAAGCGAGGTGTTGGATCTCGCGAAACGCGATCGGAGCGTTGGAACGGAGCACGTATCGCCGGCGCCTAGAAGAGAGCCCCTCCGAAACGGGGCCGAGTCGATCGTCTTGGGAGGTGCCCGACCCGCGTCGCAGGGGTGGGCATCCCTATCTAGGTCGTCCGCGGCCACCTCGTCTGTATCGAATTGATCACCACCGGAAGATTGACCCGGACCGGCTACCGGGCGGGACTTCAGAAATCCACCGCCGGTAACCGCTTCGAGCCCAGCGCGCCGATCAGCGCCGCTTGGTCCGGTTGCTTCGTCCGGTGCTCTCCGGGCTTTTCTGGCCGCTTCCATAGGCCAGGTACCACGGATTCTGGACGCAGAACCCGCCGCCGCCACGCGCCGTCATCATGCATTGCTCGAACGAGGTGAAGGCGCAGGTGGTGCCGTTATCGCCGTCGTTGCCGCCGTACTGGACGCACCAGGGCCGGTAGATTTCCGCAGCGGCCGGTTGGGCATCGATTGCGAGCGCGGCCGACGCCAGCACGGCGAACGCGACGCGGGTCATGATCATGGCCGTCCTCGTAAATTCGCCCCGCAGGTTCGAACACCGGGTCCGGATTGTTGTTCCCGCGCCGATCCGGCGCCGCTGCGACACCCCGGTCGCCTCAACCGCCGCTGCCCGTTGTGATAAGCAAGGGCGCCTACGCGGGAGGACGCAAATGTCGCGATTAATACTGCGCCGAGGTCTGGCCGCCACCCTGTCGCTGATGCTCCTGCACGGCGTCGCGGTCGCGGAGGATGCGCTCAAGATCGCGGTCGGGCAGCGCGGCGGCTGGGAGCAGTGCGTGTCGGAACTCGGCCAGAACGCCGGCATCTTCAAGAAGCATGGCCTCACGCTTGACGTGCTCTACACCCAGGGCAGCGGCGAGACCATCCAGATCGTGCTCTCCGGCAGCGTCGACATCGGCATCGGTCCCGGTACGCACGCGGTCTTCGGCGCATTCGCCAAAGGCGCCCCGATCCGGATGATCGGCGCGTCGTTCACCGGCGCCCGTGACCAGCTCTATTACGTGCGCGCCAACTCGGCCATTCGCGGCATGAAGGATGCCGAGGGCAAGACCATCGGCATCTCGACCAGCGGATCGAGCTCGCACATGCTCGCCTTGGCGCTCGGGAAGCACTTCGGGGTGAGCCTCGTCCCGCAAGCGACCGGAAACTATTCGTCCACCCTCACCCAGGTGATGACCAAGCAGGTCGATATCGGGTTCGCGCAGGCACCGTTCGCGCTCGACGCGGTGGAAGATGGACGCATCCGCCTGGTGGCGAAGGGCGCCGATATTCCGGAAGTCCAAAATCAGACCATCCGCGCCTGGATCGCGCACGCGAACACGTTCGAGCGGCGCAGGGATGCTTTGGCGCGCTACGTGAAAGCCTATCGCGAGACGCTCGATTGGCTCTATGCGAGCCCGGATGCCGTCAAGGCCTATGCCGCCTGGTCGGGGCTCGGCGAACGTCTTGCCCGCCAGGCGCCCGACTTCATCACCAAGGACAGCATCGATCCTGTTCGCATCATCGGGCTGGAGGACATGATGGGCGATGCGGTGAAGTTCAAATACATCCCCGCGCCGCTGACCGGCGAGCAACTGGCTACGCTGGTGCAGGTGCCGAAATAGTCGCTCGCGGATGATCCGCGCAAGGCGCCGGGGACAGGGCGCCTACTCCAGCTCGATGACCAGGCCGTCCCGAAGCGTGACGCGGCGGTCCATGCGTCCGGCGATCTCCATGTTGTGGGTCGCCACCACGACCGCGAGCCCGGAGGCCTGCACCAACTGGGTGAGCGCGGAGAACACGTGCTCGGAGGTGCGCGGGTCGAGATTTCCGGTCGGCTCGTCGGCGAGCAGAATGCGCGGCGCGTTGGCGACCGCGCGCGCGATCGCGACCCGCTGCTGCTCGCCGCCCGAAAGCTCCGCCGGGCGGTGGGTGAGACGGTCCTTGAGCCCGAGATAGCTCAGCAGATCGGTCGCGCGTCGAACCGCTTCCGGGCGCGACAATCCGCGGATCATCTGCGGCATGATCACGTTCTCGAGCGCGGAAAACTCCATCAGCAGGTGGTGGAACTGGTAGACGAAGCCGATCTCGAGGCGCCGGATGCGCGTACGCTCGGCATCCGGGAGGCGTGATGTCGGCGCCTGGTCGATATAGACCTCGCCGGCGTCCGGCTGCTCCAGCAGGCCGGCCACGTGCAGGAGCGTCGACTTGCCGGCGCCCGAGGGCGCCACCAGCGCCACCGACTGCCCCGGCCAGATCGCGAACTCGGCTCCCTTGAGGATGTTCAGGACGACGTCGCCCTGGCTGTAGTGCCGGTCGATGCCGTGCAGGAACAGGATCGGCGGCGTTTCCGCGCCGGCTTCGTCGCCCGACTGCGACCCCGCCCTGTCGTGGATCGTCGCATCACTCATATCGCAGCGCCTCGACCGGGTCGAGGCGCGCCGCGCGCCAGGCCGGATAGAGCGTCGCCAGCAGCGACAGCGCCAACGCCATGATCACCACCGCCGTGGTTTCGCCGACATCGAGATCGGCCGGAAGCTTGGACAGGAAGTAGAGTTCCGGCGAGAACAGCTCGGTGTTGGTCAGCCACGAGATGAAGCGGCGGATCGATTCGATGTTGAGGCACACCACCAGCGCAAGCAGGAAGCCGACCAGGGTTCCGATCACGCCGACCGACGCGCCCGTCATCATGAACACCCGCATGATCGCGCCCTGGGTCACGCCCATGGTGCGCAGGATGCCGATGTCGCGTCCCTTGTCCTTCACCAGCATGATCAGGCCGGACGTGATGTTGAACGCCGCCACGATCACGATGATCGTCAGGATCAGGAACATCACGTTGCGCTCCACCTGCAGCGCATTGAAGAACGTGGAATTGCGCTGGCGCCAGTCGATCATGAAGATCGGTCGGCCGGATGCTTCGGTGATGAGCCGGCGGTAACGGTCGATCTGGTCCGGCTTGTCGACATACACCTCGATGGCGGTGACGTCGCCGGCGCGGTTGAAATAGGCCTGCGACTCGGGCAGCGGCATGAACACGAACGCGGAATCGTATTCCGACATGCCGACTTCGAAAACGGCGGCGACCTTGTAAGGCTTGATGCGCGGCGTCGTGCCCATCGGCGTCACCGCGCCGCGCGGAGCCACCAGCGTCACGCTGTCGCCCACGCGCAACGACAATTGATCGGCCAGCCTCCTCCCGATCGCCACGCCCTGCCCGGCGTCAAAGCCTTCGAGCGTGCCTTGCCGGATGTTGTTGGCGACGGAGGGCAGCTTGGCGAGATCGGCGGCGCGCACGCCGCGCACCAGCACGCCCGACGCATTGAACGGCGAGGACGCCAGCGCCTGCCCCTCCACGATCGGCGCGGCCAGTATGACCCCGGGCACCCGGGAAATGCGCTCGGCGACCGCCTCCCAGTCCGTCAGCGGCTGTTCCAGCGGCTGGATCAGCAGGTGTCCGTTGAGGCCCAGAATCTTGTCGAGCAGTTCCTTGCGGAAGCCGTTCATCACCGCCATCACGATGATCAGCGTGGCGACGCCCAGCATGATGCCGAGGAATGAAAACGCGGCATTGACCGAGATGAATCCCTCTTGGCGCCGCGCCCGCAGATATCGCAGCGACAGCATCCATTCGAACGGAGCGAAAGGGCGGGTGCTGCTTGTCTCGCGCATCGGATTGTTCCCCGCCCCCCGGATTTCACACGATTCTGGCCGTTTCAGGCCCTGCCCGGCCACCCCAGGCCGGCACGGCGTACCAGCTCAAGGCGCCAGCCGCTTGACCGCATCGGCGGCGATCATCAATTCGCGGCTGCCGTCGGAGCGTTTCTTGACCTCGACCTTGCCCTCGGCAAGGCCTTTCGGCCCGATCAGAACCTGCCAGGGAATGCCGATGAGGTCGGCGGTCGCGAACTTCGCTCCCGGGCGCTGGTCGAGGTCGTCGTATAGCACCTCGACGCCCTTGGCTGTGAGGTCGCGATAGAGCGCCTCGCAGGCCGCATCGGTGTCGGCGGCGCCCTGCTTGAGGTTGAGGATCGCCACCCGGAACGGCGCCACGGCCTCCGGCCACTTGATGCCGGCATCGTCGTGGAACGCCTCGATGATGGCGCCGACCAGGCGCGATACGCCCACCCCATAGGAGCCGCCGTGGACCGGCCGCTCCACCCCGTCGGCCCCGGTCACCGCCGCCTTCATTGCATCGGAATACTTGGTCCCGAAGTAGAAGATCTGCCCCACTTCGATACCGCGGGTATGCAGCCGCTTGTCCGCTGGAACTTCGCGCTCGAAGCGCGCGGCGTCGTGTACGTCCTCGGTCGCCGCATAAAGCTCGGTCCACGGCCGGATGTGGGGCGTCAGGTCGCCCTCGTAGTCGATGCCCTCGCCCGGCACCGGAAGCTCCAGGACATCCTTGTTGCAGAACACACCGGACTCGCCGGTCTCCGCCAGAATGATGAACTCATGCGAGAGATCGCCGCCGATCGGCCCGGTCTCCGCCGCCATCGGAATGGCTTTGAGGCCCATGCGCGCGAAGGTGCGCAGATAGGCGACGAACATCTTGTTGTAGGAGACGCGGGCGGCCGCCTCGTCGATATCGAAGGAATAGGCGTCCTTCATCAGGAACTCGCGCCCACGCATC
The DNA here is from genome assembly GCA_963725065.1 of uncultured Alphaproteobacteria bacterium. GTDB lineage: Bacteria > Pseudomonadota > Alphaproteobacteria > Rhizobiales > Xanthobacteraceae > VAZQ01. The sequence goes on from CAVRXD010000041.1 coordinate 38,169, forward strand.
ACGCCGAAGCGCGGGCGCTGCTCGTCGCGGAACTTCCACTGGATGTGATAGAGAATCTTCGGCAGATCGCGATAGGAGCGAACATAGGCGCGGAAGATTTCCGTGATCATCTCCTCGTTGGTCGGTCCATACAGCATCTCGCGCTCATGCCGATCCTGGATGCGCAGCATCTCCGGGCCGTAGGCGTCGTAACGCCCGCTCTCGCGCCAGAGGTCGGCAAGCTGCAGCGTCGGCATCAGGAGTTCGACGGCCCCGGCGCGGTCCTGCTCCTCCCGCACGATCTGCTCGATCTTCTTGAGCACGCGAAATCCGAGCGGCAGCCAGGCGTAGATCCCCGCGGCTTCCTGTCGGATGAGTCCGGCCCGCAACATCAGGCGATGAGAGACAATCTCCGCCTCTTTAGGGGTCTCGCGCAGGATCGGGAGGAAGTAGCGGGATAGGCGCATGGTGATGTGAGAATTGGTTTCCTTCGAAGACCCCGGAGTGAAGCCGGATCGCTTCCGAAAACACAAGAGCTATCAAGGTCTTCTGCTAGCTATTTCGTCTGCTTTTGTGAGTATTGCCCGGCTTTATGGTGCACTGCAAACAAAATAACGTCGATATTAAGAGTTTCCCCGCGCCATTACTTCTCGTGACAAGTCAAACGAGATCGGCTAGCGTTGAATCGCGTGAGGTCGAAGCGCTAAGCAATCTCCGGCGCCGTCGGCCACGCGGTCCAAGTCTTGGGAGGATAAGTCGGCGCAAAGCCGCGCAGCCGTCTCGCTCGAAAACAAAAATTTCGCTTCATCCATGTACGTCTCGGGAGCAGGGCCTCGGCCCTGCTCGTTTTTTTTTGGACCTGACCACCGGTCCGCATCCCCCCGAATGGCTTGCACAGGTGTGTTCGCGATCACATCGGACGCAAGGCCGTTACAATACGTTTGGCGGACGATCCTCTTTGCACAGGAGACTTCGATGCGAACGATCATTCTCGCCACTGCCGCGCTGGCTGCCGCGTCACTGACGACCAGCATTCCCGCGCACGCTGACGGTCCTTGGTGCGCCCGCGACGTCCTCGGCGGCACCAATTGCGGATTCTACAGCTACGCGCAGTGCCGGGCAGACATCGTGGGGATCGGAGGTTCTTGCGTGCCCAATCTGAACTACACTGGTGCTGCGCAAGGCTACGGCCCCGATCCGCGTCGTCGCCCGCGCCAGTATTGAGTGATCCCGAAAACGTCGGCGGACGTTTCGGGGTAGATGATGCCCCCGGGCAAGCACCTGGGGCGACATCACGCTTGGTCTGAATCGATTCCGCTCCGGCATCGGCGCAATCGTGTCCCGGCGCGGACGATCATCAGCCGTCAACTAGCGCGGCACGACGCCGAGCAAGGCGGCGAGATCATCGAGCGTGATCAGCCGGTAGGTATAAACGACGTGCCAGAGCGCAAAGACGAGGCCCGCAACGATCGTGGTCCAAACCAGTTTGCGCCAGAGATGCGGGATCACGGGCGCGCCGGGGTCGCTGCCCGGCGCGATCGCGCCGTCTTCATGTTGGCTACGCACGCCCCATGGCAGAACGGCGAACAGAACCATCCACCAGATGATGAAATAGATCGCGATCGAGGTCGGCAGCGACATCAGTGCTGGTGTCCCGACGCAAGGCTGGTGAGAAACCGCAAGTCCACCGCGCCAAATTCAGGGATCATGCCGGCGTCGAACGTCCGCCGCTCGCTGCGGGCGCGCCGCTGGCCCCGCGGCACGGCAGGGCCTGTCGCCAAACAAATCACGCCTGCTCGATCTCGACCAGCGTGCCGCAAAAATCCTTCGGGTGCAGGAACAGCACTGGCTTGCCGTGGGCGCCAATCTTCGCATTCCCGTCGCCAAGCACGCGCGCGCCCTGCGCCTTGAGCTTGTCCCGCGCCGCCAGGATGTCGTCGACCTCGTAACAGACGTGGTGAATGCCGCCGTCCGGATTGCGGTCGAGAAACTTCGCGATCGGCGACTCCTGTCCGAGCGGTTCGAGCAGTTCGATCTTGGTATTCGGAAGCGTGATGAAAACCGTGGTCACGCCGTGGTCGGGTTGCGGCACCGGCTCGGAGACCTGCGCGCCCAGCGTCTGGCGGTATACGTTCGCGGCCTTGCCGATGTCGCGCACCGCGATTGCAACATGGTTGAGCCGTCCGATCATGACCCGTCTCCTGCGGCACCGATTGCAAATACATCCATAGCCACCTCGCTCAGCCGCCGCCACCGAGAAGGCCGAGTTCACCGAGAACCGTCTTCATCTCGGAGCGCTCGCGCTCGAGATATTGCTGCAACTCGGCGCCGTCGAGATACATCTCGGTCCAGAAATGACGCTCGAGATCAGACCTCCATTCCTTGCTTTGGGTCGCCGCCGCGAGCATGGCTTGCCAGAACGCGATCTCGGTGGCCCCGAGTTCCGGCGGACCGCTCGCGCCGCGCCACGACCCGACGACGCAATCGACCGACTGTTCGATCCAGGTCGGCGCCGCCTCATAGGGTCCGGGCAGACGCGTCGGCGAGGAAATGGCGATGGCGCGAAGCCGGTTGGCCTCGAGTTCGGGCACGGCGCTCGCCGCCGTGATCGCACCGACAACGGAATGGCCGGCAACCACGTCCGCGACCGCGTCGAGGGCGGTATCGAACACGCGGATCTTCGCCGCGCGCGTGTCGCCGCCGGCGTGGCGGATCACCTTCGCTACCGCGACGTGATTGGAATTGCCGAGCGACGTGGAGAGCGCGATCGTGACGGTGTTCTTCGCCAGGCCTTCGGTCAGGTCGGCGCTGCCGCGGATGGTCGAGTCGGCGCGAACAACAAACGCGATGTATTCGCTGTACAGGATCGCCAGTGGTGCAAACCGTCCCGGGTCCGATTTGGTCACGCCGATCAGGTAGTCGGCGGTCATGTTGGGCGAGCTGATCCCGATCACATGGCCGTCGCGGGCGTGCTGCTCGACGTGGCGCCATGCCTTGCGCCCGCCCTCCCCACCCACATTGACGACCCGCACCGGGACATCGAGGAGTCCGGTGGCGGTGATCGCCTTGACCAGCGCCCGCGCCGAGCGGTCGAGACCGCCACCGGGCGGCGTGCCCGCGATGATCTCGATCTCGCGCTCCGGCTGCCAGATCATGGGCTGTTCGCAGGCTTCATCGAGCCGAGCACCCGCGCCCAGAGATCCACCTCCTTGCGCATGAACTCCTCGAATGCGGCCGGTGAACGCTGTTGCGGCGGGGCGACGTCGTATCCGAGATCGGCAAACCGCTTGACCACGATCGGATCGTCCATGGCCACCGACAGCGCCTGGTTGAGCTTCGCCACGATCGGCGCGGGCGTGCCCTTGGGCGCGGAGAGGCCATACCAGACCGTGAGCTTGAAGTCCGGCAGTCCCGCCTCGGTGGTGGTCGGAACATTCGGCAGCATCGCGGAGCGCGTCTCGCCGGTGACGGCGTAGGCCTTGAGCGACCCGGCCTTCGCGTGCTCGACGATGTTGACGATCTGGTTGCACAGGAAATCCACGTTGCCCGCCAGCACATCCTGGGTCGCCTGCGGCGTGCCGCGATACGACACCACGGTCGGCTTGATGCCGATCAGCGAATGGAACACCGAGCAGGCGAGATGCGACACCGAGCCCACGCCGGCATCCGCTTCGGTCACGGTCTTCTCGTTGGCGCGCAGGTAGGCGACCAGCTCCTGTAATGTATTGGGGGGAAAATCTTTCTTGCCCACGATCACGACCGGCGTCGTATTGACGAGGCCCACCGACTCGAAATCGAGCGCGCGATAAGGCGGATTGACGTAAAGCTGCTCGACCGCGGCATGCGTGCCGGAACCCGAGATGCCGAGCGTATAGCCGTCAGGCGCGGCCTTCGCCACACGTCCCGAGCCCAGCGTCCCGCCCGCGCCGGTCACGTTCTCGACCACGACTTGCTGTCCCAGTGCCTTGGACATCGGCACGGCGATGAGCCGCGCGACCGTGTCGGAAGGGCCGCCCGCCTGGAACGGCGCCACGATCGTGACGAACCGTGTTGGGAAATCCTGCGCGAACGCTTGAGACGCGTAAGCCAGCAGCACGGTCGCGAGATAGCACGATGTTCTGATCACGGCTTCCTCCCTTCGACCGCCCTTTGCGGACGGCAACATTACGCGTCGAGCACGTTTAGACCTCGAGCACGCTTACACCTCGAGTACGTGGACATGGCATGTGGGCTTCTTGTTCCAGGTCGCGCTGAGGGCAGCGCGGATCGCGCGCCGCACCGCCTCGCCTACGGCTTCCGGATCGCGCCGGCGCTGACGCGGCATCGACCCGAACGCCCCCATCGCCGCGTCATAGGCGATGTCCTCGATCCTGTGCCCGAGCGCGTCGGCTTCGGGAATGCCGGTGAGCGTCACCTGCGGATCGCCGATCAACTCGCCACGGTCGCTGAGCGCGAGCGCGATGGAAACCACCCCGGCAAACCCGAGCCGGCGGCGGTCGGCGACCGTTCGCTCGTCCGCCCTGACCAGGAGCGAACCATCCTTGTAGAGCCGTCCGGCGGGTACCTCGTCGATCTTGCGGGGGCCGCCGGGCGCCAGCCGCAGCAGCTCTCCGTCGCGGCACTGGACGACCTGGCCCACACCCGCTCGGCGCGCGAGCGCGGCATGTTCCGCCATGTGCAAGGGTTCGCCGTGGACCGGGAGGAGGATTTGCGGCCGCACCCAGCCGATCATGTCCCTGAGTTCGTCCATCCGCGGATGGCCTGAGACGTGGACGAGATGGGTGCGATCGGTGATCACCTCGATGCCTTGCGACACCAGGCCGTTGATCACCCGCATCACCGCCTTCTCGTTACCGGGAATGGCGCGCGAGGAAAAGATCACGCGATCGCCGCGCGAGAACGCGACCTCGGGGTGATCGTCCTGGGCGATGCGCGAAAGCGCCGCGCGCGGCTCGCCCTGGCTGCCGGTGCAGAGCGCGAGGACCTTGTCCGGGGGCAAGTGGCCGTAGATATCGACCGAGCGAAAGTCCCGGATGCCGTCGAGATAGCCGGTTTCGCGCGCCACCTGAGAGATGCGCTCCATGGCGCGCCCCACCAGAACGACCTCGCGGTCGCAAGCGGCAGCGGCTTCCGCTACCACGCGCAGCCGCGCCACGTTGGACGCGAAGGTGGTGACCGCGACCCGCGCGGGCGCGGTCCGGATCAACTCGGCAAGGCACTTTGCCACGTCGGTTTCGGAGGGGGAGCGGCCCTCGCGCACGGCGTTGGTGGAGTCTCCGATCAGCGCAAGACAGCCCTCATCGCCCAGTGCGCGCAGCTTCGCCTCGTCGGTCGGCGGGCCGATAACCGGGGTCGGATCGATCTTCCAATCGCCGGTATGCAGGACGGGCCCGAGCGGGGTGCGGATGATCAGCCCGTTCGATTCCGGAATCGAATGCGCCATCGACACGAGCTCGATGTCGAACGGGCCGAGTGTGAAGCGGCCGCCCAGCGGCACGATGTTCACCGGGATTTCAGGCGCACCGGGTTCGCTCTCACACTTGGCCTGCAGCAGCGCGGCGGTAAACGGCGTCGCATAGATCGGGATTTTGAGCCGCGGCCAGAGGTCGATCACCGCGCCGAAATGATCCTCGTGCGCATGGGTGAGCACCAGGCCGAGGATGTCGCGGCGCTGCTCCACCAAATAGCTGATGTCCGGCAGGATGAGGTCGACACCAGGCAGCGCGTCGTCGGCGAAGGCAACGCCGAAATCGACCGCGATCCACTGGCGCCGATGCTCCTCGCCGAAACCATAGATCGCGAGATTCATGCCGATCTCGCCGACCCCGCCGAGCGGCGCAAAAACAAGTTCGTCGGATGCGCGCGCCATCATGGATTCCGATCAACTCGCCTTGCCGGAGGTCGGCGCCGGCAACATGAACACGTCGCCGGCCGCGACCGTCGTGGTCTTGCCGTCGGGCAAGCGCAGTACCAGGCTGCCGGCCTGGTCGATCGCCTCGAAGCGCCCGATCAGCTCGCAATCGGCAAGACGTACGCGGACGTCGTCACCCAACCCGGCCGCGCGCGCGAGCCAATCCGTGCGGATGGTCGAGAAGCCCTCCCCGCCGTTCCATTGCGCGACGCGTCCGATCATCTTGACCGATAATGCACCGAACAGGGCGGCAGGCGAAACCGCCGCACCGGCGGCGGCCAGATCGGTCGCGGGATACTCCATGCCGGCGGGATGGCTCGCACAATTGATGCCGATGCCGACCACGACCGCGCTGTTCTCGCCTTCGATCAGGATGCCTGCGAACTTGGCCCCGGTCAGCACCAGATCGTTCGGCCATTTGATCGCCAGCCGCGACTTGAGGTCGGGAGCAGCCTCCGCTACCGCGTCGTGGGCCGCGAGCGCCGCGACAAACGAAAGCTCCGGCCAGTGCTCCGGCGGTGCTGATGCCGTAAGCAAAAGGCTCGCGTAGAGATTACCGGGCTGCGATATCCAGGTCCGGCCGCGCCGGCCGCGACCGGCGCTCTGCCGATCGGCGACCACCCAGAGCGGACCGGTCTCGCCTTGACGCGCAAGGCTCAAGGCTTCGGCGTTGGTCGAGCCGAGCACGTCGTGCGCAACAAGCCGCACGCCTGCCGCGCTCGCCCTGGCGTCCAATTTCATTCAGAATCAGGCTGCATTCAGAACAACGACTTCGCCGCCGCGTTGGCCGCATCGACCAGCGGGCCTGGATAGACGAAGAACAGGAGATTGAACAGGCCGGTGACCGCCAGCACGGCCTTGAGTTCGATCGGGATGGGCTCGAACGGTTTGGCCGGTTCCTCGAAGTACATGATCTTCACGATGGTCAGATAGTAATAGGCACCCACGACGCTGGTAACGACGGCGATCACCGCGAGCGCGAACAGCCCGGCCTTGATCGCGGCCAGGAAGACGTAGAACTTCGCGAAAAAGCCGGCGAGCGGCGGAATGCCGGCGAGCGAAAACAACAGCATGGCCAGGAAGAAGGCCATCGCCGGCTTGGTGCGGGCGAGCCCGGAAAGATCGCTGATGTTCTCCACCATCTGTCCGTCGCGGCGCATCGACAGGATGCATGCGAAGGTTCCGAGCGTCATGGCGACGTAGATCGCCATGTAGATCAGCACGCCCTGCACCCCCTCCTGCGTCCCGGCGGCTAACCCCACCAGCGCAAAGCCCATGTGTCCGATGGAGGAATATGCCATCAGCCGCTTGATGTTGCGTTGGCCGATGGCCGCGAAAGCGCCGAGCACCATCGACGCAAGAGCGACGAACACGACGATCTGCTGCCATTGGGTCACCACGCCGGGGAACGCCACGATGGTGGTGCGCACGAACATGGCCATGCCGGCGACCTTCGGCGCGGCGGCGAAGAAGGCGGTGATAGGGGTCGGGGCGCCCTCGTACACGTCGGGCGTCCACATATGGAACGGCACCACCGAGACCTTGAAGCAGAAGCCCGCGAACAGGAAGACGAGCCCGAACACGAGTCCCAGATGTCCGGAGCTCGCACCGCCCTGGGTCGCCGCCTTCGCGATACCGGCAAAGTTCACGGTGCCGGTGAATCCGTAGACCAGCGACGCGCCGTAAAGCAGCATGCCCGAGGACAAGGCGCCGAGGACGAAATACTTGAGACCCGCCTCGGTCGACCGCACGGAATCGCGATCGATGGCGGCGACCACGTAGAGCGCGAGGCTCATCAGTTCGAGCCCGAGATAGAGCGCGATCAGATCAGCCGCCGAGATGAGCATCATCATCCCGGTGGTGGCGAGCAGGATCAGGATCGAATATTCGAACCTCTGCTGCTTCTGGGCCGCGAGATAGTCGGTGGACATCAGGATCGCGGCCGCCGATCCGGTCAATGCCAGCAGCTTGAGGAAACGGGCGAAGTTGTCGACGACGAAGCTGTCGCCAAAGGTGACGAGCCTGCCCGCCGGCAGCCAGACGATGACGGCGCCGGTGAAGATCAGCAGCAGGATCGCCGCACCGTCGATGCTCCTGGTCGCCTGCTCGCCACGGAATGCGCCGACCATCAGCAGCGCCATGGCGCCGAGCGCGAGCACGATTTCCGGCAGCGCCGGCAGCAGGGCGGGAATTTCGAGCGTTTCGGGCATCGACGGATCTCGCCTCTGGTCAATGCGCCAGCAAGGCGGCGGCTTTCGCCGCGCCGAGCGCGCGCTCGTAGTTCTCGAGCAGTTGCGTCACCGAAGCCGCCGAGAAGTCGAGTACCGGCTTCGGGTAGATGCCGAGCAGGATAGTCAGAATGACCAACGGACCCAGCGTGATCATCTCGCGATAGTTGAGGTCCTTGATCAGTCCCAGGCTCGGCTTGGTCAGCGCGCCCAGGACGACCTTGCGGTACAGCCACAACGCGTAGGCGGCCGAAAGGATGGTGCCGATGGTCGCCAGCGTGGCCACCCAGGTATTTACCCTGAAGGTGCCGATGAGCGCGAGGAACTCGCCGACGAAGCCCGAAGTGCCCGGCAGTCCCACATTGGCGAGCGTGAACACCAGGAACGCCGCGGCATAGAGCGGCATGCGGTTGACCAGCCCGCCGTAGGCCGCGATTTCGCGGGTATGCATGCGGTCGTAAACCACGCCCACGCACAGAAACAGTGCCGCCGACACGATGCCGTGGGAGATCATCTGGAAGATGCCGCCCGCCACCCCCTGCGCGGTCGCGGCGAAAATGCCCATGGTGACGAAGCCCATATGCGCGACGGAGGAATAGGCGATGAGCTTCTTCATATCCTCCTGCACGAGCGCGACCAGCGAGGTGTAGATCACGGCGACGACGGAGAGCGCGAAGACGATCGGCGCGAGGTCATGCGAGGCCGCCGGGAACATCGGCAGCGAAAATCGCAAGAACCCGTAGCCGCCCATCTTCAACAGGATGGCCGCGAGGATCACCGACCCGGCGGTCGGCGCCTCGACGTGAGCGTCCGGCAGCCACGTATGGACCGGCCACATCGGGAGCTTCACTGCAAATGAAGCGAAGAACGCCAGCCATGCCCAGGTCTGCAGGCCCCGCGGAAAGCCGTGGCGCAGCAGCGCGGGAATTTCGGTCGTGCCGGCATCCCAGTACATCGCCATGATGGCGAGCAGCATCAGCACCGAGCCGAGCAGCGTGTAGAGAAAGAACTTGAAGCTGGCATAGACGCGGCGCGGGCCGCCCCAGATCCCGATGATCAGGAACATCGGAATGAGGCCGCCCTCGAAGAACAGGTAGAACACCACGAGATCGAGCGCCGAGAAGGTGCCGATCATGAGGGTCTCGAGCACCAGGAACGCGATCATGTATTCCTTGACGCGCTGCTGGATCGGCAACCAGCTCGCGATGATGCAGACGGGCATCAGCGCGGTCGTGAGCACGACGAACGGCAGTGAGATTCCGTCGACACCCATGTAGTAGGTGATGTTGCCGGCGAGCCACGGCCGCCTCTCCACGAACTGAAACTCCGGCGAGCTCGGGTCGAACCGGTAGATCATGATCAGCGAGATCGCGAACGTGATCAGCGTCGTCCAGAGCGCGATCCAGCGCGCGTTGCGCTTTTCCGCTTCACCGTCACTGCGCAGCATCATGATGAACAGCGCGCCGACGAGCGGCAGGAAGGTGGTGACGGAGAGGATGGGCCAGCTCATGGTCAGCCCACCCGTCCGCCGAACATGAACCAGGTGATGAGGGCGGCGACGCCGATCAGCATGGCAAAGGCATAATGATAGAGATAGCCGGTCTGCAGCCGCACCACCCCGCGCGTCACGTCGAGCACACGCGCTGAGACGCCGTCCGGTCCCAGACCGTCGATCATCCAGCCGTCACCGTATTTCCACAGCATCCGGCCCAGCCAGAGCGTGGGGCGAACCACCAGAAAGTCGTACAGCTCGTCGAAGTACCACTTGTTGAGCAGGAACTTGTAGAGCGGCTCCTGCTGGCGCGCGAGCTCCACCGGCAGTTCCGGCCGGCGGATATAGAACTCCCATGCGATGACGAAGCCGACCGCCATCATCACCGTCGGGGCGATGCTCGCCAGGTACGGAATGTGGTGCATGTCTTCGAGGATGTGATTGTTCGGCCCGAATTTGAGCGAATCGCGGAAGAACTCCGCGACTCCGTGGCCGACGAACAGCTCCTTGAACGGATAGCCCGCGAAGATCGCGCCGACCGCGAGAAAGCCGAGCGGTATCAGCATCACCATCGGGCTCTCGCGCGCCTCGTCATAGTGATGACGGTCGTGCGGGCTGCCGTGGAACGTCAGGAAGATCAATCGCCAGGAATAGAACGCGGTGAGCGCGGCCGCGATGACGGTCATCCCGAAGGCATAGAGCGCCATCGGGTTGGTGCTCACATAGGCGGCTTCGATGATGGCATCCTTGGAGAAGTAGCCGGCGGTGAGCGGGAAACCGGTGAGCGCGAGGGTGCCGATCACCATCGTCCAATAGGTGAACGGGATCTTGTCCTTCAGGCCGCCCATGTGCCGGATGTCCTGCTCGTGGTGCATCGCCAGGATCACCGAGCCCGAACCGAGGAACAGCAATGCCTTGAAGAAGGCATGCGTGAACAGGTGGAACATCCCGACCGAATAGGCGCCGGTGCCCATGGCGACGAACATGTAGCCGAGCTGAGAGCAGGTCGAGTAGGCGATGATGCGCTTGATGTCGTTCTGCACGAGGCCAATGGTGGCGGCGAAGAACGCGGTGGTCGCGCCGATGAAAGTGACGAAGGTCTGCGCGTTCGGCGCCAGCTCGAACAGCGGCGAGAGCCGCGCCACCATGAACACGCCCGCCGTCACCATGGTGGCGGCGTGAATCAGCGCCGAGACCGGGGTCGGCCCTTCCATGGCGTCGGGAAGCCAGGTGTGCAGCAGGAACTGCGCTGATTTTCCCATCGCCCCCATGAACAGGAGCAGACAGATCAGCGTGAGCGCGTCCACGTCCCAGGACAGGAAGTGAATGGTCTTGCCGGTGAGCGCGGGTGCCTGTGCGAAAACGGTGTCGAAGTCGACCGCGCCCGTCATCAGGAACACTGCGAAAATGCCGAGCGAAAAGCCGAAATCGCCGATGCGATTGACGACGAAGGCCTTGATGGCGGCGGCATTCGCCTCCGGCTTCTGGTACCAGAAGCCGATGAGCAGATAGCTCATCAGGCCGACGCCTTCCCAACCGAAGAACAGTTGCACGAGATTGTCCGCCGTCACCAGCATCAGCATCGCGAAGGTGAACAACGACAGATACGCGAAGAAGCGCGGCCGGAACGGGTCGTCCGCCATGTAGCCGATGGAATACAGGTGGACGAAGGAGGAGATGGTGGTGACGACCACCAGCATGACGACGGTGAGCGTGTCGATGCGCAGCGCCCAATCGACCTTGAGATCGCCCGACGTCATCCAGGAAAAGATCGCCCCGTGGCTGTCGTGATGGCCGAAACCGACGTCGACGAACGCAAACCACGACAGCACCATCGAGGCGAACAGAAACACCGTGGTCACGAGCTCGGCGGCACGCGAGCCCGCGGCCGGCGGCTGCGGCGCTTCCGGCTCGCCGTGGGATGCATCGAGAACCGCATGCGGCCCGTGCGGCGCCGGAGCGGCGCGCGCATGGCTCTCGTCCACCGGCGCATGCCCGTGGCCCTCGGCGCCGGCGTCCGGCGCTCCGCCGGGAAAGCGTGCACGCGCCCCGGCGAGCGTAATGAGCGTCGCGATGATCGCGCCGAGCAGCGGCAGGAAGACGATCGCGTGATACATGCCTCTCTCAGCCCTTCATCAGGTTGATGTCCTCGACCGCGATCGAGCCGCGATTGCGATAGTAGGCGACCAGAATAGCGAGGCCGATGGCGGCCTCGGCGGCCGCCACGGTCAGCACCAGCAGCGCGAACACCTGGCCCACCAGGTCGCCGAGAAAGGTCGAGAAAGCGACGAGATTGATGTTGACCGCCAGCAGGATCAGCTCGATCGACATCAGAATGATGATGACGTTCTTCCGGTTGATGAAGATCCCGAAGATACCGATCGTGAACAGGATGGCAGCCACCGTGAGGTAATGGCCGAGGCCGATGGTCATATCGTTCCCCTGCGAGCTTCTACAGGCCCTGGCCGGGCCGCACCTTGACGATGTCGATCGCCGTCGCCTTGGTGCGCGCGACCTGTTCGGCGATGTTCTGCCGCCTGACGTTGGGCTTGTGGCGCAGGGTCAACACGATGGCGCCGATCATCGCGACCAGCAGCACGACGCCCGCGGCCTGGAAGAAATAGACATACTGCGTGTACAGCACATGCCCGAGCGCCTCGGCATTGAGCATCCTGGCGATCGGCGGGATCGGCGACGTGATCGCATGTTCCACGTCCGGGCCGATGACCCAGGTGCCCACCACCAGCACCAGCTCCGTGAGCACCATGATGCCGAGAAACGCGCCGATCGGCAGGTATTGCAGAAAGCCCTGACGCAATTCGGCGAAATCGACGTCGAGCATCATCACGACGAACAGGAACAGCACCAGGACCGCGCCGACATAGACGATGACCAGGATCATCGCCAGGAACTCGGCCCCCATGAGGATGAACAACCCGGCGGCGTTGACGAACGCGAGAATCAGGAACAGCACCGAATGCACGGGGTTCTTCGAGGCGATCACCATGAACGCCGCGGCAATGCATACGCCGGCGAAAAGGTAGAAGAAGAGCGCAGGGAGGATCATGCGGATGTCCCCGCGAACAGGCCCACCACCCCGCGAGACGCGCAATGCAGGTCGAAGCCACCCGAGAGCGGCGGGCGGTCCTCAGCGCGAAGCGATAGGCTGTTGTCGTGTCTCATGTCCGTCACCGATACGGCGCATCGAGCGCGATGTTCTTGGCGATCTCGCGCTCCCAGCGGTCGCCGTTGGCAAGCAGGCGCTCCTTGTCGAAGTAGAGCTCCTCGCGCGTCTCGGTGGCGAACTCGAAGTTCGGGCCTTCGACGATGGCGTCCACCGGGCAGGCCTCCTGGCAAAGGCCGCAGTAGATGCATTTGACCATGTCGATGTCGTAGCGCGTGGTGCGGCGGGTGCCGTCGTTGCGGCGCGGTCCGGCCTCTATCGTGATGGCTTGCGCCGGGCAGATCGCCTCGCAGAGTTTACAGGCGATGCAGCGTTCCTCGCCGTTGGGATAGCGGCGCAATGCGTGCTCGCCGCGAAAGCGCGGCGAAATCGGCCCCTTCTCGAACGGATAGTTGAGCGTGGGCTTCGGCTTGAAGAAGTAACGCATGGCAAGCAGGAAGCCGGATACGAACTCCTCCAGAAAAAGCGAGCGGGCGGCCCGGTCCAGCCTCATGGCGCAATCCTTTCGGGCAGAACATGCTGCCGCCGCATCTCGATCAGCCCCCGATCATCTGGCCGAGCCAGTAGCCGAGGCCGGCCAGGACAATGATGTCGACCGCGAGCACCGCCCGGCGCAGCAAGGGAATTTCCCGTTCCAGTGCGTTGCGCTCCTCCGCGCTCGCGGAGGGATCGCGCGCCCAGAAGCTGCGCTCGGCGAATGCCATAAGGGGCCCGTAGGCCACTGCGGCCGCCACAGTGCCCAGGACCGCTCCCAGGAGGCCGGCAAGCGACAAATCGATCATGCCGCTCTCCCGTCATTTCTGCACCAGTGCCCAATATTGCAAGACGCCCGCGACGATCGCGACCATGGCGAGCGAAAGCGGCAGGAACACCTTCCAACCGAGCCGCATGAGCTGGTCGTAGCGGTAGCGCGGAACGATGGCCTTCACCATGGCGAACATGAAGAACATGAACAGGCACTTGAGCGCGAACCAGATCAATCCCGGGACCCAGATGAATGGTGCGACCGGGAACGGCGGCAGCCAGCCGCCGAGAAACAGGATGGTCGCCATCGCGCACATCGTGAGAATGGCGATGTATTCGCCGAGGAAGAACAGCAGGAACGGCGTCGCCGAATATTCCACCGCGTAGCCCGCGACCAGCTCGGATTCGGCCTCCACCAGGTCGAAGGGCGGCCGGTTGGTTTCCGCGAGTGCCGAGATGAAGAAGATCACGAACATCGGGAACAGCGGCAGCCAATACCAATTCAACATTCCCCAGTTGCCGTCCTGCGCGTCGACGATCGCGGACAGATTGAGCGATCCCGCACATAGCAGGACGGTGATGATGACGAAGCCGATGGAGACCTCGTAGGAAACCATCTGCGCCGCCGAGCGCAGCGACGAGAGGAAGGGATACTTCGAGTTTGACGACCACCCCGCCATGATCACGCCGTAGACCATCAGGGAGGAGATCGCGAAAATGTAGAGAACGCCGATATTGAGGTCGGCGATCACCCATTCGGCGTTCACCGGGATCACTGCCCAGGCGGAGAGCGCGAGTACGGCGGTGACGAGGGGAGCCAGCAGGAATACGCCCTTGTTGGCGCCGGCGGGTATGATCGGTTCCTTGACGATGAATTTGAGCAGATCGGCGAACGATTGCAGCAGGCCCCAGGGACCGACTACGTTGGGGCCGCGCCTGATCTGCACCGCTGCCCAGATCTTGCGATCGGCATAAAGCACATAAGCGGTGACGATCAACAGCAGGACAAGCAAGAGCACGCTCTCCGCGACGATGATGAGCAGCGGCCAGATATAGTCCGTCCACAATTCGGCCATCTCGGCTACTCCGCCGCGGTGAGGGCGGTGTGGCCCTCGGCGAGCACCGAGCATTCCGCCATGATGACGGACGCCCGCGCGATCGGATTGGTGAGATAGAAATCGTCGACGGCCGAGCCAAACACCGCCTTGTCCGGGCTGCCGCCGCGCGCCGCGAGCGCAGTGATATCCGCGGCGTCGCCCGGCGCAATCTGATCGGCGCGCTGCAGATGCGGGTGCGCCTTGAACAGGGTCTGGCGTAGTTGCGCGAGCGAGTCGTACGGCAGTTTTCGCCCCAGCACATCCGAAAGCGCGCGCAGGATCGCCCAGTCTTCGCGCGCCTCGCCCGGCGGAAACGAGGCACGCCCCGCCATCTGCACGCGTCCTTCCGTGTTGACGTAGATGCCGGACTTCTCGGGATAGGCCGCGCCCGGAAGGATGACATCGGCGCGGTGCGCGCCCCGATCGCCGTGCGCCCCGACATAAACCACGAAGGCGCCGGGCGCGATTTCCATCTCATCGGCCCCCAGCAGGAACACCACGTCGAGCGCGCCGGCCGCCGCGATCTCCTGCGCCGTGCGCCCGCCGGTAGCGGGCACGAAGCCGACGTCGAGCGCACCGACGCGTGACGCCGCCGTGTGCAAGACCGAATAGCCGTTCCAGCCGTCCGTGCCCGCGCCCTGCGCGGCGCGTGCGGCGAGCGAGGCGACGGCAGCGCCGTCCGGTCGAGCCAGCGCGCCCATGCCGACGATCACCAGCGGATGCTGGGCTTGCTTCAGCACCTTGCCGAACTCGTGCGTCCCGCTGGCGACATCCGCCAGCGTCTGCGGCCCGGCGCCGAGGTATTCGTAGGGATAGGTGAGATCGGCCCGCTCGCCGATCATGCCGATCGGAATCGCGCCGGCTCGCCAGCGCTTGCGGATACGCCCATTGAGTACAGCGGCTTCGCGCCGCGGGTTGGATCCGACGATGAGCAATGCGTCGGCCTTCTCGATGCCGGCAATGGTCGCGTTGAAGAGGTAGCTCGCCCTCCCCCATTTTGGATCGAGCGCCGCGCCATCCTGCCGGCAGTCAATATTGGCGACCCCGAGCCGAGTCATCAGATCCTTGAGCGCGAATATCTCCTCGACCGCCGCGAGGTCGCCGACGATGGCGCCGATCCGCCTCGGGTCGGCGCCATCGACCTTTGCGGCGATGGCGTCGAATGCATCCCGCCACGAAGCCGGATAGAGCCGCCCGTCCTCGCGAACGTAGGGCTGGTCGAGACGCTGGGCGCGCAGGCCGTCGACGACGTGGCGGGTCTTGTCGGAAATCCACTCCTCGTTCACGTCGTCGTTCACGCGCGGAAGGATGCGCATGACCTCGCGTCCCCGCGTATCGATGCGAATGGCCGAACCGACGGCGTCCATGACGTCGATCAACTCGGTCTTGTCCAGTTCCCACGGCCGCGCGGCGAAGGAGTAGGGCTTGGAGGTCAGGGCGCCGACCGGACAAAGATCGACCACGTTGCCCTGCAGTTCGGACGTCATCGCCTGCTCGAGGTAGGTCGTGATCTCCGTGTCCTCGCCGCGTCCGATGGCGCCGAGCTCCGGTACGCCGGCGACCTCGGTCATGAATCGAACGCACCGCGTGCAATGAATGCAGCGATTCATGATGGTCTTGACCAGCAGCCCGACGTACTTGTCCTCGACCGCGCGCTTGTTCTCCGCGAAGCGGCTGGAGTCCACGCCGTAGGCCATCGCCTGGTCCTGCAGGTCGCATTCCCCGCCCTGGTCGCAGATCGGGCAATCGAGGGGGTGATTGATCAGCAGGAACTCCATCACGCCTTCGCGCGCCTTGCGCACCATCGGCGTCTTGGTGTTCACCTCGGGGGGCTCGCCATTGGGACCGGGCCGGCAGTCGCGCACCCCCCAGGCGCATGACGCCACGGGCTTGGGCGAGCCCTTGAGCTCGACCAGGCACATGCGGCAATTGCCCGCGATCGAGAGCCGCTCGTGGAAGCAGAAGCGCGGGATTTCCACCCCCGCGGCCTCACACGCCTGCAGCAGCGTGTAGGCCGGCGGGACGTCGATTTCCTTGCCGTCGACGATAAGCTTGGTCATCGCTGCCTCATAATCCAAGCCACGGCTTCACGGAGACGTAGAGGAACGCCACGGCAACTCCTGCACCTGCAATAAGAAGGCGCAGCCGATGAGGGTTATTGCGATCAAGGCAAACGAGCGCGAACAATGCCGCTCCAATTCCGGCAATGACTACCGCGGCAAGCCGACCAGCTGGATTTGGAAAGGGCAACAGGATTGCCAGCGCGGGGGCAAAATAAGCGCAAAGGATCAGAACGTTGAGCCACCATTTCTTCCCACGAGTGGAAGCCTCGTTTGATTCCACCGACGGGACAAGAATGCGATCACTGCTCGTAACACCCAACGAGCCAAGATCGAGATCCGTAGAATGGGCCCCGGAGGATCCGCGATGACCCGGGTGTTCTGTTGCCATGAACATCCCCTACTCCGCCGCAATCCGCACCGGATCCGGGTGCGGGTTCGCCGCATATTCGTCGATACGCCGCTCGATCTCGGGCCGGAAGTGGCGCAGGAGGCCTTGCACCGGCCAGGCGGCGCCGTCGCCGAAGGCGCAGATGGTGTGGCCTTCGATCTGCGTGGTGACTTCCATCAGCATGTCGATTTCGCGCTTGTGCGCGCGGCCTTCCGCCATGCGGGTGAGCACCCGCCACATCCAGCCCATGCCTTCCCGGCAGGGCGTGCACTGGCCGCAGCTTTCGTGCTTGTAGAAATACGAGATGCGGGCCATCGCACGGACGATGTCGGTCGACCTGTCCATGACGATCACTGCCGCGGTGCCGAGCGCGGATTTGTGCTCCCGGCAGCCGTCGAAATCCATGAGCAGGTGATCGCATTCATTGGCCGGGATGAGCGGCATCGAGGAGCCGCCGGGAATGACGGCGAGCAGGTTGTCCCAGCCGCCGAGAACGCCGCCGGCATGGGTGTCGACCAGTTCGCGCAACGGGATCCCCATTGCTTCCTCGACGGTGCAAGGCTTCTGCACGTGGCCGGAGATGCAGAACAGCTTGGTGCCGGTATTGTTGGGCCGTCCGATGCCGGCGAACCAGGCCGCGCCGCGCCGCAGGATGTCCGGCACGACCGCGATCGACTCGACGTTGTTGACCGTGCTCGGGCAGCCGTAGAGGCCGACATTGGCCGGGAACGGCGGCTTCAGACGCGGCTGGCCCTTCTTGCCTTCGAGGCTTTCGAGCAGCGCGGTCTCCTCGCCGCAGATATAGGCGCCGGCGCCGTGATGGACCACGAGGTCGAACGGAAAACCGTGAACGTTGTCCTTGCCGATGAGACGAGCCTCATAGGCCTGGTCCACCGCCGCCTGCAGACGTTCGCGTTCACGGATGAACTCGCCGCGGATATAGATGTAGCAGTGGTTCGCATTCATTGAGAACGCGGCGATCAAGCAGCCCTCGATCAGGAGATGCGGGTCGTGCCGCATGATCTCGCGATCCTTGCAGGTGCCGGGTTCGGACTCGTCGGCGTTGACCACGAGATAATGCGGCCGGCCGTCCGACTGCTTGGGCATGAACGACCATTTGAGCCCGGTCGGGAAGCCGGCGCCGCCGCGGCCGCGCAGCCCCGAGGCCTTCACCTCGTTGATGATCCAGTCGCGGCCCTTCTCCAGCATTGCCTTGGTGCCGTCCCAGGCGCCCCGCGCGCGCGCGCCTTCAAGGCCCCAGTCGTGGAGACCATAGAGATTGGTGAAAATGCGGTCCTTGTCCTGGAGCATCACGACTTTCCGCTTGCGGATGAATCGGCGGCCGGAGGCTTCGGCACCGGCGCTTCGCGCAGGTTCGCGGCCGCCCCCGGCGTCTTGGCGTCGGCGTCGAGCAGCGCCGGTTGCAGCCCCTGCCCCGGCCTGCGGCGCGCATAGAGATTGGGATCGGTGAGCGTGGTCGGACCGCCCAGAGGCGCGGAGAGCTGACGATCGACCTGCGGACCGGGCTTGACCGGTTTGCCATCCGCGAGGTCGGCGAGCAGCGTGGTGAAGCTCTTGGGGGTCAGATCCTCGTAGTAGTCGAAATTGATCTGCGCGACCGGCGCGTTCACGCAGGCGCCGAGACACTCGACCTCGACCCACGACAGCTTGCCGTCCGCGGTGACGTGAAACTGCTCGCCGATCTTATCGTGGCAGAGCTTGATCAGCTTGTCGGCGCCGCGCAGCACGCAGGGCGTGGTGCCGCAGAGCTGGACATGGAATTGTCCGACCGGCTCCAGATTGAACATGGTGTAGAAGGTCGCGACCTCGAGCGCGCGGATCTTCGGCATGCCGAGAAGGGCCGCGACGTGCTCGATCGCCTTCTGCGGCAGCCAGCCGCCGGCCTGCTCCTGCGCGCGCCACAGGATCGGAATGATCGCCGACGCCTGCCGGCCTTCCGGATACCTGGCGATCTGGCCCTTGGCCCAATCGAGGTTCTCGGCCGTGAAGGCGAAGCTCTTGGGCTGCAGCGCGGGCTCGGCGAGGCGACGTACGGCCATAACTTAATCGCTCCTCCGCTCATCAGGAGTCGCGACATGGCACGACCAGTTTACGTTCCGGGCCCCAGGCTTGCCCCGGGTACGATCGATCGCCGGTGTATTGTCACAGGTACAGCTCCCGTCCGTCAGAACGAAAAACTCCACTTTGCCGACGTCACCGCTCGCGATCTCCTGGAAGCGATCTGGCAGCCGTTGAAGTGCGGCGTATCGATCGCAAGATTGCTCGGCAGCGCCGGCCGCGGTGGCGATTGCGGCCGCAGCCGCGGTACCGGACATACCGAGCAATCTCACCGATCCACCTCCCCGAACACGATGTCGAGCGAGCCGAGGATCGCCGACACGTCGGCGAGCATGTATCCCTTGCAGAGAAAATCCATCGCCTGGAGATGCGCGAAACCCGGCGCCCGGATATGGCACTTGTAGGGTTTGTTGGTGCCGTCGGCGACCAGATAGACGCCGAACTCGCCCTTGGGCGCCTCGACCGCGGCATAGACCTCGCCGGCGGGAACGTGGAATCCTTCGGTATAGAGCTTGAAATGATGGATGAGCGCTTCCATGGAGCGCTTCATCTCGGCGCGCTTGGGAGGGACGATCTTGTGGTCGTCGACGGTCACCGGTCCCCGTCCTTCTTCCGAGCGCAGCTTCTCCAGACACTGCTTCATGATGACGATGGACTGGCGCATCTCCTCCATGCGGATGCAGTAGCGATCGTAGTTGTCGCCGTTCTTGCCGATCGGAATGTCGAAATCGAGCTCGGCGTAACACTCGTAGGGCTGCGCCTTGCGCAGATCCCACGCGGCACCCGATCCGCGCACCATGACGCCGGAAAAACCCCAGGCCCATGCGTCGGCGAGCGTGACCACGCCGATGTCGACGTTGCGCTGCTTGAAGATACGATTGCCGGTCAGCAAGTCTTCGAGGTCATCGCAGACCTTAAGGAACGGATCGCAGAACGCCCAGATGTCGTCGACGAGCCTTGGCGGCAGGTCCTGGTGCACGCCCCCGACGCGGAAATACGCGGCATGCATGCGGCTGCCGGACGCCCGCTCATAGAACGTCATGAGCTTTTCGCGTTCCTCGAACCCCCAGAGCGGGGGCGTCAGGGCGCCGACGTCCATGGCCTGCGTGGTCACGTTGAGAAGATGCGACAACAGCCGCCCGATCTCGCAGTAAAGCACGCGGATCAGTTGCGCGCGCTTGGGCACCTCGAGCCGCAGCAGTTTTTCGGCCGCGAGACAGAAGGCATGCTCCTGGTTCATCGGCGCGACATAGTCGAGCCGGTCGAAATAGGGAATTGCCTGCAGATAGGTCTTGGCTTCGATCAGCTTCTCGGTGCCGCGATGCAACAGTCCGATGTGCGGATCGACGCGCTCGACCACCTCGCCGTCGAGTTCCAGCACCAGGCGCAGAACGCCGTGCGCGGCCGGGTGCTGCGGTCCGAAATTGATGGTGAAATTACGCAGCTCCGTTTCGGCCATGACTCAACTCGCTCCAGCTGCGAGCGGCGCGCAGCGAACCGTCGCGAACGGCGAGCGGCGAACCGCAAGCAGACGGCTACTCGCTGTTCGAGATTTCCGGTACCCCCGCTCCGCGAGCGTCGGCCTCATCTCAAGACCCCTTCCCGCTCGTGGCCTTCTCGTCCCCCGGCAGGCTGTAGCCCGGACCTTCCCACGGCGAGAGGAAATCGAAATTGCGGAATTCCTGGCTGAGGCTCACCTTCTCGTACACGACGCGCTTCTGCTCGTCGTCATAGCGGACCTCGACGAACCCGGTGAGCGGAAAATCCTTGCGCAGGGGATGGCCCTCGAAGCCGTAGTCAGTGAGCAGCCGGCGCATGTCCGGATGGCCGGTGAAGACGACACCGTAGAGATCGTAGGTCTCGCGCTCGAACCAGTTGGCGCCGGGAAAGACGTCGATGATGGAAGCGACAGGCGTCTTCTCGTCGACCTCGAGCTTCACCCGGATGCGCAGGTTCAGCTTGGGCGAGAGCAGATGGTAGACGATGTCGAAGCGCCGCTCGCGCCCGGGCCAGTCGATCGCCGTGACGTCGAGCAAGCTCAGGAATTGGCAGCGCTCGTCGTCGCGCAGGAAGGTTGCGAGCTTCACGATGTCGCGCGCGACCGCATGAATCGTCAATTCGCCGTTCGCCACCGAGTGGCTCGTGATCGAGCCCGGCAGCGCGCCGGCGATGGTCTCGCCGAGTTTGTCGAGCGTTTCATCCATGGCGTGAAACCATCAGCGCTCGATCGTGCCGGTGCGGCGGATCTTTTTCTGCAGCAACATGACGCCGTAGAGCAGCGCCTCGGCGGTCGGTGGGCAGCCGGGCACGTAGATGTCGACCGGAACGATACGGTCGCAGCCGCGCACGACCGAGTAGGAATAGTGGTAGTAGCCGCCGCCGTTGGCGCACGAGCCCATGGAGATGACGTAACGCGGCTCCGGCATCTGGTCGTAGACCTTGCGCAAGGCCGGCGCCATCTTGTTGGTGAGCGTGCCGGCGACGATCATCACATCGGACTGCCGGGGCGAGCCTCGCGGCGCGAAGCCGAAGCGCTCCGCGTCGTAGCGCGGCATCGACATCTGCATCATCTCGACCGCACAGCAGGCCAGCCCGAAGGTCATCCACATCAGCGAGCCCGTGCGCGCCCAGGTGATGAGGTCGTCGCTCACGGCAACGAGAAAGCCCTTGTCCGAGAGCTGGTCGTTCAGGCCGGTAAAAAATCTGTCATCGGCGCCGACGGGCTTGCCCGTGCGCGGGTCGAGAATGCCCCTGGCGGGCGGTGCGACGACGGTCGTGCGCTCTAATCCCATTCGAGCGCTCCTTTCCGCCACTCATATATGAAGCCGATGGTCAGAACGCCAAGGAACACCATCATCGACCAATAGCCGAAGAGCCCGAGATCGCTTGACGCGATGGCCCAGGGAAACAGGAAGGTCATCTCCAGATCGAAGATGATGAACAGGATGGCGACGAGATAGAAGCGCACGTCGAATTTCATGCGCGCATCGTCGAAGGCGTTGAACCCGCATTCGTAGGCCGAGAGCTTTTCTGGATCGGGCGCCTGGTAGGCGACCACGAACGGCACCAGCAGGAGCACCAGGCTGATGACAAGCGCCACTCCAATGAAGATCACGAGCGGGAGGTAATCCAGCAATAGCTCGTTCATCGGCGACCTCACCTCCGACGTCGCGGCCCCGCACGGAAAGCCCGCCCCGGCCCCATGCGGCCAAGGTGCCGCAGGCGCTTACGAAATCGCCCTTGTCACAGATCGGATTCGTTCCAAGGACGGGCGCTGAGAGGGCTTAGCGCAGTGCACAATGAGAGGCAAGCCGGAGCGCTTCAAAAGCTGGTTTGCACGCCGGACGCAGCTCTTATGTAGATATTGTCGTCACCTGAGCCGTCGTGGCGCCCGGCGAGACAGCACTCCGCGGCCTTGTAGCCATGCCTGCGGTCGCCGCCAATGTCGCCGCCTGCATCCCCACGTTGCGGGCGGAACCTCTGGGCTTCCGCCCGGTCCTCGCTGTAGGCTTTCGCGAAACAATGTTGGGCAGGGAGGCGGCATGCAACGCAAGGTCATGATCTCATGCGCGGTGACGGGGTCGGCGGACACGCCGGGCCGCAACCCCGCGGTGCCGGTGACCCCGGAACAGATCGCGCAGTCGGCCATCGACGCCGCCAAGGCCGGCGCTGCCATCGTTCACATCCATGTGCGCGATCCGAAGACCACACGTCCGAGCATGGACCCTGCCCTCTACAAGGAGGTCGTGGATCGCATTCGTGGCAGCGGCAGCGACGTCCTCATCAACCTGACCACCGGGCCGGGCGCACGCTTCGTGCCGGGCGACGAGGACCCACAAAAGCCCGGGCCGGGCACGACCATCAAGAGTCCAGCCGAGCGCGTCCGGCATGTGGTCGCTCTCAAGCCCGACATCTGCAGCCTCGACATGGGCAGCATGAATATGGGGCCTCACGTCTTCGTCAACACGCCGCCCCACCTCGAAGCGATGGCGCTGGCGATCCGCGATGCCGGCGTCATGCCGGAACTCGAAGTATTCGAGACCGGCCATCTGCTGCTGGCCAAGCGCATGATCGAGAGCGGCCACATCAACGCGCCCGGCATGTTCCAGATTTGCCTCGGCATCGCCTGGGCCCAGCCGGCGACCCCGGAGGCGATGAGCTATATGCGCAGCCTGTTGCCGGCGAACTCGCCCTGGTTCGCCTTCGGCATATCGCTCTACCAGTTTCCCATGGTCGCACAGGCGGTGCTGCTGGGCGGGCATCCCCGGGTGGGACTTGAAGACAACATCTATCTGGAAAAGGGCAAGCTTGCGCCCAGCAACGCCGCACTGGTGGAGAAGGCCGGCAAGATCATCGAGATCCTCGGCGACACTGTCGCCACGCCCGCCGACGCGCGCGCAATCCTAGGACTGCGGGCCGCGAGCTAGTTGGCTCGCCGCGACCGCGCCGGCGTAACGCGTGCGCGCGCGATCGGCGGATCCGGGTCGACGACCTTCGCCGCGAAGCGAAGCCTGCGCGTCGATGCGCTAGGTCACGATTGTTCTTGACGTGCGTTACCCGAATCTTCTATCGTAGAACATCATTCAAGAAATGTGCATGAGCCTGGCCGGCGTCGCCGCGCCGGGATTTTTGTGCCCCGCCGCCTAAGGCTTGGCCGGGGCGATCGGCTCCTTCGCGTCGATCTTCTCCAGACTGATGCCCTTGGTTTCAAAGGCGTAGGCCCGCGTGACCACGGCGCCCAGCACGCTGGTCCCAACCAGGATCAGCAGCAGGAGATCGGTGCCGATGTCCTTGAGCAGGATCGGAAACAGGAACGCGGTCAGCACCGCGCCGACCTTGCCAAACGAGGCGGCGAAACCGGCGCCGGTGCCGCGGATCGCGATCGGGAAAATCTCACCGGCGATCAGATAGGTCATGGCGTTGGGACCGATATTGGTCATGAAGCTGAACAGCATGAAGCCGGCAAAGAGCAGCACGCTGGCAAGCGCTCCTCCGACATGTAGCGACAGCGCCGCCAGCAACAGCCCCACGGCGCAGCCGATGAAGCCCATGATCTGCAGGCGGATGCGGCCGACCCGGTCGGCCAGCAGGACCGCGCACACGATCCCGACAATCAGCAGCACGTCGATCAGCGCCGCCCCTCTGGTGGCGAGGATGTCGCTCTGGATGAGCTCGGCGGTGTTGCGCGGGTGCTCGATGCTGGCGCCGATCACGGTGGCCAGAATGGTGGGCGTGAAGATTCCGATGCCGTAGGTGCCGAGGTCCTGCAAGAACCAGGGCACCGAGGCGAGAATGGTCCGGCGCAGATGAACGCCGGCGAACAGCGCCGACCACGGCGCATGCTCGTGCGCCTGTGCGTGGGCGATTGCGGCGCCGACCGGAGCGCGCAGGACGACCTCTTTCGGATATGGAGGATCGCGCCGCAGCAGCCGCGCGGTCGCCACCTCGGCCTCTTCGACCCGCCCACGATAGGCGAGCCAGAGCGGGCTCTGGACCACGAAAAAACGGCCGATGATGACCGGCACGGCGAGCAGGATGGTGCTGGCATACATCCAGCGCCAGGCGCCGATCGGGATTTTCGTACAGGATCAAAAATCCGATGGCCGTGCCCGCAAGGCCACCAACGGCCTGAAAGCCGAATGCCGCAAGCACCATGCGCCCGCGAATGCGGCTCGGAATACTCTCGGAGATGATCAGATGCGCGGTCGGATAGTCGCATCCGAGCGCAAGGCCGATGCCGACGAGGGCTACGACCACGACCAGAAACGACGCGCTGAAGGTGAGCACGAGGATGAAGATGGCGAACAGCACCATCTCGATGATGAACATCTCCTTGCGGCCGTATCGGTCGGCCAGGCCGCCCAGCGCCGTGGCGCCGATCAGGATACCGAACAGGGAGGCTGCGGCGACGACGCCCTTCTCGGTCGCCCCCAACGCGAATTCCCGTCCCATCAGGGGCAAGGCCACGCCGGTCGTGAAGACGACCATGCCCTCGAAGAACTTGCCGGCCGCGGCGAGCCCCCAGATGAGCCACTGCATGTTGGTCATCGGGGAATAGCGCACGACGGTCGAATCCGCCCACATCGGCGTTTCGTCGATGTACTCCTGGACGGTTCGGGGCACGGCGGCGCCGCGTCCGGGCGGCGTATTCTCCACGGTCATGACTCGCAGCCGTACGACTTCATCAAGTGAACATTGGACGAGCAGCGAGGATCATGAGTGAGCGATGTCTCAATCCAGCGGTTCGACTTTGACGATCGAGGCTCCGTGATTGCTGCCGACCCAGAAGCTCACCGGGCTGGTCGAGTTGTCCACGAACACGCGGCGGATATTGGTCGTCTTCGGCAAAAGGTATTCCACGAACTCGCCGGTCTTGGGGTCGAGCCGCGACACCCGATCGCTCAGCATCGAGCCGGTCCAGGCTTCGCCGTTCTTGTCCGTGACCACGTCGTAGGGCTGACCCCACGGCGTCGGCAGCACCCATTCCTGGATTTTCTCGGTCTTGGGATCGAACATGCCGATGGCATTGCCGGCATATTCCGCGAACCACAGACGGTTCTGCTCGTCGACCCGGCCACGCCGCGGACGCGAGTTCGGGATCGGCGAGCGGTAGACGGTGAGCTTGCCGGTCTTGGCGTCGAGCTTGCCGATATTGGAGGAGGAGAAATCGAGCAGATAGAGATTGTTGTCGTGGTCGGCCGGGATGCCATAGGAGGTGATGGTGCGATTGTTCGCATCCTTGAACGATCCGAGGTTCTCCCACTGGCCGGTGACCGGATCGAGCCGCAGGATCTGGGCGCGATCCGAATTCTTGACCCAGACCTTGCCGTCGACGTCAGAGTAGGTCGGC
This sequence comes from uncultured Alphaproteobacteria bacterium, assembly GCA_963725065.1. Lineage (GTDB taxonomy): Bacteria > Pseudomonadota > Alphaproteobacteria > Rhizobiales > Xanthobacteraceae > VAZQ01. The sequence goes on from CAVRXD010000041.1 coordinate 64,184, forward strand.
GAGAGGAAGGCCTGCTGGGTCGCGTCCGTCTGCCATTGATCCGGCACCTTCCAGGTCTGGAATTTCTGGGTCGCCTTGTCGAACTTGGCGACGCCGCCCTGATACATCATCGCGATCCAGAGATTGCCGGCCTTGTCGGTCTCCAGGTCGAGCGTGCCGATCGGATAGCCGGGCTTGATGACCGGCAGCGGATATTCGGAGACTTGCCCGGTCTTGGGATCGAGCTTGCCCAGGAACTGTTCGCCGAAATGGGTGAACCAGACCATGCCGTCGGCATCGACGATGGCGTCGTGCGGCTGGATCTGCTTCCGCGGCAGATCATATTCGGTGATGACGACGCGGGTCGCGCGTCCGGTCGGGCGCGGCAGCGTCTTGAGCGGATAGTCCCACACTTCGTCTTTGCTGAGATTGACCGAGGCGAGGTACTCCGCCATCGCCTTCACGCCTGCCGCCTGGCCGAGGTTGCGGCGTGCTTCGCCCAAGAGGCGCTGCGGATGCTGCGGCGTGCTGCCCGGATAGTAGCCGGTCATCCGGTCGAACACCTGGACGAATTCCGCCGCGTCATGGTTGGAATTCACGATGCGGTCGAGGTTGTGACAGCTGATGCAATTGAGCAGCGCTTTCTTCTGCGTGTCGGTCCCGGGGAAGCTCGCAAGCCATTCCGCATTGGTGAGCTGCTTGGCCAGGTTCCTGGTCGGCCGCAGCTTGATGTCGGCGGTCGCGGCTCCGCCGGCGGCAACGTCGGCGTTCTTCGGTCCTTCGAGGTCATAGCCGACGGCACGAATGGCAAGCGAATAGCGGCCGGGCGCAAGCTTCGATGCCGGGAAGCCGAACTTGCCGGCGCTGTCGCTGACGACCGAGATGGTCGCCGTCGAACCCTCGCGTTTGGCGCTGACGACCACCCCTTCCATCGGGCCGTCGGCAGCGGAGCTGACCTGACCGCTCAACGCCATCGGCGCCTGCGCCTGTGCGGAAACGAGCGTGAAGCCGACCGCGATCGCGCCGGCGGCCAGGGCGAGCAAAAGATTTCGCGGATGCATGAGCGTCTCCTCGATCGTCGCCGGTCGCTTCGCGCGAACTTGATTGCGCGCAAGCCTAGACCCGCCGGTAGCGCCCTTCAAGAAGTCGCGAGGCGGAATCAGTTTGGATTCGGCTTTCAGCCGCGGCGCAGACGTCGCGTCGCTCGGTGAGGCGGTCGCGATCGCGCCCAAGCGACATGCAAAACCTCCGCCCGCCGCGAGCGACCGTTGACGGCCGATGAGGTTCACGCCGCGAGGAGCGACGCCAAGGCCGCGGCTCGCCGCGATGGTTCTCAACTTCGAGGAGGTCTTGAACTCGAGAGGGTCTTGCAAGCGGAAACGGTCGATGCTTGCTGCGGGCCGACAGGACCGGAATGGCGGGAGCGACGGGACTCGAACCCGCGACCTTCGGCGTGACAGGCCGACGCTCTAACCAACTGAGCTACGCCCCCGCGGGCGTCGTGGGAGTTAAATACCCCCTCTGCCCAAGTCAAGGTAACTCGTTCATCCCCTGCAGAAGGCCAATATCCATGGTCAAATCAGGGGATTCACAGGCCCGCGCACCGCCTGAGAGCCCGTCATTGGCTGATTTCTAACAACCGGCATTGAAAAAACCCGCATTTTTCGCCAATAAGTCATGGTCAGACACCATCCGAATCGTCTAATGCGACGGCGTGATGAGTGGCTGAGAGGCCACGTTCTGCAACGAGGAGGGCCAGCCATGGCAGCGAAGAAACCGGGCGCACAAGCGACCGTGACCCTGAAGCATCTCGCCGCAAATCTCTCGGAATCCCATGAGATGTCGAAAAAGCAGACTGAGGCGGTCCTCGGCGACCTGGTCGGCTTGGTGACCAAACACCTGAAGAAGGGCGACCGCATTCGCATCGGCGGCCTCGGCATCCTCGTGGTGCGCAAGCGTGCAGCCCGCATGGGGCGCAATCCGGCCACCGGCGAACCGATCCAGATCAAGGCCAGCAAGAAGGTCGCGTTCCGCCCCGCCAAGGAACTCAAAGAGGCGGTGTAACGCGCCGCGACGTAGATTGACGACAGACGGCGGAAGGACCGCGTCGTCCTCCCGTCGTCTGTCGTCAATCTGATTGGGCGGCGGCTTGCGGCTTATCCCACCCGCCGCTGCGGGTTGCGGCTGGCGAGAAGTAGCCTCGGCGCCGCGGGTGCAAAGGCTGGTGGGCGGTGACGGACTCGAACCGCCGACATCCTGCGTGTAAAGCAGGCGCTCTACCAACTGAGCTAACCGCCCTCGCGTCACCTTTATCGCCGCGCCGGGCAGCGAGGCAAGCGGGCAGTCCAAAAGTGCCCGTTGTTGAAGTGTCCTACTGCTGACGAAGGCCGAGCGTCTTCACCAGCCCGTCCATGGCTGCGACCTCCTCCACCATCAGCGCCCGCATCTCCTCGGAGGTGCTGGTGGCGATCAATGTGCCGTTCTCCGCGAGCCGCTTTTGCAGTTCTGGATCGCGCGACGCCTTGACGAACTCCTGGCGCAACTTCTGCACGATTGCGGGCGGCGTTCCCGCCGGCGCCGCCACACCGAACCAGTTCGCCACTTTCTCGTTGCCGTAGCCGATCTCGGCCAGGATCGGCACATCGGGCAGCCCTGACCAGCGCGTCTCGCCATCGAGCGCCAGCGCGCGCAGCTTGTTGTCCATCAGGAACGTGCGCGAGGTCGACAATGTCGCGACCCCGAAATCGACGCGGCCGGTCAGCACGTCGGCCATCATCGGCGCGCCGCCGCGATAGTGGATCGACTGCAACGGCGCCTTGGCTGCGAGCGCCACGCGTGCGCCCAGGAGGTGCGAGGGTGAGCCCAGGCCGGGCGTTCCCATCGAGAGACCGCCGGCACGCTTGCGGCCAAGCTCGAACAGCGCCTCCAGCGTCGCGGCCGGACTGTCGGGCGGCACCACGAACGCAACCACGCTGTTGAACAGCAACGTGATGAAGGAGAAGCCCTTGACCGGATCGTATGGCGCCGATCCCATGGCCGCCACGGTGGCGTGCTGCGAACCGGAGAAGACCAGCAGCATGGTCCCATCCGGCGGCGCATTCTGCACGGCGGCCGCGGCAAGCGCGCCGGCCGCGGCCGGACGATTCTCGATCGTGATGCGCTGGCTGATGCTTCTGGAGACGGCCTCGGCATAGAGTCGGGCGGTGACGTCGGTGATGCCGCCGGGTGCGAGCCCGACCATGATGGTAATGGGCTTGCTCGGGAAGTCATCGCCGCGCGCCGCGGAAAGGCCTGCGCACGCGAGGACGGCGACCGTGAGCCCAACGCGAACAACTCCCCGCATGATCATCTCCTCGGCGGTGACAAGCGCGCACGCACGAGCTGCGCGTACCCAGAAAAAACGGCGGTGCCCGCGAAGGCACCGCCACGACCTTAGCCCAGTGTCACCGGCGCGGGAAATCAGGTTGCCGCGCCTCTCGCAGTCCTGGCAGCGCGGAAGCCGGCAGCGGCCGATTCCTTCTCGCACATATACGCGCCCGTCTTGGTCTTGCCGTAACTCCGGCTGCCGCTGCCGTGATAGACTTTGGATGTCGAATTCACCCACACGACGGTATCGGCCCGGCAGTTCGTTTTGGCCTCGGCTTCGGTCGCGTATTGGTCCTTGCCTGCCGGTACCGCCGCGGCCACACGCGCGGCAACCGGTACGCCGCGACATTCGGCCACGAAGACGCGCTTGGTCTTGCCGCTTGCCTGGATGGCCGCCCTGTCGGCGCTCCATTCGTCGTTGCATTGCTTGGCTGTCTTCTGTTGTGCGACCGCGGATTGAGACAAAGCCAGCAGTCCCACCAATGCCGCACACGCAGCAGTGAAGGTCGGTTTCATCACACATCTCTCCGGGAAAGTTTCGCTGAACACCTCGGCCCCAACGGCCGAAGTGCCGGCGAAAACGGACTGCCGCGTTGGCTATCCGCATTACGCGCAGACCCGACCGGCAGCAATTCCATGTTCCTTTTTTGTTCCAACAATGTCAAGAACAAATAGAGAACCCTGCGGAGCAAAAGAAAACGGCGGCACTTTGCGGTGCCGCCGTTGAACTTATGGGATGATCCGGTCGATCAGTGCGCGGTGAGCACTGAAGAATCGGTCTCGACCGCCGGCTCGGTGGTGACCGACGTCTCCGTCGGCTTGGCCTTTTCCTCGTCCCACTCGATCGGTTCCGGTTTGCGGGTGAGAGCGCGCGCGAGCACCTCGTCCATCCGCGAGACCGGAAGGATCTCGAGACCTTTCTTGATGCTCTCGCTGATCTCCACGAGGTCCTTGGCGTTCTCCTCCGGGATCAGCACCGTCTTCATGCCGCCGCGCGATGCCGCGAGCAGCTTCTCCTTCAAGCCGCCGATCGGTAGCACCCGACCGCGCAACGTGATCTCGCCAGTCATGGCAACGTCACGGCGCACCGGGATGCCGGTCATGACCGACACGATCGCGGTGACCATGGCCACGCCCGCCGACGGGCCGTCCTTTGGGGTCGCTCCCTCGGGCACGTGCACGTGGATGTCCTTCTTGTCGAACCTCGGCGGCTCGATGCCGAAGGCGACCGCACGCATGCGCACGTAGGAAGCGGCAGCCGAGATCGACTCCTTCATCACGTCACGCAGATTGCCGGTGACCGTCATCTTGCCCTTGCCGGGCATCATCGCGGCTTCGATGGTGAGCAGTTCTCCGCCCACATCGGTCCACGCCAGCCCGGTCACGACGCCGACCTGATCCTCGTCCTCGACCTCGCCGTAGCGGTACTTCGGCACGCCGAGATAGTCGGACACGGTTTTCGCCTCGACCGTGATCGCCTTCTTCTTGGTCAGCGTCAGTTCCTTCACCGCCTTGCGGATCAGGGTCGAGAGCTCGCGCTCGAGATTGCGCACGCCCGCTTCCCGCGTGTAACGGCGGATCAGGAGCAGCAACCCCTCGTCGTCGATCGACCATTCCTTGAGGTCGAGGCCGTGCTTGGCGACCGCATGCGGGATCAAGTGCTTGCGTGCGATCTCGACCTTCTCGTCTTCGGTATAGCCGGCGATCCGGATGATCTCCATGCGGTCCATCAGGGGCGGCGGGATATTCAGCGTGTTCGCCGTCGTGATGAACATGACGTTGGAGAGATCGTAGTCGACCTCGAGATAGTGGTCGTTGAAGGTATGGTTCTGCTCGGGATCGAGCACTTCGAGCAGCGCCGAAGACGGATCGCCGCGGAAATCGGCGCCCATCTTGTCGACCTCGTCGAGCAGGAACAGCGGGTTCGACGACTTCGCCTTGCGCATCGATTGGATGACCTTGCCGGGCATCGAACCGATATAGGTGCGCCGGTGGCCGCGAATTTCGGCCTCGTCACGCACGCCGCCGAGCGACACGCGCACGAAGTCGCGGCCGGTCGCACGCGCGATCGACTTTCCAAGCGAGGTCTTGCCGACGCCGGGCGGGCCGACGAGGCACAGGATCGGCCCGGTGAGCTTGTTGGCCCGCTGCTGAACGGCGAGATACTCGACGATCCGCTCCTTCACCTTCTCCAGGCCGAAGTGATCGGCGTCCAGGATCTCCTGGGCAAGTGCGAGGTCCTTCTTGACCTTGCTCTTCTTGTTCCACGGGATCGACAGCAGCCAGTCGAGATAGTTGCGCACCACCGTCGCCTCTGCCGACATCGGCGACATCTGGCGCAGCTTCTTGAGCTCGTGGGTGGCCTTTTCGCGCGCCTCCTTCGAGAGCTTGGTCTTCTTGATCTTGTCCTCGATCTCGGCGAGCTCGTCCTTACCTTCCTCGTCGCCGAGCTCCTTCTGGATCGCCTTCATCTGCTCGTTGAGGTAGTACTCGCGCTGGGTCTTCTCCATCTGGCGTTTGACGCGCGTGCGGATGCGCTTCTCGACCTGCAGGACGGAGATCTCGCTCTCCATCAGCCCGAGAACCTTCTCCAGCCGCTCGGTGACCGACGGCGTCTCCAGGATCACCTGCTTGTCGGGAATCTTGACCGCGAGATGCGAAGCCACCGTATCGGCGAGCTTGGCGTAGTCCTCGATCTGCTGAACCACGCCGACAACTTCCGGCGATACCTTCTTGTTCAGCTTCACATAATTCTCGAACTCGTTGATGACCGAGCGCGCGAGCGCTTCGGCCTCGACCTGCTCGCCGCTGGCATCCGCCAGCACGACGGCGTCGGCCTCATAGTACTCCGCGCGGTCTGTGTAGCGCTCGACCTTGGCGCGCGCAGCGCCCTCCACCAGCACCTTGACGGTGCCGTCGGGCAGCTTGAGCAGTTGCAGCACACTCGCGAGCGTACCAATCTCGAAGATGGAACCCGTCGCCGGGTCATCGTCTGACGCATTCTTCTGGGTCGCGAGCAGGATGAAGGTATCGGAACGCATCACCTCTTCGAGCGCCTTGATCGACTTTTCGCGTCCAACGAAAAGCGGGACGATCATGTGCGGGAAGACGACAATGTCACGCAGCGGCAATACCGGATAAGCGCGGGTTTCGCCGGGGATCAGAGGCGGCTTTGGCTTTGCGCTAGTCATGGCCCGAGGTCCTTGTTGTTGTGCCCCCCGCCCGTCACCCGCGGTTGCGGCATCACGGTCGAGTGCAGAGGTGGGCCGGGAAGGGAGCACGGCCGGCCCCGATGGGCACCCGTGCGCCAGAGGGTGGGTACGAAACCCTCCCCGGAGAATTTCGAAGCGATCCTTCGTACGCTTTTTCGTTCGCACAATAGGTGGCGACGGCTCGGGCTGGTGTCAAGTAAGCCCGAAAATTCAAGCAAATAGCCACCTTAGGGGCGCCCGCCCGGCGCATCCGATCCGAATCGAAGACCGCCCCCGCCCGCCCCGGTTGCGGTGCACTCAAGCGCTCGCGTCGCCGGTCCGATCGGCCCGGTCGGCATAGATGTAGAGTGGCCGCGCGGTACCCTCGACCACTTCGCGCGAGATCACGACCTCTTCGACCCCTTCGAGGCTCGGCAGGTCGAACATGGTGTCGAGCAGGATGCCCTCCATGATCGAGCGCAGGCCGCGCGCGCCGGTCTTGCGGTCGATGGCCTTGCGGGCGATCGCGCCCAGTGCCTCTTCCGCCAGCGTGAGATCGATCGATTCCATCTCGAACAGGCGCTGATACTGCTTGACCAGCGCGTTCTTGGGCTGGGTGAGAATGAGCTTCAGCGACGGCTCGTCCAGATCCTCAAGCGTGGCGACGACGGGCAACCGGCCCACGAACTCGGGAATCAGGCCGTACTTCAAGAGATCCTCGGGCTCGACCTCGCGGAAGATCTCGCCGGCTTTGCGATCCTCCGGCGCCAGCACCTTTGCGCCGAAGCCGATCGAGGTCGACCGGCCGCGCGCGGAGATGATCTTCTCGAGCCCGGCGAATGCGCCGCCGCATACGAACAGGATGTTGGTGGTGTCGACCTGCAGGAACTCCTGCTGCGGATGCTTGCGTCCGCCCTGCGGCGGCACCGACGCAATCGTCCCTTCCATGATCTTGAGCAGCGCCTGCTGCACGCCCTCGCCCGACACGTCGCGGGTGATCGAGGGATTGTCGGACTTGCGGCTGATCTTGTCGATCTCGTCGATATAGACGATGCCGCGCTGGGCGCGCTCGACATTGTAGTCGGCCGATTGCAGCAGCTTGAGGATGATGTTCTCGACATCCTCGCCGACATAGCCGGCTTCGGTGAGCGTCGTCGCATCCGCCATGGTGAAGGGCACATCCAGGATGCGCGCCAGCGTCTGCGCCAACAGCGTCTTGCCGGAGCCGGTCGGCCCGATCAGCAGGATATTGGACTTCGCGAGCTCGACATCGTTGTGCTTGGTCTGATGATTGAGCCGCTTGTAATGATTGTGGACGGCGACCGAGAGCACCTTCTTGGCGTGATCCTGACCGATCACGTAGTCGTCGAGAACCTTGCGGATCTCCTTCGGCGTCGGAATCCCGTCGCGCGACTTCACCAGCGAGGATTTGTTCTCCTCGCGAATGATGTCCATGCACAGTTCGACGCACTCGTCGCAGATGAATACGGTCGGTCCGGCAATGAGCTTGCGCACCTCATGCTGGCTCTTGCCGCAGAACGAACAGTAGAGCGTGTTCTTGGAGTCACTACTGCCGACCTTGCTCATTCCGTCTCTCCGTCGGCCGGCTGCCGCCCGGCCATACCGGTCGCACCGCAGCAAACCATAACAGCGGGGTTTCTAACAGTCCGTATCACCAATGCCGCACATCTCCCGGTCTTGGTTCATCCCCGCCACAATTCCTAGCGAACCACGGTAATGTGGGGATAATCAAGAATTTGTTAATGATGAAATTTCAAGCGCATGGCGACTTTTTGACCGTTTCCAAGCTTGGCAGCGGCGCCGCGGGGCAAGAAAAGGGCCGCGGAGCCGTCGCCCTCACATCTTGGAGACATCCTCGGGCCGTTTGGCGATGACCTTGTCGACCACCCCCCATTCCACGGCCATCTCACCCGTCAGGAAGTAGTCGCGCTCGAGCGCGTCCTCGATCTTCTTCAGCGGCTGGCCGGTGTGCTTCACGTAGATTTCGTTCAGCCGCTTCTTCAGGTTCAGGATCTCCTGGGCGTGCAGCATGATGTCGGTTGCCTGGCCCTGGAAGCCGCCGGACGGCTGATGAAGCATGATGCGGGAATTGGGGAGCGCAAATCGCATGTCCTTGTGCCCGGCGGCGAGCAGCAGCGAACCCATCGAGGCGGCCTGGCCCACGCACAAGGTCGACACCGCGGGTCGCACGAATTGCATCGTGTCGTAGATCGCGAGCCCGGACGTCACCACGCCGCCCGGCGAGTTGATGTACATCGCGATCTCTTTCTTCGGATTGTCCGCTTCCAGAAACAGCAACTGGGCGACCACGAGGGTCGACATCACGTCCTCGACCGGACCGCTGATGAAGATGATGCGCTCCTTGAGCAGGCGCGAGAAAATGTCATAGGCACGCTCGCCGCGGTTGGTCTGTTCGACCACCATCGGAACGAGAGTGTTCATGTAGGTGTCGCGGGGATCACGCATGGGTCAACCTATCTCGGTCAGCGGCTGGCGGAGGGAGAACTCCCGTCCTGCTCCAGAACCGCGACGCATGTCTTTATGCACTCGTCACAGATATACACGGACGGACCAGCCACAAGCCGCTCGACCTGATCGCTGTTTCGGCCGCAGAATGAACAGCGCAGTCGGGCTGGCGAGCGTAGCCACTGCGCCAGCGTTCCGAGCTTCGCCAACCTTCCCATAGCCTTTTTCCACGATTCGCGCGGGCAAAACAGCCCGTGCGCGTTTTCCGGCACTCCACGTGCGGCAATCGCGACGGCGGCGCACGAACACCGGGAAACGGGCCGACGCTAGTGTCCCGATTCCGAAGTTCGCCTCATTGTGCGGCACGCTCGCTAGCGAACTTCGGAATCGAAGGACACTAGCAACTTATTGACCTAGTGTGGCTTTGGTTCAGAAGTCCGCATTCGAACTTGCCGCGGAAATGATGCGGACTTCTGAACCGCCACACTAGCCGGCCGCGCTCTTTTCGTCCTCGTCGTCCTTGAGGAGCTCCTCGCGCGAGACCTGCTTCTCGCTGACGGTGGCAAGCTCAAGCAGGAAATCGACCACCTTCTCCTCGAAGATCGGCGCCCGTATCGATGCCAGCGCACCGGGATTCTTCTGATAGAATTCCCACACCTCCTGCTCCCGGCCCGGCACCTGGCGGGCGCGCTCGACGATGGCGCGCGTGATTTCCTCGTCGGTCACCGCGATCTTGTTGCGCTCGCCGATCTCGGCAAGCACGAGACCCAGCCGAACCCGCCGCTCGGCGATGCCGCGATATTCCTCCCGCGCCTTCTCCTCGGTCGTGCCTTCGTCCTCAAAGCTGCGGCCCTGGCCCTTGAGATCGCTGTCGACCGCGTTCCAGACGTTCTTGAACTCCTCCTCGGCCAGGGTCGGAGGAAGCGCGAACTGATGCATCTCGTCGAGCTTATCAAGAAGCTGGCGCTTGACCCGCTGGCGGCTGAGCCCGGCGTGCTCCTGCTGCACGCGCGCTTTGACAGCCTCCTTGAGCTTATCGAGCGATTCCAGGCCGAGCTGCTTGGCAAAGGCATCGTCGACCGTGACGGCGGCCGGCGCCTCGACTGTTTTCGCAGTCACTTTGAACTCGGCGTCTTTGCCGGCGAGCTGCGCATTCATGTAGTTGCTGGGAAAGGTGACCTTCACCTGCCGCGTCTCGCCCGCAGCCATGCCGATGAGCTGATCTTCGAAGCCCGGAATGAAGGTCCCGGATCCTACATTGACGCCGACATCGCCGCCGGTGCCGCCCTCGAACGGCACGCCCTCGAGCGTGCCGGTGAAGTCGATGACGACCCGATCGCCCTTTTCGACCTTGCCGCCCTCCCCCCTGGCCGTGAACGGCCGGTTTTGCTCGGCGATCCGGTCGAGCGCTTCGCTGACCTGGACGTCCGTCACTTCCGCCACCGGACGCTCGAGCTTGATGCCCTTGAAATCGGCGAGCTCGATCTTCGGCAGCACCTCCACCGCCAGCGTGTAGGCGAGAATCCGACTGCCCGCCGATGACCTTCTCGACCTCGGTCTCCTCGTTCGGGATCGTGACCTTGGGCTCCATCGCGAGCTTGAGACCATGATCGGTGACGACCTTGGCGTTGAGCTCGCGAATGAGCGCTTCGATGGTCTCCGCCATCACGGCCTTGCCGTAGATCTTGCGCAGGTGCGCCATCGGCACCTTGCCCGGCCGGAAGCCGCGCAACTGCACGCGGTCCTTGAGTTCGCCCAGGCGCTCGGTGAGCCGCGCCTCCAGATCGGCGGCCGGCACTTGGATCTGAAATTCGCGCTTGAGGCCGTCGGAGAGAGTTTCTGTGATTTCCATGATGACAATCTACATGTTCTGGCCGCGAGCGCGGCGGCGATCCCTTGGACTTGATCTTCGGCCGAGGTGCCTTCTGATCCGGCGTGGTGCGGGCGGAGGGACTCGAACCCCCACGACTTTCGCCACGGGAACCTAAATCCCGCGCGTCTACCAGTTCCGCCACGCCCGCAAAGGGCACCTTCAGCGCCCAACCGGTGTCGAGTTTAGCCGATATCGGCGCATGACTTCGCGCAAATCGGCTAGAGCCGACGTGCGTCGCGGCCGAGCGGCGCGGCTTATATCACGCCAAAAACACGCGGCACACGACAAATTTGGTCTCGGAAGACCCGTTTTGATCCCGGGTCGATCCCGGCGTCGGGCCCGCGCATGAGGTCGCATGCCGACACGGCGCCGCCATGATATATCTGGCCGCGGGGCTGCCCTCCAGCGCCATGCGCGTACCCAGCAAACCGTACCCTAGAAACCGTACATACGAGAACCCCACATGATGAGAACGAGAACGTCTCGCTGGTGGCTTGCCGCGGCCATCGCGCTTGCCGGCCTGCCCGGTGCCTGGACGCCCGCGTGGGCGCAGTCGTCCACGTCGTCCACCCAGGCTTGGCCGACCAAGCCGATCCGCCTGATCGTCCCCCTGACCCCCGGCAGTGCGACCGACGTGATGTCGCGCGTGGTGATGGATCAGGTCTCGGCGCAGCTCGGGCAGCCGGTCATCGTCGAAAATCGTCCCGGCGCCGGCAACACCATCGGCATGGCCGCGGTCGCGAAGGCGGAGCCGGACGGCTACACCGTTCTCGCCAATTCCTCGACCCACACCGTGACTCCGGCGACCCGCTCGAATCTGGGGTTCGAGATGACCGACCTCGCGCCCATCGTCCCGCTCGGCAACATGCCGGTCGTAATGGTGTTCAATCCGTCGAAGGGCTACAAAAAGCTCAGCGACTTCGTCGCGGCGGCGAAGGCAAAGCCGGGCTCGGTCAACTACGCGTCGGCGGGCGCCGGAAATTCGTCGCATCTCAACGGTGAGCGATTTCGCCTCGCCGCCGGCTTCGAGGCGGTGCATCTGCCGTTCAAGGGCGCTCCGGAAGCGATGACCGAAGTCCTCGCCGGGCGCGCCGACTTCTACTTCGCGCCGCTGGTGAACGCCCTGCCGCTGCTCAAGGACGGCCAGCTGCAGGCGCTCGCCGTGAGCGGTTCGGCGCGCGCTTCGACCCTGCCGGACGTGCCCACCACGGTGGAAGCCGGCTATCCGAACTCGGAATACAATTTCTGGGCCGGCATATTTCTGCCGGCGAAGACGCCCGCGGACGTGCGCGCGAGGTTCTACGCGGAAATCGCGAAGGCTCTGCAGACCCCGGCGGTCCGCGAGAAGCTCGCAGGCCTCGGCGCCGACCCGATGGCACTGACCTCGGCCGAATTCGACGCCCTGGTGAAGCGCGAGATCGAGACCAATACCGAACTGGTCAAGGCCGCCGGCATCAAAGTGAACTGATCGGCGCCGAACGCGAACCGATGACAGCGCGAGCGCAACCGGTATCGCGCCGATGGTTCATCGGCGCGGGAGCGGCGATCGCCTGTTCCGGACTGCCACCCGGCGCGACGGCGCAGCCCGCCGCCGACGGTTTCCGTCTGCTGCGCGCCCGCGCGCTGCCATCGACCGGCTTGGGTAATACAGGCTTGGGCTATGACGGCATCGCGCCGGGGCCGACACTGCGGGTCCGGCGCGGTGACGAGCTTCGCGTGCGGCTGGTCAACGAGCTCGCCGCGCCGACCAGTGTGCATTGGCACGGCATCCGGCTGCCCAATGCCATGGACGGCGTACCGCAACTGACCCAGCCAGCGGTAGCACCCGGCGCGAGCTTCGATTACCGCTTCCGGCCGCCCGACGCCGGCACATTCTGGTACCACGCATATATTGTCGGCCAGACCGATCGCGGGCTCGCCGGCGCGTTCATCGTCCAAGACACCCAGCCGGTCGACGTCGATCGCGAGATCGCGCTCCTGCTCACCACATCGGCTGCGGCCGACGGTCCGCCGGTGCTCGTGAACGGATCCGCCGGTCCCGATATCGCGGTGAAAACCGGCGAGCGCTTGCGGCTGCGGATCGTCAACGCCACCACGGCGCGCGGCCTCTTCATCAGGCTCGATGGACACGCGGTCCGGGTGATGGCGATCGACGGCCAGCCCGCCGAGCCCTTCCTCGCACGCGACAGCCGCGTGGGGCTCGGACCCGGCAACCGGATCGATCTTTTCGTCGATACGACGGGCGATGCCGGGGCCATGGTGCCGCTTCTCGCCGCACCGCTGACCGACGCGAAAGCGGAGCGACCGATCGCGCGGCTGGTTTACGAGCGCGGTGGCGCCGCTCGCGCCGGGCGTCGATCGGAGCCGCTGCCGCTGCCACCCAATCCGCTCCCGGCGCACATCGATTTGCGAAACTCGCTCAAGGCCGAACTCCTGCTGGCGAACGCCAAGACGCTCGACCCGGCGGGGCCGCCGCTGTTTACCGTCAAGCGCGGGCGGGCGGTCACGCTTGCGATCCGCAACAGCGGCAGCCTTCCGCACGTCATGCACCTGCACGGCCATAGCTTTCGCGTGCTCGACCGGCTCGACGATGGCTGGAAGCCGTTCTGGATGGACACCCTGGTTGTCGGCGATCAGATCGAGCGCATTGCCTTTGTCGCCGACAATCCGGGAAAATGGCTGATCGAATGCGCCGCGCTCGAGCGTCAAGACGGCGGAACGGCGGTCTGGTTCGCGGTGAACTGACCACGGCGACCAACGGGAGGAACCACCATGACGGCGATTCCGATCGGACGCTTTACCAGGGTCGCGGCGGCGCTTGCCGGCGTCGTATTCGCCAGCGCGCCGGCAGCGGCACAGGCGCCCTCCCCGTCCGAGGTGACGTTCAAGCAGGTCGCGCCCGACCTCTACTTCCTGTTCGAGTTCACTTCGTCGAATGCGGTCGTCCTCACCACCGACGACGGCGTGCTCGTGATCGACACGCGCCAGCACCCGCGCGACGGCCAGGATCTCGTCGATCGTATCCGCAAAATCACCGACAAGCCGATCAAGTGGGTGATCAACAGCCATTTCCACGGCGACCATCATTTCGGCAACGCGGCGTTCAAGGCGCTGGGCGCGACCTTCGTCGCGCAAAACGAAACCGCGCGCCTGATGGAAAAAGTGCAGCCGAAGGAGGTCGCCAGGCGCGCCAATTTCTTCAAGAGCCGCGGCTTCGATCCGAACGAAGTCAAGCTCGTCATGCCCGACGTCACGTTCGACAGCGAGATGACGATCAGGCTCGGCGGGCGCGAGGTTCGCCTTGCCTATCTCGGTCCCGGTCAGCAGGCCGGCGACACCTTCGTCTTCTTTCCGCATGCGCGCATGGTGTTCACGACCGGCATGTTCGGACCGCGCAGCATGCCGAACATGGCGTTCACGCCGTCGGTCGAGAACTGGATCAAGCTGCTCGATCAGCTTGCCGCCATGGATGTGGACAAGATTCTCCCGGCGCACGGCGACGTGTCGACCAGCAAGGACGTCAAGGAACTGGCGGCCATGGTGGCGGACGAGTACGCGACGGTGCAGGCCGCAATCGCCAAGGGCACGACGCTGGACGAGGCGTTGCAGACGGTGAAGCTGCCGCAATACAAGGATTGGCGGAACTACAACCGGCTCGACGGCGAGATCCGCTCGCTCTACGAGCTGATCCGCACCGGCAAGCGCAGCTATTTCGACTAGCCAGGTGTTGCACCTTTGCAACGTGGGTTCGTTTCGCCAAAAAAGGTTGGCGTCGGTCTCGTGTCCCGGGCGAGTGTAGCGAGCGCCTTGCGCGAGCGGAACGAGACCAGGGACCCAGCGCAAGAATCGCGAAGCGCGATCCACTCGTGTCGCCCCTAGGTCCCGGGTCTCGCTGCGCTCGCCCGGGACACGAGCGTGCGAAGTCGCGGCGCGCGAAGCGAACCGTTGCCCGTGGCAGCATTCACGATGTCAAACAGCGCAGTGTTGTTCGTTCCCGCGGCGCGTTGCTGCGCCCGGGTTTCGTCCTTGTGATCGCGTCCATCCCCCAAGAAGCCCAAGGGAGGGGTGGGCGGAGCGCCGACAGGCGCACTATGTCTGTTGTCGCGTTTGCGAGACGCGACGGATCCGCGCGAGTGAGGCGCGGCGCGTCCCATGACGCGGGACGCTCGCCTCTCGGCGCTCCACCGTGGCGGTTTTCGGCCGGGGGCCGCGCTTCCATCTCCGGCATTGCCTCCGGATCCGTGCAGCGAGCTCCTCGCAGCCAGGTCATCATGCCTGGCGGGCGGTGTCCCGGACCTCCCGAGCCCGCGGTTACGAGCCGCGGCCGCAGGACGCCACTCCCCGCTCCGCCTTCAGGACCGTCTCCGGAAGACGCCCCTCCATGAGCGAGGATACAAATCGTATACTACAAACCCGTTACGTAGTCAATCAATATCTTCGTATCGTAGCCAAAGAACTAGTCGCGGTCACGTCCCGCCGGCGCGCGCAAGCTGGCCGAACAGCCGTCGGTAGACCCGCGGCATGACGTCGGGCAGGTCCTCCGCAATCAGCCCGGGACCGGCCTCGGCGCCCGCCTCCCCATGCAGCCAGACCGCCGCCGCAGCGGCCTCGAAGCCCGGCATGCCCTGCGCGAGGCAGCCCGCGGCGAACCCCGCGAGCACGTCGCCCGACCCGGCCGTGGCCAGCCAGGGCGGCGCATTGTCGGCGATCGCAGCGCGGCTATCCGGTGCGGCCACCACGGTGTCAGGTCCCTTGAGCAGCACGATCGCGCCCGATGCCGCGGACGCGCTGCGTGCCTTCTCAAGTTTCGAGCGAGATGTTTCAATCACATCGTTGAATAATCTTCCGAACTCGCCTTCGTGCGGGGTCAGAACAGTGGCGCCGGCGCGTCCGCGGATGGCGCCGAACAGGGCGTACGGCTCCGCCGCAAAGCTGGTCAGCGCGTCGGCGTCGAGCACCACCGCGCGCTCCCCGGCAAGCGCGGCGAGAACAAGCGCTCGCATCTTGTCCCCGACGCCGCCACCCGGTCCCAGCACCACGGCATTGCGGCGGCGGTCGCTGAGAAACTCGGTGAGCTCGTCGGCGCCTTCGACCGGTCGCACCATCACGGCGAGATTTTCCGCCGCATTGACCAGCAGCGCGTCCCGCGGTGAGGCGATGGTGACAAGGCCCGCGCCGGCGCGCAGCGCGCCGCGCGCCGCAAGCCGGGCCGCGCCGGTCGAGGACAGCCCGCCGGACACCACGACAGCGTGGCCGCGTCCGTATTTGTGTCCCTCCGTGCGCGGCACTGGGAAGCTGCCGCCCCAGAGCTGCGGATCGTTCACCCAACACCGCGGCTTGATGCGCGCGAGCACGTCGGCGCCGATGCCGATGCCGGCCACGCCGATGGTCCCGCAATGAAGCCGGCCCGGCAGCAGCGCATGGCCGATCTTGCGGCGGAAGAACGTCACCGTTTCCGCGGCCCTGACTGCAACACCCATCACCGCTCCGGTGGTGCCGTTGATCCCGCTCGGCAGGTCGACCGCAAGGACGCGCGGCGCCGCGTTCATCGCCTCGATCATGGCGCGCGCGACGCCTTCGACCGGGCGATCGAGACCAGCCCCGAACAGGGCATCCACGACGATCTCGGCCGGCATCAAGGCGGACGGCGTCGCGGGCTCGCAGGGGCCGCTCCAGCGCTGGGCGGCCAGGGCCGCATCGCCCTTGAGCCGCGCACGGTCACCGGCCAGCAGCAGCCTGACGCGATACCCGCGTTCGGCCAGCAGGCGGGCGGCGACGAAGCCATCGCCTCCGTTATTGCCGGGCCCTGCCACGATGGCGACGCGCGTACCCGCGGGGTGCCGCGACGCGACGGCGTCGGCGATTGCCTGCCCGGCATTTTCCATCAGCGCGATGCCGGCAACGCCGGCCGCGATCGTCAGGCGGTCCGCCTCTGCCATCTCGGCGGTGGAGAGCAACTCGATCATGGTCGCAGACTAGCCATGCCGAAGTCCGGGCGATATCCCGTCAATTCCCTTGCCTGCAGCGGGGGATAGGTGCTCATGATCATAAAATGGGCAAATTGCTCAATTTCTAATCCGAGACCAACCCCGGCGGCTCGGGATGGGCTCCGGGATGCCTCTTAAATGTTTGACGGACAGCCATTTTTTCCGCTCGGCAGGGCTTGGCACGGACCCTGCTAACCGTGAGCGCGGCCGCGCCGGCGGCGCGTTGCCGGCCGGCCAAGGGAAGGAAGCGCGATGAAGAAGATCGAGGCGGTTATCAAGCCCTTCAAACTCGACGAAGTGAAGGAGGCGCTGCAAGAGGTCGGGCTGCAGGGCATCACGGTGACCGAGGCCAAGGGTTTCGGCCGGCAGAAGGGACATACCGAGCTCTATCGCGGTGCCGAATACGTCGTGGATTTCCTCCCCAAAGTGAAGATCGAGATTGTGCTCGGCGATGACATGGTCGAGAAAGCCGTCGAGGCCATCCGGCGCGCCGCCCAAACCGGACGGATCGGCGACGGAAAAATCTTCGTCTCCAATATCGAAGAAGCCATTCGGATCAGGACGGGGGAATCCGGACTGGATGCCATCTGAGCCGCGGGTCCCGCACGACCTTGACGGCCTCCCTGCAGCTCCAAGGTCAGCCATACGAAAGGTACGCATTCCATGACCACCGCTAAAGAAGTCATGAAACTGATCAAAGACAACGACGTGAAATACGCCGACTTTCGCTTTACCGACCCGCGCGGCAAGTGGCAGCACGTCACCTTCGACATCAGCATGATCGAGGAGGACACTTTCGCCGAGGGCCAGATGTTCGACGGCTCCTCGATTGCCGGGTGGAAGGCGATCCACGAATCCGACATGAACCTGATGCCGGACCCCGCGTCCGCCGTGATCGATCCGTTCTTCGCCGAGACCACGCTGTCGCTGGTCTGCGACGTGCTCGAGCCGACCACCGGCGAGCCCTACAACCGCGATCCGCGCGGCATCGCCAAGAAGGCCGAGGGCTACGCCAAAGGTACCGGCGTCGGCGACACCATCTATTTCGGCCCGGAAGCCGAGTTCTTCATCTTCGACGACGTCAAGTATTCGGCCACGCCCTACAACACCGGCTTCAAGCTGGACTCGGTCGAGTTTCCCATCAACTCCGACACCGATTACGAGGGCGGCAATCTCGGCCATCACATCGGCTTCAAGAAGGGCTATTTCCCCGTTCCGCCGCAGGACACCGTCCAGGACATGCGCTCGGAAATGCTCGGCGCGATGGCGCGCATGGGCGTCAAGGTAGAGAAGCATCACCACGAGGTGGCTTCCGCCCAGCACGAGCTCGGCATGAAGTTCTCGCCCATGGTCGTGATGGCCGACCAGCTGCAGATCTACAAGTACTGCATCTCGCAGGTGGCCCAGATCTACGGCAAGACCGCCACTTTCATGCCGAAGCCGATCTACGGCGACAACGGCTCGGGCATGCACTGCCATCAGTCGATCTGGAAGGACGGCAAGCCGGTCTTCGCCGGCAACAAGTACGCGGACCTCTCCGATACCTGCCTGTCCTACATCGCCGGCATCATCAAGCACGCCAAGGCCATCAACGCCTTCACCAATCCGACGACGAACTCGTACAAGCGGCTCGTCCCCGGCTTCGAGGCGCCCGTGCTGCTCGCCTATTCGGCGCGCAACCGCTCGGCCTCCTGCCGCATCCCCTACACCACCAACCCGAAGGCCAAGCGCGTCGAGGTTCGTTTCCCCGATCCGCTCGCCAATCCCTATCTCGGCTTCGCTGCGATGCTGATGGCCGGCATGGACGGCGTGAAGAACAAGCTCGACCCCGGCCCGGCGATCGACAAGGACCTGTACGACCTGCCGCCGGCAGAGCTCAAGCAGATCCCGACCGTCTGCGGCTCGCTGCGCCAGGCACTGGAGGAACTCAGCAAGGATCGCGCCTTCCTCAAGGCCGGCGGCGTGTTCGACGACGACTTCATCGACAGCTACATCGACCTGAAGATGACCGAGGTGATCCGGTTCGAGCACACCCCGCATCCGGTCGAGTTCGAGATGTACTATTCGGCGTAGCGTCCTCCCAACACCGTAGCCGACGGTGCAACTTCAAGGGCGCCCACGGGCGCCCTTATCTTGTCGGGTCCGGCTCTCGACGGCGCGTCGTCATTCCAGCAAGCAACACGCCCTAGTGTCCCTCGATTCCGAAGTTCGCATCATCGTGCGGCGTGTTCGTTTGCGAAGCTTCGAATCGGAGCAGGCTTTGGCTGAACCGGAAGCCGGCACACTAAGTCGTAGCAGGTGGTCCGAACCAAGTGGTTAGCGCGTCATGAAGGCCCAGGAGGTGGTGGTCTCCCACCCAGGCGACATGGCCATCAGGCCGGATCAACACGGCAGTAGGAGCGGTGACTGCGCCAAGTGCCGGAAGCTCCCACACGCCGTCGTATTTGGCGTCGATCAGTTGGACCCGATCCGCCCACGCAGCGATGTCGAAGCCGCCTGGCTCACCGAGGTTGAGCAGCACCGGCCGGGCATCGTGGAGCAGGCTGAATACCCGCAGCGGGCCGTTGCCGGTGACCAGGTCGAGATCGGGCATGCGGCGCCCGAGCAGCGGATGTCCCTCGCCGAGATCGTAATGAATGCCCAGACCGGACATCATCGCGGCGAACCGTCTGCGCGGCTCGTCCATGCCGAGGAACTCGGACATTGTCTCACGGAGTGCTTTCGTGCGGTCGTCTGCGCGGCGAAGCGCGATTGCTGTCATCGTGTTGCGCAACACGCGGGCACCGACCGGGTGGCGCTCGGCGTGGTAGCTGTCCAGAAGGCTGTCCGGCGATGTCTGATGGACCACCTGGGCCAGCTTCCATCCCAGATTCACCGCATCCTGCACACCGGTCTGGAGGCCCTGTCCACCGTCTGGGGGATGCACGTGTGCGGCGTCGCCGGCAAGCAGGACCCGTCCCTTGCGGTAGGCCGCGGCCTGCCGAGTCATATCGGTGAACCTGGAGATCCAGGTGGGACTGTGGATCCCGTAATCGGTCCCGTACACGGCGATGAGCGCCTCGCTGAGATCGCGCAGCGAGGGTTCGGTCGTGGAGCCGACGTGCTGTTCGGTCACTAAAACCCGCACCAATCCCCCATCTCCCAACCTGCTGAGGGAATGGACGCCGAGGGCGTCACGGCGGATGCCAGTTTCCGGCTCCTCCGCCATCTCGACCTCGGCGATCAGGTTGCTGGTTGTCGGATCCCACCCGGGGAACTCGATGCCGGCTGCTCTACGGATCAGACTGCGTCCTCCGTCGCACCCGACGAGATATTTCGTCCGCAGCGACTGGCTATCGCCGAGCTCGACGTCAACGCCGGTGTCATCCTGCACGAAACCGGTCACTTCGCGTCCGCGATAAATCGGTACCGCCAGTTCGTCGACCCAGCCGGCGAGTATGCGCTCGATGTGGGTCTGCCACAGCCCGAGCACGTAATTGTGCCGGGTAGGAAAATCGCTGATGTCCAAAGGGATCCCGGCGAACTGTGCGACCTCAGCCATCTGCCCCTGCGAGAGGAACCGATCGGCGATTCCGCGCTGATCGAGAACCTCGATGGTGCGTGAATGCAGACCGCCGGCACGCGAGCCGGCGAGGTCCTGGCTGGCGCGCCGTTCGACAATGGCCACGTCGACGCCCGCCAACGCCAACTCGCCCGCCAACATCAGGCCGGTCGGGCCCGCGCCCGCGATCAAGACGTCGGCATCCGGCATGGTCATCAAGCCGCTCCCGTCGTTCGCAATGGCGGATTTCAGCCCGCCCGCGTCCCCGCCGAAGAGATGAGCACGCGCATGTTTCTGCTGAGGTCTCCATAAGCTACGCGCAAATCGGGGCTCCGCAATTCTTGAACTTCTTTACTTCGGCCCCATATCAAAATTGGATAACCTGCCTATCCATTCCATTCAGTATCCGAGCATTCCTGGCTTTATATGAAGCCGGATCATCCGGCATCTGGAGCGCTCTACCGCTCGTGAGTCAGAGGCTTTGCCGTCAAAGAAGACGTCTGGCGACAGGCTCGCGTCGCGGGGACCGCGAAGCGGCGCTCTCGCCTACAACTCCGAGGCCGCTGAACCGCGCACCCGATGAGATCGGACCAGGGCCGCCAATGAGCGCGCCATCCGCGGCAACGGCGTCACGTTCCGCTCGCGCCCGCGAGCGGCACGAACAGATCCTCGATCGGAATCGGCCGGGCGATGAAGTGCTGCTCGACCATGTAGGTGACCAGCGCCTGTAGCGTCGCCCGGTTGGCTTCGATGCCGTAGGGAAAGGCATCGCCGCCGAAGACCGCGTCGATCTCCTCCACGTCATCGATCAGCCACGGCAGCATGGTGCTCAGCGACCCGGCGTAGCGCATGCGCATGCGCGCGCGGCGCTTCGACTCCACGAACGCGTCGTAGAGGCTGCGCGCGATCCAGCGCTCGCGCTCGTACAGGCCGCGGCGGATGACCACGAGATGCATGATCGGAAAGATCCCCGTCTCCTGGTAAAGCTGGCGTTCCAAGGCGCGATAGTTAGGAAACAGCCGGGCGATGTCGGGGTGGCGTCCGAACTCGTCCGGCTTGCGCGATCCGATCAGCGCGTCGATCGCCCCGCGCGCGAGCAGCGCGCCGAGCGGCTCAGTGCTGGCATTCTGCTCGATCCTGGCCGGCCGCAGCAGCGGCGGCGCGTGCGGCCTGCCGTGCGCGCCCGACGTCTCCACCGCGCCCTGCACCCATCGGATGGCGTCGATATCCACATCGAACTGATGCGTCAGATGTCCGCGCGCCCAGATCGCGGCGGTCTGGGTGTAGAGCGGAAGCCCGACGCGCTTGCCTTCGAGATCCTTGGGCCCGCCGATGCCGCGGCGCGTGTTGACGAAGATGTAGCCGTGGCGGAAGACGCGTGAGGGAAACACTGGCAGCGCAACGAACGGACAATCACCGCGGCCGGTCAGGCTGATGAATTCGGACGCCGACAGCTCCGCGACGTCGAATTCCTGCCCGCCCACCATGCGGTCGAACACCTCGCGGCCCGACCTCAGCGTGATGCAGTTGAGATCGATCCCCTCGATTGGAAACGCGCCCTCGCGGATGGCTTCCATCCGATCGTAGCGGCAGCAGGCGAAGGTCAGGGATAGACGCGACATGGGCCTAGTGCGGTGAATTTGAAGTTCCTATCAGTTGCCGCAGCACGGTCATCATAGGAACTTCAAATTCAAAACCGCACTAGAATCATAAAAATTGCTAGTGGTCCTTTGATTCCGAAGTTCGTATTTGAGCGTGCCGCAAACGCTTACGAACTTCGGAATCGGACCACTAGGCTCAGTTCTGCGCCTCGAGGGTCGCATTGAACTGCTCGATCACCTTTTTCGGCATGGCAGCCGAGCGCCGGAGAACAGCCATGATCTGGTCGCCGTCGCTCGGGCTGAGTTCGACTCTGCGCTTCCGGGCGTCCGCGATGAAGGCTTCGTCCCGGGTCATCGCGACGAATGCGGTCTGCAGCGCGCGCGCACGATCGGCGGGCAGGTTCGGCGGCGCCACATAGGGCAGCGAGGTCAGGAACGGCAGTTCGGCGAATTCGACCAGAGCGCGCGCTTCCGGCGTCGGGGCAAGCTCCCGCGCGGTCGGCAGTTCGGAGAACAGCGCAAGCCGGGTGGCGCGGCCGAACTGCAGCAGCGGCCGAATTTGCTTGCTCTCCCACTTCTCCGGGTGCTCCGCCATGACCGACGTGAACCCGATCGTCTGACCGTCGACCTCGGCGCGATCCATCGCGAGCCAAACCGCCGGGCCACTCACGTAGCCGCGAATGACCTTGACGTTGAGCCCCAGCGTTTCCTTGGCGGTAAGCGACATCAGCATGTTGGTTCCGCCGCTGACCGCGCCGAGCCGGGTCGGCGTGGCGAGCCTGTTGATGTCGGCGACCGTCCTGGCCGGATGCGTGACGTTGACCCACAGCAGATAGGCCTCGTTGTCGTAGTTCGAGAGGCTGCCGAGCCAGGTGAATTTCAGCGGATCGAACTTGACGTTCGCGGCGCCGCGAATGCCGCTCTGCGCGACGCTGCGGTCGAGTTGCGCGAGCACGGAGCCGTCCTGCGGCGCCGCGTTGTACAGATGATTGGCCGCCACCAGGCCGCCCGCACCCGGCATGTTCTGCGCGACGATGCGCGGATGGCCTGGAATGAAACGGGGAAGATGCTGAGCGACCAGCCGGCCCGCGATATCGTTGAGGCCGCCCGCGCCGAAGCTGATGACGAGCGTGACCGTCCTGCCCTTGTAGAACTCCTCGACCGGCTGCGCGGCCGCGGGCATGAGGAGACCGGCGAGAACGGCGCAGGCCGCGATGGCCGAACGGGCAATCCGCCTCGCCATCGCGCAACCTCCGATACGGCGGCGCAGCCGCCGCGCGGCGTCAGCGCGTCAGCGCTTGTTGCGTTAGCGCTTGGAGAACTGGAACGATCGCCGCGCTTTGGCCCGGCCGTATTTCTTGCGCTCGACCACGCGCGAGTCGCGGGTGAGAAAGCCGCCCTTCTTGAGCGCCCCGCGCAGATCGGGCTCGAAGTTCATCAGCGCCTTGGACAGGCCGTGACGCACCGCGCCGGCCTGGCCCGACAGTCCTCCGCCCGAAACGGTGCAGGTCACGTCGTACTGGCCGTTGCGGTTGGTCGCGACCAGCGGCTGCTGGATCAGCATCCGCAACACCGGCCGCGCGAAATAGACTTCGACGTCGCGCGTGTTGATCACGATCTTGCCGGCACCCGGTTTCACCCAGACCCGCGCCACCGCGTCCTTGCGCTTGCCGGTGGCGTAGGACCGGCCCTGCTTGTCGAGCTTTTGAATGTATTTCGGCGTCTCGGGCGCCGCGGCGGGCTTGAGCGTGGACAGTTGATCGAGCGACTGCATGGTTTCGGCCATGGTCACGCGCTCCTCTTGTTCTTGCGGTTCATGGCACCAACGTCGAGTTTCTCGGGGTTCTGCGCGGCATGCGGATGTTCCGGACCGGCATAGACGCGCAGGTTGCCGAGTTGCACCCGCGCGAGCGGTCCCCTGGGCAGCATGCGCTCGATGGCCTTCTCGACGATCCGCTGGGGAAATTTGCCCTCGAGGATCGAGCGCGCCGTGCGCTCCTTGATGCCGCCGATATAGCCGGTGTGATGGCGATAGACCTTGTTCTCGCGCTTCTTGCCGGTCAGCACGATCTTTTCCGCATTGACGATGATGACGTTGTCGCCATCGTCGACATGCGGAGTGAAGGTCGGCTTGTGCTTTCCGCGCAGCCGCATGGCCACGACGCTGGCGAGACGACCGACGACAAGACCGGTCGCGTCGATCATGATCCACTTCTTCTCGACATCGGCGGGCTTGGCCGAAAAAGTCTTCATGACATGACTTCCATGAACGGGCCGCACCGGGCCCTGCGATGAGGGCTCATTACACCAGCGGCGCAACCGCGGTCAACGCCATCCTTGATATAATCCCTTTGTCAGCTCAAGCTCTTACACGAATGGTTCTATGTTACCATAGACGGCTCGCGCTGGTCTGGCGGGATCGAATAGGTCGCGGTGACGTGCGCCACGGCCTCTTTCTCCCCCTCGCAGCGTAGCGTCACTTCACCGGTCGCGAGCCGCTTGCCGAGCTTGAGGAGCCGCGCCTCGGCCGTCAGATCGCAGCGTCCGGGCTTACGCAAAAAATTGATGTTGAGGTTGATGGTCACCGCAAGCGGGACCGGGCCGATCGCGGCGAGCACCGCGACATACAGGGCGACATCGGCCAGAGCCATCATGGTGGGGCCGGAGATGGTGCCGCCGGGTCGCAACGAAACTTCGCGGAAGGCCTGGCGGACCAGGCAGCCGCCGTCCCACACCGCTTCGATCGACAGGCCGCTCTCGGGATAGAACGCTTGTGGAAACTCGGCGGCAAGAAAACGCTCGAGCTCAGGGATCGTCATCACGGCCGGCATGTCCGCCCCTCCCATTCATCGCCAGAACTAGACGATTGCGGACGGGTGAAAAAGGCCAGCGCGACCGGAAGATCGACCGGCCTCCGCCGCGGGGCGCCCGCGCATGACAGTCATGTACTCAGCAGGGATCGAAAAGCTCTAGTCCTTGCCGAATTGCTTCCGCAGCTCCTCCTTCGCCTGCATCAATATCTTCTTGCGCGCGGGCGGCAGATTTTTGCCGGCGCGATTGATGTAGAAGGTGAGCATGGAGAGCGCGGAGCGGAATGGATCGGACTTGCGGCGATTGCTTCGCTCCGCCGAGCGTTTCAACGAGGCGGCAATCCGCCTGGGATCTTTCGACGTAAAGATACCGCCCTCGAGCGTGAGCGCGTCGCTGTGCTCGGTCACCCCGTGCGACCAGCGCCGGCGGCTTGCGGTGGCTGTGCGCCGGGACGAGCCCGGTTTCCTGCGTCGAATGTTCGATTTGCGGGCGGAACCCGCGCGCCGTTTGGACGCGGCTGCTTTTCTGGCCATGATGCGCACCATCTGAATGAACATCGTTTCTGAACGCTAACATCCGGCTCGACGCGCCGTTCCCGGCCGGCGCCGGCTTGCGTCCGCTGCCGGCGGCGTTAAGTAGAAATCATCACGCTCCCGGGGACCCGAAGCCCATGACAGCGCAATCTACCGTTCGTGCCACCCGACGCCCGGGTCCGACCGGCTCGCCGCTACTGCGGGAAGACGTCGGCAATATCGCGGTTCTCACTCTCGACCGCCCCCAGGCCCGCAACAGCCTGTCGGAGGCGATGCTGGCGGCGCTGCAGCAGGAACTCGATCGCCTTGCGGGCGAGACGCGCATCCATGCGGTCGTGCTCGCGGCCAACGGACCCGCGTTCTCGGCCGGGCACGACCTCAAGGAACTGACCGCGCATCGCGCCGACGCGGATGGGGGACGCGGCTATGTCAGGCACATCATGGAAAGCTGCAGCGCCATGATGCTGGCCATCCTGCGGCTGCCGCAGCCGGTGATCGCGGCGGTCGAAGCGACCGCGACCGCCGCCGGCTGCCAGCTCGTGGCCACCTGCGACCTGGCGGTGGCGTCCCGCAGCGCCAAGTTCTCCACCCCCGGTGTCCATATCGGCCTGTTCTGCTCGACTCCGATGGTCGCGCTCTCCCGCAGCGTGGGACGCAAGCACGCGATGGAGATGCTGCTGACCGGCGACATGACGTCGGCGGACGACGCCCGGCGTATCGGCCTCGTCAATCGCGTGGTTGAACCGGGCGCGGCGCGCGACGAAGCCTTGAAGCTCGCGCGCAAGATCGCCGCCAAATCGGCAGCGGTCGTAAGGCTCGGCAAGGAGGCGTTCTATCGCCAGCTCGAAATGGACGTCGTCGATGCCTACATCTACGCCAACGAAATCATGCTCAAGAACATGATGACGCACGACGCCGAGGAAGGTATCTCCGCGTTCGTCGAAAAGCGCACACCGGTCTGGGAGGATCGGTGATCCCGCACAAGCGTTGATGCTTTGACTAAATCCGGTCGATAGGAAACCTGCGGCTCCCCGTTGCGTTGCGCATTCGGATCGCCGGCGAGGGTTCGGAACAGCTCGACGCAGTCAGGAATAGATCGCTCGCTCCACAGCGGCGCAGCGGCGGCGCAGCCGGGGCGTGGTGAAATCCAGGAACGCGCGCAGCTTCGGCGGCGGATGCCGTCCTCCGGGATAGACCAGATGGATCGGCACCTCGTCACCTTCGTAGGCGGGCAGCACACGCAGCAATGAGCCGCGGGCGACATCCTCGGCCGCCTGGTAGCTCAACACGCGCGTGAGCCCGACGCCGGTGCGGGCCGCGTCCATCGCCGCTTCGGCCGTGGTCACCACGAGACGGGGCTGGATCGCGATACTCACCTCGCCGGTCGCAGCGCGGAACAACCAGTGCTCGACCCCGGCGATGCCGGAGAACGCGACCACGGCGTGAGCTTCGAGATCGGCCGGCACCTGCGGCGTTCCGCGCCGGGCCAGATAGTCCGGTGAAGCGACCACGATGCGGCGCACCGCACCGACCCGGGTCGCGACCGCGGAGCTTTCCGCGAGCACGCCGATGCGCACCGCGATATCGAATCCCTCGTCCACCAGGTCGACCGTCCGGTCGAGCAAGGTGAGCGCGACGAGCACCTCGGGAAATCGATCGAGAAATTCAGTGACGATCGGCAGCACGTGCAGCCGTCCGAACAGGATCGGCGCAGTCAGGCGCAGTTCGCCGCGCGGCGCCGTGCCCTCGCCCGCAGCCGCCCGTTCGATCTCTTCGAGGTCGGCGAGCACGCGCCTGGCGCCGCCCAGAAACCGCTGCCCCGCCTCGGTCGTGCTGACCGCACGCGTGGTGCGGGTGAGCAGCCGGACGCCGAGACGCGACTCCAGTTCCGCGACCGCCCGGGTGACCGCGGCGGGCGAGCGGCCCAGCCGCCGCGCGGCCTCCGCAAAGCTGCCGCGGTCGGCCACCTCGACGAACACAGCAATGCCATCCGCCCGGTCCATACTGTTGCGTATATCGCAATAATCAATTGCAAAAAAGGCTGATTATCATTCCGAGCGGGAATGGCCATTTTAGGGGTCGAAGCAGGTGCTCAGGAGGTCCATGTGACCAGCGACAGCCACATCGTCGCCAATAACAGCGACATCGTCTTTCCCCCCGCGGCGCGACGGGCGCAGGCGGAGCGCAGCTCGGCAGGCCTCTATGCAAAGCGCATCGCGGCGGGTTTTCCCGACCGGATTAGCCCGGAGCTCGCGGGCTTCATCGCCGGCCTCGACACCGCGTTCCTGGCGCACGGTCTCCGCAGCCGGCGCGCCCTATATCCAGCACCGCGGCGGCCCCAAGGGCTTCATCAAGGTGCTCGACGACAGGACGCTGGGCTTTGCCGATTATGCGGGCAACCGGCAGTACATCACCATCAGCAATCTTGCCGACAACGATCGCGCCTATCTGTTCCTGCTCGATTTCGCCGCGCGACGGCGGATCAAGATCTGGGGACGCGCGCGCGTGGTGGAAAACGATCCGGCCCTGCTCGCGCGCCTCGCCGACCCCGGCTATCGCGCGCGGCCCGAGCGCGCGATCCTGTTCACGGTCGAAGCGTGGGACGTGAACTGCACGCAGCACATCACCGCGCGCTTTACCGAGAGCGAGATCGCCGACGCCACCGTCGTGCTGCGGGAGCGGATCGCGGCGCTCGAAGCGGAGAATGCGCGGCTGCGCGCGCGCACCGTGTCGAGCGAATTGCGCGAAAGCGAGGCTGCGGCACGCGCATGACAGCTTAGGCTTCCGCGCCCTGCCCTTTCCAACTCCATCGGCGCCTATGTTCGTTGTCGAAGGCGCGCCTAGTGCGGTGGATTTGAAGTTCCTATCTTTGTTGCCGCGCGCTCGTGTAGGAACTTCAAATCCAAAGACCGCACTAGAATCATAAATCGCTAGTGTCCCTTTGATTCCGAAGTTCGCATCGGAGGGTGCCGCGAAGGGGTGCGAACTTCGGAATCGGGACACTGGTATGAACCACGACAGCTACGACGACAGCTACATTCGCGGCATCCTCAACACCGTGAAGACGATCGCGATGGTCGGGGTCTCGGCCAATACCAGCCGTCCGAGCTATTTCGCCTTCAAGTATCTGCTCGAGCGCGGCTACCACATGATCCCGGTGAACCCCGGGCTCGCCGGCCAGGACCTGCTCGGACAGAAAGTCTACGCCAAGCTTGGCGACATCCCCGAGCCCGTCGACATGGTCGACATCTTCCGCGCCTCGCAATACGCCCTCGGCATCGTCGAGCAGGCGCTCGCGCTTTCGCCGCGCCCGCAGGTGATCTGGATGCAGCTCGGCATCCGCAGCGACGAGGCGGCGAAGCTCGCGGAGGCGAACGGCATCAAGGTCGTGATGAACCGCTGCCCGAAAATCGAATACGGGCGCCTGTCGTCGGAGATCGCCTGGATGGGCGTCAACACCCGCACCATCTCGGCCAAGAAGGCCAAGCTGCTCGGCGGCGGCATTCAGCGCATGGCGCTCAATCGCGTCACGCTCGCGGGCGGCAGCACCGATGCCACCATGCGCGTGCAAAACACCAACGTGCGCGATCCATAAGAGACCAAGTTCGAACCTCGCCTCGCGCCCGCGCCGGCAACTCAGGCCACCTTCGCCGGAAGGTGTTTGCGCCAGTGTCGTGCAATATCGATGCCACGGCAGAACCAAACGCCTTTGAAGCCGCGCATGTACTCGAGCAGCCGGATCAGGCCGGTGCATCGTCCCGGCCGTCCGATCAGCCGGTCATGCAGGCCGATGGACAGAAGCTTGGGAGCGCCTTTCTCTCCCTCGCGATAGAGCACATCGAACGCGTCGCGCATGTAGGTGAAGAACTCATCCCCGGTCGAAAAGCCGCTGTTCTCGTTGAAGCGGTTGTCGTTGGCTTCGTACGAGTACGGGATGACCAGGTGGGATTTGCCCGCCATATCGAGCCAATAAGGCAGCTCGTCGGCGAGCGAATCGCGGTCGTACAGGAACCCCGCCTCGACGATCAACCGCCGCGTATTGGGGCCGGGCCGACCGGTCATCCAGCCTTCCGGCTGCGCTCCGGTCAGCGTCTTGAAGATCTCGATGGCCCGCCTGATGTGCTGGCGTTCGACGTCCTCGGGCACATCGACGTAATCGATCCAGCGATAGCCGTGGCTGACGATTTCGTGGCCACGCTCGACAAAGGCCCGCGCCAGCGCGGGATTTTGCTCGAGCGCGCGGGCGACGCCGAGAATGCTGACCGCAACCGAATGGTCGCGGAAGATGTCGAGCACGCGCCAGACGCCGCGGCGGCTGCCGAATTCGAACACCGATTCGACCAGCGGCGCGCGCCGGCCGGTATAGGCCGATACGCCGATATCGTTGAGCATGCCCTCGGACACCGGATCGCCGTTGAACAGCGATGCCTCGCCGCCGCCTTCGACGTTGAGATTGAAATTGACCGCGATCAGCGCGCCTCCGGGCCAGGCCGGATTGGGCGGGAACTCGCCATAGCCGACGAGATCGCGGGCAATCATCGGATCGGGTTTCGGCTCCAGCATGATGGCGGTCCCTTCGTCTCGTGGTCTAGTCCGGCCGATGGAGCGGCGCCGTGCAGGGATCGTAGCAATAGAACCAGTCGGTGTCGGTCTCTCCGCGCATCCAGCTGTTCTCGATCGACAGGCGCTGGGTTTCGCCGACCCGCTCGATGCGCGTGGCTTCGTACCAGCGGTAGGCCTCGGCGGGCTCGTCGAACTGCGCGAGACAGCGGCTGAGGATGGCGGCATCCTCGATCGCCATGGCGCCGCCGGCCGCCATGAACGGACGCATCGGATGGCAGGCATCGCCGAGCAGCACGATGCGCCCGCCGCTCCAGCGGTCGTTGCGCTCGCGATCGAAGATCGGCCAGACCGTCACGTCGGTGGTCACCTCGATGACGCGCAGCAGGTCCGCGTGGAAGCCGTCGAAGCACTGGAACAACTCCGCGCGCGAGCTCGGTAGCGACGCGGCATCGCTCTCAAATGGGGCGCGAGGCACGACGCCGATGACGTAGACCTCGTCGCGCCGGCTGGTCATGAAATAGACGAGGATGTGCCGGTCCGGGCCCCACCACTTGGTGCAGTCCGGAATTTCGGAAGCCGCGCAGCGCCGTCGTCGGGAAGATCGCCCGATGCGCGGCCATCCCGACATAGCGCGGGGGTTCGCTGCCGAGCAGATATTCCCGCACCTTGGAGTTCACGCCGTCGGCGCCGATGACGATATCGGCATCCACCGCCGCTCCGTTCTCGAACACGAGGCGGATGGCATCGCGCGGTCTCGTCGAGCGCGACCAGACGATGATTGAACGCGATCGAGCCGGGCGCCACGCCCTTCTCCAGCACCGCGTGCAGGTCGCCGCGGTGAATGTTGGCATAGGGACCGCCGAACCGGTCCTCCTTCTCGGCGTCGAAATCGATCCTGTACATGGTGTCGCCGGTGTCCCAGGCGCGGCTGACATAGCAGTTCGCCTTGATCCCGATGTCCACGACCATCTGCTCGAGGCCGAGGCGGCGAAGCACCTTCATGACATTGGCGCTTAGGATGATGCCGGCACCGATGCGGGAGAAGGCGGGCGCCTGCTCGTAGACGGTGACTGAAAAACCCGCGCGCTGCAGGAAGCCTGCGACCGTCATCCCGCCGAGCCCGGCGCCGACGACCGCAATCCGCGTCTTCCGATCCATTGCCGATCTGCCCTGCTGTCATTGCAACGGTTGCCCAGCGTAGTGCGGTGAATTTGAAGTTCCTATCAGTTGCTGCGGGTCGAACTTCTGAATCCGACCACCAATGCCCAGGATTGAAGTTCTTGTCGGCCTTGGCGCACAGGTTGCGCAGGATCCTGCCGCGCACGTCTGCGTCGCCGGCACGCATGCACCCGCGGCGTTTTGCCGTGGTCATGGCGGCGCCGCTGGGTCAAAATGACCGTAACGGCGGGCGGCGGCCCAGCCGCAACCTTGGCACGGGACTTGAATGGAAAAGCACGGTTGCTGATCGGCGAGACTGGCCGGCGTTGGAGAACGCCAGCCGGGCCTACCCCCGCACAGGAGGTCATCTCATGCTTCAGACGCTTTCCGGCCAGTGCCCTCTCCTTCGCGCGGTCGCGATCGCAGGGGTGACCATCGCGAGCCTGCAGGGCACACCCGCACAGGCGCAGAAGCGTGACGTGAGCTTTCGGCTCGACTGGATCTATCAAGGCCCGAATGCCGGATTCATGGTCGCCAAGGACAAGGGCTTCTATGACGAGGCCGGCCTCAACGTGGACATGGGGCCCGGTAAAGGATCGGGCAGCACGGCCCAGCTGATCGCCAGCAAGACCAGCCAGTTCGGGTTCGCCGACGGGTTCGTCGTCGGCGCCGGCGTCGCCAAGGGCATGGAGCTCGCGATGGTCGGCGCGATCTACCGGCGCAACCCGACCGCCGCCATCGTGCTCGAAGAGTCCGGGATCAAGACGCCCAAGGATCTCGAAGGCAAGAGTATCGGTATCGCTCCAGGCGGCACCCAGTTCCAGCAATGGCCGGCCTTCGTCAAAGGCTGCAAGCTCGACGAGGACAAGATCAAGGTGATCAATGTCGACCCCGCCGGCACAGTTCCCGCATTGGTAGCAGGAAAAGTCCAGGCGGTTGCAAGCTACGCCCAGGGCGCGGTACCGGGAATCGAAATCCGCTCCAAGAAGAAGACGACTTCGTTCTACTACGCCGACTGCGGGGTGACCGCCGTGAGCAACGGCATCATCGTGCACAAGGATCTGCTCAAGGATCCCGATCTGATCCGGACCTTCGTCAAGGCGAGCTTGCGCGGATTTCTCTATGCCCACCAGCATCCCGATGAGGCGGTGGCCATCACCAAGAAGTTCGCGCCCGAGATCGTGCCCGAGATTGCCAAACGCGAGCTCGAAATGTCCTTCCTCAACTGGCAGACTCCCAACACCGCGGGCAAGCAGATGGGATGGATGTCCGACAAGGACTGGGACGCCACGGTCGAAACGCTCAAGCAATACGGCGGGGTGACAACGCCGCTGAAGGCTTCCGACCTCTACACCAACGATTTCGTCCCGCCCGGAAGTGAATTCGCCACGCCGCCGGTAAAGTAACGAGGCAGCGACCTCGACCCGCCCGAAGCTGACCCGAAATCCGAGAGGTCCCGTGCACGACCGGTGGCCTGCCAATCCAGTCAACGATGTTGCGGCCGATGCAGCGCATGAATAGCGTCGCAACGGACCTGCGGACGTTGCCGGTTCAGGCGGCCCGCCCGGAGCCGGACGAAGCGCCCTACCTCGAGTTCAGGGATCTGTCGAAGATCTACGCCACCGACGATGGTCCGGTCAGGGCGCTGGACGGCATTTCCATCGGTCAGCGCAAGCGCGAATTCCTGTCGATCCTGGGGCCGAGCGGTTGCGGCAAGAGCACGCTGCTGATGATCGCGGCCGGGCTTCTCCCCGCATCCCACGGCCAGGTTTCGGTCCAGGGGCAGCGCATCGGCGCGCCCCGCACCGACGTGGGGATCGTGTTCCAGAACCCGGTGCTGCTGGAGTGGCGCACCGCGCTCGGCAACATCATGCTGCAGGCGGAAGCGAGAAAGCTCGATCGGGCCGCCGCGGAGCGACGCGCCTATGAGCTTCTGGACTCGGTTGGACTGAAAGGTTTCGAGCACAAGTTTCCGGACCAGTTGTCGGGCGGCATGCGGCAGCGGGTGTCGATCTGTCGTGCGCTGATTCACAATCCGCCGCAGCTCCTGATGGATGAGCCGTTCGGCGCGCTCGACGCGCTCACGCGCGACCAGCTCGTGCTGGATATCCAGCGCATCTGGAACGAGTTGCGCATGACCGTGCTGTTCATCACCCACAGCGTGCCCGAGGCGGTGTTTCTGTCGGACCGCGTGATCGTGATGACGCCACGGCCGGGACGGATCGACGAGGTCATCGACATCGATCTGCCGCGGCCGCGCACGCTCGCCATGCGGGAGACCCCGGAGTTCACCGGCTACAACCGGCAAATCCTCGATCTGCTGCTGGCGCGCGGGGTCCTGCGAGAACGCTGAAGGGCGAACGACCATGGCAAATGCAACTGGAACGAGCCTGCGCACCGATCCCGACGAGCATCTGTCCATCGAGGAGGTCGAGGCGCGCGAGAAGGTCCGCCGTGCCCGCCATCAATCCCATGACCGGATCGCGGCGGTGCTCTATCCGGTCGCGACCATGGTCGGGGTGATCGTCCTGTGGGAGGTCGGGGTACGCGCGTTCGACGTTCCGAGCTTCCTGGCGCCGCCGCCGAGCCAGGTCGTCGCCACCATCATCGAGCACTGGCAACTGGTGCTCAGGAACACCTGGGTGACCACGGTGGAGATCATGCTCGGCTACCTCGCGAGCATCGTGGTCGGCGTGCCGCTGGCGTTCGGCATTTTCATGTGGCCGGCGTTTTCGCGCACCGTGCTGCCGCTGCTGATCTCATCGCAGGCGATTCCGAAAGTGGCGATCGCCCCGCTGCTCCTGGTGTGGTTCGGCTTCGGCCTGCTTCCCAAGGTCCTGGTCGCATTCCTGATCGCGTTCTTTCCCATCGTCATCAGCACCGCGGCCGGCCTGGCCTCGATCGAACCGGAGAAGATCTACCTGGCGCGTTCGATGGGTCTTGGCGCCACCGCAACCTTCTTCAAGATCCGCCTGCCGAATGCGCTGCCGTCGATCTTCGCCGGATTGAAGATTTCCATCACGCTCGCCGTGGTCGGCGCCGTGGTGGGGGAGTTCGTCGGCGGCGAAGCCGGGCTCGGCTACATGCTGATGGTGGCCAATGGCAGCATGGACACGCCGTTGCTGTTCGCCGGGCTGATCGCGCTGACGATCCAGGGTGTCGCGCTTTACGCCCTGGTCGAATGGGCCGAGCATCTCGCCATCCCGCGCCGGTCGACGGCGGCGGCCGCGGCCTTGCAGTCGGTAACGGGTTAAAGCGTTACGCACGACCAAGTCACGTGCCGCGTGCGACGCGCGTCAAGTCGACTCAATCCATCTGGAATCCGCTCGCCTTGACGATCGGCGCCCATCGCTGCAATTGCTCCGCGATCAACGCCGCAAAGTCCTGCGGCGATCCGCCGGTTGGCTCGAAGCCGACCTTCAGCATGCTGGCGCGCAGCTCAGCCGATTTGAGGCTTTCGTTGACCTCGCTGTTGAGTCTTGCAACGACGTCCGCAGGCGTCCCTGCGGGTCCGAAAAATCCGTAGTAGGTGACTGTCGTCAGGGCCGGCAAGCCGCCTTCGATCATGGTGGACACGTCCGGCAGCTCGCTGGAGCGGACGGGGCTTGTGACGGCAATGGCCTTCATCTTGCCTTCGCGAACGAGCGGCACGAGCGTCGCCCCCGCGCTCAGGATCATCTGGATACGGCCTCCCAGCATGTCCGTGACCGCCTGCGCGCCACCTTTGTACGGAATGCTGGCGATGTCGGTCCCGGTCGCCATCTTGAACGCTTCACCCACCAGGTGGGGCAGCGTCCCTTGCCCATAACCGAAGTTCAACGTGCCGGGATTTGCTTTTGCATAGGCGATGAACTCCTGCAGCGAATTGGCAGGGAGCGTCGGCGGAACCACCAGCACGAGCGACGTGCTGCCGACTGTCACGATCGGAACGAAGTCCTTGATCGGATCATAGGTAAAACCGCGGGCGACAAGCTGCGCGATCACGTGCGTCGGAGTGTTCGTGTAGAGCAAGGTGTAGCCATCGGGCTTCGACGTCATGACCGCTTTCAAACCAATCGTCGTGCCGCCACCAGGACGATTGTCGATGACGACGGATTGGCCCAGACGCGACGACAGGACGGGTGCGATCATCCGGGCCATCATGTCATTGGGGGACCCGGCCGTGTACGGAAGGATCACCTTGATCGGCCGGTCAGGATAGGACTGGGCTTGCGATTGGACTTGTGATTGGGCTGTGGGCGAAGCCGATGCCGCTCATGCTGAGTCCAGCCGCCGCCGTTCCCGACAGCAAGCTTCGCCTGGTGATCATCGTTTTCTCCATTCGGTGCGATTCGGAAGTCCTGGCCATCATCCGTGCCTTCGGCGAAAATCTGCTACCTATTTGCAGCCTGTGACACCCACTCGGCAAGCGGGGGCGCATGTCGGTTTATGAGAGCCTCGTCCGACCGGCACTGTTCACCCTGCCGCCGGATTTGACCCATGCGATCGGGCATCTGGCCCTGCGCCCCGCCCTGCCCTGGCGCATGCTCGCAGCCGCCGCGGCATTTGATGTCGACGATCCCGTGCTCAAGACTAACTTTGCCGGCATCGACCTTGCCAGCCCCGTGGGCCTCGCCGCCGGCTTCGACAAGGACTGCGAGCTCATCGGCGCGCTGTCCGTTCTCGGTTTCGGCTTCCTCACGGTCGGCTCCATCATGCCGCAGCCGCGTCCGGGCCATCCCTTTCCGCGGCTGGTCCGCTACACCGAAACGGAATCGCTTGCCGACTCCATGGGCCTGCCGAGCC
This sequence comes from uncultured Alphaproteobacteria bacterium, assembly GCA_963725065.1. Lineage (GTDB taxonomy): Bacteria > Pseudomonadota > Alphaproteobacteria > Rhizobiales > Xanthobacteraceae > VAZQ01. The sequence continues at coordinate 100,059 of CAVRXD010000041.1, forward strand.
GCGGCCGCGACTATTGCGTTGCGCGTCTCGCGCAACTCGGCCGGCGCCGGGTGCCGGTCTTCGCCAATATCGGCGGCTTCTCCGCCGAGGAGATCGCGGCGAGCCTGTTCGCAGTCGAACCCCACGTCGACGCGATCGAGATCAGCCTGATGTGCCCGAATATGCCGCGCGCCGGCGAGCGCTTCGACGATGTCGGCCTGCTGCGCGACATCCTCGCGCGCACGCAAAGCCGTCGCAAGCGGACAATCGTCCGCGTCCCCAATGACACCGCCCGCTCCGAGCACCTGGCGGAATTGATCGAATGCTGCATCGAAGGCGGCATCGACGGCATCAAGGTCGCGGGCGGACGCCCGGTATCCGAGCCCCGGCTCGGAATGAAGCAAGGCACGCTGCACGGACGCGCCGTGTTCGATACCGCGCTCGACAATGTGACGCGCGCGGCGAAGCTTGCCCGCGGCCGCATCCCGATCAAGGCCAATGGCGGGATCCGCAGCGGCGACGACGTCCTGGCGATGTTGCGCGCCGGCGCCACCTGCGTCGATCTCTATTCGGCCTTCATCTATCGGGGCTGGAGCGTCGCGCGGCGGATCAATACCGAGCTCGCCGCGCTGCTGCGGCAGCAGCACGCGGCGGCGCATGCGACCGACGCGGTCGCGGGCGCGCGACCCGCTGGAGCCTGAGCAAGTCGGCGCAGGCTGGAAGGCTCCGGATCGTCCATTCTGTGATGGTCAGCACGTCCCCCGTCACGGTGACGGGATAGCTTCGCACGCATGGTCCGGTCTCGGGCCATTACAGAATGCGGAGCGGCGCCATGAACAACTGGGTCGATACTGGAGCATCACCGGCGCCTGTCGCGCCTTCCGGCTCCGCTTTTCACTTTCCCCGGCTCTTTCCCCGGTATGTGGATGAGACCCAGTCGAGGATGCGCGGCTTGAAGGTTGCCTGGTATGCCGTCGACAACGAGGGCGCCATCAACGCCGGACCGTACCCGAACCGCGACGAATGCATCGCGCGTATCAGCCAAATCCCCGAACGATTGCGCGGCCCAGATTTGTGGCGGCGACCCGATTCGATCCAGGCGCCGCGCGCCGCCTGAAACGGGGGCGCCGGCCTGTCCCACCTTGACGCGTGCCCGCGCTTCGATAAACCACGGTCCGGTTCCGCGGACCGGCCGGTCCCGGCAGCACGAGGACCGGAGATGACCGACCGCACGCCAGGCTTTGCCACGCTCGCGATCCATGCCGGCGCCCAGCCGGACCCGACCACCGGCGCGCGCGCCACCCCGATCTATCAGACCACCTCGTTCGTGTTCGAGGATGTCGACCACGCCGCGTCGCTGTTCGGCCTGCAGACCTTCGGCAACATCTATACCCGCATCGGCAATCCGACCAACGCCGTGCTGGAGGAGCGCGTCGCCGCGCTCGAAGGCGGCACCGCCGGCCTGGCGGTTGCCTCCGGCCACGCCGCGCAGGTGGTGACCATGCACTGCCTGATGCGCCCGGGCGATGAATTCGTCGCCTCGAAGAAGCTCTATGGCGGCTCGATCAACCAGTTCAACCACGCCTTCAAGAATTTCGACTGGAACGTGGTGTGGGCCGAGCCCGACGATATCGGCACCTTCGAGCGCGCCATTACGCCCAAGACCAAGGCGATCTTCATCGAATCAATCGCCAATCCGGGCGGCGTGATCACCGACATCGAGGCGATCGCCAACATCGCAAAGAAGGCCGGCGTGCCGCTGATCGTCGACAACACGCTGGCCACCCCCTATCTCTGCAAGCCGATCGACTACGGCGCCGACATCGTGGTGCATTCGCTCACCAAATTTCTCGGCGGCCACGGCAATTCGATCGGCGGCATGATCGTCGACGGCGGCACCTTCAACTGGTCGCGCGAGAAGCGGTATCCCATGCTGTCGGAGCCGCGGCCGGAATATCACGGCATCGTGCTGCACGAGACCTTCGGCAACTTCGCCTTCGCCATCGCCTGCCGGGTGCTGGCGCTGCGCGACATCGGGCCCGCGCTGTCGCCGTTCAACGCGTTCCTCATCCTCACCGGCATCGAGACGCTGCCGCTGCGCATCCAGCGCCACTGCGACAATGCTGCGGCGGTGACGCAGTGGCTGGTGAAGCAGCCGCAGGTGGCGTGGGTGAGCTACCCGGGTCTCGCCGGCGACCGCTATCACAATCTCGCGAAGAAATACGTGCCCAAGGGCGCCGGCTCGGTCTTCACCTTCGGGCTCAAGGGCGGCTACGACGCCGGCGTGAAGCTCGTCTCGAACGTGAAGCTGTTCTCGCATCTCGCCAATATCGGCGATACCCGCTCGCTCATCATTCATCCCGCCTCGACCACGCACCGCCAGCTCACCGACGCGCAGAAGGTGCAGGCCGGCGCCGGTCCCGACGTCGTGCGCCTCTCGATCGGGCTCGAGGACAAGGAGGACATCATCGCCGATCTCGAGCAGGGCCTCGCGGCGGCGTAGACGTTGCGAAGCCGAACGCTAGGCGATCGTGCTGCTGCGGGCCGCGTCGCATTCGGCACATCCGGCACCGCGCGGATGGAGAAACACCAGCGGATCGCGCGCCAGGTGCTCGCGCGCGACCTCGACAATATCCCGCGCACGCGCAAGGAGCGCAGGCGCGTGCCCTACGCGCCCTTCGGACTGCAGCCCCCGCGCGCGCAGCCACTCGCCGGCGAAAGTGAAGCGCTCGCAGCAATGGTCGTTCTCCCCGTAGCCGATCCGAACCGGCCGTCCATCCTGGAGGACGGTGCAGTGTTTCGGCACGCGGTACGGTACAGCGGCAACGAGCTCCGCGAGATGCAGCATGGTGTCGGCATCGTGTCCGACCCCGAGCAGAAGCACCTGCCCGTCCCGATCATGCACGCGGCCGACGGCGCTGTCCGGGATGTGCGGCGGAAGCGGCAGCGGGCCTGACGTGATATCGGCGGCCGCAGGGCCGGCGGCCGCGAAGGCGAAGACGTGGTCGCTTCGCAATACGCCCGGCAACCGCCAAAACGTGTCCGCCACGACGCCGAGGCTCGAGCAAGCCGGCGTGCGCGCTGGCTCGAATGGCTCGTCGTCCGCGCCCGACCACGACGGCATTACCAAAGTGGCGTCGGGACCGAGCGCATCGCGCAGGGCCTCGATCAGGCCGAGCGGCCCTCCGTCCACGGGCCGCGTCGCCCGGAAGGATGTGTGCACGAGCAAGACACCGCCCGCCTCGACCCCGAGTGCACGCAATTGACCGGCGACCTCGCCCCGCGTGAACGCGCGCTCAGGATTTGCGCAAGGTGCGGCTGACATAGTCGCGGATGCGCACGAGCGTATCGGGGGCGGTCCAGATGCGGTCGATGTCGGCATCGACGTCCGCGCGCTGCAATCGCTCCACGGCCGGTCCGCGGGTTTGCCGCTTGGTGATCGCGAACGCCGGCGGCGAAAGGGACGCCAGCGTATTGGCGGCGTCGATGGCGCGATCGAGCAGCTCATGCGGATCGACGATATCGTGCACCAGGCCGCGCGCGACCGCCTCCGGCGGATTGTAGGTCGCGCCGCTGAGGATCGCGTCCTCGAAATATTGCGGCGCCGTCGCGCGCCGCATGATCTCCATCGCTGCGGCCGGAAACGGCACGCCGACCAGCAGCTCGGTCACGCCGATCCGACCCGCGTCGCGCGCCATGATGCGCCTGTCGGCGGCGCACGCCAGCACGCAGCCGCCCGCCATAGCGTGGCCGTTGATCGCCGCCACCACCGGCTTGGGATGGGTAAAGACCGCGGCCAGCATGGTGCTCAGCGCCGGGAGGAACTGGCGGATATAGTCGGGACCGCCGTCGAGCAGTCGCAGCAGATCGACGCCGGCGGAAAAGATCCGCCCGCTGCCGGTGAGCACCACGGCGCGCGCCGGCAATATCTGTTCGAACTGGGTTGTGACCGCCGCGCAGAAGTCGATGCTCATGGCGTTGACCTTGCCGTCCGCCATGCGCAGGACCGCCACGCCCGCCTGCTCGCTGGTCTCGATCATGTCGCTTGCTCTCGTCGGCGCATGGCGGCACTGCCTGTCACCTCGGCCGCGGGGGCGGGCCGCCGCTCGAGGCGCTCCGCATGCACGACCGCGATCGCGAGCACCACGAGCGCCATGGCCTGATGCAGCAGCGCGAGCGCGAGCGGCGCCTCGTGCAGCAGCGTGGCGATGCCGAGCACGGCCTGCAGGGTGACGGCCGCGGCCAGCGCGAGCGCTGACGTGAGGACGCCTCCTCCCCGCAGCGTGCGCGCGACGTCGGCGGCGTGCAACAGCGCGAACAGCCACACCACATAGGCGACCATGCGGTGATCGAACTGCACCGTCAACGTGTTCTCGAACACGTTGCGCCACGCCGGCGCCAGGAAGAAGAGACGCGCACCGTCGGGCACCAGGCTGCCGTCGATCAGCGGCCAGGTATTGTAGATCAGGCCGGCGCGCAGGCCGGAGACCAGCGCGCCGAGATAGATCTGCACGATCACGAGACCGAGCAGCACCAGCGCACCCGCCCGGATGCGTCCCGGCGCGGCGACTGGCGCACGCGCGTTGAGGTTCTGCGCGGTCCAGAGCACCGCGGCAAAGATGACGCAGGCCAGCGTCAGGTGGAACGCCAACCGATATTGCGACACGCTGACGCGGTCGCTCAGCCCGGAGGCGACCATCCACCAGCCGACCGCGCCGAGCGCGGCGCCGAGAAAGAAGATGGTCAGCAGCCGGGCGCGCAGGTGCGGCTCGACCTGGCCGCGCCACAGGAACCAGAGCATCGGAAGCAGGAACACGGCGCCGACCAGCCGCGCCAGCACGCGATGCGTCCACTCCCACCAGTAGATCGTCTTGAAATCCGCGAGGCTCATTCCAGCATTGCGTTCGCGGTATTGCGGAATGGCCTTGTACTTGTCGAACTCGACCTGCCAGGCCCGCTCGTCGAGCGGCGGCAGGACGCCGGTGACCGGCTTCCACTCGACGATCGAGAGGCCCAACTCGGTGAGCCGCGTCGCCCCGCCGACGACCACGGTCACGACCATCAGGGCCGCGACCACCAGCAGCCACACGCGGATGGCGCGGCGGCTGGTCGGTGACGATGGAGGCGCCTTGCTCATGCATCCTTCGCTTGCGGGAACCGCGCGGAAGATATAGTTGCGCGGCTGTCCTCGCAAACGAGTGAAGCAATGCCTCTCCGCCTGCGCAAGTTCATCGGCGCAATCCTGCTCATCACCCTGGTGGTCTCCTGGGCGCTGGTGGCGATGGCGCTGGCGCAGGCGCCGGCGATCAAGGCCAACGGCTTGATCGAGGTGATCTACTACGTGGTTGCCGGCCTCGCCTGGGTGCTGCCGGCGATGCCGCTGGTGCGCTGGATGTCGCGACCCGACGCCGCGTAGCGGAGGCGGCGCGGCTGATGAGTCCCAATCTCCTGGGCGGATTTTCCCGCGTGGGAACCGGCCGTTCCGGGGCCGGCAGCGCGCCCTTGCGCGGGCTGCGGGGCCAGCGTAGAGGTTCCGGCTCTGGCGGAGCGTAGCGCAGCCCGGTTAGCGCACCAGTCTGGGGGACTGGGGGTCCCGAGTTCGAAATCTCGGCGCTCCGACCAACACCGCAGCACCCAATCTTGGAGAAGGCGAGCGAGGAAAGACCGGCAGGGTGCCGTGCGAGCCCCATCGCTAGAACCAGGGCCACAACTCTGGGAACGCCCATCGCCCGACCACGTAGGTGACGCCAACAAGCAGAACAAGACCGAGCGTCATCAGGATATTGCGCTCACGGGTCGTCATCGCACTCACCTCTCGGCCTGCTTCAGCCAGTCGGTTCTATCACGATTGGCATTCGACGGCGCCGATGGCGACAACTCCTTTTCGTCTCGCGGCGGAGCTGGCTGACCAAACATTTCAACTCGTTTGGGACAAATAGAAGTCAGGCCCAACCACTCGCGCTTGACGCCCTCGCGCGCCTGCCGCTGCCAAAACCCACTCGTCACCAGCCCTTGCGAATGACGCGCCAGCCTTCGCAATAGGCCTTCTGGTCATCCGAACTGTCCGCCTTGATCGGCGCGCAGTAATACGCGGGATAGCCGTGGTCGGTTGCCGCAGCCGCTCTTGTCTGCGCCAGAAAAGCGGTCGTGGCGGTCAGGGCGAGCAAGGTGAGCAGCCCCGCACGTTGCGTCGCTGTCGTCATAGTCGCACCTAAAGGTTCGAGGATCCTGCGGCGCTTTGCGCGCTCTGCGGACTGGTCAATCATGCCACCGCATCAGCCGGTCGACTGTGAAACAGCGTACACGCCGGAAAAGAAACGCTGGCCGGCACTGATGGCCTTCGGGGCCTGAGCGAACACCTTCAAAACCGGTTGCGGATTCTGCCCTTAGCGACCGGCCTTTGGGTCGCGCGCGCGCCGCGACGCGGAG